>NZ_JBIVVR010000038.1:0-1191 GCF_044757755.1 Streptomyces sp. NPDC091209 | reverse complement strand
CTAGTGAGCTGGTTCGGAGATGCGTGAGCAGTAGCGGCAGATCCGGTCGAGGATCTGGTCGGCGGTTTTGGTCCACTTGAACGGCCGGGCCTCGTCGTTCCAGACCTTGATCCAGTCTTCAAGTGCGGCCTTGAGGCTGTCCAGTGAGCAGAACACTCCGCGCTCCAGGCAGCGCCGCTGCAACTCGGCGAACCACCGCTCGACCTGATTGATCCACGACGAGTACGTGGGGGTGAAGTGCAGGTGGAAGCGGGGATGCGCGAGGAGCCACTTGTGCACCGCCGGTGCCTTGTGGGCGGAGAGGTTGTCGCAGATCACGTGGACCGCCAGGCCGGGCTCGGTCTGGCGGTCGATGTCGTCGAGGAAGTCCCGGAAGTCCACGGCCCGGTGCTGTGCGGACAGCTTCGTGATCACCTTGCCCGTCGCGGTGTTCAGGGCGGCGAACAGATCGACGGTGCCGTGGCGGACGTAGTCGAAGCTGCGCCGCTCGGGGACTCCGGGCAGCATCGGCAGCACGGGTGCGGTCCGTTCAAGGGCCTGGATCTGCGGTTTCTCGTCCATTGCAAACACCGCCGCGTTGGCCGGCGGGGCGAGGTAGAGACCGACGACGTCACGGACCTTGTCGGTCAGCAGCGGATCCGGGGAGATCTTGAAGGTCTCCGTCCGCCACGGCTGCAGGCCGAAGGCGTGCCAGATCCGCAACACGCTCGCCGGCGACATCCCCACAGCCTTGGCCAGCTCCCGCTTCGACCAGTGCGTCCCGCCTTCGGGTACCTCTTCGAGGGTGCGGACCACGACTTCCTCGATCTGGGCATCGGTGATGGTCCGCGGCACCCCGGGCCTTGGCTCGTCCGACAGTCCGTCCAGCCGGTCACGGAGGAACCGGGTGCGCCATTTGGCGACGGTGCCGCGGTTCACGCCCAGCCGGGCAGCCACGGCCATGTTCGGCCCGCCCTCCGCACACGCCAGCACGATCCGTGCTCGCAGGGCAAGCCCCTGCGCGGTCTGACGGCGCTTGACCCAGTTCTTCAACACCTGGCGCTCGGTCTCACTCAGCACCAGCGGCTCCAGCCTGCTGTCACCCACACCCGACAGCAGACCGCAGCCAATCGGCACCAGGTATGCGAACCCGTGAAGTGGTACGGAAAGCAACCCACGTGGTGCCGAACCAACTCACAACCAGCTCACTAG
>NZ_JBIVVR010000036.1:0-1429 GCF_044757755.1 Streptomyces sp. NPDC091209 | reverse complement strand
TAGGACTCCGTTAGGTCTATCTCGATCTTGGCGTCGTGCGTGCTGTGGCGGGCAGGGCTTGGTGGCAGGTGGTGCAGACACCGGTCCAGCACCTCAAGACGTCCTGGAGGGTGTCGAGGACTTGGTAGAGGGTGAGGCCGGTGCGGGAACTTTTGGGGCCAGGCGCTGTTCGGTGAGGAAGGCATGGGCGGCGGTCACGAGGGTGACATGGTGGTGCCAGCCGGGCCAGGACCGGCCTTCGAAGTGGTCCAGGCCCAGGCCGTGTTTGAGTTCGCGGTAGTCGTGCTCGATGCGCCAGCGGACCTTGGCCAGACGGACCAGGTCGGTGATGGGGGTGTCGGCGGGCAGGTTGGACAGCCAGTAGTCGGTCGGTGCGTCGGCGTCGGCGGGCCATTCGACCAGCAGCCAGCAGTCGGGCAGGACACCATCCCACCAGCCCTGTTCTGCCGAGGCGGCGGCTCGGATCGGGCGCTCGACGGCCTTGCCGGCCGGGCGGACGCGCATGGCGGCGAAGCGGGAGCGTAACGCCCCTCGCGAGCCGTTCCGCCAGGTGAGAGGGGTGAATGCCCGCTGTCCGAGGCCGACGGCCAAGGCTGCCACGGACGGTGCGGCCTGCCGGTAACGCGGCTGAGGCCAGCAGCCGGTGGCCCCGTTGCGGGCCGGGGCGACGGGCTTGGCGCCGAAGGGGTGGGCACTCACATCCGAGCGGACGGCAAGGACATAGGCAAGTCCACGCTCGGCCAGCGCGGTCCGCAGATGAGCGTTGGTGCCGTAAGCGGCATCGGCCACCACCGCCGGCGGCGTCATGCCCCAGGAGGCGAGAGTGTCGAGCATGTCCAGGGCCAGGCGCCACTTCTCCCGATGCGTGACCTCGGGCGGGACGCGGGTGAGGGCCCGGCGGTCGGTGTCCCAGGCCCATTCCTGGGGCAGGAACAGCCGCCATTGCAGCGGGCAGGACGCGGTGTCGCTCGCCGCGTGAACACTGACAGCGACCTGGCAGTTGGCGCGTTTGCCCAGGGCTCCGCAGTACTGCGGAGCAACACCGACCGACATCTGGCCGTCCTTGGGCACCGACACATCGTCGATCACCCAGGCTGCCGGGTCGATCAGCGGCAGCATGCGTTCGTTGATCCGCCGCTGCACCGGCACGGGGTCCCAGGTCGACTGGTTCACGAACTGCTGCAGGTTCTGCTCGTTGCCGTCCGGCAGCCGCGAGGCCATCGCCTGGATGGACTTGCGGCGTCCGTCCAGCATCAGCCCCCGCAGATAGCAGTCACCCTTGGCCCGCTGGTCCTTGCGCGGCACCGAGGCGAACACATCAGCGACGTATAACGCCAACGTCGCCCGGACACGGTTCACTTCATGTGCGTCCACACACCCAACATGCTCTTGATCAGCACTGATAGGAAGACCTAACGGAGTCCTACTA
>NZ_JBIVVR010000035.1:0-1496 GCF_044757755.1 Streptomyces sp. NPDC091209 | reverse complement strand
CTGTCAGACACCCCATGCCGTTTGAGGTCAAGCGGCTTGGGGGTGTGCGTGGTGCGACCAAGCGATTGCTTCGTCGTAGGAGGTGCGGGCTTTGAGGCACCCGTGGAGGATGCCGACGAGGCGGTTGCCGAGCTGGCGCAGGGCGGGGTTGTAGTCGACGTCGCGGGCGCGTTGTCTGTCGTAGTAGCGGCGGGCGCCGGGGGATGCTTGCAGTGCGCAGAAAGCCTGGCGCTGGAGGGCGTCGGCGAGTCGGTTGTTGCGGACGTAGCGGGCTTGGACGGTGTGGCTCTTGCCGGAGGCGCGGGTGACGGGGCTGGTGCCGGCGTAGTTCTTGCGGGCCTTCGCGGAGGCGTAACGGGCGGGGTCGTCTCCGAACTCGGCGAGCACCCGGGCACCAGTGATCTCTCCGATGCCGGGCATCGAGAGGTAGATCTCCGCGTCCGGGTGGTTCAGAAAATGGGCCTTCACCTCTTCTTCCATCGCGGCGATCTGCTCGTTCAGCGCGATGATCAGCCGCGCGTGAGCGGTCACGGCGGCCGCGTAGGCCGCGGTGACCGGCTCGGGCAGTGCGAGCTGTCGTTCGCGAAGCGCGGTCTGGATGGTGGCCGCCTTCGCGTCGCGGTTGCGCCGGCGCTGGCGGGTCAAGACGGCGGTGATCTGCGTGCGGGTCAGTTTGACCGCCGTGTCCGGCGTGGGGGCCTTGATCAGCAGTTCCAGCGCGTCGGTGCTGGTCAGAGCGAGGTCGGCGTAGGCATTTAGGGCTGCGGGGAAGTACTCGCGCAGCGTGCTGCGAAGCCGCTGAAAGGTGCGAGTTCGTTCCCAGATCAGGGTCTGGTGGGCGCGGGCGACGACTTTGACGGCCTGGGCCTGGTCGCTGTCCCCGGCCACCGGCCGCAGCTGGTCGCGGTCGATGCGGACCATGTCGGCCAGCGCGTGCGCGTCGCCCTTGTCGCTCTTGGCCCCGGAGGAGGCATACCGCTCTTTGAACCGGGCCACTTGCCGGGGGTTGATCGCGTAGACCTGGTAGCCAGAGGCGATGAGGGCCTGAACCCACGAGCCCCGGTCGGTCTCGATGCCAACGATCACCTTCCCGGGTTCCAGCTCACCGCCGTGACGGGCGATGAGTTCGTGGAGCCGGCCGATACCCGTCACGCCTTCGGGTAAGGTCGCGGCGGCCAGCTTGCGGCCGGCCTCGTCCTGGAGCTCGATATCGTGGTGGTCCTCGGCCCAGTCGTCACCGATCAGCAGCAACAAGCCCTCCCCAAGTCCGTTCCTGATCCTTCGGCGTAGCCTGCGGAAGGCTCGGCGCGCGGCCTAATGGATCCAGTGCTCACGCCCCGCAGGGCGGGCACGCCACCCCATCAGCGGTCTGGCCTCCCGGCCACCAGCAGGGGCACGGTCTGACAGCAGAAGTCCGTGCTTCCGGCGGCAATAGTGCTCACCTCCTGGCGGCTACGGAACCAAGCATTCCCCGGCTCCGTAGCTCCCATTAGGCG
>NZ_JBIVVR010000034.1:0-1699 GCF_044757755.1 Streptomyces sp. NPDC091209 | reverse complement strand
AGGGCCTGCCGATCATCAAGGTGTTGCTTTCGGGTCGGGGGCTCGTTGATGTCGTATGCGCATTCCGGACGAGACGCGTGATCAACTTGCTGTGAAGTTCGCGGTGTTGTTCCCGCATCTGAACGAGCGGCAGCGGCGCTTGCTGATGGCCGCGGAGGCCCGGGGGTTGGGGCATGGCGGTGTCCGGGCCGTGGCCCGGACGGCCAAGGTGAGTGAGACGACGGTCCGCAAGGGGATGCTCGATCTGGAGGTGGGCCAGTCCCTGCTGGGGCGGGTGCGGCGGTCGGGCGGCGGGCGTAAACGCGTCGCGGACCTCGACCCCGGGCTGCGAACCGCGCTCTTGCAACTGGTCGAGCCGGATGAGCGCGGGGATCCGATGTCGCCGTTGCGGTGGACGACCAAGTCGACCCGCACGTTGGCGGTCGAGTTGACCCGCCAGGGACATCGGGTTGGTGCGGATACCGTCGCCGCTCTGCTGCGGGAGGAGGGCTTCAGCCTGCAGGCCAACACCAAGACGCTCGAGGGCTGTCAGCACGCGGATCGGGACGCCCAGTTCCGTTACCTCAACGAGCAGGCACGCGGCCACCGGGACGATGGGCAGCCGGTGATCAGCGTCGATGCCAAGAAGAAGGAGCTCATCGGCGCTTTCAAGAATCCGGGCCGCTCCTGGCGGCCGGCGGGGGAACCAGTGCTGGTGGACGTCCACGACTTCACCGACCCTCGGCTGGGCAAGGCCATCCCCTACGGCGTCTACGACCTGGCGGCGAATACAGGCTGGGTCAATGTCGGTACCGACCACGACACCGCCACGTTCGCGGTGCAGTCCATTCGTCGCTGGTGGCACGATCAGGGCCAGGCCGACTACCCACAGGCTTCACGGCTGCTGATCACCGCCGATGCGGGCGGCTCCAACGGCTATCGCACCCGGGCCTGGAAACTCCACCTTGCCCGCCTGGCGGCCGAGACCGGCCTGACCATTACGGTCTGTCACCTGCCGCCGGGCACTTCGAAGTGGAACAAGATCGAGCACCGGCTCTTTTCCCACATCACGATGAACTGGCGCGGCCGCCCGCTGACCAGCCACGAGGTCATCCTCGAGTCCATTGCCGCGACCACCACCCGCACCGGACTGCGGGTGAAGGCCGAGCTGGACACCAATGCCTATCCCACCGGCGTCGGTGTCGGCGACGCGGAGATGGCGGCCCTGCCACTGACCCGTCACGCCTTCCACGGCGACTGGAACTATGTCCTGCATCCTCAGCCGATCCCGGCTGTTCCGGCAGCCCGGAGCGGCCGGCCACGGGAGCCCCCATGGGATCCGGCACTGCTGTCCGATCCCGCGCTGACCGGCCTGGCCCCGTCCCAGCTGCAGCAGCTCATCCAGACCCTGGCTCCGGAAGGAGACACTCGGCGCGGCCGCCCACCCCGGCTCGCTTTCGACGACCAGGTCCTGGCCACCGTGCTCCACCTGCGCGTCAACCTGGCCGCAGAACCCCTCGCCGTGCTCTTCGCCAGCAGCCGCACCGCCATGCACCGCACCCTGCTGAAGATCAGGCGACTGCTTGAGGCACATGGCATCACCATCCCGCCGGCCGCCACCCCACCGGCGACCCTGGCAACCCTTCGAGCCAGAGTCGCCGCTCAATGCAACAACCCCAACAGCAAGATCAAGACGACAGGTTAATGATCGGCTGGCCCT
>NZ_JBIVVR010000033.1:0-1850 GCF_044757755.1 Streptomyces sp. NPDC091209 | reverse complement strand
ACACAGTGGACGCGAGCAACTGAGGACAAGCCCTCGGCCTATTAGTACCAGTCACCTCCAGCGGTTACCCGCCTTCCAGATCTGGCCTATCAACCCAGTCGTCTACTGGGAGCCTTAACCCCTCAAAGGGGGTGGGAATACTCATCTCGAAGCAGGCTTCCCGCTTAGATGCTTTCAGCGGTTATCCCTCCCGAACGTAGCCAACCAGCCATGCCCTTGGCAGGACAACTGGCACACCAGAGGTTCGTCCGTCCCGGTCCTCTCGTACTAGGGACAGCCCTTCTCAATATTCCTACGCGCACAGCGGATAGGGACCGAACTGTCTCACGACGTTCTAAACCCAGCTCGCGTACCGCTTTAATGGGCGAACAGCCCAACCCTTGGGACCGACTCCAGCCCCAGGATGCGACGAGCCGACATCGAGGTGCCAAACCATCCCGTCGATATGGACTCTTGGGGAAGATCAGCCTGTTATCCCCGGGGTACCTTTTATCCGTTGAGCGACGGCGCTTCCACAAGCCACCGCCGGATCACTAGTCCCGACTTTCGTCCCTGCTCGACCCGTCGGTCTCACAGTCAAGCTCCCTTGTGCACTTACACTCAACACCTGATTGCCAACCAGGCTGAGGGAACCTTTGGGCGCCTCCGTTACTCTTTAGGAGGCAACCGCCCCAGTTAAACTACCCATCAGACACTGTCCCTGATCCGGATCACGGACCCAGGTTAGACATCCAGCACGACCAGAGTGGTATTTCAACGGCGACTCCACACGGGCTGGCGCCCGCACTTCACAGTCTCCCACCTATCCTACACAAGCCGAACCGAACACCAATATCAAACTGTAGTAAAGGTCCCGGGGTCTTTCCGTCCTGCTGCGCGAAACGAGCATCTTTACTCGTAGTGCAATTTCACCGGGCCTATGGTTGAGACAGTCGAGAAGTCGTTACGCCATTCGTGCAGGTCGGAACTTACCCGACAAGGAATTTCGCTACCTTAGGATGGTTATAGTTACCACCGCCGTTTACTGGCGCTTAAGTTCTCAGCTTCGCCAAGACGAATCTTGACTAACCGGTCCCCTTAACGTTCCAGCACCGGGCAGGCGTCAGTCCGTATACATCGCCTTACGGCTTCGCACGGACCTGTGTTTTTAGTAAACAGTCGCTTCTCGCTGGTCTCTGCGGCCACCCCCAGCTCACCGAGTAAATCGGATCACCAGTGATGGCCCCCCTTCTCCCGAAGTTACGGGGGCATTTTGCCGAGTTCCTTAACCATAGTTCACCCGAACGCCTCGGTATTCTCTACCTGACCACCTGAGTCGGTTTAGGGTACGGGCCGCCATGAAACTCGCTAGAGGCTTTTCTCGACAGCATAGGATCATCCACTTCACCACAATCGGCTCGGCATCGGGTCTCAGCCTTGATGTGTGACGGATTTGCCTATCACACGGCCTACACCCTTACCCCGGGACAACCACCGCCCGGGATGGACTACCTTCCTGCGTCACCCCATCACTCACCTACTGCAGGTCCGGACCGTCGGCTCCACCACTCCCCCTTGCCCGAAGGCTCCGGGGCGGCTTCACGGACTTAGCATCGCCTGGTTCAATGTTTGACGCTTCACAGCGGGTACCGGAATATCAACCGGTTATCCATCGACTACGCCTGTCGGCCTCGCCTTAGGTCCCGACTTACCCTGGGCAGATCAGCTTGACCCAGGAACCCTTAGTCAATCGGCGCACACGTTTCTCACGTGTGTATCGCTACTCATGCCTGCATTCTCACTCGTGAACCGTCCACCACTGCCTTCCGGCGCGGCTTCACCCGGCACACGACGCTCCCCTACCCATCACA
>NZ_JBIVVR010000032.1:0-2551 GCF_044757755.1 Streptomyces sp. NPDC091209 | reverse complement strand
CAATCTCACGGCCCTGCGCGAGCTCGCGCTGCTGTGGGTCGCCGACCGGGTCGACGAATACCTGACCGAGTACCGCAGCGAGCACCGGGTCTCCACGATCTGGGGTTCCCGGGAGCGGATCGTCGTCGGACTGACCGGCGGTCCCGAAGGCCGAACCCTGATCCGCCGGGCCGTACGCCTCGCCGAAAAGGGTGCCGGCGGCGAGGTACTGGCCGTCTACATAGCCCGTAGCGACGGACTGACCAACGCCTCGCCGAAGGAACTCGCCGTCCAGCGCACCCTGGTCGAGGACCTCGGCGGCACCTTCCACCACGTCATCGGCGACGACGTCCCCACCGGGCTCCTCGACTTCGCGCGCGGGGTCAACGCCACCCAGATCGTCCTCGGAGTGTCCCGCCGCAAGGGATGGCAGTACGTGTTCGGGCCGGGCGTCGGTGCGACGGTGGCCCGCGACTCGGGGCCCGACCTCGACGTCCACCTGATCACCCACGACGAGGCGGGCAAGGGACGCGGACTGCCAGCGGCCCGGAGTACGCGGCTCGGCCGGTCCCGCGTCATCTGGGGCTGGCTCGTCGGTGTGACCGGTCCGGCGCTCCTCACCCTGCTGCTCACCGGCGTCACACCCGAAGTCGGCCTGGCCAACGACATGCTGCTGTTCCTCGCTCTGACGGTGGCCGCGGCCCTGCTGGGCGGCCTCTACCCGGCGCTGGCCTCGGCGGTGGTGGGCTCTCTGCTGCTGAACTGGTTCTTCACCCCGCCCGTCCACACCCTGACGATCGCCGACCCGACGAACATCGTCGCCATCGCGATCTTCGTCGGGGTCGCCGTGTCGGTGGCCTCCGTGGTGGGCCTGGCGGCCCGGCGTACGCACCAGGCCGCGCGGCTGCGCGCCGAGTCGGAGATCCTCTCCTTCCTCGCGGGCAGCGTGCTGCGCGGCGAGACCAGTCTCGAAGCCTTGCTCGAACGGGTCCGGGAGACCTTCGCCATGGAGTCGGTCGCGCTCCTGGAGCGGGAGAGCGACGTGGCCCCCTGGACCTGCGCCGGCAGTGTGGGCCAGCGCCCGGGTGTCGAGCGGCCGGAGGAAGCGGACGTCGACATTCCGGTCGGCGACCGTATGGCGCTGGCTCTGTCGGGGCGGGTCCTGCCGGCCGAGGACAGGCGGGTGCTGGCCGCCTTCGCCGCCCAGGCCGCGGTGGTCCTGGACCGGCAGCGGCTGCAGTCCCAGGCCGACCAGTCCCGCACGCTGGCCGAGGGCAACCGCATCCGCACCGCGCTGCTCGCCGCCGTCAGTCATGACCTGCGCACCCCGCTGGCCGCGATCAAGGCAGCCGTCACCTCCCTCAGGTCCGACGACGTGGCCTGGTCGGAGGAGGACCGGGCCGAGCTGCTGGAGGGCATCGAGCAGGGCTCGGACCGCCTCGACAATCTGGTGGGCAACCTGCTCGACATGTCCCGGCTCCAGACCGGGACGGTCACCCCCCTCATCCGGGAGATCGACCTCGACGAGGTCGTCCCGATGGCGCTCGGCGGAGTCCCCGAGGACAGCGTGGAGCTGGAGATCCCGGAGATCCTGCCGATGGTCGCCGTCGACCCCGGCCTGCTGGAACGCTCGGTCGCCAACCTCGTGGAGAACGCGGTCAAGTACAGCCCCTCGGGCGAGCGGGTCCTGGTCTCCGCCAGCGCCATGGCCGACCGGGTGGAGGTGCGCGTGGTGGACCGGGGCCCCGGTGTCCCGGACGCGGCCAAGGATCGTATCTTCGAGCCGTTCCAGCGGTACGGAGACGCGCCCCGTGGCGCCGGGGTCGGGCTCGGCCTCGCGGTCGCCCGCGGCTTCGCCGAGGCGATGGGCGGCACCCTCAACGCCGAGGACACCCCCGGCGGCGGACTCACCATGGTGCTCACCGTCCCGGCCGCGCCCGACCCTCTGCCGGTCCGCCCCGACCTTCCGGCGACCGCCACTTCCTAGCCGGCCCCGACCCGGCCGGACGGGTCGTACGGGTCGGCCGCACATCCGACGAGGAGGCTTCCCCGGCAGAGCCACGGAGCATTCCCCGACGAGGTGCGAAGCCTTGGCGCGTCCTTGACGCTCCTCGCCCTGGTGGCGTGGTCACACTGGCCTCGAACAGCCTTGATCCCCCGCACTCCGCACCGCGAGGTGGTTCCTGATGGCGTACGGTCTGGCCCGCCGCGAACTGCGGCCGAAGGTTCCGTTGCTGCCCGGGGAAGGCGACCGGCACCACCTCACCAGTCTTGAAGGGCTCGCCGCCCTGTCCCTGGACGCGCTGAGCTCGGTGGCGTACGGGCCCGAGGCGATCGTGCTCGTCCTGATCGCCGCCGGGACCGGGGCGCTGTCCGCCACGCTGCCCGTGACTTTGGTCATCGCCGCGCTCTTGGCGGTGCTCGTCGTCTCCTACGGGTAGGTGATCGCCGTTCACCCCGAGGGCGGTGGCGCCTACTAGGACTCCGTTAGGTCTATCTCGATCTTGGCGTCGTGCGTGCTGTGGCGGGCAGGGCTTGGTGGCAGGTGGTGCAGACACCGGTCCAGCACCTC
>NZ_JBIVVR010000031.1:0-7602 GCF_044757755.1 Streptomyces sp. NPDC091209 | reverse complement strand
GGCACCCGGTCGAGCTGATCGGCGGCGTGCGGTTCCCGGCCATCGGTGAACTGCCGTACCTGCTGACCCTCGCCGGTCACGGCTTCTACTGGTTCAGACTGCGCCCCGCGGTCGGGCCCGGCGCCACGAGGCGATCGTGACCCCGTGCCCCTCGACAGCCCGCCCGCCTCTGAAAGGACGTGTCGTCATGGCGAACACCGCTCTGCAGCGTCCGAGCGGCCTCGACACCGCTCCGCTGCTGACCTCGCTGGCCGACCTGCTGCGCGGCTGGCTGCCGCGGCAGCGCTGGTTCGCGGGCAAGGGCAGGCCGGTGACGGACCTGACGCTGCTCTCGACGACCGAGCTGTACCCGGGGTGTCTGCATCTGCTCGTCCGCACCGAGCACCTCGGCCCGCCCGCCCACGCCGCAACCGGCACTCCCGCGGCCGAGGACTGCTACCAACTGCTCCTCGGTGTGCGGGAGGTCCTGCCGCCGCGGCTCGCCCATGCCTTCATCGGCCGGGCGAGCGCCGGCCCGCTGACCGACCTCACCGTGTACGACGCCTTCCACGACCCGAAGGCGGCGGGCCTGCTCCTGGAGCGGCTGCGCCGTTCGGGCACCGCCGGACCGCTGCGTTTCGAGCGCGATCCGCGCTGCACGGTGCCGCCCGGTCTCGCGCCGCGGCTTCTCGACGCCGAGCAGTCCAACTCCTCGCTGGTGTACGGCGACGCGTTCATACTGAAGGTCTTCCGGCGCGTCCAGCCCGGCATCAACCCCGACCTCGAGGTGCCGCGCGCGCTGGCCCGGCAGGGCTGCACCCGGGTCCCCGCCCCCGCCGCGTGGTTCCACACCTCGGAGCCGCAGGAAGCGACCCTCGGCGTCCTTCAGCCGTATCTGCGGGACGCCTCCGACGGCTGGACCCTGGCACTCGAATCCCTCGGCTCGCGGAAGGACTTCACCGGCGAGGCATACGAACTGGGCCGGGCCACCGCCGAGGTGCATCTGGCCCTGGCCACGGCCTTCCCCGTGGACGCGCCGAGTCCGTACCGGAACAAGCGGCTCGCGGACGCGATGCACGAACGTCTCGACGCCGCTGTCCGCTCCGTGCCCGAACTGCGCCCGCACACGGCCGGGTTGAGGTCGGCGTTCGACGCGCTCGCCGCCCTGGACTCGGCGGTACGACCCGCCCAGCGCATCCACGGCGATCTCCACCTCGGCCAGGTGCTGCGGGCCGGGCAGCGGTGGTCGGTGATCGACTTCGAGGGTGAACCCGCCCGCCCGATCAGCGAACGTCGGCGTGTCCAGTCGCCCGTACGCGATGTCGCGGGCATGCTGCGGTCCTTCGACTACGCGGCCCGCTCCCGGCAGCCCTGGCGTCCGGAGTGGGCGGAGCGCTGCCGGGAGGCCTTCTGCGCGGGGTACGCCGTCGCGGCGGCCTGGGACCCGCGCGAGGAACCCGAACTGCTGCGCGCGTACGAGACGGACCGTGCCGTGTACGAGGTGCTCTACGAGGCACGGCACCGTCCCGACTGGCTGCCCGTGCCGATGGCGGCGGTCGGACGACTCGCCGACCACCCCTGACCCCGAACCCCGAACCCCGACCGCCGGCCCCTACCACCGACCACCGACCGACCTCGACACTCCCTCCGACCACCCTCAACACCCCCACTTCGAGAGGCCCAAGCCGTGACCCGCACCGCATCCACCCGCGTACGACGGGCCAAGCCCGCCGCCCCGTCGGCGCAGCACGCCGCGCTCGACCCCACGGACCGGGGGCGGCTGCTGTCCGGCGCCCATCACGATCCGCACGCGCTGCTGGGTGCCCATCCGGTGCCGGGCGGAGTCGTGTTCCGGGCGCTGCGGCCGTACGCCAGGGGTGTCGCGGTGATGGTGGACGGGCGGCGTACCGAGCTGGACGACCTGGGCGACGGGCTCTTCGGGTCCGTCCTGCCGCTCGACGCGATTCCCGCCTACACGCTGCTGGTGACGTACGACGGCACCGAGTCCGAGACGCAGGACCCGTACCGCTTCCTTCCCGCGCTCGGCGAGCTGGACCTGCATCTGATCGGCGAGGGCCGGCACGAGGAGCTGTGGCGGGCGCTCGGCGCCGAACCGATGACCCACGAGGGTGTCGAGGGAACGCGCTTCACGGTGTGGGCCCCGAACGCTCAAGGGGTCCGGGTCTGCGGGGACTTCTGCCACTGGGACGGCGCCGCCGGGTTCCCGATGCGCTCGCTCGGCTCGTCCGGAGTGTGGGAGGTGTTCCTGCCCGGCATGGGTGAGGGGGCGCTCTACAAGTTCGACATCACGCGCCCCGACGGATCCCGCACCCTGCGCGCCGACCCGATGGCCCGCCGCACCGAGGTGCCCCCGGCGACCTCGTCGGTCGTGACACGGTCGTCGTACACGTGGCAGGACGCGAAGTGGATGAAGGAGCGGGCGAAGCGCCGCCCGCTGCACGAGGCACCGATCTCGGTGTACGAGGTCCATCTGCCGTCCTGGCGACCCGGCCTGACCTACCGTCAGCTCGCCGACCAGCTCCCCGCCTATGTCTCCGACCTCGGCTTCACCCACGTCCAGCTCATGCCCGTCGCCGAACACCCCTTCGGCGGCTCCTGGGGCTACCAGATCACCGGGTTCTACGCCCCCACCGCACGCCTGGGCGACCCCGACGACTTCAAGTACCTCGTCGACGCCCTGCACCGCGCCGGCGTCGGGATCCTCATGGACTGGGTCCCCGCCCACTTCCCCCGCGACGACTGGGCCCTGGCCGAGTTCGACGGCCGCCCCCTCTACGAGCACGCCGACCCGAGACGCGCGGACCACCCCGACTGGGGCACCCTCGAATTCGACTACGGCCGCCGCGAGGTCCGCAACTTCCTCGTCGCCAACGCCACCTACTGGTGCGAGGAGTTCCACATCGACGGCCTGCGCGTCGACGCCGTCGCCTCCATGCTCTACCTCGACTACTCCCGCGAAGAGGGCCAGTGGGCCCCCAACGAACACGGCGGGCGGGACAATCCCGACGCGGTGGCGTTCCTCCAAGAGATGAACGCCACGGTCTACCGCCGCAACCCCGGTGTCGTCACGATCGCCGAGGAGTCCACGGCCTGGGAGGGCGTGACCCGTCCGACCTCCGACGGGGGGCTCGGCTTCGGGCTCAAGTGGAACATGGGCTGGATGCACGACTCGCTGGAGTACATGCAGCACGAGCCGATCCACCGCAAGTACCACCACGACGAGATGACCTTCTCGATGGTGTACGCCTACAGCGAGAACTACGTCCTGCCGATCTCCCACGACGAGGTCGTGCACGGCAAGCAGTCACTCGTCTCCAAGATGCCCGGCGACTGGTGGCAGCGGCGCGCCGACGCCCGCGCCTACCTCGGCTTCATGTGGGCCCACCCGGGCAAGCAACTCCTCTTCATGGGGCAGGAGTTCGCGCAGGGCGGGGAGTGGAAGGAGGCCGAGGGTCCCGAGTGGTGGCTCCTCGACCCCGGCTACTGCGCCGAGGCCGACCACCGCGGTGTGCAGGATCTCGTCCGCGACCTCAACACCCTCTACCGGGGCGAACCCGCGCTGTGGGAACGGGACACGGACCCGTCCGGCTTCACCTGGGTCGTGGGCGACGCCGCCGACGACAACGTGTTCGCCTTCCTGCGTCACGCCGCCGACGGCACCCCGCTGCTCGCCGTCTCCCACTTCTCCCCCGCCGTCCGCCACGGCTACCGCCTCGGCGTCCCCGAGGACATCCCCGCCTGGCGCGAAGTCCTCAACACCGACTCGCTTCGCTACGGCGGCAGCGATGTCATCAACCCCGAGTCGGTGAAGGCCGAGGCGATCGGCATGCACGGCCGTCCGACGAGCATCGAGCTGACGCTGCCGCCCCTCGCGACGGTGTGGCTGCGGCCGGCCTGAGCCGACCGCGGCCACCCCGGGCAAGCCCGCCTCAGGACGAGGCGGGCTTGCCCGCCGTGAAGAGCCAGGTGTGGAAGAGGCCCGAGAGGTCCTTGCCGGACTCCCGCTCGGAGAGCTTGATGAACTGGGCCGTCGTGGCGTGCCCGTAGCGGGGGCCGGCGGCCCAGGCGCGCAGGACGCGGAAGAACACGGGATCGCCGACGGTCGTGCGCAGCTTGTGCAGGACCATGGCCCCGCGGGCGTAGACCGGCGTCTCGAAGATGTGCTCGCCGCTGCCGGGATCGCCGGCCGGGAAGGCCCAGAGGTCCTTGCTCGCGGGGGTGGCGTACAGCGTGTCGAAGGTCTTCTGCGCGCTCTTGCCGCCGTGCTGCTCGGTGTAGAGCCACTCGGCATAGGTGGCGAAGCCCTCGTTGAGCCAGATGTCCTTCCATCGGGTGAGGGTGACGGAGTCGCCGAACCACTGGTGGGCGCTTTCGTGCACGAGGGTGCCCAGGTCGGGCGCGGAGTCGTAGACGGGCCGGGTCTGGGTCTCCAGGGCGTAACCGACCTGCGGCGCCCGGTCGACGATGGCTCCGGCCGCCCGGAACGGGTAGGGGCCGAAGAGCTTGCTCTCCCAGGCCAGGACGGACGGCAGCCTCTTCAGGACGGGCGCGGCGGCGGTCGCCTCACGGGGGTCGACCGCGTTGTAGACCTTGAGGCCGTCGCGGGTGGTGTACTGCTCGACCTTGAACGTGCCCACGGTCGCGGTGGCCAGGTAGGCCGCCATCGGTTCGGACTGCCGCCAGCGGAACGTGGTCCGGCCGTGACTGGTCTCCTGCCCGAGCAGGACACCGTTCGCGACGGCGGTGCGCCCCTTCGGGACCGTCAGCGTGAAGTCGTACGACGCCTTGTCCGTGGGGTGGCTGTTGGCGGGGAACCACGTCATCGCGCCCTGGGGCTCACCGGCCACGAACGCGCCGTCGTCGGTGGGAATCCACCCGTCGAGGGAGCCGTCGGGGTCGGTGACCGGCTTCGGGGTGCCGGAGTAGGTGACGGTGACGCGGAAGTCCTGGCCCCGGCGCAGCGCCTTGTGCGGGGTGACGACGAGTTCCTGGCCGTCGCGCCGGAAGGCCGCCTTCGCGTGGTCGACGGTGACGCCGGTGACCTTCAGACCGCTGAGGTCGAGGTCGAAGCGGGTCAGCCGCTGGGTGGCTCTCGCGGTGATGACCGCCTTGCCGTCGAGGTGGCGGCTGTGCGGGTCGTAGCCGAGCGTCAGACCGTAGTGGTGGACGTCGTAACCGCCGTTGCCCGAGAGGGGGAAGTACGGGTCTCCCGCGCCGGCGGAGCCCACGGTCCCGGCCGCCGTGGCCGGTCCGGCCGCGGTCAGCAGCGCGGCGAGCGCTACGGGGACGGCCGCGACAACGGCTTCGCGGCGAAGGACGGTTGTGCGTCGTGCGGCCTCTTGCGGGCGTGGTGTCACGTTCGCTCCTCCGGTTCGACGGTGATCACTCGCGCACAGCCTATGAGTCCCTCCCCGCGACAACCCTCACGATCAGGTCAAGTTGCGCCCGTGCGGGACGGGCCCGCGTGGCACTCCGTCAGCGGGGAGCAGATCGAGGACGGGCCCGTACCGACCGGTGGACGTGTCGTGCTCACACCCAGGGCGGCGGGCCGTCGGGGATGAGCTGGTGGACGTCGAAGAGGACGGCGGACTCGACGCCGAGCGCCGGTCCGCCCATGCCGGTCGCCCAGGTGAGGAACGGCCGCGGTTCGAAGGCGCCCGCACCCAGGGCCTTGGTGTACTCGGCGTGCGCCTCCAGCGAGGCGATGCCGCGTTCGAGGGGTTCACCGGTGACGTCGACGCCATGGGTGGGCTGTTCCGGTCCGGCGAAGCACACCATCCGGATGCCGTTCCAGGGTTCCAGACCTTCGTCGCCGAGTTCGGGGAAGACCCAGCGGTTTCCCGCGTCGCGGGCCGCGTCGAGTGCGGCCAGGCCCACCGCCCGGTGGTCCGCCTGGTTGGTGATGCCGCCGATCATCCGCACCGTGAACGCGCCGGACACCACGACCTCGGGCCGGTGGCGGCGCATCGCGCGCACGATCTCCCGGCGCAGTCCGAGCCCGTACTCGACGACACCGTCGCGGTGGTCGAGGAACTCGACGGTCTCGACGCCGACCTGCCGTGCACCGGCCCGTTCCTCGGCCTCGCGCAGCGGTGCCGCCCGGTCCGGGTGCAGGCCGTCGATGCCGGCCTCTCCCCTGGTCGCCAGCAGATAGCTCACCTGCTTGCCCTGTGCCGTCCAGCGCGCGACGGCGCAGGCGGAGCCGTACTCGATGTCGTCCGGGTGAGCGGCCACGGCGAGACATCGCTGCCAGTCCTCCGGCAGTACGGGCAGGCCGGAACCGCCCGCGAAGCCTGCTTTGTCCTGTGTGGGATCCATGCCCCGCATGATGGCGGGTGGCAGGTCGGGACCGACAGAGGCGCGCTTTCCGTGTTCGTACGCCGGGTTCCCGCGCCCCGGTGTGCCCGGCGGGTCGCCGGGGCGCGGGATCGACGCCCGGGGAGGTCGGGGCATACCCGCGAGGTCCACCCGCTGGCCGAACACCGGGACACCGTGGTGAAGTCTGTCCACACGTCCGAAGATCCGGCTCCTGGCCGCCCGCACCGCTCTCCCGCGTCGGCGCGGCCCCCGGTTCGACGGTGCGTCAGGCCCCGTACAGCGCAGAGGAGATGCCCGTGACCACCACCTCGCCCACCTGGACCGATTCCCCCGTCAGGGTGGGGCTCGTCGGCGCGGGGCCCTGGGCGCGGGCCGTGCACGCCCGGGTGCTCGCCGCCGGTCCCGAGACCCGGCTGACGTCGGTGTGGGCACGCCGGCCGGAGGCCGCCCGCGAAACGGCGGCGCCGCACGGCGCGGTCGTCGCCGCGACGTTCGAGGAACTGCTCGACGACTGCGAGGCGGTCGCCTTCTCGGTGCCGCCCGCCGTGCAGGCCGAACTCGCCCTGCGGGCCGCCGAGGCGGGCAAGGCCCTGCTCCTGGAGAAGCCGCTCGCGCTCGATCTGCCCGCGGCACGGCGGCTCGTGGACGCCATCGACGCCTCGGGCGTGGTCTCCCAGCTCGTCCTGACGAACCGCTATCACCCGGCCACCCGGCGCTTCCTCGCCGAGGCACGGGCCCTGGACGTCTCGGGCGCGCGCGCCTGCTGTCTCAGCGGTGCCTTCCTGGGCGGAGACTTCGCGACCCCGTGGCGGCTCCGGCACGGAGCGCTGCTGGACCTCGGGCCACACGTTCTCGATCTGCTCGACGCGGCTCTGGGGCCGATCGTCCGGGTGCGCGGCGCCGGGGACCCGCGCCGTTGGCTCGAACTCACCTGCGAGCACGAGAGTGGCACCGTGAGCCAGGCCTCCCTGTCGGGCTCGGTCGACGTCGAGCGCGGGATCACCCGCATCGAGCTCTTCGGCCGGCACCCCGAGCTGGTCTTCGACGGCGGAGCCCTCGACCACGAGGAGTCCTGGCCCGTGCTGCGCCGCGAGTTCGCCACGGCCGTCCGGTCGGGCCGGTCCGGAGGGCTCGACGCCCACCGGGGACTGCGCCTGCAGACGCTCATCGCCCAGGCGCTGGAGAGCTAAGGGCCAGCCGATCATTAACCTGTCGTCTTGATCTTGCTGTTGGGGTTGTTGCATTGAGCGGCGACTCTGGCTCGAAGGGTTGCCAGGGTCGCCG
>NZ_JBIVVR010000030.1:0-8994 GCF_044757755.1 Streptomyces sp. NPDC091209 | reverse complement strand
GGGGGGGGGGGGGGGGGGGGCCCCGGGCCCCCCCCCCCCCCGGGGGGGGGCGCCGCGGGGGGGGGGGGGGGGGGTGGCGGGGGGGGGGGGGCGGGGGGGGGGGGGGGGGGGGGGCCCCCGGCCGGTGTGTCAGTTGCAGGTCGTGACGGACAAGCTGCTGTCGCCGCAGAGCAACAGGCTCGCGCGGCTGCCGGTGGCGACGTCGCCGGTGGCCTCTTCCTTCGGGGTCTCCATCGACTGCAGGTCGAGAAGCGTCATCGTCTTTCCTTTCGATCGGGGACTGTGAGCGGTTCGTACGTCCTGCGGGTGGTGCACTTCACGATCCCTGTACGGGACCGGCTTGTGGGTTCCGCCGGGGCGGCGGGAGGAAGGGCAGATGCACGTCTCCGCCGGAGGCGGCGCTGCCGAGGGCGAGGAGGCAACCGGCGGTGCCGGTGGCGAGGTCCATGGACAGCCGCATCATCTGCTCGCCGGGGAAGGCCAGATGGCCTTTGTAGGGGACGGCGTGCCGGGTCAGGGCGTCGATCTGTCGGCGGACGTCCCCCGGCGCGGTGCCGGGGCCGGGCGCGGTGGTCCGGCTGAGGTGCAGCACCATGCCGGCGGCGCCACGGAACAGTCCAGGTTGGGCGTAGAAGGTGGCCTGTGCGGCCTGTACGATCTCGCGACGCGCTCCTTCGAGGTCCTCGTCAGCCCGGTGGGCGAGGTAGTCGTCGAGCACCATGCCGATGCCGACGCTGCCGGCGCCCAGGTACGGCATGGTCCGCCAGCCCTCGTCGACCTGGAGCGTTCCAGAGGCGCTGCGGACACACCGGGCGAGGTCTTGCCGGAGTGCGTCGCCTGCCCGGTCGAGCAGCGTGGTATCACCGGTGCGTTCGTAGAGTCGGACGAAGAGCAGGGCCGGTCCAGACGCCCCGTACAGGAGCCCGGCGCGGGTGATGCCCGGAACGGCCTCGGCGACCAGTTCGGCGCAGCGCCAAGCCGCGTCGTGCAGGGCCGGTGTTCCGGTCGTGGTCGCGAGGGAGTCCAGGGCGAGTCCGGCGCCGGCGAGGCCCCCGTGGAGATCGGGGGCGATGCCCTCCCAGGGCCGAACTTGCGCCGACTCGACGAGTTCCAGGGCCCGTTCGGGGTGACCGAGGCGGTCCAGTGTCCAGGCGATGCCGGTCAGTCCGTCGTAGAAGCCGATCGGTGTGCCGGACTCCGGTACCTTGGTGTGGCGCAGAAGCCACTCCTCCGCCTCGGTGTGGGGGTCCGAGCCGGTCTCGGCGAGGGCGTACAGGACACCGGCAGTGCCGTACCCGAAGGTCGCTCCGCCGCCGGTGGTGGCGAACTGGGCGATGTCGCCGGGGAAGAATCGGTCGTCGCGCTCGGGGGTGGCGGAGGCCAGTACGGCGCGGACCATCGAGTTGCGGCTGCGTGGCCAGTCGCCTGGCTCGACGGGCAGGTATAGTCCGGCAGCCGGTCGCTTGGTGCCGCGGGTGATCTCCTCGACCGCCTCGTCCAGGAAGCTTCTGTCGACGGGGAACTGCTCGGCGGCGATGTCCGCCAGGTGTCGGGCTTTGGCCCTGTCGAGGGGAAGCAGACTGGTGAGCGGCAGGAACAGGGCGAGCTGCAGGCAGGCCAGGGCGTACCGGTCCACGTCGTGTCCTCGCCGGTCGGCGGGGGCGACGAAGCCGGGGTTGGCAACGGTCTGGCGTCGGCCCTCGTCGATGTGGGCTGCGGCCTCGAAGTCGATGAGTGTCACGGACTGTTCGTCCTCGGAGACCATGATGTTGAAGAGATGAAGGTCGTTGAAAACGACTCCGCGGGCGTGCACCGCGTGCACCGCGTCCTCGACCAGCCGGTGGATACGCAGGGCCCAGGCGGTGTATTCGGCGAGCGCCTCGGGGCCGGGGCCGGACTCGATGAGGGGGTGACGGCGCGCGAAGAAGGTGTTGAGCGGTTTGCCCTCCACGAACTCCATCGCCAGGAACTGGTGGTCTCCGACGGAGAACGTCCCCCGTACCTCCGGGGTGCAGCCGAGTCCGGAGAGCCGCTCCAGGGCTTCTTGTTCGCGGCGCAGTCGGGCAACTGCGTCGACGCCGTCGGCGGCCAGTCCTGCGTGCGGCCGGGCCTCTTTCAGGACGACCTTCTCACCGGTGGCACGGTCGCGGCCGACGTAGACCCCGCCTCCGTTGGAGAAGTGCAGGGCGCTCTCGATGGCGTAGGGAAGTTCGCCGACGGTGAGCGCGGCCCGGGCTTCGATGTGCGGCACGAGGAAGGCCGGCGGCTCGATCCAGTCGGGTATCCGGAAGGCGGGCCCGCGCAGATCGGGGACGAGGCGTCCGTCGGGGCGCCGAACCGCGGGCCGTAGTTCCCCCTCCTCGTCGTAACAATGGCGGCGGGTGAAGCTGCCGTAGCGGAGGTGAACCGGTCCGGATCCCCAGCGCAGGTCGCTGAGAATGTAGGGCGCAGGCTCGCCGTCGAGGAGAGCAGCGAGGTCTTCGGCGACGCGGTGGCACCGCCCGTCGTCGGACGGGTACACAGTGATGAATTTGCCGCTCGCAGCCCGATCCGCGTACTTGGCGTTGCGATGGTGCAGCAAATAGCGGCTGGGCACGAACTTGTAGGCGAGACGCTGCTCTTGGCAGTAGGTGGAGACCCTCGCGAGTACGGACTCGGCGTTGCCGAGGCACGCGGACACATGGATCTTCCATCCCTGCTCGGGGAGTTGGCAGTCTGCCGGCCGCAAGGCCAGCCAGTCGCCGACGCGGTGACGCTGCCAGCCCTCAGGGACCGGTGCGAGGGCCACGGCGTACTGCTCTCCCCTGCGGTCGGCTCCGCCGGTCGGACCGGTGTTCAACCGGTGCGGAGCGTCATAGAAGTGCGGGTCCGCGTCACAGAAGGCGGCGTAGCCCTTGATCACGTCCACTCCCTCGGTCGGCGGTACCGGCTCCGTGTCGGCCTGACAGGAAGAACGGTGTCATCCGGCGAAGGGGCGCCAATAGTCACACACGTCAGCAACTGACCGTGCGAAACGCATGGGTAACCCGGACCTTGGGGAAGGGTTGCCTGCACTATCCAAGCCCAGGCCGAGGCCGCCCTGCTGGACGCGCTCACCGATCCGCGCAACTTCGCGCCGCCACCGACAACGGCCTGCGGCACGGCTTCGCCGGGCTCGTCCACATCACCGCGCGCGCCGCCGCCCCGGCCTCCGCCGGGCAGCTCCGCGCCCTTCTCACCGTGCTGGTCCCGCCCGGCGTCGCCCCTGACGACGCCGCCGCCCGGCTCTTGGAGGACGCGGCGGGCGCCGGACTCCTCGACGGAGCCGCCGGAACCGCGCTGGGACGGCTCACCGGGACAGCGCGGAGCCACCCCGCACCGCCTGGGACGCCTGCCTGCTCCCCGCCTGAACCCGACTGAAGGACTTCCCGATGCACCCCGACCACTGGCAGCAGCACAACATCACCTTCCGTGACCGGGACACCGGGCGGCATGCCGCCACCGAACGCCTCGCCCCGTACTTCTGGCCGCCGAGGTTGTCTCGATGCCGATCTTCCGGGGGTTCAGGAAATCTGAAGACCTTCAGCCCACCCGCAGACCCGGAGATCCGCGCCATGGTCATCGCCGAGCTGTACCGGCACAACGTCAAGGGGCCGGGCCTCGACGTGGGTGGGCAGGCCCCGGCCGCTCTCACGGGCGCCGGAGACGGGCTGGACGGTGCCGGCCGGGACGCGCACGACGTAGGCGAACGTCGTCTCAGGCAGACGGCTGGTCAGCCAGTCCAGGGCTGCCTACCCGTGTCCCCTGCTGGAAGCGGCCGACTTCCCGCAGAGGGCAACGCTGGGCCCGCGGCCTTGCGCTTTCGGAGCATGAACCCGGCCGCCGCTGGCCGACGGGCAGCCGCTGCCGCCCGGCCGGGAGCGCGAGGTGGAGCGGTTAGACGATGCTGGCGATCTACACCGCCGCGCCGCACTTCGTCCCGCCCGCCGGCGTGTTCGACGCCGCCACCGGCCTGCCGCCCGAGCCCGGGTCGCAGCTGAAACTGACGGCCGAGGCCGTCATGGTCTTCCACGGCGGCGTCCCGCTGCCTGCCGTCATCGCCGACGACGAGGCCCTCCACGCCCACGCCACCGCCCATGTCGACGCCGACCACGACACGCTCTTCGGCGGCGGGCCGCTCGTGATGGGCTGCGTCATCCTGGCCCGCCCCGACGACGGCACCGACCACGCGCTGCTGTTCAACCCGCGCGGCCGGTATGCCATGCGCAGCGGCCCGTCCCCGGCATGAGAGGGCTCATGCCGGGGACGGGCCGCTGTTTCGTCGGCAGGCGGGTCGGCCGCGCTCCCCTGGGTTGTGGCGTGGCTCAGTTCAGGGTGAGGACGGCGGAGTCGTTGCGGCTGTCCGGATCGAAGTCGGGCCGGTGGGAGTCGGCCGGATCCGGGCCCCAGACCAGCTGGACGGCGCCCTTTGCCTGGGTGATCACGTCGTCGATCCGCAGGGTCAGGGCGAAGTGGGTGACCTGTCCCTTGGGCACGATGATGCCGGGCAGGCTGCAGACGTAGGGTCCTTTGGCCTCGGCGGTCGGGTTGTTCTGCTGCCACGGGCCGCAGTTGGCCGAGTGGCCGACGGCGGTGGTGCCGGGCGGGAGCGTCACCCAGGCAACGGGTACTCCGTCGCCGCCGCTGCGGTCGTACAGGGTCGCCGGCCCGTTGGCGGTCAGGTTGAAGGCGAGGGTCGCGGTCGTGCCCGCACCGGCTTGAGCACTCGCGCCGGAGACCGCGAAGTCGGCCGTGTTGCGGGCCTTGAGGGAAGCGACCTGGTAGTCGGTGACGGTGCCCGTCTGCGGCAGGGACACGGAGCCCGCCGGGACCGAGGAGTGCCGGCCTGCCTTGATCACCTTCAGCTTGAGTGCGGGCGCCGACTTTTTGCCCCATGTCCACTTGATGCCCTGGCCGTCCGGCCAGCCCGGCTGGCCGAGCGGTGCGGTGAGGACGTCGAGGTAGGTGAACAGGGCGGTGGAGTTCACGTGCAGGCGCACCGGGGCGGCCAGGGCGGCCGTCTCCGCGATGTTGATGCCGCCCTTGGGGTAGCAGACCGCGAAGTGGGTCGCGCCGTTGGTCCCGTACTTGCAGTTGGAGTAGTGGTCGGCGAAGTCCAGGCCGGGTGAGGCGGCCAGGACGGTCTGTACGCCGCGGGCCGGGCGGTTGCCGGCGTTGGTGAAGCGGACCGGTTCGGCGAGGGTGCTGCCGACCTTCAGGTCGGTGTGGTCGGCGAGGCGGGTGAGGCCGAAGGACGGTCCTCCCACGGTGACCGATCCCGTGCCGCCTGTGATCTGCGCGTGCGCTGACCGGCCGGTGATTTTGTAGGTTCCCGTGGCGCCCAGCCGGCTGCCCGCACGGGCGGTGAGGGTCAGCTGGGTCATGGACCCCAGGCCGGTCTTCGGGTCGGAGCCGGACTCGAACGACTCCGAGCACGTGGCGACCAGTCCGTGGGCGGTGCAGTTGCTCGAGAACTCCACCTTGGCGATCTTCGACAGACCCCGGGCGTCCACGGTCAGTGTGGTGTCGTCCGCGATCAGGTTCCTGGTCTTGGTGTGGAAGTCGAAGTACACGCCTGCCGTGGCAGGAGCAGCCGGCAGGGCCGCCGGGGCCGACGCGTCAAGAGTGATCACCGGCTGACCGGAAACAGCACCGGCCGGGCCCGCGACCAGCAGCGATGCGGCCAGACCCGTAGCCGAAGCGAACACTGCGGCTAAGCCGGTGAGGGAATTACGTCTCATCAACATCCTTACGTTTGAAGGTACTTGCATAGATTCGCTGCACGGGCCGGGTGGGATTTCAACCCCGGGCCGCACCACGCCTGACCGCCGGGCAGCGACGCCGGTCCGGCTCTCCCGTAACTCGTGCTGGAACCCCGTGCCGGCACGCCGGCCGCGCGGTCGCGTGTCCGGCGTGCCGAACAGCGCGACCTTAGATCACGGGTATGACAAACACCCATGCCATTTCCCTTGAGGGACCGCCCCACCCCACGTCAGGCACCGGATCCTCGTGTGGCGGGACAGCCGGAACATCACTGGCACCGCGCGGATGCCGTCAGACTTGGCCCCTGCGAATCCGGGGCCGGTGCGCCCGCGCCGCCTGGTGATCGTCGCCCGCCCGACCGGGGCATAGCCACTGCTCACGAATCAAAGGGACAACTCAAGGTTCGGTGCTACAGGACAACGCCCGTCCGCGGCCCTGCAGAGGACCGGCCGTGGCCGGTCCGACCCGTCCTCCCGCAACACCACCAACCAGGAGCGGATCGCCCGCGCGCTGAACCGCTCGACCGGCTGCGGCTACCAGAAGAACCTGGACCGCGTGAAGGCCGCGGCCGGCGCGGGCAAGCTGCCCGCCAAGCTCGGCATGGGTGCGAACCACGCGCGCCGGCGTTGATCGCACCGGTCTGCGGGTGTTTGCGGTCACCTGCGTGGGGCCGTGTCACAGGTATCTCGTAGGCTTCCGGCCATGGGCGAGGGGGATTCCGGCAGACGGGTCATAGAGGGGCGCTTCGAGCTGGAGACGCGGCTCGGTGGCGGTGGCATGGGCACGGTGTGGCGTGCACGCGATCTGGTCCTTGACCGGGCCGTGGCGCTCAAGGAGGTACGGCCGCCCGATCCGGATCTTGCCGAGTACGACCCGCAGGGCGCGGCGATGCTCCGGGCCCGAGTGCTGCGCGAGGCACGGGCGCTGGCTCGCGTCGATCACCCCAATGTCGTGACCATTCATCACGTGGTGGACGGCGGGGAGTACGTCTACCCGTGGCTCGTCATGGAATTGGTGACCGGCGGGTCACTTCAGGACCGGCTCGACAAGGGGCCGTTGGCGCCCGCCGACGCCGCCCGGCTGGGTCGCGAGGTGCTGGCCGCGCTGCGCGCCGCGCACGATGCCGACATCCAGCACCGGGACGTGAAACCCGCCAACGTGCTGATGCGGCCCGACGGACGTCCCGTCCTCACCGACTTCGGCATCGCGACCATCAGGGACTCGACCGCCCTGACGGCGACCGGGTCGATCATCGGCACGCCCGACTACATGGCACCCGAGCGCATCTCCGGCGGCGAGGGCGGCCCGGGTTCCGACCTGTGGTCGCTGGCGATGATGCTGTACGTCGCCGTCGAGGGACATCACCCACTGCGCAGGGGAACCACCCTCGCGACGCTGGCGGCGCTGCTGAGCGAGCAGCTTCCGCCACCCGTGCGAGCCGGAGTCCTGACCGGGTTCCTGAACGCCGTGCTCGTCAAGAACCCGGCCGACCGGGTGGACGCGACGACCGCGGACCGGCTGCTCGCGGAGGCGGTCGAGGACGGCAGCACGGTTGCGAGTGCTCACGCCGGGGCGGACGGGGCCACGTCGTACAGGCTGGCCCCTCCGCCGGGTGCAACACCCGTGCCCTCGGCGCCGGTTGGGTCCGGACCGCTTGCCGGCTTCGGGCCGTCCACCGGCTTCGGGCCGACGGGCTTCGGCCCGGCGACCCCGTACCCGGTGGGCCCCACACGGCAGACGCCGGCGGGGCCGGGCAACCGTGCGAAGAGCCGCATCGCGATCGCATCGTCGGTCGTCGGGACCGTGATGGCGGGAGTCCTGGTGTGGACCCTGCTGCCGGACGGAGGCGACAAGGACGGTGGAGGGGCCGCCGGTTCAGCCGGTGCGACCTCCTCGGCCAGGACGACGGACCCCGCTCGCACAGCGTCCCGCCCGACCCCGACGCCCCCGACCCCGACGCCGACGCCTCAGGCCGACGCGAAGACGGATCTGCTCACCCCCGCCGGTATCCGGGCGGCGGTGAAGGAGATCAAGGCCGCGACCGGCACGGACCGCGCATGCGACCTCACCGTCTATCCGACGTATGTCTCCGCGGACATCATGGTCAAGGGCAGCGACACCAAGTACGACAGCTACACCTACCGCCCGGGCCAGGGTGTCGAGAAGGGCATCATCAGCAGTGCGATCATCGGCGGCGAACGCCCCTTCAGTCTCGACAGCTTCGACTGGGACGTCCTTCCCGCCTTGCTGAGGCGGGCGAAGAAGGACCTGAACGTACAGCGGCCGACCATGCGTTACGTCCTGGTCCGCCCTGCCGACGACACGTTCGGCACCCCGCTGGGACTGGCTGTCTATCTCGCCGACGACTACGTCACCGGCTATCTGGATGCCGACCTGAAGGGCAAGGTGACCCGGGTGATGCCGGCCCAGGCCTGAGCGGGTCTGCCGGCATCGCCCGCGCCCTCGACTTGCAGTCGCGCCTCGGGACGAGGCCGCAGCGGCGCGGTGCGCGCCAGGCGCGCATGGATCACAGAGACTCGCTTGCCGGTAGCGCCATCGAGGAACATCACAATTCCCACGCCGTCGCGTCCGCGGCGGGAGACCACAACGTGATTGCGCACGTTGTGCACGGTAATGCCGTATACCTTGCCCAAGACCACCGTCCACAAGGCCTTGCCCTCGGCCGGCACAGTGGTCTGCTCGTCCGGCAACTCCTACGAAATAAGCATGGCCGACGGGACACTCCGACTCGCCCCCAACGCACTGGGACTCGGCTCACCGACGACTTTCACCCGCCGGCGGCCCTCGACACCTGAGCATGAGAGCGCGCCGCTCTGTCCGCCGGCCGGTCCCAGCAGGCCCTTGCAGGACTCCGCCATGGACGAGGAGCCGTTGGAGGCGTAGGTGCGGATCCTCGACGTCACGCTTGACGATTGCCGTGTGGCCGTAGCCGTACGGGCGCCCCGGCGTTCATGGACGGCCGACTGACCGCCCATGAACGGTCAACGCTTTACCGAACCGGCGCGTGGGGCGCGTGGCGTTGAATGTCGGCCCGGCTGACGGCATTGCGACCTGACGAACCGGCCCCGGCGCGCCTTCGAAAGGGCGCGCCGGGGCCGGTTCCGGTGTGAACCGCCGGGCGCCCCCCCCGGGGGGGGGCGGGGGGCCCGCCGGGGGGTGTGTTTGGGCAACAGGTGGGGGGGGGGCCCGCCC
>NZ_JBIVVR010000029.1:0-11109 GCF_044757755.1 Streptomyces sp. NPDC091209 | reverse complement strand
GGTGGGTGGGGCGGGGCCGTGCCGGTACATCCGCCCGCATCCGGGCGGATCCCAGCGGCGTTTCGGGGTGCGGGTGGGTGCTGATCCGTCCGGCCTGCGGGCATTCGATGTACCGGCACGTCCCCTCCCGTGCGTACCCGGCTGCGAGTGCGTCGTGGTGGCCCTTCCGGCCCCGGCGCGGAAAGTTCAGCCCCTCCGGCGTTTGTGGAGCGGGGTCCGGGGCGGAGCCCCGGGGGTGGGTCGGGTAGGGCCGGAGGGGGCGAAAACCTGTCCGGACCTGGGACGGGAGCGCCGCTCCGTGAGGCAATCACATAGTCCTACCCACGCCCTGGGCGGCCCAGTCATGTCCGCCGCAGGCGGGCACAACACGCTCCGCACTCAGACGGAATCTGAACCGATCTGATCAACAAGCGGTCACCGTGCGGTACTTGAACAGGCATCGATCCGCATAAGAAGTGACGTAATCGGTGATTTTAGCAACTGGGTGTAGTCCTGCCTGTACGAAGCGTTATTCTCCTCAGACGCAAACCGGTACCCCTCCGTCGCCACGACGGGTGAAAGGTCCCGCACTGCACGTGATGGAAGCTCTGCCTCTGGGAGTCCCGTGTACTCACACGTCGGGGTTGACGCCTCGGGCCTGGCTACGCTGCGCGCAACGGTCCTGGACCGTTTGCGCGGCTTCGTCCCCACCGCGTACGCCGTCCCCGCCTTCGCCCTCCCCGCGCCCGTCGGACCTTGCTATGCCCTGGCCGACGGCAACGCGGCGGTCGGCAGGCGGGGCCGCTCAGGCTCGGCCACCACCGCACGCCGTCCGGCCGCGGACAGTGACAGCGCCCGGATGATGGATCTCGTGGAGCGCGCCCAGGCCGGCGAGGCCGACGCCTTCGGACGGCTCTACGACCAGTACAGCGACACCGTCTACCGCTACATCTACTACCGGGTTGGAGGTAAGGCGACCGCCGAGGACCTCACAAGCGAGACCTTTCTGCGGGCGCTGCGACGGATCGGCACCTTCACCTGGCAGGGGCGCGACTTCGGCGCCTGGCTCGTGACCATCGCCAGGAATCTGGTGGCCGACCATTTCAAGTCCAGCCGCTTCCGGCTGGAAGTGACCACCGGCGAGATGCTCGACGCCAACGAGGTCGAGCGCTCCCCCGAAGACTCCGTACTGGAGTCGCTTTCCAACGCCGCACTCCTCGACGCCGTGCGACGGCTCAACCCTCAGCAGCAGGAGTGTGTGACGCTCCGCTTCCTCCAGGGTCTTTCGGTCGCCGAGACCGCCCGGGTGATGGGCAAGAACGAGGGCGCCATCAAGACCCTCCAGTACCGGGCCGTCCGCACCCTGGCCCGACTCCTGCCCGACGACGTCCGCTGAACCCGCCTCCGACCGCGCCGGTCCGCACGTTCAGCGACGCCCAACTCACCTTCTGTAAAAGTCTGTTGACTTCGCGGTCCGATCATCCGCCGTCCGTAACCCAAGTGCCGTGACGCTCGTTGTGCGGGATACAGGCTCCCTGTGGTCACGCCTTGGCCATCGCCGATCACCCGATCGTGTGGATACGGCCAGGGAGTGCAACCCTCAGGACCCCCTGGGGAGTCGACCGTCATGACGAGAGGAGGTGCCGCCAGTGATCGCGAACGTATCGGCACACCGGCGGGCGGACGCCTTCGCCCAGGCCCTGGAGGAGTTCGACCAGGGCACGGCGGCCGAGCAGCCCGATGGGTCGGCACCGTCCCGGGCTGCTGCGGAACAGACCGGGCAAGGGCTGCTGTTGGCCCTCGCCACGGGTCTCGGCGAGCTGCCCAAACCGGAGCTGGACCCCGAGGTCAAGATCGTGCAGCGAGCCCAGCTCGTCGCCGCGATGGAGGCCATGCTGCTGGAAGGCACCGCCGCCGGAGGCGAGGGTCCGGACCGTGCTCTGCCCGGGCAGCGGTCCCGGGCCAAGGGGACGCACCGGGCGACCGGGCTGGGGAAGCTGCGGCCCCGGTCCCGGCTGTCCAAGGGGCTCGCGGCGGGCGGGCTCACCGTCGGTGTGGCCGCCGGAGCCTTCGGCGGTGTGGCCGCCGCGAGCTCCGACGCCCTGCCCGGCGACTCGCTCTACGGGCTCAAGCGCGGCATGGAGGACATCAAGCTCGATCTCGCCCATGGCGACAGCGACCGGGGCGAGCTCTATCTCGACCAGGCCTCGACGCGCATGAGCGAGGCCCGTCGGCTGATGGAGCGGGGCCGCTCGGGACACCTCGACCACGAGTCCCTGGGCGAGGTCCGTCGCGCCCTGTCCGGCATGCAGCACGACGCCACCGAGGGCCACCGGCTGCTGCACGAGGCGTACGAACGGGACGGCTCACTGGGCCCCATCCAGGCCCTGTCCGCCTTCTCCCGGTCACACCGCGAGGCCTGGGGCGCACTGCGGGACCGGCTGCCCGTGCAGCTCGGCGACGTCGGTGACCAGGTCTCGTCGGTCTTCGAGGCCATAGACGAAGAGGTCGCCCCGCTGCGCTCGCTGCTGCCCACGACGCCCGCCCCCGAGGGCACCGGCCGTCACCGGGGCAGGAGCGAGGAGTCCACCGGCTCACCGGGTACGGGCACACCGTCGCCCAGCGCCAGCGGCGGTTCCGCGAGCGGAAGCCACAGCAGCGGCAAGCCCAAGCCGTCCAGTTCGGGCAGCAGCGGCGAGGGTCTGCTCGGCGGCAACGCCGGCGGCCTGCTCGACCCACCGTCGGACGACACCAGTTCCTCCCCGTCGTCCAGCGGCAGCAAGAGCGGTGCGACGAGCGAACCCGACGTCACACTGCCGCCCCTGCTGCCCGGCCTGCTGCCCGGCCTCGGCATCGACACACAGAACAGCGACTGACAGACAGACCACCGCGGTACGTCGATGGGGGCGCCCTTCTCGGGAAGGGTGCCCCCATCTGCGTACAGGCATATCAGGACATGATCAACAGAATCGTAACTGCATGATCAGAAAAACACGGACCTGCGCTGTACCAGCAGCTTGTACAGGGTGTGCTGGATCTGCTCCCTGACCTGGTCGGTCAGGTTGAACATCAGCATCGGGTCCTCGGCCGCCTCCGGCGGATAGCCGTCCGTACGGATCGGCTCGCCGAACTGGATCGTCCACTTGGTGGGCAGCGGGATCGCGCCCAGCGGGCCCAGCCAGGGGAAGGTCGGGGTGATCGGGAAGTACGGGAATCCCAGCAGCCGCGCGAGGGTCTTCGCGTTGCCGATCATCGGGTAGATCTCCTCCGCGCCGACGATCGAGCACGGAATGATCGGAGTGCCCGCGCGCAGCGCCGTCGACACGAAGCCGCCCCGGCCGAACCGCTGGAGCTTGTAGCGCTCGCTGAACGGCTTTCCGATGCCCTTGAAGCCCTCCGGCATCACCCCGACCAGTTCACCGCGCTCCAGCAGCCGCTCGGCGTCCTCGGAGCAGGCCAGGGTGTGACCGGCCTTGCGGGCCAGTTCGTTGACGACCGGCAGCATGAAGACCAGGTCGGCCGCGAGCAGGCGGAGATGACGGTTCTCGGGGTGGTTGTCGTGCACGGCGACCTGCATCATCAGGCCGTCCAGCGGAAGGGTGCCCGAGTGGTTGGCGACGATCAGGGCGCCGCCCTCGGACGGGATGTTCTCGATGCCCTTCACCTCGACGCGGAAGTACTTCTCGTACATCGGCCGGATCATGGACATCAGGACCTGCTCGGTCAGCTCCTGGTCGTACCCGAACTCGTCGATCTCGTAGTCGCCCGTGAGCCGGCGGCGCAGGAAGGCCAGGCCTCCCGCGATGCGCTGCTCCAGGCCGGAACCGCCCTGCTGGGGCTGTCGGGGCGGCTGTTCCTCATGCGTCACGGGAACATCATCCTGCGGGAGGGTCCGTCCTGGCATGGGCTGGACCTCGCGTACCACCACGGGCTCACCCTTGCGCCGGCTCCCCCCGGCCCGGCGCCGCGGCGGGCGCTGCACGGCTGCCCCCCGCGAGCGGTCGTCGTCGAACGGAATGACCTTGGCGTCCGGCATCGTTGATGCGCTCCTCAGTTGGCGCTCTGCGTCGGGGGGTGGCCACCGCCCGGAAGGGACAGTGCGGCGATCCGGTCCACGACCCCCGCAACGGCCTCCGGGGGCAGGAGGCCGGGCCCCCTGCTGTGGGCGAAGTCCGCGAAGGTCTCCGCCGTCGTGTACTTCGGCTGGTATCCGAGGGTTTCGCGCATCTGCACCGTCGCGACCACCCTGCCGTGCGTGAGCAGCCGCAGCTGCTCCGGCGAGAAGTCCGTCACACCCAGGGTACGCACGGCCGTACCGGCCCAGCTCAGGGCCGGCAGCAGCAGCGGGACCGTGGGCCTGCCCAGCCGCCGCGCGCACTGCGAGAGCAGCAGGACGCCGTCACCGGCGATGTTGAACGTGCCGCTGTTGAGCGTGCCCCGCTGCGGCTCGTGCGAGGCCAGCCGCAGCACCTCGATGACGTCGCCCTCGTGGACGAACTGGAGCCGCGGGTCGTAGCCGAACACCGTCGGCAGCACCGGCAGCGAGAAGTACGAGGCGAGCGGCGAGTCCGCGCTCGGGCCGAGGATGTTGGCGAACCGCAGGACGCACACGGCGACATCGGGCCTGCGGCGCGCGAAGCCGCGTACATAGCCCTCGACCTCGACCGTGTCCTTCGCGAAGCCGCCGCTGGGCAGCGACTTGGGCGAGGTGGTCTCGGTGAACACGGCGGGATCACGCGGCGCCGAGCCGTAGACGTTCGTACTGGACTTCACGACGAGCCGCTTTACCGTCGGGGACTTCTGGCAGGCACCGAGGAGCTGCATGGTGCCGATGACGTTGGTCTCCTTGACCGTGGTCCGGCTGCCGGAGCCCAGCGCCGTGCCCGTCACGTCCATGTGCACGACCGTGTCGACGGAGTACTCGGCGAGCACCCGCGCGATGGTGGGCTGGCGGATGTCGGCCTGCACGAAGTCGGCGCCGCCGATGTGGTGCTCGGGCGGCACCGCGTCCACGGCGATCACCCGGTCCACTTGCGGGTCACGCTGGATCCGTCGTACGAACCGGCCCCCGAGCTGCCGGGCCACCCCGGTCACGAGCACGACCTTCCCCAAGATCAGCGCCTTCCTTCCAGAACTGGACGTAGCCCCGCTCGTACCTGCCGCGTTCCCCGTGTGCGGCCAACTTAGCCGGTTGATGTTGCGCTGTGATGACCGCCCGATGCACGAAGTGACGACAGCCATGGACGTACGACCAGACCCAGCCATTCGGCCCACAGACGTACGCGGCACACCTGGCCGAACACGTTCGACATTCGAGCTGTTTTCGGGTTGCTTCTTCTCGGGTACCGCTGCGGAGAAGTCTTCCACCGCCGCCACGGCGCGCCCGCGCCGACACCGCCGAACCGACCCCGACGGACGTTCGGCCGGCTCCGCGGTCTCTCCGCCGGCTCCCCCGCCGACCTACGAGTGGCCTTTTCGCGGCCGGATATGCCTGTGGCCCCCCACCTGCTGGTGAGAGGCCACAGTACGCGTTTCGCGGCGTCGCTTACTTCTTGTTGCGACGCTGAACGCGAGTGCGCTTGAGCAGCTTGCGGTGCTTCTTCTTCGCCATCCGCTTGCGCCGCTTCTTGATAACAGAGCCCACGACTACCCTCGCTCACTTCTCTTTACTCGGTGCTGGGCTGCATGGGCCCACACGACCTATGAGGGGCCAGCCTACCCGTCCGAGAGCCGAGGTCGTAATCGAGGTGTTTCCGGGAGATCGCGAACGGTCTCCCGGAACGCCGTCAGGCGGTCTCCACCCCCACATAGCTCTCGCGGAGATACTCGTGAACCGCTTGCTCCGGCACCCGGAAGGACCTCCCCACCCGGATCGCCGGCAGATGACCGCTGTGCACCAAGCGGTACACGGTCATCTTCGACACTCGCATCACCGAGGCGACTTCCGCCACGGTAAGGAACTGAACCTCGTTCAGAGGCCTCTCGCCTGCAGCCATGACACACCTGAACCTTCCGCACTCGACGGTCACCGGCTTCCCCTTCCGGTGACTCTTCGTCGTTGCGTGCTCACTCCCCAATGTAGGGGCGGGTGATGCGAGTGGGGAAGAGGGGATGCCATCGGCCGCCTACTGTGACAGACACGCTCGATTGAGTACATAGCGAGTAAGCGGTCGGTAGTAATCAGACCGCACAGCGTCATCAAGCGGAACGACGACGGACACCCGCCCCTCTGCCTCCCCGACGAACAGCGCGGGATCGTCCGTATCGGCCAGACCGATGGCCTCGAACCCCAGCTGACCTGCCCCGCAGACCCATCCGTGGTCTCCGATGACGAGCTCCGGGAGGGGCCCTCCGGACTCGGCCGCGGCGGCCAGAACGGTCCGAACCGGGAGCGGTGAGTGGGTGTGCGCGCCGGTCGCACGACCGGCGGGCCCGGTCTCGGGTTCGCGCACCAGCGCGACACCTTGTACGTAGTCGAGGTTGTACGTGCGTAGACCGAACCGGGTCGTTATGTCGATAGAGCTACCCTGCGCGGGGGTGAGGACGGTACATCCAGCCGACGACAGGGCGTCCGCGAGTGCGGCGTAGAAGGTGATCAGCCGGTGCGGATGGCCCGTGCCCAGAAGCACAGGGTGACGACGGCGGGCGGCTTCGGCGAGCCGTTCCGCGAAGGCGTCGAGGGCCGCCAGGGTCCGCTCCGGGTCGATCACATCATGCCCCGAAGTGTGCGAGGGGTCGGCCGAGACTCCGCATTTGTCGGCCATCAACTCGATCAGATCCCGCTGGCGCCAGGTCCATTCGGGATCGAGTCCGAGCAGCAGACGGGGGTCGCGGGCGGCGAAGAGCCGGTAACTGCGCAGGCTCTCCTCGCGCGAGGTGGCCACGGGCCCGGCAAGCCGGGCGGCCAGCAGGTGCGCACGCAAAGCTCCGGTGCTCAACACGTCAGCGATGCTGACGCATCCAGCCGTACCGTATGCCCAAAATGGGGAGTATGCCCCACAGTTGGCCTAGTGATCCCAGCCGTGGGATCTACGGCAGCAGCATCCGCAGTCGGAACGATCTACGGCAGCAGCCCCCGCAGGGGGAACACGGCCTTGCGCGTCGCCAGGATCGCCTGGTCGAGGCGGTCCGCCGGGTCGTAGCCCGCCTCCCAGTCCTTCCACGACACCGGCCACCGCCCGTCCGTCATCCGCCGCGGCGCCGGCTGCCGGAGGTGGGCGAAGACCTCCTGGCGCCAGCTCTCCGGGATCACCGCCTCGGGCTCGATGGGACGGCCCGCCGCCACGGCCACGAGATGCGTCCACGAGCGCGGTACGACCTCCACCACCGCGTACCCGCCACCCCCCAGCGCGACCCAGCGCCCGTCGGCGTACTCGTGCGCCAGGTCATGACAGGCGACCTGTACGGCCCGCTGCGCGTCGAGTGAGACGGTGAGGTGCGCGAGCGGGTCCTCGAAGTGGGTGTCCGCGCCGTGCTGGGTGACCAGCACCTGCGGGCGGAAGTCGGCGATCAGCTCGGGCACCACGGAGTGGAAGGCCCGCAGCCAGCCCGCGTCCCCGGTGCCCGCCGGCAGCGCCACATTGACGGCCGTGCCCTCCGCGCTGCCGGCCCCGGTCTCCTCGGGCCACCCGGTTCCCGGGAACAGGGTCCGCGGATGTTCGTGCAGCGAGATCGTCAGGACCCTCGGGTCCTCCCAGAACGCCGCCTGGACGCCGTCACCGTGGTGCACGTCGACATCGATGTACGCCACCCGCTCGGCGCCCAGTTCCAGCAGGCGGGCGATGGCGAGCGCGGCGTCGTTGTAGATACAGAACCCGGAGGCGCCCCCGGGCATCGCGTGGTGCAGCCCGCCCGTGAAGTTCACCGCGTGCAGCGCCTCTCCGCGCCACACCGCCTCCGCGGCCCCCACGGACTGCCCGGCGATCAGCGCGGACACCTCGTGCATCCCGGCGAACGCGGGATCGTCCATGGTTCCGAGACCGTACGAAGGGTCCGCCGACTCCGGATGCGCGGACGCGGCCCTGACCGCGTCCACATAGTCCTCGCGGTGCACCAGCCGCAGGGTCGACTCCCCGGCGGGCTTCGCCGCGACGACGTCGACGTCCCGGTCCAGCCCGAAGGCGTCGACGAGTTCCCGGGTCAGGGCGAGCCGGACCGGATCCATCGGATGGTCCGGACCGAAGTCATACCCCGTTACTGCCTCGTCCCACATCAGCTGTGCGCGGCCGCTCATGCATGTCACCGTATCGGTCCGGTTCGGCAGCGAACGAGCGGGCGTACCCGAGGGTCGCCAGAACGAGCACCATCGGGACGAGCATGGCTCCGCGGTAGTTCCACGCGTCACCGAGCGCGCCCACCAGCGGGGACCCGATCAGGAACCCGACGTAGTTGAAGATGTTGAGCCGCGCGATCGCCGTGTCCGACGCCCCCGGGAAGAGCCTTCCGGCGGCGGCGAAGGTCTGCGGGACGATCACGCACAGCCCGAGCCCGAGCAGCGTGAACCCGAGCATGCCCACCCCTGCCCCTTGAGCCAGGGCCACCACACCGAACCCGAGGGCGGCGAGCACGGCTCCCAGCCGCACCACCGCGACGGCCCCGAAACGCCGCACCCCGAAGTCCCCGACAGCCCGTCCCACCAGCGTCATCACCATGTAGACGTTGTACGGAACGGTCGCCATCTGCTCCGAACCGCCCAGCACGTCCTTCACGTACTTCGCGCTCCAGTTGGAGACCGTCGAGTCCCCGATGTAGGCGAACGTCATCACCAGGCACAGCGGCAGCAGCAGCCTGAAGACGAGCGGACCGGCACCGGCACCCGCTTCGACCGTCCCGTCCTCCACCCCGCCCGGAGCCGCGCCGCCGTCGACGTACCACCGGCTCCCCACCAGGGCGAGCGGCAGCAGCACCAGCACGACCGGCAGATACGACATGAAGAGCGGCAGATGCCAGTGCGCCCCGGCCCACGCGAGCGAGGCGCCCACGATCCCGCCCAGGCTGTACGCGGCGTGGAAGCCGAGCATGATGCTGCGCCCGTACGACCGCTGGAGGCTCACCCCGAGCATGTTCATCGAGGCGTCGAGACCGCCGACCGCGAGGCCGAAGGCGGCCAGGGCGACCGCGACCTCGACGAGCTGGTCACCGGCGCCGACCCCGAGCAGGGCCAGCAGCACGACCGGCTGCGACCACCGCAGGACGCGGCTGGGGCGTATGCGCTTGACGAGGTGCTCGGTGGTGACGCTGCCGACCCCGGCGAGGACCGGGACGGCCGCCAGGAACGCCGGCAGCAGGGCGTCGGATATCCCGTAGCGGTCCTGGATGGCCGGGATACGCGTCACGAGCAGCGCGAAGGCGGCACCCTGTGCGAAAAAGCTGAACGCCAAAGAGGCCCTACCGCGCCGCAGCACATCTGTCATGGCGGCGAGCGTAGGGCCCCGGCTTACCCGTGGGTAGATCAAGCCGAAGGTGAATTTTGCTCATCTCTTCGGAGAAGGGTTGTGGAGGGGGTCGTTCAGCCGTCCGTCCGGGCCCCGGCGGCGAGCTCCCGCTCCAGCATCTTCTCCATCGGTACGACGGCGAAGCGGGCGCTGATCATGAACGCGAGGACCATCGAGGCGATCATGACGACGGTGCCGAGCCAGACCATCGTGTCGATCGGCAGCGTGTAGGCGCCCACGACCCGCGCGACGCACTCACCGAGCAGCACCGTGCCCCACACCAGCGAGAAGGTCCGCTCGGCTGTCCGGAACCGCTCGGAGCCGGCCGCCAGCCGGTCCCAGGCCGCGCTCCTCGCCGCGTCGCCCTTCACGAGGAACGGCTTCATCCCCTGCGTCATCATGGGCCGCCCCAGCTTCACGGACAGCAGGACCCCGATGCCGATCGCGCTGCTGACCCCGCTGTCCTTCGCCAGCATCAGCCGCGGGTCACCGGCGACCAGGCTGAGGGCGAGTCCGACCACGTTGACGAACAGGATCAGCCCGGCCAGGGCGTTGACCTTGCGCTCCTTGACCACGCTCCACACGGTCCGCACGGCCGGCACGACGCTGCTCCAGCCGAGCGCCGCCATGGTGCTCATCCCGAACCCGTTCTTGAGCAGGTAGTACGAACCGACGGGCACCGCCACGTCCACGATCAGGGGCAGAAAGCTCGGCCGGGGACCGGCGGCTCCGGCCGGTGCCGTCGCGCTGACCGCCGTGGCAGCGGTGGCGGTCTCTCCGGTGCTGATCCCGGTGGCGGTGATGCTCATGATCGGGTCCCTCCGTCGTCGCTGTGTACGTCCCGTTCCGATGTACTCAGCTTCGCGGTCGGACCCCACCCGCCGACAGAAACGATCGTCCGGAGCTCGGCATGACAAATGTCAGCGCCCGACGGTGGGTGCCGTCATACCAGCAGGTCAGTCAACTCCCCCATGTCGGAGAAGAGTTGGGTGGCGCCACTCAGTCTGTCGGCCGGCGTCATGGCCGTGAACCCGTACACGTCCATCCCGGCCGCGTTGGCCGCCCGCACGCCCAGCGGACTGTCCTCGACGACGGCACATCTCTCCGGCCGTACGCCCATGCGCTCGGCCGCGTGGAGGAACAGATCGGGGGCCGGCTTGCCCCGCCCGACGTCCTGCGAGCTGAAGATCCGGTCCTCGTCGAACCACCGGTCGAGCCCTGTCGTCCGGTGTCCGACCCGGATCCGCTCATGGCTCCCGGAGGAGGCCACGCAGTACGGCACGCCGTCCGCGGCCAGCTTCTCCAGCACCTGCCCAGCCCCGGGGACGGGCTTCAGTTCCCGCTCGAAGGCCGCGAAGACCCGCGCGTGGAACACGTCGTCGAAGTCGTCCGGCAGCCGCCGGCCCGTGCGTTCCAGGACCAGGTCGTGGATGCGATGCATGGCGGAGCCCATGTAGTCACGCAGGGAGTCCTCGTACGAGGTGGGGTGCCCCAGCTCGGTGAGATAAGTGGCCAGCAGGGTGTTGGAGATCGGTTCGCTGTCCACGAGGACACCGTCATTGTCGAAAATAATCAGGTCGTAGCGCATAACAAAGACCCTAAACGCAGAAAACCCCCGTGACCGGTTTCCCGGTACGGGGGTTTCTGTAATATTTGTTCGGCGGCGTCCTACTCTCCCACAGGGTCCCCCCTGCAG
>NZ_JBIVVR010000028.1:0-13885 GCF_044757755.1 Streptomyces sp. NPDC091209 | reverse complement strand
CCACAGCGAAACTGGAGGCGAGCCCCACTCCCCCGCCGCAGAACACGAAGCGGGCGAAGGCCGTGAAAGCGCCGGGCGCCGTCCACCGCCGGCTCCGCGCTGTCTCCATGACCCCACCCCTTCGACCGCCCGCCTCGACCACTCGCTTCGGCCACTCGCTTCGACCGCCCGCTTCGGCTGCCGGCTTCGACCGCCGGCTTCGGCTGCCCGCTTCGTGAATCGCGCGCCTCCCGACCCGCGAGGCCCTCGGCCTACCGTTTCCTGCAATGGAAACGCTACGTTGCATTCATGAGTCTGACAACCGGGTTATTGTGTTCAACTGCCGACAGCAGAGGTGAAGTCCGGGAAGTTGTTGCAATGGTTTTGCTTCTAACGCAACAGCCCTCATCGCGTTTGTTGCAATGAATTGAGGGTGAACGCTACGTGTGAGGCCCGGGACAAGGACCCGGCGCGGGCGCCACCGGCCGGGGACACCGTGCCGGTGCCGGGACGCCGCAGCGGCCCGCGGACGGATGCCCGCCGCCACCGCACGAACACCGGGAGGCCCGCCCGCCCGGCCAAAGGGATCCGCGTCCGCGGCACCCGCGCCGCCGCCCGGCATGCCGGGCCGGGTCTCTCCTGCCGGCCGGGCGCCTCTCCCCCGCTGCACGGGCGGACCGCTGCCCGGCCCACCGGAGTCCGAGCCGCGAACACCCGGTCCGGCCGCCTCGCGGAGCCTGTCCGACGCCGGTGTGCGCCGCGGCCGGGAAGACACCGCGCGAAAGGACGATGGCCCGGCTCCAGGACCGGCCATCGCCCCGTGCCGTGGACCGCAGAGCAACGGCACAGACGCCAGCCGGCAGTTAAGGCTGCCGGCCAGGGGACCGCCTACGGGGGCCGGATCGCCGGAACACGATGGCATCCTGGCCCGCATGGCCGAACCGATCGCCCCCTCGCTCGCCGATGCCGAACTGACCGCCTTCATCAAGGGCGTCCGGCAGGACCCCGGACCCCCCGCCCGTGCCGTGGGGGCGGCGGAGCTGCGGCGTGCACAGCGACGGCGTGCCCAAGCCCGGCCCCCGGGCCCCGCGATGGCCCGCGTAGAAGATCTGACGGTCGGCCCGGCCGCCGTGGGGGCCCGCCTCTACCGCCCTTCGGCGGCACGCGGGCCGCTGGTGGTGTTCCTCCACGGAGGGATGTGGACGATCGGCGATCTGGAGTCACACGACCGGGCCTGCCGCAGACTGGCGCTCGGTACCGATACGGCCGTGCTCAGTGTCGACTTCCGCCGGGCTCCGGAACACCCCTGGCCGGCCGCTGTCGACGACTGCGTGGATGCCATCCGGTGGGCAGCGGCCCGCACCGTCTCCAGCGCCGGGACCCCGGGAGCGACCCTCGTCATGGGTGACAGTTCCGGCGGCAACCTCGCCGCGCTCGCCTGCCTGCGCCTGCGCGATGAGGGCGGACCGCTGCCGGCCGCCCAGATCCTGGTGTACCCCAACACCGATCTGACCCTCTCCCGTCCCAGCACACGGTCCAAGGCCACGGGCTGGGGCCTGACGACCGACGACGTCGCGTGGGGAGCCGGGCAATGGGTCCCGGACCCGTCCCGGCGCGCCGACCCCCAGGTCAGCCCGCTGTACGCCGCCGACCTCGGCGGACTGCCACCCGCCGTTGTCGTCACCGCCGAACACGACCCGCTCCGGGACGAGGGCGACGCCTACGCCGCCCGGCTGGCCGCCGCGGACGTCACGGTCAGACACCGCTGCGAACCCGGGATGATTCACGGATTCCTCACTCTCGACACCCTGTCCCCCGCCGCCGCGGCAGCGGGAAACAGAGTCATCGCCGACGTCACCGACATGCTCCACCACGTCCGCTGACACCTGACCGGACAACGGCAGCCCCGGCACGCCCGGCCAGGACACCGCCTTCGAAACGCGTCCCGGCCCGAACCCGGACCAGGACCCGGACCCGAGCCAGGGGCCAGGGGCCAGAGCCAGGGGTGGCCAGGGGCCAAGGCCAGGGCCAGGGGCCAGGACCAGGGCCAGGGGCCAGGACCAGGGCCAGGGGCCAGGGGCCAGGACCAGGGTCAGGGTCACCAGGTGAACCTCCCCGGGCCAAGAACAGGGGCTTCCCGGCTCAGGCTGCCTGCGGGTCAGCGGCCCGACCGGCCCTGCGCCACCAGCACCAGCCGGGCCCCGGCCAGCCAGGTGCGATCCAGCAGAACGCGGAGATGCGGGTGCTGTCCCGGCTCCCGAACAGCACGGTGTGCGCGATCGCCTGGTTCTCGCACCGCACGGCGTGCACCCTGCCCCGTCAGGCGGACGGTCCGTGTTTCGCCCCGGAGGCGAAACACCGTTTCCCGCCCTGCCCCGCAGGAGTCCGGTTCTCCCCCGCAAGCGGGAGGTACCCCCACCCCGGCCCGAAGGCCGGAGCATCCTCGCAGGATCCCGGCGAACAGGGCGAGGCGACCGTGCCGGGAAGGCGCAGCAGCCGCCGGCGCGCCCACCGTACCGGCGGCTGCTGCGCTCCTGCCCGCCGGACCGGATGTCCCGCGTGAGACCCAGGGGCAAGGATCCGGCGCGGGCCGGCCCCCGTCGGCGGCGGGGACGTACAGCGGGGACGTACAGGTGCAACCGGCCCGCCAGCCCGCCCGTGCGCCGGCCCCCGGTTGGCGGCGGGGAGGTGCGGCGGGGACGTACAGGTGCAACCGGTGCGCCGGCCCGCCCGTGCGCATGCCCGCCCGTGCGCCGGTCCGGCGCCGGTTGGGTCGTCAGTGCCCTGCGCGGTCGTGGCCGGCGACCTCGCGTACGGCCCCGGCGACGGCCGCGAAGTCCTTCTTCAGGATCGCGTCGTGGTTGCTGGCGACCTTCGCGCTGATGCGGATGTTCGGGTTGCGGGCGGTCACCGCGTCGAGGCCGGCGCGGATCCGTTCCTGCTCGTCACCCCTGCTTCCCAGGGAGGCCCCCGAGGCGACCACGTAGCGCGCCGGGACGGTGATGCTGTCCAGCACCGGGCCCAGTTCGCGCTCGCGGGCGAGCCTGCCGAGCTCGATGTTGGTGTCCGCCATCTGTTCGGCGTTCATCCGCGGGGCCAGGCCCGTCGGGCGCAGCAGCGGCAGGAACAGGCCCATCCGCCGGAACAGTTTCCGGATCCGCTCCTCCATGGCCGCGTCCAGCCAGTCGTAGGGCTGGGCGCCCTCGACCAGGACCGCGCCCAGGGTGCGCCCGGGATGGCGGGCGGCCCAGTGTGCCGCGACGAACGCCCCGTAGGACCAGCCCACCACCAGGGCCCGGTCCACGCCCGGGTCCGCGAGGACGGTGTCGACGTCCCGGACCGCCGCCTCGAAGGAGCAGTCCGCCGAGCGCTTCGATTTCCCGCGGGCCCGCTCGTCGTAGGTGATGTGCCGCCACCCCGGGCCGAGTTCGGCGATGACCCGCCGCCAGTACCCCTGGGTGGCGAACTGGCCGTTGAGGTAGACGACCGGGATACCGGGGCCGCCGGTGTCGGTGACGGCCAGGGCCGTGTCGTCCGCCGGCACCATGCCGGTCCACGCCGAAGCCGCACCGGTCGAGGGGGTGTTGTTCTTCTTCACGGGTCTTCTCCTGTCGCGTCGGGCGGCCTGGCCGTGTACAGCGGTCCCCGGGTCCTGCCCGCGGACGGCAGGACCCCGCAGCGGGCGGCCGCGTCTCCCGGCGGCGACCGCGGCCGGGAAGGCCGTCGGCCGCGGCAGGGGCGGGCGGCCCGTGCCGGTGCCGGCTTTCAGAGACTGCGGGCGGTGATGTCGCCGCGGGAGGTGGTGGCGCGGATGTCCAGCGCGGCGGTGCCGTCGTTCCTGAGGGCGTTGCTCACACGGCCGTGGCCGGTGCCGGCGTCCAGGCGGGCCGAGACACCGGGAGCGGCGGCGATGCAGATGTCACCGCACCGGGTGCTCAGGACTACCGTGCCGCGCGCCGCCTCGGTGATGCGGATGTCACCGCGTGCGGTGCTGATCTGCGCGGGGCCGCCCAGCCGGCCGACCTCGACATCGCCGTCCACCGCGGTGAGACGGACACTCGCGGCCTCATCGATCTTGACCCGGTGGTACGCGCCGTCGAAGGCGACATCCCCGAGGCGTCCGACACCGCGCAGTTCGGCGGCCGCGGCCCTCGCCTCGACACGGGAACCCGCGGGGAGCTGGACGGTGACCTCCAGGGATCCGCAGGAACCCAGGAGCCGGCTGCCGCCGGCCGGGGCCGTGACCTGCAGGACACCGTCGGCGTAGCTGACAGTGGTCCGCTCGGCGGTCCTGGTGTCACGGCTCCTGGAAGGGTCGGCGGGCAGCACCTCGACGGTGGTGTCGGCGCGGTCCGCGGCGATGAACCGCACGCGCCCGGCAGGGATGTCCACAACGGCGCAGACCGGGGCGGGGGTGTCGAACTTCTGCATCACGTTCTCCCGTACTCGCTGCTTGTTTCTGACATTGGAAACGCTACGTTGCTTTCCACAATCAGACAACACAGTCGTTGCGCAGAATCAGCGTCAGTGCAGGCAGGAGCCGGTAAAGTGTTGCAACGGCCTTGGGGGTAACGCAACAGCCACCGCTTCGATCATTGCAATGAAGGAGGAGTGAACGCTATAGTGAGGCAGACCACGGACCACCGCGAGGGACCACCGAGGAGACAACGATGCCCGGAGGCAGACTCACCCAGCAGGAACGCCAGCAGATCGCGCTGGGACTGGCCGACAGCCTCCCCTACGCCGAGATCGCCCGGAGCCTGGACCGCCCCACCTCGACCATCACACGCGAGGTGATGCGCAACGGCGGGCCCACCGCCTACCGCGCCGACCTGGCCCACCGCGCCACCGAACACCGCGCCCACCGCCGCAGAACCACCCCCGCCCCCGGCACGGCCCCCGCCCCCCAGCCCCACGGACGCGACGCTCGGGCCGTCGCCGAATACGAAGAGACGTTCACCACCGTCCTCATGGCCTCGGGCCTGCCCAGAATGACCGCCCGCGTACTCACCTGCCTGTTCACCGCCGACGCAGGCAGCCTCACCGCATCCCAGCTCGCCCGCCAACTCCAGGTCAGCCCCGCATCCATCTCCAAAGCCATCACCTTCCTGGAAAACCAGAGCCTCGTCCGCCGCGAACGCGACGAAGGCCGCCGCGACCGCTACATCGTCGACGACGAACTCTTCTACCAAGCCACCATCGCCAGCGCCCGCGCCAACGACGAACTCGTCAAAACCGCACGCCAGGGCATCACCGTCCTCGGCCGCGACACCCCCGCCGCCACCCGCCTCGAAAACATCGCCCGCTTCCTCGACTTCATCAGCGAAAGCATCACCCGCGCCGCCGAACAAGCCCGCCAAGTCCTCCACACCAAACCCACACCACCCCCAAACACCACCACCCAGCCAAACCCCGACCACACACCACCAACCACCTAAACCACCCACCCACCCGTCACCACAGGCGAACCCACACACCCCCTCCGACACCCGACACCACCGAACACGGGCGGTGCCGGCCACCCAGCAACCGACCCGACAGAGGGGCACGGCCGGCGCCGCCCACCCGGCGCGCGGGCGAGTCGGGTGCCAGGACAAGACTGTGATGGGACCTTTCGCCGGGCTCCTATGAGGGCACAGACGCCCGGCCGGCCACGCGCGACCGGCACCCCCCGACCGGCCGACGATTCCTTGAAGGACAGCCCGAAGCGTCAATCCTTCGGTGGGTCAGACTTCCGAGCCATGCCGAACCAATCCTCACAGTCGTTCGTTCTCGGCTGTCGATGAGTCCCGCAGGCCGCCGAGCGCCAGGGCCGTCATCGCCACCGCGGCCCCCGTCGCCACGCCGAAGCCGCCGTGTGCACCGCCCGCGTCGGCCACCCGTCCCGCGACCGCCGCCGCGGCTGCTGATCCTGCGGCGCTTGCGGAGTTGCCCCAGGTGAACGCCTGGGTGAGGACGGCGTGCGGGACCGACGACTGGGTGAGGAGGGAGGTGAGGATCAGCAGGACCGGGACAGCGAGTCCGGTCAGGGCGAGGGTGGCGCCGATCGCGAGGGGCGCGTCGACGATGGTCAGCGGGAGGCTCGCGAGGGCGAGGCCGGCCGCGGCCGCGGCCTGGTGGCGCCGGGGTGAGCCGCCGTGACGCCGTGCTCCATAGGCCCAGCCACCCACCAGATTGGTGCAGTTGGAGGCGAAGTAGAGCGGCGCTGCCGCGTCCGGTGTGCCGCGTCCGACGGCGTATGCCGTGACGGACACCTGCATCGCGCCGAAGTACACCCCGAGCGTGAGGCCGAGCGCGGCCTGCCGCAGGAATGCGGAGCGGAGCAGGGCGCGTCCGGCGAGGCGGCGTTCGGCGCGGCCGGTGAGGGGCGGCATGGTGCGGCGCTGGGCGACGAGGGCGAGCCCGCCGCCGACGACGAGCGCGGCGGCGAGCAGCACGCCGGCATCCGGGCGGCCCGCCGCACCCAGGACGCTCACCAGGGCCGGGCCGGCCAGGTAGGACACGCCGTTGGCGAGGGCCTCCAGGGCGAAGGCCGTAGGCAGTGCGGCCGTACCTTCGCCGGACAGCAGGGCGGACCAGCGAGCGGCGGACAGGGCACCGAGCTGGGGCAGCGTTGCCCCGACGAGTACTCCGGCGACGAGGTCCGGAACGGCGCCGGCGAGCAGCAGCGCCACGGCCCCGGCATGGGCGCCCAGCGCGCCGGGAAGCACCCGCGCCTGCCCGAACCGGTCGACAAGGCGCCCGATCTGGGGCCCGGCGACGGCGTCCGCGACAGCGAAGCCGCCGGTGACGAGGCCCGCGGCGGCATACGACCCGGTGCGTGCGTGCACCAGCCAGACGATGCCGATGCCCGTCATCGCGATGCCCAGACGCCCGACAGCTGCGGGAAAGAAGAAGGCCGCGGCACCCGAAGTGCGCAGCAGGGTGCGGTAGTTCGCCGAAGCCGAAGGCACGGCGCATCCCTTTCGCCGCCCGGCGGGACGCGCCCACGGGGTCGTCGGCGTCCGGATGTGCCGACCCGTGGCTACGCCTGAAGCCGTCCAGTGGTGGCGTGGAGCGGGGACGCGCACCCCACGCCGACTTCGTCACCGGGCAGATGTCATGTGGTAGTTGATGACCCCCTTGAGCCTAGAGGAACGGCACGCGGAAGCGAACAGGGCAGGGGCCCGTCGTGATCGTCAGCCCGCGGTCTGTTCGGCCCTGACTCATGTCTGGGCGAGGCAGAAGGAGTCGGTGCCGGACTCGATGATGTCCCCGCCGAAGGTGAGACGGTCGACGATGGCCGCGCAGAGCCGGGGAACCTGCCGAAGAGCGAGCGCCTGAAGCTCAGACCCGTCCTCGCTGGCTGCCCCCGAACCGGATGCCCTCACCAGGCACGTCCACGCGTCGGCGCGAGACGTACGTCCGGACCCGGCTTCAGCCTCTTGCGGAAACGAGTCCTGCCGACATCCTGACGGGCCCGTCACGAGCTCTGCCGGAGTCGCTCCGCGGCCTGAGCAGGGGTGTCGTAGTAGCCAGGCCGTGCCAGCAGGACCGAGTTGAAGAAGTGACCCTGCTCTTCCTCTGGCTCGTCGTCGGCTGCGAACGGGCGCCAGAAGCTCAGGAGCAGATCAGAGGCGATGAAAGACGCTGGGTCGCCGGGGTCTGCCTCGATCGAGGTGTACTCGCCCATGCGTTCCACTAGGGCGTGTTTCAAAAGCCCGGCTCATGCGAGCGGTTCGGCGGGCGATGCGCGCGGTGATCTGGCGTCGCCGCAGGTAGGACGGATAAAGCGGTGATCGTAGGCTTTGTCGCCGAACACGATGACCGCCAGCACCTCGCGATCCCCGTGACGGCGCCGTCCACCAGCCTGCGGACGCACCGGCGCCGCCGGCACCACCAACTGGAACAACTCCCGAGATGGCCTCTATGGGTACGCACCGTCACCACAGACTACGGAGCAGAGCCGCTCGTTTGACAGACCCCCAGGCCGGTGGCCTGTACCAGCGCTACGAGGTCGAGTTCGAGTCCACGCTGGAAAAGCCGCTTGGGACGGTCGGAGAGGGAAGCTTGAACTCCCGTACTCAGGCGGGGTGTCCGAGGTGTTTGATGCGCCACGCGGGAAGCGGGGTGCGGGCCTCGCCTGTGAGGAAGTCCATCATGTCGATCAATATGCGCCGGAAGTCCGTGATCGGGATGGACACCTCCTCCCACTGACCAAAGAAGGCCTCAAGCGTGACATGATCGACCGAGACACGCTCCACCGCGCAGGCTTCCAGGTGCAGTGCCGACTCCTCGCCGGCTTCCACCTTGAGCCAGCCCAGGAGGACGGACGTGTTGTCCTCGTCCGGGCCGCAGTTTGAAGCGATATCGCCTACCGCCTCCCGCAGCGCTGGGGGCGTACCCACAGGAGCGCTGATCACGGTCGCAACGAACCCCGGAAGCACCTGACGGGGCAGGCCGGCGTCGCGCTTGTGCTTCCTCATGCCGGGAACCTCCAGCAGGCCGAACACCCAGCGGTCCGCCGAAGGGTCCCTGCTTTCAGTCCTGTGACTCATTCGAATGAGGATGCCAGACCGGAAGATTTCAAGTCCAGTGAGACGGTCATGACGCTACGAGGTCTGTGGTGCGGGTTCCCTGGGCTTGGCCGGGTCGTTGATCCAGGCTGTCTGGCGTATCTCGGATGGTCTGGGGTGGCGGCCGAAGCGTTCGGGGGGCGGGTGTATGCCTCGGCGAGGGTGACCGCGCGCTGGTCGCGGACCTCCTCGGCGGTCCCGAAGTGGACGGACGCAGGGGCGTGCCAGCCGATGCCCGAGTGCCGGTGCTCATGGTTGTCATACGCGATGAACGCCTCGAACCACTCGCAGGCGTGGGCCGGCGAATCGAATCGTTCGGGATAGTCCGACATGTACTTCGTGGTCTTGAACTGGGCCTCGCTATAAGGGTTGTCGTTGGAGACCTTCGGCCTCGAGTGCGACCGCGTCACACCCAGATCGATCAGCAGTTGAGAGACCTTCTTCGACGTCATCGAGGTGCCGCGATCCGCGTGCACGGTCTGGGGCACGATGCCGTTGCGGGCGATGGTCTCGCGGATCAGCTCCTCGGCCCGCACCGCCGATTCAGCTCGCTCGACGGTGTGGCCGACGATGTACCGGCTGAAGATTTCGATGATCACGTAGGCGTGATACCAAATGCCGTTGGCCGGTCCGGCCCTCTTGGTGATGTCCCAGGTGAACACCTGCGAGGACCCTCTGGCGACCAGCTCGTGCACCACCTTGCCGGGATGACTGGCCTGCCGTCGGCGGTCACCGGACTGATCCTGCTCGGCCGGATCCGGCACATCGTCGAGACGGAGCCGTGATAGCACTCGGCATCCAGCTCGCGGGCCCAGATCTGCGCGGGCGCCAGCTCGGGTACTCGTCGCCGTTCATCAACTCCAGTACCACAGCCCGCTCTTCGGATGTCAGGGCCGACGGCAGCACCTGCGAGGCACGTGCTCTGCATGCTGGTACCGGCCTGAGCCGGCGGTAGCACAGCGCGGGAGCGGCCTGTCAGCCGACAGGCGGCAGTGATGCCCAGCCGAGCCCCGCCGCCGGTGAACGCCTCGTCCAGGACAGGGGCTGCGGCAGTTTCAGTCCGCGCTCTTGGAGATCATGTCCAAGAGCGCGAAAGCTTTTCCTATCACCCCGAGCGCGGCCTTGTTCCGGCAGCAGGACAAGGCGAGCGCTGTCCTCGAGGCTGCCAAGCTACTGAACCTCAACGGACCCTCAGTGATCCGGCGAATGATTCCGGGTTTCCGTGTGGGTGACCTGCAGGATCTTGTTCGACAACGCCGGCGGCGAGGCGTTCACCACCGTGCTGAAGGTCGAGTACGCCCACCGGCCCGATCGACTACGAACACGACTACTGGGCCAGCTTCACCAAGGAGCTGGCTGCATAGGAAGGTCTCCACATTTCGAGGGGATTGACACACCTTACGGAGGCAAAATTCCTCCGCCCCACACAGTCCTTTGGTCGATGAGGGAGGCAGCGGGACCCTGCAGCCATGAGCTCCACTCCTCATCAAAGAGCTCCTCCCGCTGCGCGCCGAGCAATGGCGCTCAGCGAGGCAGCCCGCGCAAGACGGGCACAAGGTGTGCCCGTCTTACTCGCACAAGGGTCTGTGCAGAAGGGCTGCCCACGCTCAGCGTAGAAACTGACACCAGTAGCGCTGGTCCGACAACAGAAGTCCGTTCTGTAATAGCCGACAGCTCTTGTCACAATTTGGTGAGGATTCAGACAACTCTATGAAGTCGATATTCAAGAAGCGCATCCGTGGCACGGCAGTGGTCGGTGCACTCGCAGGCGTTCTCACTCTAGGCTTGGCCGATTCCGCCGCTGCCTCGTCTGTTCCCCCGTGGCAGTTGGAGGTTTGCTCCTGGGGCTCCTACCAGACCAACGTCTACTGGGGTAACGGCGGTTTCATGGGCGTCCCGGCCGGGCAATGCCTCACCCAGATGTTCCAGCCCATGACCACCGACACGGCATACGAATACGTCACTGTGTATGTCAACGGTGGCGGATACATCAAGGGAGCCAACCTGAACATCGCCCAGGGTGGTGGCTTGGCGACCGACGGAACGTATTCCGCCCCCTTTGCCTGGACGTTCTAACCCGGCGCAGTGCAGCTTGACTTGTATGGCGCCGCCCGCTGTCTTCCTCAGCGGGCGGCGTTCCCACGTAACGTGCCACTCCGCTCACCCGGGGTGCCGTGCTGAACTATCACGATTCAGGACACCCGGTCTGAACGGCAGCGACGTGCTGCACCGCTTTCGGGGCCCCAGACCCCCTGAGCCTCTCCCACACGCAGCGCAGCCTGCGCTACCACCAAGCTCCGCTCGCAGACTTCGACCATGCCATCCGGGTCGCGCGCGACCAACCTCAGCCCCAGGCTCGCCACCACTACGCCGCGCACCTGACCCTTGCCGTGCGATAGCGCAGACTGCCACGTCGGTGTAGGCGCGCAAAAGCTCGTGACCCGGTCATGATCGGTGCTTCTTCAGTCGTCTCCAGCAGATGAGGCCGCAGGCCAATGAGACGAAGGCACTGTGGAGTTCGGTTCGGCGTTCCCAGCGGACGGCGAGGCGTTTGAACTGGTGGAACAGGGCGAAGGTCTGCTCCACCATGTAGCGGAGCTTGCTCAGGCCCTCGATGTTCGGGGCGCCCTTGCGGGAGTCTCCAAGCAGGGCTTCTGGGCGCCTTCGAAGACGCCCGGGGCGGCCGTCGACAGGTGGGACGCCGTCGACCAAGGCGGGGGTCTGAGTGACATCGTTGACATTCGCCGGGGTCGTGATGGCCTTGAGCGGAGTTCCGCGTCCGTCGCAGATCAGGTGGTGTTTGCTGCCCGTCTTGCGTCGGTCGACCGGCGACGGACCTGTGTCGGCACCCCCTTTTTCGCGCGGACATGGGAGCCGTCCACTCAGGCCCGCGACCAGTCGAGTTGGCCGGCCGCGTTCAGCTTGGCGAGCAGGATGCGGTGCAGCCGGTCGAAGACCCCGGCCTGCTGCCACCGCTCCGGACGCCACCAGCAGGTCTGACCCGAGCCGAACCCCGCTCCAGCTCCAGCGGCAGCAGTTGCCAGGCTGTGTCGTTGCAGAGGACGTAGAGAATGCCCTGGAGACAGAGCCGATCCGCCTCCGGCCGCAGACCTGGTGACCGCTCGGGCCAGGGCGGCAACAACGGCTCGATCAGCGGCCACAAGTCGTGGTCCACGATCCACGGCCGAGTACTCACAGCACCACAGACGGCGGAATCGTCAGACTGGTCACGCCCAACCAGCGCACCTCAACAAGATCGTGTTACAAGCTCGAAGGACTCGCTGCTGCGATGTTGCGCTCGCCAATTCAACCGGTGGCTGTCCGTCTACGCGGGCATCACACCAGACGCCGGGGCAAACCCCCGGATCCGGCCCAACCCGCACATCACTTCTCTGGACTCAATCTGCGACTGTTTCCGAAAGGGCAGAGTCCTTCCCCGTAGGGGCAGTTGGAGTGCCCGAGCGTTCAGGGTGATTCTATGCTCCGGCTGTAAGAGGGCCCATCGAACGGCCCGACTCAAGTAGGCCTGAAGAAATTCTTCGCCGGCGCCCATCACGGAGGAAAGTAAGTGCACTTTCTCAAGAATGCCAAGCGGATTGGTATTACCGCAGTCGTGACCTGCGCCATGGCCACGGGCCTGCTCGCCGGCACCGCCGGCTCGGCATCCGCGTCCACGATCCAGAACCAGTGGATCCAGCTCTGCGCACAGGGCAACTACCCGGCCCAGGTCGAGTTCCCCTACCGAGGCGGAGCTTCAAGCTTCGTCGTCTCTCCCCGACAGTGCCAGTGGTGGAATTTCCAGGACCTCGGCACCTGGGAACCCGTCAACGTCGTAGATGTCTGGTCCGGCAAGACCGTCGGTACCACGTGGTACAAGGGTGACGTCTCCGGTCTGGGCATCGGAGCCGAAGGCTCGGAAGGCGGCAGCCAGTGGATCCAGACCTGGTAGTCGAAACTGCCACGGACGACCCTGCCAGCACGGCCTGCCCCAACACCCGCCTGCCCTGACTGGCGCACCACATCACCGTAGGGGTTCCACAGCGGCGAGCGCGTGCGGCGTGGGATCGAGCACGTAGTCGATGTTCGAGCCGAACTGGCGCTTCCCTGACCGAAGAGCGGACCGCCCTGGGCGCTCTTCGGTCCGCTCGCGCTCGCTGCCGACCGGTATCCGGGCACGTGATCGGCCTGGGGACGTTGGCTCTGCGCCCCTCCCGCGTCCTGCGCGAACCGTCCCTACCTATTGGCCTCGAAAGATCGGTCGGCAGCCAGCTACGAGCCTCGTGACGCTGTACCAGACCGCCCTTTTGAACGGTCGGCCATTTGATCGGATGCGTCTGTCCGGTTGGTGATCAGTGATGCCATGCAGCCCCGGATCGAGCCGCGGATCCCCGCCGATCCAGTGTACAGATCGCCGTCGAACCCCGAAGTCGATCACGAAGTACCGCACCGGCTCGCCCTCGCGAGCGACCTGCCGGAGGAGTTCAGCGCGGTCCAGGCTGCTCACAAACGACTGATCAAGTGGGCCGCGGACGGCACCGGGCAGCGGACCCTCAACTGCAGTGCTTGCCATCGTCGACGACGCTGAACTTCGGCGGGACCCTCACGGTGGTTTGCACCGCCTGCCGCGCCCACCAGCCCGCCGCCGGAGCCCGGAAAAGTGAGGCGTCGGGCTGGACCAGACCCATCATTCACGCCCGCGGCGACCTCAGTACGAGGGCCTACCTGCCTGGCGACAGCCACGCATGCCCCCTGGCTCTCCGTGTCACACAGGGCCAGGCCGGTGACGCACCAGTCTTCGAGGCTTATGTGGCCGACATCCAAGTGCCGCAAAACGGAGGCGGAGGCCGAGGGCTTGGCCGGAGGCCGTCCCGGTGGACCGCGCGCAATCGTCCCACGCGATCCGAATCATTGTTGATCTTGTGACGAATCACGTCCGCCGTCACACGCCGTCCCGTAGCCCCCTTGCCGGCCACCGCCCTCATCCAGCCTGTTCGGCCGCCGTTCTGTGCCCCGAGGGGCAGCGTTGGCTGTGGTCGGCGGGCGTTGTTATGGGTGGTGTTTAGGGTCGGGGGTAGGAGTGTCTGCTGTTTTTGGCTGGATTTCCGGGTGTGGGGAGGGTGTTGGGTGGTGTGGCTGCTCGATGGTCTGCATCGCCTCGGGTTCTGTGCCGGTTGTGGTGTGAGCGGACGGGGCTGGGTTCTGTGAGTGGGGTCGAGGCTGGTGTCGGTCCGGTTGTGATGTGCGGGGTGCTGTATGGGTGATCTGCAGTTGCCGGACGGGTTTGTGTGGGTGGCGAATCTGGCGGTGGGTCAGGAGTGGCCGAAGGGTTCGGAGTCGGGTCTGAGCCGGTT
>NZ_JBIVVR010000027.1:0-19569 GCF_044757755.1 Streptomyces sp. NPDC091209 | reverse complement strand
GGTTGGGGCCCCGGGGGGGGGCCCCCCCGGCCCCGCGGGGGGGGGGGGGGGCGGGGGCCCCCCGGGGGGGGGGGGCCCCCCCCCCCCCCCCCCCCCCGGGCGGGGGGGGGGGGGGGCCCGGGGGCGGGCCCCGGCGCCGGTCACCGGCCCGACGACGCTCACGCCGAGGTGTTAGCCCGACGAAGACAGCTCATCGACCGGAGTGCGACGCCGGCCCTCCACACCACGCATTTCAGCCGTTCCCGGGGAGGAGACCTCCGCCATGACATCCGGCCCGGACCTCCCGGTCACTTTGTCCGTCGCCGGGAGCGACGCCGAGGAAGACTCGGAAGTCCGTGCCGTCAGTGACGGCGTACTGCGCCAGGCACTCCGGCACAGCAGCGGACACAGCCTCGCGATCCTCTTCTGCTCCGTCACCTCCGTGCTCGTCTCGCTGGCTGAACCCGCGGTCCTCGGGCACGCTCTGGACCTGCTCCTCTCCCAGTCGCCGGGCGCCACCCCATGGACCCTCGCGTGCGCCGCGCTCGTCGTTGCGGAGATCTTGCTCGACTCCGCGGACGCCCTGCTCGTCGGAACCGTCAACGCCCGCTCCACCGCCTGGCTGCGTACCCGGACACTCGACCGGCTCCTGCGCGCGGACCCGGACCGCGCCACCGCCTCCTTCGCGCCCGGGGATCTGGCCACCCGGCTCACCGCCAACGCCACCGAGGCGGGCACCGTTCCGGCCGCTTCGGCGGGAGTGTTGGCGGCTCTGCTCCCGCCCCTCGGTGCCCTTGTCGCGCTGGCCGTCATCGACGTGTGGACCGCCGCGGCCTTTCTGCTGGGGGTCCCTTTGCTGGTGCTGCTCCTTCGGACGTTCGCCCGCTCCTCGTCCGTGGCGGTCGGCCGGTATCAGCGGGTCCAGGCGGAGATCGCCGATCGGCTCGCCGAGGTGCTGGGCGGAGCCCAGACCGTCGTCGCCGCAGGCACCGCACGCCGGGAACGACGCCGCGTGCTCGCGGACCTGCCACGCCTCGGCATCGAAGGCCGTGCCATGTGGCGGGTCTACGGGCGTGCCGTCGCGCACAGCGCAGTGCTGATGCCGCTGCTCGTCTGTCTCGTTCTCGGTGTGGGAGGCCTGCGGCTCGCCGCCGGACACCTGAGCGTCGGTGACCTGGTCGCCGCCTCCCGGTACGCGGCGCTGGCAGCGGGCGCCGGGGCAGTGGCCGGGGTGGTCGGTTCCCTCGTGAAGGGAAGGGCGGCCGCTCGACGCACGGTCGAACCGGCACTCCTGTCCCCGGTCGCGCACGGTCCGTCGGCCCTGCCGGCAGGCGGACCGGGGACGTTGGAGCTGCGCGGTGTCGGTGTCGTGCGCGATGGCGCCCACGTCCTCCACGACGTCACCGTCACCGTGCCCGGCGGGACCACGGTGGCCGTCGTGGGCCGCTCCGGTTCGGGCAAGTCCGCCCTCGCCGCGGTGGCGGGCCGACTGACCGACCCCGAGGAGGGCTGCGTGCGTCTGGACGGCGTCCCGCTTGACCGGCTCACCGAAGAGGACCTGCGCACGGAGGTGGTTCACGCCTTCGCACAGCCCGCCCTCTTCGGAACCACGGTCGCCGACGCCATCGCGTTCGGCGCCGTCGCACCGCCCCCCGCGGCCGTACGCGCCGCCGCCCGTGCAGCTGGAGCGGACACCTTCGTGACGCGTCTTCCGCAGGGATACGACACCCCGCTCACGTACGCACCGTTGTCCGGAGGTGAGCGCCAGCGCCTGGGGCTGGCCCGGGCGTTCGCGCACGCCGGACGACTGCTCGTGCTGGACGACGCGATGTCCGGCCTGGACACCGTCACCCAGCGGGAGGTGGAGCGCGCGCTCGCCCATGACGTCCGTGCCGGCACCCGGCTGCTGGTCGCCCATCGACTGTCGACCGCGGCCGGCGCCGATCTGGTCCTCTGGCTGGAGAAGGGCCGCATCCGCGGGGTGGGCCCGCACGACGTGCTGTGGCGGATGCCGGACTACCGCGCCGTCTTCACCGCCACGGACGCCGGACCCGACCGTCCAAGCAACTCTCGAACGGCCCCCGACATCGGTTCGCCCGGTGCCACCTCCGGACACCAGGCAGCGGGGGAGAAGGCCTGATGAACGACGCCCGCCCCGCCGCAGCCACCGACGGCTCCTCGCCCTGGCACAAGGCCGGACCTTCGACACGGCGAGCCCCGGATGACCCGAGATCGATCAGGAACGATGAACGTGGCTCCCTGAGAGGGGTGTTGCCAGACGGTCGACGGTTCCTGCGCCGACACCGACCTGTCCTGATCGCACTGTCCGGCTGGTCCCTCCTGGAGAGCGGCCAGACATTCCTCGGCGGCTACGGCGTCGCCCGCTCGCTCGATGACGGCTTCCTCGCCGGCCGTACCAGCACCGGCCTGCTCTGGCTCTGCGTCGCGGCCGGCGCCACGTTGCTCGGCGGCTTTGCCGTCCGCCAGGTCTTCAGAGGACTGGCCGACCTGGTCGAACCGTTCCGCGACGGTCTGATGCGCCGGGCGGTGGACCAGGCGCTCCGCGCCGCGCTCGCCGAGCCGGCACGAGCCGACCCGACCGCGGCCGTGTCCCGACTCACGCATCAGACCGAGATCGCCCGCGACAGCTTCGCCGGCCTGGTCCTGACCGCCCGCTCGTTCGTCTTCACCACGGCAGGCGCGCTGCTCGGCATGGCCTCGCTCGACCCGGCGCTGCTGATCGTCGTACTGCCGCCGCTGCTGGTCGGACTCATCCTCTTCCTGTCCACCTTTCCTTCCATGGCGGCGGCACAGCGTGCCTATTTGGACGCCGACGAGGCATTGTCCGCGCTGTCCGGGCAGGTGGCCGCCGGCCTGCGCGACGTAGCGGCGTGCGGAGCCAGAACCCGGATCGCTGCCGAGGTCGGCAGACTGATCGCCGTCGAGGCACGGCTGTCGCGGAGGCTGGCCCGCTGGGCGGCCGTACGATCGTTCGCGCTCGGCGTCGCCGGCCGACTTCCCCTGGTGGCACTTCTCGCCGCGACCCCCCTTCTCCTCAAGGGCGGACTGACCGCGGGCGCCCTGCTGGGAGCGCTGACCTACCTGGTCCAGGCACTCCTGCCCGCTCTGCACGCCCTGATGACCGCCGCCGGAACGGCCGGCACCCGCCTCCTGGTCGTGCTGGAGCGGTTCACCGGCCAACCCGACTACCCTGCCCCGGCAATCCCGACTGCCCAGCCTCTGGTCGAATCTCCTGCGCATACGTCCGGACGGATACCTGCCGACGACCCCCGACCTGCGCGGCCCGCGAGGTCAGGCCGCTCCGGACGGATACCCGCGGCCGAGCTTCGAGGCGTGACCTTCGCGTACGGCACTGGAGCTCGCCCTGTGCTGCGGGAGCTGGACCTGACCCTTGAGGACGGCGAGCACCTCGTGGTCGTAGGGCCGAGCGGCATCGGCAAGTCCACCCTCACATCTCTGCTCGCCGGGATGCTCACGCCGGATGCCGGTTCGGTGCGGGTGGCGGGAGCCGCGGCAGGTCCCGACGGACCGGCGTATCCGCAGCTGCGCCGAGCACTCCTGCCGCAGCGGGCGTACGTCTTCAGCGGGACGGTTGGTGAGAACCTCGCGTACTTTCGGCCCGACGCCTCCCGTGCCGACCTCGAACGCGCCACGCGCCTGCTCCGTTTGGAAGACCTGATGCGGCGGCTCGGCGGCCTGCACGGGAGGGTCGACCCGCGTCGCCTCTCGTTGGGGGAGTGCCAGCAACTGGCCCTCGGGCGCGCCTATGTGTCCCCGGCCCCTCTGCTGTTGCTGGACGAGGCCACCTGTCACCTCGACCCGGAGACCGAGGAGCGGACCGAGCGTGTCCTCGCCGCGCGCCCCGGCACTCTCGTGCTCGTCGCCCACCGAATCAGCTCCGCTCTGCGGGCCGACCGAGTCCTGGTCCTGGACGGCGACCGAGCCCTTTGTGCACCGCACGACGCCCTTCTGGCCGAGTCGGAGCTCTACCGCGACCTGGTTGGCCGTTGGTACCACCACTCCGAATCCGCTGGGCAGGAGCGTGATCGACAAGCGCATCGGAGCGCCGCGCGCACGGAGGAGTGGGAGGGCCGCGGTGTGAGGGCACCCCTGCCCAGGCTTCGTGATGAGGACCCCACGGCGTCGAAGGGTGCGGTCACAGCGGTCGGCCCGGCCTGTGACCGCGACGTCAGACCCAGCCGGCGCCCTGCGTGATGCGGATGGCGTCGATGCGGTTGCGGGCGCCGACCTTGCGGGTCGCCGCGGCCATGTAGTTCCGTACCGTTCCGCTGGTCAGATGGAGTCGACGGGCGATCTCCGCCACCGTCTCACCTTCGGCGGCCCGCGCCAGCACGCTCAGTTCCCGTCTGGTCAGCGGCATTTGGGAGGCTTCGAGGAACCCACAAGCCAGTGACGCGTCCACGAACCGCTGACCCGCGGCCACTTCCGTGATGCCCTTGATCAACCGTTGTGCGGAGCTGTGTTTGTCCACGAATCCCAGTGCTTGGGCATCGAACGCTCTGCGCAGCGCTCCGGGTCGTCCAGCCGACGCCAGGACGACGAGCCCGGCGCGCGGCACCGGTACCCGCTCGGCCGTGTTCCCGGCGCCGCCCTCTAATAAGGAGGTCGCGCCGGGACAGTCGAGGTCGACCAGGCACACATCGGGGTGCAGCGCGCTTGCGTTCTCACGGGCGGATATCCAGCCCGCCGCATCCACGTCGAACGTGGGTTCAGTCTGAAGGAGTGCCGTCAGCGCGGAGCGCATCAGGCTGACGCTGTGCAGTACGAGCACCGCGGTCATGGTTGGCACCTCTCGATCCTTCACCCGGCATGCACACACCAGGCATCCGTCTTGTCGTCCCTCCGGCTTCCCGAGAGGCCGGGACGGAACCCCGAATGGTTCTCGACGGTGGCTCACTTCCATGCCGTGTCGCGCGCCCTGATCCTTCCGGATATCAGCCGGACAGTCGCCCGTTGATCGCGTCCGGACGCATACGCCCTCATGGCGGGGCGGCGCTGTCCGCGGCAGCGACCGTCCGTCGGCCGCGGGCGGACCGTGACGGTCGTGTTGTCCGCCAGGGCAGGCGGCCAAGAAAGGCGTGATCCATGCAGGTTCGGCGTCCACGCCGACCGACGGAGGATGAGGGCTTCGGCACTCGGCCGAGGTTCGCGTGCTCTGCCGGGCGGAGGCCGAGTGGTCAAAGCGGCAGGGCTTGTTGGGCTCGGCTTTTGGCAGCGTTCTTGCGATGTGCCAATTCGGTGTCCGCTGACTGATGTCAGTGACGGTGTGTCAAGTGGGTCCTTCTGTGCAGATAGCGGCTTGGCTGGGGAGTGGCTCACTGCCAGGGGGTGGTATCTGCGGCGGGGGTGACTGTCAGAGGGGCGGTACACCCTGCGGCGTTCCACTGTCATGGGAATGGTGCTTCTGATCGTTTGGTGGGTGTGGGGCGCCACCGTGGGGGTGGTGTCCGCGGCAAAGGGGTGTTCGGTGGGGGAGCCGGGTGTGTGGGGTGAGGTTGCGGCGGGGTTGAGCGTTTCCAGGCCGGTGCTGGTCGCGCGGCTGCTGGAACTCGAGGCGTCCGGGACGTTGACCGCGGCGCACGTGCGGGCGAGTGCCCAGGTTGCCGGGGTCAATGTGCGGACGGTGTGGCGGTGGCTGGAGGCGGCGCGGACGGAGGGCCGCACGGAGCGCAGGGCGCGGGCCCGGCTGCAGCTGTCCGATCAGGAGTGGGAGGTGCTGGCGCAGGCGGGCGGGAACGTGGCGGCCCTGTACCGGCATCTGAAGGGTGCCGGGGAAGAGGTGCCCTCGCAGGCGACGGTTTACCGGGCGGTGAGCCGGGACCTGGAAGCCGGCAGGGCCCTGCCGGAGCGTGCTGTGGTGCGGCAGGCGCAGGAGGAGCAGTACGCGCGGCGGGCGCTGGCAGACCTTGCCCTGGCCGGGCTGGGGCAGAGCGGCACGGCGCCAACGGCTGGGCCGCGACAGCCTCACCCTGACCCTGTGCCGGTGGTCGGGAGCACGGTGTCGGGGGAGGGTGGCCCCGTGGCCGGTGTGGGTTTGCCCGCGGGGGCGTGTCTGGTGCGGACGCGGGCGGTGGGCGAGGCGGTCGGGCAGGCGATGGCGGTACTGGGTGCGGCGTGTGTCTTCGGCGACCCGGGCCGGGGCAAGACCGCCGCCGTGCGGCTGGCGCTCCACGACGTGCCGGCGGGCTGGAAGGTGACGTGGGTTGCGGTGCCGGTGCGTCCGTCGGTGACCGGCATGCGGCGGGCGTTGTTCGACGCGCTGGCGCTGCCGGGCCGCTTCCCGCACACGTCGGTGTCGGCCGACGCCGCGATCGCGGGTGCTCTGGGCGAGGCACGGGTGCTGGTGATCGACGAGGCGCAGCGTCTGCCGGTGCCGTGCCTGGAGTACCTGCAGAGCCTGTGGGACCACCCCGGCACGCGGGTCACGCTGGTGCTGTGCGGGGCGGGCAGCGAGCGGACGTTGCCCAGGCTGCCGCAGCTGGCGTCGCGGGTCGGCGCGTGGCAGGAGGTTCCGCGGCTGGCCGCCGCTGAGGTGGCGGGTGTGGTGCGCGGATTTCATCCGCTGTGGCGCACCGTCCCGCCGGCTGAGCTGGAGTGGATCGATCAGGCGTGCGCGCACGGCACGTTCCGTACGTGGGCCGCTTTGACCGCGCATCTGCAGAACGCACTGCTCGCCACGGCGGACGCGTCCATCGACCGGGCGGTGCTGGAGCGACTGTTCAGGAGGGTCGCACCGCCGCTGTGAACCAGGAACTGCTGCAAGAGATCTGCAAGACGGCCGGCTGCTCTTGGAGCCCGGCACTCACCTTCGTGCGGGGGGGCCGGGTATGGAGGACGGTGACGCCGTCCGCGCGGACGGCGGGCTGCCCGCGGCGTCCAGGACGGCGCTGCGCGGCCCGGCGGTGCGGCGGATGCTCGCCCTGCGGGCGCAGGGAAACCTGACGACAGGGCACGTGCAGGTGGCTGCGGACGCGCTGGGGGTGTCGGAGCGGACGGTGTGGCGGTGGCTGGCCGCCGCCCCGAGCGACAAGGCCGCAGCCGCTGCCCCCGGTGCCCGCACCTGCGCGAGGTTCACCATCACAGCCGAGGTCCGTGCCCTGCTGGCGTTGTGGAAAGGGAACGTGCGGGCCGTTCACCGCGACCTGGCCGTGCGCGCCGCCGGCCAGTCTCCGCCCGCGGCCGTCCCGTCGCTGACGACGCTGCACCGGGCGATCCGCCGTGATCTGACGCACGGCGAGAGGGCCGGACTCGTGGGCGGGGAGCGGGCGGCAAGCACGATGTGTTCCTGGCCCGGCCCCGCCTGTGGCGCAATCAGGCATGGGAGACCGACCACACGCAGGCCCCGCTGCTGGTGGACGTCAACGGCACCGCCCGCAAGCCCTGGATCACCTGGTTCATCGACTGCGCGACGAACGCGATCACCGGCGTCGCGGTCACCCCGGTGTATCCCTCACGGGAGTCGGTGCTGTCCGCACTGCGCTCCGCGGTCCTGCGCCAGGACCCCTACGGGCCCTTCGGCGGCCGGCCGGAGAAGGTACGGATCGACCGGGGAAAAGACTTCCTGTCCAAGACCGTGACCGCCGCGTTCGACGCCCTGGGCGTGAGGGTGGAGGCCCTGCCCGCCTACACCCCCCACCTCAAGGGCACCGTGGAAGGCCTCAACCGTGCGGTGGAGAGCATGTTCCTGGCGGCCCTGCCCGGCTACACCCGCCAGCCGCGCCCCGGCAGACGCCCCTCACGGCCCAGGGACGAAGTCCTGCTCGGCTTCGAGGACTTCACCGCCGCTCTGCTGTCCTGGATCTTCTGGTGGAACACTGGCCACCGGCCGGCCCCGCTGGGCGGGAAGACCCCGCTGCAGGCGTGGCAGGACGATCCCACCCCGCTGCGGGACGTGCCGGAGAAGGATCTGTGGACCTTCACTCTGGAGGACGCCGGCACCCGCACGCTGACCACCCGCGGAGTCCGCTTCAAGAACCGCGACTACGTGGGAGCGTGGATGACCGGCCGGGCCGGGTCCCAGGTCCGCATCCGCTTCATGCCCCACCACGACCACCGCATCGAGGTCTACGACGTGGCCACCGGCCGCCACCTGGGGCCCGCGGACCTGGCCGACCAGGCGAGCGAGGAACAAAGAAGCGCCGTACGCCGGGAGCGGGCCGCCCGCACCCAACGTCTGCGCAGGGACCTGGAAGCCTCCCAGCGCGAGCGCTACGCCGCCGTGACCTTGCCGGAAGCACCGCGGCGGCTCGACACGCTGACCAGCAACCAGGCCGAGGCCGAACTCGCCCACGCCACCGGCACCGACCTGTCCGCTCTGGCGCTGGCGGACCTCATCGCCCCGGCCGCGCCTCCGCCCGGCTGGCGCACCCCGCCCTCCCTCGCCGTCCGGCTCGCACCCGGCCCGCCGGCTTGTCTGTCGCCCGGGGCCGAGTCCCCTCCCGATGTCCCTCCTGCATCCGCAGCAGTCCCTGACCAGGACGGAGACGCCTCATGACCCGGGCTGCCACCTACCAGTACGTCGACCTGCCCGACGCGGGCGTGGTCACCACCCGCGCACTGCTCACCGCCCGGGAGAACATCACCGACACGGTCGCCGCCCGAGCCATGACGTGCATCCACGGCGGCGCCGGCTTCGGCAAGACCCTCGCCGTCAACATCTGCCTGCGCGAACTCGAACCGGACGAGGACGTCCGCAAGATCACCTTCCGGGCCCGGCCCACCGCCCGCGCGGTGCGCCACGAACTGTTCACTGCGCTCGACCTGCCCGGCGAACCACCACGCCACCCCAGCGAGTTCGACCGCCTGCTCAAGACCGCGCTGGCCGAACGCCCCCGCACCCTCCTCGTCGACGAGGCGCAATGGCTCAACGGCGAGGCCTTCGAGTACTTCCGCTACCTGTGGGACGAACCCGCCACCCAGCTCGCGATCATCTTCGTCGGCGGGGAAGGCTGCCACACCGTCCTGCGCCGCGAACCGATGCTCTCCTCGCGCATCTTCATCTGGCAGCACTTCACCCGCCTCACCCCTGGCGAGGTCCTCGAAACCATCCCCTTGTTCCACCCGGTCTGGGCCGACGCCGACCCGGACGACATTGCCTTCGCCGACCGCCACGCCGCACACGGCAACTTCCGCGCCTGGGCCCAGATCACCGCCCACGTCCGCACCGCACTGGCCCGCACAGAACGCCCCGCGGTGGACCGGGACGTGCTGCGCTGGGTCTTCACCGCCTTGCCTGACCCGCACCGGCTCCACACGCACAGCGGCCACACCCGGGGCGGCAGGAGCCGCCGGGCTGCCTTGCCTACAGCTCGAACTTGAGGTCGACGAGGTCTTTGAGGTGGACTTCGAGGCCGTGGGCGCGGCGGCCGCGGTCGCGGAAGTAGACCTCGCCGAGGGCTTCGGCGGCGATCTGGCGGAGGTCGTCCTCGTCGACGCCGTCCTGCTGGGCCTGGAAGAGGCGGGCGGCGTGGTGGGGCGGCAAGGGGAGGGTGAGGTGGCGGACGCGGGACTGGTCGGTGCTGCCGGCGGGGGCGGAGTAGCCGAACCGGCCCTGGACGTCGATCATGATGCCGCCGCTGGTGGCGGCGGCCTGCTTCGCCCTGGCGCGGATCTGCGGCTGCCAGCGGGCGAGGACCTCGGCCCCCAGCCGGTCGGCGAGCTGCGGGCGCGGCCTTTTGATCTGGTTGTTCACATACCGCTCCACGGTGCGCTGGCTGATGCCGAGGAGTTCGGCCACCTGCCGGGTGCTGCGCTGGTGCTGTCGGACCAGGTAACGCATCTGCGCCCCGGCGGACTTGGGCAGCGGCCGTGTGAAGGCGCCCTGGACCGCCCGCTCGAGCTCTTCCGCGACCGTGACCACGCTGTCCCCCTCTATTTCCCGGTGTCCGGGCCGTCGGCCCGGCCGGTCTTGATGTAGCGGGCGAGGTTGGCGACGTGGCCGTCCCCGCCGAGCTCCTCGGACTTCTCCGCCCCCCACAGCACGCTCTGGGTGCCCTCGTGCTTGACCATCCCCGGCGACACACCGAGCCGGAAGCTGCCCGCCACGGTCTTGCCGTCAATGCCGTAGGGCAGGACGTCCAGCGGGCTGGGTCCGTCGGCGGCGTACACGGCGCAGTCCGAGAGGACCGCGATGGGGTAGCGGCCGGTGGCCGCGGCGAGGTTGAGCATCTTGCGGTGCATGTTGATGCGGGCGCGGGAGATGACGGCGGCGCGGATGTCGGGGCGCCAGGTCGGGCGGGCGAGTGCGGGCCAGGGGCTGCCCGGCTTCCAGCCCCCGCCGCGTGCCTTCTCCTGCAATTTGCCGATGCCGCCCTTGAGGGTCATTTTGACGGCGTCCAGGACGATCGCCAGTTCCGGATCGCGCTGCTTGTAGCCGTCCATCGCCTCGAGGAACTCGCGCGGGCCCAGTTTCTCGCCCACGCCCAGATCGGCCATGGTGGCGACGTAGGCGTCGCGCAGTCGCTTGTACCAGCCGTCCAGGTACCGGCCGCTGTCACGGCGCAGCCAGCCCTCCAGCGGAGCAACCTGGTAGCCGAGTTCGACGGCGTAGGCGACGGTCGGGGTGGCGTACCAGGCCGGACCGGTGGGGCGTTCCCCGGTCGGCGTGAACGCGCTGGGCAGCAGGTCGCCCTCCAGGTCGCGCCACTGCTTGCCGATCTTCACCCGGGACGGGTCGACGTGGGAGAGGTCGACCAGCCAGGAGCCGGGCACCGCCGCATCGAACGCCGGACGCACGACGTGCACCGGGGGAGTGGACAGGCCCACGACCGCGCCGTTGGCGGCCGCGCCGAACGCCAGGTTCACGTCGATGCCCACCAGGTGGCGCTGCATGCACTCGGCGTCCGTCATCTCCCGCGCCCAGTCAAAGGCCTCCTCCATCAGCTTCTCGTCGGGGCCGCGCATGTGGAAGCGGGGCAGGTGCGCCAGGACGGGGTGACCGTCGATCGCCTCGCACGGCGCCGGATCCAAAGCTTCGGTTCCCAGCGATCCGGGCCGCAGCTCGCGGTGCCGCTTGCCGTCCTGGTCCGGCTCGCTCGCACGCGTCGGCGGGTTGAGCGCCGTCATCAGGTGAAGCCCCGTCACCGCCGTGGTTCCCACCGGCGTCACGACCCGCTGCGCGTACACGCCCAGCACCCGGGCGAGCTCCGCCGGATCCAGCCGTGCGGCATGGCCCCAGGCACGGTCGTCCAGGGCGTGCCAGGAAGGGATGCACAACTGCACGCAACTGCGGCGGCCCCCCTGCGCGGGACGGTAGATCCGCGCCCACGGCCCGAATCCCCGCTTGGTGAGCTGCCACTCGGCACGCTCGAGCTGGCCCAGCACCTTGTGCCCCTCCGGAAGCCGCCCGGCCAGCCTCGCCGCCTCCGGCAGCTGGGCGGGCAGACCGTAGCGCTCACACGCCGCCGGAGTGAGGACCAGCAGCAGGTCGGCATCCTTCCCCGAACCGTGCAGCCGCTCCGCCCCCAACTGCGCATCGCTCAGCGCCCACTCCACTAGTGCGGGCAGCGACGTGGCAGGGACGTCCAGGAGCAGGCCGCCGACACCGTAGCCGGTCACCTGTCCGTCCGTGTCGGCGTCCAGGACGAGCAGCGGACCGTGCGCGGGCCCGGCATCGTGCGTGCGGACAGCGGCCTTCGGCACACCCGGACGACGCGAGGACGGACGGGACGGCGCGGCAGCAGGCGTCGAATGTGGCGCCTGGGCGGTTGCACCGGACTCGGACACCGGAACGGGGGAGGGAGCGGGGGCGGGCGTGCTTGCCGCCTTCGCGGGCCGCGGTCCCGCCGCACCGGACGCCTCCGGTACGGCGGCCTCGGGCTGCGGGGCTGCCGTGGGAGCGGCGGTCTCCATGGCCGGGTAGAGGAGGGCGAGTTGGGCGAGCAGGCGCGCGTACGCCTCCCGCTGCGGAGGCCTTGGCTCGGCCTTGCCCGACTCCCAGCCGCCGATCGTCGCGCGCCGGACGTCGAGGGCCGCGGCCACCTCGTCCAGGGTCAGGGCGTGCGCCTGCCGCAGACGCCTGCGTTCGGCCGGCGGCGGCAGCGGGGACCGGGACGCGATCAGCGCGTCGACCGCGTCGAAGAGCTCGGACATGGGACACCTCCATTACCAACCCTACCCCATCAACCGTACGTTGAGCGTACGAAGACCGTACTTTTCACGTACGAATGATGTGCGGGCTGGTAGGGTGCTCGATTGGTGGGCCTCCATGGGGTCTCGCCGACCTCCCCGACCGTGGCGGTCGTCCGGCCGCCGCCCTGTTCTCGGATTGAGGAAGCCCGCATGACCGTGGCCGTCGTCTCCGCCTCTGACCATTCGCAGAAGAAGCGGCTGTTCGCCGACCAGGCCGAGGCCGTCTCACGGCTGGCGCGTCATCTGCGGCGGCCCGGGACGCGGGCCCTGTACGTGTCGGCGACGGGCACCGGCAAGACGCTGGTGTCGATCCGGCTGGCGGACGAACTCGACGCGCGGCTCGTCCTGTTCGTCGTGCCCACCCTGGACCTGGCCGCGCAGACGGCGCTGGCGTGGCGCCGCGACGGTCACCTCGAGCACATGGTGATCGTCTCCTCCATGGACGTGGAGGGCCGTAGCGACCTGGTCGCCGCTCAGATCATGTCGGCCACCGACCCGCGCACCCTGGCCGCGCTGATGTCCGTGGTCGGCGACGAGGAGGACCAGATCCCCGCGCTGACGGTGATCTGCACCTACGACTCCCTGGACAAGATCGAGAAGACCCGCAAGACCCGGTATGCGGTTCCGGCGTTCGACCTCGCGGTCATGGACGAGGCCCACCGCATCGCGGGCCGCGCGGACAAGAAGTGGGCCATCGTCAACGACGCGAAGCGCATCCATGCGGACCGCCGCCTCTACATGACCGCCACCCCCCGCACCTTCGCCGCCCCGGAGCTGGCGGAGTCCGCCGACGTCACCCGCCCGCGCCGCCGCGCCCCCGCCCCCGCTCCCGACGTCGACGTGTCCGCCAACTCGATGGAAAACGAGCAGGTCTACGGCAAAAAAATCTTCGAATACCCCCTCGCGCAGGCGGTCGAGGACGGCCGCGCCGCGGACTACCGCATCGTGGTGCCCACGCTGACCGACGCCGACCTGCGCCGCCGCCTGAACAAGCCCGCCCCAGGCACCGCGGGCAGGGCCCCGGACACAGCGGGGGAGGAGGGGGACGACGGTGCGCTGCGCACCACCGCCCTGCACCTGTCCGTCCTGCGCGCCATGACCGAGCACGGCCTGAAGAAGGTGCTGGTCTACTTCAACCTGGTCGCCGACGCCCGCCGCTTCGCCCGCGAACTCCCGCACACCCTGCGCCTGCTGGCCCGAACCGACCCCGACTTGGTCCCCGACATCACCCCGCAGATGTTCTTCGCGCACGGCGAGAACACCCCCGCCGAACGCGGCGACACCTTCACCGCCTTCGCGGCCGCCGACTGCGCGATCCTGGCCAACTCCCGCCTGATCGCCGAAGGCGTCGACATCCCCAGCGTCGACGCGATCGTCTTCGCCGACCCCACCCGCAGCGTCGTCCGCTGCGCCCAGGCCCTGGGCCGCGCGCTGCGCCTGGACGTCTCCGGCAAGACCGCTTCCCTGATCGTCCCCGTCTACATCCCGCCCGGCGCCGACAGCGAGAACATCCTGGGCACCGCCTACGAACCGGTGTGGGCGATCGCCACCGCGCTGGCCGGCCACGACCACCGCATCATGGAACGCCTTCCCGACAAGGCCAACCGGCTGCCCCGCGAGACCAGCCAGGTCATCGCGCGCCGCTGGAGCTTCGACTTCACCGTCCACCCCGAGCGCATCGCCCAGGCGATGGACCTGGTCTCCTTCGACCCCCGCGACCAGCCCGTCTCCCGCTCCCGCCGCCTCGGGCTCGCGGCCGCCCAGAACTACCGCGCCGAGATGGGCCACCTCGACGTCCCCGCCGACTACACCGACCCCACCGGCTACACCCTCGGCACCTTCGTCACCACCATGCGCGACGCCCGGACAGCCGGCCGCCTCGAAGCCGAATGGATCGCCGAACTCGACGCGCTCGGCATGATCTGGGACAAGCACCACGCCGCCTGGCGCGCCCGAATCACCGCCGCCGCCGACTACCTGCACGCCCACGGCCACCTCGCCGCCCCCGCCACCACCCCCGTCGGCGCCTGGCTCGCCGAACAACGCCACCTCGCCGCCCACGACCGGCTCGACGCGGCCCGCGCGCAGGATCTGACCTCCCTCGCCCCCGACTGGCGTCTCCCGCACGGCGCGGACTGGCACCGCAAATACCACCTGCTGCGCGCCCACCTCGCCACCGGCGCCGACCCGGCCACCCTCACCCCGGACACGGTCCTGGCCGGGGTGAAGATCGGCTCCTGGCTGCAGCGTCAGCTCACCACCTGGGCCACGCTCACCCCCGGCCAGCAGCAGATGATGACCGTGCTCGGCCTCACCCCCGACACCAATCCGCTCGCCCCCGCCCGCCGTACCCGCCGCAGCTTCGAGGAGACCGTTCAGCTCCTGGAACTCTTCCTTCACCGCGAAGGCCGCGCCCCCGCCTCCCGGGAGGAGATCGTCGTCGACGGCGACACCGTCCGGCTCGGCGCCTGGCTCGCCAAAGCCCGTACCAAACACCGCGACGGCCTGCTCCCCGACGCTCACGCCCGCCTGGTTGCCACGCTTTTCGACGGCGACTGGACGACCGAGGGCGCCGTCCCGGCCGCCGTGGCGTAAGCCCTCCGGAACGCCCGGCGGGACCGAGGGCGATCGGCGAGGATAGGCGGTCGACGAGCGCAAGCTGTTGCAGCACCATTCGGGGCAGGGACGGGCGACGAGGAGCAAGGTGATCACCCAGGGCGTGAAGATCGCAACGCGATGCCTGCGGGGGGTGTGCTTACACGCGATATCGGTCAGTTCATCGACCGCGGACGCCTGTGGTGGGGAACTGAAGGTGCCTGCCAGTCATGCACCGTCGCGTGGTGCGAGCAGGACAGCGGCAGCGAGACTCCGGAGGAGATCCGCCAGGCACTCCTGTCCGAACACGGGCCTGCCCGGCTCCGCCTGATTGAGCCCGAGACCAGCCCGGTGGCCGTCCTGCGTGCTCTTCGCGAGGTGCATGGCCTGACTCTCACGCAAGCAAAGGCCCTGGCAGATGAGTTGAAATCGACCGGGCTGGTGGGAACGCTGGACGAGATGGAACTCATCGCTGCCCAGCTCCGGCAGCGCTCAGTCAGGGCGGCGGTTGAGCCTCAGCCCTGCTGATCGTCAGAGCGCGATCGTTGGGTGCCCGATCAGCCGACGCCGGCTTCGTCCTCGATGGCTGTACAGGTACGCGGTGAAGCTGACCGCAAGATCGGTACCAGGCCTTCGCCCGGAACCGGGGCCGTGAAATCATCCAGCGATGACCGAACCGAGCGGCGACGACGGCAGCACCTTCCGGCGCGAAACCGAGCGGGTCGTCAACGAAATCGCCCAAGGGCTCCGTACGTTGGATGCTGGTGCGGGCTGGTTCTCCGGCCTTGCCCCGACATGCCAGCAGGAGGTTCTGCAGGAAGTCGCCGGCTATGCGATGCAGGCGCACATTACTGCTGCGGACGGCCGTGTGGGGGTGGCGCGGTCCGGTGTGAAGCCCACGGCCAACCCCTCGGTGATGATCTGTATGGACCCGCCCCGCTACGGGTTCGCGGGCCTGCCTCCTGCTGAACACGTCAAGGCGTTCCGCGTCCTTGTGTCCGTGTTCGCCGTTGCTGACACTCGCCGCCGCAAGATGTACTGCAAAGGCGACTGCGGACATGCATGGCACAACCTGCCAGCGGCGACCGAGCAGCCGTAGCATCGGCCATTCCGGCGCTGGCTGTGACAAATCCGCTAAGGATCACTGCATGATCGATGCGTTGAGCTGTTGGTCTAGTGCTCATTGCAGGATTTCTGGTTGTTGTGACGTGTCGACCTGAGCTGGGGTTTCGGCAGAGGTTCAGGAGCCAGAGAGGCTTCTGAAGTGCGAGTTCAGTGATCGCTTCGAAATGTGGTGATCGTCGCAGGATTTCCTATTGCCGGGCACCAGTAGGGTGCGCTGGGATGAACGTATGCGTTGAAGCCTCGTTCGACGCGGCTGTGCCGGACGGTCCTGGGGCATCGCTGGTCCGGTGGTTTCGTGCCGCCCGCACCGGGCTGTACCGCGGCTTGGTGGGGGCGGAGGCCGGGAGCGGGGGAGGGGTCGTCTCCGAAGCGCAGATCGTCCCGGACATCGACGACCTGGTGCGCCGCTTTCCCCGTATCGGGAAGGCGTGGCCGCGGTTCGAGGAGGAGCTTGCCGCGTTCCCTTGGGGGGCCCAGCTCGTGTTTCTCACGGAGAGCGGGGAGCCGGAGGTGCTGGGACGGGCGAGTTCCTATCACGTCCTGAGTGACGGTTGCTTTGACCAGTGTCAACTCCCCAGATGACGTCGCATCCTGCACCGCGGTGGTGGACTTCCTGTACGCCGCGCTGGATGGGAGCAGCCCCCTCTACGGCCACATCGAATGGGACGACTTCGACGAACACACCAACCTCGATACCGTGCTGCGCCGCAAGCGGCGCACGTCCCTGCGCGAAGGCCGGCAGTTCCTGCGCGGCTACGCCTGGGTGACGGTCTGTCCGGCGGAACTTGTGGCACGGCTGGGCGGCGCCGCGGCGCTGGAGGACTCGGGTGCATTCCACCGAGTGCTCCCGCTGCGGGCGGGGGGTGTGCTGCTCCAGGCATCGGCCACGATGGACGGGTACACGGACCAGGTGATGGAGCGGGTCTTCGAGACGCTGGCTTCCGTGCTGCCGCCGGGCGCGCCTCGCCCTGACCCCGCCCACCCTGACACGCGGTTCGTCCCGCGAGACGCCGCCACGGTGCGCTGAGTTGCCTGGACGCTGCCACGTGTGTCCCCTCGCCGCCCACCACCCGCGCCCGCGCCGAACAACAGGCCACGGCCGGTTGACTTCGGCGCCGGGCTCAGAGCGCGATCGGCCGGTACTTCAGAGCCGCATCGACGATCTGTTCCGCAGACGCGTCCTGAAGGTCGTCCGAGGGATGGAAGATCAGGTCACTCACGCCGGGATGCGGCACGTTCGCTTCCAGGAGCTGCAGGTAGTAGTCGCTCTCCGGAGAGACCGTCAGCAGTCTGCGGACGATCTCCACCAGCTCGTCCCGGGTGACGTCCGCGACCCTGGGGTATACCGGCCGGGCCGCCTCCGTCGCGAACTCCTCCAGGCTCCTGCTGCCCCAGTACTCGGCGAAGTCGAGGGCCACGTAGTCGTGCCCGGTCATGGCGTTGAAGGCCTTGATCGCCTCGCCCGCCGCCTCCGGGCGGGTTTCCAGCAGGTCAGCGATCCGCTCCACCTCGGCGCACAGCTCGTCCAGCCGCTGCCGACTCGTCGTCTGCCAGTGACCCAGCGGCGGCCTGCTCCGGCTGGGAGGTGAGTCACCGAGACTGTTTGGCGGTGTTTGTCCGATAGCGTTCCAGCACGCCGATGGACAGTGCCGATGCGGCCATCAGTCCGAACACGATCAAGCTTGAAGCGCCGCCGTGGTCCCGCTCCCAGATACGGAATCCGGCCGCCAGGACAACGACTCCGAACAGCACGGCCTGTATCCACCTGATGGCCACGGCTCACTGGCCGCGGCCATCAGCGTTGCTGTCTCTTGTGCGCACCGGGGCTCCTCTGCTCCTTGTAGTGCGCCGACTGTACTGCCGCTGGGAGCGATCGAATACGTGCAGGTGGGGACGCTTGCCACCTGTGTCCGCCAGCCTGAGGTCGAGCTAGATCGGAAGGGCCCCGGCGAGCACCAGGGCCGCCGCCGCGGCGAAGACCCGCGGCTTTCGCCAGCCCGGTCCGGAAGCCTGGCGGTCCGTCTCCCATGCGGACACCAGAAAGCCGCCAAAGCCCAGCGTGCTCTTAAGGAGCCAAACGGCGGTGTGCACGGGGATCCTCCACGAGCCTGCGAACGGACGGGAAGGGTACCCCCGGTGAGGGCCGCTTGGACGAGCGGCCCCGGTCCACACGGCCGACGGCAGCCAACGCTCCGGGCTACCGCCGCCGTCCCCTGGCAGCCGTCTGGTTCGCGTGCGGGGACTGCGTCGACGGCTTCAGAGCAGCTCTCCGCGCGCCGGTGCCACTCCAGATCACGATTGCCGCCCGCGTGTAGATCTTGAGTATGTCTCATGCATATTCTGTGCCCCCTGACTCTCCGTGCGCGACCGAGCTGCCGGTCAGGACTGGAGGGCGTGCCGTGGATCAGGCTCCGGAGGGATGGCGGGACGAGTACGAGACGCACCCGGAATACCAGGCCATCCTCGCCAGGATGACGATGCCCTGGTGGCAACGGCCGGTCGTACTCCTGGGAACCGCGATCGCCTTGGTCGTCGCCTCGTTCTGCATGGGGATCGCCATCGGTGACAGTGGGTCGGATTCCTTGACTCCCGCCGAGGCCGGGAGAGCAGACGCCCAAGCGATGTTTCGGAATCACATGCAAGGCCATGACGTCTCAATCCGCGACAACTCACCGATCTGGGTGTGCCGGGTGGCCGAGTCGGGAGTGGGACTCGTTCGCTTCTACGACGATAAGCAGAGCGACGAGTACCTGGGCGCCTGCCTGCATGAATTCGCTGCTCTCCTACACCCGTAACAAGCCGGTGCCAGGGGGCACGCCGGCCTGCGGTCAACGACGTTGAGAGGTCGGCTCCGAGACCTTGGGTGAAAGCCGCCAGCAGGGCCGCCCTCGTCACAGGTGAACCGGACTACGACCGCTACACCCGCATCCACGACTTCAGCTGCGCCATGGCCACCATCACCATCTGACAAGCAGCAGCGGTCGCCCGGTCCCCGGACCGGGCGACCCGCCGACGCACGGCAGCCTTGCAGCCCCATCAAGCCGCGCCCGCACCCCTGCACAGCGGCAGTCCCGACCGGCCTCGGCCCCCGCAGAGGGCCACCAGCGCGAGCGTGCCCGGACCCACACCCCGCCCAGTGTCAGCGCCTCGCAGTCACCGGGTGACAGCCCGACACACCCGGTTCGCCTATGACCTGCTGAGGTGATGTCACACAGCCCGCGCTACACAGTCGTTGAGTTCCTCCGCGCTCCCACCTCATCGAGACACATCACAGAGCATCCAACCTCAACCCAAGGCACCCACCTCGAACCCGGATTCATCAAAAGTTCTGAGGCGAAGGAAACAGCCCATCACCCACCCCGACGCCACCCCTTGTAGCCAGCCGCCCGCGAACGCGGGCCAGGGTGCGGGAGCGCAGCGGACGGACCCTCAGACTCCTCAAGGAGCGCAGCGACGAGGAGCCGCCAGCTCGGAGCGTAAGCGGAGAGCCGGAAGGGCCACCAGCCCAACCTCCGGATTCACCGAAACTTTTGACGGAAGGAAACACGGCTCGGAGCGCAGCGCAGAGCCCAACTCCTCGCACCGCGAGGAGTTCCGCTTCGTCACCCCCCGCGCAGCGGGGGGTTCCGCTCCAACTCCCGCGCACAGCGCGGGAGTTCCCTTGGAACCTGCGAAGCAGGTTCTTACCCGCTCCGCGGG
>NZ_JBIVVR010000026.1:0-27133 GCF_044757755.1 Streptomyces sp. NPDC091209 | reverse complement strand
GGCCGGACCCCGCGTCCTGACACAGTGACCGCATGCTGATCGCCCGCTCCGCCCTCCTCTTCGTCCTGGCCGCACTCCTGGAGATCGGCGGCGCCTGGCTGGTCTGGCAGGGCGTACGCGAGCACCGCGGCTGGCTCTGGATCGGCGCCGGTGTCATGGCCCTCGGCGTGTACGGCTTCGTCGCCACCCTCCAGCCGGACGCCGCGTTCGGCCGCGTCCTCGCCGCGTACGGCGGAGTCTTCGTGGCCGGCTCCCTCGCCTGGGGCGTGGTCGCGGACGGCTACCGTCCCGACCGCTGGGACATCACCGGCGCCCTGATCTGCCTGGCCGGAGCGGCCGTGATCATGTACGCGCCCCGCGGCGGCGGCTGACGCCCGCCTATCCTGGCCGGAGCAACCGAAGACACGCAGACACCGCCAAGGAGCAGCCGTATGACCCCCGCCGCCGCGTCCCGTATCGCCGTCATCACCGGTGCAAGCAGCGGAATCGGCGCCGCGACGGCCCGGCAGCTCGCGGCCGAGGGCTACCGCGTCGTCCTCACCGCGCGCCGCAAGGACCGCATCGAGGCGCTGGCGGAGGAGATCACCGCGGCGGGCGGCCAGGCGACCGCGTACGCCCTGGACATCACCGACCGCACGGCGGTCGACGAGTTCGCGACGGCGTTCAAGACGATCGGCGTCCTGGTCAACAACGCGGGCGGCGCGCTCGGCGCCGACACCATCGCGACGGGCGACCCGGCCCAGTGGCGCCAGATGTACGAGACGAACGTCATCGGCACCCTGAACGTCACCCAGGCCCTCCTCCCGGCGCTCACCGCCAGCGGCGACGGCACCGTCGTCGTGCTCTCCTCCACGGCCGGCCACAGCACGTACGAGGGCGGCGGTGGCTACGTCGCCGCCAAGCACGCCGAGCACGTCCTCGCGGAGACGCTGCGCCTGGAGATCGTCGGCACGCCCGTCCGGGTCATCGAGGTCGCCCCCGGCATGGTCAAGACCGACGAGTTCGCCCTGACCCGCTTCGACGGTGACGCCGAGAAGGCCGCCAAGGTCTACGCGGGCGTGGCCCAGCCCCTCACCGCCGACGACGTCGCCGAGACCATCACCTGGGCCGTCACCCGCCCCAGCCACGTGAACATCGACCTCCTCGTCGTCCGCCCCCGCGCCCAGGCGTCGAACACGAAGATCCACAGGGAACTGTGATGCCCGACCCGGCGTCACCTCCCGGGCAGCCGACGCCCCCGGACGGCGAACAGGCCCGCCTGGCCCTGGAGAAGAAGCGCGAACGCTTCGTCTGGTACTACCTCGCGTACTTCCTCTTCGGCATCCACATCGTGGCCTTCGTCATGATCTACGCGGTCCTGCACGCGAAGTGACCGCCTGGAGCGGCGGGCGGTCCCGGGCGCCGCTCGTGAGCACCTACGCGTAAGGGTCCGAGCCGTCAACGGCTCGGACCCTTCGGGCAGTTCAGCTCCTTGCGCGCTTCAGCCCTTCACGCAGACGACCTGCTTCAGCTTCGCCACGACCTCCACGAGGTCGCGCTGCTGCTCGATGACCTGCTCGATCGGCTTGTAGGCGCCCGGGATCTCGTCGACGACGCCGGAGTCCTTGCGGCACTCCACGCCCTGCGTCTGGTCCTCCAGGTCCTTCGTCGAGAAGCGGCGCTTCGCCGCGTTGCGGCTCATGCGCCGACCAGCGCCGTGCGAGGCCGAGTTGAAGGCCTTCTCGTTCCCGAGGCCCTTCACGATGTACGACCCGGTCCCCATCGAGCCCGGGATGATGCCGAACTCGCCGGCCCGCGCGCTGATGGCCCCCTTGCGGGTGACGAGCAGGTCCATGCCTTCGTACCGCTCGACGTTCACGTAGTTGTGATGGCACGAGATCTCCGACTCGAAGGCAGGCTTCGCCTTCTTGAACTCCTTGCGGACCACGTCCTTCAGGAGCGCCATCATGAGCGTGCGGTTGTGCTTCGCGTACTCCTGGGCCCAGAACAGGTCGTTGCGGTACGCCGCCATCTGGGGCGTGTCCGCGACGAAGACGGCGAGGTCACGGTCGACCAGCCCCTGGTTGTGCGGGAGCTTCTGGGCGACACCGATGTGGTGCTCGGCCAGCTCCTTGCCGATGTTCCGCGACCCGGAGTGCAGCATCAACCAGACAGAACCGGTTGAATCCGTGCAAACTTCTACAAAGTGGTTGCCGGATCCGAGCGTTCCCATCTGCTTAATGGCCCGATCCTGGCGGAATTTGACCGCTTCGGCGACTCCGTCGAACCGCCCCCAGAAGTCGTCCCACCCCGCGGTGGCCAGGCCGTGGAAGCCGTCCGGGGTGACCGGGGAGTCGTGCATCCCGCGGCCCACCGGGATCGCCTCCTCGATCTTCGAGCGGAGTCGCGAGAGGTCGCCCGGAAGGTCGTTGGCCGTCAGCGAGGTCCGGACCGCGGACATTCCGCAGCCGATGTCGACGCCGACCGCCGCCGGGCACACCGCGTCCCGCATCGCGATGACCGAGCCGACCGTCGCGCCCTTGCCGTAGTGGACGTCCGGCATGACGGCGAGCCCCTTGATCCAGGGCAGGGTCGCCACGTTCTGGAGCTGACGGAGCGCGACGTCCTCGACGGAGGCCGGGTCGGCCCACATACGGATGGGAACGTTCGCCCCCGGCACTTCTACGTACGACATTTCGCCCTCGATCCCCAGAAAAAAAACAGAAGTCTTAAATCGCAAAACCGGCGCCTAGGTCGACGTATGGGACAACGGACCGGCGTCCACGGCTGTGCGTGCGATACACATTGTCTCCAGGGGTCGCCCCCGTGCGGCAACCGAATAACCACAGGACACCCGGGCCGAAGCGCCGTCGGGACCGTCGAGAGGAGCCTGACCGTGCAGCGGAAGGCGTACGTATCTGGCGCCGCCGTGCTCCTCGCGGCATTGCTGGCGGGCTGCTCGGGCGGTTCAGGCGTGGGGAGTTCGGCTCCGGACTCCAAGGGCGGCGACACCGGCACGACGGCCCCGGTGGCCCAGCCCGGCAAGTACCGCACCCTTCCGGAGGCGTGCGGAGCGGCCGATCACGACACGCTCGACTCACTGCTGCCCGGCATCCAGCAGATCGCCGACGAGACGCAGCAGGAGAAGGCGTACGAGGGCGAGGCCACGCTCACGTACGACACGGACCGGCGTGACGGCTGCAGCTGGAAGGTGGATTCCGCCTCCGCCACCGATCACCTCTTCGTCGACTTCGAGCGCGTGGTCTCGTACGACAACGCGGTGAGCGACGAGAGCAAGGCGGAGGAGCTGTACGCCACCAAGCAGACGGCGGCCGACCTTCCGGAGCCCGCCGCGTCCGCTTCCGGCACCGCAGAACCGAGTCCGAGCGGCAGCGCCACCGGCCCGGCCGCCACCGAAACCGGTGCCGGCGGCGACAACGCCACCGTCTCCGGCGCCCCTTCCGCCCCCACCGGCTCCGCCTCCGCCTCGGAGACCCCGGCCGATCTCCAGCCGCGCGTCCTCGACGATCTGGGCGACGAGGCGTTCATCGACGACAAGCTGAGCACCGGCTCGTCGACGGCTCAGCAGCGCACGGTGACTGTGGTGTTCCGCACGTCGAACGTGATCGTGACGATCGAATACGCCGAGCAGCCGACGGCTTCCGCGAACACCCCGGACAGCAAGGAAATGCAGGACAGGGCGCGGAAACTGGCCCAGAAGCTGTCCTCCAGGCTCAACGGCTAGCGGCCCCGCGGCCGCTGGGGGCACCCGGGCGCAAACCCCCCGAACGGGAACCGCCCAGGCGCCCCACCGCGTACCGTGGCCCCTCGGACCCGACCGGTCGCACGCCCCATGTGCGGCCGTACCACGAGCCACGAGTGAAGGAACCATGCACCGACCAGTACAGCGAGTAGGCCGAGAACCGCGACTCACCCGCATCCTTGTCAGCGCAGCCGCCTTGCCGGTGATGCTCGTCGCCGCGGGCTGTTCCTCGGACTCCGGCTCCGGTGGCGACGCACAGAAGAGCGCGAGCGCGGCCCCTGGAGCGACGGTGCCGGTGAGCACCTCGGCCCCCGCCGTCCAGCCCGCCGCGTACGCGGCGCTGCCCAAGCCCTGCTCGGTGCTGTCGAAGAAGACACTGGACGAACTGGTCCCGAAGGGCCCCAAGTCGGGTAAGTCGGGCACGCTGGACGACCCGGCGCAGCGCGGCAACTGCAATTGGAGCAGCCTCGACAACAACGGGGTGAAGGGCTCCCAGTTCCGCTGGCTGAACGTGGCGCTGCTGCGTTTCGATTCGGACGCGCGCGGCACGGGCAACGAGCAGGCGCACGAGTACTTCCAGAAGCAGGTCGCGGGCGCGCTGTCGGTGACGGGCGCGCTGGAGCCGAAGTCGGCGCCGGTCGCCGGGACGGGCGACGAGGCGACGGCCGTACGGTACGGCCTGAAGAAGAAGGAAGGCTCCTTCAAGCAGCAGACGATCGTGGCGCGCGTGGAGAACGTGGTCGTCACGGTCGACTACAACGGTGCCGGTCTCGCGGGTGAGAAGACCCCGGACGCTGCCGGTCTGCTGAAGGCGGCCGAGAAGGCCACGAAGGAGGCGGTGGGCGCGGTGTCCGCCGCGAACAAGGACGGCGGCGCGGCGGGCACGGCCTCGCCGGATCCGGGCTCCTCGTCGAAGGCGCCGTCCGGATCCGGGGCTCCGTCGGCCTCGCCGTCCAGGAGCGCCGCCAAGGGCACGTCCAAGACCGCCGCCAAGGCGGGCTCCGGGAGTGCCTCGCCGTCGACGTCGGCGGCAAAGAGCAGCTGACCCGGTTTCGACCGGGTCCGTGACGCAAGTCGCGGACCCGGCAGGACAGTTGAAGGGGCCCGGTTCTCCTGGAAACCGGGCTCCGCCCATACCGCGCATCCGTACGCCACACACATGTGCCACTCTGTTGCGCGCAACAACACGCAAGGGGAGGGGACTACAGGTGGCCGCGCCCATAAAGCTGACACGGATGCACAAAATTCTCATCGGCGTGGTCGTCGCCGGTGCGCTGGTCATCGCCGGAATCGGCTTCGCCGGTTCGTACGCGGCGGTCCGTGAGCTGGCGATCAAGAAGGGCTTCGGGAACTTCTCGTACGTGTTCCCGATCGGCATCGACGCGGGTATCTGCGTCCTGCTGGCTCTGGACCTGCTGCTGACCTGGATCCGCATCCCGTTCCCCCTGCTGCGCCAGACGGCGTGGCTGCTGACGGTGGCGACGATCGCGTTCAACGGCGCGGCGGCCTGGCCGGACCCGCTGGGTGTCGGCATGCACGCCGTGATCCCGATCCTGTTCGTGGTCTCGGTCGAGGCGGCCCGCCACGCGACCGGCCGAATAGCCGACATCACCGCCGACAAGCACATGGAAGGCGTCCGCCTCACCCGCTGGCTGCTCTCCCCGGTCCCCACGTTCCTGCTGTGGCGCCGGATGAAGCTGTGGGAGCTGCGCTCCTACGAGCAGGTCATCAAGCTGGAGCAGGAACGTCTCGTCTACCAGGCCCGCCTGAACTCCCGCTTCGGCCGCGCCTGGCGCCGCAAGGCCCCGGTGGAGTCCCTGATGCCGCTGCGCCTGGCCCGCTACGGCATCCCCCTCTCGGAGACCGCCCCGGCGGGTCTGGCCGCGGCGGGCATCGAGCCCGCACTGCTGCCGCCGGCGCCCGCGCCCGCGCTGGCTCCGGCCGACGCGTCCGCGAGCAGTCGCACCCTCGAGCCCGCGGCGGCCCCTCAGCCCCGGCCCGACGAGCAGCGCCCCGCTCCCGAGGACAGCGAACCCCCCGAGTCGCCGGTCTACGCCGAGCCACAGAATCCGTGGCTCCAGGCGAGGAACCCCCAGGCCATCGCGTACCAGGGCGGCTACGACCCGGACACGGCGTACCAGGAGTGGTTCGCGGAGCAGCAGCAGGCCGAGCTGTTCCAGGAACAGCAACAGTTCCAGGAACAACAGCAGTTCCAGGAGCAACAGCAGTTCCAGTCCCGGCAGCAGTTCCAAGAAGAACAGCGGTTCGAGGAGCAGCGGAGGTTCGAGGAGCAGCGGAGGTTCGCGCAGCAGTACGAGGAGCCGCTGGCCCCTGCGCCCGAGCCCGCCCCGGAGCCCTCTCCGGAGGACACCGGTACCTTCCCGATCCCGTCCGGCCCGGGCCGTACCCGTGGGCTGGGTTCGGGCGGTAGCACGGAACCGACCGAGGAGGACTACTACCTGGTCTTCAAGAAGTCGATAGACGGCAGCTACCCGACCGCGGGCCAGTTCAGGGGAGACGTGGAGGCGACGTACCGCCTCACGCTCCCGCAGCGCGAGGCCGACCGCATGGTCCACCGCTTCACCAACCGCCACACGGCGGAACTCCAGGAGGACCACATCGCCTAGGCACGTCGGCGCGCGAGCGCGTCGGCGAGTACCGCGCGAGTGTGTCGGCGTGTACGAGGAAGGGGCGCCCGGTGATCACCGGGCGCCCCTTCCTCGTACCCCGTACGGCCTCGTACTCCGTACGGCTGTGCCGTTACGCGCTGAGCAGCTTGCGCACCCGGTCCTGTCCGACGGCGAGCAGCAGCGTGGGCAGGCGCGGCCCGGTGTCGCGGCCGACGAGCAGGTGGTAGAGCCGGGCGAAGAAGGTGCGCTGGGCGACCTTGATCTCGGCGGGGAGTTCCTTGGCCGTGGCGTCGGCGGGGAAGCCCGCCTGGACCTTGGGAACGCCGTAGACGAGGTGGGTGAGGCCGTCCAGGGACCAGTTCCGCTCCAGTCCGTCGAGGAGCAGGCGCAGCGACTCGCGGCCCTCGTCGTCGAGGGACGTGAGCAGCTCGACGTCCGGTTCGTCGCGTACGACGGTGCGCTCCTCGGCGGGGACCTGGGTGTTGATCCAGGTCTCGGCCTTGTCGAGGCGGGGGCGGACCTCGTCGAGTGAGGCGAGCGGGTTCTCGGGGTCGAGCTCGCTCAGGATGCGCAGGGTCTGGTCCTCGGCGCCGGCGGTGATGTCGGCGACGGAGGCGAGGGTGCGGTACGCCATCGGGCGGGGGGTCCTGGGCAGGTCCCCGGCGGCGGTGCCGACGGCGCGGGTGTACGCGGCGGCGTCGGCCGGCAGGACCGAGCCGTCGGCGACCTTGCCGGCGAGCTTGTCCCACTCGTCGTAGAGCCGCTGGATCTCCTGGTCGAAGGCGATCTTGAAGGACTGGTTGGGGCGGCGGCGGGCGTACAGCCAGCGCAGGAGCTGCGGCTCCATGATCTGGAGCGCGTCGGCCGGGGTGGGGACCCCGCCCTTGCTGCTGGACATCTTGGCCATGCCGGAGATGCCGACGAAGGCGTACATCGGGCCGATGGGCTGCTTGCCGCCGAAGAGCCCGACGATCTGGCCGCCGACCTGGAAGGAGGAGCCCGGGGAGGAGTGGTCGACGCCGCTCGGCTCGAAGACGACGCCTTCGTAGGCCCAGCGCATGGGCCAGTCGACCTTCCAGACCAGCTTGCCGCGGTTGAACTCGCTGAGCAGGACGGTCTCGGCGAAGCCGCAGGCGGAGCAGGTGTACGACAGTTCGGTCGTCGTGTCGTCGTAGGCCGTGACGGTGGTCAGGTCCTTCTCGCACTGCCCGCAGTAGGGCTTGTACGGGTAGTACCCGGAGGCGGAGCTGCCGTCGTCCTCGGCGGCGGCGCCGGATCCCTCGGCGGCCTCCAGCTCGGCCTCGTCGACCGGCTTCTGGCCCTGCTGCTTCTTGGCGGGAGCCTTCTTGGTGCGGTACTGGTCGAGGATCGCGTCGATGTCGCCGCGGTGCTTCATCGCGAACAGGACCTGCTCGCGGTAGGTGCCCCCGGTGTACTGCTCGGTCTGGCTGATGCCGTCGTACTCGACGCCGAGCTCGGCCAGGGCCGCGGTCATGGCGGCCTTGAAGTGCTCGGACCAGTTCGGGTACGCCGAGCCGGCCGGGGCCGGGACGGAGGTCAGCGGCTTGCCGATGTGCTCGGCCCAGGAGTCGTCGACGCCCGGGATGCCGAGGGGCACCTTGCGGTAGCGGTCGTAGTCGTCCCAGGAGATCAGGTGGCGCACGGTGTGTCCGCGGCGGCGGATCTCGTCGGCGACCAGGTGCGGGGTCATGACCTCGCGGAGGTTGCCGAGGTGGATCGGACCGGACGGGGAGAGGCCGGACGCTACGACGACCGGTTTGCCCGGGGCCCGACGCTCCGACTCCTCGATGACCTCATCCGCGAAACGGGAGACCCAGTCGGTGGTCTCGGTGCTCTGAGCCACGATCGGCACGTCCTTCTTCCTCAAACGCGAGTACGGCTGACGCGACCATTCTCCCAGCTCGGGCCTCAACCGCGAAAACGGCTTTTCACCGCGTGGGATACTGGCTTTCCTTGTACTCAGATTCTCCGTATTCAGAGTCTCCGGAACCCGAGCAGAAACGGCAGCCACTCCATGGCCTCGGTCACGTCCCTCACCGCTTCCGTCCATCAGCGCCTCGCGGACGCCCTCTCGGCAGCCCTGCCGGAGGCCGGTGCCGCGGACCCGCTGCTGCGCCGAAGCGACCGGGCGGACTTCCAGGCCAACGGGATCCTGGCCCTCGCCAAGAAGGCGAAGGCGAACCCGCGCGAGCTGGCGACGCAGGTCGTGTCCCGGGTCGAGTCGGGTGACGTGATCAAGGACATCGAGGTCTCCGGGCCCGGCTTCCTGAACATCACGATCACCGACCGGGCGATCGTCGAGACCCTGGCGGAGCGGTACGCGGACGGCGCGCGCCTCGGGGTGCCCCTCGCGGAGCACCCGGGCACGACGGTGATCGACTACGCGCAGCCGAACGTGGCGAAGGAGATGCACGTCGGTCACCTGCGGTCCGCGGTCATCGGCGACGCGGTGGTGCAGATCCTGGAGTTCACCGGCGAGTCCGTCGTGCGGCGGCACCACATCGGCGACTGGGGCACCCAGTTCGGCATGCTCATCCAGTACCTGATCGAGCACCCGCACGAGCTGGACCACAAGGGCGGCGAGGTCTCCGGCGAGGAGGCCATGTCGAACCTGAACCGGCTCTACAAGGCGGCGCGGACCGTCTTCGACTCCGACGAGGAGTTCAAGACGCGGGCGCGGCTCCGGGTGGTGGACCTCCAGGCGGGTGAGCCCGAGACGCTGGCCATGTGGCAGAGGTTCGTGGACGAGTCGAAGATCTACTTCTACTCGGTCTTCGACAAGCTGGACATGGAGATCCGCGACGCCGACGTGGTGGGCGAGTCCGGCTACAACGACATGCTGGACGAGACGTGCCGCATCCTGGAGGAGTCGGGCGTGGCGGTCCGCTCGGACGGCGCGCTCTGCGTGTTCTTCGACGATGTGAAGGGCCCGGACGGCAACCCGGTCCCGCTGATCGTGAAGAAGTCGGACGGCGGCTACGGCTACGCGGCCACCGATCTCTCCGCGATCCGCGACCGTGTCGTCAACCTGAAGGCCGACAGCCTGATCTACGTGGTGGACGCCCGGCAGTCCCTGCACTTCAAGATGGTCTTCGAGACCGCGCGCAGGGCCGGCTGGCTGAACGACGACGTCAAGGCCCACCAGCTCGCCTTCGGCACGGTGCTGGGCAAGGACGGCAAGCCGTTCAAGACGCGTGAGGGCGAGACGGTCCGGCTGGTCGACCTCCTCGACGAGGCGATCGACCGCGCCACCACGGTCGTGCGGGAGAAGGCCGAGAAGGTGGGCCTGAGCGAGCGGGAGATCGAGGAGAACGGCCGGTACGTCGGCATCGGCGCCGTGAAGTACGCGGACCTCTCCACCTCCGCCGTCCGGGACTACAAGTTCGACCTGGACCAGATGGTGTCGCTGAACGGCGACACGTCGGTGTATCTCCAGTACGCGTACGCCCGTATCCGGTCGATCTTCGGCAAGGCCGGCGAGCGTACGCCGCTGGCCCACCCGGAGCTCGAACTGGCCCCGGCGGAGCGGGCGCTCGGTCTGCACCTGGACCGGTTCGGCGAGACGCTGGACGAGGTCGCCGCCGAGTACGCCCCGCACAAACTGGCGGCGTACCTGTACCAACTGGCCTCGCTCTACACGACGTTCTACGACCAGTGCCCGGTCATCAAGCCTGCCCCGGCCCAGGAGGTCGCGGAAAACCGCCTGTTCCTCTGCGACCTGACGGCCCGCACGCTCCACCAGGGCATGTCCCTGCTGGGCATCAGGACGCCCGAGCGGCTCTGATCACGGCATCGCAGAAGAGCCCCGCGGCCCCGGATCACCGGGGTGCGGGGCTCTTTGCCGTCCGGGCCGGGTTCACCGCCGCGAGGTGAGAAGCGGGCCCGCGCCGGGCTGTCAGTGCCGGGTCCTACAGTCACCGGCATGGCGACTCTTCCCAATCCGCTGCCGCGGCTGGCGGCAGACCCGACCGGGCGCACGCTCGGGCTTCAGCTCCCCGCCGGGAGACTCATCGACACGACCCACGACGGGACGTGGCACGAGCCGTTGCTGTGGCACGCCGAGGACCCGGCGGTCCCCGGGAGCTGGGCGGCGCTGGCCGCGGCCAGGACATCCGGTCTGCTGGCGGTGCTGGTGGACGTGGGCGGCACGCAGAACGGCCCGGAGGACTGGGAGTTGATGCCCGACGAGGTGTCGTACCCCGGGGACCACGACGCCGACGAGGTGCTGGCCGAGTTCTGGGAGGAGTACGCGGCGGACGAACTGGACGGCGACAAGGAGTACGCGAGCCGGGAGGTCGTGGAGAGCCTCTTCGGCAAGCCGGACGCCTATGACCTGACCGTCGCGCCGTACGGGCCCGCGTGGCCCGGCCTCGCCGCCGCCACCCCGCTGGAGGCCGACCCGGACGCCCGCGCCACGGAGATCGCCGACGCCCTCACGGACAGCGGTTCGCGGCTGAAGGCGCCCAGGATCGCCCTCGTCCCGGCGCGCCGCAGCGCCGACATCCCGGCGGCACTCGGCTGGTCGGGCCCGCTGAACCACGAGAACGACGTGGCGCGCCTGTGCGCCGTCCTCCGTTCCTGGGAGGACCGCTTCGGGATACGGGTGGTGGCCCTGACCTTCGACCAGTTGGTGGTGTCCGTCGCGGCACCGCCGACGACCATGGCGGAGGCCGAGGCGATCGCCGCGGAGCACTTCGCCTTCTGCCCGGACAACATCACCCAGGGCCACCACCCGACCCTGCGCGCGTACGCCGAGCAGGAGGTGCTGAACCAGCCGGTGTGGTCCTTCTGGTGGGACTGAGCCGCTCCTCCGTCCGGACGGGACGGCCTAGCCCCGCAGCCCCGTCCCCAGCCGGCGCAGCCCCTCCGCGATCTCGTCGGGGGTCTGCGTGACGAAGCACAGACGCAGCGTCGACGTCTCCGGCGTACCCGCGTAGAAGGGCGCGCCGGGGACGTAGGCCACGCCCTGGTCCACCACCGGGCGGAGCAGGGCCGTGGTGTCGTACCCCTCCGGCAGTCGCGCCCAGAGGAACATGCCGCCTTCCGGACGGGTCCAGGTCGACCCGGCCGGGAGGGCGGCGCCGATGCCCGCGAGCATCGCGTCACGGCGTTCGCGGTAGACGGCCGCGACCCGGGCCACGTGGGAGTCCAGGTCGCGGTCGGCCAGATAGCGGGCGGCGGCGAGCTGGTTGACGGTCGGGGTGTGCAGATCGGCGGCCTGCTTGGCGACGGCGCACGCGCGCAGCAGTGCCGAGGGCGCCCGCAGCCAGCCCAGCCGCATACCGGGTGCCATCACTTTGGAGAAGGAACCCAGCAGCACCGTCCGGTCCCCGGCGCCCTTGTGGGAGGCGATCCACGGGACCCGCTCCCCCTCGAAGCGCAGCTCTCCGTACGGGTCGTCCTCGACGATCCACAGCCCGCGCGCGGCGGCGACGCGGGCGACCGCGGCCCGCCGCTCGGCCGGCAGGGTGCGCCCGGTCGGATTCTGGAAGGTGGGCACGGTGTAGAGGAGCTTCGGGTGCTCCCGGGCCACCAGTTCGTCGAGTGCCTCGGGGTCGATGCCGTCGCCGTCGCCCGGCACGGCGAGCACCCGCGCCCCGGCGAAGGCGAACGCCTGAAGTGCCGCCAGATAGCAGGGGCTTTCGACCAGGACGGTGTCACCGGGTTCCAGCAGGGCGGTGGCGAGCAGGGACAGGGCCTGCTGCGAGCCGGTGGTGACGAGGATGTCGTCCGGCCCGGTGGGCAGTCCGCGCGCGCTCGTGCGGTCGGCGAGGGCTGTCCGCAGTGACGGTTCGCCCTCGGTCGTCGAGTACTGAAGGGCCCGTTCGGGTTCCTCGGCGAGGACGTCCCGGAACGCGGCCGCGATGCCGTCCGCGTCGAACAGTTCCGGAGCGGGCAGCCCGCCCGCGAAGTTGATCACCTCGGGGCGGGCCGTCACCGCGAGGATGTCCCGTACCGGCGAGCCGCCGATCGCGGTGGCCCGGGCGGCGAGCGGGGGCACGGGGGCGGTCGTGGCTGCGCGGTCGGTGACGGTCACGGTGACGGCTCCTTGTCCTTGCGGGCGGCCCCGTCGTCGCGCCGGGGGCTCGTGCCCGCACCCTAGGCCGGTGCGTGTCGTCTACACCCGTCAATTCCGGTATGCGGACGGGTAGTCGGCGGGCGGCGAGGGCGGACGGCCGCCTGCGGTCAGGGCTTGACGCCGGTCGCGACGTACACGTTGATGTCCGCGTCCGTGACGTCGTTGATGTCGAGGTAGCGGACCTTGTCGACGGCGTCGAGCGTGGCGAGGAAGGCGGGTTCGGCGGTCTCGGGGGCCGGTGCGTTGCCGTCGGGGCGCCAGTGGTGGGCGGGGACGACACCGGGCTCGTCCAGTACCAGCCCGTTCTCGGTGAAGAAGCGCTCGACCTCGGCCTTCGAGCGCAGGACGAAGGTGAACCCCCGCTCGGTGAACGTCCGTTGGACCGCGCGGATGTTCTCGGCGTTCAGGTCCTCGGTGAGGTGGCTGAGGACGAGACGGCTGCCGGACGGCAGCGCGTCGACGAGTCCACGCACGATCGGGTACGCCTCCGCGTCCTCGACGAAGTGCAGGATCGCGACCAGCACCAGGGCGACCGGCTGCTCGAAGTCGACGGTCTTGGCGGCCTGTTCGAGGATCTGCCCGGGCTCCTTGAGGTCCGCGTCGATGTAGTCCGTACGGCCCTCGGGCCCGCTGGTGAGCAGGGCGCGCGCGTGGGCCAGGACCACCGGGTCGTTGTCGACGTACACGACCCGCGCGTCCGGGGTGATCCGCTGGGCGATCTGGTGGACGTTCTCCTGGGTGGGCAGTCCGGTGCCGATGTCCAGGAACTGCCGGATGCCGTCCTCGGTGGTCAGCGTGGTCACGGCGCGGCGCAGGAAGTCGCGGTTGTGCCGGACGTCGAGGTAGCCCCGTGGGTTGGCGGCGAGCGCGGCGGCGGCCGCGTTCCGGTCGACCGGGTAGTGGTCCTTGCCGCCGAGCAGGACGTCGTAGACCCGGGCCGGGTGCGCCTTGGTGGTGTCGATCCTCCTTCTCAGCTCCGCGGGGTCCTGGCTGAGGGCGTCACCGGACATGGGGCATCTCCCTGGAGGATCGCGTCATTCAACGGCCAACAACCTAACTCCTGAAGGGACTTGATCGTGCCCCGATCACCCGGTGGGAGCCGCTACCCACTCGCTGCCGCCCAGCGGATGGTCGTAGGCGGGCCGGCCCGTGTTCCCGCTCGTCCGGAACGGCTTCCCGTGGTCGTCGACGCGCACCGTGCCGCTCTTCGTCCCGCTGGACCAGTCGAGTTCCAGGTACCAGCTCACGTCGTGCGCCCGTGCGTCCGCGACCACGTAGAAGACCTCGGGGTCGGACTCGCTGACCTTGTACGGGAAATCCCGCTGCCCGTTCTTGAGCGCGGTCATGGGCTGCCCCGCGTCGAGGTCCACGCTGAACGCCTTCGTCTGCACCCCGCTGCCGCAGCCCACGCCCATCGCGTAGTCGTTCCAGAGGAGCGGCACGCCCTTCTGCACCACCCGCACGTGCAGCGCCTCCAGGACGACGGTCGCCCTGCCGGTGCCCTGGACGGTCAGCGCGACCATCTGTTCCCCGCTCGCGACCCCGCCGAGCGCGGTGACCCAGCCGCGCGCGTCCGACTCGTTCGGCGGCGGCGGGGGCACCTGCGCGGAGTCCCGGTTCACCAAGTAGTGCTGGCTGCACGGGCCGTCCCACTTGTACCCGTCGGCGACGACGGCCGGCGCTCCGGCGCCGTCCTCGGCCGTGGTGCTGTCCCCGGCCGCACCGTTCCCAGCGGCGGTGTCCTGGGGGACGGGTCCGCCGATCGACGAGACGGACGCCTTGGGACCGCCACGGTGGGAGGCGGACGGCGAGGCCGGCCCTTGGCGGATGCCGCTCGTCGCGCGGGCGCCCCGCGTACCCACGGTCCGCGGCACGCCGAGGGCCACGGCCTCTCCCTTGGAGTCGTCGCCCCCTCCGCCGGACGCGAAGTGCACGGCCAGCGTGGTGGACACGACCGCGGTCAGCGCGACGGCGACGGCACCGGCGAGCAGCAGCGTCCGCCGGCTCCGCTTCACCGGTGCCTGCGCCGGCACCGACTCCCGCGCCGACACCGTCTCCGGCACGGGCACTGGTACTGGCTCCGGCACTCGCGGCGCGGACACCGAAGCCGGATCCGCGGCGGCCGGAGCCACGGCCTTCTGCCCCACCCGTGGCATGGAACCCGTCGGGCTCTCGCCCACCGCCCCGTCACCGGGGGCAGGGTCCGCCCCCGTGTCCGCGCCCGCCTCGGCGCCGTCCCCGTCGCCTCCCGGGCGCGGGACCGGGACCGCGACCGTCACCGCTGCCGATCTCACTACCGCCGCTCCCGCCGCTCCCGGCAGGGACCCCGCGCCCGGGGCTTTCTGCCTCCGCAGCGCGTCCGCGAGGACCCAGCTCCGGTGCAGCTCGATCAGCTCCTCCGGAGTCGCCCGGCACACCCGCGCCAGACGCTCCACGGGCGCGTAATCCGTCGGTACGGCATCCCCGTTGACGTACCGGTGCAATGTGGACGTACTCACGTGCAGCCGTTTGGCGAGCGCCCCGTAGCTGAGCCCGGACCGGGCCTTCAGCTCCCGCAGCAGTCCCGCGAACTCGTCCCCCGTCACCGTTCCTCCATCCCCCGCGTCCCGGACCGTGTTCCAGGGCGACACTGTTCTCCCAGCTCAGACCCTGTGCGAACGTTCCGGCGTCCCGAATGCCCCGCCGATGGTGGCGGCCGGGACGGAACACCGCACAAGCTTCGGTCATCCAAGCACGCCGCTCCCGCCGACCGGTCGAGCGGCTGACCCATCAGCAACACCCCAGGGGGATCACCATGTCCGCATGCACCACCCGTACCGCACGCACCACCCGTACCGCCCGTACCCGCTTCCTCGCCGCCACGGCGGTCGCACTCGCCGCGCTCACCCTCACGGCGTGCAACGACGGCAACGGCGTACGCGGCGAAGGCCCGTCCGACACGTCCGCGTCCTCGGCGCAGCCGAGCGGAACGGCAACCGACGCGGGCTCGACGGCGAAGCCCGCGGGCAGCGTCACCGCGGGCTCCACGGGCGGCTCGGCGGGCGGCTCGAAGAACACGTCCACCGCCGCCGGCTCCACGCAGGGCTCCGGCAAGAAGACCGGCACCGGTTCCAAGACCGGCTCCACCGGGCAGACCGGCTCCAGGAACGTGGCCTGCGACGGCTCCACGACCAAGACCACCGCGACCGTGGTGTCCCGCCCGCTCAACCACCTGCTGCTCACCGTCACCAACACCGGCACGAAGAACTGCGACCTGACCGGTTATCCGATCGCCCGGTTCGCCGAGGCCCAGGCCGTCCCGCCGGTCGCGGAGGAGACGCACCCGCAGGCGGTCGTGACCCTCGCTCCCGGCGAGTCCGGCTACGCGGGTGTGCTGCTGTCGGCCGCCGACGGCAGCGGAGGCAACGGCTACACCGCCAAGACCCTGGAGGTCGGCTTCGACAAGGGCCGCAGCGCCACTCCGGCCCTCCCCGCGAAGGGCGTCTACATCGACGACAAGCTCACGGTGACGTACTGGCAGCAGACCCTGGACGCGGCGCTCACGTACTGAGCTGGCGAGATCCCCATCAGCAGGTGCCCGGAACCGCCGCCTGACTAGCGCAGGTTCCGGGCGACCTCGGTCGCCCAGTACGTGAGGATGTTCTGCGCGCCGGCCCGCTTGATGCCGGTCAGGGACTCCAGGATCGCCCGGTCGCGGTCGATCCAGCCCTTCTCGGCGGCGGCCTCGACCATCGAGTACTCGCCGGAGATCTGGTAGGCGACGACCGGAACGTCGGACGCGTGGGCGACGCGGGCGAGGATGTCGAGGTAGGGACCGGCGGGCTTCACCATCACCAGGTCGGCGCCCTCCTCCAGGTCCAGCGCCAACTCCCGCAGGGACTCGCGTGCGTTCGCCGGGTCCTGCTGGTACGTCTTGCGGTCGCCCTTCAGGGACGAGCCGACGGCCTCCCGGAACGGGCCGTAGAAGGCGGAGGCGTACTTGGCGGTGTAGGCCAGGATGGCCACGTCCTCGCGGCCGATCTGGTCGAGGGCGTCCCGGACGACACCGATCTGACCGTCCATCATCCCGCTGGGGCCCACGATGTGGGCGCCGGCGTCTGCCTGCACCTGGGCCATCTCGGCGTAGCGCTCCAGGGTGGCGTCGTTGTCGACCCGGCCCTGGTCGTCGAGCACACCGCAGTGCCCGTGGTCGGTGGTCTCGTCGAGGCACAGGTCGGACATCACGAGCAGTTCGTCGCCGACCTCGGCGCGGACATCGCGCAGGGCGACCTGCAGAATCCCGTCCGGGTCGGTGCCGGGCGTCCCGACGGCGTCCTTCTTCGCGTCCTCGGGAACCCCGAACAGCATGATCCCGGAGACCCCGGCCTCCAGCGCCTCCACGGCCGCCTTCTTCAGGCTGTCCCGCGTGTGCTGCACGACCCCGGGCATCGAGCTGATCGGCACCGGCTCGCTCACACCCTCGCGGACGAACGCGGGGAGGATGAAGTCGGCCGGGTGCAGCCGGGTCTCGGCGACCATCCGGCGCATGGCGGGCGTGGTACGCAGCCGCCGCGGACGCGTACCGGGGAAGGATCCGTACTTCGTCATACCGTCTACGCTACGCCCGTCACGGGGGCACCTTTACCGACTCCGCGTCGGAGCCCGAGGGGTCTCCAGGTCGGGTCAGAACACTCGGACGAGAGCTGTGACGTCCCCGGAGCCGCGGGAGCTTCGCCGGGCCGGGCGGCGCGGCAGTCGCGGCACCACGCTCCTCGGAACGGTGCCCTGAAGGGCCTGTCGCAGCCGCCTTCGCAGGTCGCCATGGCTGGTGGAGGGGGCAGGGTCCGGCTCGGGAGCGGCTCGGCCTCACCTGCCCCGGGAAGGGACGGCAGTGCCGGTGGAAGCAGGTCCAACAGGCGGTTGCGGAGGAAGCCTGCCGGGTGTCGCACATGGAGGGGAAGGCCGTCGGTCAGGGCGTGGATCACCGACGCTCTGCCGAGACCGTTCTCGAACCAGGCCTCGACCAGGGGAGCCAGCCGCCGCACCTCCCGCCCGGACAACGTCAACCGGATGTCGGTCCGACGCAGCCCGGCGAGAAGGGCTTCGGCCTTGTGCTCGCTGCGGGGCGGCCCCGGCTCGGCGGCGGGCTGCTCGGGAGACCCGGCGGACTCGACCTCGGCGACCGGTCCGCCGTCAGGTGCGACGTAGGCCGCCACGACCGGATCAGGCACGGCGTCGGAAAGCGGACCACCGGAGGCGATGAGATCCGGGGCCGGCGCGGCCGTCATCGTCGGGGATGCCTGGGCTGCCGAAGCTGTTGAGGCGGCGGCCGTTTCCTGCTCTCCCTCCCGGCGGGCTCGGGTGAGCGCGGGGGCGTGGAAGGCGTACGGGTGATCATCTGCCCGGAGGGGAGCCGTTCCCGGACCCGCTCGACGTAGCCGCGCTCCTCCAACTCCCGCAGCGCGCAGGCGATCCGGGCCCGCCCTTCGGGGAACCGCTCGGCGAGGCTACGGATGTCGACCCGGGCGCCCTCGGGCAGCGACAGGATGTGCACGGCGATCCCGATCGCGGTCGCGGAGAGCCCTCGGTGCTGGGCGAGGTGGTTGCCGACGACCGTGTACCGGTCGGGCTGGTACTCACGTACGTGCGTGACACCGGAGTGCGTGGCGTTGCGCCGTACTCCCTGCCTCGGGAGGAGGGCGTCGATAAGCTTGGACACAGCCATGGGGAAGCGGTTTTCTTCCTCTTTGGTCAGGCCCTCGCACTGGGATTGCTGTCCCGGCGGGGGCCGAAGCATGTGTGGGGATGTTGAGTTGTGGATCGTGCCTGCGGCGAGCGTGCCCGCCCGAACCGCCCGCGCGCCACCCCCACCAGCCGGTTTCACCCGCCCGAGTGACATGGGCGGGTTTGGTTGATTGGAGGGTTTTTTCCCGGGGTTCTTTGGTCCTTTACGGCCCGCCGCCCCGGCCCTCGCGCCGCCGGAGGCCGGCTCGCCGGGTTCCGGTTCGGGCGTCACCGGCAAGGCCCGAGATCGAGTTCCGCCCACACCGTCTTGCACGGCACCGGCCCCGACCGCACACCCCAGCGGTCCGCGAACTCCTCGACGAGCAGCAGCCCGTAGCCGGACTCGGACCACCCTTCGGCACCGTCCCGTACCCGAGTGGGCCACCGTTCACCCCGGGCGTCGGCGACCTCCACGCGCAGCGTTCGGGGAGCGCGGACGGAGAGAGTGAGACGGAAGCTCCGGCCGGGGACACGGCCGTGCAGGGCGGCATTCGCGGCGAGTTCGGCGACGACCAGCACGGCAGGATCCAACGGCAGCCCCCAGCCGTGCAGTTGCTCCGCCGCGAGCAGTCGCGCCAGGCGCGCACCTCTCCGGGTGGCGGACAGCGGCACCGAGAAGTGATGGAGCGGAGCGTGCGCAGTTCGTTGATTCACGTCACTCAGCGTGTTCTTGCGTACGTAACCTGTGAAGTGCGGCAGCCCGTGCGGACGGTGTCTGTCCGGGTGGCGTCCGGTTCTGTCCGGGCTGCCCGGGGTGACCGGGCAGCGGGTGTCGGGGTTGGGCAGGGAAGCGCGTGGCGGGAGGGCGGCGGGCGTGAACGACAGGGACGCGGGGCTGGAGGACGACGAAGAGGCCGGGGCCGTAATGAGGACCGTCCAGCGTCAGCTCAAGCTGTGGCGGGAGTCGGCCGGGCTCACCCAGGCCGAGTTCGGCGCGGCCATCGGGTACGGGGAGGAACAGGTCTCCTGTGTGGAGCGTGGGCGGCGCATCCCCCGGCCCGAGTATCTGGACCGCGCGGACGAGATCCTCTCGGCGGGCGGCCGACTCGCGGCGCTGAAGGAGGACTTGGCGGAGGTCCGCTATCCGAAGAAGGTGCGGGACCTGAAGAGGCTGGAGGCGGAGGCAGTTGAGCTGTGTGCGTACAACAACTCCGTGATTCATGGGTTGTTGCAGACCGTGGAGTACACGCGGGCGATTTTCGACGCACGCCGACCACCGTTCACCGAGGACCAGGTGGAACAGCAGGTCGCGGCACGCTGTGCCCGCCAGAAGATCCTCGCCCCGTCGACCGGATCGCGTGTCTTCAGTTTCGTTCAGTGCGAGTCGACGTTGCGCAGGCCCATCGGGGGCAGGATGGTGCTACGACAACAGCTCGAACGGTTGTTGGAGGTAGGCCAGTTGCGCAACGTGGACCTTCAGGTCCTGCCACTCGCCCGCGAGGAGAACGCGGGAACCGACGGTTCGTTCAGGCTCCTCAAGCTCAGGGACGGCGCCACCGTCGCGTTCAGCGAGGCACCTCTCAGCAGCCGGGTGATGACCGACCCCAAGGAAACGACGGTCCTCGACATCCGCTACGGAGTCCTTCGCGCGCAGGCTCTCAGCCCTCGGGAGTCGTCGGCCTTCATCGAGAAAGTACTGGGAGACACGAAGACATGACGCTCAAGGCCTCCGCGGCCGACGCCGGGCTGGAGTGGATAAAGAGCAGCTACAGCACGGCTGACGGTCCCGACTGCGTAGAGGTGGCCGCCCACCCGGACCGCATCCTCGTCCGGGACTCCAAGAACCCCGGCGGCCCCCGCCTCAGCCTCACCCCGACCGCCTGGGCGGCCTTCCTGCCGACCGCCTGACCGGCCGCACAACGAAGAACGCCCCGCCGTCTCCGTAGAGACAGCGGGGCGTCCTCACCTGCGTCAGGTGGTGCGGCGCCTCCGCGAGCCCGGACGGCGCTCGCTCGGCCGGGTCACCGGGTCCCCGGCGTCCAGCGCGGCGGCGCGTCGGCGCAGACCGAAGTCCGCCAGCGCCTGAGCCAGCTTGTGCACGGAGGGCTCCGGAGCCATCACGTCCACCCGCAGCCCGTGCTCCTCGGCCGTCTTGGCCGTGGCGGGACCGATGCAGGCGATCACCGTCACGTTGTGCGGCTTGCCGGCGATACCCACGAGGTTCCGCACGGTCGACGACGAGGTGAACAGCACCGCGTCGAAGCCACCGCCCTTGATCGCCTCGCGGGTGTCCGCCGGCGGCGGCGACGCGCGCACGGTGCGGTACGCCGTGACGTCGTCGACCTCCCAGCCGAGCTCGATGAGCCCGGCGACGAGGGTCTCCGTGGCGATGTCGGCCCGGGGCAGGAAGACGCGGTCGATCGGGTCGAAGACCGGGTCGTAGGGCGGCCAGTCCTCCAGCAGACCGGCGGCCGACTGCTCACCGCTCGGCACCAGGTCCGGCTTCACGCCGAAGGCGATGAGCGCCTTCGCGGTCGACTCGCCGACCGCCGCGACCTTGATGCCCGCGAAGGCACGGGCGTCGAGCCCGTACTCCTCGAACTTCTCCCGCACGGCCTTGACCGCGTTCACCGAGGTGAAGGCGATCCACTCGTAGCGGCCCGTCACCAGGCCCTTGACCGCGCGCTCCATCTGCTGGGGCGTACGCGGAGGTTCGACGGCGATCGTCGGCACCTCGTACGGCACGGCCCCGTACGACCGAAGCTGGTCGGAGAGCGACGCCGCCTGCTCCTTCGTCCGCGGCACGAGCACCTTCCAGCCGAACAGCGGCTTGGACTCGAACCACGACAACTGGTCGCGCTGGGCGGCGGAGGAACGCTCACCGACCACGGCTATCACCGGGCGGCCGCCGTCCGGGGACGGCAGCACCTTCGCCTGCTTCAGCGTCTGCGCGATCGTGCCGAGCGTGGCCGACCAGGTGCGCTGACGGGTCGTCGTACCGGCGATCGTCACCGACATCGGGGTGTCGGGCTTGCGGCCGGAGGCCACCAGCTCACCCGCCGCCGCGGCCACCGAGTCGAGCGTCGCCGACACCACGACGGTGCCGTCGGAGGCGCCGACCTCGGTCCAGCAGCGGTTCGACGCGGTCCGCGCGTCGACGAACCGTACGTCCGCGCCCTGCGCGTCCCGCAGCGGCACACCCGCGTAAGCGGGCACACCGACGGCGGCCGCGATGCCGGGCACGACCTCGAACGGAACGCCCGCGCGGGCACAGGCCAGCATCTCCTCGGCGGCGAACGTGTCGAGCCCGGGGTCACCGGACACCGCACGTACGACCCGCTTGCCGCCCCGCGCGGCCGTCATGACAAGATTGGCAGCGTCCCTCGACGCGGGGTCACCAACGGTTGTTGACGTGCTGTCAACAATCGTGAGCTGAGGCGTGCCTGTGCCCTGGTACGGAACCGGCGAAGTGTCCGGATCCGTGTTCAGCACGGCGACGCCGGGTTTCGTGTGACCTCGCACCACGTCGAGCACATCGTGCTCGGCGACGAGGACGTCCGCGTTCGCCAGCGCCTCCACGGCGCGCAGTGTCAGCAGCCCCGGATCTCCGGGTCCGGCACCCAGGAAGGTGACGTGCCCGTGGACCGGACCGGCGGGAAGGTTGGTGGGGCTCACAGTGCTCGCTCCCCCATCAGACCGGCCGCGCCCTTGGCAAGCATCTCGGCGGCGAGTTCACGGCCGAGCGTCATCGCTTGGTCATGTGTCTCGGGCACGGGACCGGTGGTGGACAGCTGCACCAGCGTCGAGCCGTCGGTCATGCCGACGACGCCGCGCAGGCGCATCTCCTTGACAATCTGCCCGTCGTCCAGCAAGTCGGCGAACGCGCCCACGGGTGCGCTGCAGCCGGCCTCCAGGGCGGCAAGCAGGGATCGCTCGGCGGTCACGGCGACCCGGGTGAACGGGTCGTCGAGCTCTCCGAGCGCGGCGACGAGGTCCGCGTTGTCCGCGGCACACTCGATCGCCAGTGCCCCCTGGCCGGGGGCGGGCAAAACGGTGTCGACCGACAGGAAGTCGGTGACCTCGTCGATCCGGCCGATCCGGTTGAGTCCGGCGGCGGCGAGCACGACGGCGTCGAGCTCCCCGGCGTGGACGTACCCGATGCGGGTGTCGACGTTCCCTCGGATGGCGACCGTCTCGATCGTCATGCCGTGGCTGCGCGCGTACGCGTTCAGCTGGGCCATGCGGCGCGGCGAGCCGGTACCGACGCGCGCGCCGTCCGGCAGCTCCGCGAAGGTCAGTCCGTCGCGGGCGACGAGTACGTCGCGCGCGTCCTCGCGGACCGGTACGGCGGCCAGCGCGAGGCCCTCGGGCTGCGCGGTCGGCAGATCCTTGAGGGAGTGCACGGCGAAGTCGACCTCCCCGCGCACCAGTGCCTCACGCAGCGCGGTCACGAAGACGCCCGTGCCGCCGATCTGCGCGAGGTTCTCGCGGGAGATGTCACCGTACGTCGTGATCTCAACGAGCTCGACCGGCCGTCCGGTCACCTGGCTCACGGCATCCGCCACCTGCCCGGACTGGGCCATGGCGAGTTTGCTGCGCCTGGTCCCGAGCCTCAAAGCCTGCTCACTCATGCTCGCCCTCGGTTCTTGGCGTTCTCGGTGTTGTTCTCGGCCCGCGAGACGGCGGCGACCGTCTCCGGGTCCAGGTCGAACAGGGTCCGCAGCGCGTCCGCGTACCCGGCACCGCCGGGCTCGGCGGCGAGTTGCTTGACCCGTACGGTCGGCGCGTGCAGCAGCTTGTCGACGACGCGCCGCACGGTCTGGGTGATCTCGCCGCGCTGCCTGTCGTCGAGGTCCGGCAGCCGTCCGTCCAGCCGCGTGATCTCGTTCGCGACGACGTCGGCGGCCATGGCGCGCAGCGCCACGACGGTGGGCGTGATGTGCGCGGCCCGCTGCGCGGCACCGAACGCGGCCACCTCGTCGGAGACGATCCGGCGCACCTGGTCCACGTCGGCGGCCATCGGCGCGTCCGCGGAGGCCTCGGCCAGCGACTCGATGTCGACGAGCCGCACGCCGAGCAGCCGGTGCACGGCCGCGTCGATGTCACGGGGCATCGCGAGGTCGAGCAGCGCGAGCACCGGCGCGGGGCGCGGGGCCTCGACGACGGGTTCGGGCCTGCGGCGCTCGGGGATGCGGCCGACCGCGGTGGCGGTGGCGGCGAGCGCGGTGATGACGTCGGCGTCGGCCTCGACCTCGGGCGTACGACGGCTGTCGCGGCGCTCGACGGTTCCGGTGCCCTTGTCCACCCAGGCCGCGTGCTGCTCCAGGGTGGCGGCGTCGATGCCGGCGACGGCGGCCTCGCCCATGACGGAGAAGCCGGTGGCGCCCTGCACGGCGGACAGGTCCAGCGGGCAGGCGTCCTCGGTGCCGGCACCGGCGGGAGCGAGGTGACCGGCAAGACCGGTCGACGCGTCGACGCGTACGGCCGCGGGCGTTCCCGTACGGCCTTCGACGGAGGCCGCGACGGTCTCCGCCGTCAGCACGATCCCGGTCGCTCCGGTGCAGGAGACGGCGATGTCGGCACGTGTCAGCTCGACCGGTACCGAGTCCATCGGTACCGCGCGGGCCGGCACGTCCGTGTCGCCGCCGGTGAGGATCTCGGCGAGGCGCTCGGCGCGGTCGGGGGTGCGGTTGGCGATCACGATCTCGCCGACACCCGCGCGCGCGAGCGTCGCGGCGGCCAGCGAGGACATCGAACCCGCGCCGATGACGAGGGCCTTCTTGCCCTTGGCCCAGGCCTCGACCGCGCGCCCGTCGGACAGCTGCTCCAGGCCGAAGGTGACCAGGGACTGTCCGGCGCGGTCGATACCGGTCTCGGAGTGGGCGCGCTTGCCGACCCGCAGGGCCTGCTGGAACAGATCGTTCAGGAGGCGGCCCGCGGTGTGCAGTTCCTGCGCGGTGGCGAGCGCGTCCTTGATCTGGCCGAGGATCTGGCCCTCGCCGACGACCATCGAGTCCAGGCCGCAGGCCACCGAGAAGAGGTGGTGGACGGCCCGGTCCTCGTAGTGCACGTACAGGTACGGAGTGAGCTCCTCCAGCCCGACGCCGCTGTGCTGGGCGAGGAGCGTGGAGAGCTCGGCGACGCCCGCGTGGAACTTGTCCACGTCGGCGTACAGCTCGATGCGGTTGCAGGTCGCGAGCACCGCGCCCTCCGCGGCCGGCTCGGCGGCGAGGGTGTCCTGGAGCAGCTTGACCTGGGCGTCCGGGGACAGCGCGGCCCGTTCGAGGACGCTGACCGGAGCGCTGCGGTGGCTCAGTCCGACGACGAGGAGACTCATGCCGGCATCACGGCGGGAAGATCCCCGTCGGGCCCTTTGCCGTTGTTCTCCCGCTCGGCCGGGGCGGCGGCACCGGCCTGCGCCTCGGCCTCCTCGCCGGCCTTGCGCTGCTCGTGGAACGCGAGGATCTGCAGCTCGATGGAGAGATCGACCTTGCGCACGTCGACGCCGTCCGGGACGGACAGGACAGTCGGCGCGAAGTTCAGGATGGAGGTGACTCCGGCGGCCACCAGACGGTCGCAGACCGGCTGGGCGGCTCCGGCCGGGGTGGCGATGACACCGATCGAGACACCGTTCTCGTCGATGATCTTTTCCAGGTCGTCCGTGTGCTGGACCGGGATTCCGGCGACGGGCTTCCCGGCCATCGCGGGGTCGGCGTCGATGAGTGCCGCCACGCGGAATCCGCGGGACGCGAACCCTCCGTAATTGGCCAGTGCCGCACCGAGGTTGCCGATACCGACGATCACGACCGGCCAGTCCTGGGTGAGGCCCAGTTCGCGGGAGATCTGGTACACGAGATACTCGACGTCGTAGCCCACACCACGCGTCCCGTAGGAGCCGAGGTAGGAGAAGTCCTTGCGCAGCTTCGCGGAGTTGACCCCCGCCGCGGCCGCGAGTTCCTCGGATGAGACCGTGGGTACCGAGCGCTCCGACAGCGCGGTGAGGGCTCGGAGGTACAGCGGAAGCCGGGCGACGGTGGCCTCGGGAATTCCTCGGCTTCGGGTCGCCGGTCGGTGAGTTCGGCCAGTTGCCACGGTGCTCCTGCGGGTAGAGCGGGGCTGCAGGCGGTCACACGTTCCCAGACCGCCCCGTCGAATGCAGGCTATGTCTTTGTGAACGCGTGCACAAAGACGGTGTCCGATTTGCCCGGCCAACGTGACCGGGGTCACGCATGCCCGGCGCGCCCGTATGGAACCGGCACACGGACGGCTTCGTTCCGCACTTGAAGGGGGCAAAACCGCACACTCTCCTCAACGAATCCCGCCCCCGAGACCAATCGCCGTCGATCCTAGGCGACTTTCCCGGCCACCCGGGCTGCTCGGGCAGGTCACAAGTCGGGACACATCACGGGCACGGTGGACGTCCCCCCGCGCGACTCACGGTGCGAGGGCTTTGCGAAGGCGTTCCTCGTTCACGCGCCAGAACGTGTGCTGCGCGCCGTCCACCAGCACGACCGGGATCTGCTCCCAGTACCGGCGGTGCAGCTCCTCGTCCTCGGTGATGTCCTTCCCCTCCCAGGGGACCCCGAGATCGGCACACACCTTCTCGATCACTTCCTGTGCGTCATCACACAGATGACACCCGGGCTTCCTGATCAACGTGACCAGACGCTCCCCGGGCGCCTTCTTCTCCGTACGGCGGTCGCTGCGCCGGAACATGGGGCTCATACGCGCCATTCTCCCGCCCCGGACACCCCGGCGGGCACGCTCCGCCCTTTACGCGCGAACAGGCCCTCGCCGGGGGCCGACGCGCCGCGTCGACGGCGAATCGGTCGGGTCCTTTAACGGCATGGTCGCGGAGAGTTCACAGCGCCGAATCCTCTCGACTCCGGAAGCACCGAACGGACTGGCTATGCTCACGACATGGCCGCTCTCGGATGGCTCACTCCCCGTAGGCGCTCCGCCACCGCGCGGAGCGTGTTGGCAGGCGAGGCCTCGGCAGAGGCAGCGCGCAAGTCCTCGCAGGAACTGCAGGAACTGGAAGAACTGGCACCACCGGACGCCGCGGAGGAACCCGACTTCCCGGTGCTCGGCGACGACAAGGCCGCCGCGTTCTTCGACCTCGACAACACCGTGATGCAAGGTGCTGCCCTGTTCCACTTCGGACGGGGGCTGTACAAGCGGAAGTTCTTCGAGACCCGCGACCTCGCGAAGTTCGCCTGGCAGCAGGCGTGGTTCCGGCTGGCCGGTGTCGAGGACCCGGAGCACATGCAGGAAGCGCGTGACTCCGCGCTGTCGATCGTGAAGGGTCACCGTGTCTCCGAGCTGATGTCGATCGGCGAGGAGATCTACGACGAGTACATGGCCGAGCGGATCTGGCCCGGCACCCGCGCGCTCGCCCAGGCGCACCTGGACGCCGGCCAGAAGGTGTGGCTCGTCACGGCGGCGCCGGTGGAGATCGCCACGGTGATCGCACGGCGGCTCGGCCTGACGGGCGCCCTGGGCACGGTGGCGGAATCGGTGGACGGGATCTACACCGGCAAGCTGGTCGGCGAACCCCTGCACGGTCCGGCGAAGGCGGAGGCCGTACGGGCGCTGGCGTCCGCGGAGAACCTGGACCTGTCCCGCTGCGCGGCGTACAGCGACTCGCACAACGACATTCCGATGCTCTCGCTGGTCGGACACCCGTACGCGATCAACCCGGACTCGAAACTGCGCAAGCACGCCCGGGACTTCGACTGGCGGCTGCGGGACTACCGCACGGCGCGCAAGGCCGCGAAGGTCGGGATTCCCGCCGCGGCCGGGGTCGGCGCGGTGGCCGGCGGCACGGCGGCCGCGATCGCGCTGCACCGGCGTCGCCGGTAGCTCACCTCTGGCCTTCGCGGGGTCCGGCCTCCGGCCTTCGCGGGTCCGGCCTCCGGCCTTCGCGGGGTCCGGCCTCCGGCCTTCGCGGGTCCGGCT
>NZ_JBIVVR010000025.1:0-41347 GCF_044757755.1 Streptomyces sp. NPDC091209 | reverse complement strand
GTCTGCGGAGATGGTCCAGAAGAACACGCTGGGGCTTTCCGCGCTGAAGGACACCATCGTCCGCGCGAGCAGCGCCGGCACGAACGCGGCCAGGAACAACGACCTCAACACCACCCGCAACCACACCACCCGCACCACGCCAGCCGGCCGCACCACCACGACCGCCCACGCCATCACCGGACGCGCCGCCTCGCCGAGAGATGCGCAGGAAGGTCCGGACGCCGCTCCCGCCACCAGTGTCCGCGCCACCGACGGTGTCGGCACGGGGTTGCGTGCCCACGTCCGCGACGACCTCCCATCCCGGACCGGTCGGCAGGCCATCGCCTCGGACCTCACCACTCCCGTCACCCCTCATGGCCCCGTCCCTCGCACGAAGACGGAGCTCACATCCGAGGGCGGCCTGTCCGGGATCACGACCGTCCTCCGGCGCCCCACACCAGCTGTCCCCTCCACCGCTGATTCAATGCGGGCCGGCGACCGCTCCACGACAACCGCCACGGCGCTCGCTGCCCCCACCGGGATCACCGGCGGAGGCGCTGTGGGAAGCAGCGGTGCTGACGCCGACAAGGGCAGCACCGGCTCAGACCGCCCGGCCACCGGACGCGAACGCGTCGGTTCGATCGCGCGGTCCGCGTCGGACGTACGGACGACCCCACCGTCCACGGGCAGCGGCACGACACCTTCCGCCGTGACCGGAAGGCGCGCGGCATCGGCGGAGTCCTCAGCACACCGTGGCGCGCAGGCCGTCGCCAATTCGGTGTCTGCGGGCTCGCCTAGAGTGGCCGGCTCCGACGCGGAGTCGGCGCGCGATGCTCACCCGATCACGGCTCTGTCGGCGAACCCGGCCCGGACGGACCCCCGGTCTCACTCTCTCGGCGACCCGGGCAGCCCTGCCGAGACTGTCGACGGGCCGCGTCCCCTCGCCGTCGAACTCGACCTGCTGAAAGCGAGGCCGGGCTCCGACGAGATCGCGCGCATCGACGCGTTGGCCGCCGAGGTGGCACATGAGGCCGTGGAGAGGGACAGGACCGGTCGGCCGTTGCCGGACGTGACGTACACCGTGCACCGTCCGACCGCCGTGGCAGGCCAGCCCCACTTCGGACGTTCCCTGCGGACCAGCACCGTATGGGTCGAGCGGATCCGCGCCGTCTTCGAGCAGAGCATCGACGCCCGTCTGCCGGACCTCGCCGCCCGTCTGAGGAGCCGAGTCGTGCTCGAACCCGCCGACGCGGACGGCGGTGGCCGGTCGGCCACCAAGGGTGTCTGGGGGACCGACCGGGCGGTCATCGCCGTCCGCGACACCGCCGTTCCGAAGGAGTTTCTGGAATGGGTGAACAGGCATCTGGGGCAGCTCGGTGGCACCGATGTCCCGGAGGAACGCGTGCGGGCGGCGGTCCAGGCGCTGGAACACACGCGGGCTGCCGCCTTCACCCGCATGGACATGAAGGCGCGCGCAGAGGCCACGGCACGGCGCATCAAGGGGGTGGAGTTCGCCGGTATGCGCGGGGGCGCGCGTCCGGACCGCACGGACGCCGAGTCCTCCTCCACCGGACGTCACGGCTTGGTCGGGGCCTCGCAGGAGGGACCGTCGTCCTCCGGGGGCGCGGTCGGACCGCCTCCCTTGCGCGCTGCCGCGACCGCTCCCCGGCTGGTGTCGATCGGGGCGGACCTGGATCAGCGCCGACCGCCACGGATCGATCGTGAGCTGCCTCCACCCCCGGATGCCACCGGGCCGGTCCTGTTCGATGACGGTTCCCGGCTACCCACCTACATGACAGGCGAGATGACCTCGCGCAAGGAGCCCGGTGCGGGCCGACATGAGACGACCCGACAGGTGGTGCCCGGTACCGGCCGGCCCCGGACGATCCGTCCGTTCGTGCTCGGTGCGGGCCGGCACGAAGTGCGCGGTGCAGAGCTGGTCGTGGGGGAGGTCGGCGGCTGGCTCGAGCGGAACGCCGCGGTCCGGCCCGAACCGGGCAAGGGGTTCGAGGCGCACCAGGAACCGCCCTTGCTGCGTCAGCTGCTGCACGCTCTGGGCGGGGACCCGAGAGAGTTCGTCGGCGTCGTCAAATCGTTCCCCTTCAAGACAGTCCGCGGACAGGCGCGGGAGCTGCGGATGAACACAGTGCCGTACGGCGAGCCGGAGCGGTGGCTGGACAACCCGACCAAGATCGACACTGCGCAGCGGCTGATCCAGGGTGGTGGCCGTACCCGGGTCAACGGGACCTCGTGGGGCCTCGGTTTGTCCACGGCTCTGGGACCTGCCAGCGGGGTTGTCGCCGGCTGGTTCCACGGTTACATCAAGTTCGCCTGGGGCAAGTCGGCACGGCACACCCTGCAGCACCAGGTGATGAACCACACCGAGACGCGAAGTACGGACGGCTCCCATGTCCATCTGGACGCACTGGGCTACGCGTTCTGGATCACGGACGGCTCCGGCCGCCAAGTCGGGCTGAACGGCGGGCCAGTTGTGGGCGACGGGCCGCACCGGGAGGCCACGGAGCTGCGGTTCGCGGTGCGTGACGGCCTCAGCCTGCGGCTGGCGGACTCGCTCACCGCCACGGCATCCGAGACCGGCTCAACCTTCCCCCAGACGATCGATCTCACCAACCGTCCCGCCCGCCTCCATGAGGTGAGCGTCGAGGACGTCGTCCTTCTGGAACCCGTCGCGGATGCGGCGCTCACCATGATGGGCCTGGAGGCTGGGGCGAAGGGAGCCGAGCAGGTCACCGAGCTCGTCTCACCCGCTGCCCTGCGGCGGAGCATGCGCGCTCTGCTCATGGGTCCAGTGACGAGTCCGGTGCTGTACGGCGGTGCGCACGGCACGGATCCGCTGGGCATGCTCCGGATGGAAGTCGTCCCCCAGCGGCTGGTGCGGATCGGTGACATGACGACGGCCGCGGAGATCCGCGACATCGCGCAGTCGGTGGTACGCAGCGAGCGGGCATCGGGGGTGACGCGCAGTGTCGAGCTCGGCGCGGCCGTTGGGCCGGGCTTCCACGCGTCGGTTCCGGGCGGCGCCAAGCTGCGTATCCAGGCGGGTCCCCATGGCCGTTACGGAGCGTCCGTCTCCCGCACCACCGCCTTGGGGAACGCCGCCGGGATCAAGGTCGGTGCGCAGAAGAAGGGTGCCCCGACCGCGCTGTATCTGCTGGAGCAGAATCTTGTGATGACCGGTCCCGCCCAGGTGCACGGCCGGGCGGGAGCCCCACCCGACCGGGGCGCTTCGGGCCAACGGACTCTGCGGAAGAACCAACCGCAGCGGCAGCCGCGCGAGAGCAGCCAGGTGTGGGCGCTGGTGCGGCTGTCCGAGGGCGAGGCGCGGCGACTGGATGAGCCGGTCCCCGCGCCCGGCCCGGTGGAGCAAGGGCCGACACCGATTCCCCTGCTCGTAACGGAGCGTTCGCTCGGGGTGAGCCGGGTGCACGAGGTGAGCTTCCCGGAAGGCGGCTCGGAGCAGGGCGACCGCGGTCGGGTGCGACCCGCCGAATTCTTCGCGGAGAGCGTGCTGAGCCGACTCGGCGGCGCCTACCCCGGCATGGTGGCATCGCTGCCGGAGCTGTATCCCGGAAATCCCCGATGGAGCAGCACCGATCACTTCCTGACCGTGCTGCACAACACGCGTGAGGTGTACGACCGGCTGTCCCATCAGAGCATGGCGTCGAACCTGGGCTCGATGCTGGACACGGGCCTGCGGATCGGGCTGACCCAATGGACCCCCCTGGGGCGCAGGCACGTCGACGTATGGGTCCGTGCGAGATTGCACGACCGGGAGTACCTCGGCAGGCGGACGGAACAGCGCGGCCGGTTCAGTGCGCCCGGCAGTGACAGCCTCAGCGGTCAGCGCGGCAGCAGCCGTTCCTGGCAGGTCGGCGTCGAAGGCGCGGTGGCCCTGCGTGACGGGGCCGCGGGTACCGCCGGCATGCCGCTGCACGTGGAGACCGCCGCCGTCGGCGTGCGCTATGGCCGAAGGACGCAATCGGAGAGCGGCTATGCCCTGTCGGGCGGGGACGAGGTCACCTCGATCACCACGGGTGGTGCGGACTGGTATCGCTACGGCGTGCGGTTCACGGTCGAGAGCGGCGGCCACTGGCGGCCGAGGCATTGGATGCGCGGCGTGCCCTCCGGATATCTGCTGGGTACTCAGGCATTCGTGTCCGCGGACCGGACGAGAGCGCTGATCGGACCGGGAGCGGCGGGCGGCGATCACGCCGCGGAGCGGGGCGAGGTGGTGCTGAGCGTGCCGGTCGAGTACACCGGTACCGTCGGCCTCGAACGAGTCGTGCAGCATCGGGGGGAAGTCATGACCGCCGCCGACGCCCGCGCCATGGCGCTGGGAACTCGGTCATGGCTGGACGAGGCGGCCGCGCGGGACACGAACTCCGTCGCAGGAGGTCCCCGGTCGGTGCTGAGCTATCCCTACACCACGATCGACGTCACGGAGGGTCCGCAACTGCTCGACATGGCCCGGACGGTACTGAACCGGGCGACGGGCGGGTCCTGGCAGTTTCGCCTGCGAGGTGCGGACGGCAGCAAGGAGGCGGAACTGCCGGTTCTGCTTGAGAGCCGGATCGCGAACTTCGGCACGACCTCCGCACCTGTGGGCGGGCACTGGACCCTGCTCACCGCGGCGCCGTACCTCGACCGGACCACGATGTTCGCCTACCGCACCAGGCTGATCGAGGCGGCGACCGCGGACCTGCGGGGACTGACTGCCCTTACCCTGCCGATGAAGATGGAGGTCGAAGCGGCGGCCAACGCGTCGGTGGGCACCTGGGGCCGCGAAACCACGATCAGCACGGGGGAATTCGGCGGCCGCATCAACCAGCTGACGTCCCTCACGGACGCCCGGGTCGCCAGCTCCGTCGGTCTTCAGCTCGGGGTCCGCATCGGCAACACGACGTCCGCGTTCGTCCAGCGGAACGCCACCTGGGCGATGAACCGCAAGGACGTGGGCGGCTACCAGGTCGTGGTGAGCGCGCCGGTGGAGCACGCGTACGCGGCGGCCTCCAGCAGACTCGGCAAGGGTGCCCACGGCGTGCTGGTGCCCCCGTCGCTGTCCGACGCCCATGGCGAGAAACGTCTGTCGCGGTGGGTCGGCGTCATTCCGGGCAAGGCCGCGTACGAGCTGGAAGCGGTGCGGGACGGTTACGGTGCGGTGCTCCGCTACGACGAGCTGGGATGGACGGAGTTCCCGTGGCTGCGCCAGGCCCAGTTCGGCGGTTGGCCGGCCGACTCCCTCAACCCCGCGGCCGCGCTGAGCCGACTCGAGGAGGTGCTGCGCCCGCTGGGTCTGCCGGACAACGACTTCGAGCACTTGCGCCGGCTGGTGTCCGGGCGGGTGATCCGGGCTCTGAGCAACGAGATGGCGGGGCAGGGCGTGGTGATCCCCGCGCGGCTCGGTCGCTGGGGTTCCGAGACGCTTCGGACCTGGATCCGTTCACGCGAGGTGCAACTCCGGGTGCAGTTGATCCCCACGGCGAACCGCCGCTTCCACGGCCTGGATCACGGCGTGGAGCTGGAGGAGCAGCTGCAGGCGACTGAGACGGTGCAGCACAGTCGTAGCCGTAGCACGCGACTGGCGGTCGGCCTCACCGTGGCGGAGCGCGCCGACACCGGCAATCCCACGGTCAGCTCGGCGGGACCCGCCTATTCGCAGACGGCTTCTGCGACGTGGGCGACCGGCGAGACGCAGAGCGATTCCACCGGCTTCGGAACGATCGTGACCTACGCGGACCACCTGCACGCCGCGGTCGCGCAGGAGTACGACGTGCAGATCGACGTGCGGATCTCCGGTGACGGGGAGACAGCTGAGGCCACGTTGCTCCCGGTACGCAGGCCGGCCGGGGTCCTGCACAAACATCTCCCGCTCAGCCTGATGTGGAGCGGCCCCGATCCCGCCAGGGACGACGATCCGCTGGCTCCGACCGACCTGGTCCTGCCGGGCCGGACCCGGCGGGTGGCGTTGCCGGCGATGAGGGGTGCACGTGGCTGGCGCGATGTCGCGCACGCTGCCGGGGGCGGTGCCCAGCCCTTCGCGATGCCGGCCGAGGGTTTCGCGGTCCGCGGCTTTGTCGGCCTGGAGGAGCTGCACTCCGCGAACATCCTCGCGCTGGGCGCCGCGTATGACTCCACCATCAGGCTGCCGAGGAACGTCGAGATCGACGACGACGGCCTTCTCGCGCGGGCCCAGGACACGCCTCTCACCAAGATCGGCACCGGGGCGCGGGAGAACCTCGAAGCTGGTACGTCCGCGCTGGCGTTGACGGCCTTCTTCGCGCAGACGCTGACGGCCGACGGCTACCAAGTGGCCGGGCTTGAATGGCGCGGCTTCTTCGGAGGCGTCAGCGGCCGTCTCGACCTGCACTCCAGGCCGGACTTCTCCGGAGCACGGCTGCTGACGGTGGCGGACGGCGTGAAGTTCGAGAGTCCCCGCCAGAGTGCCCGCGGCAGTGTGTCCACGTTCGCCCATGCGGGCACCTCCGAGCACGGGGTGGACGTCGGACCGACCGGACCGACGGCGGCCGGTTCGACCCAGGAGGGCGGCAACGCGAGCGCCCCGGCGGCCGAATCGAAGTCCGTGGGGCTGTCGCTCGACGGGCAGGGCTCGGTGAACGTGAAACCGGACAACAAGCCGCGTGCGTATCTTTTCGCCCTGCCGGTGCGGTGGTTGAGTGTCGCCCACGCCCACCATGACGTGAAGGACGGGGCCCTGATGGCGGCTGTCCGGGGCGCCTTCCACCTGGCACGGCGGGAGCCGCTGGCGATGGAGACCGACACCGTGGCCCTGGCATGGGTGCGTGAGGACGTCGCCCGCCGGCTCGGGCTGCTCACCGACACCAACCACCCCGCCCCGGCCAGGCAGGCGTGGGACGCCGTCAAGCAGGCGAGCGCCGCGTTGGCCGCCTCGGACAAGGCTCTGTGGGACCTGCGTCTCGGCGCCGGGGCCGTGCGGGAGACCGCGCTGGACCGGGCACGAGTCCACCTCGACGAACTCGAGCGCCGCGACGTGGACACGCTCCCGGCGGTCAGGGAGGCGCGGGACACGCTGGTGGCGCTGCTGCGCGAGCACGCCGAGGACGACGCCGAGGCCGCCCACGAGGGGTGGGACCGGCTGCGCGGCGCCCTGATCGAACAGGCACGGGAGAGGCTGGAGCAGGCCCGTCGAGCCGGTGCCGACGAACTCACCGCGGCGCGGGCCGCCGAGGCCGAGGCGCGCGGCTCGGTGGAGGAGGTCGCCGAGACCCTGCGAGCCCTGCACGAGCACGGCCGGGCCCTGCATCGGGATCTCGTCCGCCTGCGCCGGGCCGCGGACCGCCTCACCGCCTGGCACCAGCTGTCCGCCGACGAGCAGGAGCGATTGCGCGGCCAGGACACCCCTGAGCCGGACGCGGTGACCTTCACCCCGCCGAAGGCGCCGGTGCTCCCCTCGACGGCCACGAAAGCGTCGAAGCCGGCCCCGCCCAAGACAGCTGCGCCGGCATCCCGGAAGGACGACCCGTCCGTAGACCCCCGCCGGGCGCACGCGACCGCCCCGTGGCAACCACGGCATGGGGCCATGATCGCCGAGGACGGACCGTCCTTCGACGTGTCCGGCGACCACCGCACGCTGACCATGACCGACGCCGACGGCGGGTTGCGCGTCCACGACCTGCACCCACCGCGGGCCGACGCGCACGGGGCCCTGCTGCGTCCCGGGCCGGACGGCAGCCTGGCCGCAAATGGCCGTCCCGTCGACGGCAATGGTTTCTGGGCGGCGGTGGGCCTGGCAGGGGAGCGGATTGAACAGCCGATGGATCTGGCTCTGCGCGCCGCCGGCGCCGACCTCCTGGGGCAGGACATCCATCTGTACCGGCGGGCGGTGTTCCACGTAGAAGAGGTGGAGAGGGTGGCACCGGAGGCATTCGCCCGCGACCCGGAACTGCGTCAACGGATCCGCGGCGACGGTGGTCACCTGCCCGAGGAGGTGAGGGGCGCGCTCACCGAGGAGCAGACACGGGCCCTGACGGCGACCACGCTGGTCATGGCACGCAGGTGGGACGCTCGGACAGCGGCCAGGGCGGCGGCTCTGGCCGCGCGCACCGGACCGCGAGACCTGATCGTCGTGGAGGAGGACGGCTCGCACCGGCTCTACACCGCGCAGAGTGCGGAGGACACCGATGACCGCCCCGTGGCGATCGTCTACCGGCGCGGTGACTCCTACCTGGCCGCGATGGAGAGGGGGAGCGACAGGATGCCGGCCGGTGCCCACGTGTCGGACGAGGCCAGGCGACGGGCGATCAGGGAGGGCAAGAGGCCGGCCCGCGAGCACGGTCCAGCAGGCGGGCACCACTGATCTCACGACGGGCGAACAACGCGACGTGGAGGTCATGGGACAGGCGAAGACCCGGCCGTGTGCAAAGGCGGTTCCACGCTGCCAGCCGTCGGCCCGTCGAGCTCGCCCAGGGACGTGGGGAGCCGACGCGTGTACTGCTCGCGCAACACCTCGAAGGTGCCGGCCACACCGTGCAATCCTGCGCCGGCGTCAAGGCCGATCCCGGCCTCCGGGAGGAGGGGCCGGGCCGGACTTCGGCACCGTGGGCGAGAGGCAGAACCGGATGCGGGAACTGTCCATGAGCGCACCGCAATCAGTCTCGGCAGTGCACGGAGAAGCAGTGCGCTGTCGGGACACATCCAGTGCCCTGCTGGAGCACCCGGACACTTCGGCTCCCAATAGCCTGGAGGCGCAGCAGTCGAGGGGCGCAAGTGCATTCGGACCCTTGCATCGCGCGCCCGGTTCTCTCCAGTCCGCCGCTACCGCTCATACGGACGTCCACTCGATGAAATCGACGCCGTTCATTCCGCAGGAGGTTGTCCAACGGTGTCCACGACGCCGGTCGGCGGGGACTGGTTCACCGCACCGCCGACCTGGCCGTCCACCCACCCCACAAACGGGGTGGGCCGCCGGACCGCGCGGCGCTGTCAGACGACTGCCTCACCCTGCCTGAACCGGACATCGCGCGCATCGAGTCCTGCCGACGGTAGTCGGCGGCCGGGTGGTCCATGACACGTCGAGTACGGGGGCTTGGACGGGCCCGATCACGAGCCGCCCCTCCCCGGGGCACCACCCCGACTCGCGCCGTCCACCGGCCAGTTGCTCTCGCCTGCGGACGCCGTCCGCGATCGCGTCCCACATGGAAAGGCCCACTCTCATGGTCAACATCGCCGAGGTCACCGCCGCCCCCAGCCCGGACCTGCTCACCCCGGACAACTGCGCGGTGCTGTTCGTGGATCACCAGCCGCAGATGTTCTTCGCTGCGGGCAGCGGCGACCGCACCGCCATCATCAACTCCACCGTGGGACTGGCGAAGTCCGCGAAGGTGTTCGACGTGCCGGTCGTGCTGAGCACGGTGGCCGCCGAGTCCTTCTCCGGTCCGATCTTGCCGCAGTTGGCGGCCGTCTTCCCCGAGAAGAAGATCATCGACCGCAGCACGATGAACGCCTGGGAGGACATCGCCTTCGTCGAGGCGGTCAAGGCGACCGGCCGCGAGAAGCTCGTCATCGCCGGCCTGTGGACCGAGGTGTGCGTCGTCCTGCCGGTGCTCTCCGCCATGGCCCAGGGCTATGAGGTCTACGTGGTCACCGACGCATCCGGTGGGGTCAGCCCGCAGGCACACGAGCATGCCGTCCAGCGCATGGCGCACAGCGGCGCGGTTCCGGTGACCTGGGTGCAGGTGTTGCTGGAGCTGCAGCGCGACTGGGCTCGCACCGAGACGTACGCCGCGGTGGGCGACGTGGTCAAGGAGCACGGCGGCGCCTACGGCCTCGGGCTCGTCTACGCCCAGGCTGTCATCGGCGCTCACGCGGCCGGCTGACCTCTTCACCCAGGCCGTCGACGGCACGTCAGGAAAGGGCAGGAACGTAGTGGATACCGGACTGTTGGTGCTCCGGCTGGTGGCGGGTCTGCTCATCGCCGGGCATGGAGTGCAGAAGGTCAGTTTCCGGCTGGGGGGCAACGGGCTGGCGGGCGGAACCGAGGAGTTCAGGCACGACGGTTTCCGCGGCGGCAGGCTCACCGCGCTCGCCGCGGGCGCCAGCCAGGTGGGCGCCGGCCTGTTCCTGGCGGCCGGTCTGCTCACTCCCGCGGCGGCAATGGCCGCCATGGGGGTGATGACGGTCGCGTCCACCGTCAAGTGGCACAACGGGCTCTGGGTGCAGAACGACGGCTACGAGTACCCGCTGGTCCTCGTCGTCGTCTCCGCGGTGCTGGCGCTCACCGGTCCCGGGCGCTTGTCGGCCGACCACGTCCTCGGGTTGGCCCCCTGGCCTTTGTGGGTCTCCGTCGCGGCTATCGCGATCGGTCCGACCGGAGGACTCCTCACGCGGGTGTTCCTGCGTCGCCCGCCCGTCCCGGCAGGGGGATCCCGCAGGTAGCTGCAGGTGATGACGACAGGCATGCGGTGACCCGCCCAGATGAGCAGGAACGACCGGGAACCGGGCGGGACGGCCGCGGCCCGCAGAGTCAGGTCGGGAGGGACGGGGACACGACAGGGCGCGAGGCCCGTGGGCGTGCACGATGACCGTGCTCTTCCCCCGGTAGCCACTTGCGGGGGCCGGCATTCGTCCCGGCGTCCGCCCGGCTTCCAAGGCCGCCGCAGGCCGGCCGGTGGGCGTCAGCTGCTCCCGCACACATCGCTCGTGTTCCCGCAGCGCTTCGCTACTGGACCAAGGACAGTGCGCCGCCGGGCAACAGAGGTACACCGCAGCGCCCTGGCGTGAGCGCTTGCCGTGCGCGCACGGCGCCTGACGCATTGCCGGATACGCGGCGCCCCCCGTCCTCGATCCGATATGGACCATCATGAGCACTGCACCGTCCCCGAAAGACAACCCCCAGCGGGATTCGCCCTGGGCCCCGCTCGCGGCACGCGTCTTCCGCGCGCTGTGGATCGCGCAGCTGGTTTCCAACATCGGCACCTGGATGCAGACGGTGGGCGCCCAGTGGCTGCTGATCGGGCACGGCGCCGCGTTGCTGACGCTCGTCCAGACCGCCTCCAGTCTTCCCGTCGTACTGCTGGCCCTGCCCTCGGGCGTGCTGGCCGACCGCTACGACCGTCGTACGGTGCTGCTGGTCGCCCAGTTCGCCATGCTCGCCGTCTCCACCGCGCTGACGGTCCTGGCGTTCGTGGACGTGCTCACCCCGGAGCTGTTGCTCGGTCTCACCTTCCTGCTGGGATGTGGCACGGCGCTGATGGGCCCGGCATGGCAGGCGATCCAGCCGGAGCTCGTGGAGCGCCGCCAGTTGGGACAGGCGGCCGCGCTCGGCGCCGTGAACATGAACCTCGCCCGCGCCCTGGGGCCGGCGGTCGGCGGAGCGGTGGTCGCGGCGGCGGGCACGGGCTGGGTGTTCGCCTTCAACACCGTGTCCTACCTCGGTGTCGCGGCGGTTCTCACGCTCTGGCGGCGCCCCCGGACCCAGGCGCCCCCGGGGCAGAGCGAGAAGCTCCTGACGGCTCTGCAGGCGGGCCGCCGCTACGTGTGGTACGCGCCCGGAGTCCGCCGAGTCCTGCTGCGCACGCTGTTGTTCATACCCGGCGGTGCCGCGTTGTGGTCACTGCTTCCCCTGGTCGCGAGCCGTTCTCTGGGGTTGGGCTCGGAAGGGTATGGGCTGCTGCTCGGTGCGGTCGGTGCCGGTGCCGTCGGCGGGGCCTTCGTCCTGCCGGCCGTTCGGCGAACCCTCGGCGCCAACGGCACTCTGGCCGCCGGCGCCCTCGTCTTCGCTCTCTCGCTCGCGGTGATGGCCGTCACCCGGCTCCCCTGGCTCGCGGTGGGCGCGCTGCTGCCGGCCGGACTGGCCTGGATCGGCGTGTTGTCCACGCTGAACTCGGCCCTTCAGACGCGGCTGCCCGGCTGGGTCAGGGCCCGGGGGTTCGCCGTCTACCTTCTGGTCTTCCAGGGCGGGCAGGCGGTGGCGGCACCCTTATGGGGCGCGCTGGCCGATGCAGCGGGCCTGACCGTCTCGCTTCTGGCCGGCAGCGGACTGCTCGTGGTCGGCGCGGTGAGTGTGCGCCGCTGGCCTCTGCACGGCACGGACACCATCGATCCGACGCCGTCCGACCACTGGCCGGTTCCGCCCCTGCTGTTCGAGCCCGGACGGGCCGACGGCCCCGTGCTGGTCTCCGTCGCCTACCGGGTCGGCTCCGGGAACAGGGCCGCTTTCGCTGGCTGCATGGACGATGTGGCCCGCTCGCGGCGTCGCACGGGAGCCCTTGCCTGGGGTCTCTACCAGGACGGCAACGATCCGGACCGGTTCATCGAGAATTACCTGGTCGCATCCTGGGCGGAGCACCTCGCCCAGCACCACGGCCGGGCCACGGCCACCGACCGTCTTCACGAGGAACGGGCCCGCAGCCTGCTCGTAGCGGGCACCGTCCCGGAGGTGACCCATGCCTTCGACGCCGCCGGGGGTCCTGTCGTACCAGAGATTCAGGCAGAGATCGGTGCCACCGTCACCGCCGGCGTCAGACCCGGTGCCCCGCACGGTGACACGTCCTAGTGAACTCCCGTGGTCTCAGAGGCCAGGCTCCAGAGGTGTCTTGGTCTGCCTGCCGGTGAGCTCCTCGACCAGCCCCGTTCGCGGATGAGTCCGTACCGCACGGTTCTGGCCGAGGACCTTGGATCGTCGGCCAGGACCGTGGCCTCCGAGGGGCCGTCTGACGGCACTCGGAGGCCCTGGCCGGCTCAGGCGCCTTCGACCCGCTGGTACCAGTCCTGGCCGATCACCATGTCACTCACGCCGCGGGCCTGGGACTGTCAAACGAGTGGCTCTGTTCCGTAGTCGGTGGTGACGGCAGGTGACGGGCGTCGTTGACGTTGTATGCGAGATGTCAACTCCCTTGTGGCTACGGTGTTTTCAGGGCTCTCGGCGCTGGTGATCGAGGATGTGGCGGACGACGCCGAGGTGATCCGGGTCTTGGCCCGGACCCGGGATGTTCCCTTTCCCTGCCCGATGTGCGGGGTCCCGACGGGGAAGGTGCACGGATACCACGTCCGGACAGTTGCGGATCTGCCGGTCGATGGCCGCCTGGTCGTGGTCAACGTCCGGGTACGACGTCTGGTCTGCCCGGTCCTGGGCTGCCGGAGGCAGACCTTCCGCGAGCAAGTCCCTGGGCTGATCGAGCGCCTTCAGCGCCGCACCACACGTCTGACCGGCCAGGTCTCAGGGGTGGTCAAGGAGTTATGCGGCCGGGCGGCCGCCCGGCTCACCCGGTTACTGGCCGTGCCCGTATCGTTCGCCACCGCCCTGCGCGTGCTGCGGGGAATCCCCCCGCCAGCGGTGCGGATCCCGAGGGTGATCGGGGTCGACGACTTCGCCCTAGCGCCGCCGTCACCGCTACGCCACGATCATCATCGACGCCGAGACCGGGGAACGCATCGACGTCCTGCCCGACCGCGAAGCCGCCACCCTGGAGGCATCGCTACGCGGGAAGAAAGGGATCGAAGTCGTGTGCCGGGACGGCTCGGCCACCTACGCCGAGGCGATCCGCCGGGCCCTGCCCGACGCGGTGCAGGTCAGTGACCGCTGGCATCTGTGGCGGAACCTGTGCGACAAAGTCCTGGCCGAGGTCCGCGCCCACGCCCCCTGCTGGGCCACCGTCAACCCGCCCCGGCCCGGCGGGGTGCGCGAGCAGACCACCCGCGAGCGCTGGCACAAAATCCACGCCCTCCTCGACTCCGGCGTCGGCCTGCTCGACTGCTCCCGCAGACTGAACCTCGCCCTGAACACCCTCAAGCGCTACGCCCGCATCCCCGAACCGCCCGCCGATCGCATCACCCCTCGCTACCGACCCACTCTGGTCGACCCCTACCGCGACCATCTGCGCCAACGCCGGTCCGACAACCCGGCCGTTCCCGTCACGCACCTCCTGCACGAGATCAGGGAACTGGGCTATACCGGCAGTGCCAACCTGCTGGTCCGCTACCTCAATCAAGGCCGCGCCGAAGGCGACCGCCCCGTGACAACCCCGCGCCGCGTCGCCCGGCTCCTGCTCACCCACCCCGAGCACCTGTGGACCAAGGACACCGACCTGCTCGGCCTCCTCACCACGGCCTGCCCAGAGATGACCGCAGTCGCCCGACTCACCGGCGAGTTCGCCACGCTCCTGACCCCGGCCCAGGCCAACGACGACAAGCTCACCCAGTGGATCGCCACAGTCCGCACCACCGGCCTGCCCCACCTGCACAGCTTCTGCAACGGCCTCGAACTCGACCGCGCCGCCGTGAACGCCGGCCTCACCCTGCCCCACCACAACGGTCGGACAGAGGGCATCAACACCCGAACCAAGAAGATCATGCGGCAGATGCACGGCCGAGCAGGATTCGACCTCCTCCGCCACCGCATCCTCCTGCAATAGGGAGAATGCACCGTCACCACCGACTACGGAACAGAGCCGAACGTCTTACAGTCCCGCCTGCTGGACTCTCCTGCCGGCCGTATGCGGGCCGTCGGTGCCTAAGCGTTGCCCGATAGGACGGTCAGGGGGCAGAACTTCCCCGTGCACCGGGCGTATCGGTTAGGCGTGTGTCTTACGAGCCGGTGCGTGATGGCGGGTGAGGTGTCGTGACAGGCAGGTGGCATGACCCCGCTGTGGCGATCATGGTCAATCGTTCGGTGTTGGCGCATCGGCTGTTCACGGGGCTCTCTCGGCGTCATCATGCTTGCCCGCTAGAGGAGGCCCTGGCGCAGCGCGTAGGCGACGGCGTGCACGCGGTTGCGCAGGCCGTGCCGGACGATCATCTCGTGGATGATGTACTTGACGGTCCGTTCGGAGTAGTGCAGGGCCGTGGCGATCTCCGTGGTGCTGAAGCCGGCCGCCAACTGACGCAGTACCGCGAGTTCCCTCTCGGTGAAGGACGACGGGTCGTCACTGCCCTCGGCCGCCTGCTCGTTCCAGCGCCGGGTGCGGATCTGCTCCAGCAGTGATCCCAGCATCGACTGCGGCAGCGCGACGGCGCCGCGCGCGACGGCGCAGAGCATCTCGCTGATGTCCGAGAGGGTGGTCTTGTCGCGGGACATGAAGGCCACGAGCCCCAGCCCGACCACGCGGACGAGTTGCTCGGCCGTGGGCTTGTTGGCCACGAGGATCAGCCGCGGTGCTTCGTCGGGGTTCTCCCGACAGTAGCGCTGCAGGGCTGCGAAGGTGTTCTCCGCCAGCTCGGCCGTGATGAGCAGGAGCACGTCCGGAGTCTCTTCGTCTCCCGGCCCGAGAACCTGTACGCGTTCGTCGGCCGCCACGTGTGCTTCCACGCCCTGCGCGGTCAGTCTGTCCTCAGCGAGGACGACCACCCGGATGCGGCGCGATGTTCCAGAAGCGCTCACCGAGCGTCCTTTCCGAGTGTCCGAAATCTCTCGCATCGCGCGAGAACGCACCGACCGTTGGTCGGTGCAGTCCGGTTCCCGAAGGGGTCGCCCGTGCTGTCCCGCCCAGGACCGCTCGGCGCTCGGGCCGAGGTGTTCGATCGGGCGGGACGGCAGGGGTGTCCATCGGGAACAGTCAGAGGGTCTTGATCTGTCCGCCGTCGATGACGATCTCGGCTCCGGTGATGTTGCTCGCCACCGGGGAGGCCAGGAAGAGCGTGAGGTCGGCGACCTCGCGCGCCTCGGTGATCCGGCCGGAGGCGATACCCATGCTCTGTGGCACGACCACGTCGAGCGCTTCCTGGGCGGTGACTCCGGCGGCCGCGGCCGTGGCGTCGGCGAAGCCGCCCGGGGCGGTCCAGAACGGGGTGCGGACCGGGCCCGGGGAGACGGCGTTGACACGCACGCCCTGCGGGGCGAACTCCTCGGACAGCGTCTTGTTCAGGTTGGTCAGCGCCGCCTTGGCCGCCGAGTAGTCGACGACCATGGGGAAGGGGAGCTGGGCGTTGATGGAGCTGATGTTGACGATCGACGCCTCCTCGGCCTCGATCAGGTGCGGCATGGCCGCGCGGGTGGCGCGGACGGCGCTGAAGAAGGTCAAGCCGAAGACGTTCTGCCAGTCCTCGTCGGTGACCTTGAGGAACGACTCGCGGGGCTGGGCCGCGCCGACGTTGTTGACGAGGATGTCGATCCGGCCGTGCCGTTTCACAGCTGCGCGGACCAGGGTCTCGGGACCCTCGGCGGTGGACAGGTCGACGGACACGACGGTTACGTCGTGTCCGGCGGCCAGGGCCTCCAGTTCGGGGGTGGAGGTGCGGCTGCCCGCCACGACCTTGGCGCCTTCGCGGACCAGGCCTTCGACGACGGCCAGGCCGATGCCCTTGCTGGCTCCGGTGACGACGGCGACCTTGCCCTTGAGGTGCAGTTCCATGACGTTTCCTTTTCTGGATTGATCAATACGTAATCATCGCGTGACTGCCCCTGGGACTGCAGGGATCTCTCCTGCACTTAGGGGCGGTGGGGCCGGGTCCACGTCGTCCGGTCGACCCTTCCGGCGCTTCCCGCGGGGGAAGCGTAACACTCTTTCTGGAATGTTCAATCAAGAATGAGAGTGGCGCTCGTCGCCCCTCGGGCAGGGTTTCGGGCGACGGTTCCGCCTCAACCGACCGAGGGCCGCCAGTGCCCCTTCGGATCGCTTCTTTCGAGGTGCTTCTAGATAACGAGAGGGTACAGATTTCTTGAATCATGTGAGATCTTCAATGCTCTTAAACTGCTATAAATAGGGCCACCGTAACCCTGTGTTCTTGTTGATCTTCAGTCACCTCTACCTAACATGTATGTAAGTGCTTGGTTGTGATCGCCGCCCGTCAGACGAGACAGGAGACGGGCCGACCGGTCGCTCACCGGCTCGGCGGGCCGCGAGCACTTCCCTCGCTTCCCAGCGAGGGCACCCGTCATGCAAGAGCGAACGTTCGACGCGGCACGCCATCGGTGCGTGCCGCACGAAGCGCCGAGGTGGGGGTAGCTCCATGTATCCGATGCCGGTCCGCTACAAGAGCGAAGAGAAGGTCGGCCATCTGCTGAAGTGGGCCGCCGGATGGGGCGACGAGTTCCCGGGCGAGAGCCTGTGGTCGTACTCCCTCAGGCTCGGGGGTTCCCACGCCTTGCTCAACGGATGGCTGAAGAACCCGAAGCTCCTGTCCGCCCTCACGCAGGAGGAGCGGAACATGCTCAGCGAGGCCCGCCGCAGAGCGAGTAACGCCAGGAGGGGCGCGCTGGCCTCAGCCGGCGGATGAGCAGAGGTGGACGACGTCCGGCGGCCCCGGACCTTCCATCAGGGGATGATGCTGTTCACCACGCCGCCGTCGACGCGCAGTGCGGCGCCGGTGGTGGCGGACGCGGCGTCGGAGCCGATGTAGTGGACGAGGTTGGCGATCTCTTCAGGGCGGATGAGCCGTCCCAGAAGCGAGGTGGGGCGCTCCTCGGCGATGAAGCGGCGTTCGGCTTCCTCGAAGGGGATGCCGTCGCCGACCCGGTCGGCGATGAAGACCCGGACGCCCGGGGTGAGGGTGGGGCCCGGCAGGACGGTGTTGACGGTGACGCCGGTGCCGGCTACCTCCTGGGCGAAACCGCGGGCGACGGCCAGCTGAGTTGTCTTCGTGGCGCCGTAGTGGATCATTTCCTTGGGGGTGTTGATGGCCGACTCGCTGCTGATGAAGACGACGCGGCCCCATCCGCGCTGCACCATGCGGGGAGCGTAGTGGCGGGTGAGCCGGATGCCGCTGAGGACATTGGTCTCGAAGTAGCGGCTCCATTCCTCGTCCGTGATCTCGAACGCGGGCTTCGCATCGAAGATCCCGGCGTTGTTGACGAGGACGTCCACGTCCGGCACGGCGTCCGTGAGGGCGCGGACGCCTTCCGCGGTGCTGACGTCGCCGGCGACAGCGCGGATCTCACCGTTTCCGGCGGTGCCTCGGATGCGTTCGGCGGCGTCTTTGGTGCGCTGGGGGTCCCGGCCGTTGACAACGACTTCGGCGCCGTCGCGGGCGAAGGCGGTGGCGATCGCTTCGCCGATGCCGGAGGTGGAGCCGGTGACGAGTACGGTGCGGCGGGGCGTGGTGTTCACGGGTGTCTCTCCTGGTCTGGTGGAAGTCATCCGGGCTTCCCCAACTGCACCAGTCGCTTCGACCTCGGCGGACAGCCGGCGGGGCTGCCCTCGGCGAGGCAGGCCTCGTTGTGACGCCAGAGCGCCGGAGCGTTGGGCGCGCGTCCCGGAAGAGGGTGGGCGCGGGTGGTGCGTCGATCGCGCTGCCGTTCGGCTTGTGTGCGCATCGCGCACGGGTGCGGCTCGATGGACTCAGGCTGTGCTGGGCCGAAGCCATGGTTGGTCGCCCTGATCGAGGGCGACGATCGGCTGGAGCCGCACCCGTCGCTGATCTGGTCGCTTCCGCCCGGTGAGGCGGACTGGTTCACAGGGTCGGCGGCGGCCCGGTGACACGCAGGTTGAAGGCCTCGGCGGAGGCCACGACCGTTTCGAGATCGAACTCCGGGGGCAGCTCGCCGGCCTCGGCCACCGAGATGCCGTTGCTCCGGAAGTACTCCTCGATGCGGGCCGGGCTGAACAGAGCCGCTATCCGCGCCCCTTCGGGCGAGCGCACCAGGTAGCTGTGCGGGACCCCGCGCGGTCCGTAGGCGACCTGTCCGGGCACCAGGTCGTGCCGCTGGTCGCCGACGAAGAAGGTCACCTCGCCGTCGAGGACGAACCAGACCTCCTCCTCGTCCTCATGGACGTGGTGCGGGGGCGCGTGGCCGATCGGGTCGGCGAACTCCATGAGGCTGAGCCGGTTGTCGGTGGCGGTGCCGGGAAGCAGGATCCTGGCCTGGCCGCCGAGGAACCAGAACGGTTCACGCTCGGCCGTCGGGTCGAAGGTCGGGAAGAACTGCGTCATCTTCGCTCCTGACGTCATCGCTGGTTGCCGAGGAAGTGCAGCAGCAGGTCGGTCATTTCCTCGGGGTGTTCCTCGTAGATCCAGTGGCCGGAGTCGGGGACGACGACCGGGGTCACGTCGGTGGCGTACTGGCGGACCTGCGTGCCGACCGAGGAGCCGAGGCTGCCGTCGGCTCCGATCGCGAGCACCGGCATGGTCAGGGGCTTCTTCTGGAAGCGCGCGTTGTCGGCGATGTCCTGCGGGAAGGTCCGGAACCATGCGAAGGACGCTTCCAGGTGGGCGTAGTCGCGCAGGTAGGAGGCGAAGACCTTCAGGTCGTCGGAGGTGAGGGCGTCCTTGTGCACGGCGATGCCGCGCATGAAGCCGGTGGTCCAGGTGAGTTCCCGGCCCTGGATGAGGCTTTCCGGGAGGCCGGTCTGGAGGGAGAAGAAGCCGAAGTTCCACACCCCGGGTCCCTTGGCTGTGAGCGCGGGGAAGTTGTAGATGCCGGAGTCGGGGATGGGGGCTTCGCTGAGAACGAGCTTCTTCACGCTGTGCGGGTACTGGGCGGCGTAGGCGTAGGCGACCATGGTGCCGATGTCGTGGCCGACGACGTTCACGTCCTGGTCCTTGCCGAGTGAGGCGAGGAGGGCGTGCAGGTCGGCGGCCATGGTCTTCTTGTCGTAGCCGGACGCGGGGGCGTCACTGCGGCCGGCGCCGGGCAGGTCGGGTGCGATGACCGTGTAGTGCTTGGCCAGGGCAGGCATGATGTCGTGCCACTCGTACCAGGTCTGCGGGTAGCCGTGGATGAGGACCAGGGTGGGGCCGTGGCCCCCGATTACGTAGTCGATGCCGGTCCCGGCCACGCGGGTCTTGTGCTCGCTGAACCCGGCCGGCATCTGCTCGCCGGACGAGGACGAGGCTGCCGACGTGTCGGAGGCCGCGGCCGTGACGGTGATCGAGCCGAGGCCGACGGCCAGGGCGAAGACCGCGGCCGTCAGGCCACGGGATCCGGACGTACGGAATTTCACTGATGTCTCCAAACGGGAAAGGGGGGCGGCGGGACCTGGTACGCCGTCTGGTGACGGCGAGTCAGAGGCATCCGGTGAGGGCGCCGTTCGATGACGGTCGCGGCGCAGCTGATGTCGGCTGCCGGGGGCCAGTGACCTGGAACAAGCGACGGGCGAAAGGGCCGCCCGGGGAACCGGCCGAGGCTGATTCGCTATGTCCACGAAACCCGGAGTCGCGGTCGTATCGCACCGGGGTGGTACCCCAGTGGGTTAGGGGTGGTTGCCGAAGGGGCCGAGGATGCCGGTGTCGATGCGGAGGGATTCGAGGAGGGTCCAGGCGTTGTCGTGGGTGAATATGTCGGCGGCGGCGAGGATGCCGGTGTATTCGGCGGTGATGGGGGTGGCGGCGGTGTCGGCGACGGCGTCGTGGAAGGGGTGTCGACCGAGGCTCGACGAGACGCACGTGGAGGCGCGTTGCGACTGGTTCACCACGAAGTTAGACCCGGCTGGGTTACCCGGACTTCCGGTCAGTGCACAGAACGTTGTCCGTCAGCGCACCGGCCCGAGCGTCCTTGCCGGTGCCGGTGCCGGCTCGCGTGAGTTGACCGGTGGGCATGGCAAAAGGGGCCTCTTGGCAGCTCGCGGTGGTGAAGTGCGGGGAGCAGCAAGAGGCCCCGTCGTCGATGACGTGGTCGGGGCCGGCGGGTGCGGTTCGTCGGTCCGGTCCCGTCGGCGTCCGCGCGAGGGGGTCACTCTGCCTACGGCCGACGGCCGCATGCCGACCGGCATGCGTACCGCGGAAGACCCGGGTCGACCGTGGCGGCGGCCGGAGGGGACGGTGGCTCGCCGCCGCGCGGGGTCGTGTTGGGGAGTTTCCCGAGTACGGGATCAACCGCCGTCACCGGCGTGGCGCCGTCACGCGGCGACCGTACCCATTTCTGCCAGGGGTTCCTTGAAGACCTTCCCGCCCGGGTCTCTCCACTCGGCCGGCGAGATCCCGTAGAGGGACCGGAACGACCGGCTGAAGTGGGACGCGCTGGTGAATCCCCACCGGTGGGCCACTGCGGCGATGGAGCGCTTCGTAGCGTCCAGCCCGGCCAGTTCACCTCGGCACTTCTGCAGCCGGCACCGCTGGATCCACTGGCCGACGGTTTCGCCGTCGGCCTGGAAGAGCTTGTGAAGGTAGCGGACGGAGATCGAGTTGGCGTGGGCCACGGTCTTCGGGGTGAGGTTCGGGTCGTCGATGTTCTGTTCGACGAACCGCTTGATCTGCAGCAGACGGTCGAGACTTGGCGAGGCCTGCGACGTCAGGCTGACCTGTTCCTCGGCCAACAGGGTAAGCAGGTCGATGGCGCTGCTCGCAAGAGGAACTCCCGTGGCTGTTGGGCAGTCCGCCGCTGTGTCGACCAGCTGCGTCAGAAACGCGGTGACCAGCGAGCCCATGGTCGTGTCGGGACGGATCGGCGTCGCGACGACGCGTTCAAGGTGGTCCTCTCTCAGACCGATGAGCCGACGTGGCAGGACGACGAACTTGGCACGGACCGGGCCGGGGAATTCGAGCGACATGGGCCGCGCCATGTCGCAGAAGACCAATTCTCCGGGCTTGAGGAAGACCCGTCGGTCGTCGTGCTCGACCACGGCGGCGCCTTCGTCCACCAGCATGACGACCAGGAGGCCGTTGTTCTGCGGGTTGGGCCGCTGAGCCCGGCGTAGCCGCAGCTCGCCTCCTTCCAAGGCGGCGAGCTGCAAGTGGCCCAGCCGGAGCGTCCGGATGGTTCCCACATGCCGTCCGTCGGGCACCGCGGCATCGACCACGCCGAGCATGCTGTGCAGAGCCTGGTGCCAGGGGCCTTCTGCCTGCGGAGTCACCTCGGTTTCACAGAGGCTCGTCGGGACGGGTTGGGGCGCCGCCTTCAGCGAATGTGGCGCCCCATCGGTCGCCTCGCGGGCGATCCGGGCACCGTTCACCGCGGGGGGAGTGAGAACGTGCATGGCCTTGGTCACCTCGAACCTCTACGTGCGGCTGCCTGATATTCCCGGGGAGAAATTCCGTAGGCGAGTCGGAAGACGCGGCTGAAATGGGATGCGCTGGCGAAGCCCCAGCTGTGGGCCACCACGGCAACTGTCGGGGCGTGGGACGTCGTTCGTGCCAGCTGCTTCCGGCAGCCTTCCAGACGCTGTTGCTGGATCCACCGGGCCGCGGTGACGCCTTCCGTCTCAAAGAGCTTGTGCAGGTACCTGAGCGACACTTGGTGAGCGGAGGCGATCTCCACGAGCGACAGGTCGGGATCCGCCAGATTCCGTACCACGTACTCCTTGATGCGAAGGAGCATCGCCTGGACCGCGGCGGGCTCTTGGGGAGCCAGCCGCCCGTGCCGCTCCTGGATCAAGCACGCCAGCAGGTCACATGTCACCATGGCGAGCCTGTCGGCCTGTGTGGGAGCGACCGCCTCCGCACTCCCGTCGAGACGCTTCAGGTGCCCGGCGAGAAGGGCGGAGAGCGGCTCGTCCTGGCCGAAGGGCGTGGCGGTCACGGTCCGCAGTTCGAGATCGCTCACTCCGAGCGCGGATCTGGGGAAGTGGAACGACGTGAGGCTGAACGCCTGCCGCAGCGCCTTGTCGAAGGGGCGTCGGGAATCCGAGAGCGAGAACTGTCCAGGGTGTACGGCCGCGTCTCGGCCGTCCTGCGAGCGCTCGGCGATCCCCCGGTGCATCAGCGTGAGCGTCACGGTCTCCTTGCCGTCTCTCGCGATCATCCGGGGCCTGCGGGCGAGCGTCTGCGGTCCGGCGGTGACCGTCGATACCTGCATGAAGCCCACACGGCGGCTGACGATCGTCGCCGGCGCCGGCTCCTTCTCATGCAGCTCGACATCCAGCGGGACGAACGTTCGCGACATGGCGTCCTGCCAGAAGTCGGCTCGGTCCGAGACGGACAGCGGAGCGGTGGACAGGACCACGGACACGGCGACTCCCCTGCGAGGTTATGCGGACGCGCAGCCGACGCGGCCGTCGGGCGCGAGTGGTCTCCGGCCGCCTGATCCATCGACGATCGCGGCGGTCCGAGGACTCACGTCGAGCGGTGTCAGCACATCGCACCTGCGCGAGAGGTGCCAGGAAGAAGTGCAGGAAGAATTCTCGGGACGCCCCGCGGCGCAGGTGTTCCGGGAGCCGGGCCGTCGGCGCCGCGGGTCCGGCGGGCGTGCGGGTCCTGAGGTGCAGGCGGCGGCTGCGGCCCTATGTCCTGGCTCATGGACCTGGGTGGCCTTGTCCGGCTGGTCGAAGGGCCGGAGAGAGGATCCGTCCGCACACGACTGACCCTCACCACAGGTCAGCCGAAGCCGATCCGGCAGGCTGCCGCCGCGCCTTGTGCTCTCCGGAGCACCGGCGGTGCGCTTTCGAGCAGATCTTGCTGCGAGTGTTGACGGTGTCCGGCGTCCCGCTCAAGGATCACGGTCGAGTTGCGCGCGCCGTCCTCTCTCTGCAATCTTGCTCGACCGTCGCCTGACGCGCGATCTCTCCAGAGCAGCCTGCGGCACCTCACCGGTGCGCCGGGACATGATGAAGAGCGTTAAGAGGTCGCCCATGGTCACGCCCGGATTCCCGCGCAACACGCTCGATGCGGAAGGGCTACCGGTCTGGATACGCGAGATCGCCAGCGAAGATCCGAACCACAGCCTGCATGTCGTACGGGACATGGGACCCGTGCGGGCACTGGAAGCACTTCGCGTCGAGCCCGCTTCGATCCGACGGTGCGTGCTTCCCGACAAGAAACCGAACCAGTACACGTCACTGCCGAGTGCCGCCTTCGACGGTGGCACGGGAGACGCTGCCACACTGCTGGCCGGACGCATCGGGCAATGGACCTTCGTCTACGACGACTTGGGATACACCTTCGACGGCACCGCCGAAGTCCTCTCCCGCGGGGGGCGGACAGCGGTCACTACGGTCTACACCATCAACGGGCACGCCAGTCTCCACTACGCAGTGGACGGCGAGGAGATCGAGGAAGTCGTCATCGATGAACTCAGCCTGGGGGAAAGACTTCCCGGCATGCCCGCCGAACTGGTCGCCGCGTTCGAGGCCGCGGGGATCGCCGATTGGGAGGACCTCGAACCCGGCGAGGCCGACAGCCTGGTCGGTATGCGTGTCGCCTGTGCCATGGCAGGGGCCGTCCTGACGCTGGACGACCTTCGCCGGATACCTCTGGTCATGGCACAGCGAAACGCAGGCCACTGACCTTCCTCTCGGACCGAGGGCCGCCCTGGAGCCGTCGCAGATGCGAGGGGCTCAATTCCGGTCGGTCACATCGGTGAGGAACGCCGCTCATTCTCGGTGTGGCCGCCCCAAACGCCGTACTCCTGCTGCGACGCCCGCGCGAAGCGGCCGCAGGGACCGCTCACGGGGCACTCACGGCAGATGGTCCGTGCCGCTTCCTCTCGCCGTTGACGAGCTCGTCCTCTTTCGCTGTCCGGTGAAAAGAAGACGGAGCTGTCCATGCCTCGGCATGCGGCGTCCTTCTGCCACGCCCACACCCGAAGAAGCGGCTCGGTGTAAGTATTCATGCTCACCCCTTTGCAGATCGGCTGAGCAGCCCTCCGAAGCCGCGTGGACTGCGACGGGGACCACGGCCCGCGGAGCGGTGAACAAGGGCTGCAGCGCGCATTCGAGAAAGCGGAATTGTCGTCCCGGACCCTACGAACTCGTGCTCGAGGTTGTGCGTCGATGAACGCACGGGCTCTTGCCCAGGGAGGCACCCCCGCTCACGCTCGCTCCGACGAGCAGTGAGCGACCGACCGGTCCAGGCTTGTCGACCTGTCTGCGGTCGCAGCGGCTTCCCGGCCCGGGGCTGACGACTCACTCTCCCCGCCACTGTGTGCGCTGAGGGAACAACATTCGTGCACGGACAGACAAGCGGGCGGACTCGCGGCTCGTAGTCTCCTCTTCGATCCGACCTGCCCCTGCTCGGTGTCGTCACCCACCGTCTCTCGGGCGCCGGCCGTCACCACGCTGCTGTGCCCACAAGGTGCCCATGGGCATCGTCACTTGACCTTTCATCAGTTCATCTGCGAAAACGTCTGTGGCGAACGGGAGTTCGTGGTCAACCGGTGGTCAAAAGGTTGGTCCGAGGTACAAGCGCACAGGAGTCGCACGTTGCGAATATCTAGGCTGTTCACCGCGAGACCCGGGCCAACGCCCATGCGTCTGGGGGCTGTCGGCTCCATCGTGATGGCGGTGCTCAGTGCCGGTGTGCCTCTTGCTGCGGCGGTGTCGGCGCAGTCCAGCGCGGACGGATCACTCCAGAACACGAACGCATCCGTGGAGTCCGTGTGTTCGGTGCCGCAACCCGGCAAGGTCGGGTGTTTCGCGCTACGGCGCACCGACGTCGTCGGAAAGCATGGAGTTTCGGCCGTCGCACCCAGCGGGTACGGCCCGTCGGATCTGCAGAGCGCGTACGGCTTGCCGACGGACGGCGGTGAAGGGCGGACCGTCGCCATCGTGGTGGCCGACGACGACCCGACGGCGGAGTCCGATCTGGCTGTCTACCGTGCGCAGTACGGTCTGCCCGAGTGCACCACCGCCAACGGCTGTTTCCGTAAGATCGATCAGCGGGGCGGCGCCGATTACCCCGGACCCAATGCCAGTTGGGCGGGTGAGGCGTCCCTCGACATGGACATGGTCTCAGCGTCCGCGCCCGCCGCGCACATCCTGCTGGTCGAGGCGGACAGTACTGACTTCGCAGACATCTTCGCCGCCGTCGACCAGGCGGTCGGACAGGGGGCCCAGTACGTCTCCAACTCCTATGGAAGCGACTACACCAGCGAGGCGGGCAGCGGCGAACTCCCGGAACAGACAACCGAGTTCGACGCCCACTACGACCGTCCCGGCGTCGTGATGGTCGCCTCCACCGGGGACCGCGGGTATGGCGTCTCGTACCCGGCCGCCTCGCAGTACGTGACCGCCGTCGGCGGCACGACGCTCAGGCGGAGCGCGACCGCGTCGCGTGGCTGGACCGAATCGGTGTGGGGCCTCGCCGGGTCCGGATGTTCGGCGTACGAGCCCAAGCCTGGCTTCCAGACGGACACCGGCTGTGACACGAGGTCGGTGGCGGACGTGGCCGCGGTCTCCGACCCACTCAGCGGTGTGGCGACCTACCAGACCTACGGAGCCTCCGGCTGGACGGTGATGGGCGGCACCAGCGCCGCGGCCCCCGTCATCACCGGTGTCTACGCGGCCTCCGGCGCTCCCGCAGCGGGCACGTATGCGAACTCCTACCCCTATTTCAAGCCCTCGGCCCTCAACGACGTCACCAGCGGTACCAACGGCACCTGCGAGCCGACCTATCTCTGCACCGCGAAGGCCGGCTATGACGGGCCGACGGGCCTCGGTAGTCCCAACGGCCTGGCCGCCTTCCGCAGCTACCCGAACGGCAAGGTGAGCGGCACCGTCATCGACTCCGCTGGAACTCCGCTGACCTCGGCCACCGTTTCCGCCGACGGCTACCAGGTCACCGTGAACTCCCACGGACGCTATTCACTCACGCTTCCGCCCGGCAGCTACGATCTGCGCGCCGACGCCTACGGCTATGTAAGCAGGACCATCGCAGCGGTCACCGTGGCCGACGGCGACTCGATCACGCACGACATCTCGCTGGATGCCGCGGCGTCCCGGACCGTCACCGGCAAGATCACTGACGGTTCCGGTCACGGATATCCGCTCTACGCGACCGTCACCGCCGAGGACGTGCCCGGCGCACCGGTCTTCACGAACCCTCGCACCGGCACCTACAAGCTCAAACTGCCGGAAGGCCATGACTACACACTGAATATCGTCGCCCAATACCCTGGCTACCAGACGGCCACGAAGGACATTACCGTTGGATCCGCGACACGAGCAGTCAACGTCGCCCTTCCCGTGGACCGCGAGAAGGACACGTTCGCCGGCTACGACGTGGGAACCGTCGGCCGCACCGCAGCGTTCGACGCGACCGATTCCCCGCCCGACGGCTGGAGCGTCGTCAACGCCGCCGGTGCCACGGGTGGCTGGCAGTTCTCGGACCCCGTGAACCGTACGAACAAGACCGGAGGCAGTGGGGGCTTCGCCTTGGCCGACAGTCTCTATTACGGCGACGGCAAGCGGCAGGACACGTCATTGGTGAGCCCGGTCTACGACTTCAGTGACTACACCAGGCCGCGGATCTCCTTCGACATGGCCTACGTGTCCTCGCACAGTCAGAGCGGGACGGTCGACATCACCACCGACGGCGGCGCTACGTGGACCAATCTGCGCACTTACACCACGGTCAGCCAGTCCGGACACGTAGACATTCCGATCGCCGCCTACTCCGGAGCCAAGACAGTCCAGGTGCGGTTCCGTTTCGTCGCTGCCTACGACAACTACTGGGAACTGGACAACGTCTTCGTCGGCGACCGCCCCACCACTCCTGCCAGCGGCGGGTTGGTGGCCGGTGTCATCACCGACGCCAACACCGGTGCCGGCGTCCTCGATGCGAGGGTCCGCAACGCCGATGATCACGGGCAGACCGGCCTGACGGCGGCCACTCCGAACGACCCGCAGCTGGACGACGGCTTCTATTGGATCTTCTCCGACGCTCTCGGCAAACAGTCCTTCACGGTGGCCAAAAGCAGGTTCGCCACCGGGACCAAGACGGTGCGCGTGGTGCCGGACGCCGTGACCGAGATCGACCACAGCCTCCAGGCCGGAAAGCTCACCATCAAGCGGGCAGCCGTGGACAAGACGCTGACCTTGGGCGGCAGAGCCACGACGAAGCTGACGGTGAAGAACACCGGCAAGGCTCCCGCCACCTTCACCGTCGCCGAGCAGGTCAGCGGCCCCGAGGCGCAAACGCCCCCGATCGACGGCGCAGCCTGGCAGTCGGGGGCAGATCTGCCGACGGCCACGATGGACAATGCGGTCGCCTCGTACGGAGGTCTGCTCTACTCCTCCTTCGGCTACACCAGCGGCGCCAACGCCTACAACTCGGACATGTACGTCTACGACCCCGGCGCCGACACCTGGTCGCAGCTGGCGTCGGCAGCCGACGAACGTGATGCACCGGCCAAGGGTTTCATCGGCGGCAAGTTCTACGCCGTGGGCGGATGGCGCAACGACGGCACACCCGATCCCAAGCTGGAGATATACGACCCGGCCTCCGACACCTGGAGTACCGGAGCGCCGACACCCAAGCCCTACGCCGGCTCCGGAAGCGCAGTCCTGGACGGCAAGTTGTACGTCGTTGGAGGATGCGCCGAGAAGGGCTGCGACACCACGGACGTGTACGCCTACGATCCGGCCTCCGACAAGTGGTCGGCGATGGCCCCGTACCCCATACCAATCACCTGGACCGCCTGCGGCGAGATCGCCGACATGCTCTACTGCGCCGGTGGCGAGACGGGGGGCAGCAGCATAACGAAGCACGCTTACGCCTACGACCCGGTGACCGACAGCTGGTCACCGATCGCGGACATGCCCGTAGCGCTGTGGGGACCGTCCTATGCGGCAGCGAACGGCCTGCTCATCACCGTCGGCGGCAGGACCGCGGCCTCGGTCACCAACAAGAGCTTCGCCTACGACCCTCAAGCCGGCACCTGGACAGCACTGCCGAACGCTGTTTCCGCGATCTACCGCGGTGGTGCGGCTCCTGGCTTCTACAGTGTCGGAGGCAGACGGACGGCCAGCTCGGCGCCGGTCGCCACCGCCAGTGTGCTACCCGGATACGACCAGGGCGACCGAACGGACGATGCGACCTGGCTCGGACTCCATGGGCAGCAGGCGACCCTGCGACCGGGGGCCAGCACCACGGTGACCGTGTCACTGGATGCCACGGCCTCCGAGGTCACTCAACCGGGCGCCTACGCAGCGAAGTTGAGCGTGCGCACCGACACGCCGTACCACGTCGCCTCGATCCCGGTGACGATGACCGTCGCCCCTCACAAGGGATGGGGCAGATACGTAGGCACCGTGCTCGGTGATGACGGAGATGGCGGTACAACCCCCCTCTCCGGGGCCACTGTCCAGCTCATCGGCAAGAAGTCGAGCCATACCGTGACGACGGCCGAGGACGGAACGTACTCCCTGTGGCTCGACGCTCGTGGCGGCCCGATCACGGTTACCGTATCGATGGAGGGCTACGAGTCGGAAACCACTCGGGTGAGACTGGCGAAGAACGGCTCGACTCCCGGCGACTTCACACTGAAGAAGGCCCCGTGACCGCCGCTCATGTGCCGGACGCCACAGCGGCTTTCGTCGCCGCACGGGATGCCTGTCTGCGAGTTCGCCCAGGTTCTTGTCGTCGTCGCTGGAGTTGCGCCAGGCGGCGAGCACGATGACAGATGACAGCCGACTGCGGCGGACGAACCCGTCCGCCGCAGTCGGCTGGCGGTCGCTTCAGTACGGTGTGCGTTCCGTCGCCGCCGTCGGCAACGCTGACTTCGACTCGGTCGCCCGGACGGTCGACACTCCCGAATTCGAGCGACACAAGAGTGCACTCGTGGACCAGCTGACGCGCACTGTCGGACGCACCGACAGGACCGAGAGGACCTAGCGTCCCTCTTGGCAGCCGAGTGGGATGAAGCGCCTCTCGCCTTCCACTCGGCCGCCACCATCCGAGTCCCGTCGCTGCCCGCGCGCCGACGGCAGCCACCGGCACTGCGATCGGCAGTGGAAGGACAGGATCAACCGTGATCGAGTTCCGCCAGGCGTTCCCGGGCCGTCACCACGTGCTGGGGATTGGCGGACTCTCCGAGTTCGACGCATTGGGCGTAGATCTCGCGGGCCTGTTCCCGATGTCCGCCGGCCCGCAGGGCGTCAGCGAGATGGATCAGCGCGCGGCTCTCAAGTCCCGGATTCGCACTCGCGCGGGCGAGGTCCACCGCGATGCGCAGGTGGTCGGCGGCCTTCGCCCAGTTCTTGAGGAGGGTCTGGGCCTGGCCGATGGATGTCTGCACGTTGGTGCGATTGAAGGCAGCGCTGTGAGGTTCGATGCTGTCGCCGGCTTGATCGAGAAAAGCGAGCGTACGGAGGTGCTCCGCGATGGATTCCTCGTAACGTCCCGCTCGCAGCAGGGTGTCGGCGTGGCTGCACATGGCGTGCACGGTCCCGTGCATGTCACCCGCAGTTTCGAACAGTCTGGCTGCTTCGCGATTGTGCGGTGCTGCCGCGGAGTAGTCGCCGAGGTGGCTGAGCGCCCAGGCCGTGTAGCTGTGGGACCAGGCCTGCTGGGGAAGATCATTGGCGCGCCGAGCCGCCTTGAGCGCCTCGGCTGATCGTTCCATGCTGGCGTGGTGGCGGCCTTCGCAGATCAGCAGGGCCCAGGCGTGGAGGTTCAGGTGGGTGGCTTCGAGACCGGGATCGCCCAGGGCCTGAGCGCTGGCGGCGGCGGTGGCGGAGACCTCCGGCCAGTGTCCCCAGAAGATCCACTGGTCGGAGAACCAGTGGAGGGCTTCCGCGAGCTCGACCACGGCGGCATGGTCCTCTTCGTGGGCGGTGGAGCGGAAGGCCGCAAGCCAATTGATGCTTTCCGTCTGGAGCCACTGGCGGGCGTGGTCCGCCGTCGACAGGTCGACGGTCCCGTGCCAAGTGGGAGGCGGGGCACCGTGGTCGGGCTCGAACCAGCGGCCGGCCACGACCGCGGTCTCCAGCAGCCAGCGATGCAGTGCGGACCTGGCCGCTTCTGCCGCCTCCTCGGATTCCTCGGCTTTGAGCCGGTTGCGGGCGTACAGCTTCAGCAGGTCGTGGAGGCGGTACCGGTCTTGGTCGGATCCCAGCAGTCCGGTCTCGACCAGCTCCTCCAGAGTGTCCTCGACATCGAAGTATTCCTGTCCGGTGAGCTGGGCACTGATGGCGACGCTGGCGTCGGGGCCGTCGACCAGGGCGAGGAGGCGGAAGAGCCGGGCGGCATGGGGGGTGAGTTGGCGGTAGGACAGGTCGAAGGCGGCCGAGACGCGGACGTCGCCGGCGGCCAGCGTGTCCAGACGGCGTTCCTGTAGAGCGAGACGATCGGCCAGGCGGCGGACAGTCCAACCGGTGCGCGTCGCCAGCCAGTTGCCTGCCACGCGCAGGGCAAGCGGCAGATACGCGCATCGCAGAGCGACCTCGGAGAGCGCGTCCGGATCCGAGTTCGCCCGGTCCTTGCCGATCACGCCGGTCAGGAAGACGGCGGCTTCGGAGGGGGTGAGCTCGCCGATCGGCAGGCGCTCGACGTCCTCCAATCCGGTGAGCATCCTTCGACTGGTGATCAGGACCATTACCTCTCCCGCGCTCGGCAGGAGGGGGCGGACCTGGGCCTCGTCACAGGCGTTGTCCAGCACGATCAGGCAGCGTCGCCCAGCCAGTGCCTGCCGGTAGAGCTCCGGGTGACCTTGCGGTCCGGCCTTGGTCAGATCCCGGTCGGCGACGCCGACGGCCTTGAGCACGCGCAGCATGAGCTCTGCCGGCATGGGGGGCTCGTCGTCCATGCCGCGCAGATCGAGGACGAGTTGCCCGTCGGGAAAGCGATCCGCCAGCTCGCGTCCGGCGTGCAGAGCCAGGGTGGTCTTTCCAGTACCCGGAGGCCCGGACACCGCTACGACCTGTGATCGGCCGAGGGTCGCCTGTCCTGCCAGCGCGGTGAGCTGTGCCAGTTCCTGCTCCCGGCCGACGAAGTCGTCGATGCCTCGCGGGAATGCACGCACGTCGGCGGGGCTCTGGCGGGGGTTGCGGCCGATCCGGGCCGCGGCGAGCAGCCGTTCGCGATCCGCCTCGCGCAGGTTCAGTCCGTTGGCCAGGGCTGCGACCGTTCCTCGCTGGGGAGTCGCCCGGCGTCCCCGCTCCAGGTCTCCGATCCCGCGACCGCTCACTCCCGAGGCCTCGGCCAGCGCTTCGATCGTCAGCGACGCCTCCAATCGCAACTGCCTGAGCAGCGCTCCGAACCCGACGTCGCTCTCTTCGGTCACCTGACCCACCCTCGTGTGCCTCGTCTCTCTGCGTCTGACCCAACTCGGTGCGGTCCGTGGCTATTTGTCCACCTGCTGGAGCCGGGAAGACGAACGCTCCTTGGCGATCATGACTGGTTTGCGGCTACAGGATATTCACAAAATCATGCCCGGTGACGGCAGGCGATACAGGTTGGTGCCGGGAGTGTGGCGTCTGTGGAGTGCCTGTGTGCACAGCGGGCCGGCGTTGCCCAACTTTCCTAAGGGTTCGCTTCGTTGCCCGATGCGAGGCTGCTGCCGCCGTCTGCCGCCGTCTGCCGCCGTCGTCACCGCGGGACAGGTCGACGAGGGGACGCTTTCGCAACTGCCGTGGTCTGCGCGGGCAATCCCCGGCGACGCGGCCGGCCGCGCAGGGGATCGGAGGCGGTTCGGCGGGCGCAGACCCGGAAGAACCGCAGAAGCGCCACCTCAAGGTTCCCTCGTGTTCGGTTCTCTCCTGGACAACCTTTCATACATTTCCCGGCAAGTCGCCGCTACGGGCGGGCCTAGGCTTTTTCGGACAAGAGGTGCCATCCCCCAGACCTTGTTGGACGGGCAGGAAATGACTCAACCGTTTTCAAGCGCCGCCGAGACGACGCTCACTTGTGAGCTCCAGGTGCACGTGGTCGTCGGAGGTGAACCGCATGTTTCCCTCCCCGCGGCATTTCACTATCACCGTGCTGACCCCTACGCCGTGCGTCTGTCGATCGGGGCGACCTCGCGTGGCCCGGTCAACTGGGTATTTGCGCTCAGTCTCCTGCAAGGGGGATTGAACCGGCCGGTGGGCGAAGGGGACGTTCTGGTGTCGCCCCGGCGCTCGTCGCACGGTCCTGTCATTCGCATCGTCGTCAGATCCCGGCTCGGGTCTGCGGTGCTCGAGATGAAGGCTTCGCCTGTCGCTGAGTTCCTGGACAGGGCTCAGGAGCTCGTGCCGACAGGCACGGAGGGAAGCTACGTCGACATCGATCACATCGCGACCCTGCTCCTGGCCGCCGACGAATGAGCGATTGGCGGGCGTCTGCCCGTCAGGCCGGGCACAGGGAGTTCCTTCCGCTGACGCTTTGCCGCAGGCGAGCGGGGCGGCGGCAGGTGGCCACCGTGCAAATCTCTCTGGTGAACGGCCAGTTCAACCGCGGAGGTGCCTGATGACCTTGTCCCGGTCTGACCTGCAACGCCTGCTGGAGTCATTACGCACGGCGGACGGGATCGAACTCGTTCGCAACGTCGCCGAGCGCATGCTGCAAGAACTGATCGAGGTCGAGCTCAGCGGCGGTTCAGCGCCCGGTGGAATGAGCACACCGACGCCCGCACCGCCTTTCGCAACGGCCACCGGGACAAGACCCTGGCCATCCAGGCCGGCGACCTGGACCTGACGATACCGAAACTGCGCGGCGGCAGTTTCTTCCCCAGCCTGCTGGATCGGCGGCGCTGCATCGAACAGGCTCTGTATGCGGTCATCGTGGAGGCGTACATGCACGGGGTGTCCATCCGATGGGTCGACAACCTGGTCAAAGCGCTCGGCGCGGATAGCGGCATCCAAGGGTGAGGTCTCGCGGGATCAGCGGTGACCTGGACGAACCGCTCACCGTGTTCCACGGCCGACACCTGGATCACAGCCCCCCACCTCTACCTGGACGCGACCTACTGCAAGGTGCGCGTGAACCACCCGATCGTCTCCAAGGCCGTTGTCATCGCCACCGGCACCAGCGAGGACAGCGGCCGTGAGGTGCTGGGCGATGGGGGTTCCCCTGGTCGACTGAAGTCGAGAGTGGGGTGGGTCGGTGACAGCGAGACCGAGGCATTCTGGAGCGAGTTCCTGTGCTCCTTGGCCGCTGCACGCGATTTCCTTCAGTCCTGCCCATCACTTCGCCCGCGGCCGGTCCGATCCGGCCATCCGTACGAAACCGCAGCTGGCCGCTGCTCTCGCGGTTCGCGGGAAGGCGGCAGGTTCGGTTGCCATGCGGTCGTCGCCGACTGTGCCTATTTCGTCAGCGATGACTGGTACCTCTCGCTACGCGAGGCCGACCTGGCCTACGTGGTCGTGCTCAAGCCGCACCGAGGCACGTGCCCCGCCGGCCGACCTCGCCGAGATTGTCTGCCTCTACGGCCTGCGGCCGTGGATCGAGCAGAGCTACAAACAGATCAAGGACGAACTCGGCTGGGCCGGCTTCCCCCGACCGACAGGCCCCGATCGACGCGGTTACCACCGGACACGGCATTGACCCCCACTGCCGGGTTCACGAACTACCGGTACCAAGAGGCCTCCTTTTCATTGCACCACCGCCACGTCGGTGATCAGCGCTGTGATGTGCTCGTAGTTCGCGTCGTTCAACAGGCTGCGAAGAAGTTGATCCAGTCGGGGATGTTCTTCGAGAAGGGTCGGCCAGGCCAGTTCGCCTGCGAGCGCCTCCTCTATCTCGGCCACCACTGAGGCTTCGTTCAGCGTGCCGGGCGCCGCAGGATTTTCCACCAGCGGCAGCAGCTTCCTGAAGATCCGGCGCCGCTCGGATATGTCGTGGCCCATCGCGAAAGCGTCCTGGGACTCCAGGAAATGGTCGCTGAACTCGTTTCCTGACATCAGTTTCCAGCCGGGGCGGGGGAAGCCGTGGAGTGTCGGCCTTGCGGGGCCAGACGAATCTGCGATTGCGACCTCTGCTTCGCGTGGAAGGCGTTCCGGAGTCCACCCACCGGGATTCTTCAGGTGGTCGTCGTCCACGGTTTTCAGAATTTGCTCCGCGGTTCCCTCGTGCATGTTTAAGTCCTCGCTGATGCCGAGGGCCTTCAGCCAACCCGGAACGGTGAGGGGGCCTCGTCCGAGTATGGGGTCGAGTACATAATCCTCGCGCGTGTCGCTGTCCGGGAAGTAGACCTCCACGAGTGGTGCGATGTGCTGGTCGAGGTGGATCGTGCGGGGCGCGTTCTGTGTCCCTCCCGGTGCGTCGGCCGACTGGAACTCCAGCGGACGGTCTCCACGTGCCACGGCGATTTTCTTCGAGTCGATGCCGAGCCGGTCTAGTTCGGTGCTCCACAGATGTACGCGGGCGCTGGAGTTTCCTTCCGGGTACACCGCGACGCGAATCTCCTCGCCGGAGTGGTGCCGGAAAGAAAGATCCTTGAGCTTGTCGTAAAGGGGGCGCAGTTGGGCCCCTTGGATAGCTGAATGAGAATGCATTCCGAAAAGGCTGTCAATGCGGTCCGAATGCTCCGAGAACGCATCTCTTGCGCTGATCCAGAGCTGTTCGCCGTATTGTTTATTTCCTGCGCGCAGAACGGCCTGGATGACTTGTCTCGAGCGGTGCATCTGTTCAAGGGCGGCGAAAGTAGATTCTATCCGTGTCGGCCGTCCCTGGCGGTGGGCTTGAACCTGTTCGTGCAGCTGTTTGGCGATGTTCCGGATGCCGGGATGTGAGGTGAGGTCTGCCGGACTTCTCACGCCGGTACTGAAATCGGGCATGGGCAGATCGTTTTCGCTGAATATCAGCTCGCGGAGCAGGTCGCTTCTCGTATGGCTGCTGATCTTCCCCACTTTGACGGTCAGGTCGAGTGCCTGGCTGAGCGACATTCCGGAAACTCTCTCGAACTCGTCGCGGAAAATCTCGGTGCTTTCCGGAGTGGCCGTGGCGGCACGCCGCACCAGGATGCTGAAGAGTTCTGTCGGCCTGACGAGACCGAGAAGTTCGATCGAGAAGGCTACGGCATATTTCTTTTCGATTTCTCGCACGGGGATCCGGTAGGTTCCGTCGGGGTGGTAGTTTCCGGCGTCCTCGCTGTAGATCCGGATCTGCTGGATTCCGTCGGCGGACTGCCGGTCCATGGCCTCCAGCGGAGACGACGGCAGCTTCGCCTCGGGACGGATCATCCGGGACACCATGTGCCAGAGCACTTTCGGGTCCGTCTCGTTCAGCATGTCGCTCAGGAACTCTCCGCCGATACGATGTGCCTCCGCGATGACATGGAGTATCAAACCCTCCTTGGCGTCGGCGCCGACAAAAACCACGTCGGCCATTTCTTTCGTGTGTGTCGGCGTTCCGCTCTCGGGGTACATCGTCTGCCAGCGTTCGTAGGTTTGTTGGGTCGACAGGTAGCTGGCCTCGCGCACGACCTTCCCCTTCCACACCAGCTCCCGCATTGCCTCCGGGTGCAGGGGGTCAAGCCCGTCGAACAAACTCAGCCAGCCCTTCAGACGAATGAGGTTCGCGAAGGTCATGACAATGGTCGAGGAGCCGAAACGAGACGTCGGTTCCTCCGTCGGGTTCAACTGGAGCCGGGCGAACCAGAAATCCTCGTTGGCGAGATCAGGTCCGTCGGCTTCCTGGGTCAGTCCGCTGGCCAGATGAGATCCGTCTCTTCGGTGCAACTCGGCCAGTGAGGACATGAGGCCGTCCCTCCTGATCGACTGCAGGGCGTTCGTCGCGTGCAGCAGGGTCAGGTCCAGGTCCGACAGTCTCCGGTACAGGGCCTCGTTCCTGGGGTCATTCAGGACCGATCGCGTCTCCTGGAGCAGTTCGGCGAGATTCTGCTGCGAGCGCCCTTCGAGATACGCAATGCGTCCGGCCCGGTCCCGGCCCGGGAGTGGGGGATCGCTCAAGTGCCAATAGTGGCCGTGCGTGAGGTACTCGTACGCCGCCCGGCGGCGGAATTCCCGAATGACGGAGTTGAGCCTGAGCAAGGCGTCGACGCTGACAGGCTTCTTCATCGTGGTCGAGGGCTGCTGCCGGTCGTTCGTCCACCTCTCGACGAACTCGGCCAGAGTGCGGGCGGCGGACACGACAGGTGTGTAGGTGCTACGGAGCCTGTAGACGCCACGGACATCGGCCGCCTGCGAGATGAATCCGTTCAGCGCTCCGGCCATCTTGTCGGCGGACTTGCGTAGTTCGGACAACTGGGCGGTCAGGTCGTCCGACCCCCGTGAGTCCTTCAGTGTCACGTTCTCGTAGTCCCTCCGCAGCTTCTGCCCCAACTCCTCGACTTCCCGTCCTGTCCAGTGCACGAGCGCGGGGTCCGGATCGGCGGCCGCCCGAGCCGCCGCGTCGAGCCTGGCCGAATAGTCCCGCACCTTCTCGGCGACATCGGGGGCCCCGTTCTGCGACAACATGAGCACCACCTCTTCGAGCTGCGACTGGGACAACTGATCGCTACGCACATGGCCGTCCGACTTCGCACGGTCGGCCGCCAAAACGGTGCGCCACTGGTCCCACGGCAGGCCCGACAGGTGTGCGGGGGATTCGACGATCGTCCAGCCATGGGCCGATTCGGCCGTGAACTGCAGGTACGGCGCCGAGATCCGGGGCCGTGCGGCGGACACGGCCGACGAGGCGGAACCGGAACCGGTAGCCGCCTGGCTGGTCCCAGTGGCACCGCCGGACATCCACGGCGACTTGGAATCGAAGAGGTCGTGCGGGAACAGGTGGGAACTCAGGCCGAGACGTCCCAGCGCACCGGCGTCCTCGTGATCGCGCCAGTCGAGGAGCGCCGCGCGCAGCGCCGCGGTGAACCGGGCGTCCGCCTCGGTGTGGTCACCGTGCGCCGCGGCCATCGGCCGCTTGCCCTTCACGTCGTCCGGGTCCGACACCCGATTGTGCCGGAGCACCGCGGCCACGGCCACCGTGGCCACCGCGCGGGGACTGAGCCCGTCCGTGGCGCCCATCTCGCGCAGCCCTCTGTCCAGGAACGGGCTGAGCAGACCGTCGGCGTAGCCCACGACCTCGCCCACCTCGTGCTCCGGCAGTCCCAGTGCCTCGGCGAGGCGGCCCATGACTACGTCCCCATCGACCGGCCGGACCGCCGTCAACGCCTCCTCGACCGCCATCTCCAGATCCGCCCGTGCCGGCAACGCGGCGTCGAGTGGGCCCTCGTGGGCCGTGCGCTCTGAAGAAGTGGACGGCCCCGGGCCGACGCCGGCATGGGAGGTAGCGGCGCCGAAGGCCCCGGCGGCAGGTGCCGTCGGTTCCCCGGGACCGCCTACGAAAACGCCGGGACGGTTGCCTCCTGGGGCTTGCTCCGCGGCCCTGGCCTCCTCGGTCTTACTCCCGGCGCCGAGCAGGCGGCCGGGGAGGAGGTGCGTGGGCCGGTCCGGCACGGCGCGGTTCCCGGGAGTGTGCTCGCCGTGTGGGTGGGTGCCGGAGACGGTCACCTGCCTGCGAGCTGCGGGAGCGCTCGGAACGGGGTCGGCGGCGTCCGACGTTTCGGTGGCGCGAGAAGTCGACGTGATCTCCAGCGACTGCGCCAATGCCGTGTGAGCTGGGTTCCGATGTCGGGGGCCGTCTTCTTGAGCTCGGTCGGAAGTGAGCGGTGACGGTGCGGTGCGGGGTATGGGCCGGTGGGTGTCCGTGGTGCCGCTTTGCTCGAAGGGCTCAGCGGTCGTTGCCGCAGGCTCCCTCCGCGGGGTTTCGGGGCTGAGCGATGGTGCTTGTTTGTCGACGGGGAGGCGGGAGTTGTCAGTGTGGGGGGTGGGTGAGGTGTTGGGGGAGACCAAGGGGGTGCTGCCGACGGTGGGGGTGCGTCGTGGGATGGGTTCGGTCGTGCGGTCGGGGATTGTGGCCGACTGGCTGAACCTGGCCGTGCGGCGTGCTCGTTTGAGGGCTGCTTCGAGGAGGGCGATCTCTTTCGGGTTCGGGCGGGTTGCTGCGCGGGTGTGGGTAAGGGCTCTTGCGAGTTGGTCGCCGAGGTCGGGGGTGTGTGCCTGGTAGACGTCCGGGTTGAAATTGAACAGATTCCAATCGAGCGGCGGGCCAGGGTGGGCTTCCGCGCCGGGGGTGCGGATGGCGGCTGTGGCTGCGGTGTGCGGGGCGAGGGAGGTTGGCGGGGCCTGTAGTGGTGCGGGGGCGTTGGAGCTGGTGGTGACGGTCGTTGTGTGCGGGTTCGCTGCGAGGTGTTCTCTGACGCGTTGGAGTATTCGGGGGCGCGGATCACCCGGAGATGTTTCCTGCCAGTGCATCTCCATCGTGTGAGTGTGCGTGATCGAGGCCATGTCTGTTAGACGCGTGTGATGGGTCCGCATCTCCTCGGACCGGACGAGGCGTTGTCCGTATGAGCGGACTTCTACGACTGCTCGTGCAATATCCGCGTGCCGGTTTGTTCCGGGGTTCGTCACGCTGATGCGATCAAGGTCGTCGAGTATGAACGTCTTGATGAAATCTTGCATGCGGACCTTGGGTGAGTGGCTTTCCGTCAGGCCGCTCAGAAAGTAATCACGTAGTTTAATCGCGTCAGACCCGGGGATCGGAATGTCAAGTACCGATTCAGGGTTTCTCGTTACGTTCGGGATTCGATCGTCAATAACCCTCTCGAACTCGCGCATAATGGATTCATGATGAACCGAGAGGAAGAGTTGGGCATTCGAGCTGAGGTTTTTGTGCAGGTCTTCAGGTTCGTGCCGCGGCAGGACTGCGGCATACGCTTTCAGGAGCGCCGGGTCGACTACTCTGTCCGCGTTTACGATTGCGGCTCCTACGATGTAGTGGAGCGCCACTACGCCGCGGAGTTCCTGTACGTCGCGCAATGGCGCATTGACGAGGTCACCCATGTCGGGGATGTGGTCCGGGGCGGAGCCGGTCGCCAGGAACGCCATGTAGCGCCCGGCGACCCCTGCGGCAAAGGTCAGGGCATCACGCAGATGGGTGCGCGTGAGGTAGCCGTATGATTCGTCGCGCCAGGTTCCGTGATGGACTTCCGACAGAAAACTTGGAAGTCCGGCAAGGGGGACGCCGATGTTGTGGTGGACGTGTGTACCTCCTGGGTCCCCTATGGGTCGTGAAGTCACGGACATCTGCCTGCCGATGTCCGTGAGAGTCCAGCCCGACTCACTCGGAAATAGTTCACTCAAGGGGATGCCTGGAGGAGTAGCGCCGGGAGGGATTGTTCCGTCGACCAGTTGCTCAAGTCGTTGTTCCGTAGAAGCATAGAAATTCATCCCTCCGTCGAGATTGCTGTACGTCTCGCCCGGAACATTGTTCATCACGCCAGGGATTACTTCGAGGATGAGGAAGTCGTCCCCTTCTCCCGTTCCACCCGAGGCCGCGGCAGCCTCTGAGGTTCGATACAGAACATCTGCTTCCCCGGGGCCGAAATATAGGTACTTGGCTTCCGTGACAATTCGCGCTCCGCCGGGTCCGCTGGCCAGGAGATCTGCGAAGTCGAGCGACAGATTCGCACCTGGATGCGTGATGAGGACGTTGTTGATTTCGGCTTCGATCGATGACCCCCCGCCGCTCAGTCCGCCGCGTAGATCTGATGCTTCGGGGAAAGCTTGGCGGAATTGGTCGATCGCGGCTTCGGCGGTGGTGTGGCCGGGAGTGTTGTGGCGGTGCAGGGCGTGGTCCACGTCGGTGACGAGTTGTTCGAAGTGTTCGCGGAGGCGGTGGTTGGCGTGGTCTGTGGCCCTGCGGTCGATGATCTGGACGGGTGGGCGTATTCCTTGGCGCTGGATGTAGGCGAGGGCGATGGATTGGTCGTGGGCCGAGGGCCGTTCGGTGGTGTGGCCGGCGCGAGTGGTAGAGGTGCTGGTCCCTTCCTGGCGGTCCCAAGCGGGTGATTGGGGGCGGGTGGGGTAGTTGCCGGTCTCGTCGCGGGTTTCGGTGTTGTGGCTGGTTCCGCCGCGCATCCGGGTGGGGTGGCCGGTGAGGAGGAACTCGGCGGTTCTGCGGCTGATGGTGCTGGTGTTGCGTTGGTTTTCGAGGGTTTGTTCGGCCAGTCGGGCGAGTCGGGTGAGGGCTTTGTCGAGGTCGCGGCTGTGGGTGAGTCCGTGTTCGCGGATGTGCTCGGCGACCTTCTTGACGGCGTGGGAGATCGCGTCGCCGTATCGGGATTCTGCGGTGTCGGCTGCCCTGGTCATGGTGTCGGCGAGGGCGGTCTTGCCCGGCTGGGGTGAGGTGCCGTGCAGGGCGATCAGTTGGCTGTAGACGTTCACGGCGAGGACCGGATCAACCTCGCCCGGTGCCTCTTGGTCCGCCGTCTCGGCCGGGTGGCTGGGGATGGGTGCAGTGGTCGGGGTCTGCGGGTCCATTGCGGGGGCGTGGGCGGTGGCGGGAGTCCTGTCCATCTCGGACAGGTCCGTCTCGAAGCCGCGCAGGCCACCGCCGTCGATTGGGCGGTTGTCGCTGGTGAGGTGGCCTGTTGCTGTGGGGTGTTCGCCGTCGCCGGTGCGGCCGCGGTCGGTTGTGGCTCCGGTGACGTCGGCCGTGGTGGCAGCCGTTTTGGTGGTCAGGGCAGGTCGGGGTGTGCTGGTGTTGCGGATGTCGGGGTGGCCGGGTTCCGTCGGGGCTGCAGTGTCACTGCCGGCCCCGGCCATGGCGCCCGCTCGTCCTTCGGTCCCGGTGCTGGCTGCGCTGCGTGCTCCCGCTACCGGGGTGAGGCCGGGGTCGAGGGTGGTACGGGCGACCGTGGTGCCTGTCGCGCTCGTGGTGGGGGTGGTGGTGCGGTGCAGGACGGTGTCGAAGTCGGCTTTGGTGATGGTGACGGGGTGGGTGGTCAGGGTGGCGTCGGGCCAGCCGCCGTCCTCGGGGGCGATGTCTCCGGTGGTGTCCTGTGTGGTGTCCTCGGCGGTGG
>NZ_JBIVVR010000024.1:0-98116 GCF_044757755.1 Streptomyces sp. NPDC091209 | reverse complement strand
GCGCCGGCGCCACCTGGGGCCTCGGCAAGCTCTGGGAGCGGCTCCCCCTCGTGAACCGCACCCCCTGGCTGCGGTGACCGCGGGAACGCGGGCGGATCCCGGACCGGGCATCGTTCCGTCCGCCGCCCGCGCCGCAGGTCCTTGGGAGGGGCCGATCGTCCCCTTCCGAGGACCTGCGGCCCCTGCACAGCGAGCTCATCGGACGCGACGCTTGAGTCGGACCTCCGATTCGGAAGGTGGACATCATGCGTACTGTCACCGTAGGTCTCGACGGTTCCCTGGAAAGCCTCGCCGCCGCCGAATGGGCCGCCCGTGAGGCGCGGCTGCGCGGACTGCGGCTGAAGTTGGTCCATGCGGGGGAACCGGTCCCGGACCCCATGACCGAGGCACCTCCGCTCGGCGCCGAGACCCACCAGCACTGGAGCGAGAGGATCCCGCGCGAAGCGGCCGAGGGGATACGAGCACGCCACCCCGGAGTCGAGGTCACCACGGAGCAGCTCAACGGGCGGCCCGCCGAGGTGTTGCTGAAGGCCGCGGACGACGCCGAACTCCTCGTGCTCGGCACCCGCGGGCTCAGCGGCATGGGCGGCTTCATGGTCGGCTCGGCGGGCCTGGCCGTCGCGGCGCACGCCGAGCGTCCCGTCGTGTTCGTACGCGCCGGAGAACGGGCCGCGGACGAACACCTGGTGGATCCCTCGGGCGTCCCGTCCGCCGCGGCACCCTTCAAGCCTGTCGTCCTCGGCCTCGACACCAGCGGGCCCCACGACACCCTGATCGGCTTCGCCTTCGAGGCCGCCCACCTGCGCGCGACGGCGCTGCGGGTCGTGCACGCCTGGAACGAGCCGCCCTACATCGCGTACGGGCTGCCCCCGGACCTGGAGATGAATCGCGCGCTCGCCGTGCAGGAGGCCGACGCCGTGACGGAGATGCTGCGTCCCTGGTGCGAGAAGTATCCGTCGGTGGAGATCATCGGGGACACCCTCTCCGGAAGGGCGGCCAACCACCTGGTGGACGCCTCCCGTGAGGCGTGGCTCGTCGTCGTGGGCCGCCGGATCCGCCGGGCCGCGCTCGGCGCCCACCTCGGGCCCGTCACACACGCCGTGCTGCACCACTCCGGCGCCCCCGTCGCCGTCGTCCCGCACGACTGATCACCTCGGGCCGCCGGCTGATCACCTCGGGCCGCCCGTTCGTCACCCAGGACGCCGACCGATCCCCCTGCACCCGAAGCGCGTCGCCCACACCGTGCCGCTGTCGGCACCCGGCAGGAACGCGGACGCCACCATCGTGATGGGCGTCGACGACGAGAAAGCCCTCGACGTCCCGCACCTTCACGGTCCGAGGCGGTGCGGGGATCCGGTGGGGGCGGGTTCGGGGCCGACCGGCCCACGGGGTGCACCCGGTCAGCCCCTGGGGTGAGCCCCAGGACCGCTGGATGCTCGAAGTGTCGACAGGAATCGAGGAGGCCAGTGATGACGGACGACGACCGCCCCCAGGCGCACGCGTTGCTTCAGGACGGCACCACGGTGTGCATACGCTCCGTTTTGCCCGGTGACCACGAGCAACTGCACGGTCTGTACGAGGAGATGTCCCCGGACAACCTCCGCCTCCGGTTCTTCGCCGCGAGCCACCGCTCCGCAGAGATGGCCGCCGACAGGGCCTGTGCTCCGCCACGGCCCGGCTACCGGGCGCTGCTCGCCGAGACGCGGGGCCAGGTCATCGGTCTCGCCGAGTACGAGACCGGAGACGGGAGCGGAGACAGGACCGGAGACAGGACCGGAGACGGGACCGACGGGACCGGTGACGGCGTCGACAGCGCCGAGATCTCCATCGCGGTCGCCGACGGGCTGCACCACCGGGGCGTCGGCACCCTGCTCGTCGAGCACCTGGTCTCCGCCGCTCGCGCCGCGGGCATCCGCACCTTCACCGCCGACGCCCTGTCCGAGAACCACGAGGTCCTGCGCCTCTTCGCCGACCTCGGCCTGCGCACCTCCCGACACTTCGAGGGCCCCGAAGTTCGCTGCACCATCGAACTGGCCGAGGACGACACCTACCTCGCGGCAGTCGAGACCCGCGGCACGGGCGCCGACGTGGCAAGCCTGGAACCGCTGCTGCGCCCCGATGCCGTGGCCGTGATCGGCGCCGGACGCCGGCCCGGATCGGTGGGGCGGGCCCTGCTGCACCATCTGCACGCGGGCGGCTTCACCCGGCGGCTGTTCGCCGTGAACCCGGGCGTGAACTCGGTCCTCGGCGTGCCGTCCTTCCCCTCCGTCGGTGCCCTGCCCCTCGTCCCCGATCTCGCGGTCCTCGCGATCCCGGCCTCCGCCGTGCCCGCCACCGCGGAGGAGTGCGGCAAGGCCGGGGTTCGGGCGCTCCTGGTGGTGACGGCCGGGCTGGACGCCGACCAGGGCAGGGGACTGCTGGACGCGTGCCGCACGTACGGCATGCGACTCGTCGGTCCGAACTGCCTCGGCGTCTCGAACACCGACCCGGAGCTCGCCCTCGACGCCACGTTCGCCGCCGGCCACCCGCGCCCCGGTACGGCGGGAGTCGCCGTGCAGTCGGGCGGCGTCGGCATCGCCCTGCTCGACGGCCTGTCCCGGCTGGGAATCGGCGTCTCCACCTTCGCCTCGCTGGGCGACAAGTACGACGTCAGCGGAAACGACATGCTCCAGTGGTGGGAGAGCGACGGCCGCACCGACCTCGCCCTGCTGCACCTGGAGTCGTTCGGCAACCCCCGCGCCTTCTCCCGCACCGCCCGCCGCGTGACCCGCCGTATGCCCGTCCTCACGGTCGACGCGGGCCGCACCGACGCGGGCCGTCGCGCCGCCGCCTCGCACACCGCGGCCGCCGCCACCCGCACCATGACCCGGCAGGCCCTGTTCACCCAGGCCGGCATCACCGCCACCCGTTCAGTGGGCGAACTCCTGGAAACCGCAGCTCTGTTGCACGCCCAGCCACTGCCCTCCGGCAGCCGCGTCGCGATCGTCACCAACGCGGGCGGCGCGGGCGTCCTCGCCGCCGACGCCTGCGCGGAGGCCGGACTCGACCTCCCGGCGCTGACCTCTGAACTCATGGACGACCTGCTCGGTGTGCTGCCGGAGGGCGCCGCCGTGGGCAACCCGGTCGACGCCACCGCCGCCGTCGGCGAGGAGCAACTGAGGGAGTGCGTGGAGCGGGTCGCACGGCACCCGGGGATCGACGCCGTCCTGGTGGCGCTCGTCCCCACCGCCGTCGCCACCGCGACCGGCGACGATCTCGTGCGGGCCCTCACCGACGGGCCCGCACGACGGGAACGTCCCGTCGCCGTCGTGCGACTGGAGCAGGCCCTGCCGGTCGAGCTGCTGCCCACCGCCGACGGCGGCACCATTCCGTCGTACTCCGAACCGGGTGCGGTGGCACGGGCGTTGGCCCACGCCGCCCGTCGTACGGGCTGGCTGAGCCGGGCCGCCGGAACCGTCCCCGACCTCGCGGAGATCGACACCGGGCGCGCCCGGACGGTCGCCGAGGACTTCCTCGCGGCGCACCCCGACGGCGGCTGGCTCGACCCCCGCACCTGCGCGGAACTGCTCGCCTGCTACGGCATCCCTCAACTCGACTGGGCGTGGGCCGAGACCGAGGACGACGCCGTCATCGCCGCCGAACGGCTGCGCGGGCCCGACGGCCGCGTCGTGATGAAGGCGCACTGGCCCGGCGTACTCCACAAGAGCGAACAGCACGCCGTGCATCTCGACCTCCAGGGCGACGCCCAAGTACGCGCCGCCTTCCGGGACTTCGAGACCCGGTTCGCCGGACTCCTGACCGGAGTGGTCGTCCAGCCGCTCGCCGCGCGCGGCACCGAACTGTTCGCCGGGGTCGTCCAGGACGAAGTCTTCGGCCCCCTCGTGCTGTTCGGTCTCGGCGGTACGGCGACGGAGGTGCTGGCCGACCACGCGGCCCGCCTCGCCCCTCTGACCGACCACGACGTCCACGACCTGATCACGTCGCCGCGCTGCGCGCCGCTGCTCTTCGGCGCGCACGGCGCCGGACCGGTGGACCTCGAAGGTCTCGAACAGGTACTGCTGCGCCTGTCCCGCATGGCGAGCGACCTTCCGCAGCTCACCGAGGCCGACTTCAACCCCGTCCTCGCGACCCCCGGCGCGGTCGGCGTGCTCGACGCACGCGTCCGCCTGCTGCCGCGCCGCGCGCAGGACCCCTATCTGCGCCGACTGCGCTGAGGAGGAACGGACATGAAGAACGACAAGGTCGGATCCGTGATGACGACGGACGTCGTCCGGGCACCGTACGGCGCCCCGTTCAAGGAGGTGGCACGGCTGCTCGCCGCCCACCGGATCAGCGGGCTGCCGGTCGTCGACGAGGACGAGAAGGTCATCGGGGTGATCTCCGAGTCCGACCTCCTGGCCCGGCAGGCACAGATCCCCGATCCGTACGCGCCGGAGCCCCGTTTCCGGTTCGTCCTGCCCACCCCGGGTTCCCGCCGTCGGGCGGCCAAGGCACGGGCCCGTACCGCCGGACAGCTCATGTCCGTACCGCCCGTGACCGTCTACGCGGAGAACACCATCGCCGAAGCCGCCCGGACGATGGCCCAGAACCGGGTGGAGCGGCTGCCGGTGGTGGACGAGGAGGACCGGCTCGTCGGCATCGTGACCCGCCGCGACCTGCTCCAGGTCTTCCTGCGCCCCGACCGGGAGATCCGCTCCGAGGTGATCGACGAGGTTCTCGTGCGGTCGCTGTGGATCACACCGCAGACCGTGGCGGTCACCGTCCACGAAGGGGTGATCACACTCGACGGCCAGGTGGAGCGCCGGAGCGAGGCGCAGATCGCGATCGCCATGAGCCGCCGGATCGACGGGGCCGTCGGCGTCGTCGACCAACTCACCTACCGCTTCGACGACGCCCACCTGCGCCCGGACCGGCCGGCCGTGCACGGAGTCACCGACGACTGGCTGCGCCGGCTGTGAGAGGAGGCGCACCACCATGCCGAACAAGGTTCTGGTCGCTCATGGGACGACCAACGGATCCACGGCGCAGATCACAGAGACCGTCGCCGAGGTCCCGCGCAAGGCGAGCCGTCGTGTTCCGCCACGCGGGAACGGGGTACCTGCAGCCCGGGCGGCCAGGTACCCAGCCGCACCCTCGGCGGACGGACACCGTCCCGGCGAAGGCATCAAGTCCCGTGCCCTAGGGGCCGGTCGGCCCCTTTCGAGGACCAGCGGCCCCTCCTCCCGCGCCCTGGCGGGCGCAAGGCTGATCACGTATCCCTCAAGGAGGTCCTCAGATGTCCCGCACCATCGTCGTCGGTCTCGACGGCTCGCCCGAGAGCCTCGCGGCAGCCGAGTGGGCAGCCCGCGAAGCGCTGCTCACGGACGCGCAACTGCGTCTCGTGCACGCCTGGTTGTGGCACCCCTATGTGTACGGCCCGCTGGCCGGCGTCGCGGTTCCGCCGTCGTCGGAGGATCCGCAGCGTGAATGGGCCGAACGCCTCCCCCGCGAGACCGCGGCCCGGCTCGCCGCGGATCACCCCGGTCTGTCCGTCACCGCCGAGCGTGTCGCCGAGCAGCCCGTCACCGCCCTGCTGGCCGCCGCAGAGGACGCCGAGCTGCTGGTCCTCGGGTCCAGGGGCCTGGGCGGAGTCGCCGGCTTTCTGACAGGTTCCGTCGCGCAGGCCGTGGTGGCCCGGAGCAGGACGCCGATCGTTCTCGTACGAGCAGAGGCGCGGCCCGTGGACGCGTCCGGGCACGCGGATGTCGTCCTCGGTCTCGACCTTGAGAACCAGGACGACTCCGTGATCGCCTTCGCCTTCCGGGCGGCGGCCCGCGGGGCGACGGGCCTGCGTGTCGTCAACGGCTGGAGTCTGCCGCCCTACTACGGCTACAGCGGAGCCTTCGACGCGGAGGTCGACGCGGAGCTGCGCGCCGAGGCACAGCGGCACCTCACCGAGGTGCTGAGCCCCTGGCGGGAGAAGTTCCCCGGTGTCCAGGTGCGCGAGCAGGCCGTGATCGGCGGCGCGGGCCCCCACCTCGTGGAGGCCTCGCGGGACGCCGCACTGGTCGTGGTCGGCCGCCGCAACCGGCAGTCCCCGGTCGGCGCCCACATCGGACCGGTGACACAAGCGGTACTGCACCACTCCGCCGCACCGGTCGCGGTGATCCCGCACGACTGACCGCTCAGCTCACCGAGACGCGACGACGGGCCTCCGGGACATTCCTCCCGGGGGCCCGTCGTGACGAGGGGTGCCTGGTCAATTCCGCGGACGCCGGGTCGTTCCGCGGGTGCGGGACCGGGGGCGGGTGTTCGTGTGGGTGCGCGTGTTCGTGTGGGTGCGGGGCGCCGGTCGGTCACGGCCCATCGGTCCACCGTCTGTCGGACGACAGGCAACCCGCACCGAAGGCGCGACCGCAGTGACGGTTTCCTCGACGAATCACCGGCCCGTCGGATCGCCCGCCTGTCGGAGCGGCCGTGCGTCGATCGGCGAACACCCGTCAGGGCGTCTTGTGCCCCCACTGCGGCCCGAGCCGCTCCCACTCGCGTCCCCACCGGTCGTAGCGCCGCTGGTCGAGCCGCCACCGTGCCAGGCCGCCGGCGCCGAAGACCAGGCCGCCGAGGGCCACGGCGGCGCCGATGCCCAGCAGGCTCGACTCGGTGGCCGCCGCGCCGGCGGTCGGCGGCGCCGTGGTGGGCCGGCCCTGCGCGTCCATCCAGATCACCACATGCGTTCCGGCCTTGTGCCCGGATTCCACCAGGGCACTGCCTGCGTGGTGAGACCCGTCCGCCGCTGTCCACCGGACTGTCGCCCGGACATGGTCGTAGACCCCGCCGTCCCCGGCGGGTACCGCCGAACCCGTACTGGCGACCAGTACGGCCGGGACGGCGTGCCGGTCGTGACGCAGCCGCGTGAAGGACGTGTCGGCGGCATGGGCCGTCACCAGGCCGACGAGGATGCCGCCCAGCACCATCACCGTCCAGACGATCAGCACGATCCACGCCTCGAAGACATCGTCACGGCGACGCAGCGGATTCCTCCGCCAGCGCCAGCACCACTGCCTCGCACCCTGTGCTCCGCGCATGGCACCGCACCTCCTCGCTACACCCCAACAGTGCAAGGGGATCGCGGCGCGCGCGAGCGGGGGCAGGGGCCGCCCGGTCCCGCGGTGGGGACCGACCGGCCCCCGTGCGCGGTATCTGCCCCGGTCAGGGCGGATATAGCAGATCATGTCGCGTGCTTGAGGGAGGCATCATGAAGGCGCTGTCCGTCTTGATCGTCGCAACACCCGACGGTCGGACGCACGGACGCAAGCAAGTGATGATTCACGTCCGAGCGGACACGAAGCGTCATGTCCGAGCGGCCCCGAAGCGCCATCTTCCGGCGGACGCGAAGCGTCATGGATTCCCGTCGACGATGAGACGAGGAAAGGACCGCCGGGCGCGGGATCGCCGTGCGCTGATCGGGACCCTGGGCCCGGATCAGCGCACGGGTGCCGGAAAAGCGGCCGTTCTCCGTCGGCCGGGGGCCAAAGGGCCCTGGCACTCCGCCACCGGGAGCCGGAGTCTGAACCGTGTCGCTGTACATCTCGCTGTACGGCTGTGTGCCTCGAACGCGTGAGAGTTGGCTCCGGTGATGAATCCCAACGACGGTTTTCGTGAACTCGGCCGGCAGGAGTGCCTGGAACGGCTCGGTGACGCGCCCATCGGCAGGGTCGTCCACACACGGGACGCCCTGCCCGCCGTCCTGCCGGTCAACTTCTGTCTCGACGCCGAGTCCGCCGTCGTGCTGCGGACGTCGGCGGACTCGGAACTGGCCCGCTCCATCGACGGTGTGGTGGTGGCGTTCGAAGCCGACGCGGTGGACGCGGCCGCGCACTCCGGCTGGAGCGTCGTCGTGACCGGGCACGCCCTGGTGGTGAACGATCCGGCCGAGCATGATCGCCTGACCCGGACAGGACCTCGTCCCTGGGTGGCCTCGCCCCACGACGTCTTCATCCGGATCGCGTCCGAACTGGTCACCGGCCGGGAACTCGTCGGCGGCCGCACCATGTACGGCGTCGACCTGCCCTCGTGACGCCGTGATCATCCGGCGGGCCGGTTCCGGTCGGAAGGACTCGCCGCCCGATCACATCCGTGCGGTCGACGCGAAAATCCCGCGCCGAAGGGTCACAGCCCAGGGCAGGATGCCGCTTGTGCACCCTGTCCTGTGCGGCCTCGCCGCCAACGCCGGACTGTCGTCCGAGCTGGTCGACCGCCTGATCGCGATCGCCGACGCCGACCTCGCCGGACACCTCGCCGACCGGCCGGACCTCAGCCACGCGCAGGCGGTCGCTCTGTTCTCGCGAGTCGAGTCCAGCGGTGTGCACTTGGTCTACGAGGGTCGGCTGACCGCCGCCGACATCGACCCCGCGACGCAGCCCGACACCGCCCTCGCCCTGCTCGACGAGGGATCCGGCAGCCCGGAGTGGGCGCGCCTCTTCGCGGCGGATCCGGTGCCGGAGCACCGGGAGAAGCTGGCCGGGTGCCCCGGCCTCCCGGCCGATGTGGTGGAGACGCTCGCGGCGGACCCGGACGTGGGCGTCGTCGCGGAGCTCGCGTTGTGGACCACACCGGAAGCGGCTGCCCGGCTCGCGGAGCATCCGCATGCCGAGGTCCGCCGCGCGGTGGCGCACAACGAGGCGACGCCCCCGGACGTACTGGCGGCGCTCATCACCGGCGAGGGACTGCCTCCCGCGCGGCACCGTCCGGTCTGCGACCGCGAGGCGACGCCCTTCGTGCATGACCCGGAGAGCCCCCGGCACGACGGTGATCTGCTGCCGGGCGCCTCCTGCGACGGCTCTCACGATTCCACCCGCCGCCAGATCGCGGCGGCGGCGCTCCGCAACCCCGCCACGCCCACCGAAGTCGTCCTCGGCTTCGCGGACCATCCTTCGACGCAGTTGCGATGGACGCTCGCCGCCCGCCCCGATCTGCCCCCGCAGGTGTGCGCGCGGCTCGCCTCGGATCCGGTTCCCGGTGTGCGCGGCGCCCTCGCCGAGAACCCCGTGATCGACGAGGCCCTGATCCGTGTGCTGGCGCGGGACGGCGACCCCGACGTGCGCCGTCGGCTCGCGCACCATCCCCGCGTACCGCTCGATGTACTCACCGAACTGGCAGGAACGGCCAGGATCGGGGCCACCCCGCTGCCCCGGATCGTCGCCGCGACCTCCGCAGAGATCAAGGAGCTGGCCCGGTCGCCGAACCCGGCGGTACGCATGATGGTGGCTCAACGCCGCGATCTGCCGCCGGAGATCCGCGACGCGCTGGCAACCGACCCCGACGCGAAGGTCGTCAAGTCCATCGCGCCGCATCCGGGCCTCGCCGAAGGGCAGTTGCGCGCCATGGTCGACACGCACGGAGTCCGGGTCCTCGCCAAGGTGGCGGCCAACCCGGACGCGAGTCCGGCGCTGCTGGAGCACCTGGCCCGGCACGAACCACCCGTGCAGAAGGCGTACCGGGAGATCGCCCGCCACCCCAACGCGACGGCCCGAGCCCTGCTCGCCTGCCTGGAGGCCGGACGGGCGAGAGCCGTGGCCGCCCGCCATCCGGCACTCCCGCCACGGGACATCGTGGAACTGCTCTCCGACGCGGACGAGCAGGTGGTGGAAGCGGCGGCTGCCAACCCGTCACTGCCACCCGACGTGATGGCGGACATCGTGTCGCGTCTCGGCCGAACGGACCTACCGTGCCCGCGAGTTGAGGCCGCCGGCCGCTGAGATGCAGCCGTGGAGGGCGGTTGGCACAGGGGCGCACGATCTTGTGTCAGGCGTGCGGTCGGCGGTCGCGGTCGGTCCGCCGGCCGCGACCGGGTCGCCGCAGCCGGTGGATCGAGACAGGCCGGACGTCCTGCCGCGCGGCCTACGGTCCTCGTCGGGCCGAGTCGCCGGGCGAGGCCCGCAATCCCTTCGACGCCGTTCATCGCGCCCGGTACGGTTGCGGGATCGTTCCTGCCGCGGGGACCTGATGATCTCCGTGTGCGGTCGGCCCGGCAGTTCCTCCGCTGAGAGTAGGTTTCGTCCATGGCATCCCGTATCAGCGAGATCGTGATCAAGTGTCACGACCCCGAGGTGCTGGCGCGGTTCTGGTGCGAGGTCCTGGACTTCACAGAGCTCGATCGCGAAGCGGAGGGCTGCATCGAGATCGGTCCGCGCGAGGGGTTCGGCGGCGCGCAGCCGACGGTCTTCCTCATCCGCGACGACGAGCCGCAGAGCGGGCACACCCGGCTGCACATCGACGTCAACCCCACCGACCGAGATCAGGACGCCGAGCTCGAACGCCTCCTGGCCGCCGGGGCCGAGCTCGTCGACATCGGTCAGCCGGCCGATGCGTCCTGGCACGTCCTCACCGATCCAGAAGGCAACGAATTCTGCCTGCTCAAGCGCCGCCTCGACCCCCTCTGACGCTCCTTGGCCCCCTCTGACGGTCCGCAGCCGTTCTCCCGGAATCGCGTCCGGACCCCTCGCTGCTGCGGGTCGGCCCGGACTTCTACCTGGCGACCTGACAAAAAACGCGGAGCGGGCCGCACCTCCGTCGCCACGGACGTGCGGCCCGCTCCGCACCACCTCATCGCCCGGAGAGGGGCACCGGCGTCACAGGACCTCGGTCTCACCGCGGGCGCTCTCGCCCCACAGCGTGTGGAAGCTCCCCTCGCGGTCGGTACGCCGGTAGGTGTGGGCGCCGAAGAAGTCGCGCTGCCCCTGGGTGAGGGCGGCGGGCAGCCGGTCGGCGCGCAGGGTGTCGTAGTAGGACAGCGCGGCCGAGAACGCGGGCACCGGGACGCCTCTGCGGGTGGCCGTGGAGATGACCTCGCGCCAGGGGACCTGGGCGTCCTTGATCTCGGTGGCGAACCCCGCGTCGGAGAGCAGGCTGACCAGGCCCGGGTCGACGGCGTACGCGGCGCGGATACGGTCGAGGAACGCGGCGCGGACGATGCAGCCGCCGCGCCAGATCTTCGCCACCTCACCGAGGTCGATGTCCCAGCCGTACTCCGCCGCGGCGTCCAGGATCATCTTCCAGCCCTGGTCGTAGGCGATCAACTTCGATGCGTACAGGGCGTGTTCGACCTGGCTGGTGAACCGCTCGGCCTCGGTTCCCGACAGGTCCCAGTGGGTGCCTCCGGGCAGACCGCGGTACGCGGCGCGCAGGTCGCCCTGACTGGAGGCGGCGCGGGCGAAGGTCGCCTGCGCGATGGCGGTGACGGGGGAGCCGAGGTCCAGGGCGGTCTGCACGGTCCAGCGGCCGGTGCCCTTCTGCCCCGCGGCGTCCACCACGACGTCCACGAACGGTTCCCCGGTGGAGGCGTCCGTGTGCGCGAGGACCTCGGCGGTGATCTCGATCAGGTACGAGTCGAGGCGGCCCTTGTTCCAGCGCCGGAAGATCTCCGCGATCTGCGGCGGGGTGTATCCGCCGACGCGGCGGAGCAGGTCGTAGGCCTCGCCGATCAGCTGCATGTCGGCGTACTCGATGCCGTTGTGCACCATCTTGACGAAGTGCCCGGCTCCGTCGGTGCCGATGTGCGTGGCGCAGGGCTCGCCGTCCACCTTGGCGCTGATCGTCTCGAACATCGGGCCGAGCGACGCGTACGACTCCGGGGAGCCGCCGGGCATGATGCTCGGCCCGTGCAGGGCGCCCTCCTCGCCGCCGGACACGCCCGCTCCGACGAAGTGGATGCCGCGTTCGCGCAGTGACTGTTCACGACGCCGGGTGTCGGTGAAGTGGGCGTTGCCGCCGTCGATGATCATGTCGCCCGTTTCGAGCAGCGGGGCGAACTCCTCTATGACGGCGTCGGTGGCGGCCCCGGCCTGCACCATGATCATCAGGCGGCGGGGGCGTTCCAGTGCGGCCACGAACTCCTCGGCCGACTCGGCCGCCACGAAGGCGCCCTCGTGCCCGAACTCCTCGACCAGTGCCTTGGTGCGCGCCGGGGTGCGGTTGTGGACGGCGACGGTGTAGCCGTTCCGGGCGAAGTTGCGGGCCAGGTTGCGGCCCATCACCGCGAGCCCTGTGACGCCGATCTGCGCGGTCGCCTTCATGGTGTGCTCCTTGGATCCGGATCTGCCTCCCCGCGTACCTGACGGGCGAGCAGACGACTGTCGCTGTGCCGATCAGTACGCACGACAGGGGGCGAGGTGTTCACCTTCCGGGGCAGGTGGTGCGCCGGATCGCGGTCCGGGGTCTCCCGGCGACCGGTGGACGCCCGGGTTCCGGAACGACTGGTCCCGGGCGGACGCGTGTGCTCCGGAAGCCTGGTCCCGAGCGGACGCCTGCGCTCCGGAAGCCTGGCCCCGAGCGGGCCTTCGCGTTCCGACCCCTGGTCCCGAGCGGGCGCCGCGCGCTCGGGAGCCCCCGGTCCCGAGCGGACTCGGTCCTTACGGAGGTCCTGGCCCCGGGTGCGGCCGGATCCCGGAACTCCGGCCGACGGTCCGGGGGTCAGTCGTTCCGGCGCAGACGCCACCCGTGGTCCACCGGCCCGATGCCGGCGCCGAGCGCGAAACCGGCCTCGATCGCCGCGGTCACGTACTCCTTGGCCCGCCGTACGGCCTCCGGCACCGAAAGGCCCTCGGCCAGGCCCACCGCGACGGCCGAGGCGAGCGTGCACCCGGTGCCGTGCGTGTGCCGGTTGTCGTGGCGCGGCGCGCGCAGCCAGTGCTCCGCCGTTCCGTCGGTCAGCAGATCGACGGCCTGCCCCGGCAGATGCCCTCCCTTCACCAGCACCCAGCGGGGACCGAACGCGAGCAGCCGGTCGGCGGCCCGGCGCATGCCCCCCTCGTCCTTCACCTTCACCCCGGTGAGCTGGGCGACCTCGTCGAGATTCGGGGTGGCCACGGTCGCCCGCGGCAGCAACAGGGTCCGTACGGCGTCCAGCGCGTCCTCGGCCAACAGCCGGTCCCCGTGCTTGGAGACGCTCACCGGGTCCACGACGACCGGGGCGCCCACGTCGGACAGCAGCTCGGCCACTGTCGTGACCAGGCCCGGCGACGCGAGCATCCCGGTCTTCACCGCCTGGACGCCGATGTCGTCGACCACACTGCGGTACTGGGCGCGTACCGCCTCCTCGGACAGTTCCCAAGCGCCCTGCACGCCAACGGAGTTCTGCGCGGTCACCGCGGTGAGCACGCTCATCCCGTGGGCGCCCAGCGCGAGCATCGTCTTCAGGTCGGCCTGGATTCCGGCGCCACCGCCGGAGTCGGATCCGGCGATCGTCAGGACGCGGGGCGGCGTGGGCATACGAGGTGTTCCTCTCGGATACGGCCGCGGGCTCGGAGCCCTCGACCGGGGGAGCGGCGAAGCGCTCTCAGGCGCGGCGGCGCAGCCGGAGCGGTGCGTAGAGGGCGAGGGCGACGAGGAACGCCACGTAGTAGGAGAGGTCGGCGCCGTGCAGCGCGTCGGCCACCGGTCCGACGTAGAGGCCGGTGTCCATGAACGGAACGGCCGCGCCGAACGCCGCGACGAAGGCCACCAGCGAAGGCCATCCCGGGCGTGGCCGGGAGATCTCGACGGCGACGTCGACCGGGGCGCCGCCGCGTTCCCGCCCGCGGGCGATCCAGTCGACGACGACGATCGCGACGAACCCGGGGATCCAATAGCCCACGAACAGCAGCACGTTCTGGAAGCGGGCCGTGGTGTCGGCGGCGTGCATCCACAGCACCAGCGGGAAGCCGAGCGCGGCGGCCAGGGCGGCGGCCACCGGGCGCGGGATCCGCAGGCCCAGGGTCTGCAGCGCCAGCGAACCGCTGTAGTCGTTCATCGCGTTGCTGCACACCGCCGCCAGTGCCACGGCCAGCAGCCCGAACGCGCCCGCCGTCCCGCCGCCCAGCAACGCGTCCACGCCCGCGGCCGTCTGGTCGGTCAGGACGGACGCGCCCCACAGTCCGAGGACCTGCACGGCGACGAAGGACACGACGAGGCCGAGCAGGGTGCACCAGAACATCCGCGGACGGGACGTGGTGCGCGGCAGATAGCGGCTGAAGTCACCGGCGTACGGTGCCCAGGACAGCGACAGACTGAGCGCGATGGTGCTGGTGAGCACGAACGCGCCCGCGCGGTCGGCACCGGTCGCGGCCCCGCTCGCGGCGGGATGGACGCCGTCGAGCATGCGCCAGGCGATCACCGCGAAGGCGACGGCGAGCACGAACGTCATGACGATCTGCAGGCGGTGGATGGCTTCGTAGCCGAGGACGCCGAGCGCCCCCTGGGCGAGCATCATGACGAGCACGCCGAGCCAGAACGGCCAGCCGCACAGCCGCGCCAGCGCGTCCCCGCCGAACAGCCCGATCAGCGCGTCCCAGGCGACCGAGGACAGCCACTGGAGCGTCCCGGGCAGCACCACCGCCCGGCCGAACGCGAGCCGTGCGAGCGGGAGTTGGCCGGTGCCGGTGAGGCCGCCCCAGGTGCTGAGGTAAGCGGTGGGCAGCGCGCCGAGCACGGTCCCGAGGACGACCGCCGCGAGGGCGGTACCGAAGTCCAGGCCCAGCGTGATGCCGATGGTGCCGGTGAACACGCCCGTCATCGTCAGGTTCGGCGCGAACCACACGGTGAACAGGCGCCCGGCGCCGCCGTACCGGTTGTTCTCGGGGACCGGCTCGATGCCGTGTCCCTCCACCCGCAGGTCGCCGGGTGCGGAGGGCATCCGGCCGTCGAAGACGGCGGGCCGGTCGTCGGCGGGCACCCCGCCGGAAACATGCGCCAATGGCATGGAAGACATCCCTCCGCCAGTACGAACTGGTTCAGGTTCGACGGGTGTGATCTCAGCCCTCGGACGGGGCACCCCGTGTCCGGTACGACGGACACATTAACCCCATCCCCCAGGTGGTGGGTACGACGGCTCCCGCGCAGGACAGCCCTTGCGCAGGGCGGGTCCTGCGTGCGAGGGGCGTTGTGCACCGCGGGTCCTGCGTGCGACGGCCGTTGTGCACGGCGGAGGTTCCCGCCCTCGGTCCGTACGGGACGAGGCGGGACCGTGACGCGCGGGACCGGGGGATCGCGTCAGCCCGGGACGGCGGCGGGCTGGTCTGCCCGGGACGGCGATCCTCCACCCGTCCTCCTGGAGTCACCCACCCGGACCAGCGCCCGCCCCTGCGCTCCGCTTCATCCGAGCGGCTCGACCGGGCCCTTCGCAGCGCGGCGCGCGCCGCCCCTCGGTAGTGTCGGAAGTGATCGCCGCTCGCTCTCCGCTCCCGGGTTCCCGGACCCGGGTGGCCGGGCGGAAGGAGGCAGAGTGCCGTGACCGTGATCTCCCTGAAGTCAGCGCAACTGCGGTATGGGCCCACCCTCCCGTACGCCGAAGCCGGCTACCCCAGTGGTACACCGGTCGTCTTCGTGCACGGTCTGGCCGACTCCTGGTGGTCCTTCGAACCCCTCCTGAGGCGCCTTCCGGCGTCCCTGCACGGCTACGCGCCCACGCAGCGCGGGCACGGCGATGCCGACCGGCCCGCCGAGGGCTACACTCCCGACGACTTCGCCTCCGACCTGGTCGCCTTCCTGGACGCGGTCGACATCTCCCGCGCCATCCTGGTCGGAGCGTCCAGCGGCGGCGTACCGGCCCGGATCGTCGCCGGCAGCTACCCCGACCGCATCGCGGGCCTGGTTCTGCTCGGCGTTCCCGGCACCCTCGCGGACAACCAGGCGGTGGCCGGGACGGCCAAGGCCCTGGAAGGCCTCTCCGATCCCGTGCCCCGCGCGTTCGTCGAGGACTTCCTGGCCGGCGCGGCGGCCCGCCCGATCGCCCGGGGGTTCATCGAGACGATGGTGGAGGAGAACCTCAAACTCCCCGCGTACGTCTGGAAGGAGACCGCGCGCGGTCTCCTCGACGCCGATCTCGGCGCGACCCTCGCGGGCATCCTGGTGCCCACCCTCGTCATCTGGGGCGAACAGGACGAGCTCCTGCCCCGCGAGGACCAGCAGACCATCCTGGACGCCGTTCACGGCTCGGACTTCCTCGCCTACGAGGGCACCGGCCACGTCCTCCACTGGGAACAGCCCGAACGGGTGGTCGCCGACATCACCGCGTTCGCCACGCGGATCGAGCACCCCGGTACTCCCTACGGCACTGTCTGACCTCGCTCGGAGCGGTGAACGGCGGCGGCCCGAAACGGGGGCGCCGCCGAGCGCTCGGGTCGGGGCACGACGGTTGACGCGGTCCGAACCGCTGACGCCGACAGTAACATGGCATGCTCATGCTCCCCACAGGAAGGGATCACGTGCCATGAGACCGAGCCGACGCTCCCTGCTCGCCGCCACCGCCGTACTGAGCACCGTTCTCGCCGTCCCCGCGCCCGCCGACGCCGCCGAAGTCCCCGTCGCGGGCGCCTACTACGTCCAGAGCGCCACCACAGGACTGAACGCCGCCGACAGCGGGGGCGCGGTCGTCCAGCACAACCCCAAGGGCAACGAGGATCACCAGCAGTGGACCTTGCGGCCGATCGGCTCCTCCTTCGTCCTCGAAAGCGCCGACACCGCGGGCAGTTGTCTGGGCCGCTCGGGCGACCAGGCGCGTACCGTCGCCTGTACGAGCGCCGACGCCGCGTGGGAGGTGACGCCGAGCGGTGCGGACCAGTACACGCTCAAGGCCCCTGGAACGGACCGGTACTTGACGGTCGCCGACAAGTCGGGCGGCGCCAACTACGCCGCCCAGCTGGTGATCGGCCCGCCGGGCGGACTCGCTTCCTGGTACCTCACTCCGGTCCAGTCCGCGACCCGCCCCATGCCGCCCCAGGACCAACGCACCCTGGACCAGGTCACGTTCCTCACCGCCCACAACGCCTACGCCAACGGCGTCGACGGCGGATTCGCCCCGCCCTTCATCAACCTGGTGCCCAATCAGTCCCGCGGCATCAACCAGCAACTCTCCGACGGCGTACGGGGGTTCATGCTCGATCTGCATCAGACCCCCGACGGCGCGATCCTCTGTCACGACAGCTGCACGCTCGTCAGCAAGCCGGTCGCGCTCTGGGTCGACCTCCAGCGCATGGTCGACTTCCTCAAGCAGCACCCCGACCAGTTCGTCACCGTGTTCATGGAGGACTACGTCGACCCTGGCGTCCTCCGCGCCGAACTCGCCCGGGTGAACGGCCTGTCCGACGTCCTCTACCGTCCCGACCGGACCGGTGTGCGCGAGAACGGCTGGCCCAAGCTCGCCGATCTGACCGCCGCCGGCCACCGCCTGCTCCTCTTCACCGACCACAGCCGTTCCGCCGACGAGTCCGCCGGACTCACCCGGGACAGCTTCGGCGTCATGTACCAGCGCGAGTGGACCGTCGAGAACTACTGGTCCATGGGCTCGGGGATCGGCTCCTCCGACTGGTCCTGCTACAGCCGCTGGTACGACGCGGGGACGAACGTCCCCCTCACCCGCACCGAGCCGGGATTCCGCCCCCTCTTCGTCATGAACCACTTCCGCGACGCCACGCTTTCCGGAACCGCCGGCACGGACAACACCAAACTCGCCGACCGTGCCCGCCGCTTCTGCCAGCCTGCCGCCCGCAAGAAGCCCAACTACCTTGCCGTGGACCGCTACGACCTGGGTGATCCCGCCTCCGCGGTGAACACGCTGAACACCTACGTCTATCCGTAGCCCGACCGGGACGGCGTATCTCCCGACAGGGGTGGACCAGACTGTCCCCGAGCGGCTGCTGCCGCTCGGGGACGGAATCCGGAACCAGACGCTCGCTCGCACCCGAGCCGACGACGTGCCGGCCGACTGCACTGCGGGCCGGTGAAGCGGGCGGTGAGCCAGATGCCGGAAGGTCCTCACCCGGACCCGCGTCTTTCGTCCGCGACCGCCCGAGGCGGAACGACGACGGGCAAGATGACCTCATGACAAAACTGTCCGTACGGTCGGTCCGCTGTGGCTCCTCCGGCTCCGTGCTGTCGTTGTGGTCACAGGACTCCGTGTTGTCGATCGGCTCCGTGGGATCGGTGCTGTCCGTGGGGTCCATCGGTTCGGCCTTGTCGGTCGGCTCGATCGGAAGCGCCCTGTCGGCCGGCTCGATCGGTTCCGCCCTGTCCCTGATGTCCACCGGTTCGTGGCTGAGCACGGGGTCGTTGTTCTCCGCCCAGTCGCGATGGTCGGTCCTGTCCTGGCGTTCCTCGCGGAGTTTCCTGGCCGCGGGAGCGGTAGGGGCAGCGGCCGGAGGCGCCCTGCTCGTGACCCGAATGCTGCACCAGTCCGGAACCGGCACCGAATGAGCGTCTGCACTCCGTCGACCACGGCTGCCTCTTGATCGATTGATGGACCGGCCAGGGGCTGATGTCGGCCGTCGCACGGCGCGGTCCGGGCTTGTCGGTCAGCGGCGGTGGCTCTCGCGATGCGCCGGCGCCCCTTGGGCGGGTCCGGAAGATCATGCGAGGGTGGGCCCGTGACGGCATCAGAAGGCATGGCTGTGGGGATCGACGAGGTCGAGGGACTCGCCGTGGACGGGCTGCGGTGGCTGATCGAGGCGGCGCGCGGAACCCCACGAGGCGGCCTCGCCTGGACGACAAGACCCTCGGACGACGAGCCGGACCCGACGCTCTACAGCGGTACGGCCGGAAACGTCCCCGTACTCCTGGAGGCGTGGCGACACTTCGGCGACGACTCCTACGCCGACGCCGCCCTGCGCGCGGCCCGCAGCCTCACGGACTCCGTCGACGGCATCGACGACGACTCCCTCTACTTCGGCCGCACGGGAATGGCTCTCGTCCTGCGGACCCTTCACGAAGAACTCGGCGACACGGCTGCCGGCACCGCCGCCGACCGCGCGCTGGAACTCGTACGGTCACGATTCGACGGGACCCGCTGGGGCGAGCTGTTCGAGCTGATGGGCGGCAACGCGGGGATCGGCCTCGGCGCACTTCTGGCCGGCGACGCCGAACTGGCCGTCCTCGCCGTGGAACCGTACCTGCGGACGGCGGAGGAGACCCCGGCGGGCGTTCATTGGGCCCATCGCGCGGATATCGACTCCCGTCTGCATCACATATCCCACGGCACGCTCGGCATCGTCTCGGCGCTCGCCCGGGTCGGCGTGGCCACCGGCCGTACGGACCTGGTCGAACTGGCGCTCGCCGGTGCCGCCGACGTCGTGGCGCGCGACGAAGCGGGGCCGGAGGGATTCCTGGTGCCGCACTCCACCCCGCAGTTCCGCCCCGACGTCATCGAGTCCCACAGCTACGGCTGGTGCCACGGCCCGGCCGGCGACGCCCAGGTCTTCCGGATGCTGAGAGACATCACGACCGACCCGGTCTGGCCGGCCCTCGCCGACCGCTGCTGGCACACGGTCACCCACTCCGGCCTGCCCCGGCGACCCCGCCCCGGCTTCTGGGACAACAACGGCCGCTGCTGCGGAACGGCGGGCGTGCTCGCCCTGGCCTGCGACCGGATCGCCGAACAGCACGACCCGTACGACTTCGCCCACGTCCTCGTCAGGGATCTCGCCACCCGCGCGATCCGGGACAGCGAAGGCGCCCGCTGGTCCAACCACGAACACCGGGCCACCCCGAGCGACCTCGAACCGTGCACCGGCTGGGCCATGGGGAACGCGGGGATCGTTCGTGAACTCCTGCGCTTCGTACGGCTGAGCCGCGGGGGCGATCCCCGGTACGCGTTCGCCTGGCCGGACCAGCCTCCCGTGCCCGCTCCAGGCCCCATGCCATGAGTACGAGCGGATGCAGCCCTGCCGGGGAGCGCGCAGCATGAAGTCATGAGCGAGTCGGCGGCAGCCTGCAACGGTCGTGCAGTGCGGCCGCAGCCAGGCGCCGTGGTCCGCCGAGCATGGCGAGCACAGACGGGAGCGACATCATGGCCAAGCCCGACGCGGTCTTCATCTACATCGGCACCTACCCCAGCGAAGCCGCGGCACGAGCCGACTACGAGATCGTCAAGGACCTTCACAAAGCGGGCGCGGTCGGCACCTACGACGCTTCCGTGGTCACCAAGGACGAGGCCGGCAAGGTCCACGTGAACAAGGACGAGACGGCCACGCGGCACGGGGCATGGGGCGGAGCCGCCGCCGGCGCGGTCGTCGGCCTGCTGTTCCCGCCGGCGGTCATCGGCACCGCCCTCGTCGGCGCAGCCGTGGGAGGTGTGGGCGGCCACCTCTGGCGTGGCATGTCACGGGTGGACGTCAAGGAGTTCGGCGAGCTCATCGACGAGGGAGAGGCCGCCCTCGTGATCGTCGGTGCGAGCACGCTCTCACAGGCCCTGGAGAAGGCCGAGCTGAAGGCCGAGAAGCAGATCGCCAAGGAGCTCGACGTCAGCACCGACGACATCGACAAGGCCGTCCAACAGGCAGCCACCCAGGTCGCCTGATCACCCGGCGTCGGAAGCACACGGGAAGGCACCTGAACACGGCCACCGCGTCGGAAACCCCTGTCAGGGTTCGAATCTGCGCACGTGGCTCCCGAGACCTCATGCGAGACTGCCGCGATGACCGTAGAAGCGATCACCGCGGCAGCCGCGGGTACCTGGGCACTCGGTGAACTCACCGTCAACCGTGTCGGATTCGGCGCGATGCGGCTGACGGGGAGCGCCGCCTTCCATCATGGGACGCCGAGCGAGCACGCACGCTCGATCGCCGTGCTGCGGCGGGCGGTTGAGCTCGGCGTCGACCACATCGACACCGCTGCCTTCTACTTCTCCTCGCTGCGCTCCGCGAACGAACTGATCAACAGCGCCCTCGCGCCGTACGCCGACGACTTGGTCATCGCCACCAAGGTCGGGCCCTTCCGGGACTACGCGGGGGAGTGGGGCGACGCGGCCCGGCCGGACCAACTGCGGTCCCACGTCGAGGAGAACCTGCGCCAGCTCGGCCGCGATCACCTGGACCTGGTGTATCTGCGCCGTATGCGACAGGACTCGATCGCCGAACACTTCGGAGCGCTGGCCGAGTTGCGCGACGCCGGACTGATCCGGCATCTCGGCGTCTCCGACATCGAGGCCCGGCATCTCGACGAAGCGCGGGCCATCGCACCGGTGGTCGCGGTGCAGAACCGGTACGGCCTCGGCCTGCCGTCCTCCGACGGTGCGGGCGACGCCGTACTGCGGGCCTGCCGCGAACTCGGCATCGCCTTCGTGCCGTTCTTCGCCATCGCGGGCAACGGTGGGTCGCTGGGTCCCGCGGGCGGCGACGAGGCGGAGGTCATCGCCGTCGCCGAGGCGCACGACGCGACACCCGTCCAGGTCCGGCTCGCCTGGACCCTCCATCAGGGCCCGCACGTGCTCGCCATCCCCGGCACCGGCAACCCCGACCATCTGGCCGACAACATCGCGGCAGGCGCCCTGCGTCTGACGGACGCGCAGCTCGCCGGCCTTGACGCGCTCCACGCCCGGGTCACCGGAGGCGTGTGATGCCGAGGGTCCCTGCCTCGCCGGGGCAGGGACCCTCCACCCTCCACCCTCATCCCGCGCACGGACGCGCCCAACGATCAGCGAGCAACCAGCTACCAGCAACCAGCAACCAACAACGACCAACGATCCTCTGGTTGCCGGCAGCGCGAGGTGGGGGTCGGGCCGAGAAAGTCGCCCTGGTCCGCGGCGGCGGAAACGGTGCCGCGGACCGGCCCGTCAGGTCTGGGCACGGGATCGTCCTCCGGCCCGTACGACCCGTCCCGCGGCCATTTTCTGCAACAGGCTGTAAGCCAGCACCGGCAGCAGGACGTGTGGCCTGTCGGGGAGTGTCGTCGTGATCAGGACGGCGCTGGCGCTGCTGTTGTTCATCCCGCAGGCCAGGGTGACCGACGCGCCCGCCGGGGCGTCGAGGCGCAGTGCGCGGGCGGTGACCAGGCCCAGCGCGAACGACAGCCCGCAGACGATGGCCGCGACGGCCACCGCGGCGGTGAGCAGGACCGGCTCGGGGTGGGCGAGGAAGGGGCCGAGGGCTCCGCTCGCGTTGACGTACGTCAGGAGCAGCGAGGCGAGTATCGCCGCGGGCGCCGCTGCCCCGAGCAGGTGGGCGGATGGGCGCCGGGGCAGCACGAGCCGGCACAGGATTCCGGCCCCGCACGGCAGCAATACCCCCGTGAGGGCGAAACCGCTGCCCGCGGTCCGGGCCGCGTCCGCGAGTGAGCCCGCGTACGTGCCGTGCAGCAGTGGGCACAGGGTCGTCAGGGTCACCGGGAAGGTGAGCGGACTGACGATCGTGGACGCCAGGACGAGGCCCACCGCCGTCGGCTGACAGCCCTCCCCCTTGCCGGTCCACACCGTGGCCCCTGCCGCCACCGGCATCGCCACGATGAGGATCATCGCCGTGATCAGCCCGCTGCCCCCGTCGCTGTCGGGGGACTGCCGCAGCGCGAACGCGACCCCCGGGATGATCACCAGGGGTGCGACGAGGTGCAGAGCGAGGCCCGTCAGCAATGCGGTGGGACGGCCGAGAAGCGCCCGCAATTCGTTCAGCGGCACCTGCATGCCGGCGGTGAACAGGACCAGGGACAGCAGGAAAGGAGCCGTCCTGAAAGGGAGTTCGAAGAACCAGGCAGGGCCGAGCCAGTGAGTGCGGCGCAGCCACAGACCCGGGGCAGGGATTGTGGCGGCGGCCAGATAGGCGACGCCCACCGCCCAGCCGAGATGGCTACGGAGCAGGGTCAGGGGGGACGTCGCGCTGGTCGTGGGATGCATCGTGGCGCTCTTCCGTCGTGGGACCTGGGCGGAGACGGGGCGCCGATATCGCGGAGAGAGCGCGGGGGAGGAACCGTGCGAGGGCGTAGAAGAGCAGGCTCAGCCAGCAGATGGCGAACAGCCAGCCGCCGACGACGTCGGAGAACCAGTGCACACCCAGGTAGACGCGGGAGAGGCCGACCAGCACGGCCCAGCAGCCGATGAGCGTGACGAGGGTTCTCTTGTGCCGCGGCGCCCGGGCGAGCACCGCGAGGACGAGAAGTCCCCCGGTGACGGCGGACGTGGTCGTGTGACCGGAGGGGAAGGACCAGCCCGAGGCATGGGTGGCCCAGTCCGCCACGGGGGGACGGGGGCGGGCGACCAGTGACATCACGGTGAACCGCACGGCCTGCGCGGCCGCCAGACAGCCCACGCAGGCGGCGACCGTGCGGACCCGCTGACGTGCGTTCCGTCCGAGGAGAAGTCCGGCCACGACGACCAGCCCGTAGGCGATGACTCCTGTGCCGGTGGAGGTCACGCCGCGTGCCAGGGCGAGGGCCACGTCCGGGCGGTGCGTGAGCGACCAGGAGGCGAGCTCCTCGTCACCGAACAAGGGGGCACCGTGGTGACCGGTCACGATCAGCGTCAGCAGGACGAACGCGACCAGGCTTCCCACCGCCGTCGAACCGGCGATGTCGCCGGTGTCCTGGCGCTTCACGGCCGAGCCGGAGGGACATCGGCCTCGGGCGCGGGTACGGCACCCGGGGCGGCGGCGGACATGGATGTGGCCCCTTTCCACGGCAGGCGCGCACACGGCAGAACACCTAGCCCGCGCCAACTCCATTGCTGTAATCGTCTACACAACTGTAGACGATTGGGCGCCGGGATCGTTCCCGTGTCGACCGACGAAGATCGCCGGCCGTGTCGACCGACGAAGATCGCCACCCCACCCCCCGGTGGAGAAAGCCCCTCGAACCCCCGGCGAACCCCCGTCCCTCCCTCCCCCGAAAGACCGCCTCCGGACAGTCCGGCGGAATGCCGTACCCTACGTGTTACGTATAACCCTGGAGAGGTCCGATGAGACGCATCGCCCTGGTCACCCTCGTCGTCGACGACTACGACGAGGCCGTCCGCCACTACACCGAAGCCCTCGGTTTCCGCCTCGTCGAGGACACCCCGAGGCCCGACGGCTCCCGCTGGGTCGTGGTCGAGCCGGGCGTGGACGGCGGCGGAAGCGGGTTGCTGCTGGCCCGCGCCAAGGACGATGCGCAGCGCGGCCGGGTCGGCGACCAGACCGGCGGACGCGTCGGCTTCTTCCTGTACACCGACGACTTCGCCCGCGACCACGCCCGGATGAGCGCCGCGGGCGTGACCTTCCTGGAGGAGCCGCGCCACGAGCCGTACGGCTCGGTCGTCGTCTTCCAGGATCTGTACGGCAACCGCTGGGACCTGCTCCAGCCCGCCGGCTGACCGGGATCTCCCGCACCTTCCGCATCGCGCAGTACCCTCCCGCCCCGAACCCACCTCCCGAGGAACACCGCACATGACCGCGCACCGCATCGACATCGACACGATCCGCCGCCTGCCGAAGGCGGTCCTGCACGACCACCTCGACGGCGGTCTGCGCCCGGCCACCCTGGTCGAGCTCGCGGAGACGGTCGGCCACACCCTGCCCACCACGGACCCGCAGGCACTGGCCGACTGGTACTACGAGGCCGCCAACTCCGGTGACCTGGTGCGCTACATAGCCACCTTCGAGCACACCCTCGCCGTGATGCAGTCCCGCGAGGGCCTGCTGCGCACGGCCGAGGAGTACGTCCTCGACCTCGCCGAGGACGGTGTCGTCTACGGCGAGGTGCGCTACGCGCCCGAGCTGATGGTGAACGGCGGGCTCACCCTGCCGGAGGTCGTCGAGACCGTGCAGGAGGGTCTCGCGGCCGGCATGGCCAAGGCGGCCGCCGCGGGCACCCCGGTGCGCGTCGGGACCCTGCTGTGCGGCATGCGGATGTTCGACCGGACCCGGGAGATCGCCGACCTCGCGGTGGCGTTCCGGGACGCCGGGGTCGTCGGCTTCGACATCGCGGGCGCCGAGGACGGCTTCCCGCCCGCCGACCACCTGGCCGCCTTCGAGCACCTGCGCGGCGAGAGCGTCCCGTTCACCATCCACGCCGGTGAGGCGCACGGTCTGCCCAGCATCCACCAGGCCCTCCAGGTGTGCGGCGCCCAGCGCATCGGGCATGGCGTCCGCATCACCGAGGACATCGTGGACGGCAAGCTCGGCCGCCTCGCGGGATGGGTGCGCGACCGCCGTATCGCCCTGGAGATGTGCCCGACCTCCAACCTCCAGACCGGCGCGGCCGACTCCATCGCCGAGCACCCCATCACCGCCCTGCGCGACCTGGGCTTCCGCGTCACCCTCAACACCGACAACCGGCTGGTCTCGGGCACGACGATGACCCGCGAGATGTCGCTGCTCGTCGAGGAGGCGGGCTGGGGCATCGAGGACCTGCGCACCGTCACGGTGAACGCGGTCAAGAGCGCGTTCATCCCCTACGACGAGCGCAAGGTCCTCATCGAGGACGTCGTGCTTCCGGGCTACGCCTGCTGAACGAGTCCGCGTACGTAGGCGGCCTGTCCGACGTGCTGGAGATCGTCGGACAGGACGCTGACCAGGCGTACGCCCAGGGTGACCGGCGGATCCCAGCGTTCGTCCACGACGCGCTCGAAGTCCTGGGCGGCCAGCCCGCCGATGAACGCGAGGGTCCGCTCGTGCACGGCGTCGTAGTAGCCGAGCAGCAGGTCACCCGACTCCACCCGTACCCGGGCGACCTTCGCCGACGTGTGGCCGTAGCCCGTGTCGCGCAGGGGCAGGTCGAGCCCGAAGCGTTTGGCCCACTCGTCGGTGAGCCAGACCTGGTCGGTTCCGGCGGCGTCGGCGACGTGGTCGTCCTGGACCCGGGTGAGATGCCAGACCAGCCATGAGATCGAGTTGGCGGTCTCGCTGGGGCGGGCGTTGAGGTCGTCCGGCGGCAGGCCGTCGACGGCGGCATGGACTTCTTCCCGGATGCGGCCGAATCCGTCGATGAGGATGTCCTTGGCAAGCATGGATCCACCATCGCGCATCACGCCCGTCCCTGCGTCCGGAACTCCGGGTGTTGGGCCCAGTGATGCGTCCACGACACCCGCCGCACCCGCAGGCGGACGTCCCGGGTGGACGGCCGGCCGGTGGGCCCTTGGGCTCAGACGCCGTCCCGGGAGGTGTCGAGGAGCATCATCAGGGCCCGCGCGGCCGGGCTCGTGGCCTCCGGGGGCGGGAGCATCGCGACGGTCTCGTACGACCCTTCGACGGGGCCCTTGAAGGGGAGCGCGGTCAGCGCGCGGGCCTCGCGTTTGAGGCCGAAGTGGCGTGGTACGACGGCGATTCCGAGTCCCTCGTGGACGAGCTCCAGAAGGCTGTGGACGTCGTTGACCTCCAGGGCCACGGTCCGCTGCACGCCCGCCGCCGCGAACGCCGCGTCGGTGGTGCGCCGCGGACCCCAGTCGGGGTGGAAGTCGACGAAGGCCTCCTCGCCCAGTTCCTCGGGCGTCACCACGGCGGCGGTCGCGAGACGGTGTTCCGGGTGGCAGAGCACGGTCATCGGCTCACCGGTCAGCGGGACCGAGCGCAGATGCTCGGAGTCGGCCCGCGTCCGTACGGCGAACGCCAGGTCCAGACGGCCCGCCGCGACCTCCTCGGCCAGTGCCTCGGAACCCGCCTGCCGCAGCCGGATCTCCACGTCCGGATGGCGCCGCCGGAACGCGGCGAGCAGCTTGGCGCAGTGCACGCCCGCGATGCACTGTTCGGTGCCCAAGGACAGAGTGCCGCGCAGGACGCCCTGTACGGCGGCCACGGCGTCGTGCGCCGAACGCACCTGGGCGAGGATCCGCTCCGCCTCGACGAACAGGGCGCGACCGGCCTCCGTGAGGGTGACCCGGCGGGTCGTACGGACGAACAGGGGCGCCTGAAGCTCCCGCTCCAGCGCGCGGATCGACGACGACAGGCCCGACTGCGACACCATCAGCCGTTCCGCCGCACGGGTGAAGTGCCGGTCCTCGGCGACGGCGACGAAGTGCTGGAGGTGGCGCAGTTCCATGAGGCACAAGGGTAAGGGCCGTGGTGGGGGCGCAGGCCCCATTGAGAAGCGGGATCGCTCAATGCCATCCGATCCTCCCGTTGGACTGCTGCCCATGGGGCGCGCGAGAGTGGAGACCTGTTTCCCCGGCCCCCAGGAGTACGCGTTGTACACCCCACACCCCGACCGTTACGCGGACATGCCCTACCGGCGCACCGGGCGCAGCGGCCTGAAGCTCCCCGCGCTGTCGCTCGGCCTGTGGCACAACTTCGGCCCCGACCGGCCCGTGGACGTCCAGCGCGCCATCCTGCGCCGCGCCTTCGACCTCGGCGTCACCCACTTCGACCTGGCGAACAACTACGGCCCGCCGCCCGGTGCCGCCGAGTCCGCCCTCGGCGACGCGCTGAAGGCCGACTTCGCGCACCACCGCGACGAGCTGATCGTCTCGACCAAGGCCGGATACCTGATGTGGCCGGGCCCGTACGGCGAATGGGGCTCGCGCAAGTACCTGCTGTCCTCGCTCGACCAGAGCCTGGGCCGGATGGGCCTGGACCACGTCGACATCTTCTACTCGCACCGCCCCGACCCGGAGACTCCCCTGGAGGAGACGATGGGCGCCCTGCACTCGGCGGTCCAGCAGGGCAAGGCGCTGTACGTCGGCGTCTCGAACTACTCGGCGGAGCAGACCCGCGACGCCGCCCGGATCCTGGCCGAGCTGGGCACCCCGCTGCTCATCCACCAGCCGCGCTACTCGATGCTCGACCGGCGTCCCGAGGACGAGGGCCTGCTCGACGCGCTCGACGAGCTCCAGGTGGGCTCCATCGCGTACTCGCCGCTGGAGCAGGGCCTGCTCACCGGCCGCTACCTCGACGGCATCCCGGATGACTCGCGGGCCGCGAGCGACAGCCCGTTCCTGAGCGCGGACAAGGTCACCGAGGACCTCGTGGGCCGGCTGCGCACCCTTGACGAGATCGCCAAGTCCCGCGGCCAGTCGCTGGCCCAGCTGGCGCTGGCCTGGGTGCTGCGCGGCGGCCGGGTCACCTCCGCCCTGATCGGCGCGAGCAGCCCGCGGCAGCTGGAGGACAGCGTCGCGGCGATCGGCAACCTGGAGTTCTCCGAGGACGAGCTCGCCCGGATCGACGCGGTCGTCAAGGCGTAGGGCCACGGCGCCCGGCCGACCGCCGGGCGTTCGCCGAGGTCCCTGGTGCCGCACGCGTCCGCGTCAGGGACCTCGGCGGGCGGTGGCTGTCGGTGTGGCCCCGGCAGCCACAGGTCGTCCGCACGGCGCCGTTCAGCCCGGCCTCCGCGTTGGTTCAGGCACCGCCGCCCGCGCGCTCACGGGCACGGACGCCTCCGCCGTGCCGGCCCCTACCCGGTGATCCGTTCCTCCAGGCGTACGGTCACCGTGTCGCCCTCCTCCTTCCCGATCGCCTTGCGCACATCGGCCTTGACCGGCAGTTTGTGGGTGCCGTCGCCCAGTGCCATGAACGAGCTGCGGAAGGGGCGGCCGTCGATCGTGCCGCTGACCTTGACCAGTCCCCGGGTACCGAAGAACGCGACGGACTCGGGCCAGACCACGTAGGTCCAGCCGCCTTTCTCGGGGCTCTTGCGCAGTACCGCGGTGAATTCCGCGTCGAGTCTGCTCGCGGTGCTCATGTGGTCCTCCCGGTCCCGTGGTCGTCCTCTTCAAGAGACCACCGGAAGGGCGAAAACTCATCGCGAGCGCCGAGCGCCGAGCGCCATGCGCCGCCCCGGCTGGGCTCGGACCGGGACGCGTCCCGTATTCCGCGCACCTGCTGACGCGGCGGACGACCGCGGTCTCGTAGCGGTCGGTGTTCGCGGACAGGGTGAACCGGCCTCCATCGAGGAACGTATCCCTGGGCAAGGTCCGCATCCGGAGCCGGTCCTGCCGCTCCGGGACGCGATACGGCCACCCTGGCGGGAGGCCTTCATAGCGTCGACCACCTGCGGGGGAGCGCCGCGGGTCAGGAGGCCGGGGACACCGGCGGTGCCGTTTCGGCCAATCCAGGCGGTGAATATGCCAACAGACTGGCTGGAATCACATGGTGACAGTGTGTCAGTAGTGACGATACTCAATCAGTAGGGCAATTCAGCCACGCCCGTGCATCAGCAGGGTGCACTGCCCATGAGCCGCAGGGAAAGTGAGGCCGGACCGGCGACGAGCGACGCCAATGGGGGAAGATCGTGCACGACGAATTCCTGTGCCATGTCACCGCGTACGGCATCTGCGGCGGTCAGCGAGTCGGCGTTCCCTTAGGCACCTATCGCGCGCCGACCCTCGCGCTGGCCCTGTGGTGGATGCGGGACCGGGCGGCCTGGATGGCCGAACGGCTCGATCCGCAGCCGGAGGACCCCACCTTTCCGCCCAACTCGATCGCACCGGTGGGGGAGAGCGTCCCCGACGTCCCGACGATGCTGCGCGCCTGGTGCGGTGACTCGGAGCAACAGGAGCTCGTCGCCGAGGAGTTGGCCGCGGGAAAGCTCGTTCGCGTCTCCACCAACGACGACACCACCGAATACGAACTGCTCGCGGAATCGGTGGACGCGCTGCGCATGCACCGCACCGCCGCCGTGCTCGGCATCTCCGCCGCCTGACCGTCCCGGCGTTCCGGCCGCGCAGACTGATCAGGCGCGCATGTGGGCGAATCGTTAGAATTCTGGCATGGCACAGAGGCCGGTCGCGGCGACTGCACCCGAGCTCGTCCTCGAAACCGAGACGGGCTCGACGGTGATGAGTCCGAACCACGACTACCACGTCGGGCGCGACCCCCTGTGCGAGGTCGTGATCGACGACGTCCGGGTCTCGTGGCACCACGCGGTGCTGCGGCCCCACGCCGATCACTGGACGCTGGAGGACGAGAACAGTACGAACGGCACGTACGCCGACGGCCGGCGCGTCCACGAATGGGGCGTCGGACCCGGCAGCGTCATCCGCTTCGGCAGTCCCGCGGACGGCCCGCGCGCCGTCCTCGTCCGCCGCCCGCCACCTGCCGCGGAGCGCCCCTCGGCCGTCTCCATGCCGGCCGCCACCGGCACCTTCAGACAGCCGACCACCGTGCGGCCGCTGCCCTCCCGCACCGTCCGCATCGGCCGCGGCGCCGACAACGACCTGGTCATCGACGACCTGATCGTCTCCCGGAACCACGCGGAGCTGCGGGCCCGGCCCGACGAGACGTACGAGATCGTCGACCTGGGCAGCCACAACGGGACCTTCCTCAACGGTCAGCCGGTCGAGAGCGCCCTGGTCACACCGGGCGACATCGTCGGCATCGGGCACTCCGCGTTCTGTCTCGTCGGTGACCAGTTGCAGGAGTACGTCGACAGCGGCGAGGTCTCCCTCGACGTGCAGGACCTCACCGTCGAGGTGGACAAGGGCCGCAAGACGCTTCTGGACCAGGTGGCGTTTCCCGTCGGCGAGAAATGTCTGCTCGCCGTCGTCGGCCCGAGCGGCGCCGGCAAGTCCACCCTCCTGAACGCGCTCACCGGACAGCGGCCCGCCGACCACGGCACGGTGCTCTACGACGGCCGCGACCTCTACCGCGACTACGCCGAGTTGCGCCAGCGCATCGGCCTCGTCCCGCAGGACGACATCCTGCACGCGCAGCTGACCGTCCGCCGCGCGCTCACCTACGCCGCCGAACTGCGCTTTCCGCAGGACACGGCCAAGGAGGAGCGCCTGGCGCGGGTCGACGAGGTGATCGGCGAGCTGGGCCTCGGGCAGCGCGCAGACCAGCCCATCCACAGCCTGTCGGGCGGACAGCGCAAGCGCGTCAGCGTGGCCCTCGAACTGCTGACCAAGCCCTCGCTGCTCTTCCTCGACGAACCGACCTCCGGCCTCGACCCGGGCATGGACCGCTCGGTGATGCACATGCTGCGCGGCCTCGCCGACGACGGCCGTACCGTCATCGTGGTCACCCACAGCGTGCTCAGCCTGGACGTCTGCGACCGGCTCCTGGTCCTCGCGCCCGGGGGCAAGGTCGCCTACTACGGACCGCCCGACGACACCCTGGCCTTCTTCGGCTACCGGCAGTGGCCCGAGGCGTTCGAGGCCTTCGAGCACGACACGGACCGGGACTGGGCGGGGGAGTACCGCGACTCGCCGTTCCACCGTCAGTACATCGACAAGTCGACGTCACAGCCGAAGATGCCGGACAAGGCCACCGGAGCGCTCGTCGGACCACCGCCCAAGGCCCAGAGCTGGGGCTCCCAGCTGCGTACCCTCGTCCGCCGCTACGCCGCCGCGCTCGGCGCCGACCGGACCTTCCTCGCCATCATGATCGCCCTGCCGTTCGTGATGGGCGCGATGGCGCGGGCCCTGGCCGGCAGCAAACTGACCCGGGACACGGCGATGAACGCGCTGCTCATCCTGTGCGTCGGCGGTGTGCTGACCGGCGCTGCCAACGCCGTACGGGAACTCGTCAAGGAACGGACGATCTACCAGCGGGAACGGGCCGTCGGCCTGTCCAGATCGGCGTACCTGATGTCCAAGGTCGTCGTCCTCGGCACCATCACCGTGCTCCAGGCCATCGTGCTCACCCTCGTCGCCCTGTTCGGCGTCGACCTCAACGCCCCCGGCGGCAAAGGCGTCCTGATGCCACCGCTCCTGGAGATCACGCTCGCGGTGGCCCTGCTGGCCTTCACCGCGATGATGCTCGGCCTCCTCGTCTCCGCCCTGGTGCACAAGGAGGAGGTGACGATGCCGCTGCTGGTGCTGCTGGCGATCGTCCAGGTGGTGTTCTGCGGCGCGCTCCTGAAGCTGCACGGCGTTCCCGGCATCGAGCAACTCGCCTGGCTGGTGCCCTCGCGCTGGGCCCTGGGCGCGATGGCCGGGACGATCGGCCTCTCCAGGATCGTTCCCGGCAACCTGACCGGAGACCCGCTGTTCCGGCATTCCACCGGCGTCTGGCTGCTCAACCTGGGGATGCTGGTCGTGCTCTCCGTCGTCTTCGGCTGGCTGGTGGCCCGGCTGCTGCGGCGGCACGAGCCCGCGGTCATGCGGAAGTAACGGCCGATGACGAGCCCCGACTTCCGCCCGACGCATGTCGTTCCGCAGGACGGGCTGCCGGCCTGGGAGTCGCCGGACCCCTCCCGGCCCACCGCCCCGCTCGACGCGCTGCTGCCGGTCGAGCTCGTCGACCGGCTCGGGGACTGGGGGCGGGTCGTCTGCGCGAACGGCTGGTCGGCCTGGGTCGACGGGCGCCTGCTGATCGCCGTACCGCAGGTGCCGCCGGCGGCGACCCGTCCGCTCGCCCGCACGGCCGATCCGCGTCCGCTGCTGGCCCGCGTGGAGGAGGCGCTCTCCGACTACCGCAAGGCGGCCGAGGACCTGGCGTCGGGGGACCTGGAGGCGGAGACCTTCAGGGCCCGGACCCAGGGCAGCCGGATCGGGGTGGTCGTCGACGGCGAGTCGCTGTGGCTGTACGACGGTGAGCACGAGCGGTGGGTGTACTGCGACGGGACGCGGCTGAGCACCTTCGCGGCCGAGCGCGCCCCCGCGGCCGTACGACCCCGGACGGCTGGGCAGCCCCAGGAACAGGCCCCGGAGCGGGACCGGGGCCCGGAGCGGGACCGGGACAAGGAGCCGGCCCCGGAGCCCGGGCCGAAGAAGAAGGCGCACGAGCACGCGGCCGACCCGACGCGGATCGTGGGGGAAGCCGCTCCCGGCGGCCACGAACCCACCCGGCTGGTCACCTTCGAGGACGACGACCGGGGCGAGGGCTGATGGACGGCGCCCGGCGCGACCGGGATGACCGCTGATGGGCGAGGACTCCCGGCGCGACATGAGCGTGTTCTCGGGGCGCCCCTCCGATCTCATCGGACGCCAGATCGCCGGCTACCGGATCGAGCGGGAGATCGGCCGCGGCGGGATGGCCGTCGTCTACCAGGCCAAGGACCTGCGCCTGGACCGCACGGTCGCCCTCAAACTGCTCGCCCCGGAACTCGCCCGCAACGACACCTTCCGCGGCCGCTTCACCCACGAGTCACGGGTCGCCGCGGCGATCGACCATCCGCACATCGTGCCCGTCTTCGAGGCGGGCGAGACGGACGGTGTCCTCTACATCGCCATGCGCTACGTCGCCGGGCGCGACCTGCGTCATCTCCTCGACCGCGAGGGGCCGTTGCCGGTCACGGTGGCCGCCCGGATCGCCCTCCAGGTCGCCTCGGCGCTCGACGCGGCCCACGATCACGGCCTCGTGCACCGGGACGTGAAACCCGGCAACATCCTGGTGGCCCAGGGCACCGACAGCGACCATCCCGAACACGTCTACCTCACGGACTTCGGGCTGACGAAGAAGTCCCTGTCACTGACCGGGTTCACGAGCGTCGGACAGTTCGTCGGCACCCTGGACTACGTGGCACCGGAGCAGATCTCCGGCAAACCGGTCGACGGCCGCTGCGACGTCTACAGCCTCGCCTGTGTCGTCTACGAGACGATGGTCGGCAAGCCGCCCTTCCAGCGCGACGACGACATGGCGCTGCTCTGGGCCCACCAGTACGACCAGCCGCCGGCCCTGACGACCAAGCGCCCCGACATCCCGGACGCCGTCGACGCCGTCCTCGCGAAGGCGCTGTCCAAGAGCCCCGACGACCGGTACGACTCGTGCCTGGCCTTCGTCAGCGCGTTGCGGATCGCCGCGCGCGGTCCGGTGAGCGGGGTCGGCACCGCCTCGCCGATGGACGCCGATGCCGCACCCGGTCCTCCCGGGCCGCCTCCTGGGCCACCCGCCTGGGCCCGGCCGGTGTTCCGGCACTGACACGGGCGCGCCCTGTCCTTCGCCGCCGACGGACCGCACCGCGGCGAAGGACAGGGCGCGCCCGCCTTCGCCGCCGTCGGATCGCACCGGCTCCGCCGGGCCCGGTGCCGCCCGCCGTCGGCCTCCCGCCGCGACCGCCCCTCCCGTCTGCGGCCGGCCTCAGCCGGAGGCCTTGACCGCACCCCTGCGCCGGACGCGCTTCGCGAGCAGCGCGCCGAGGAAGCCGGTGACCAGCCCCCACAGCACGGCGAAGCCGAGGGCGCCCCACACCTGGGGCTTCAGGAAGAGCTCCCCCTTCAGACCACCGCCGACGTCGCCGAGACCGAGGATCGACAGGCCGTAGTGCGCCGAGATCCGGCCGAGAAGACAGATCATGAGCACCGTCAGCGCGAGCGCGACCGCCATGTGGACGGCGTGCTGCCAGGCCCGGATCCGGGCCGGTGAGCGGGCCGCCATCAGGAACGCGGCCCCGAGCAGCAGGACGGCGTCGACGACCACCAGCCACCAGATCCTGCCGTCGTGGTCGGCGAGGGTGCCGAGATTGACCGCGGACACGTCAGGAGTGCGCAGCACCTCGTCGAGCAGATGCGGCATCGGCAGCCCGAACGGCCCGTCCACCCGGCCGTTCCAGGTGGCGCCCAGCCCGATGGTGAAAGCGAGCCAGACGACGTTGGGAAGGCCGAGGAGCATCACGGCGAACGTCTCGGCCGCGTGCCCGCGGGTCGCCGCCACCACCAGCCCGATGATCACACCGAGGCCGACGCAGGTGAGCAGCAGGACCACCATGGCGTACGCGGCCGGGCGCACCGATTCCTGGAAGCGCAGCAGCCGGGCGGGGAGCGGTGCCCCCCGCGAGACGAGCAGCGCGATCACGAACACACCGGCGAGCCACAGCACTCCGAAGACGAGGGTCTGTGCCACGGCGGCCTTGAAACCCACCTCGGGCGTTGCGCCGAACAGGTCGCCGATGGCGCCGATGGTGCCGTTCCCGAGGTCGACGGTGAAGTTCTGACGGGCCGCGAGCGCCAGCCCGATCAGGGCGAGCAGCCACAGGACGAGGAGCCGCCCGGCCCAGCCGGCCAGTTCCGCGGCCCCGGCGACGGCGCGGTGCCGTAGCGGCCGAAGGAATCCCGCCCCGAGCACCAGCGCTCCGGCCAGGGTCACCGACAGCGGAATGACGGTGAGACCCGCCTTGGTCTGGGCGATGGCTCCCGCGTCGCCGGTGAACTCGATGGTGCCGCCGACCGCCGTGACGACGGTGGCCGCGACCACCCGCGGATAGGCGTTGTCTGGAAGATCGGTGGCGCCGGACGCCCACAGCCCGAGAGCGGCGACGATCCCCATGACGAACAGCCCGGCCAGTACGGCCACGAGGGCCTGGACCCAGCCGTGACGGGCGGCGGGACGCGCACCGCTGCTGTCGGCCGGCTGGGCGGACGGTGTCTGGGGACTCACGCTGCCACGCTAAGCAGCGCCGACACCCTTCGCCCCTCGGGAGGGCCGACCGCGTCGGCTTGCGGGCACCGGCGGAACGGGGCACACAATGGGTTCGCTGTGGAAGAAAGCGGCACAAAGTGCCCGGATGCCGCTGCATCCCTCCATCGGGAAGAAGAGCTCGTGAGCGTCGAACCGCCGTCCTCCGGCCGTCCCACCGGACCGCCTTCGGGCCCGCTGTCGGGCCCGTCGCAGCCGAGCCCGACCCAGCCCGTCAGCCGCCCGCCCGCCGGACCGCCCAGCGGCGCGTCCGGCGGGGGAAGCGGAGCCGGAGGGGGAAGCGGAGCCGGCGGTACCGGCGGCGGTGGTACGGGCGGCGGCGGTACGGGTGGTCCGTCCGGGCCCGGCGGTGGCGCCACCGGGCCCGGCCGACCGGGTGGGGGACCCGAGCGGCCCTGGTGGCGGTCGGCCCCGCGGGTGGCGCTGATCACCGGTGTCGTGGCGGCGGCGGTGATCCTCGGTCTGGTCTTCACGAACAACGGCGGCGGGTCCAAGAACACCGGCAGCGAGGTCTTCCTGCAGTCCGCGGACAAGACGGGGCCCGATCCGTTCACCGAGTCGACCGCCAACGACAGTTCCACCGAGCCCCAGACCCCCGCGACACCGGCCCGGTCGGCGCCCGCCAACGCGACCCGCGCCGTCAGCGGCAACGCGCCCGGCCTCTACGGCGGCACCCGCAACGTCTCCAGTTGCGACGTGGGCAAGCAGATCAGCGCGCTCCAGGCGGACCCCGCGAAGAACAAGGCGTTCGCCTCGGTGCAGGGCATCCAGCCGGACGCGGTCCCCGCGTATCTGCGGTCCCTGACCCCCGTACAGCTGCGCATGGACACCCGCGTCACCAACCACGGCTACCGCAACGGCGCCCCCACCAGCTACCAGGCGGTCCTCCAGGCAGGCACCGCCGTTCTCGTGGACGCGCGCGGTGTGCCCCGGGTGCGCTGCGCGTGCGGCAACCCGCTGCTCGCGGCGGTCCCGCAACAGGGCACCCCCAAGCCGACCGGCGACTCGTGGTCCTCGTACCGCTCGCAGAACGTCGTGGTCGTCGCGCCCTCGACGACGATCATCAACGTGTTCGTGATCTTCGACCCGGACAACAACGAGTGGATCGCCCGGCACCGGGGCGACAACGTGCACCAGGACAAGAAGACGCACCCGCCGGTGAACCCCTCGCCGTCGGTCAGTGTCTCGGGGTCCGCTTCGCCGTGCTCCTCGCCCGGCGACAAGAAGCCGGCGTCCGGCAGTCCCTGCCCGTCGACCTCGGCCTCGCCTTCGTCGGAGAGCTCGTCGTCCCCCTCCGGACCGACCTCGTCCGCGCCGTCCTCGGCGCAGCCGGAGCCCCCGTCCAGCGCGCCCCCGTCGACCGCGACGGAATCGGCCCCGGCGTCCGGTTCGGCGTCCGCCGGTCTGACGACGCAGTCGGCGGCCTCCGCCGTCTCCTCCTCCGCATGGGCCAACGGCGTTCCGCCGCTTCACCGAGAGCGGAACGCCGCTCCCTTCCGGTACGGCCCGGCGCTTCTAGGCTGAAGGGGTGAGCAACCACGCGCCCGACGAAGCCCGCGTCATTCCCCTGCGCCCGGCGGCGGCACGCGAGCCCTCCCGGACCCCGTCGGTGGCCGACGCCCCGGCTCGGGCACCGCACCCGCCGGTCCTCGCGCCGCACCGGGGGCCGACGGCCCCGGCGGCTCCCGGCCCCCGGGGCAAGGAGCCGTTGTGGCGCGACCTGGTCGGCGACGTCCTGCGGCGCGAGCGCCTGGCCCAGGAGCGCACGCTCAAGGACGTGGCCGACGCGGCCCGTATCTCCATGCCCTACCTCTCCGAGGTGGAGCGCGGCCGCAAGGAGGCCTCCTCCGAGGTCCTCGCGGCCGCCGCGCGCGCCCTCGGTCTCGGCCTCACCGAGTTGCTGTCGCTGGCCCAGCGGGAGTTGACCCGGCACACCCTGGCCGAGGCCCACCGGGGCCGCTCCCGCTCGTCCTCGTCCTCGCGCTACGACGGCATGTGTCTCGCCGCCTGACTCCGGCCCCCGGGGCGCCCCGGGGGTCAGAGCACGGCGAGCCGCCGGCTCAGGATCTCGTCCGCGAGCCCGTACTCCACCGCCTCCCGCGCGGTGAAGATCTTGTCGCGGTCCATGTCCGCGCGCAGCGTGGCGACGTCGTGGTGGGTGTGCCGGGACAGCACCTCCTCGACCTGCGAGCGGATCCGCAGCATCTCCTTGGCCTGGAGGCTGAGGTCCGACACCGTGCCCTGGCGTCCGCCGCTCGCCGGCTGGCCGAGCAGGACGCGTGCGTGCTCCAGGACGAACCGCCGTCCGGGATCGCCCCCGGCCAGCAGGACCGCGGCCGTCGAGGCGGCCTGCCCGACGCAGAACGTCGAGATGGGCGCCTGCACGAAGGTCATCGTGTCGTAGATCGCCATCAGCGAAGTGAACGAGCCGCCGGGCGAGTTGATGTAGATCGCGATCTCGCTCTCCGGACTCGACGACTCCAGATGGAGGAGCTGCGCGATGACGACGTTGGCGACGCCGTCGTCGATCTCCGTGCCGAGAAAGATGATCCGCTCCGAGAGCAGCCGGCTGAAGACGTCGTACGACCGCTCGCCCTGCGGGGTCCGCTCGACGACGTTCGGGATCGTGTACGTACCCATGTCAGAGCCCCATCCGTCGCCGTGACGCGGCCGGGCGGACATCGTCGAGCGACTCCACGACCCGGTCCACCATGCCGTACTCCTTGGCCTGTTCGGCCGTGAACCAGCGGTCGCGGTCGCCGTCCCTGGAGATCGTCTCCTCGCTCTGGCCGGTGTGTTCCGCGGTGATCCGTTCGATGGCCCGCTTGGTGAACTCGTGGTTCTGCGCCTGGATCTCGATGTCGGCGGTGGTGCCGCCGATGCCCGCGGAGGGCTGGTGCATCATGATCCGCGCGTTCGGCAGCGCGAAACGCTTGCCGCGCGCCCCCACGCTGAGCAGGAACTGCCCCATGCTCGCGGCGAATCCCATCGCGAGCGTGGAGACGTCGTTGGGGATCAGCCGCATGGTGTCGTAGATGGCGAGGCCCGCGGTCACCGATCCGCCCGGACTGTTGATGTACAGGCTGATGTCCGTGCGCGCGTCCTCGGCGGAGAGTACGAGCAGTTGGGCGCACACCCGGTTCGCGGAGACCTCGTCGACCTGGGTGCCGAGGAGGACGATCCGCTGGGCGAGCAACTGCGCGGCCAGATGGTCGTCGAAGCGGGTCGCGGGAGTGTCGCCCTCCTCGGCCCGCGGTGCGCGGGCCGGGTCCCAGCCGGTGGTGAGGGGAGTCATGGTTCCTCCTGGTCGTGACGCGGCGGGCGTCGCCGCTGACTCCACTCTCGGTCCGCCGACGGCGCCGGAACGGCTTTCTCGGCCCGCAGCAGATTCGCCGTGGGCAGAGCGGGCGGAAAGCGGAAGGAGGGCGACGGGCCGCACGGAGATCCCGTGCGGCCCGTTCCTGACTCCCCGGTCCTACCGGGCTGGCCGCGGGTCGCCGTCCGGTCGCGGTCACGCGTCGGATGGAGATCGTGGCCGTGTCACCGTTCGAGGCCGGCGAGCACGGGCAGGGCTAAGGGGCGGAAACCTCCGCGGTGAGGCGGCCGGACCAGGGGCACCAGTAGTAGCCGGGGAGGAAGGGGCCGCCGACTTCGTCCAGGTGGTCCTCGACGTAGGGGATGGTGGAGTCGCAGACCTCGGGGGCTCCATCGGCGAAGCTGACGGTGTCCGGGTTGAAGTGGAAGTCCCACGTGGGGTTGTAGCCGGCCGCACGCATGATGAGCCGGCCGATAACGATCTTGCTGTCGCCGTTGGCGACGATCTCGCGGGCTTCCTTGATGACTTCCGGCCTGGTGATCTCGATGACGAAGTTGTGGCCGGTGATGTCTCGCATGTTGAAGTACGCGGCATCGGCGGCGGCGCCGGCCTGCCCGCTCTGACCCGTGGCCAGGGCGAGCAGGGCAGTGGCCGCGAGGGTAGCGATCCGGGTGGTGATGCGTCGCATGAGGGCAGCTCCGTGCCTGAGGGGCCGTGACACTCCCGACCGATCGTCACGTAAAGTGGCAGACTGACTACTCTAAGTAAATAATCACACTCGGAACCGGCTCTTCAAGATCTTCGACGGCATCCGGAGCTCATTCCGGCCGCACCCGGAGCTGGAGCGCGCGCGATGACCGGCCTCACCCGGGCAGGCGGGCGAGTTGGCGGAAGAACGCCCGGATGTCCGCGACCAGCAGATCCGGTTCCTCCATCGCGGCGAAGTGGCCGCCCCGGTCGAACTCGGTCCAGCGGACGATGGTGTCGGTGCGTTCGGCGACATGGCGCAGCGCGACGAAGTTCTCCTCGGGAAAGACGGCGAGCGCGGTCGGAGCGGTCGACGGCTCGGGCGGTGCGCCCCGATAGGCGGCATGGGCACGCTCGTAGTAGATCCGCGCGGACGAACCGGCCGTGCCGGTCAGCCAGTACAGCATCACGTTCGTCAGCAGCAGATCCCGGTCCACGGCGTCCTCGGGACGGTCCTTCGAGTCGGTCCACTGACGGAACTTCTCGGCGATCCAGGCGAGTTGACCGACCGGGGAGTCCGTGAGGGCGTACGCGAGCGTCTGCGGCCGCGTCGACTGGAGCGCGGCGTAACCGGCTTCCTCGCGGTTCCATTCCTGGCCCCGCCGCCAGGAGACGAGGGTCCGCTCGCGCTCGTCCGGGGTCAGGACGGCCAGTTCCTCGGCCGTCGGCTCGGTGACGGCGTACGCACCGGGCAGCAGGTTGAGGTGGACGCCCGTCACCCGGTCGGGGTACGCGCGTCCCAGCTCGCGCGAGACGGCCCCGCCCCAGTCCCCGCCCTGTGCGCCGTAGCGCCGGTAGCCGAGCCGCTCCATCAGCTCGGCGAACGCGGCGGCCACCCGGGTGAACTCCCAGCCGGTGTCCCGCGTCGGCCCCGAGAGCCCGAATCCGGGAATGCTCGGCACGACCAGGTGAAAGGCGTCGGCCGGATCGCCGCCGTGCGCGCGCGGATCGGTCAACGGCCCGACGACATCGGTGAATTCGACGATCGACCCGGGCCAGCCGTGCGTCATGACCAGCGGGGTCGCCCCGGGTTCCGGCGAGCGGATGTGCGCGAAGTGCAGACGCGCGCCGTCGATCTCGGTGGTGAACTGCGGCCACGCGTTGAGGCGTTCCTCGGCCGCGCGCCAGTCGTAGGCGTGCCGCCAGTACCGTACGAGATCCTGGAGGTAGTCCTTCGGGACTCCGCGGGCCCAGCCCACTCCGGGCAGTTCGTCGGGCCAGCGGGTGTGGTCGAGGCGTCGGTGCAGGTCGTCCAGGTAGCTCTGCGGGAAGTCGATACGGAACGGATGGACGCCGGGTGCGTCGGTGAAGGTCATGTCCGCGGACCCTAACTCGGCGGGCGAGGCGTCCGGCAGCGGTTTTCCCTGTGGCTGGAAGGTCTGGCGGATCGCGGCAACCGTCTGGAACGAGCCCTTCGGCGGGGCCTGGGCGGAGGTGGTCCCGGGCCGTCGCGGGTGAGTTCGTGCGCGCGCGGCAGATGAGTTTTCGGACGAGGATCAGTCGACAGAAGTGACGACGTTTCCCGCCCGAGGAGGTACACATGCCCGCCGACGGTTTCACCACCTGTCTGTGGTTCGACGGTCAGGCCGAGGAGGCCGCCAACTACTACGTCTCGGTCTTCGAGAACTCCAGGCTCGGCAGGATCGGCCACTACACCGAGGCCGGGCCGGGCCCCGCCGGTTCGGTGCTGGCCGCCGAGTTCGTGGCCAACGGCCAGAAGTTCGTCGCGCTCAACGGAGGCCCGCAGTTCACGTTCGACGAGGCGGTCTCCTTCCAGATCGACTGCGCCGATCAGGAAGAGGTGGACCACTACTGGAACAGGTTCATCGACGACGGTGGCGAGGCGGGCCCCTGCGGCTGGCTCAAGGACAAGTACGGACTCTCCTGGCAGGTCGTCCCCGTCCGGCTCATCGACCTGATCAGTGACCCGGACCAGGAGAAGGCGGGCCGCACGTTCAAGGCGATGCTCCAGATGTCCAAGCTGGACATCGCGGCCCTGGAGAAGGTGTTCGCGGGGGAGTAGCCGGCGGGCGGCCGGCTACGGGGCGTACCGCACACCCGGATCCCCGCGGCCGGGCCGACCCCTCGGCGGTCGGGGCGGGCCCCCACGCCGGGGCAGGGAGCCTCCCCGGCCGGGGGTACGGGGGCCGAGCGCGCCTCAGCCTGGGTGGTTGCGGGTGCTGCGTGCCTTGGGTCGAGTGGTTCCGGTTGCTGAACGTGCCTCAGCCCGGCTGGTTCCCCGTGCTGCGGCGCCTCAGGCCGAGTGGTTCCGGGGGTGGATCCGGGCCGCCAGCACCGCCACGTCGTCCTCCGCGTGCCGGGCGTCGAGCTTGGCGAGCACCTCGTCGAGCAGGTCGTCGACCCCCGCGCCCGGTGGGAGGCGCAGCGCGGCCAGCCGTGCCAGCGACTCGTCGATGTCCTCGTGGCGGCGCTCCACGAGACCATCGGTGAACATCACCAGGGTGTCGTCGGGGGAGAGCCTGCGGACCACCTGCTCGTAGCCGCCCACCCCCGTGCCCAGCGGCGGACCGACCGGCAGCGGCAGCAGTTCGCCCGAGCCGTCCCCGGCGAACACCACCGGAGGCAGATGCCCGGCGCCCGCGATCACCGCGATCCCGCGCGCCGGATCGACGCGGACGAGCAGACAGGTGGCCGGACGCCGGGTGCCGTCCTCGGAGACCGCCGCGTCCAGCCGGCGCAGCACCCGGTGCGGCGGCAGATCCGTCGAGGCGACATAGCGCAGCATCGAGCGGTACGCGTTCATGTCCACCGCCGCGTCCAGGCCGTGGCCCATCACGTCGCCCACGACCAGCAGGGTCCGCCCGAAGTGCAGCCGTACGGTCTCGAACCAGTCCCCGCCGACCAGGGTGCCGCCTCCGGCCGGCAGATAGCGGGTGGCGAGGTCGAGGTTCGGATGCGGCCGGCCGGGTTCGGCCAGCAGCGCCCGCTGGAGATCCAGGACCGTACGGCGGACGGTGTCGTGCCGGCGGGAATGGCCGAGGTGCACGGCCGCGAGACGCGCCGCGTAGTGCGTGCCCGACGTGTCGGCGTCCGTGAACGGCGCTCCCCGCCGGACCGCGAGCAGCACCCCGTACAGGCGTCCGCGCGCGAGCAGGGGCACGGTCATGACCTGCCGGGGTACACGGCCGGACAGGTCGATCGAGGCGGCGATCGGATGCCCCTCGTCGAGCGCGCGGACGGACAGCGGGCGCGGACCGCCCGACGGGGTGAGCAACTGGCTGCGGCCGGCGGTGGCGACGCGGAAGAAATCCGGGTCCGGGGAGTGGCGGTCGGCCGCGACGTCCGTCGGCAGCAGGTCCACGGCGGCGGTCTCGCAGAAGTGCCGGCACACGAACGCCACGAGTTCCGCACAGGTGGTCCGCTCGTCGAGCGTCGTGCCGATCGACTCGATGGCGTCCTCCAAGGCGTCGGGCGGCGCCCCCGCACCCGCCGTGTCGTCACCGCCCCGGCCCGCCATCGCACCTCCACCGCAGCACACGCCTGGCTCCATCCACGCACGGGGGCGGCGCGCCCGCATGCTCAGCCCGTCGGCGAGAGGTCGTTCACCAGTACGGCCGCTCCGTCGAAGCGGCCCGCCTTGAGATCCCGCAGGGCCTGTGGCGCCCGCTCCAGCGGGTAGGCGTGCGTCGTGGCACGGATGCCGTGGCGGGCCGCGAGAGCCAGGAACTCCCCGCCGTCCTCACGCGTGTTGGAGGTGACGCTGCGCAGCTCCTTCTCGTAGAAGAGGTCGCTCTCGTAGCGCAGCGGCGGGACGTCGCTCAGATGGATGCCCGCGACCGACAGGACGCCGCCCCGGTCCAGCGCCCGCAGGGCGACCGGGACCAGATCGCCGACCGGCGCGAACAGGATCGCGCTGTCCAGGGGCTCGGGCGGCTCGTCGTAGGCCTCGCGGGCGGACGCGGCCCCCAGGTCCAGAGCCAGTCGGCGCGCGGCCGGATCCCGTGTCAGTACGTGCACGGTGGCGCCCTCGGCGAGCGCGAGCTGCGCGCACAGGTGGGCGCTGCCGCCGAAGCCGTACAGGCCCAGTCGGCCGCCCCGCGGCAGCGCGGCCCTGCGCAGCGCCCGGTAGCCGATGATGCCCGCGCACAGCAGCGGCGCCAGGGCGACGTCGTCGACGTCGTCGGGCAGCCGGTAGGCGAAGCCGGCCGGCACGGTCGTGTACTCCGCGTAACCGCCGTCGGCGTCCCAGCCCGTGTACTCGGACGCCGGGCAGAGGTTCTCGGCCCCGCGCGCGCAGTACCCGCAGGTGCCGTCCGTACGGCGCAACCAGGCGACCCCCACCCGGTCGCCGGGGGCGAAGCCGCTCACCCCGGCGCCTGTTCCCGCCACCACGCCGACGACCTCGTGGCCCGGCGTCACCGCGGGGCGGTGCACGGGCAGGTCTCCCTCACTCACGTGCAGATCGGTGCGGCACACCCCGCAGGCGCGGACGTGCACCAGGAGTTCGCCGGGTCCGGGCGTCGGCACCGGCTTTTCGACGAGGCGCAGCGGCTCCCCCTCGATCGGCCCCGGCCGGATCACTTCCCACGCCCGCATCATCCCGTGCCCCGTCCCGTCGACGGCCAGGTCGGCCCGTTCTCCAGTGTCGTGCAGCGCCCGCGCTTCGGCGCGCGGCCCGCGTGAAGGCTGGCTAGCGTGAACAGCGCAAACCGTTCACCGAACAGGAGAAGGTCGGGTCATGGCCGTACAGCCTGAAGGAACGCCCTGCTGGGCGGACGCGATGTTCAGCGATGTCGAAGGCGCCAAGAGTTTCTACGGGGACGTGCTCGGCTGGACGTTCGGCGAGGCGTCCTCGGAGTACGGGAACTACACACAGGCCTTTTCCAACGGCAAGGCCGTGGCCGCGGTCGTGCCGCCGATGCCGGGGCAGGAGGGCCAGTCCGCCTGGTGTCTGTACTTCGCCTCGCCCGACGCCGCCGCGACCGCCGCGAAGATCAAGGACCAGGGCGGTGAGGTGCTGATGGAGCCGATGCAGGTCGGCGAGTTCGGCACGATGACCTTGGCCCGGGACCCCAGCGGGGCGGTCTTCGGCGTATGGCAGGCGGGTGTCCACGAGGGCTTCGAGTCGATCGGTGAGCCCGGCGCCTACGCCTGGGCCGAGGTCTTCACGCGTGACGTGGAGAAGGCCGACGCGTTCTTCCCGGCGGTCTTCCCGTTCACCGCGCAACAGGTGCGCGACGACGCCATCGACTTCCGCATCTTCAACCTCGACGGGAAACCGGTCCTCGGCCGGATGAAGATGACGGACGACTTCCCGCCCGAGGTGCCGCCGTACGTCAACGTCTACTTCACCGTCGAGAACTGCGACACCGCGGTGGCCAAGGCGACCGAGCGCGGTGCGGTCCTGCGCTTCGGGCCGATGGACAGCCCGTTCGGCCGGTTCGCCGCGCTGAGCGACCCGCAGGGCGCGCCGTTCTCCGTCATCGACATGAAGACGACCCAGGGCGAGATGCCCGGGCTGACGGACGTGTCCTGACGACGGCCTCCCGCACACGGGCGGGACGCGCTGTCAGGCGCATGGTCGACACGCACCTCCTCCGCCCGCCGGTGGTCACCGGCGGGGTGGGTCCACACCGTCCCGCCCCGGCGGGGGCCCCGCGCCCCGTGCGCGGTGCCCCCGCCGGGGCGTGGCATGATCGGGGTCATGCCTGAACGCGTTGTGGCCGCCTGTGACGGGGCTTCGAAGGGAAACCCGGGACCCGCCGGATGGGCCTGGGTCGTCGCCGACGGGGACGAGACCCCGACCCGCTGGGAAGCGGGGCCGCTGGGCACGGCGACCAACAACGTCGCCGAACTGACCGCGCTGGAACGCCTGTTGACGGCGATCGCGCCGGACGTTCCGCTGGAGATCCGGATGGACTCCCAGTACGCGATGAAGGCCGTCACGACGTGGCTGCCGGGCTGGAAGCGCAAGGGCTGGAAGACGGCCGCGGGAAAGCCCGTCGCCAACCAGGAACTCGTCGCCCGTATCGACGAACTCCTCACCGGCCGCACGGTGGAGTTCCGCTACGTCCCCGCGCACCAGGTCGACGGCGACCGCCTGAACGACTTCGCCGACCGTGCCGCCAGCCAGGCCGCGATCGTGCAGCAGCCCGCGGGCAGCGACCTCGGGTCCCCGGAGCCGCCCGCGTCACCCGACACCCCGGCCTCCTCCGGAGCGGCTCGCCGCCGTCCCGCGGCCAAGGCCGGGCAGGGCACGGCGAGCCGGCCGGGCACGTCGAGCCGCACCATCAAGGCCAAGTTCAACGGCCGTTGCGTGTGCGGCCGTTCGTACGCCGCCGGTGAGCTGATCGCCAAGAACGCCCAGGGCTGGGGCCACCCGGAGTGCCGGACCGAGGAGCCGGGCGGCGCCTGACGCCTCGGCGTCACCGTGCCGCAGGCGTCCCCTGGCGTCGTCGATTCCGCGCCCCAGGCGCCTGCCGTGCGGATGATCCGGGTCTGCCGGGCTGCCGATGACCGGTCGGCCTCCGCGAAGGGGGCAGCGAACGGGTCCGCCGGTCACGGGCGCGGCCGGGATCAGGCCGTGTCGAACGTGTAGAACGCGGTGTGGTCGAGCAGATCGGCCGGCCGGGTGTCGTTCCACGGCTTCATCGTCTCGCCGAGGTCGACGACGTCCGGGGTGCCCGCGAGCGGCAGATAGCCGGAGCCGGGGTGACGGCGCTGCCACTCGGCCCACAGCTTGTCTATGAAAGCGTGGTGGAGCCAGAACACCGGGTCGTTGGGGGATACGCCGGTGCCCATCTGGCCGCCGACCCAGACATGCACCCGGTTGTGCAGATTGACGCCCCGCCAGCCTTCGAGGTGATTGCGGAACCCGTCCGAGGAGCTGTTCCAGGGCGCCATGTCGTACGTCGTCATGGCGAGCACGGAGTCCACCTCGGCGCGGGTCGGCAGGTCCCGTACCCCGCTTCCGAGCGATCTGCGGAGATAAGTCCGGCTGTCCACGAGGACGTTGATCGGCCAGTTGCCCGACGCGGCGGCGAACGGCCCGTCCATCACCCGGCCGTCCAGACTGCGTCCGGTGCCGCCGAGGAAGTCGGGCGCCCACAGGGACGAGCGCGTCGTGCGGTCGCTGCTCCAGTCCCAGTAGGGGAGTGCCACCGAGGAGTCCACGGACTGCAGGGCCCGCTCGAACTCGAGAAGGAATCTGCGGTGCCAGGGCAGGAACGACGGTGAACGGTGGCCCGTGCGCTCGCCGTTGTCGGTGTCGCCCATGATGAAGGCGTTGTGCGTCGTGACGAAGGCGTCGTACTTTCCACTGCGCTTGAGCTGGATCAGCGCGTCGACGAATCGCCGCTTCTCGTCGGCGGTCAGGTTCGCCTGGTTCTTGCGTACGGTCATGTGCGGGACTCCACGATCTGCTTGCTGGGTGGATCAGTTGGCGGCGAAGGGCACGAGCGGCGCCCCCTGCAGCTCCACGACGGCGGCGCGGGCGGCGGCGAGCGGGGTGGGCACGGGGGCGTAGTGGCTGACGACGCTGATCCAGCTGCCGTCGGCGTTGCTCATCACGTGCAGCTCCGCGCCGTCGATGAACACGGCGTATCCGCCGCCGTGATGGTGACCGCCCCCGGTGACCGGGCGGCCTTCTATGCGGCGCCCCTGGAAGACCTCGTCGAAGGCCTCCGGGCCGCCGTGGTGGTGCTCGGCCATCGAACGGCCCGAGCCGACAGGCCCGTTGAGTGAAGCGGACGCGGAAGGCGCGGCGAGGATCTGGGCGGCACCTGCGCCCGCTGCGAGCGCGGCGGCCGCCCCGAGGGCACGGCGACGAGTGAGCTCCGGCATGCGGAGACCTCCTGTGATCAGCGGTGTTGATGACCCGATATGCCTATCGGATGGTCAAACAGCGGGAGAAATCGCCGCATGTCGGTTGGCTGCGATCCGGACAATCACGTATATGTCGTGCAGGATTGAACAAAGATGATCTTGCTGTCCGGGGTGCTCGCGGTGGATCGGCGGGCGCAAATCCTTCCGCGGGGAGCCCCCGTGCCGATGATCTTGCGGTCGCGGCCATCGGCCCGTGGCGCGGCTCACGCCCGCGATCTGGCGCGAACTGCGGGCGTGATCCGGCGTGAACCGCGGGCCCTGTCCGACGCGAACCGCGGGTGCGACGCCCTGCTACTCTTCGTGATCAATTGACCGCATTGTGCAACATAGGGGAGTGCGCGTGAAGATCGCGTGCGTCGGTGGCGGACCCGCAAGCCTGTACTTCTCGATCCTGATGAAGCTCCAGGACCCGTCCCATGACATCACCGTCCACGAGCGGAACCCGGCCGGATCGACGTACGGCTGGGGAGTGACCTACTGGGCGGGCCTGCTCGACAAACTTCGTGAGGGCGACCCGGCGTCCGCGCTCGCCGTCAGCGAGAACTCGGTGAGCTGGAGCGACGGCGTGGCCCATGTCGGCGGCCGCACGACCGTGCACCCGGGCGACGAGGGATTCGGCATCGGCCGCCGCCGGATGCTCGAACTGCTCGCCGAGCGGGCCCGGTCCCTCGGGGTCCGCGTCGAGTACGAGAGCGAGATCGCGGCCGACCGGCTGCCCGACGCCGACCTCGTCGTCGCCGGGGACGGGGTCAACAGCGCGCTCCGCGAGCGCCACGCCGACCACTTCGGCAGCGAGACCGACGTCGGGCGCAACTACTACATCTGGCTCGGCACCACCAAGGTCTTCGACTCCTTCACCTTCTCCTTCGTGGAGACGGACCACGGCTGGATCTGGTGCTACGCCTACCGGTTCAGTGACGACCGGAGCACCCTCGTCATCGAGTGCTCCCCGCGGACCTGGACCGGCCTCGGGCTCGACACGGCGGGCGAGGCCGACGGTCTCGCGCTGCTGGAGAAGCTCTTCGCCGACCTGCTGAACGGGCACGGGCTGATCGGCCGGGCGCAGTCCGACGGCACCGCCCAGTGGCTCACCTTCCGCACCCTGACCAACCGGACATGGCACCGCGGCAACCTGGTCCTGCTCGGCGACGCCGCCCACACCACCCATTACTCCATCGGCGCCGGCACCACCCTCGCCCTGGAGGACGCCATCGCTCTGGCGGAAGCGCTGCGGGAGCACACGGACCTCGAAACCGCGCTCACCCGCTACGAGCGCCGGCGGCAGGCTGAGCTCCTGCCGGTGCAGAGCGCGGCCCGCCACAGCGCGCAGTGGTACGAGAACCTGCCGCGCTACATCCGCCTTCCGCCGGCGCAGATGTTCGCCCTGCTCGGGCAGCGGCACTCGCCCCTCCTGCCGTACGTCCCGCCGCAGCTCTACTACCGGATCGACCGCGCGGCCGGGCGGCTGGAGGCGCTGCGCCGCTTCAAGCGATGGCTCGGCCCGAAGGTGGCCCGCGGCGTACAGGCCCGCACCCGCCGTTAGACAGCGGACGGCACTTGGGGTGAATGACAATTCACCGGTAAGGTGAATTGTCATTCACCCCTTTGTCGCGTCTACTTCTGGAGTGCCGATGGCGGCTCTGCGCGAGCGCCTCACGATCCCCGTCCTGGCGTTCGGCGGGATTCTCATGGCCGTCATGCAGACGGTGGTCGTCCCGCTGCTGCCCGACCTGCCCCGGCTGACCGGCGCCTCGGCCGGAGCGGTCTCCTGGATGGTGACGGCGACCCTTCTCGCCGGAGCGGTGCTGACCCCCGTCCTCGGCCGCGCGGGAGACATGTACGGCAAGCGGCGTGTGCTGCTCATGGCCCTCGGGATGATGACCGTCGGCTCGCTGATGTGCGCGCTCACCTCGGACATCGCCGTCTTGATCGTGGCGCGTGCGCTGCAGGGCGCGGCGGCCGCCGTGGTCCCGTTGTCGATCAGCATCCTGCGCGACGAACTGCCGCCAGAGCGGACGGGTTCCGCCGTCTCGCTGATGAGCTCCACCGTGGGCATCGGCGCCGCACTCGGCCTCCCGCTCGCCGCCCTCGTGGTGCAGTACGCCAACTGGCACGTCATGTTCTGGGCGACGACCGCGCTCGGCGTCGTCGGCCTGGCGCTGGCCTGGTGGGCGGTGCGCGAGTCGCCCGTACGGGAGCCGGGCCGCTTCGACACGGTGGGCGCGTTCGGCCTGGCCGCCGGGCTGGCGTGTCTGCTGCTCGCCGTGTCCCAGGGCGGCACCTGGGGCTGGTCCAGCCCCAGGATCCTCGGCCTGTTCGCCGCCTGCGCCGTGGTCCTCACGCTGTGGTGGCGACAGCAGCTGCGTACCGCGCGCCCCCTCGTCGACCTGAAGCTGGCCGCGCGCCCGCGCGTCGCCCTGCCGCACATCGCCGCACTCCTGACCGGCTTCGCCTTCTACGGCAACTCGCTGGTCACCGCGCAGCTCGTGCAGGCGCCGAAGTCCACCGGCTACGGACTCGGCCTGTCCATCGTGGCGACCGGCCTGTGTCTGCTGCCCGGCGGCGTGACCATGCTGCTGCTCTCGCCCGTCTCGGCGCGCATATCGGCGGCCCGTGGTCCCCGGGTGACGCTGGCCCTCGGCACGGCGATCATCGCCTCCGGCTATGCCCTGCGGATCGCCGACAGCCGCGACCTGTGGATGATCATCGTGGGTGCCACGGTCTGCGCGATCGGCACCACGTTCGCCTACTCCGCGCTGCCCACCCTGATCCTGCGCGCGGTGCCCGCCGGGCAGACCGCGTCCGCCAACGGCGTCAACGTCCTGATGCGCACCATCGGGCAGGCCGTGTGCAGCGCCGCCGTCGCCGCCATCCTGGTGCACCACACGAGTCTCGTGGCAGGCGCCCCGGTGCCGACCCTGCACGGCTATCTGCTGGCCTTCGTCATGGCGGGTACCGTCGCACTGGTGGCCTGTGCCGCCGCACTGTCGATACCCACCGACCCCGCCTCCCGCGCGACCCCGCGCACCGGCCGCCGTACCGGAGCACCCCGCGACGAGGCCCTCGAAGGAGCTTGAGCACCGTGACCACCCCGCACTCCGGTCTCACGGCGTCCCCGACCGTCCCGGGGCCTGGTGAGCGGCCGGCCCCCGCCGCTGCCCCGCACCGGGAGCCGGAGGCCGCGCCCACCGCACCCCGGCGCGACGCCGAGGCGAGCAAGGCGGAGATCCTGCGCGCGGCCCGGTATCTGCTGGCCCGGCACGCCCACGCGGACATCACCCTCAAGGCGGTCGCCGACCGGGCGGGGGTGAGCGCGCCGCTGGTCCTCAAGTACTTCGGCAACAAGGACGCGCTGTTCGCCCGCGTCATGTCCTTCGAGTCCGACGCCGACGCCCTGCTGGACGCCCCGCTGGAGGAGCTCGGCCGGCACATGGTCCGCCACCTCCTCGAAGGCCAGACCCAGCGCGGCGCCGACCCCGTCCTGCGGATCGTCTTCGCCCCGCTCCAGGGCGAGCAGGGCGAGATACTGCGCGCCAACTTCCGCGCCCAGATCAGCGACCGCCTCGCCGGGCGCCTGAGCGGAGCCGACGCGGGCCTGCGCGCCGAACTCGCCGTGAGCACGCTGCTCGGCCTCGGCGTGATGTACGGCATCGCGCGGGGCCCGAACCTGCGTGCCACGACCATCGACGACATCGTCGACCGGTACGCGCCGGCGGTGCAGGCCCAGCTCGCGCCGTGAGCCCGCCGGCCCCCGCGCGCAGGACCGCGAGGGTCAGTTCACCCCGGCCGGGCGGAACTGGACGCTGATCCTGGGCCCCGCCGCCCGCGCCGTCTTGGGGATCGCGTGTTCCCAGGTGCGCTGGCAGGAGCCGCCCATCACGATGAGGTCGCCGTGCCCCAGCGGGCGCCGCACGGTTTCCCCGCCGCCGAGCGGCCGCAGCAGGAGATCGCGCGGGGCGCCCACGGACACGATGGCGACCATCGTGTCCTCGCGGGCGCCCCGGCCGATCCGGTCCCCGTGCCAGGCCACACTGTCGCGGCCGTCGCGGTAGTAGCAGAGCCCGGCCGTGCTGAACGGCTCGCCCAGTTCCTCGGCGTAGTGCGCGGACAGCGCGCTCCGGGCCTCGTCCAGGATCGGATGCGGCAGCGGATCGTCCGCACGGAAATAGGCGAGCAGCCGGGGTACGTCCACGACCTGCTCGTACATCTGGCGCCGTTCGGCCCGCCACGGCACCTCGGCGGCGAGCCGGGCGAAGAGCTCGTCGGCCCCGCTCAGCCAGCCGGGCAACAGGTCGATCCAGGCCCCGTCGCCCAGCGTGGTGCGGTGCAGACCGTTCAGCGGACCGAGTCGGAGCTCGTCGGTCTGATCGAAGAGCGAGCCCTGGAGGTGCGTGGCCATACGGCCAGCCTACGCCAAATCGAATATCTGTTCCATTGGGCGGGCGGGTGTCGCGGTCACCAGGGGATGGGGCCCGCCGCGTCGAAGTAGCCGCCGGTCGGTCCGTCCGGGCCGATCCGCGCCATGCGCACGATGATCTCGGCGCCCTCCTCGACGGTCTGCGTTCCGGTGTTGCCGTTCAGGTCGGTGGCGGTGTAGCCCGGCTCCACCGCGTTGACCCGGATTCCGGGGAACGCCTTCGCGTACTGCACGGTGATCATGTTGACGGTGGTCTTGGACGCCGGATAGGCGACGCCCGGGTAGGCGTGGGTCGGGCTCGCGGGGTCGGTGATCCGGGTCAGCGAGGCCAGGCCGCTGCTCAGGTTCACCACGACCGGGGCGGCGGACCGCTGGAGCAGGGGCAGGAAGGCGTGGGTGACCCGGACGAGACCGAAGACGTTCGTCTCGAACAGCTCGCGCATCATCGCGGCCGTCATCTCCGCCGCGCCGATCACGCGGTTTCCCTCGCCGCGCCGCTCGATGCCGGCGTTGTTGACCAGGACGTCCAGACCGCCCTCGGCCTCGATGGTCTTCGCCGCGGCGGTGACGGACGCGTCGTCGGTGACGTCGATGACGACCGCGCGCGCCCCGAGCGCCTCGGCCGCCCGCCGGCCCCGCTCCGGGTCCCTGCTGCCCACGTAGACGGTGTGGCCCGCCGCGACGAGCCGGCGGGCGGTCTCGAAGCCGAGACCCTTGTTCGCTCCGGTGATGAGTGTTGTGGTCATGTGTCCAGAGTCCGGCAGCGCGGCGCGGACAGCCAGGAGTCCGGTCTTCCTGGGACTGCCGGTACCAGGCAGGTCCGGGCGCGCAGGTGCACAGTTGGTGGCATGGCGAACACGGAGTTCGGGCGGACGGTGCGGCGCTGGCGCGACCGGGTCACGCCGGAGGCCGCCGGGCTGCCCGGCGGCGGGAACCGGCGCGCGGCCGGACTGCGCCGCGAGGAGCTGGCCCTGCTCGCCGGCATCTCGGTCGACTACATCACCCGCCTCGAACAGGGCCGGGCGGCCCACCCCTCGGAGCAGGTCGTCGAGGCCCTGGGCCGGGCGCTGCGGCTGTCCGGGGCGGAACGTGAGCACCTCTTCCAGGTGGCCGGGCTGGTGCCGCCCGGCCGGGGCATGGTGCCCGCCCACATCACCCCGGGGGTGCACCGGCTGCTCGACCGGCTGAACGGGACGCCCGTGGCGGTGTACGACGCGGCGTGGACCCTGTTGCTGGCCAACCCGCTGTACGCGGCCCTGCTGGGCGATCCCTCCGGGTGGCGCGGCAACGAGCGCAACGGCGTCTGGCGCAACTTCGTCGGGCCGCCCGGACGGGTGCGGCACACACCGCGGGAGCGCCGCGCCTTCGAGGCGACGCTCGCCGCCGATCTGCGCGCGACCGCGAGCCGGTACCCGACGGACCGGCACCTGACCCAGCTCATCGACGACCTGTGCGCGAACAGCGTCCGGTTCGCGGAGCTGTGGGAGTCCGGAGCCGTCGCCCGCCACGACGCCTCCCGCAAGACCATCGACCATCCCCAGGTCGGCACGGTGACCCTGGACTGCGACGTGCTCAGCGTCGCGGGCAGCGACCTGCGGATCATGGTCTACACCGCCGAGCCCGGCACGCAGGACGCCGAACGCGTCGCCCTCCTCGGCGTCCTCGGCACCCAGGCCCTCGTGGAGTGACGTCGTCTACAACACCCGCCGGTCGGCGAGTACTTCGCGGATCACGTGCTCGGCGTTGGCCGCGATCACCGGGTTCGTGGCGCGGTAGTACGGGAGTTGGATCAGGGCCATGGACAGGGCCCAGCCGCGGCCGCGTGCCCAGCCGGCGTCGTCGGCACCCGCCGACTCCCGGAAGGCGGACCGCGCTTCGGCCGGCAGGAGGTTCCAGGCGGGGATGAAGTCGCAGGCCGGATCGCCGGTGCCGAGGGTGCCGAAGTCGAGGACGGCCGCGAGGCGCCCCCCGCGGATCAGGAGGTTCATCGGCATCAGGTCCGAGTGGAGCCAGCGCGCCGGGCCCGCCCACGACGGTGCCGCGAGTGCCTCTTCCCAGGCCGCCGTCGCGGCCCGCGTGTCGATCGCGCCGCGCAGGTCCTCGATCGCCGAGCGCGTCTCGGCGTCCACCGTGGCGAGTGGTGTGCCGCGGTAGGCGGTCGGCCCGCCGGGCAGGTCGATTCCGCGCAGGGCGGCGACGAACGCGCCGAGGTCGGCGGCCAGCGCGTACGGGTCGGTGAGGGCGCCGGCCACCGGGAGATCGCCGTCGAGCCAGCGCAGTACGGCCCAGTGCCACGGAAAGTCCGCCGCGGGGGTGCCGAGGCCGAGGATCTCGGGGACCGGGAACGGGAGCGACGGGGCGAGCCGCGGCAGCCACGCGTGTTCCTTGGTCACGTCGTCGGCGCCGTCCGCGATACGCGGGAGACGGACGGCCAGGTCGCCGCCGAGACGGTAGAGCGCGTTCACGGTTCCGGCCGACTCCACACGCTTCAGGGGCAGTTCGGCCCACCGCGGGAACTGCTCGGCCAGCAGGCGCCGTACGAGGGAAGCATCGATCCGTGCCTCGTCGAGGTGCATCGGGGCTGCTGACACGGCGGCCTGCTTTCCGCGGGGAAGGGGGTCGGCTTTCGTCATCCTGCGTCCCGTTCGGACCGCCTCGCAACGTGTTTCGGGCGGCCAGGCAACCTCGCGGACGCGATCGTCGTCTTGATCGGCAACGGGCGGATGGCACGCCGACCTCCATGAAGCGGCACTTCACCGATGGAAATCGGACGCACTATACACCTTGCGTATACATGCCATGTATACGTCGAGTGCATAGCGAGGTCACCGCAGGTCACCGCCTCGAAGAAGTCAGTCTCAGCACCACCACCGGTCCATGACCGCATACGGACGGGCGGTGGCAGACGGAAAGGCAATCATGTACGGCAAGGCCTTCGCCCCGGAGTACCAGGGCGCTTTGACCAGCCTGTCGGTGAACTCCTCGCTGACCGACGTCCTCGCGGCGGGCACCGAGCAACTGCGCGCCGCCGAGCGCACCGGCGCACACGCCGAGGCCGCCCGCTCGGGCCTCGCGGTCGCCGAGGCGCACCGCCGGCTCGGGCAGGTGGCCGACGCCGACCGCGCGTGGAAGGCGAGTTACCGCACCGCCCGGGAGGCCGGTGACGGCGCCGCGATGGCGTGGGCGCTGTGGAGCGGCGGCACGCTGGCCCGCCAGCGCGGAGCGTTCCCGCTGGCGTGGCGGCTGCTGCGGCTGGCCGCCGAACTCGGCGGTCTGGCAGGGGATGTCGTCGTGCGCGGCTACTCGCTGGCCGGAATGGCGGAGACCGGCCGCATCCAGGGCGACTACGCGGCCGTGACCGCGCTGCACGAGCAGTTGCTGGCGGAGGCCCGCAAGCGCGGCGAGGCCCGGCACACCGTGTGGGCGCTGGAGGGCATCGCCCAGATCCACCGCAACACCGGCGCGTACGAGCGTGCTTACGCCATGTTCGAGGAGGCGGCCGGGATAGCCGCCCGTGCCGAGGACCGGCGTGGCCACGCCTGGGCGCTGCGGGGCCTCGCCGACATCGTCTCCATCCGGGACGGAGACGCGGACCGGGCGCTTGAGCTGCTGAGCGAGGCGGAGGTGTCCTGCCGCGCGATGAAGTTGTCCGGCGCGCTCGCCTACAACCACAAGATGCGCGGCAACGTCCTCTACCGCGCCGGGCGTTACGAGCAGGCCCGCGAGGTCTACGCGGGCGCCCTCGCCGAGTTCGAGGCGATGAGCGAGCCGCGCGGCCGGGCCCTGTCCCGGCTGGGACTGGTCAAGTCCCTCGCCCGCCTCGGCCGGGACGAAACCGAAACGGCCGCCGAACTGGACGAGTTGGCCGTGGCGCTGGAGGGCATCGGGCTGCGGCACGCCCGGCTGATGGTCGAACGGGCGCGGACAGAACTCGGGTTGACTGCCGGGACCGGCGAGGCGGAGGCCGCGTGAAGACCTCTGCCGCCCCGCACCGCCCGAAGGTCCCGGCGGCCTCGGCGCATCCCGTGGCGCTGGCCACCCAGGCGCCGCCCGGCGCCGCGCAGGTGCTGCGCCGCTGCCGTGAACTCACCGCGCCCGCCCTGTCGGAGGCGATCGACACGCTGCACCCCTGGGTCGCCGAGATGGCCCGGTACGCGCTCGGCCGCTGCGAGGTCGGTGGCGCCCCCGCCGACCACAGCCAGGGCAAGGGCGTGCGGCAGGCGTTGGCCGTCCTCGGGGCGGAGATCGTCTCGGGACCGGCCGACGCGGGGGTGCCGGGGGCCGTCGCGGTGGAGCTCGTCCACGTCTTCTCGCTGCTCCACGACGACATCATGGACGGGGACGCGCTGCGCCGTGGTCGCCCCGCCGTGTGGAAGGCGTACGGCACCGGTCCCGCCGTCCTCGCGGGCGACGCGCTGTTCGCGCTGGCCGTCGAGACCGTGGCCCTGACTCCCCAAGCCGGTTCCGCCGTACGGCAGTTGACCAGGGCTCTCGGTGACCTGGTGCGCGGCCAGGCCGACGACCTGCTGTTCGCCGAGCGGCCCTGGACCGGGCCCGGGGCGGTGAGCGCACGGGAGTACGAGACGATGGCCGAGGGGAAGACCGGTGCCCTGCTCGGCTGCGCGCCAGCGCTCGGCGCCCGACTGGCGGGAGCGCCGGACCGGACCGTGGCCGCGCTGGACCGCGCCGGACGCCATCTCGGCGTCGCCTTCCAGATCGCCGACGACGCGCTCGGGATCTGGGGCGATCCGTCGGTCACCGGCAAGCCGGTCCACAGCGACCTGCGGCAGGGGAAGAAGACCCTGCCGGTCCTCGCCGCGCTGGGCGCGCCCGGGCAGGCCGAACTGGCCGAACTCCTCGCGGAGCCCCACGCTCTCGACGACGAGGGTGTCCGCCGCGCGGCGGCCCTCGTCGAACGGGCCGGGGGTCGCGCGGTGGCCGTCCGCGAGGCGCGCCGCCAACTGGCCGCGGCGGACACGCTCCTGGCGGGCCTGCCCCTCGCCCCGGGGCCGGCGGCGGACTTGGGCACGCTGCTGGCCGCCCTCGCCGACCGCACGATCTGACGCCTCCGCGCGGTGCGACATGGGTCACATACGCGCGCCGATCGGGCTCCCCGGGCAACCTCCTCATTCCCCCTCACATCTGTCCGGGCGGTGCACTGTTGGTCACTTATTGATCACCGAGAAGCAAACATGTGTAAAGAGATGCCTCAAAAAGCAAGAAAAGGGATCTTTCTCCTTTACATGTACATGATGAATCGGTGAGGGTGGCGCATCGGGGCCCGACAGCCCCCGCGGCGCCCGACAGCGCCGCGCCGTAAGGCGGTTGGCGATACCGGCCGCCCCTGTGCAAAGGAACTCAGTGCGTAGACCCCACATACGCCGCGTGGCGATCGCCGTTGCGGTGACCACGGCCGCCACGCTCCCCGGCCCCGCCTTCGCGTCGGCCCCCGAAGGGCCCGTCCGTGCGGCGACCTCGGCCTCGTCGCCGGTGGCCGCCGCCAGGGCGGCGGCGTTCGCGCACGCCTCGGCCACCGGCGTCACCCAGGGCGACGGCCTCCAGGTCAAGGACGTGATGACGGACCCGGACGGAAAGCAGCACGTCCGCTTCGTCCGCACCCACCGGGGCCTTCCGGTCCTCGGCGGCGACATGGTCGTCCACCTCGGCAAGCGGGGGGAGTACCTCGGTGTGACCCGGGCCGCCGACCACGTGGTGAAGCCCTCCACCGTCGAGGCGAAGCTGACGCCCGAGCAGGCGGAGCGGAAGGCCGAGGCCGTCGCGAAGGGTGACGCGGGCAGCGCCCGGCTCGTCGTGGACGCCCGCGACGGCGCCGCCGCCCTCGCCTACCAGGTGCTCGTCACGGACAGCGACACCACGGAGGCGGGTGGCTCCAGCACGGTCGTCGTGGACGCCCACACCGGCCGGATCCGCAGCAACACCCCGAACACCGACGAGTTCATATCCCCGTCCCTGGCGGACACCCTGCGCAAGCGGGGCGAGAGCGCGACCCCGCGGACCGGGACGGCCGCCGGGCCGGCCGCACTCACGAGTGCGGCCGCCGCGGGCCATTACCCGGTCAAGGCCACCGGCAGCGGGGCCTCCCTCTTCGCCGGCAAGGTGCCGCTGATCACCACCCGGACCGCGCGGACCAGCTATCTCCTCAAGGACCCGACCCGGTGGAACACCGAGACCCGGGACGCCAAGGGGCAGGAGCTGGAGTCGTTCGCGCGCGGCAAGACGTTCACCGACGCCGACAACAAGTGGGGCACCGGCACCACGGCCGCCCGGACCACCGCCGCGGTCGACGCCCAGTACGGCATCACCCAGACCCTGGACTTCTACAAGAAGGCCTTCGGCCGCAAGGGCATCAAGAACAACAGCGCGGGCGCCCGGGGGATGGTCCACTTCGGCAACAAGGTCGGCAACGCCTTCTGGGACTCGACGTGCGGCTGCATGCTGTACGGCGACGGCGACGGCGATCTGTTCAAGAAGCCGCTGGTCGTCCTCGACGTCACCGGTCACGAACTGACCCATGGCGTGGTCGACGCGACGGCCGCCCTCGAACCCACCCGCGTGGACCAGGACGGCAACCAGTACGGCGAGCCCGGCGCCCTGAACGAGTCGCTCGCCGACGTCTTCGGCTCGAACGTCGAGTTCTCGGCGAACAACCCGAAGAACCCGCCGAACTACCTGGTGGGGGAGAAGCTCGGGCTCGCCCAGAAGTTCCTGCGCCGCCTCGACCACCCGTCCCTCGACCTGCTCGAGCAGACGATCGACTACTGGTCGCCCGCCGCCTACGACACCGAGGTGCACGCCGGCTCCGGTGTGTCCTCGCACGCCTACTACCTGCTCGCCGAGGGCAGCGGCCGCAAGACGGTCGGCGGCGTGACGTACGACTCGCCGACGTACGACGGTTCGCCGGTGACCGGGATCGGCCGCACCAAGGCCACCGCCATCTTCTACCGGGCGCTCACCCGCTACATGGTCTCCACGACCGACTTCCATGACGCGCGCATCGCCACGCTCAAGGCCGCCGCGGACATGTACGGGGCGAGCAGCACGGAGTACAAGGCGGTGGACACGGCCTGGGCCGCCGTCAACGTCACGGTCGCCAACACCCCGGCCGCCGGCCACTGACGGACACCCCTGACCGACGGATGAAGGGTGCCCCGCCGTCCGGCGGGGCACCCTTCGCCGTTCCCCGGATCAGTGCTGCTGCGTCTTCTGCGGCGTCGCCTCACTGGGACGTACGACGACGTAGCCCTCGCCCTCCAGCTTCAGCTGCACGGCCTCGCCCGAGCCTCCTCGGATCATCGAGCCGATCGACTGCGAGCGGTGCAGCGAGGTGCGCAGATGCGCCGTCCAGCCCACGACCGCGTCGGTGTCGACGAACACCGGCTGCTGCGGCGAGACCGGAATGACCAGCGGGTTGCCCTCGCAGATCAGACCCAGGCTGCCGTGGCCGGTGAAGACACTGTTGAACAGACCGCCGCCGGTGATGCCCGCGCCCTTCACGGTCTTTATCTCGTACGACAACGACGCGTCGAAGCACAGGACGTTGCGGCCGTTGACCGTGAACACATCGCCGTGCTCGATGCCCACGATGAAGCAGTTCTGCGCCTCGTGCGCGAACCAGGCCTCGCCCTGCCCGCGTACGGTCATGAGCGGAAGTCCCTCACCGGTGACCGCCCGCTTGAGCATCCCGCCCACGCCCTGGCCCTTGCGCTCGAACTGGAGACTGCCCCGGTAGGCGACCATCGCGCCCTGGCGCGCGAACATCTCGCCCTGGACGGCGTACTTGATGGACTTGGCATTCTGGACGGTCATGCCCGCCGCGACCGCGGGCTGCACCATGTGGTCACTGGAGAAGAGATCACTCTGCATGCGGGCATCCTGTCGCGGAGGGTGACGCTCCGCCAGAGGCGTGGCGATCTTGCGACACGCGGTGACCGGGTCGCGACATGCCGAAGGCCGGCCCGGGTCGACCGGACCGGCCCACAAGGGAGTTGTCAGGCGGCTTCGGACGCGCCGACGTGGCTGTGCAGCCGGTTCAGGACCTCGGCGAGCTGAGCGGCGACCTCGGCGTCGTCGACCGGGTGCGTCTCCGCGAAGCGGACCACGGAGCCGGGGACGGAGAGCTTGACGTCCTCCAGGACGGTGCCGCCGGCGATGCCCACGGCCTTGCGGGCCTCGTCCTGCGCCCAGACGCCGCCGAACTGGCCGTACGCGGTGCCGGCCACGACGACCGGCTTGCCGCCGAAGGCGCCGGCGCCGAACGGACGGGACAGCCAGTCGATGGCGTTCTTCAGGACGGCCGGGATGGTGCCGTTGTACTCGGGCGAGAAGAGCAGGAAGGCGTCGGCGGCGGAGGCCGCGGCGCGCAGTCGGGCGGCGGGGGCGGGCACGCTGCCCTCGACGTCGATGTCCTCGTTGTAGAAGGGGATCTCGGCGAGGCCCTCGTAGAGCTCGACCTCGGCACCCTCCGGGGCGAGCTTGACGGCCGCCTCGGCGAGCTGACGGTTGTGGGAACCGGCGCGCAGGCTGCCGACGAGCGCGAGGATGCGTACGGACATGGATATCTCCCGAGACTGGAAAGGCTGAACCGATGAACCGATGAAACACTGCCGCAACAAAACGGACTGAGGTCCGCTTAAAGGTGTACCACCGAAGCGGACCGCAGTCCAGTTGACCGGATTGCCGTTACGCTGGCTTCATGTCCCATCCACTTCCGCCGTTTCCGAAGCGACCGGAATCCGCCGACGAGCCCGTCCTCATGCAGGTCACGGCCCTGGAGGACGCCCCGCTGCGCGCCGACGCCGCACGCAATCGCGCGCGTCTGCTGGAGGCGGCCGCCCGGCTGGTCGAGGAGCAGGGAGTGGCCAGGCTCACGATGGAGGCCGTCGCCTGCGCGGCGGCGGTGGGCAAGGGGACCGTCTTCCGGCGCTTCGGCGACCGCACCGGCCTGCTGATGGCCTTGCTCGACCACACCGAGCAGCGTTTCCAGGCCGCCTTCATCGGCGGTCCGGCCCCGCTCGGCCCCGGCGCGTCCCCGGTGGAGCGCCTGTACGCCTTCGGATGCCGAGCCCTGCGCCAGACCTCCGAACAGCTCGACCTGTATCTCGCCGCCGAGCCCGAGGCCACCCGCCGCTTCACCTCGGCGCCGTACCGTGTCCGCTACACGCATGTGTGCATGCTGGTGCGGCAGACGGGCTCCGGCCCCGGCGCGGACACCGAACTCGTCGCCCAGACACTCATGGGATACCTGGACCCCGCCCTGATCGGCCATCTGACCCGCCAGCGCGGTATGTCGCCGGAGCGCCTGGAGTTCGGCTGGCGCGACCTGGTGGATCGCAGCGTCGGTCCGCGCCCCGCCCAGCCCCCTGCCTAGCGCCGCTCCCCGGGGCGGGCGGACAATGGATCCATGGGGCATCGGCTCGAGGACATCAGCGCACCCGCTCGGCTGGCCGGCCCGGACGAGGGCATCAGCGCCCAGGAGCTGGCTCTCGCCGCCCGGAACCACGGACTGCCGCTGGAGGCCCTGCGGTACGAGGTCACACCGCCGGGGCTGCACTATGTGCTGACGCACTACGACATCCCGTACGCGGACGAGGTTTCCTGGCGGCTTGTTCTCGGCGGGCGGGTGCGGCGCCGACTGCTGCTCGGAGTCGACGAGCTGAAGACGTATCCCGCGGTCAGACAGCGGGTGACCATGGAGTGCGCGGGCAACGGGCGGGCCCTGCTGATGCCCCGTCCGGTGAGCCAGCCGTGGCTGGTGGAGGCGGTCGGGACGGCCGAGTGGACGGGTGTGCCGCTGCGGGTGCTGCTCGCCGAGGCCGGGGTCGAACAGGACGCCGTGGACGTGGTGTTCACCGGCGCGGACCACGGGGTCGAGCGCGGGGTCGAGCAGGACTACCAGCGTGCCCTTCCGCTGGAGGTGGCACGCGGCGACGAGCCCGAGGTCCTGGCGGCGTACGCGATGAACGGCGCCCCGCTGCCACCGCAGCACGGACAACCCCTGCGACTCGTGGTGCCGGGCTGGTACGGCATGGCGCATGTGAAGTGGCTCCGCGAGATCACGGTGACGGAGACGCCGTTCCGGGGATTCCAGCAGGCCGAGGCGTACCGGCTGCGGCAGGACGCCGACGACGAGGGCGAACCGGTCACCCGGATCGCCCCGCGCGCCCTGCTGGTCCCTCCGGGCTTCCCCGACTTCATGTCACGTGCGCGGGTGGTCCCGCCGGGCACCGCCACTCTGACGGGACGGGCCTGGTCGGGGCGTGCGCCGGTGACCGGGGTCGAGGTCAGTACGGACGAGGGGCGTTCCTGGTGCCCGGCCGAACTGGACCGGGCGAACACGCATCGCTGGGCCTGGCGCGCGTGGCGCTTCACCTGGACGGCGACCCCCGGCCGCCATGTCCTCAGCGCGCGCGCCACCGACGCCGAGGGCCACACCCAGCCGCTCGACCAGCCCTGGAACAGGGGCGGCTTCGAGAACAACCTCGTCCAACGCGTCCCCGTGCTCTGCCTGGACTCCGACGGCGAGAGGTGACCCCGACGGCGGTGTGTGCCGGCCGCGAGGACCGGTCGCCAAGGGGGCGGGGGCACGTCCCCTTCGGGACCTGCCCCCGCCCCGTGCTCGGCGGAACTCCCGTCAGCTGAACGGATCCAGGGTGACGAAGGCCCCCTGCGGATTGCCGTCGTTGACGAGGGACTCGTGGTTGCCGACGTCGTCGAACGCGAACGCGTAGGCCTTGCCGTCGGCCATCTGCGCGTGGAGGTTGCGGGCGTACTGGTTGGTGACCGCGTCCGCGTAGAAGTTCGCGGAACTGGTGTCCGGCTGATTGGGGTTGGTCAGCAGCGTCGTGCGGTTGTAGCCCGCGCACAGGGTGCGTGAAATGGGGCCGCGCACCAGGTCGTTGGGCGCGTCGAGCAGCTTGTAGCAGCCGAAGACGCTGTCCGCGTCGGGCTTCTGGAAGCTGGTGACGACCGCTCCGGAGCTGTCGGTGAAGTTCATGACGTTGCCGGAGACCCGGCCGAAGTACTTGGTGTTCGGCTGGTCGCCGAACGGGGTCACCGTCAGGGTCGACGAACCGTACTTCGTCCAGACGCGGTTGATGTAGTCGTTCATGACGGTGGCCGGAAGCGCGCCCGACTCGATGCCATGCCCCGGGGCGAGCGCCCGCAGGACCGTGCCGTCGGACCGGGTCTGGATGAGGTTCGCCCAGCCGCCCGGCTGACTCCGGAGTGCGTTGAGGAAGCCGTTGTAGCCGCCGGACTTGAGGTGACCGGTGCTCTTCGTCGTCCCGTCGGCGAGCTTGACGCCGACGGCGTACGGCGCGGAGAACATGTCGACCTGGGTGCTGTTGAGCCACAGGCCGGAGTCGTTGAGCGTGTACTCGGACCAGTTGAAGAGGATGTTGTGGTTCGGATCGCTCGGATTCTGCACGGCAGGCTGCACGAGCCCGCCGGTCGTCACCCGGAAGTCGAGCTTCTGTCCGAACGAGAAGTAGAGCCGTCCGGAGAACTTGGGGAGCCGGATCGTCATCGACTGGCCGTTGGCCGGTCCCACGATCGACGCGTCGGGCGCGGGCGTCGGCGGATTGCCGCCCACGGGCCACGCGTGGAAGGTGCCGTTCGCGTCGGCCCAGCCCTGCTGCCCCGTCGAGAGCTGCGTGCCCAGGTCGTATACGTAGACCTGCTCGGCGCGGCCGGAGTTGTTCGTGAACGTGAGGGGGATGGTCGCCGGGACCGCGGCTTCGGCGCGGGAGGGCGCGCCGAAGGTGAGCAACGTCGCGGAGAGCGTGGCCGATGCCAACGCCCAAGCCGGCCATCTGGTGTGCACGCGCACTCTCTGCCTCCTAGATGTGGGGGTTCAGTGAGGTGGGAATCCCGCGGACGGGAATCGTCCGCTTCCTCTTGAGAGCGCTCTCAGGATTGCGCTCAGGTGACGTACATGTCAACGATTCACGCAAAGTTGGTCCGGTCCAACTTGCCTGATTCCAGAGCCGGTTCGGGCCGGGTGGCGGCGTCCGGGGGGTTGACTCCGGGAAACTCCACTGGTTCAGTGGCTCATCCACTCAGCCACTTGACCGGAGGGGAAGTCGTGGAGGCTCTGCCGCGCGAGACCATCGTGGACGTCCTGGAGGACCGGCTGCGTACGGACATCCTCGACGGCCGTCATCCGGCCGGGAGCTACCTCCCCCCGGAGCGGCGGCTGGCCGACGGGTACGGCGTCACACGCACCACGCTCAAGCACGCCTTCGGACGGCTCGTGCAGGCCGGGCTGCTGGAGACGCGGCACGGAGTCGGGACCCGGGTGCGGGACTACACCCGGCTCGGTGGGGCGGATCTCCTGCCCATGCTCGTGCGGCACGACGCCGGCTGGGTGCGCGAGGTGTTCGAAGTGCGGCGCGGGGTGGGCGCGTTGATCGCCGAACGGGCCGCCGAGCGCGGCACCCGGGTACAGCGGGCCGAGTTGAGCGCGCTGCTCGCGGCCGTACGGCGGGCCGAGGGCGCCGACGCGGTGCAGCTCGCCGATGTGGAGGTGCACCGCGCGCTGGCCCGCGCCACCGGCAACCGCGTCTACGTCCTGCTGACGAACACGCTCTTCAACGCCTACCTGCCGGTCCGCTCCCTGCTGAAGGGTCCCTTCACCGACGCGGAGGCCGCCCACGAGCGGCTGGCGCCGGTCGTGGAGGCCGTGACGGCGGGGGACGCGCGGCAGGCACACGCGGCGGCCGACACCTATCTCCGCGCCACCGAGCGCATCATGCTGGACGGCCTCGCGTGAGGGGCACGGTGTTCGCCGAGACGATGCTCGGCACGGTCCGCCTCGACGGCGAGCCGGAGGAACTGCCCATCCGCCTCGACCTGCGCGCCGCGGCCGACCGGGTCCTCCTCCCGCACCGGACGACACAAGCCCGCCTGACCGGCCGGGCGCGGATCACCGGTCGCGCCGACGACCCGTGTGCCGAGGGCGAGTTGGAGGTGTCGCCCATCGCCCGGCGGCGCATCCGCTACCGGCTCACGTTCACCGCCGACGGGCGCCGCCTCACCCTGGACGGCTGGAAGTCGGTGACCCCGCGCCGGCCGATCGCGTCGATGACCGTGCTGCCGTTCACCCTGTACGAGGGCGACGCACGGGTGGGCCGGGGCGTCCTGCGTTTCCCCCTGGCCGGCGGCCTCGCACCCTTCCTGCTCAGCTTCCGCTTCCCGCGCCCGGAGAACCCCGCGGAACACCTGGCCCCGCGATGGAACGGCGCCCCCGGCCGCACCGAGGTCTGGTACACCACCCTCACCGACCCGGCGAGCGGCACCGGAGTCTGGCTGCACCACGAACTCATCGCACCCGCCGACGGATCCGAGCCGGTCGCCCACGGCTGGGCCGCGGTGTTCCCCCGCGAGGGCGAGGTACGGCACGCCCGCTTCGGACCCGTCCCCTGGACCCGGCCGACGGACGGATTCGTGACCGGCGATGTGACCTGTACCCCCGGACAACTGACCGGAAGCGCGGGCGACTTCCGCTGGAAGCTCGCCGAACAGCCCCAGGGTCCGCCGCTGTTCACCTTCCCCCGCTGGTCATGGCGCCGCCCCCTGCTGCCCGCCGCCCAGATGCTCCCGGCCGCCCGGGCCACGTACGAGGGCGAGTTCTCGTACGGGGGCACGACCTTGAACCTGAGCGGCGCACCCGGCGCCCCGGCCCGGATCTACGGGCACGGCAACGCGCACCGGTGGACCTGGCTGCACGCGGACCTCGGCGGCGGAGACGTCCTGGAGATCGTCGCCGCCGTGTCCACCCGGCCCGTACTGCGACGGCTGCCCCCGCTCGTCTTCCTGCGCCTGCGCCGGAACGGGCGTACCTGGCCGCGGCGGCCGGAGCGTTCGGCCATCGGCCGGCTGGGGCTCGGACGGTTCCGGGCCGCGTTCGGCCTGCCCGAGTGGACGGTCACCGGCCGGACGGCACTGCGCCGCATCCGCGTCGAGGTGGACCAGCCCCCGGAGCGGACCCTCACCCTGGAGTACCGCGACCCGGACGGCGCCCGCGCGGTGTGCCGCAACAGTGAGTCCGCCGACGCCCGGATCGTCCTGGAACGCTGGTGGGGCCACTGGCGCCCGGAAGCCTCCTGGGTACTGGACGGCACCGCGCACGCCGAGGCGGGCGAACGATGACCGCCGACGGACTCGTCGCCGCGCTGCTCGCCGACGAGGGTGACACCGCGTGGACCGCCCGCGTGCCGCACCGCCTCGACGCCGTGCTCGCCGCACTGCCACGGCCCGCCCGCGCCGCGGTGCACACCGCCGTCGCCGCCCTGGAGACGTACGCCGTCGTGCGCACCGGCAGACGCCTGGCGGCCCTCGGCCCCGGCGAACGTGAGGACGTGCTCCGCTCGCTGGCCGCACGCCCCCGGCTCGCCCCGCTGCTGGATCTCCTCAAGGTCCCCGTGCTGCTGGCCGCGGGCACCGAACGCATGCCGGCCGCGCCCGCCCCCGCGACCACGCCGGTGGATCCGCCCCTCGACTGCACCCCGGCGGAGGAATGGCCGGCCCGCAGCACGGCCGACGTGGTCGTCGTCGGATCGGGCGCGGGCGGCGCGACGGCCGCACGGACGTTCGCCCTCGCCGGACTGAGCGTGATCGTCCTGGAGGAGGGCCGGCACCACTCGACCGCCTCCTTCGGCCGCCGGGCACCGCTGGACCGGTTCGCCGAGCTCTACCGGGACGGCGGCGCCACCGTGGCCCTCGGCAATCCACCGATCCTGCTGCCGGTGGGCCGTGCCGTCGGCGGAACCACCGTCGTCAACTCCGGTACCTGCTACCGCACTCCGGACCACGTCCTGGAACGATGGAGCGGTGCGTTCGGGTTCGGGCTCGCCGACCGCTTCGGGACCTTCCTCGACGAGGCCGAGCGCACCCTGCGCGTGGCACCCCAACCCCTCGACGTCCTCGGCAACAACGGACTCCTCGCCCTCACCGGCGCCGAACGGCTCGGCTGGCGGGCCGCCCCGTTGCGCCGCAACGCCCCTGGCTGCAAAGGCTCGTGCCAGTGCGTGGTGGGCTGCCCCACCGGCGCCAAACAGAGCGTGCAGCTGTCCGTCCTGCCCGACGCCTGTGCGGCCGGCGCCCGGATCGTCACCGGCGCACGGGTCCGCCGCGTCCTGCTGGACCACGACGTGCCGGGCCCGCCGCGCGCCGCCGGAGTCAGGGTCCGCCGCTCCGACGGCAGCGAACTGGAGATCCTCAGCCCCCTCGTCGTGACGGCGGCCGGGACCCTGCAGACGCCACCCCTGCTGCGCCGCTCGGGTCTCGGCGGGCACCCCCGGCTGGGCCGCAACCTCAGCGTGCACCCGGCCACCAGCGTCGCCGGACGCTTCGCCGAGCCGGTGACCGCCTGGCGGGGCGTGCTGCAGAGCGTCGGCGTCGAGGAACTGCACGCGCGCGGGATCCTGATCGAGGCGACCGCGAGCCCGCCCGGCATGAGCAGCTTCGTCCTGCCCGGTCTCGGCCGGGAACTGCGGCGCGAACTGGAGGGCGCGGACCGTCTGGCGACCCTCGGCGCCATGATCGCCGACCGTCCGTCCGGGCAGGTCCGGGGCAGGGAACGGACACTCGTCCGCTACGGCCTCGACCCGCGCGACGGCGACCGGCTGATGACCGCCGTTCGGGCCATGGGCCGCCTGCTGTTCGCCGCCGGGGCGGAGGAGGTCCTCACCGGAGTCCCCGGCGCGCCCCGCGCGCGCTCGCTCGACGCGCTCGATGAACTGCTCACCTCCGTCGGCGTCCGCGATCTGCACGTGTCGGCGTTCCACCCGACCGGCACGGTCGCCGCGGGTGCCGATCCGCAGTGGGCGCCCGCCGACCCCGAAGGCAGGCTCCGTGGCGTCCGCGGTGTTCTCGTCGCGGACGGCTCGGTCCTGCCGGGCTGCCCGGAGGTCAACCCGCAGCTGAGCATCATGGCGGCGGCCCTGGCCGTCTCGGACGCGTGGCTCGACGGAGCACGGCACGTGGGCTGACGTGCCGTGCGCCACCCCAATGGGCCCCCGCAGTTCGCCCTCGCCCGGCGCGGCACAGAGCATGAGGGAGTCCGTACGGCAGGAAAAGGACGAGCCCCCGTGCCCCGTACGGCAGGAAGAGGCGAGCCCCCATGAGCAGACGCGTTCCGCACGGCCGAAGCGGATCACGGCGTATCGCTGCCCTGCTGTCCGCGATCGCGTGCGGCTCCCTGCTCGTCTCGTGCAGTTCGGACAACGGCGGCAGCAGCAGTACGGCCTCCATCACCCCCCGGCCCACCCCGCCGAACGCGTCCAACTTCACGGGGACGCCGCCGTCCGCGATCGCCTCGGCCGCCTCCTCGATCATCGAGTCCGCGAGCGGACGGGCGTCGTCGGCGGCCGCCTCCGTCTCGGCCAGGGCGTCCGAGTTCGCGGCATCGGTCTCCGCGGACACGGCCCGCGCCGCCGCCACCGCCGAGAAGCAGCTCAAGAACGTCAGCGGCAGCGGCAACGCCACCGCCGACGTGAGCATGACCGGCCTGCCCACGGCGGAGACCGGCGGGCTGCGTGCCGTGGTCGTCACCATCACCAACAACTCCGGCAAGACGGCTTCCTACGCCGTGCAGGTCGACTTCAAGAACCCCGACGGCAAGGTCGTGGAGACGGCGTTCGTCGGCAAGGAGAACCTCGCCCCGGGGAAGAAGGCACAGCCGGTCGTGATCAGCAGGCAGCCAGCGGAGCCCCAGCTCACGCCGGTCCTGGCGAAGGCCCAGCGGTACTGACGAGTCCCCCGGCGGTCGAGAGCGACACGGGCCGCCCACGGGTGCACTGACGGAGTGTCAGTCCTCCCGGACAAGGTGCACCGCCGTGCTGGACCAGTCGCCCGCCGGCAGGTCGAGGTCGAGCCCGTACTCGCCGAGCACCGTGGAGTGGTGCACGGCGCCGGTGCGGGCGTCGCGGTAGCGGCGCCCGGGGGTCAGACCGCGCGGCCGGACCGGCAGCCTCGGCGCGCCGTGGCGGGAGACACGCCGGTAGGCGAGCAGCAGGGTCTCCGAGGCGTCCGCGGCGGTGTACTGCACCACGCAGTCCGAGTCCTCGGCGGGCGGCGACAGCCGGTCCAGCCAGCCGTGCTGGACGAGATGGCGGACCTTCTTGTACGTGGCGACCAGGTCGGCCCCCTCGCACCGTTCCTCCTCGGACCAGCGGGTGAGATCGCCCCCGATGCCGAGCGCCCCGGCCATCGCGACATGGAAGCGGAAGCGCAGCGGGACCGTACGGCCGGTGAGCTGGTTGGGTACGTCGGTCACCCAGGCGCCCATCGTGCGGGCGGGGTAGATCTGGCCGTAGCCCCACTGGATCCCCATCCGGTCGGCGGCGTCGGTGTTGTCCGACGCCCACGCCTGGTCCGTACGGGCCAGGATGCCCAGGTCGACCCGGCCGCCGCCACCGCTGCACGTCTCGATCCGCAGCGCCGGATGGTCCGCGCGCAGACGGTCGAGGACACCGTAGAGATTGCGCACGTACGCCGGGCCGAGACGGTCGGCGCCGTCCTGCCGGTCGGGCCAGCCGGCCTCGCTGAACGCGCGGTTCATGTCCCACTTGAGGAAGTCGATGCCGTGGTCGCCGACCAGCCGGGTCAGCCAGCCGTGGGCCCAGTCGGCGACCTCGCGGCGGGCGAAGTTGAGGACCAGCTGGTTGCGCAGCTCGGAGCGGGGTCGGCCGGTGAAGTGCAGTACCCAGTCGGGGTGTTCGCGGTACAGGTCGCTGTCCGGGTTCACCATCTCGGGCTCCACCCAGAGGCCGAAGCGCATCCCGAGCCCGTGCACCGCGCGGACCAGTGGGGCCAGCCCGTCCGGGAAGCGGTCGGACGCGGGTGTCCAGTCGCCGAGGCCCGCCCGGTCGCTGCGGCGCGCCCCGAACCAGCCGTCGTCGACGACGTAGAGCTCCACCCCGAGCGCCGCCGCCCGCTCGGCGAGCGCCTTCTGCCCGGCCTCGTCGACGTCGAAGCCGGTCGCCTCCCAGGAGTTGTAGAGCACCGGGGCGAACTCGTCGGCATGGGGCAGGACATGGGCCAGGACGTACGCGTGCCAGGCGCGGCTGGCCGCGCCGAAGCCGCCGTCGGTGCACAGTCCCGCGAACGGGGGAGTGGCGAACTCCTCGCCCGGCGCGAGCGGCACGGTCGTGCCGTCCTGGCCGGGGCCGCCGGTGAATCCGGCCCGCCCGTCGGGGGTGCGCTGCACGGTGACGCGCCAACTCCCGCTCCACGCGAGGGCGGCGCTCCACACCCGTCCGTGGTCCTCCGTCGCCTCACCCGCGTCGAGCATCAGCCACGGGTTCGCGTGGTGGCTGGTGATCCCGCGACGGCTGGTCAACACGGTCTCGCCGTACGGCAGTCGGTCGCGGCGCAACTGGCTCTCGGCGGACCACTGGCCCGTGACGCGGCTGAGCCGGTAGTCCCGCAGCGGCGGCAGGGTCCAGGCGGCGGAATCGGCGCGGAGCAGGGTGACGGGCTCGTCGCCGTCGTTGCGGACGACGGTCCAGCGCTCGATGACGTCCGTGTCCTCGCGCACCCGGTAGTGGAGCTCCACCCGCAACGGGTAGCGGCGGTCGCGGAACGACAGGGTCAGCTCGGCCTCGTCGGCACGGTGGCCGGTCGGCTGCCACTCGAAGGCCCGGGAGCCGTCCGCGAACCGCACCTGCAGTGACGGCGGTCCGTAGCGCGTGCCGCCGTCGACGGGCAGTTCCTCCCCGACGGGTGGTCTGCCCTCGAAGCTGCTGGCCTCGGGCGCGGGTGGCACAGCCAGCTCCTCGGCCTCCGCCGGCGTCAGCCGTGGGCCCCACGCGACATGGCAGGGCGCTCCGGTCCCGTCGATCCGCAGCGCGTACGAGGTGCGCGGTGTGGACAGCAGCCAGACCCCGGTGTCCGGGGCGAAGGAGATCGGCGACATGGGTCCTCGCGTTCGGGTGGTGCTCACGTACGAGACACGGGAAAGCCAACCCTGACCTTGGATCGTGTGTCAATGGGCGCTCACCTTCCTGAATTCACAGGTCACAGATGCCTCATTGGGCATCCTCAAGGGAATCCTGTTTCTTTCATTGACAGCAGAAAATAAGGGCCATAGGTTCCGGCCATGCGCTCGACCTCTCTCACCGAGGCGTTCCCGGCCCACACACCGGCCGCTTCCCAGATCTTCACCACCGTGCTGTCCCACGGCCCGCTCACCCGGTCGGAGATGGCGGGGCGGACCCGGTTGTCGGCGGCTGCGGTCACCAAGGCGGTCCGGCCGCTGATCGAGGCCGGCTACCTCGTGGAGGACATCGCCGAGGACGCACCGCAGCCCGTCCTCGGGCGGCCCGCCAACCCGGTGCGGGTCGACGGCGGGAGGGCCCTGTTCCTCGGGATCAAGGTGACGGGCGACGAGCTCATCGCCGTACTCACCGACCTGTGCTGCCGCATCCGGGTCGCCCGGCGCGTTCCGCTCACCTCCCGCGAACCCAAGGCCGTACTGACCTCGGTCGCGGGGCTCGTACAGGAACTGCTGACGGAGGCGGACGGCTTCGGGGTGCAGGTCCGAGGGCTCGGCATCGCCGTCTCGGGCGACGTGGACCGGGCGGCCGGAGTGGTGCGCTACTCGCCGTTCCTGGACTGGCGCGACGTTCCCCTCGCCGAACTGGTGGCGACCACGACCGGACTACCGGTCACCCTCGACAACGACGTCCGGGCGCTCACGGTGGCCGAGCAGTGGTTCGGGGCCGGGGTGGGGCTGTCCGACTTCGCGCTGGTGACCGTCGGCGCGGGCATCGGCTGCGGTCTGGTGGTGCACGGACAGGTGGTGGCGGGAGCGCACGGCGTGGCCGGTGAGATCGGGCATGTGGCGATCGACCCGGCCGGTCCCCGCTGCCACTGCGGCAACCGGGGCTGCGTCGAGGCGATCGCCTCGGACCCCGCGATCGTCGGCCGGATCCGGGAGGTCACCGGCGCGAGCGTCGCCGACGCCACCGAGGCACTGGCCCTCGCCCACGCCGGCGACCCAGGCGCCCGGGAGGTGTACGCCCGGGCGGGAGCGGCGATCGGCCGGGGCATCGCGACCGTGGCCAACCTCCTCGGCCCCGAGCGCGTGATCATCTCCGGCGAGGGCCTGGCCGCCTACGACCTGTTCGCCGAGCAGATCCGCGACGCGTTCGCCGCGGCCGCCTTCGGCTCGGCCGCGGACTGCGACGTACAGACCCGGCCGCTGCCCTTCGAGGAGTGGGCGCGCGGGGCGGCGGCCACCGCGATCCAGTCCTTCATCACCTCGGACGCGCGCTGAGGAGCAGCACGCCCTGAGGGGCGAGCGCGCGCCGGACAGCGCACACGCACCGACCAGCACGTAACGAAGAACAGCCACGCACTGAAGATCAGACCTGTACGGACACGCGTGAGGAGCAACAATGACGCAGCGGAGCCGCAATCCCCTGGCTGCGCGTGACCCGGGCCGCCGCGGAGTCGTCGGCGGACTGTTAGGACTCGGCGCCGCCGCACTCGCCGCGCCCGTCCTGACCGCTTGCGGCGGGGGAGCGGGGGCCGACCCGACGACGGTCACCTTCGGATCCAACGCCGCCGACGCCGCCCCCAAGAAGGCCTACGCCTCCGCCACCGACGCGTTCGCCAAGGACACCGGTCTGACGGTGAGGACGAACACCGTCGACCACGACACCTTCCAGAAGAGCATCTCCACCTATCTGCAGAGCACCCCGCGATCCACATCGCCTACCGGTCCGGGTTCTGCGCCTTCGTCCTCAGCACCCACATGAAGTCGATCCCGAATGAGATCTCCGAGGCGGCGCTGGTGGACGGCGCCCCCGTCCGGCGCCAGTTCTTCCAGATCATCCTGCCGCTGTGCCGCCCCGCGTTCGCGGCCCTCGCGACCCTCGAATCGATCTGGATCTACAACGACTTCTTCTGGCCTCTCGCGCTGATCGAGTCGGGCGACAAGCGCCCCGTCACCTCCGCTTTGGCCAACCTCCAGGGTGCCTACTTCACCAATCCCAACCTCATCGCGGCCGGCGCCCTGATGACCGCGATCCCCACCCTCCTGGTGTACTTCGCGCTCCAGCGCCAGTGCATCAGCGGACTCACCATCGGCTCCGGCAAGGGCTGAGCCGCCCCAACCCTGACCCCCCACAGGAGGCGCGACCCATGCGGTCATCCTCGTATTCCGTCCTGCCCGCACGCACCCTGAGAGCCGTGGTGGTGTTGGCCCTCACGGCGGGCCTCGCGGCGTCCGTCCCGGCGGCACAGGCCAAGACCTCAGTGCCGCGCGAGACCCCCGCCATCACCCCGGTCGCGGCCAAGCCGTACATGGGCTGGTCGAGTTGGAGCATGCAGTCGTCGAAGTACCCGGGCCTCAACCCGGACGGCGACTACAGCTACCTCACCGAGGCGAACGTCCTGAAGCAGACGGACGCCCTCGCTGCCAAGCTGAAGAACCACGGCTACGACCATGTCAACATCGACGCCGGCTGGTGGATGGACAAGACCTGGAAGACGGGCTTCGACCAGTACGGACGCCAGACGCCCGACCCGGTCCGCTTCCCTCACGGCATGAAGTCGGTCGCCGACCACATCCACTCCAAGGGCCTCAAGGCCGGCATCTACCTGCCCGTCGGCCTGGAGAAGGAGGCGTACGGCGAGGGCAAAACGCCGATCTGGAACGCCCCCGGCTGCACCACCGCCGACGTCGTCTACTCCGACCTGCGCACCACCAACGGCTGGGACAACGCCTACAAGCTGAACTTCGACAACCCCTGCGCGCAGAAGTACATCGACTCGCAGGCGCAGCAGTTCGCCGACTGGGGCTACGACCTCCTCAAGCTCGACGGCGTGGGGCCGGGCTCCTTCAAGTCCGGTGACAACTACGACAACGTCCCCGACGTCGCCGCCTGGCAGAAGGCCATCTCCGCCACCGGGCGCCCGATCCACCTCGAACTCTCCTGGTCGCTCGACATCGGCCACGCCGCCGACTGGAAGAAGTACTCCAACGGCTGGCGCATCGACACCGACGTCGAGTGCTACTGCAACACCCTCGTCACCTGGGAGAACTCGGTCAACGACCGGTGGGACGACGCCCCCGCGTGGAGCCGCAAGGCGGGCCCGGGCGGCTGGAACGACCTCGACAGCCTCGATGTCGGCAACGGAGAGATGGACGGCCTGACCAAGGCCGAGCGGCAGAGCTACATGACCCTGTGGGCCATCAACAAGTCGCCGCTGTTCACCGGTGACGACCTCACCAAGCTGGACAGCTACGGCGTCTCCCTGCTGACCGACGACGAAGTCATCGCCGTCGACCAGAACGACTCGCCGGTGGCGCGTCCGGTCACCACGGTCGGCGACCAGCAGGTCTGGGGCACCGAGAACGCCGACGGCAGCTACACCGTCGCCCTGTTCAACCTCGCCGGCTCGCCGGCCTCCGTCACCGCCCAGTGGGCCTCCCTCGGATTCACCGGAAACGCCTCCGTGCGCGACCTGTGGAACAAGACGAACCTCGGAACCTACAAGAACAAGATCACCGAGGCGCTGCCCGCCCACGGCTCGCGGCTGTTCACCGTCAAGCCAGGCGGCGGCACGTCGACCACCACGAGCTACGAGGCCGAGTCCGCCGCCAACACCCTGTCGGGCAACGCCTCGGTCGCCGGCTGCGACGCCTGCTCCGGCGGGAAGAAGGTCGGCAACCTCTACACCGGCGGCAAGCTGCGGTTCAACGACGTCACGGTGCAGAAGGACGGCATCTACACCGTCCAGGTCGGCTACGTCAGCGGCGACCCCCGCTCGGTGACCGTCTCCTCCGACAGCGGCAACGGCACCAGCGAGAAGTTCCCCTCCACGGGTGACTGGAACACGGCCGAGACGGTCAGCGTCCAACTGGCGCTGAAGGCCGGCTCCAACACGATCACCTTCGACAGCGGCAGCGGCTACGCCCCCGACATCGACAGGATCGTCGTTCCCCGGTCGGTCTGAGCTCCGTAGGCCCCTCCGGTTCAGCAGTCCGCCCGACCCGCTTCCCGCGGGGCCCGGTGACACCACCCGGGCCCCGCGGGGACCCACACCACGCCGACGGTCCGCAGCCGTCGTTCCCGCATGAGCAGCTCCCGGATATGGAGTGCACAACCGTGGACGTTCAGCACACCGCAGCACGCGACAACACCCCCAGCCGCAGAGGCTTCCTCGCCCTCGCCGCCGCAGCCGGCGCGGCCACCGCACTGGGCGGTCTGCCCGCCTTCACCGCCTCGGCCGCCCCCCTGCGCCCCAGCGCATCGCCCATGCTGGCCGCGGCCGACGCCGCGAAGAACCAGCTGTGGTGGGGGGCTCCCGGCTCCGCCCCGTCGATGATCGAGCAGGGGCTGCCGATCGGGAACGGGCGCCTCGCGGCGCTCGCGAGCAACGACCCCTCCGACGAACTCCTGATGATCACCGACGCCACCCTGTGGACCGGCGGTCTCAACGACAAGCTGCAGAGCGACGGTCAGTTCCCGTACGGCCGCGACGACTTCGGCTCCCTGACGATGCTGGCCGAGCTCACCGTCGCCCTCCCCGACCACGACCTGGGCAACGTCAACAACTACCGTCGCTCCCTCGACCTGGCCCAGGGCCTGATCAGCACCTCGTACGACGTCTCCGGCGTCACCTACCGGCGGCAGATCCTCGCCAGCCGACCCGACGACGCCATCGTCCTGTACTTCTCCCAGCAGGGCGGCGGTTCCTACACCGGTACCGTCTCCCTCGCGGGCACCCACGGCGAGTCCACCACCGTCAACAGCGCGGGCCGCTGCATGTCGTTCGGCGCCTCCCTGGCCAACGGCCTGAAGTACGGCGCCGCCGTCACCGCGTACAGCGGCACGGGCAGGGTCCGCGTCGACGGCACGTCGATCGCGTTCAGCGGCTGCAAGGACCTCACCGTCGTCGTCAGCGGCGGTACCAACTACGTGCCCGACGCGGCGACGAAGTTCCGCGACCCGTCCCTGGCCCCGGAGCGCCTCGCCAGGACCAAGGTCCTGAACGCGGCCGGTCACTCGGCGACCACGCTGCTGCACACCCATGTCGCCGACTTCCGAGCCGTGTTCGGGCAGCTGGACATCAACCTCGGTACGTCCTCCGCCGCGCAGCGCGAGCTGGACACCTCGGAGCGGCTGCGGGCGCGCCACCGGGACGACATCCCCGACCCGGAACTCGAGGCCGCCTACCTGCAGTTCGGCCGCTATCTCATGATCTCCGGATCGCGGGGGAGCCTGCCGATGGGCCTCCAGGGCCCCTGGCTGGACGGCAACGACCCGGACTGGATGGCCGACTACCACACCGACATCAACCTCCAGATGAACTACTGGATGGCCGACCGGGCGGGTCTGTCCGACTGCTTCGACGCCTTCACCGACTACTGCCTCGTCCAGCTCCCCGACTGGACGGAGGTCACCCAGCGGCTGTTCAACGACTCCAGCAACCGGTACCGCAACTCCAGCGGAAAGATCGCCGGCTGGACCGTGGCGATCTCCACCAACCCCTATGGCGGGGGCGGCTGGTGGTGGCACCCGGCCGGCAACGCCTGGATCTGCCAGAGCCTGTTCGAGCACTACGAGTACACGCAGGACCGCGCCTACCTCAAGAAGATCTACCCCCTCCTCAAGGGCGCCGTGCAGTTCTGGGAGGCCCGCCTCATCACCACGACCGTCACCGACGCGTCCGGGACCGAGCGCGAGGTCCTGATCGCCGACAGCGACTGGTCGCCCGAGCAGGGTCCGCTCGACGCCAAGGGCATCACGTACGCCCAGGAACTGGTGTGGAACCTCTTCGGCAACTACCGCACCGCGACCGAGGTGCTCGCCAAGGACGCCACCTACCGCAGGACCGTCGACGGACTGCGGGCGCGTCTCTATCTGCCCGTGGTCAGCCCCAAGACCGGCTGGCTGGAGGAGTGGATGTCGCCCGACAACCTCGGCGAGACCACCCACCGGCACCTCTCCCCGCTCATCGGCCTCTTCCCCGGCGACCGGATCCGTCCCGACGACTCCACGCCGAAGGACATCCTCGACGGCGCGACCGCCCTGCTCACCGCGCGCGGCATGCACAGCTTCGGCTGGGCCAACGCCTGGCGCAGCCTGTGCTGGGCGCGGCTGAAGAACGCGGAGAACGCCTACCAGCTGGTCGTCAACAACCTGAAGCCGTCGGTCAACGGCAGCAACGGCAGCGCGATGAACCTCTTCGACATCTACGAGGTGGAGACGGGCCGCGGCATCTTCCAGATCGAGGCGAACTTCGGCACCCCCGCGGCGATCGTCGAGATGCTGGTCTACTCACGGCCCGGACACATCGAGCTGCTGCCCGCCCTGCCCGCCGCCTGGGCCGCATCCGGCTCGGTGTCCGGCGTGGGCGTCCGCGGCGGCTTCGTCGCCGACATCGGCTGGAAGGACGGCAAGGTGACCGCGGCCACGCTGACGAGCGTCGGCGGCCGCGAGACGACCGTCGTCGCGGGCGGTGCCTCGCGCAAGGTCAGTCTCGAGCCCGGTGAGTCCGTCACCCTGAGGGGCCTCGGATGAGCGGCGCCCGGTTCCGCCGCCGTGCCGTGGGCGTCGTATCGGTGCTGCTCCTCGCGCTCTGCGGACCCCTGACCGCCTCGGCGGCGGCGCAGCCGGGGGCCTCGTCGGGCACGCCGTCGACGCCCGTCGCCGTGTCGCGGGCGAAGCACTCCGTGGTCACCTGGGGCGCCAGTGCCGACCGGCAGGGCGCGGGCCCCGCCGACCGAAGCTACCGGCTGATCGTGCGTACCAGCATCGGCGGCACGAACCTGCGGATCCGGCTGTCCAACGCCTTCGGCGAGCACCCGGTGACCTTCGCGAGCGCGTACGCCGGGCTGCGGAAGCAGGGTGCGGAACTGGTCCACGGCTCCAACCGGCAGATGTCGTTCGGCGGGGCCGCGTCCGTCACCGTCCCGGCCGGCGAGACCGTGCTCAGCGACCCGCTGCCCGGAGATCTGGCTGCCCAGAGCGATTTGGTCATCAGCCTGTACGTGACCGGCGCCCAGGGACCGACGACCGGCCACGGCATGGCCATGCAGACCAACTACGCGACCGCGGGCGACCACGCGGCCGAGGAGGGCGCGGCCGACTGGACGGATCCGATGGGCTCCTGGTACTGGCTGGACGCGGTCGACGTGGAGACGTCCGCGGCGATCGGCTCGGTGGTGACCCTCGGCGACTCCATCACCGACGGATGGGCCTCGACCACGGACGAGAACCGCCGCTGGCCCGACTATCTGTCGCGGCGGCTCCAGGCCGCGTCCGGGCTCACCGTGAAGGGAGTGGCGAACGAGGGGATCTCGGGCAACAAGGTGCTCGCGGACGGCGCCGGGCAGGCCGCTCCGAACAGACTCCAGCGTGATGTCCTCTCCCAGCCCGGGGTCCGCACGGTCTTCCTCTTCGAAGGCATCAACGACATCAAGGCCCATTCCGGTGTCACGGTGGACGACATGATCGCCGGCTATCGGCAGATCATCGACCGGGCCCACGCGGCGGGCATATGTGTCGTCGGCGCGACCGTCATGCCGTTCAAGGGCTGGGCCGAGTACGACGCCGCCTCCGAGGCCGTGCGCCAGGGCGTCAACGACTGGATCAGGAACAGCGGCGCGCTCGACGCCGTGACGGATTTCGACAGGATCACGCGCAATCCGTACGACCCGCAACTGATCCTGCCGTTCTTCGACGGCGGCGATCACCTGCACCCCAACGACAAGGGGATGCAGGCGATGGCCGACGCGGTGGACCTCAGGAGCCTGGCGTCCTGCTGACCTCAGGCTCCGCGCGGGGCGGTCAGGGGTACGAGACCACGGTGGACGGCACCGTCGAGGTGCCCGACGTGGGCGCGCCGGTCTCGTTGACGACGTGCTCGTACTGACCCTGGCCGCCCAGCGAGACGACCAGCAGATCGTGGAACTTCACGCCCGGCTTGTTCGGCGCCGCGAATCCGTTGTGCTGGACGATCGTCGGATCGACGTTGTAGTAGCAGTAGCTGCCCAGGCCCCATCCCTCGTGGGTGGTCACGGAGTCGGCGACCTTGTAGGCCGCGTATCCCTTGACGCTCCCGTTCTGGATCGCGGCCTGGTTCGGCGCGTCGTACGCCTTCTCGTTCTGGAAGAAGATCGTGCGGCCCCGCTGGCCGTACCACTGCACGTCGTACTTGTTGAAGTGCTCGACGAACAGCCCGGTGGCCAGCACGTCGTCGCCGTTGACGCGGATGCCGTAGTCGGCCCGGTTGGTGTCCCAGCCGACGCCCGTGCCGTGGTCGGCCCGCCAGATCCAGGTGTGGTCGACGATCGTGTGCCGGCTGTTGATGACCATGCTGGTCGTCGCCTTGCCTGCGCCCGCCCCGCCGATGCGGACGAAGACGTCCTGCACGGTCGTCGGGTTGGCCGAGTGGTCCGCCGAGGCCCCGGCCGGACCGACTTCCAGGAGGGTCGCGGAGTTGACGGGCCCGGCGTCGATCAGGAAACCGGCGAGCCGGACCCCGTCGACGTCGGCCGTCCTGAGTACGGTGACGCCGTTGTCCGGGACCAGCGTGGCGTAGCCGAGACCGAGGACCACCGTGCCCGCGCGGTTCACCTGGATCGGCTGGTCGAGGTGGTAGATCCCCGGTGTCAGCAGCAGGTGGAGACCTTGCGTGAGCGCGGCGTTCAGGGTGGCGGCGGTGACACCGGGCTTGGCCACGTAGAACTGGCTGAGCGGCAGCGACGAGCCGCGCGGGGTTCCGTTGCCCCAGGTGACGCCGCGTGCGTTGGTGCGCTTCTCCGGCAGGAACACCCGGTACTCGCTGCCGTTGAGGTACAGGAACGGCTTCTCGCGGGAGACGGGCGTGGTGTCGAGCGTGGTGTACGGCGGGTTCGGGAAGGACTGCGCGGGCGCGCCCTGGACGCCCGAGAACACCATGTTCCAGACGGCGTTGACCCAGCCGCCCACCGAACTGTCGCGGGTGTACCACTGCTGCTGCGAGTACGGACCGACCGAGCCGTCGATGCGGCTGTCGGCGATGTAGCCGCCACTGGCCCAGCCGTAGCCGTCGGGGGCGAGGTTGAGGCCGCCCTTGATGTGCATACGGCGGAAGGGAGCGGCCTGGGCGACCGCCCACCGGTTGGTGCCGCTGACCGGAGTGAGGGCGAGGTTCTCCGCCGAACGCCAGAAGTTCTGGGTGGCGTTGCCGTTGAACCAGCCGGCGTCGACGGTCACGTCACCGTTGATCGCCGTGTCGTCCGGTGACAGACCGAGGCCCGCGATCGAGGTGTAGAAGCCGAGCTGCGCGTTGAGGCCGCTGTACGTACCCGGCTTGAACAGGAACGCGTAGCGGCCCGTGCCGAACTGCGCCGACTCCTGCTGGTGGAAGACCTGGTCGAGCCTGGCCTGGATGCCCGGCGTCGAAGGATCGAAGACGATCACGTTCGGGCCGAGATCGCCTCCGCCGGGAAGAGCTGACGGCTGCTGGGCGGGCTGGGCGGATACGGCGGGAACAGCGGGCGAGGCGGACGCCGGTGAGGACAGGGCGAGCAGTCCTGGCGCCGCCGCGCCGGCCGCCATCGCACCGAGGACGGTGCGCCGCGCGACGGTGGAACGGCCGGGCTCCGGGACGTCTGTGGGGGTTCGAGACATGGGGGGCGACTCTCCTGGTTCAGGAAGTGAACGATGGGAGGTACGGGGGAGCGCTCTCTCGCCGATGCATGCTTCATCCAGGTGAACGACACGTCAAGAGTTGTGACCGGAGTCCCCGATGTTATTGCGCGGCCGACGGGCAACTCGCCCCGTATTTGGGAGGGTTCACGGGATTATGGTCCCAAAGGGAGATCGCTGAGGGGCCTGGGATTGTGTTCAAGAGGTGCGCGCATGATGCGCCGCCGTGATCCTTAGTCAACTCCCTTGACACCCTCACGCAACCGCTACAACACTCCTCAGCGGGAGAGCGCTCTCCCGTTTCCCTCGGCACATGTGATGGACCGTCACGCGGGCGGCCCCCAGCGGCACTGTGCTCACCGCCGCTCCCGGCCGCCCGACCCCCACCGTCCCCATCGACGTGGCAGGAGGTCTCCATGGCACGGAGATCGAAGATCGTCTCAGGATTACTGATGTCCAGCGCGCTGGTGCTGACGTCGCTCGGTCTGGCCGGAGTGGCGATGAGCGCCGACCCCGCGTCCGGTCCGGCCTCGTCCGTGGCGGGTTCGACGCCCGTCCACGCGGCTCACGCGATGGCCGCCTCGACCCTCTCCTCGCCCGAGGACCCTGACGGCGACGGCTACATCCTCGCGAACCCGCAGGTGACCGGGGTCGTCCCGTCCAAGGCGGATCCGACGCACCGCTACTTCCACGAGTTCCAGGCGAACTGTTCGGTGACCCGCACCAGGCCGGACGATCCGATCGTCTATCCCGGTCAGCCGGGCAAGTCCCACGACCACACCTTCCTGGGCAACACCACGACCGAAGCGGCCAGCACCACCGCCTCGCTCGACGCCGGTTCGACCAGCTGCAAGGCCCCGGGCGACAAGTCGGGGTACTGGATGCCGACCCTGCTCAAGGGCAACACCCCTGTTCTGCCGGTCGGTCCGCAGGTCATCTACTACAAGGCCGGCGTCACCGACTACACCAGTGTCCGGCCCTTCCCGAAGGGGCTGCGGTTCGTCGTCGGCAGCCCGATGCAGTCCGCGGCCGACTTCCGCAACCACCGGGGGTTCGTGGAGGGATGGGAGTGCGGCAACAGCTACTTCAACGTGGACTTCCCGCAGCAGTGCCCGAACACCGCCGACGTCCAGCTCAACATCCGCTTCCAGGCGCCCAGTTGCTGGGACGGCAAGTACCTGGACACACCCGACCACAAGAGTCACATGGCGTACCCGGTGGTCAACCCCGGCACCAACAACAACATCTGCCCGGACGACCACCCGGTCGCCCTGCCGATGATCGAGTTCAAGATGGCCTTCCCGGTCAACGGTGACATGTCGCAGGTCAGGCTCTCGAGCGGCGCGGGCTACTCCTTCCACTACGACTTCTTCAACGTGTGGGACCCGCCGACGCTCAAGGCGCTCGTCGACCACTGCGTCGTCGGCGGACTCCAGTGCGACGCCCGCGGCTACGACCAGACGCACCCCGAAGCGGGCGCGGCACTCGACGAGAACTACCGGCTTCCCTGACGCGGACGCGTCCCGCCGGTCCGGCCCGCACCCGGACCGGCGGGACGCCCCCCACCTGACCCGCACTCCACCGGCTCCCCCACCCCATCTCACCCGCACTCCTCACCCGCACCCCTCACCCGTACACCGGACGGACACCCATGACCGGATCCCGTACCACCCGGCGCCGTATCGCGGCGCCCCTCACCGCGGGCCTGCTCGCCGCGGGAGCACTCGTCCTGCCGTCCCAGCCCGCCCAGGCGGCCGGCGGCGTCGTCAAGGTCACCGGCTCGCAGGGCAACTGGCAACTGACCGTCGACGGAAGCCCGTACCAGATCAAGGGCCTCACCTGGGGGCCGGCCGTCGCCGACGCCGGGCGCTATATGCCCGACCTGAAGTCGATGGGCGTCAACACCGTCCGCACCTGGGGCACCGACGCCTCCAGCAAACCCCTCTTCGACGCGGCGGCGGCCCAGGGCATCAGAGTGATCGCCGGCTTCTGGCTGCAGCCCGGCGGCGGTCCCGGCAGCGGCGGCTGTGTGAACTACCTGACCGACACCGCCTACAAGAACCAGGTGCTCACCGAGTTCCCCCAATGGGCCGCCACCTACAAGGACAACCCCGGTGTCCTGATGTGGAATGTCGGGAACGAGTCTGTGCTCGGACTCCAGAACTGCTACAGCGGCGCCGAGTTGGAGCGCCAGCGCGACGCGTACACCACGCTCGTCGACGACATCACCAAGAAGATCCACGCCGTCGACCCCAACCACCCCGTCACCTCCACCGACGCGTGGACCGGCGCCTGGCCCTACTACAAGCGGAACGCGCCCGACCTGGACCTGTACGCGGTGAACGCCTACAACGCGATCTGTGACGTCAAGTCGGCCTGGGAGCAGGGTGGTTACACCAAGCCCTACATCGTCACCGAAACCGGTCCCGCGGGCGAGTGGGAGGTCCCGGACGACGCCAACGGCGTCCCCGCGGAACCCACCGACCGGGCGAAGGCCGACGGTTACACCCGGGCGTGGAACTGCGTCACCGGGCACAAGGGCGTCGCCCTCGGCGCGACGATGTTCCACTACGGCACCGAGTACGACTTCGGCGGCATCTGGTTCAACCTGCTGCCCGCGGGGGAGAAGAGGCTCTCGTACTACGCGGTGAAGAAGGCGTACGGCGCGGACACCTCCCGTGACAACACCCCGCCGGTCATCACCGATCTGTCCGTCGAGGGGGACGCGGGCAAGGTGCCCGCCGGGCGCGACCTCACGCTCGCCGTCAAGGCCACGGACCCCAACGGCGATCCGATCACGTACGAGGTGCTGGACAACAGCATGTACATCGACCAGAACAAACAGCTCAACTCGCTGCCCTTCACCGACCTCGGCGGCGGCCGGCTCCGGGTGACCGCGCCGGACCGGCCCGGTGTCTGGAAGTTCTACGTCAAGGCCAAGGACGGCAAGGGCAACGTCGGTGTCGAGACCCGCTCCGTGCGGGTGGTACCGCCCACCCCGAGCGGCACGAACGTCGCCCTCGGCAAGCCGGCCACCGCCTCCTCGTACCAGACGGGCGGCGGCGACTGCCCCTGCACCGCGGCGGGCGCCGTCGACGGCAACCTCAACACCCGCTGGGCCAGCGACTGGAGCGACCCGCAGTGGCTCCGGGTCGACCTCGGCACCCGCACCTCGTTCCGCCATGTGCAACTGGTCTGGGAGACCTCGTACGCCAAGGCCTACACCCTGCAGACCTCGGACGACGGGCAGAACTGGACCACCGTCCGCACGGTCACCGACGGCAACGGTGGCGTCGACGACTACGACGTGTCCGGCACCGGCCGCTACGTACGGGTGAACGGCACGGCCCGAGGAACCGGCTGGGGCTATTCGCTGTACGAGTTCGGGGTCTACAACTGAATCACGACATCGGGGGAGAGCGCTCTCCCAGGAATGAGGCCGGACGGGTGCGGAGCATGGACGACGAGGCGGAGCGTGAGCGGCTCCTCGGTAAACTCACGCTCCGTGAGAAGGTCCGGCTGCTGACCGGCGCGACCACCTGGCGCACCCGGGCCGAACCGGCCCTGGGGTTGCGGGAGATGGTCCTGTCGGACGGTCCCGCCGGAGTACGCGGACAGTCCTGGGACGAGCGCGATCCCGCTCTGCTGCTGCCCTCCGCGTCCGCCCTCGGCGCCCTGTGGGACGAGGAACTGCTGGAGCGTCTCGGCGGTCTGCTCGCCGCCGAGGCGCGCCGCAAGGGCGTCGACGTGGTCCTCGCGCCCACCCTCAACCTGCACCGGACGCCGTTGGGCGGGCGGCACTTCGAGTGTTTCTCCGAGGACCCCGAGCTGACCGGCCGCACCGGCGCCGCGCTCGTCCGGGGCATCCAGGCACACGGTGTGGCCGCCACCGCCAAGCACTACGTGGCCAACGACTCCGAGACCGACCGCCTGACCGTCGACGTCCGGGTGTCCGAGCGGGTCCTGCGGGAGGTGTATCTGGCACCGTTCGAGGCGGCCGTCCAGGCCGGCGTCCGGGTCGTCATGGCCGGGTACAACGGCGTCAACGGCGCCACGATGAGTGCGAGTCCGCTGCTCACCGACCCGCTGAAACGGGAATGGGGCTTCGAGGGCGTGGTGGTCTCCGACTGGGGCGCCGTGCGCTCCGGCGACCCGGCCGCGCGCGCCGGCCTCGATCTCGCGATGCCGGGGCCGGAGAGCGCCTGGGGGCAGGAGTTGGTACGGGCCGTGGAAGCGGGGCGTGTTCCGCAGGCGGCCGTCGACGACAAGGTGCGGCGGCTGCTCGGCCTCGCCGCGGCCTGCGGCGCCCTCGGCGAGCCGCCGTCCGCGCCGGAACCGGCGTCGCCGGTGCCGTCGGAGCCGCTGGAGCCGCCGTCCGCGCCGGAGTCGCCGGGGGCCGACCCGCCCGCCCCCCGTCGCGTCGCCGCACGTGCGCTGCTGCGGCGCGCCGTCGCCGCGAGCGCCGTCCTGCTGCACAACCGCGATGTCCTCCCGCTCGACCCCGGCCGGTTGCGCCGTGTCGCCGTGATCGGAGCGCACGCCGCGCGGCCGCGCACCCAGGGCGGCGGCAGCGCGGGGGTCTTCCCCGAGCGGGTCGTCACGCCGTTGGACGGCATCAGGGCGGCGCTCGGCGACGACGTGCGTGTCGTGTACGCACCCGGCCCCTCGACGGACGCCCCTCCGCCACCCCTGACGCCGGACCTGTGCGCCGATCCGGTCACGGGCAACCCCGGGGTCCGCCTGCGCCTGCTGGACGCGGCGGGGCTGGAACTGCACTCCGAACACCGACGCAGCGGACGCCAGTTGGAGCCACCGCTCGAACCCGGCGCGCACACGGTCGAGATCAGCGCGCTCCTGCTTCCGGGAACCTCGGGGCCATGGACGCTCGGTGTCGGCGGGTTCGGTCGCCTGAGCGTCACGGTCGACGAACACGTCTGCCTGGACGGGGAGTTCGGCATGGAGACCGACGATCCGGCGGTCGTCCATGTGAACCCGCCCGTCCACTGTGTGCGGGTGCCGCTCACGGCCGGACGCCCGGCGCGGGTCGTGGCGCGCCGTGAACTGGCACCCGGGACCGGACGGGCCACCGTCGTCACCGCTGCCCCACCGCGCCCCGACGACGCGGCGGCCCTGGCCGACGCGACGCGGGCGGCCGGGGCGGCGGACGCGGCGATCGTGGTCGTCGGCACCACCGAACACGGAGAGTCGGAGGGCTACGACCGGACGGACCTCGGGCTCGGCGGACGACAGGACGAGCTGGTGCGGGCGGTGACCGCCGCCAAACCGCGCACGGTCGTCGTCGTCAACAGCGGCGGACCCGTCGAACTGCCCTGGCGCGCGCGGGCCGGTGCCGTACTGCTGACCTGGTTCCCCGGGCAGGAGGGCGGCGCGGGCCTGGCCGACGTGCTGTTCGGCCGCGCCGAACCCGGCGGCCGGCTGCCGACGACCTGGGCGGCGGCCCTCGCCGACGCGCCCGTCACCCGCACCCGGCCCCGGGGCGGACGCCTCGACTACGCGGAAGGGCTGCACATCGGCTATCGCGCCTGGGCACGCCACGACCGTGAACCGGCGTACTGGTTCGGGCACGGGCTCGGCTTCACGACCTGGGCGTACGAGGGGCTGGACGTCCCCGAGGGCATCGTGGCCGGCGAGCCGTTCACCGTGCGGGTCGCGGTGCGCAACACGGGCGCGCGACGCGGACGCGAGGTCGTCCAGGTCTATCTCGCCGGACCCCCCGGCCCCCTGGACCGCCCGGAGCGATGGCTCGCCGGATACACCGCGGTGAGCGTTGAACCGGGGGAGCGGGCCACGGTGTCGGTGCGGATACCCGCCCGCGCGCTGCGTCACTGGGCACCGGACGAGCACGCGTGGCGCACCCGGCCCGGCCCCTACCGCGTGCTCGCCGGCCGCTCCGCGGGCGCTCTGCCGCTGACGGCCACCGTGCTGGTCCGGGCCCCCGATTGAGCGCCGGGGCGGCCGGGGAGAGCGCTCTATCCCGAGGCGGTGCCGTGCCGTTAGGGTGCCGCCATGAGCAGACAGGCTCCCACGCTGGAGGATGTCGCGCGGGTGGCCGGAGTCTCTCGCGCGACCGTGTCCCGGGTCATCAACGGTGTCCGCAATGTCGACCCGGGGATTCAGGAAGTGGTGCGTCAGGCCGTCGAGCGGACCGGGTACGCGCCCAACCGGGCCGCCAGATCGCTGGTGACCCGGCGCAGCCAGACGGTGGCGCTGATCGTCTCCGGCGCGGGCGACACCCCGGAACAGGAGCAGAACGCCTTCGCCGCACGGGTGTTCGCGGACCCCTTCTTCGGACGGGTCGTCAGCGGCGTGGTGGGGTACCTGCGTCCGCGCTCGATGCATCCGCTCCTGATGTTCGCCGAGTCCGCGGAGACCAGGAGCCAGGTACTGAGCGATCTGAGGCAGGGCAGCGCCGACGGCGCGCTCGTCGTCTCCACCCACGCCGACGACCCGCTGCCCGCACTCCTCGCCGACGCCGAGCTGCCCGCCGTCCTCTTCGCCCGGCCCTCCCGCCCCGTGCGGCTGAGCTACGTCGATCTCGCCCACCGTGAGGGGGCGCGGCTGGCGGCCGAGCACCTGCTGAACCGGGGGTGCCGGCGGATCGTCACCGTCACCGGGCCGCTCGGTGTGGCCGCGAGCCAGGACCGGCTCGCCGGGTTCCGCGACACGATGGCCCGCGGAGGGCATCCGTACGTTCCCGTCGCCGAGGGCGGGTTCACCCTGGACAGCGGCATGGCGGCGATGTCCGGGCTGCTGTCCGAACACCCGGACGTGGACGGGGTGTTCGCGGCCAACGACCTGATGGCCCAGGGGGTGTGCCAGGTGCTCCGGGAGCGGGGCAGACGGGTGCCGGACGATGTCGCGGTCGTCGGCTTCGACGACTCCAGCGTGGCGGTGACGTGCCGGCCCCCGCTGACCACGGTGCGGCAGCCGGTGGAGGAGATGGCCGCGGCGATGGCCGCCCTGCTCGACGAGCACATCCGGGGTGTACGCACCGAACCCACGTCGTTGATCTTCGACCCGGAACTCGTGGTCCGAGCGTCGGCGTAGCCGGGTGCCGCCGCTTTCGGCGTGCCGTCCTGCGGGCGGCCGTGTCAGCGGACCCCGGCCCCCGGCCGTGGTGCGCGGGATGCGCCGTCGCGCACCACGCGCCCTCCGGTCCGCGGGTTCGCCGGTGCCGGTGGCGGACACTGGACCGGTCAGGATGGACGAGTACCCGGCCGGACAGGCGGGCCGGCGACGGAAGGCAGGCGCATGACCCACCCGATCACCGTGGGCGTGGACGGATCGCCCGAGAGCAGGGCGGCGCTGGCCTGGGCGGGCCGTGAGGCCCTACGCCGGGATGTGCCCCTGCGGGTGGTGTACGCCTGGCACTGGCCGCCGCACGACATGGTCGGCGGTGGTGACCGGGAGGACCAGGCACGCTGGGTGCGCGGCATGATCGAGGACGCGGCCCGCACGGTGACCGACCGGCACGGCGACCTGCCGGTGACGGTCGACGTGATCGACTCCATCGGAGGCGAGGTGGTCGAGGCGCTGCTGGGCGTGGCGGCGGAGACCGGGACACTGGTCCTCGGGTCGCGCGGGTACGGCGCGTTCGTCGGCTTCCTGCTCGGTTCCGTCGGACAGCGGGTGATCTCCGAGGCGCCCTGCCCGGTCGTGCTGGTGCGTTCGGAGGACCGCCCCGAGACGGAAGCGGGCGGCCGGGAGATCGTCGTGGGCCAGCAGGGCGGGCCGGAGGACGGCGCGGCCGCTCTTCGTTTCGCGTTCGAGACCGCCGCGGCCCGTGGCGCGGCGGTGCGGGCCGTACGGGCCTGGAGCCTGCCGCCGGTGTTCGCCTACAGCCCCGGCTCGTTGAAGATGCTGGACGAGGTCGGCGGACTGGAACCGTACGAGAGGAAGGCGCTGGCCGAGGCGCTCCAGCCCTGGCGCGAACGCTTCCCCGGGGTGCCCGTCACCCAGCACATCGAGATGGGCAGCGCCGGCCAGGTGCTGCTGTCCCTCTCCGACCGGGCCCAGTTGATGGTCGTCGGGCGCCGGGCCGACCGCTCCGCGGTGGGCGCGCGGATCGGTTCGGTGGCCCACGCGGTGATGCACCACGCGCCGTGCCCGGTGGCGGTGGTTCCGCACTCCTGAAGGCCGTCGCGACGCGGCCGGCCCGCCGCCGGGCGCGTTCAAGTCGGCAGGGCCCACTCATAGTTGAGCCCAGGGCGTGGGGAACGCGTGTCGGCAGCGGGTACCCGGCCGACCCGGGTTCCCCACGCCCTGCCTGCGGGTGAGGCGGCCCGGGACGGACGCGGTGGTCAGGTGTTGTCGGCCCGGGACATGCGCAGGGCGAGATCCTGGAGCAGATCGGCCGTCGTGACGTCGGTCCGACCGGAGTCGTGGAGGTCGGCGAGTTCGGAGAAGAGGAACGCGAAGGCGCCCACCAACGAGATGGCGGCGGGCAGATAGGCGTCCGCCACCGCCTGCCCGGCCTCGGCGGGACCCGCGTCGCCGGGCACCTCGACGCGCGGGAACACCTCGGTGACGAGCGCGCCCAGGTTGTTCTCGGCCGACTCGACCCCGTCCTCCTCGTCCTGGGCGATCCTGCGCACCATGGCGTTGGTCTCGGTGAGCACGCCGATGGCGCGCAGGATGATCTCCGTCTGTTCCATGCCGTGAGCCTAAACGGGCGAAGGCCCGCTGTGACCGGGATCTTGGTCTCGGGATGGTAGACAGTGCCCATGAACGACATCTCCCGCGCCCACCGGGCCGGCGCGCGATGACCGCGGGCATCGACACCCCCGACCGCCGCGGCCGCACCGGACTCGACCGGGCGGGCCGCGACCTCACCGGCAATCCACGGGTCAAGATCCGCGACGTACAACTCCTGTCCTGCCACTGGTACGTGGAGCGCACCACCACCTTCGACCTCCAGCTCGCCGACGGAACCTGGAGCACCCAGGAACGCGAGACCCACGACCGCGGCAACGGCGCCACCCTCCTGCTGTACGACACCGAGCGTGAAACCGTGCTGCTGACCAGGCAGTTCCGGTATCCCGTGTATGTCAACGGGCATCCGGACGGCATGCTGATCGAGACACCGGGCGGCCTGCTCGACGAGGCGGACGAGCACCCCGAGGTCGCGGTACGGCGTGAGGTCATCGAGGAGACCGGGCACACCGTCGGCGCGGTCGAGCACGTCTTCGACGTCTACATGAGTCCGGGTTCGGTCACCGAGCGGGTGAGCTTCTACGCCGCCTCCTACGGCCCGTCCACCCGCACCCATGAGGGCGGCGGGCTGGACGAGGAGGGCGAGGACATCGAAATGGTCGAACTTCCCTTCCGCGACGCCCTGGCGATGGTCCGCACCGGGGAGATCGCCGACGCCAAGACCATCATGCTGTTGCAGTGGGCCGCTCTGGAGGGCCCGTTCAAGAAGGCTTGACCTGGAGAGCACTTCAGGCTCCAGACTCCCGTTCGGGCCTGAGGGCTTCGGGCCCGGACGGGAGCTCCACCATGCGCCAACGCACGATCGGGCGGGAGCCTCCTCGGTGGCCCGGCTGGAGTTGAACCTGGCGGCGGTGGACCTGGAACTCGCCCCGGAACAGCGGGCCCGCCCGGACGCGGCCCACTGACCCCGTCGAAGCCGGGCCGGCAGGGGAGGCTCACCGCACGGGCTACTGGCGTCCGTCACCTCGGGGCGCGCGCCGGGTGGTGAGCAGCAGGGCGATGTCGTCGGGGCGCTCGTTGGCCTTCCGGGCCTCCGCGGTGAGCAGATCGGCGGCGCTGGACAGGGACGGTCCACCCGATCTCAGGTGCTGCGGGGGGCCCGCCGCGGCCAGGGTCGCGCGAAGGGCCTCGACCCCCTCGTCGATGTCGGTGCCGGGCCGTTCGACCAGGCCGTCCGTGTACAGGGCCAGCACGGCCTCCGGTTCCAGCATCAGATCCGTCACGGGGTAGTCGGCCAGCGGGTCGACACCGAGCACCACACCGCCGGGCAGGTCCAGGACCTCGGTGCGGCCGTCGGGATGGCGCAGCAGCGGCTGCGGATGCCCGGCCCGGGCGGCCTGCGCGACCCCGGTCAGCGGGTCGACCCGGACGTAGCAGCAACTCGCGAACTGGCCCGGGTCGAGGTCGATGAGCAGCCGGTTGGTGCCGCTCATCACCTCGTCCGGAGGATGGTCGCCGAGGGCGAACGCCCGTACCGCGCTGCGGAGTTGACCCATGGTGGCGGCGGCCTGGACACCGTGCCCCTGTACGTCCCCGATCACGAGGGCGAGCCCGTCGCCGGCCTCGACGACGTCGTACCAGTCGCCGCCCACGTCCATGCCGACGGTACCGGGCAGATAGCGGCCCGCCGTCTGCACCAGAGGATGCGCCGACAGACGGTGCGGCAGCAGGGCCTCCTGGAGCCCGCGGGCGAGCGCGGACTCGTTGTCGTAGCGCCGAGCCCGTTCCAGGGACTGCGCGATCAGACCGGCGAGCGCGGTGAGGACCGTACGCTCCTCGGTGCTGAAGGTGCGGGGCCGGTCGAACCCGAGGATGCAGGAGCCGACCGGCCGCCCGGAGGCGATGAGCGGAAGGAAGGCGCGGGCCCCGACCGTGGCGTCCAGGTCGATGCCCGGATAGGCGGCGGCGAGTTGTTGCATCGACTCGAAGAAGAGCGGCCGGCCGCTGGTGAGCGTCTCGACCCCGGGGAGTTTGGCGTCCAGGCCCACGCCGTCGAAGGGGGCGAGGAACCCTTGCGGGAAGCCGGTCTCCCAGGCCAGATAGAGCCGGCGGTCCTGGAGCAGATAGATGGCGAGGCGGCGGCTTCCGAACGCCGGCAGCAGCTCGCGCATCACCACCTCGGACACCTGCCGTGCGGTCACGGCCTCGGTCAGCGCGATCGCGAGGACGATGGGCCGGTACTGCGGTGCCGTGCCCGTGACACCGGCGTCCGGTTCCTCCAGGTCGGCCCGTACGGCCTGCGTCGCCTCCGCTTCGAACGGAGCGTTCCCGGAGGCCTCCGCGGCCCGCCCCAGCGGCATGATCTTGCAGGTCACACCGCGGGGCCCGGGAAAGACGGAGAAGCTCAGCCAGGTTCCCGCCGTGTCCCCCGGGGAGGTCTCGGTGCCGTTCCCCAGCGGGCTCCGGGCCCGGAAGTGCACCGGGTCCGGCGAAAGCAGCGCGCTGCGCAGATGATCCTCGTACGCGGGGCGGTCCATCCAGGGCACCACGTCCCACAGCAGCCGCCCCAGCAGCTCGGCGCGCGGACGGCCGAGCAGGTCGGCGGCGCGTGGATTGGCGTAGGTGATCAGCCCGAGCCGGTCGATCGCGAAGACGCCCTCCGGGAGCTGGTCGGCCGCTCCGTCCGCCGCCGGTCCCGGTCCCGGGTCGACGAGCGCGCCGCTGACCCGGTACGGCGGGACACCCGCTCCCCCCGCCGTCCACAGTTCGAGGAGCCGCAGTCCGCCGTTGCCGGTGCGTACCGGCATGGGATGCGGCGGCGGCCGGCCGGCCGCCGTCTCGCGCAGCGCGGCCAGCAACAAGCGGGGTTCGTCGTGGGCCAGCGCGTCCGCGAAGGCCTCCGGCGTCCCCGCGAAGTCCTCCTGAGGGATCCCGAGGAGCGCCCACAGGGCGTCGTCGGCGATCAGTGTGCCGTCGCCGGGATCCCAGGTGAAGCCCCCGACACAGCGGGTGGACGGGCCGTCGGCGGGGGGCCGGGTGCCGAGGGGCTCGCCGTCCCACAGGACCGGCGAGCCGTCCTTGTCCAGCAGCGCCAGTCCGGCTCCCAGTTCCTCCGCCACCGCTGTCATCCGGTCGCGGTCGGGCAGGACCTCCGTGGCGTCCGAGGCGGGCGGGCGCAGCACCGTGAGGACGCCGTACGGGGTGGAGTCGCCCACGACCGGAACGTAGAGCGAACCGAACTGGAACGGAAGTCCCGCCGCGAGCTGCGGATAGCGGCGCATCGTCTCGGCCGGATCGGCGAGCAGCACCTCCACACCGAGCCGATGGGCGTCCGCGACCGGAAACGGCCGGTCCACGTGCATCCGCCACCAGGGGCGGAAGAGGGGGCTCGGAAGCCCCGCCAGCACGGCGAGACGCAGGAGTCCGGGCGTTCCGGAGCGCAGATAGACGCCGCCCGCGAAGCCGCGGGCCGCCCTGATCGCGTCCGTCACGGCGTCACTGAGCAGGGCGGCCAGGCTGTCCAGCGCCTGGCCATCGCGCTCGGCGCTCCCTGTCATCGATCTGCCCTCGTCCGCCCGCCGCCAAGGGGGTAACACAGCAAGAATGCGCCTCTCAGGTCGCTGACCGCACCTCGACGTCCTCCGCGGCACCAGGACGTGAGGCCATTCTCACCGGCCGCGCCCGGATGTGCCCAGCGTGAACATACCGGGTCGGGCGTGGTTCGGGAGCTGTCCGGAAGCGAGTGATTCAGGAAGCCGGGCCGGGCGCCAGCGTCTCGGCGGCGACGGCCGCCACGGCCTCGGCCAGCGCGCCGAGCGCGGGGAAGTCGAGCTTCCACTGCTGCCAGAACAGCGGAACGTCGACGCCCTTGCCCGGTACGAGGTGGACCAGCCTCCTGGCGCGCAGCAGCGGTCCGGCCTGCACCTCGGGCACCATGCCCCAGCCCATTCCGGCCACGACGGCGGCGACGAAGCCTTCCGAGGAGGGGACGAAGTGGCGCAGGGCGCTCGCTCCCGGACCGCCCGCGAAGGCGCGGACGAAGTCGTCCTGGAAGCCGTCGTTGCGGTCGAAGGCCACCACGGGGGCCGCGCCGAGGGCCTCGCGCTGCGGGGTGCCGGGCGGGGTCCCGAGCCACTGCTCGGCGAAGCCGGGACTCGCCACCGGCAGATAGCGCAGCCGTCCCAGGGCCCGGACGGAGCAGCCGGCCACCGCATCGGGCGACGAGGTCACCGCCGCCATCACCGTTCCCGCGCGCAGCAGGGCGGCGGTGTGGTCCTCGTCCTCGCGGCGCAGCTCGAAGCAGAGCCGGAGCTCCGGCGGCACCCGGGAGAGCGCCGGCAGGAACCAGGTCGCGAGCGAGTCGGCGTTCACCGCGATCGACAGCCGGGTGGGCTCACCTGATCCGGACATGCCGAGTTCGGCGTGCGCGTCGCGCTCCAGCCGGGCGAGCCGGCGCGCGAATCGCACCACGATCTCGCCGGACTCGGTCGGCCGCACCGGCTTCGTCCGTGTCAGCAGGACCCGTCCGGTGCGCTGTTCGAGTGACTTGACCCGCTGGCTCACCGCCGAGGGCGTCACATGGAGCGCCGTGGCCGCCGCGTCGAAGGTGCCCTCGTCGACCACCGCGAGCAGCGTGCGCACCTGGTCGAGGGGGAGCTCCGCCATCACAAGCGCTAATGATACGTAAGAATCTTTAGCTGTACTCCTGGCGATCCGCTTTCTAGCGTCGAAGACATGACAGACGCCCTCACCACCGCGGTCGCCGGATTCGGCACCGGTCTCTCCCTCATCGTCGCCATCGGCGCCCAGAACGCCTTCGTCCTGCGCCAGGGCGTGCGCCGCGACGCCGTCCTCGCCGTGGTGGGAATCTGCGCCCTGTCCGACGCGCTGCTCATCGCGCTCGGGGTCGGCGGGGTCGGCGCGATCGTGGTGGCCTGGCCCGCGGCGCTCACGGCGGTCGGGCTGATCGGCGGCTGTTTCCTCATCGGCTACGGCGTTCTCGCCGCCCGGCGGGTGCTGAGGCCCTCGGCCCTGCGGGCGGCGACCGGGTCCCCGGGCTCCTGGCGCCGCGCCGTCCTCACCTGCCTCGCCCTGACCTGGCTCAACCCGCACGTCTACCTCGACACCGTGTTCCTGCTGGGCTCGCTCGCGGCCGACCGCGGATCACTGCGCTGGACGTTCGGTCTCGGCGCGGCGCTCGCCAGTCTGTGCTGGTTCGCGGCCCTCGGGTTCGGCGCCCGGCTGCTCGGCCGCTTCCTGGCCCGGCCCGCGTCCTGGCGCGTGCTGGACGGCCTGGTCGCCACGACGATGATCGCGATGGGCGCCACCCTGATCGCCGGCGCCTGAGCCGCCGTACACCGGTCGTACGTCCGTCCCGCGCGGCCCGGCGCGGGGCGCCCGGTGCACCAATCCGGTCCCCCGGGGGACACAAGCCGCTCACGCTCGGCCATAGTGATCCCCGAATCGAAAGATGTATCGAGCAATCAGGGTGAGCGTGGACACGAGCCAGAGCAGTACGGACAACGGCGCCGCGACGCCCGACGGGAGCGCGGAAGCCGAGCGGCCCGGCCGCTCCGGATGGCGTCGCTGGGCCATGGACACCCGGCCGCTGCGCCGGCCGGCCTACCGCAGGCTGTGGACCTCGACCGCCGTCACCTCCGTGGGCAGCCAGCTCACCGCCGTCGCCGTGCCCAAGCAGATCTACGACATCACCGGCTCCTCGGCCTGGGTCGGCTACGCCAGCCTCGCCGGCCTGCTGCCGCTGGTGGTCTTCGCCCTGTGGGGCGGCGCGATCGCCGACAGCATGGACCGCCGCAAGCTGCTCCTCCTCACGAACACCGGCATAGCCGTCACCTCCCTGCTCTTCTGGGTCCAGGCCGCCATCGGACTGGAGTCGGTGCTCGTCCTGATGGTCCTGCTCGCCGTTCAGCAGGCGTTCTTCGGTCTCAACTCCCCGGCCCGCAGCGCGTCCATCGCCCGGCTCGTCCCGGCGGACGAACTGCCCGCCGCCAACGCGCTCGGCGCGACCGTCATGCAGACCGGCTCGGTGGCCGGACCGATGCTCGCCGGTGCGCTCATTCCCCTCATCGGCCTGCCCGAGCTCTATCTGATCGACGCCCTCGCCCTGTGCGTCACCGTGTGGGCCGTCCTGCGGCTCCCCGCGCTGCCACCCCTCACGGCAGCGTCCGCCCAGCGCGCGGGGCTGCGCGAAGTGGTGGCCGGTTTCCGCTACATCGCCCTGCACAAGGTGCTGCTGCTGTCCTTCCTCGCCGACATCATCGCCATGGTCCTCGGCATGCCGCGCGCCCTGTTCCCGCAGCTCGCCGCCGAGACGTACGCCCCGTACGGAGAGGGGCTCGCGCTCGGGCTGCTGTTCGCGGCGGTCCCCATCGGCGCGGTCCTCGGCGGACTGATGTCGGGCACCTTCTCCCGCGCCCGCCGGCACGGTCTGATGGTCATCCTCTCCGTCGCCGCCTGGGGCGCGGCCATCACCGGGTTCGGGCTCAGCGACAGCCTGTGGGTCGCCGTGGCCTTCCTGGCCATGGCCGGGGTCGCCGACATGGTCTCCATGGTCTTCCGCGGCGCGATCCTGCTCTCCGCCGCCACCGACGAGATGCGCGGGCGCCTCCAAGGCGTGTTCACGGTCGTCGTCGTGGGCGGCCCGCGCGTTGCCGACGTCCTGCACGGCACGGCCGGCTCGGCCTTCGGGGCACCCGCCGCGGTCGCCGGCGGCGGCGTACTGGTGATCATTGCGGTGCTTGCGCTCGCTTTTGTCACACCGGCCTTGAGGCGTTACACAATCTGAATAGTGATCTGAATACGGAATGGACCTTGGTGGTTCTAGAGTGACGGCCATGGGGGACACGCGACCTACCTCGGAATTCCACGCGCAGAACACCAGCGCGGACAGCACCACCCGTCTGGTGGGCGCCCTGGATGCTCAGGACGTCAACGACGGCGTACAGCGCCTGCGTTCCTGGGCTCACGCGGCACTGGCCGTACGCCCGGGCGAGCGGGCGCTCGACATCGGCGCGGGCACCGGCTCGCAGACCCGGCGTCTCGCGGCCGCCGTGGGTCCCCGCGGCCGGGTGCTCGGCATCGAACCGAACCCCGGACTGCGCGCCGTGGCCGAACAGCGGGGGACCGAGGAGCGCAGCGCCGCCCGCTTCGCCGACGGTGACGCCCTCGCCCTTCCGCTGCCGGACGCCACGGTCGACGTGGTGTGGTGCGAGCGGGTGCTCCAGCACCTCGTCGAGCCGGAGAAGGCCGTCTTCGAGATAGCGCGCGTGCTGCGCCCCGGCGGGCGGGTCGCCCTGCTGGACACCGACTGGGCGACCACGATCCTGCACCCCGGCGACCCCGAGACGATCGCCGCGCTCACCACCGGCGCGCTGTCAGCGGCCGCCGACCCGTACTCCGGACGCAAGCTGGTGGGACGGCTGACGGCCGCCGGGATGGTGGTCGACGACCGCGGATCCCAAGCCCTGCTCCAGGATCACAAATCGGTCGCGTGGCCGCTCATCCGCATGCTCGGCGATTCGGCGCTGCGCCGTGGACTCATCGGCGAGACGCAGCGCGACCGCCTGTACGAGGAACTCACGGAGGCCGCGCGACAGGGCGGTCTGCACATGTCCGTGACGATGTTCGGGGCCGTGGCGCACCGTCCGGAATGATCCTGTTCCGGCCCGCGGCGTACCGTTCGGAATGATCCGGAATACAATGGAATGGCCGTCGCTGACGGACTAGTACGCACATTTCCCCTGGTATTGGGGGTACGCGAACACCATGTACACCGCGAGCCACGATCTGATCGCAGCAAGTTCGACGCTGAACGCGGGCGCCGCCTTCATCGGCGGCCTCATCATCGCCGGCGCGCTCGTCTGGGCCGTCCGGATGGGCATCAGGGTGCGGAACCTGGAATCGCGCCCGCCCACTCCCGAGGAGCAGCCCAGGCTGCCCGACGGCGGGGCGGTGCACGAGGAGCGGGAGATGCGAGAACCCGACGAGGTTCCGCACGCCGCGGACGAGAGCGAGCGGCTGTTGCCGTACAACATGCACTCCGCGAGTACCAAACACGCTGATGACCAGCATCGTAAGCGCTGGCAACCGGGATCCAGCGGGTCCTTCGGCAGCGGCGGACCCGGCAGAACCTGACCGGGACGTGAGGAGCCGGCCGCCGCGCGCGGCCGGCTCCTTCACGTTGCCTCGTGTCACGCCTCCGGGAGTTCGACTGTCATACCCCCGGAAGATCGGCCTGTCACGCCTCCGGCGGATCGGCTGTCACGCCTCCGGCAGATCGGCGGCCGAGTTCTCGGGAGCGAGGTCGGGACGTAGCCGCAGCCACGACGGCTGGCGCAGCAGTCCGGCACGGGTACGGGTGCTGTAGCGGACCTCGCCCACCAGCCGGGGCAGCACCCAGCGCGCCTCGGCCGCACGCGGGAGACTGTCGAAGGGGCAGCGGCCGGTCTCGGCGGCCCTCAGGAGACGGGCGAGTTCGGCGCGCTCGGTCTCGCTCCAGCCGGTGCCCACGCTCCCGACATAGCGCAGCCTCCCGGCGTCGCGCTGGCCCATGAGCAGGGCGCCGGGCAGTCTCGACAGCCGCCCCTTCCCGGGGACCCAGCCGCCGACGAGGACGTCCGCGGTCCTCATGTTGCGGATCTTGATCCAGGACCGCGAGCGCACGCCGGGCTCGTACACCGAGTCCAGCCGCTTGCAGACCAGCCCCTCCAGACCGCTCTCCCGCGTCGCCCGCAGGGCCTGGTCCCCGTGCCCCACGAGCGCCGCCGGCGTGGACCAGAACGGGCCGTCGAGGGACAGGCTCTCCAAGGTCTGCCGCCGCCGCGCGTAGCGCAGGCCCGTGAGATCGCCTCCCAGACGCATCACGTCGAACAGGACGAGATGAGCGGGCGCCCGGTCCGCGGCCCGAGCGGCCTTGTCCGGCGACCGGGCGAGCCCCATCCGCGACTGCAGGAGCTGGAAGTCGCCCCGGCCCTGTTCGTCCAGGACCAGCACCTCACCGTCCAGGACCGCCGCGGTCGTGCCGAGAACGCCGCCGAGCGTCCGCAGTTCCGGATAGGCGGCCGTGATGTCATCGCCCGAGCGGGCCCGCAGCAGCACCGTGCCGTCCCCGGGCAGATAGACGACGGCACGCTGACCGTCCTGCTTCGTCTCGTAAGCCCAGCGCATGTCCTGTCCGGCGGCCGGCAGGGTTCCGGGGGTCGCGAGCATCGGCGCGATCAGCGGCAGATGCGGCAAGTTCGGCGGATTCACAGCCTTTCTGTCGACACGCCGCCGACCGCACACGCTTCACCGACCCCGCTTTCGCCTGAACGGCCGCGCCGCGGTGTTCCGGGGGGCGCCGCGTGATCGGAGCGCGGCCCCTAAGGGCTGTCCCGTAATCCCCGGCGGGCGCACGACGACAGCTACGGCACCTCGCCGCGTTGTCGGATCGCCCGAATACGCCCAGTATGAGGAC
>NZ_JBIVVR010000023.1:0-105229 GCF_044757755.1 Streptomyces sp. NPDC091209 | reverse complement strand
TCAAAGCCCGCACCTCCTACGACGAAGCAATCGCTTGGTCGCACCACGCACACCCCCAAGCCGCTTGACCTCAAACGGCATGGGGTGTCTGACAGGTGCCGCAGCCATCCCACTGAGATGCGCCAGAGTGGGCAGCAGCCCCGGGAAGCCCCAGAAAGCCCCAGGATCACAGCCCCCGTGCGTTGAGGGGCAGACCCCGTGGGCTGGAGCAGACCCCTTGCGCGAGTCGTTGACATGGCCCTGCCGCATGGCTAGCTTCACCAAGAGTTCTCGTCTGCGCCCCCAGGTGCTCGCGGCCCAGGGGCCCCGTCAAAGCGTCGCGTCGCCGGGCGCCCTATCTCGGCGATCAGACAACGTTGTCACCCTCCCTCTCGACTATCGCTCAAGCAAGCACCCCGCTCCCCGCGCGAAGACAACGTTGTCAAGTGCCGCATCCCGCCCCCGAGTAGAGGAGAAACCCCGTGATGACACGACTGTCGAGACCTCCCGGAGCCACCGCGATCGGCTTATTCGCGGCTGCGGCACTGGCCGTGGCCGGGCTGGCCGCACCCGCGTCGGCAGCCGGCAAGGCTGCGCTCGTCACGTCGCCCGCGACGGTGGTCAACCCGTTCATCGGGACGTCGAACCAGGCTGACGACTTTCCCGGGGCCGACGTCCCGTTCGGCATGGTGCAGTGGAGCCCGGACACGCCGTCGCGGCCCGACGGCGGAGGATACGAGTACAACGACTCGTCCATCACCGGCTTCAGCCTCACCCACATCGCCGGACCCGGCTGCGGTGCGGCCGGTGACATACCGGTGCTGCCCACGGTCGGCGCCGTGAACACCGGGGCGACGGACGCGTTCTCGCACGCCAATGAATCGGCGTCCGCGGGCTCGTACAAGGTCGCGCTGAACAATTCGGTGACCACCGAGCTGACCACCACGACACGCAGCGGTATGGCGCGCTTCACCTTCCCGTCGAGCAGCCAGGCCAACCTGATCTTCAAACTCACCGGAAGCCAGAACGGCGCCACCTCGACGCAGTTCACCAAAGTCTCGAGCACCGAGGTGAGCGGGCAGGTCACCAGCGGCCACTTCTGCGGCGCCGGGAACACGTACAGCGTGTACTTCGACATGGTCTTCGACCAGCCGTTCGCCTCGCAAGGGACTTCGATCGCGAAGACGACGGCCACCACCCCGTCGAGGCCCGGCACGGCGTCCAAGAACGCCGCCGAGAAGCCCAACGAACCGGTGCTCCACGGCAAGACCCCCACCGCGACGGCCCCGAAGGCCGCCGACGGCAGCGCCTCCCCGGACGCCGCCGCCTCGAACGGCTACGTCACCTTCAACACCACCACCAACCCGGTGGTGCAGGCGAAGGTCGGCATCTCCTACGTCTCGATCGCCAACGCGACGGCCAACCGGACCGCGGAGAACACCGGTTGGGACTTCAACGCGACCCGCACCGCCGCGCAGAACGCCTGGAACAGCGCCCTCGGCAAAGTGCAGATCGCCGGCGGGACAGCCGCACAGCAGCAGAGCTTCTACACCGCGCTCTACCACTCGCTGCTGCACCCCAACGTCAACAGCGACACCAACGGCCAGTACTACGGCTTCGACGGCAGGACGCACACCGTGGACAGCGGCCACGGAGCGGAATACGCCAACTACTCCGGCTGGGACATCTACCGCTCGCAGGCCCAGCTCGAAGGACTGCTCGCCCCCCAAGTCGCCTCGGACACAGCGCAATCGATGGTCGACGACTACGCCCAGACCGGACTCTTCCCCAAGTGGTCGGAGAACAACGGCGAGTCCTACGTCATGGTGGGCGACCCGGCCGACGCCATCATCGGCGACTACTACGCCTTCGGCGCCAGGGACTTCGACACCAGCACCGCCCTGGCCGACATGATCAAGCAGGCGAGCACGGCCAACAACGACCGACCGGGCGTCAACTACCTCGACTCGCCCGGGTACATGCCGCACGACGGCAGTTACGGCTGCTGCAACTTCTACGGCCCGGTCGCGACCACGCTGGAGTACAACACCGCCGACTTCGCCGTCTCCGCGCTGGCCGGGGCACTCGGCGACACCGGCCACCAGAAGACGTACGCCAACCGCGCCCAAGGCTGGCGCAACGTGCTCAACCCCGCTTCCGGCTTCGTCGAACCGCGCAACGCCGGCGGCTCCTGGACCGGTGGCTTCGACCCCACCAGCGGCACCGACATGGTCGAGGCCGACTCCTGGATCTACACCGGGATGGTTCCGTTCAACATCGGCGGCCTGGCACACGCCAAGGGCGGCAACACGGCGATGAGCCACTACCTGGACACCGTGCTGCGCAGTTACACCGGCGACAAGGGCTACGCATGGGTCGGCAACGAACCCAGCATCGAACTGCCCTGGGAGTACGACTACATCGGACAGCCGTACAAGACGCAGGGCACCGTGCGGGCCATCCAGGACCAGATCTGGGCGAACACCCCCGGCGGCCTGGCCGACGGCAACGACGATCTCGGCGCGATGAGCGCCTGGTACGTGTGGTCCGCGCTCGGCATGTACCCCGAGACCCCCGGCACCTCCGACCTCGCCCTGGGCTCCCCCCTGTTCACACAAGCCGTGGTCACGCTCCCGTCGGGCCAGACACTGACGATCAACGGCAACGGCGCCGCCGACAACGCCCCCTACGTGCAGTCCGCGACATGGAACGGCGCCACCTGGAACAACGCCTACGCCCCGACGACGGCCATCACCGCCGGCGGCACGCTGAACTACACCCTCGGCACCAGCGCCAACACCTCCTGGGCGACGGCAGCGTCCGCGGCCCCGCCCTCCTACGCCGGTGACACCACGGCCCCGGCCTCGCCCCGGATCGGTGCCATCACCTCCGCGGTCGCTTCCAACCTGTGCGCGGACGACGCGAGTTCCTCCACCGCCGACGGCACCCACGTCCAGATCTGGAGCTGCAACAACACCTACGCCCAGGACTGGATCATCGCCGCCGACGGAACGATCCGGACCCTCGGCAAATGCCTGGACGCCGACCACAGCGGCACCACCAACGGCACACTGATCCAGCTGTGGACCTGCAACGGCAGCGGCGCCCAGCAATGGTCCGCGGGTGCCAACGGATCGCTCGTCAACCCCCAGTCCAAGCTGTGCCTGGACGTTCCCAACTCCTCCACCACGACCGGCACCCAACTCCAGCTCTACACCTGCAACGGATCAGGCGCCCAGAACTGGAGACTGCCGACCTGACCCACCGGCACCCGTAGCCCACTCGACCGTGCTGCCGGGGCGCTCACCCGGCAGCACGCTTGCCCTGGTCAGGGGGCTGCACCCGTTCGCGGGTCCGGCCGTGTGCCGGGCTTCGTCACCGCAGGTGCTTCTGGAGGAACGCGATCTCCGCCTCGACGGCTTGTTCATGTGCCTCGAGGAACGGGGCGTAATGACGTCCCGTGAGATGAAGGACCTCGGAGTCCGGTGCGTTGTGGGCCGCCCGGACCGCGGGGCCGGGAAGCGCGCTCTGGTCCTGGTCGCACACGACCACCAGCAGGGGGCACCGGATACGGGAGGCATGGCGGCCGGGCCGGTACCCGCCGATCCGCAGCGCGATCCGCGCGGCGACCGTCTGTTTCCAGTCCGGGTAGCCGTGGTCGGGATCCAGCGCCCGGTCCCCGTCCATGGCGTCGGGCGTGGTGAGCGAGGCGACGGCGCCGCGCACTCCTGCGGTGGGGACGAGCAACGGAGGCCGGCCCAGGAGACCGCCCAGCGCGTCCGCGATGCCCAGGCCGAAGAGCCGGAGGAACGCGAGAGGGGTCATGGAGCGCAGTGCGTGGGGAGCGATGGCTCGGCCGTCGACCATCGGCGACTGGGCGATGACGGAGGCCAGTCGGGGACGGTCGGCAGCGACCTGGAGGATGTGGCCGCCGGCGAGTGAGAAACCCCAGAGGGAGATCTTGTCGGGATCCACGTCGGGCAGCTCCGCCGCGCAGTCGATCGCGGCCTGCCAGTCCGCGCGTTGTTCATCGAAGCGGAGGACCTGCCGGGGCGCGCCCCCGCTCTCCCCGAACCGTCGGTGGTCGAAGGCCAGGACAGCGAATCCGGCGTCGTTGAACCTCCGCGCGAAGCGGTCCGAGGCCGGTTCCTTCGTCACCGCGGTCCCTCCGGCCATGATCACGCAGCCGCCGTTGGTCCCTGGATAGTGCCAGGCAGCGCAGGTGGTGTCGCCGCTGGCGAAGCGTAGTTTGTTCCGTTCTTTGAGAGCGGGCATATCGGCCTCCGTGGTTGACGCGGATGTACTCCTGAGGGTGTTCCCGCGCTCGGGTCCGCCGACCGGCGTCGGGGGAGGAGCGGTGCGTATGACATCCATCGTCGGTCGTGGTTGCCGAGACGGGCGCCGCAGCACGGCGGAATGAGCGAAACTTGTCCTCATGGCACATGTATCGGCGGATTACGTACTGAGCTTCACGGATCAGCGGCTGGTGGCTGCTCTGCAGTGCGACGGCCGTGTCACTGCGGAACAGGCTGCCCGGGTCCTGGGTCTCAGCCCCGCCACCGTGCGCCGCCGTCTGCACGCGCTGAGCGCCGACGGCACCGTGCGTGTGGTCGTCTCACCTGTCGCCCGGCCGCGCAACGGCGGCTCCGCCGGGGCGCTGTTTCTGCGCATCCGGGTCCTGCGAGGAAGACTGGACACGATCGTGGCCGCGCTCGCGGTGCGTGATGACATCTCGTTCATCGACGTCAGCACCTCGGGTGACGAGATCTTCGCGGTCGCCCGTACCGAGCCGGGTTCGCGTGATCCGTTGGTTTTCCGCCAACTGCCCTCCACCCAGGCGGTCACATCCTTGGAGAGCGCTACCGTCCTGCACGTCTTCCGGATCACGTCCGAGTGGCGGCACAGCGTCCTGACGGCGCCCGAGCGTGCGGCCCTGAGCCCGGCCGAGCCGGTGCCCGGGCAGACGTCGTCCGGATCCCCGGGCCCGTACGGCGTCGACGCCGATCCCCTGGAACAGTCCCTCCTCGACGCGCTCACCCCCGACGCCCGCCTCACCGCCGCGGCGCTGGCCGCGCGCACCGGACACGCGGAGACCACGGTCCGCCGACGCGTCGCCCAACTGGCCGCGCAGGGCCGTCTGATCACGCAGGTCCTGGTGGACACGCGCCGTCTCGGGCTGCCCATCGAGGCCAAGCTCCTGTTGCACGTGGCCCCGGACCATCTGGCCGCCGCCGGGAAGGCGTTGGCCGACCACCCTTCGGTGCACGGGGCGTTCGCGACCACGGGACCCTCCAACCTGCACGCGGCCGCCTACTTCTGTGACCTGACAGCCCTCTACGACTTCCTCTCCCGCGACTTGGTCGGCCTGGGGATCACCCGCGTCGAGACGGCCATCGTCGGCCGCGTGGCCAAGCGGCACGGAGTGGGCGTCTGAACCGTTCCGGCGCCGCACCGACGGACGACGTCCTGGCTGTTTTGACGCTCGGCTCCGTTTCGAAGCCGGTACGGGCGTCCGCAGGCCCGGTGAGCCGCAGCGTGAAAGGGACCGGGGGGCCCAGCGGAGCGACGGAGAGCCGGGCGAAGCCGCCGGCCGACGGAAAGCAGGGGCGCGTCGAGCACTGCGGCGCCATGGCGGGGTTGTCGGCCCGTAGGGGGCGAGGCAGTGGGCGAGGCCGCGCACCGTACTTGCACTGATTTCTGATTGCAGTCACAGAAATGACACATTTCTTGGGGTGGGGGTCGGTGCACGTACGCCCCGGGCCTACGCTGTGGCGGTGACCAGTGTCGATGTCGCGGCCGAATCCACTGCCGGGAGCGGGCCCGAGCCGCGTACCCAGTCCCTGATGCTGACCTTCTTCGGCGCGCATGTGCTGGGTCGGTCCATCGCGGTGTCCTCCGGCAGCGTGATCGCCGCCCTGGGCAGGGTGGGCTGCACCGAGGACGCGGTGCGGACGACACTGAACCGGATGGTCAGACGGGGTTTGCTGGAGCGTCGTCGGCAGGGCAGGAAGACCTATTTCGGGCTGACACCCCACGCCGTCCAGGTGCTGACGGACGGCAGGGACCGTATCTGGCGCACCGGCGCGGTCAACCGGGACTGGGACGGCCGGTGGACGATGGTCGGCTTCTCGCTGCCGGAGGCGTGGAGCCGTGAGCGGCACGATCTGCGCTCCCGTCTGATCTGGGCGGGCTTCGGGCCGCTGCAGAACGGCCTGTGGGTGGCCCCGACGTCTGTCGACGTCCGCGAGGTGGTGGCCGGCCTGGGCCTGGAGCCGTATCTGAGGGTGTTCCGGGCCGAGGTGGAGTCGCCGACCGACGTCCGTGAGGTGCTGGAACAGGCCTTCGACGTGCCGGCCATCGGGGCACGGTACCGGGCGTTCCTGCAGCGCTGGGACCGCACCGACCCGCTACCCGCAGCCGCGTCCGGCGATGAACTGGCAGGCCAACTCATGCTGCACACAGACTGGTTGGACCTCGTGCGACGCGACCCGCATCTGCCCGCGGAGCACCTTCCGGCGGACTGGCCGGCGGCTCGGGCGGAGGCCGTCTTCCGCGGTCTGGCCGGCCGCTGGGAGCGTTCGGCAGCGCGAGCCGCCGCGGATCTCCTCGACACTCTGACCCTGGGCTGACCCGCTCGCGGGACGGCGGCTCCCTGCGCGGACCCACCCGGCGGACCCGTCCGCCGCATTATTGGGCATTCTATTGACGGCCATCAAAAAAGAGCCCTACATTCGCAGCGCTCAGCATGCTCCCCCATTCGACTTGCGGAGCCGCCGTCATGCCCCGACACCGTCTTTCGACCCTCGTCGCCTGCACGACCGCATTCGCCACCACTCTGCTCGGGTCGGCGACCGACGCCCGGGCCGCGACCGTCGAGCACCACTCCGGCACGCTGTCCGACGGCGCCACCTGGATCGCGGACAAACCCGCGCGGTGGAACGGCACCCTGCTGCTGTTCAGCCACGGCTTCGGACCGACCATCGCGGCCGACGCCCCGTCGGCCGCCGCGCAGCAGGCGCTGCTGGACGCCGGCTACGCGCTCGCCGGTTCCTCCTACGACCCGCACGGCTCGATGTGGGCGCTCGACTCGGCCGAACGGGACCAGTTCGCCACGCTCGCCACCTTCCGCGGGCAGGTCGGCAGCCCGAGCCGGGTCATCTCCGTGGGCCAGTCCATGGGCGGCCTGGTCAACGCCCAGATCGCCCGGGACGGCGCGGGACGCGTCAACGGCTCGCTCGGCCTGTGCGGCCTCGTCGCGGGCGGCGTCGACCTGGACAACTACCAACTGGACGCCGAGTACTCACTGGCCACGTTCCTCGACCCGGCCGACGCCGACAAGCTCGTGGACCTCGCAAGCCAGGCCGAGGCCACCGCGCTCGCCGAGCGGCTCTCGAACGCGGTGGAGACGGCGCAGCAGACCCTTGCAGGACGCGCCAGGATCGCGCTGGCCGCCGCATACCTCAACCTGGCCGACTGGGCCCCCGGCCAACAGCCGCCCGCACGGGACGACTTCACGGGCCAGGAGCGGCAGCAGTACACCTGGCTCGCCCAAGGCCTGCTCGGCTTCCTCGTACCGGCACGCTGGTCGGTGGAGCAGTCCGCGGGTGGCAACACCTCCTGGAACACGGGCGTCGACTACGCGGGCCTGCTGCGCAAGTCCGCCCACGCCAAGCAGGTCACAGCGCTCTACCGCGGCGCCGGGCTCAACCTGGGCACCGACCTGAACAGGCTCACCCGGGGCGCCGACATCACGGCCGACCGGGCCGCGCTCGCTCATCTGGAACGGACCTCCAGCGCCGGGCAGGGGGTGGCAGTACCGATGCTGGACATCCACACAATCGCCGACCAACTGGTGCCCGTAGAGCAGGAGTCGGCCTTCGCCGGGCGGGTGCGCGGGGCCGGTGACTCCGCACGGCTGCGCCTGGCCTACGTCGCCCGACAGAGCCACTGCAACTTCACCACCGCGGAAGTGGTCGCCGGCCTGCACGCGGTGGAGCACCGACTGGACACCGGGCACTGGGGCGACGCGGCCACCGCCGGACAACTCCAGGACAGCGCGACCGAGTTGAACCTCGGAGGCGCCGCCTTCACCGAGTACCGGCCGAGCGGCATGACCGGCACCCGCTGACCGCGAGCCGATTGCCCTCGCCCCAGCTTCCCCCCCTCAGGAGCCCTCCGTGTCGACGACAACCGAACCCTCCGTCCGAACCGCCACCGGCCCCGGCCTGACCACAGGCACCCTGGTCGCCGGTCTCCTCGCCGTCTGCCTCGCCCAGATCGGCCTGGCCATACCGGCCACCCTCAACGGGCTGTTCCAGTCCGACCTGCACCCCGTCGGCTCACAACTCACCTGGATCTCCGACGCGTTCCTGCTGCCGGTCGCCGTACTGGAGCTGACCTTCGGCCTGCTCGGTGACCTCTTCGGCCGCAAGCGGCTGCTGGTCGGCGGCGCCGCGCTGCTCGCCGTGGGCGAGGTGGTCAGCGCCAGCGCCTCCGGCATCCATCAGCTATGGGCCGGACAGGCGCTGGCCGGTCTGGGCGCGGCCGCCCTCTTCCCGACCTCGCTCGCCATCCTGGCCGCCGGGACCACCTCGCCCGCACAGCGCGCCCGGGTCATCGCGCTGTGGGCGGCCCTGCTGTCCACCGGCGGATTCCTCGCCCCGCTGCTCGGCGGCGTCACCGCCACCTACGGCTCGTGGCGCTGGTCCTTCGTCGTCGTCACCGCCGTCGCCGCGGCGAGCGCCTCGATCAGCGCCCGGTTCACCGTCAATTCCAGTGCCCCCGAGGGGCGTTCGCTCGACATCGCCGGTCAACTGACCATAGGGCTGGGCCTGTTCTCCCTGCTCTACGCCATCATCCAGGGCCCCACGGACGGCTGGGCCTCGACCTCGATCGTCATCGCCTTCGTGCTGGCGGCCGTGTTCCTCGCCGCCTTCCTCCTGGCAGAGAAGCGCGCCAAGTCGCCGCTGCTACGGCTCGACCTGTTCCGCAACCCTGCCTTCGCGGTCGCCTCCGCCGTGGCCGTGGTGGGGATGTTCGCGTTCCTCGGCACCGCCTACTCCGTGAGCATCCGCCTCGGTCCTGTGCAGGACCAGGCGCCGATGCGGACGGGCCTGGCTTTCGTCCTGCTCAACGGCATCGCGCTGGTGATACTGCCGCTGACCGAGCGGCTGCTACGGACGGTGACGCCCAGCTTGCTGCTGAGCATGGGGCTGCTGCTGATCGCGGCTGGCGACTACTGGGCGGCCACGCTGCCGATCACCGACAGCGCGTTCACCGCGCTGATTCTGCCGCTCGGCCTGGTCGGCCTGGGTTTCGCGATCACCGTCTCGTCGATCACGGCGACCGCCGTCAACACCGTGCCGGTGCGACTGGCCGGCATGGCGAGCGCCACCACCAACCTCCTGCGCGACTTCGGCTTCACCCTCGGCCCGGCCGTCATCGGCGCGGTGGCCCTCAGTCGTGCGGCGAGCGACTTCTCCACCTCTCTGCACGACTCCCCCCTGCCCGGTGCGCTCAAGGGTGCGGGCACGGCCGTACTGGACGAAGGCGGTCCCCTCGCGGTGAACGGCGCCTCGGCTGCGTCTCCCCAACTGGCTGACCTGCACCCGCTCGCCCTCGACGCCCTCGGCCACGGCTACTCGATCGGCTTCGTGGTCTGCGGCTCGGCCGCACTGTTCTCCGCGCTGCTGGCCCTCGTCACACTCCGCGGCCGGTCCGCCTCACCCGATGACTCCCCGGGACAGTAGGGACGGCATGGGCCGAGCGGTGGGAATGTGCGGCGGCTACCACCGGTCGTCCACCTCGACGAGTGCTGCGGCGGTACTGGCCCGGCGTGTGGTACCGGCGGTACCATCGGTACCATGTCGCAACCCAAGACCCCCAAAGCGATGAACCTGCGTTTTCCCGATCCCGCTCAGCGGGACGCGATCGAGGCTGCCGCGAGGCAGGAGGGTGTCAGCCTTCAGGAGTACATCCTGTCCGCTGCCTACTCTCGCGCCACCGCAGTCGAAGCGCGCTTCCTCGACGCGTTCAGGGAGTCGATGTCCCGCAGCGGCACCGCGTTCGCCGAGGAGGCCGGCACGGTCGATCCCGACGTGGAGCAGCGGGCCTCAGAGGTGGAGGCCCGGCGCGAACTCGAGGAGCGGCGGGAGCGAGGCCACGCCGCGTGACGCAGAACGAACCGCTCCATCCGATCGATGTGACCTTCCTGCTGCACGCGGCCGAGCTGATGGCCGGTGATCCGCAGGTCGACGACTACGGTCCGCTGTACGCGGCGGTCGCCCGGGTCAACGCCCGGGCCATGGAGCGGGAGATCTACGGCTCCCTGTATCTCAAGGCGGCCGCGCTGCTCCAGACGCTGGTGAGGCTGCCGTGCCTGGAGCATTCGAACGAGGCCTTCGCGTGGCACTCCGCGGAGGCGTACCTGGCCTTGAACGGGCGTCGGCTCGACTGTCCGCCCAAGGAGGCGGTCTCCCTGGTCCGGGATGCCGCTTCGGGTGCGATGGGTGTGGGCATGATCGGCCGCCGCCTGCGGGCCTGGAGCGTCTCCTGACCCGGCGGGCGGGCCGAGTGTGCCCACCGGGGCCGAACGCCTGGGAGGCCGCCCGGGCCGGTACGCAACTCGCCGGGTGAGACGGAGCGCCGCTACGGGTGGCGGTCCGGCGTTAGTCTCCGCTGCGGGAAGTTCCTCCGCCGTGGGCCGCAGGCCCCTCCGTCTGTGACGACGCGGCACACGTGTGGTCAGGCGGATGCTTCTTCCGATGGTTCTTCCGGTGCTTCCTCCGGCTGTCGTCGGCGGCACAGGCCGACGACAGCCGACAGCACGACCACTGTCCGCGGAAGCGAGCTCCGGTCGGGTCCCGGTCTCGGTTACAGGGCTACTTGCTCATGGCGAAGCGCATCAGGGACTGCTCGTCACCCTGCTTGATCTTCCCCGTCACATTGATCACTTCAAGCTTCCAGGCAGCCCCGACCCGCACGGCCTTGGCCACGGCGCAACCGTTGTCCTGGGTGAGCAGGCTGGGCCAGATGTCCGCGACTTGCTGGCTGCTGCCGCCGGTCGCGTCGTAGACCTTGATGCTGATGTTGCGTGCCTTCTGGAAGGAACTTCCCTTCTTGAAGGCGGCGGTGAGGAACACGATCGACGTGATGTGGGCAGGGATGCGGGCGAACTCCACGGAGACGGTTTCGTCGTCGCCGTCGCCGTGTCCGCTCTGGTTGTCACCGCTGTGAATCAGGGAGCCGTTGCCCATGGGGTCGAGGGAATCGAGGCCGGCCAGGCGCACCGGGTCCGCGCCCTGCATGGCGACGGCGATCAGGTCGAGGTCGGTGCCACTCTTGAGGCGCAGCTTGCCCATGACTCCTCCGCTGCTGCCGGACGTAGGGTCCCACGACACCCCGATGGACAGGTGAGTTACTCCGTCCAGGTCGGCGGGGCCGTCTTCCTTGGTGAGCGTGATCATGCTTGGGCCATCCTCTGGTGAAAGGGACTACAACACGCAGAGTGTGCCTGGCGCTCAAATGGTTCCATCCTCTGGGGCCCGACGTACCCGCCGCGCGGAACAGCGGAGCCACCCGAGGGCCTCCGACAACTCCTCTCCCTGACCGTCGCTACGAATGATCAGGGGGTGGGCCGGCGGCCATGGGTTTCCCCTCCGGCGCCCACGGGGTGCCGATGAAGTGCCGACAGCCGGAACGCTCTCGGGTCGGCCTCGCCACCTGACCTCGTACGACCAAGGGACTGGTCGTCGTACGCCACAGCCTTGACAATGGCCGCGTGGAATTCGTCTTCTTCATGACCTTGCCCGGGCTGGTCCTCGTGCTGACCGTGCTGGCCTTCGTCGACCAACTGCTGTTGCGGGCGGGACGGGCCGGCGTACTGCCGTGGCGAAACAGCGCACGACAGAGCCAGATATCGGCGACCGGGTTCGAGCAGCTTCATGCGGCGCTTTCGCCGGGCAAGCAGAACGAGCTGAAGGAGCGGCAGTCGGCGCTGGTCATGCCGGACAACGAGGACGACGGGGCTCCGCCGAACAGGACCATGGTGGATCTGGACGCGGGGACAGCCGTCGTCCGGCTGCCTCGCCTCGGTCAGTAGGGACTTGTCCGGACACCGATGGCAGCCAGGAGTACCCGCTGGACCGCAGGAGCGCGACGGCCGCGTGATCCCTGTCCGCGGCCGTCTGCGCAAGCTGGTCGCTGCCCATCCGACGCGCCCGCCCCTCCGCCCACGACAGAAGCGCTCGGCCGAGACCGCGCCCGTGGTGGGCGGGGTGGACATCGACGGTGGAGCGCCGACCGCCCACCCGGCCCCAGCCGGCCGGCTCGCCGCCGGAGTCGTGAATGAGCACCGCGTCGCAGGTCAGGTCCGGGTCGGACGGGCCGAGGTCGGCTGCGATCCGGTCGGCGCTCGTCGGGGCGCGGCCGTACAACTCGTGCTCGCAGGCGGCGACCAGGCGGTGAATCGCGTGGACGTCGGCGGTGGTGGCCGATCGGCTCCCGTAGCCGATCGGCAACGACGGCGGCGAAGGATCAGGCATGCCATGCACCCTGCGCCATCCGAAGGTTCATGTCGACCCTGGTTCGCCGACCCGGGCGCGGGGACCGCGGAATGCGCGGTCACGCGTCCCATGGGCGCCGGCAGGGTCGCCGCGGCCGGCACCGGCCTTCCCGTCAGCCAGTTAGAGGGGCCCGATCTGGGGCGATGCCTGCGGCGGGCTGGGAAGGCGAATCGTGACGAGGAGGCCGCCGGTGGGGCGGGGCGTGAGGTCGAGAGTGCCGTCGTGTGCCCGGACGATGCTCTGCACGATGGCCAGCCCGAGGCCGACGCCGGCTTGCTCGTCGGTGCGTACGCGTTGCGTTCCGCGCTGGAAGGGTTCGGTGAGGGCCGGTACGAGTTCCGGTGGGAGCGGATGGCCGGTGTTCTCGACCCGCAGCACGCTCACGTCGCCGTCGGCCTCGGTGTGGACCGTCACGCTGCCACCGGCGGGGAGGTTGTGGACGATGGCGTTCTGGACGAGATTCGTCACCATCCGCAGCAGGAGCTCCGGGGAGCCGCTGGTACGGGCCGTCCCGCCGGTGACGTCGAGGGTGATCCGGCGCTGTTCGGCGAGGGCGAGCAGCGTTTCGCCCGCCTCTTCGGCGATGAGGGAGAGGTCGACGCTCTCGCGGGTGAAGTTTCCTCGGTCGCCGCGGCCGAGCAGCAGGAGTGCCTCGGTGAGGTCGATCGCCCGCGTATTGACGGCGTGCAGTCGCTCGATGAGTTCGTCCCGGTCCTGCGTGGGGTCCTTGCGGGCGACGTCGAGGAGCGTCCGCGAGATCGCCAGCGGGGTGCGCAGTTCGTGGGAGGCGTTCGCGGCGAACCTCTGCTGCTCGGCGACGTGGGACTCGAGTTGTTCGAGCATCGAGTCGAACGCGTCGGAGAGTTCACGGAATTCGTCCTGGCTGCCCTTCATACGGATCCGGTGGGACAGTGACCCGTTCCCGGCCCTCCGCGCCGCATCCGTGATCTGTGTGAGGGGTGCGAGCATCCGGCCGGCGAGGACCCATCCTCCGAGGAGGCCGAACACGAGCAGGAACAGCATCGCCACGGCCGCGGCGGGCGCGAAGCCGCGCAGGAGATCGGAGCGGCTGGGTCCGACGATGATGACGGCGCCGTACGCGTTCTGGAGGGATCTGGGGTCTTTGTTCGGTAGCCAGCGCAGCGCGAACACCCACACGACGGCCAGCAGGAGCGTGCCCGCGACGAAGAGGAATCCGGCGTAGCTGAGGGTGAGCTTCAGCCGGGCGCTGCGCCCTGGGCGTCTATTCATGAGTGCCGCCGGGGTGGGTGTTGTCCATGACGGTGTCGATCCGGTAGCCGACGCCGGGCACCGTGGCGATGATCCATGGTTCGCCGAGCCGTTTGCGCAGTGCGGACACGGTGATGCGTACGGCGTTGGTGAAGGGGTCGGCGTTCTCGTCCCAGGCCCGCTCCAGCAGGTCTTCGGAGCTGACGACCCCTCCCTCGGCGGCGACGAGGACTTCAAGGACGGCGAACTGCTTACGCGTCAGCGCGACGTAGCGTCCGTCGCGGAAGACCTCCCGGCGGAAGGGATCCAGCCGCAGGCCCGCGATCTCGCGGACCGGGGGCCGGGCGTGCGCGCGCCTGCGGTCGAGCGCCCGCAGCCGCATGACGAGCTCCCGAAGGTCGAACGGTTTGGTGAGGTAGTCGTCCGCGCCGAGCTCGAACCCGGAAGCCTTGTCGTCGATCCGGTCGGCCGCGGTGAGCATGAGGATCGGGATGCCGCTGCCGGAGGCGACGATGCGCCGGGCGACCTCGTCGCCGGACGGGCCGGGGATGTCGCGGTCGAGGACCGCCAGGTCGTAGGAGTTGACGCTGAGCAGTTCCAGGGCGGAGTCGCCGTCGGTGGCGATGTCGGCGGCGATCGCCTCCAGCCGCAGACCGTCACGGACAGCTTCGGCCAGGTAGGGCTCGTCCTCCACGATCAGTACGCGCATGTCCGAAGCCTAAGCAGGACCAGATATCGCCGACGTATGCAAGGACCGCCCAGGCGCGTACACACGGGACACGCGGCTCAGCCCGCCCCCACCGGCGCGGGGCGCGGCCGGTCCGACGGCGCTTGCGCCGTCGTGCGCCACCAGCGGCGCGACGCCAGCGCGGCCAGCGCGGCGCCGACGGCGTTGACCAGGACGTCGTCCACGGAGGACACCCGGTCCAGCCGCAGGACGTACTGTGCGGTTTCTACCAGGGCCGAGCAGCCCGCCCCGAGGGCCAGGATCCGCGGCACGGACGCCAGCGCCGCGAACCGCATCGGAGCGAAGAACCCCAGCGCCGCGAAGACCAGCAGGTTGCCGACGATCCCGAGCAGCCCCATCGTGACCAGGTCCCGCAGCGGTACGAGGCTCACGCGTTCGGGGACGGTGCCGGCCCCGCCGCCCGGCATCATGGTCAGCCACAGGAACGGCACGGTGCCGTGGACCATGCCCACTTCGGCCAGCGACCTGCGCCACGCCCACGCCGATGTGACGCCGGCGGCACGCCGGACGCGCACCAGAGCCCACACCACCAGCAGGGCCAATGGCATCGTCACCAGCGTCATGAGCACCACGCCGTTGAACGTGTCGAAGCAGCCGTGCCACCGCCCGGCCATGCACATCGGAGCGGACATCATGAGCGGCCGCCGCACGACGAACGCGGCGGCCGCGATGCCGAGGATCGCCAGGCAGAGAAGCACGATCCGGCGTGTGCGTCGGAGCGCTGCCGACAGGGATGTATTGATGTTCACGCCCCTATTGGAGTCGAGGGGCCGTTGCGGGGGCGTATGCGATTTTCGATACACCCGCGATACACGGAAGCGAGCCGTGTCGGGAACGAGGGCGACGCGCCCCTCACGGACCGAATCCCCCTCCCGCCGGCCGACGCGGCGACCGTGGTCCCGGTGCCGGTGAATGAAGTCTGGAAGTCTGGAAGCAGCAAGGCCGTCGCGCCCGCCCAGGTCGACCGGATAACGTGCGAACGAGCTTCGGGACAGGAGCCGCGCCGGGCCGCAGGTCACTCGCCGCCGGGAGCAAGCGGATGTTCCATGCGGGAGAGCCAGGTGCTGAGCAGTGTTTCCAGCGACGCGGACTCGGCCGGCGTCAGCAGATCCAGCAGGTTGCGTTCATTGTTCATGTGGTCGGTGAACGCTCGGTCGATCAATGCTCGTCCGGGCCCGGTGAGTGCGACGATCCGGCCGCGTTGGTCGTCGTCGGAACGGCGGCGGGTGACGAGTCCGGCCCGCTCCAGGCGGTCGATCCTCTTCGTCATCGCGCCGGTGGTGACCATGGTGTGCGCGGCGAGTTCGCCGGGGGCCCGTTCGTAGGGCTCACCTGCGCGGCGCAGTGCGCACAGGACGTCGAACTCGCCCTCGTTCAGGCCGTAGCGGTCGTAGACGAGGCGGAGTTCCTCGCTGAGCCGGTCGGCCAGGCGGTGCAATCGGCCGATCACTCCCTGCGGGGTGGTGTCGACATCGGGCCGCTCGCGACGCCACTCCGCTTGGATGCGAGCCACGCGGTCCAGAAGTTCTCCATGCTCCATGCCTACCAATATAGCTTCCCGAGAAGTTATATTAGCTTCCATGGAAGCTAATATGCGTTGGGTGGCACTGACCGCGGTCGCACCGGTGGCCTGGGGGACCAACTACTTCGTGACACACGAATTCCTGCCGGCCGACCACCCGCTCTACGGGGCCGCCCTGCGGGCACTGCCCGCCGGCCTGGTCCTGCTCGCCTTGTCCAGGCAAATGCCACGCGGCGTGTGGTGGTGGCGGTCCGCGGTCCTCGGGCTGCTCAACATGAGCGTGTTCTTCGTCCTCGTCTACGCCGCCTCCCAGCTGCTTCCGACGAGCGTGGCCTCGACCGTCATGGCGGTGGCCCCGCTGACGATGATGCTCATTGCCTGGCCCCTGGTGTCCGAGCGGCCCCGGACCGCCCACCTGGCCGGCGCCGCGATCGGACTCGGAGGGGTCTGCCTCATGCTTCTCACCGGGGTGGAACGGGTGAGCGTCCCGGGAGTCCTCGCCTCGGCCGCCGCCATGCTGGTGTCGTCCTTCGGGCACATCCTGGCCAAACGGTGGAACGCCGGTGCAGACGTGCTCGCCTCGACCGCCTGGCAGCTCACCGCCGGAGGCCTGTTCCTGCTTCCGGTCGCCGCAGCCGTGGAAGGCCGTCCGCCCGCGCTCTCGGGGCAGACACTCCTGGCGTTCGGCTACGTCACCCTGATCGCCACCGCGCTGGCCTTCGCCGCCTGGTTCACCGGGCTGCGGCACCTGCCCACCGGGACCGTCGGACTGATCGGACTGCTGAATCCCGTCACCGGCGTACTGCTCGGCACAGTGGTCGCCAAAGAGGTGCTGACCGTTCAGCAACTCGGCGGACTGGTCCTGGTCCTGGCCGGAGTCGTCCTGGCCCGGCCCGGGCGCGAGGGCCGACGCGGCACGAGTGAGCCACCCGCCAGCGGGCATCCGGCGACCGTCCGTAAGGAGCGCCCCCTGCGCGCGATCGCTCATGAGGATCAGAAGTGAATGCCGATCCACATCCACTGCAGTCCAACGCAGTCCACTGCAGTCCACTGCAGTCCACCGCGGTCCAGTCCAGGCGACGAGCGTGACGCCGCAAGCGGAAGGTGAACGCGGGCCAGGGCCGCTACCGGTACTTCTGCACGGAGAACTCGTTCCCGTCGGGGTCGAGCAGCAGCGCCTGGTCGCTGTGGCCCCCGACGGTGTCCGTGCGGGTCGCGCCGAGCGAGACCAGGCGGTCGATCTCAGCCTCCAAGTCGGCGTCGGCGCCGGGCAGGAGCGTCAGCTCGAAGCAGAGCCTGTTCGTGCCCGTCTTCGGTGCCACCGGGGGACCGCCCCAGGTGATCTTCGTACCGCCGCTCGGCGACTGGATCGCGGTCTCCTGGTCCTGGTCCCAGACCAGCGGCCACCGCAGCGCCTTGCTCCAGAAGTAGCCGACCTCCTGCGTGCCGTCGCAGGCCAGCGCTCCGATGACTCCGGTGTCGGCGAGGAACCGGTTGCCCGCCTCGATGACGCAGAACTCGTTGCCGTCCGGATCGGCGAGCACCACATGTCCCTCTTCCGGGAGTTGGCCCACGTCGATGTGCTCGCCGCCGAGTCCCAGGGCCCTGGCCACCGTCTGTTGCTGGTCCTCCGGCGAGGCGCTCGTGAGGTCGAAGTGTGCCCGGTTCCGGCCGGTCTTCGGTTCCTGGCTGGGCACGAAACGGATGCGGAACCCGACGGAATCAGGCGGCACGATCGCGAGATCGTCGTCCGGACCTTCGGTCAACTCCCAGTCCAGGACACCGGACCAGAACCGCGCCAGGTCCGACGGCCGGGTCGCATGGAAGCGGATCGCGAACAGTTGACTGGTCATACCCTGTGCATCTCCGATCCGCTGACGGTCGATTCGACGCCTTGCCCTCCACGCGCGTGCAGCCTAGATAGGGCCGTGCGGGGTCCGCATCCGAGTTTCCGTCGGGGGAGTCGGGTCACGCGGCCCTCACCCACAGTTCTCACGCAAAAGTGATCCGGAACCACCGTGCGCGGAGTGTTGACCCGCGGACCTTCCGACGGCGTTTGCCGCGGGCGCAATGTTGGTTAGGGTGACCAGCGGAGAGTGAATCCGATGCCTTTGGCCAGGGTGATGGACAGGTCGGATCGTTCGGGGCTGCACAGGCTGACTGCTTCCGAGCGGGCCAAGTCAGGCACGACGGGGATTCGTCGGGCTGGCGGCGGTCGGCAGGGCGTCGGCCCCGACGGGAGGGGGAGGTGCATCGCATCTATTGGGTGCTCCGCGAGGGTGTGCACGCTTTTCCCCGTCTCGGTCATGAGCGCGATGTTCGGTTCGACCACCGCCGGTCAGGGGGGCGATGCGCGGTCGACTTCGGCGATGAAGCGCGGGCTTCCGCCGGCGTTGTATCGGTAGCCGGCGACCGGATCCCGAAACGCGATGCGCGCGGCGCGGGCCCGGACCACCAGATGGGCGGCCGGTCGGCGTTTGGCGCGAAACACAGGCAAAGCCCCGCAGGGCGACCGGACGCGGTGGGCGTGTGACCGGGCGGTCGGCGCCCGAGGCGCTGCCCCCGTCGCTGCGCGTGTGGCTAGGGCCGACCGCGGTCTTCGCCGCGCTGGTGGTCGTCGTGCTCGGGGTCCTGTATGCCGACGACAGCAAGCCCGGCATGGTGGACGCGCGGATCTGGGCGGCGGTGTACGGGGTGCGGTCGCCGTGGCGGCACGTCGCTCTGGCCATGGACTTCTTGGGGGAGCCCGTGGGAGCGGCGACGCTGATCGTGGCCACCGTGACGGGCTGCCTGCTGCTTCGGCGTCCTCGCGCGGCGGTACTCGTCGTCGCCGGGACCGGCATGACCGTGGGGACGGCAACGCTGCTCAAGTCCCTGGTGGGACGCACCATCCACGACGGAAACCTGTCCTACCCGAGCGGGCACACCGCCTTCGCCACCGCGCTCGCCCTCGCGGTGGCGCTGCTCGCGACCGGCCGGCTCGGACTCGGCAGGACGGCCGGCACGCTACTCGTGCTCGGCGCGGCGCTGGTTGCCGGCACCGCCATGGGCTGGGCGCAGGTCGCCCTGGGCGCGCACTACCCGACCGACGTCCTCGGCGGCTGGTGCACCGCGCTGGCGGTGATACCGGCGACCGCGTGGCTGGTCGACCGGACGGCTGACCGGCTGGTCGACCAGCCGTCCGACACCGTCCCGCGGGAGCGTCGCTGACGTCACGTCACGCCAAGCGGCGGAATACGGGCTTCACCGGTCGTCCGACCAGCCAGGGGGCGGGGTCAGCGGCGTCCAGGGCCTTCCGGTACACCGCACACGCCTGGGCCACCACGTCGACGGTGTGATCGATGTCGGCGTCGTCGAGCGCGCTGCTCACCACGAACGACGGTGCGAGCACCCCGCCGGCGAGGAGGCGGCGCAGGAACAGGGTGCGGTACTGCTGCGACGGCTGCCGGTTCTCGTCGAGGGTGGTGAAGACCAGGTTGCTGGCCCGGCCCCGGACGACGATGTGGTCGCCGACGCCCATGGCGGCCGCGGCGTCGCGGACACCGGCGGCCAACCGCTCGCCGAGGGCGTGCAGCCGCGCGGTGACGCCCTCTTCGACGTAGGTGGTGAGCACCGCCATCGCGGCTGCCAGGGAGTGTGTTTCCGCACCGTGCGTGGTGGACAGCAGGAACACCCGTTCGCCGGAGTGACGCAGCCCGCCCAGCTCCATCAGATCGCGGCGCCCGGCCAGCGCGGAGACGGCGAACCCGTTGCCCAGCGCCTTGCCGAACGTGGAGAGGTCGGGGACGACGCCGTACAGGCCCTGGGCGCCCGCCTCGGACCAGCGCAAGCCGGTGATCATCTCGTCGAAGATCAGTACGCAGCCGTGCCGGTCGGCCAGCTCGCGCAGGCCGGCGAGGTACCCGGGAGTGGGGTCTCCCCTGCTCGAACGAAGTTGAGAGCTTGGGGAAGGCTCGGTGTGGTCGGCGGGTTCGAGAATCAGGCAGGCGACCTCGTCCTGGTACCGGGTGAGCAACTCCTCCGTGGCGGCCAGGTCTCCGTAGGGGAAGGCCACGGTGAGTTCGTTGGTCGCCGCCGGAATGCCGGCGGACATCGGCGTGGTGCCGATGAACCAGTCGTCGACGGAGAAGAACGGATGGTCGGCGCAGAGGGCCACCCGCGGGCGCCCGGTGGCGGCGCGGGCGAGGCGCACCGCGGCGGTGGTGGCGTCGGAGCCGTTCTTCGCGAACTTCACCATCTCGGCGGTCGGCACGGTGGCCAGGAAGCGTTCCGCGGCCTCGACCTCCACGATGGACGGCCGGACGAAGTTGCTGCCGCGGCCGAGTTCGCGCCGCACCGCCTCGAGCACGCGTGGATGGGCGTGGCCGAGGCTGACGGACCGCAGCCCGGAGCCGTACTCGATGTAGCGGTTGCCGTCGACGTCCCACACGTGGGCACCGCTGCCGTGGCTGATGACCGGGGCCAGGTTCTCGGGGTACTGGTCGTCGCCCTTGGCATAGGTGTGCGCGCCGCCGGGGATCATGGCGTGCAGCCGCTCGTTGGCGGCCCGCGACAGGGGCAGGTGAAGCTCATCGGTGTCCACGGGGACCTCAACTTTCTCTGTGCTTGAGGACCTCGGCGAGGCTCGGCGCCTCCCGGTCCCGTGGGGACATCGAGGTGGCCGGCAGGGGCCAGGGAATGGCGAGCTCCGGGTCGTCGAAGGCGATCGTCACGTCCTCGGACGGATCGTGCGGGCGGTCGATCCGGTACGAGGTGTCGGCGGTCTCGGTCAGTGCCTGGAAGCCGTGCGCACACCCCGCGGGGATGTACAGGGTCACCTGCGTCTCGCCGGACAGCTCGAAGAAGGCCCGGTTGCGGTACGTCGGCGAGTCGGGCCGCAGATCCACGACGACGTCGAAGATCCTCCCGTACGAGCACCGCACCAGCTTGGCCTCGCCGGCGCCGGAGCGCAGGTGTAGGCCGCGCAGCACGCCCCGGACCGAGCGGGACAGGCTGTCCTGGACGAAGGCGTCCGGGTCGAGGCCCACCGAGCGGACCACGTCGGCGTCGAAGGTGCGGCAGAAGAAGCCGCGTTCGTCGGCATGCAGTGTCGGCTCGAAGAGGTACGCGCCGGTGATCTCCGGGACTTCGGTCGCTTTCATTCCGGGCGCAGTCATGAAGCCTTCCGCAAGGTGTGGGCGTGATCGGTCGCCGGGAACAGGGCTGTGGTCAAGGAGTTGAACTGGTGCTCGAGTCGCCGGGCGGCGGCCAGGTTCCGCTCGGTGAGGGTCTGCCGCAGCTCGGCCGAACGCTTCTCCAGCGCTCGGAACTGATCGAGCAGCCGGTCCGCGTCGACCTCGCGAGCCGGGTGGCGGTACGCGCCGAGGCCCATCTCCGTCATGAGCGCGTCGCTCTTCGCCGCGTAGCAGAGCGCGAGCACCGGGGTACCGGTCTTCAGCGCGCAGATCAGGTTGTGGTACCGGATCGCCACCACGGTGTCGGCAGCCGCCATCTCCTTCATCAGGTCGGCCAGTGAGGACGGCTCGGCAGCGGTGACCAGCGGCGAGTCCACCGCGTCGAGGATCGCGGCGACCACCGACGCGTCGCACGCGTCACCGGTGAGCAGCCGGACGGTCCTGCCCTCCTCGACCAGCGCGCGGACGAACCGGACCGTCCCGTCGAGGTAGCGCCGGTATATCTCGTCGGCCCGGGCGCGATCGTCGTTGCCGCCGTGGAAGTCCATGACGCCGACACAGACCGGGCCCGGCGGGCCCGACGGGCCCGAGGAGGTGGTCGCCCGCGGCGTCGGCAGAGCGAACGCGAGGTCGGGGTAGACCTCGTCGCGCGCGGTGTCCACTCCCATCGCCCGCATCGCGTCGCGGGACTGCGCGTCCCGGTACGACCGGTACGCGGCCAGCCGCGCCGACCAGCGCACCAGGGCCCGGGTCGGCCGGTTCCCGATCGTCGCGGCGCCGACGCTGACCAGCGCCACCCGGGTGCGCAGCAGCCGGCCACTCGCGCAGAGCAGGAACAGCGAGTACGGGAAGCCCCACGGCCGCAGCGGCAGTGTCGCCTCAAGGACGCCCATGCCGGGCACGATGACCACGTCGTGACGGCGCACCCAGGCAGCGGTGCGGAAGACGTCGACGAGCTTACCCAGGCCCTTCGCCGCGATCGCGCCCGCACGCGACGCGGTCCGGTACTCCCCGCGGTACCAGTGCATTCGCGTCGCGGGGATCCCGAACCGGGTCGTGACGGCCTCGGGTCCGCCGCACAGCGCGTCGACGACCGCCTCCGGGTGTTCGGTGCGCAGGTACCCGAGCACGGCTTCGAGCGATCCGTCGTTGCCGAGGTTGCCGGAGCCGAGCAGTCCGAACACCCCGACGCGCACCGGGCCCCTGTCCGCGGCCGTCATGCCCGCCTCCCCTCACGGCCGGCGACGAGGGCGTCGACGGAGACCGTGAGCAGGCCCGGATCGACCGGGGCGCGGTCCTCGACCCGCTCACCGGCGCCCGGCCGGACCCGGCTGGTCATCCACGCGGCCAGGTGGCGGTGGCATGCGCGCCGGTCGGCCGGGGACAACGGCGCCCGGCGGATCGCCGCGACGAAGCCCCACATGTACTCGGCGAGCAGCCGGGGCGTCGGGTGCAGCGGACCCGCCCGGCGCGGGTCCAGGTTGACGCACCGGGAGCGCTTGGAAGGGTTCGCCCGCTCTGCGCGCGTGGGATGGTCGCGGCGGAAGTACAGCAGCTCCGGCACCTGGTGGAAGGCCCCGTGCAGGGTGATCTCGGCGACGAACGTACGGTCCGCGTGGTGGTAGCTGTCGAGCGGCTTCACCCGGCGCAGCATGTCGGCCCGCATCACCCCGTAGAAGTCGTCGCCCCCCGGCTCGAACAGCAGACTGCGGAAGCGCTCCGGTGCGTGCGGGGAGTCGGTGGCGAGCGTGTACTCGTAGGGGACCTTCACCTGGCCGTCGCCGTCGATGACCGCCTGGCCGGTGTGCGCGAGGATCATGTCCGGCCGCTCGTCCAGCGCCTGGACGCAGCGCCGCAGCAGATCCCGGCCGTACAGGTCGTCGTGCGAGGCCCACTTGAACAGTTCGCCGCGGGACTCGGCGAACACGTGGTTGTGGTTCGGCGTGGCGCCGATGTTCCGGGGCAGCCGGTGATACCGGATGCGCGAGTCCCGCGCGGCGTACTTGCGGCAGATCTCCTGGGTCCCGTCGGTCGAGGCGTTGTCGGAGATGACCAGCTCGAAGTCCTCGTAGGTCTGGCCGAGCAGGGCGTCGAGCGACTCGGCCAGGTACTCCTCGCCGTTGTACACGGGCAGGCCGATGCTCAGCCTGGGTCGGTCGGTCATGAGGTCCTCACTTCGGGGATGGGATCGCGGTGGCGCTCGTGCAGGGCGGACCGCAGGTGCAACCACCACACGGCCGAGCCGCTGATGGTCGCGGCGGCGACGCCCCAGGCCGAGCCGACCGTGCCGGCGGCGGCCGCCCCGCCGAGCCCGCCGCTGACATAGCAGGCGGAGGCGAACAACTGGCAGCGCAGGCTGCGCCGGGCCGCGCCGAGCGCGCGCAGCCCGGCCGCCGCGCCGGTGCCGAGGCCCGCGCCCGCGACGCCGAGGGTGATCGCCACGATGAGCTCCGAGGCGGAGTGCCAGACGCCGCCGAGCACCAGCTCGCCGAACCGGCCGGGCATCAGCAGCAGCGCCGCGCCCCAGAGCAGCGCGCCGACGGCCTGCCCCCCGCCGAGGAGGAGGCAGAACCTGCCCAGTTGACGCGGGGCCTGCCGCAGCACCCGTGCCGCCTCCGGGACGGTGACCAGCGACAGCCCCATCAGCACGGCCAGGAACGGGCCCATGAGGAGTTCGGCGCCGCGCACCGCGCCCACCGCGCTCACCCCGACGATGGCGCCGAGCCCGTACGCCCGCAGCTGGCTGGCGCCGCTGAGGCTGACGTTCTCGACCAGATACCGGTAGCCGAGATCGCGCTGCTCGCGAAGCCACCCGCGCGCCTCGGCCATCCGGGGCGCGATGCCGGACTGGACGCAGCCGTACCCCGCCGCCACCGTGGCGGACGCGCCCCAGGCGAGCACGAAGGCGGCCACGCTGCCCGCACGGGCCGCCACCACCATGGCCGGGACGAGTGCCACACCCCACACGACGTCGTTGACGAACGCCTTCCGCCCGGCACCGGCGGCGAAGAACGAGAACCGCCAGGCGTCCTGGAGCAGCAGCCCCGGCAACATGACACCGAGGGCGGCGAACGCGGGCCCCACGCGGCCGCCCAGGCCGAGCCCTGCCGCCAGACACACCACCCCGAGCGCCGCACCGACGCCGAGCGCGGTACCCGTCGACCGGGCCACCGCCCCGCGCCAAGACGCGTCCGGCACGCCGCTGAAGCGCACCACGAGCGGATCGGTGGCAAGCCCGCGGGAGACGTTGAGCACCACGCCGTACGTCACCCAGGCGAGGCTGAACACGCCGAACGCGGTCACCCCCAGCGAGCGGGCCACGTAGACGCCCACCGCGAAGTTGCTCACGCTGGAGGCCGCCTGGTCGGCCAGTCCCCAGGACAACCGGCCGACGAGGGCCCGCCTGGCGGATCCGGCCGGTGCCCTGGTTTTCTCCCCCTCGGTGGTCATCGGCGTCATGCCTTGATCAGCCCGGCGCCGTGCAGGGCACCGGCCGCGGCGGCGACGGTGTCGAACGGCAGCCCGGACCGCTCGGCGACGTCCAGCAGACTGTGCTCGCCTTCGGAGAGGCTGAGCACCCAGAGCATGGCCATCTGTGCCTGCTTCGCGTCGCTGCGGCCTCCGAGCGAGTCGTACAACCCCCGTCGGCCCAGCTGTGGTTCGCCGTACGGACTGAGGTTGACGTACCGCCGGTTGCGGTCAAGGACGGCGAACGCCTCGCGGCAGACGGCGAGCGTGTCCGCCATCGCCTCCGGGGAGACGAAGTCCAGATTGTCCGCCGAGGTGTGGTACTCGGGGTAGCCGGCGTACGGGGTCCGGCTGAGCGAGCCCACGCCGAGATCGAACCCGGGCGAGCAGAACTGCCGCTCGTCGTAGCCGTACGGAGTGAACTCGGTGACGTGGTGCGGGCGTTCGGAGGCGTCCAGCACATGCCGCATCACCCGGTCGATCTCCGCGTCACCGCGCCTGCTCTGTTTGTACGTCAGCCGGCCCGGGTCCCCGGCGCAGGCCAGCACCAGCCCGTGCTTGACTCGTTCGATCCGCTCCGCGTTGCGGGCCAGCCAGGTGATCGCCCCGATGGTGCCGGGCGCGAACAGGAACCGGTAGGTGTAGTACGGCTTCTGCTCCGCCAGTGCCCGGGCCAGGAACGTCGCCACCGCGATGCCGGCCAGGTTGTCGTTGGCCAGCGACGGGTGGCAGACATGGCAGGAGACGATCACCTCGTCGGCGACCTGCCCGGGCACCACGTGCTCGGCGTAGGTGAGGTGACCATCGGCGAGTGTGGAGTCGACGCGCACCTCGTACTCGCCGTCCGGCAGCGCGTCCAAGGTGTCCTGGGCCAGGCAGAACCCCCATTCCGGCTGGTAGTAGCTGGTGCGGTACGGCACCCAGGACGGGTGGTCCGGCAGGGTGTACAGGTGCGCGCGGAGCTCGGCCAGCGGCATGGTCGCCGACACCGGCACGCTGTAGCCGAGCACGTGCAGGCTGGACGCGGAGAAGTCGACGACCCGGTTGCCGGCCGGGTCGGCGATGTACGCGTCCCGGATGTTCCACTCCTGCGGCACGGTCCAGTCGAGCACCTGCGTCCCGGTCGGCACCTCGTGCACCTGCAGCGGTATGTACTCGCCGACGATGTCCAGGGTGGCGCGCACCCCGTCGCCGGTGATGCTGCGGCAGAGCGGGTACATCCGCTCCACCAGCGCGTACATCGCTTCGCCGGCGTTGGTCATCGGCGCCACCGCAGGGTGTCGTCGACGGTGCCGGCTTCGGTCGCCGCGCGGAGCACGGCGAGCCGGGTGAAGCGCTGCTCGAAGTCCTCCCGGGTCAGCCCGAACTTCCGGTAGGCGTCGGCGAGTTCGAGCGCGCCCTGCTTGACGGTCCACTCGCAGTCGAAGCCGGGAATCGCGGCGCGGAACCGGGAGAAGTCCACCCGGTAGGACCGCGGGTCGGCACCGGTCTCGCCGGTGATCACCACCTTGGAGCCGGTCACCGCCTCGGCGACCTGTTCGGCGATCTCGGCGACCGTGACGTTGTTGACCTCGCTGCCGATGTTGAACGCCCGGTCGTGCACCGCCTCGCGCGGAGCGGTCAGCGCGGCCGTGAAGGCCCGCGCGATGTCGGCGGCGTGCACCAGCGGGCGCCAGGGGGTGCCGTCGGAGAGCACCAACACCTCGCCGGACAGGAGCGCGTGGCCCACCAGGTTGTTCAGCACGATGTCGGCGCGCAGCCGGGGCGAGTAGCCGAAGGCGGTGGCGTTGCGCATGAACACCGGGCTGAAGTCGCCGTCGGCCAGTGCGTGCAGGTCGTCCTCCACCCGCACCTTCGACTCCGCGTACGGCGTCACCGGGCGCAGCGGGGCGTCCTCGGCCACCAGGTCGTCACCGCCGGAGGCGCCGTAGACGGAGCAGGTCGACGCGTACAGGAAGCGCCGCACTCCGGCGTCGCGGGCCAGCCGGGCCAGCCGCACGGAGGCGTGGTGGTTGATGTCGTAGGTGAGCTCCGGCGCCAGCGACCCCAGCGGGTCGTTGGACAGCGCGGCCAGGTGGATCACGGCGTCCACCCCGGCCACGTGCTCGGCCGTTACGTCGCGCAGATCCACCAGCGGCCCCGGCGGGTCCGCAGGCTGTGGGCCAAGGACGCAGTCGGCGAACAGGCCGGCGTCGAGACCGACGACCTCGTGCCCGGCGGCCGCGAGGACCGGGGCCATCACGGTGCCCAGATAGCCCTGGTGCCCGGTCAGCAGTACGCGCAAGGTTCATTCCCCCAGGTCGAGAGTGAGTTTGGTGACGGCGAACGCCTCGGCGTAGCGCGCGTGGCATTCGATGCCGCGGATCCGCGCGAGGCCCAGGAAGGCTTCCCGGTCGTACCAGGGCCGGTGCCGCTGTGAGGGGTAGTGCTCCTGCAGCAGCCGCACCTTCTGTTCCGCGATCTCCGGAGACAGCGGCTGGTACGCCGCCGGACGGCCGAGATCGCCGTCCCACTTGACGATCTCGTAGCCGAGCACGAGATGGTCGCGGAACGCGGTGGGCAGCAGCCGCGCCAGGCCGCGGTGATCCTGGTGCGCGTCATCGGTACGCGGCGCGAGGACCAGGTCGGGCTCGGTCTGCCCGCGCAGTTCCTCGACCGCGGCCTTGGCCTCCTCCCAGTGCGCGGGCATCCGGCCGTCCGGCAGCTTGAGCACCGTCAGCCGCAGATCGGCGCCCGGACAGAAGGCGGCGAGCGCGGCCCGCTCCTCCTGTTCCCGCTCGCCGCCCCCGCCGGAGAGCACCAGCGCGTCGACGCGGATGCCCGGCCTCCCGAGGCAGAGCGTCAGCAGCGTGCCGCCGGCGCCGATGGCGATGTCGTCGCAGTGCGCGCCCACCGCGACGATCCGGTCCAGGCGCCCGGCACCGAGCCGGATCACGTCCTCGCTCCGGCGCCGTCCCTGCTGCCGGTCGCGCTCGCTCCCGTGCCGTCCCGTTCCCACACGGCCCACGGGCGGTCGCCCCGGGCATAGGCCTCGTCGAGCGCGGCCCGCTCCTTCACGGTGTCGGTCGGCTTCCAGAAGCCGCGGTGCTGGTGCGCCACCAACCGTCCGCGCTTGGCCAGTTGGGCACATCCGTCGGCGACCAGGTCCCCGTTCTCCGGTATGTGGTCGAAGACCTCCTGGCGGAGCACGAAGTAGCCGCCGTTCTCCCACAGCGGCATGTCGCTCACCGCGGTGATGCCCCCCACCAGGCCGTCCTCGCCCAGGTCCACACAGTGGAACGACGACTGCGGCGGCACCACCATCATCGACGCACCGGCGTCACGCCGGGCGAACCGGTCGATCATCTCCGGCAGCGGGGCGTCGGTGAGCACGTCGGCGTAGTTGGCGAGGAACATCTCGTCACCGTCCAGGTGATGCCGCACCCGGCGCAGGCGCTCCCCGATCGGCGACTCGATGCCGGTCTGCGCGAACGTGATCGTCCAGGAGGCGATATCGGTGGACAGCAACTCGGTGCGCCCGCCCCGCAGTACGAAGTCGTTGGACGTCGTCTCCTCGTAGTTGAGGAAGAAGTTCTTGATGTGGTGCGCCCCGTAGCCCAGGCACAGGATGAACTCCGTGTGCCCGAAGTACGCGTAGTAGCGCATGACGTGCCAGATCAGCGGCCGCGGGCCGACCATCGCCATCGGCTTGGGCACGTCGTCGGAGGCTCCGTTGCGCATACGCAGTCCGTAACCGCCGCAGAACAGAACGACCTTCATGCTGTGACCTCTTTCAAGACGCGGCCTCGACAATGCTCAGTTCCGGGATGGGAAAGACCAGCCGGCCGCCCCACTCGTGCACGAACGACAACTGCTCGACCAGCTCGGCCCGCAGGTTCCACGGGAGGACGAGGACGTAGTCCGGCCGGTCGGCGGCTATCCGCTCGGGCGGCAGGATCGGGATGCGGGTGCCCGGGGTGAACCTGCCGTGTTTGTAGGGGTTGCGGTCGACCGTGTACCGGAGCAGGTCGGGCCGGATGCCGCAGTGGTTGAGCAGGGTGTTGCCCTTGCCCGGGGCGCCGTAGCCGACGACCGTCTCTCCGCGCTCGGCCGCGTCGATGAGGAACCGCAGCAGGTCCCGGCGCACCTTGGCCACCCGGGCGGAGAACTCCGTGTACCCGGACAACTCCCGCAGCCCGGCGGCCTTCTCCCGGTCCAGTACGTCGGCCACCTGCCCGCCCGGCTCGCCGGCCACCTCGGCCGGCCGGGCCCACAGCCGGATGGAGCCGCCGTGCGTGGGCAGCAACTCGACGTCCACGAGCGTGAGTCCGCCGCTCGCCAGCGCCCGGGCCGCGGACGCGACCGTGTAGTACTGGAAGTGCTCGTGGTAGATCGTGTCGTACTGGTTCTCCTCGATCAGGGTCAGCAGGTGCTGCACCTCGATGGAGACCCAGCCGTCGTCGGCCACCAGGGCGCGCAGCCCCTGGGTGAACCCGACCACGTCGGGGATGTGCGCGTACACGTTGTTGGCCACGACCAGGTCCGCCGGGCCGTGCTCGGCACGGACGGCCGAGCCGGTGTCCGGGGACAGGAACTCGGTGAGCGTGGGCACACCCGCGTCCCGCGCCGCGGCGCCGACGTTCACCGAGGGCTCGATGCCGAGGCAGCGGATCCCGCGGTCCACCACATGCCTCAGCAGGTACCCGTCGTTGCTCGCGACCTCGACCACGAAGGCGTCGGTGCCGAGATCCAACCGCTGTACGGCGTCGGCGACGAACGTGCGCGCGTGCTCCACCCAGGAGGTCGAGAAGGAGGAGAAGTACGCGTACTCGCTGAACGTCTCCTCCGGCGTGATCAGCGGAGGGATCTGCGCGAGCCAGCAGTCGGTGCAGACCCGCAGATGCAGCGGGTACGCCGGTTCCGGCCGGTCCAGTTGCTCAGCGGCGAGAAAGCTCTCGCACGGCGGGGTCGCCCCCAGATCGACGACGCTCGCCAGCGTCGCCGAGCCGCAGAGTCGGCATCGTGTCATCTACTTCCCCCATCCCGCTCGCGCGGGCGCACCCGCCGCGAGCCAGTACTTTTCTCCCCTGCCGGCGACGGGCTCTCCCCGCCGCCGGACCGACCCGCGATCGCGGTGCGGTACCCCTCCACCAGGCGCTCAAGGCCGACGGCCGGGCTGAACCCCTGCTCGTAACGGCGCCGGGCCGCCCGGCCCATCTCCTGGTTGCGGGCCGACTCGGCCGTGATCCGGCGCAGGCAGGACGCGAGCGACGCGGACACGCCCGGCCGGTGCAGCAGCCCGGTCATCCCGTCCTCGACGAGTTCTACGAAGGCGCCGTGACCGGCGGCGACGACCGGGACCCCGGCCGCCATCGCCTCCACCACCACCAGGCCGAACGCCTCCAGCCATGTCGAGGGAGCCACCACGGCGACCGACCGCGCGATGGCCTCCCGGCACTGTGCCGTGTCATAGAGGCCGACGTACCGCACGTCGTCCCGGCCCGCCGCCCAGGCGGTCACCTCCGGCTCCAGCGGCCCCGTACCGGCGATCATGAGCGGGACGCCCACCCCGCCGTCGGCGGCGAGTTCGTCCCACGCGGCCATGAGAAGCCGCACGCCCTTGGCCTCCGCGAGCCGGCCGAGATAGAGCAGATGCTCGCCCGCGCCCGCACGGCCCGCGCCCGGTTCGGGCACGAAGTTGTGCTTCACCGCCAGTCGCTCGGCCGGCATGCCGGCCCGCACCAGGACGTCGCGCTGTGCCGCGGAGATGCAGAAGAACCGCTCCACGCCGGACCACCACCGCCGTCGGTTGACCGACATGCTGACCGCGAGGGGCACCGTCGCCAGCCGGGAGTTCCGGTAGCAGCCGTGCCGGACGGCGGGCAGCGGCGCGGACCCGACGCACTCGGCACACGGCCGGCCGTCCCGCTGCAGCGTGCCGGGCGGGCAGACCTGGGTGTAGTTGTGCAGCGTGGCGACGGCGGGCACGCCGGTGTCGGCGCAGGCGGCCAGCACCGCCGGCGACAGGAGCGGGAAGACGTTGTGGACGTGCACCACGTCCGGCCGCTCGCTACGAAGGACGGCGGCGAGCTCCGCGCGGACCGCCGGGTTCCACGGCACGAGCAGCGGTATCGCGGCCTTGCCCAGCAGGGACCGGGCGGCGATGTCGTCGCTGCGCCGCTCGAACACCTCGACCTGGTGGCCGGCCCCGCGCAGCAGCGCCACCTCCTGGTCGACGACCTTGTTCTCCCCGCTCGGCTGCGCCGAGGCGTAGCGGTTGTGCACCACGAGGACGCGCATGCTCAGGTCACCTCCGATCTCCGTGCCCAACGCGGGGCGTCTCGTCGATGGACTTCGGGTGCCGACAGGGGAGTGGCCGCGGCCGGTGCCGCCAGCAGCGAGGCGGCCACGGCCAGATGCAGCAGATACGGCGAGGCGTCGCCCAGCCCGGCCTCGGTGTACGACGCGATCGCGCAGTAGCTGATCAGGAAGATCGCGCAGGCCCTCGACAGCGACGGCGGCCGCAGCAACGCGACACCGCCCAACACGATGATGATCGCCGCCACCAGGGCGACGCCGGTCATACCCTGCTCGTTGAAGACCGCCAGCCAGCTGTTGTCGATCGGCAGCCCGCCGAACGACTTGTCGCCCAGGCCCACGCCGAACAGGTACTCCGAGGTCGTCCGGGGTGCTGCCAGCAGGGCGTCCCAGACCTTGGCCCGACCGGTGAGGCTGGAGAAATTCTCCTGGCTCTGTCCGCGCAGGAACCACGCCTGCAGCGCGGAGGCGAACCCCACCGCGGCCACGGCGGCGATCAGCACCGCCCAGGTGAAGAACCGGCGGGCGGCGGCGCTGGTCAGGATGAGCGAGCCGATCGCCAACGCCAGCCCGACGAGCAGGCCGAGCGTGGCCGTCCGGGTATGGGTCAGCGCGAGCAGGACGAGGGACGGCACGATGATCACCGCCGCGCTGGTCCTGTCGGTCCGGTGGTCCAGAACGAGCAGCACGGTAAGCCCGATGATCACCGCGGCGTACTGTCCGATCTGCGGAGGGGTGAGCGGCCACAACGCGCCGACCAGCCGCCCGCCGTAGAGCCCGGGCAGGGCCGCGCCCGGTGAGATGACCAGACCGGCGGCCACCGACCCGAGCACCGCGAAGTACATCCGGATGTGGTGCCGGACGAACGTCGGGCCGCCGTCCCACCAGCGGCTGAGAAGCCACAGCGTGCCGACGAACAGAGCCAGCCGGGCGCAGCGGAACAGCGCGCCGAACCCGGACTCCAGGTTCGCGCTGGAGACCACGCTCAGCCCCAGCAGCAGGGTGAGCAGGAACAAGAAGGCGCTGGCCCGGATGCGCAGCCGGAGATTGACCGCGAGCGCCAGCGTGAACGCGGCGACGAGCGCGCCCATGGTGACCATCTGGATGAGGGAGCGGGGCAGCGGGATGATGGTCTTCGCCCCGGCGGAGCCGAGCGTGTTGAGGATCAGCAGCCCCCAGACCGTCCCGACGATCTTCGGCGTGTGGTCCGCGCCCATCTCAACCACCGTCCGGCGCGCGGAAGGTGCTGCCCGCGTCCTGCTGGTACGGCGTGCCCTGCCACTGCCCGGAGTCGAGGATCCGGCTCGGGTCGTGGGCGACGAATCTCCATGGTCCGACGTAGACGTTGTCGTGCCAGCGGTTGTGCTGCTCGCGGGTGATCGCCTCTGCCACCCGTTCGCCCTGGTACGGCGACCAGTCCGGGTAGGTGCCGTAGTTGGCCAGCACCGCCATGCGGTCGCACTTCACCGTGCAGTCGACGACGGACTTGTCCAGTACGAAGCGGTTGCCGTGGATGTCCACCCTCTGGGTCTTCCACCGGCAGTCGGCGTAGAGCGGTGCGGTGGCGATCGCCGGCTGTACGCAGCGGTCGGTGTGCTTCACCAGCAGCGTGCATTCACCGGACGAGGTGTTGGCCGGGCTGTTGCAGAACCGGTCGGCGTTCTCCCACAGGGTGATCCCGGACCAGTTGTTCTCCAGCACGTTCCGATAGATCTCGATCTTGTCCGTGCGGGCTGGGATCCGTGGTTCGCCGCCGGACTCGGAGAGGTAGATGGTCGCGAACGGGAAGGTGTCGCCGCGGTCGGCGTACTTGCGGCCCTCGACCCAGTTGTTGCGCCGGATCGTGTTCTTCCGGATGACCGCGTTGTAGCTGGTCTCGTAGATCAGCGCGGCACCGTCGTTGTCCTCGAGCACGTTGTCCTCGATGAGGAAGTCGTTGTTGTCGGTGTCCGCCCACAACCCGACTCCGCGGTTGTCGTGCACCCAGTTGCCGCGTACGTCGGCGCCGTTGACGGCCCAGAACTTGATGCCTCCGGTGCAGCCGCAGCCCGGCCGCCGCCGCTCCCAGTCGTCCCTGTTGTTGCCCACGATCTCGTTGCCCTCGACCACCAGACCGGTGATCCGGCCGGTGGCCTGGTACGCGTTCATGCCGTACTGGCCGTTGCCGCGCAAGCAGTTGGCGAGAACCCGCTGGCGGGCACCGGCCATCAGCCCGGCGCCGGAGTTGTTCTGGATCGTCGCGTGCTCGATCACCCACCCGTCGGCCGAGTCGTGGTTGACCACGCCCTCGTCGCGCGGCGCGACGAAACCCTGCACGGTCAGGTAGCGGATGGTGACATCGCGGGCGGTGCCGGCGAACGCGTACTGGTTGGTCTTCCGGCCGTCGAGTACCGCGCCGGGCGCGCCGAGGTAGGTGTTCCCCTGTTTGGGGACGACCTGGGCGTAGCGGTCCGGCTCGAGCCGGTGCTTGCCCGGTCGAAGCCAGAACGTGGTGTGCGGGGGGTTGCTCCTGGTCTTCGCGGCCAGGTCACCGGTCACCGCGGGGTCGACCGTCACCGCGCCCGCCGGTGCCGTCGCCGGACCGGCCGAGGGCTTGGCGCACACCCGGGCCACGGGTGTGGATGGCGCGGCGGTCGGCTTCGGCCGCGCGGCCGGCGTGCTCTCACAGCCGGTCGCCGCGAGCAGGGCCAGCGCCAGCAGTGCCGCGGGCAACGCCCGGTGCCGCCACTTGATCCCCAAGCGTCCTCCCTAGCCGCGGAACCTGAGTACGGTGGTGAACCCCTCCGTGCCGTCGGCGAAGCCGGTGCCGACGAGCGTCGTGGTGGGTTCCTTGCGCCCGAAGCCGACGGAGTACCAGCCCAGCGGCGGGTCACTCTCGCCGCGATGGGCCGTCCAGCACAGCCGTTCGGGCAGGTCGAGCGCCGCGGAGCGGTCCTCACCGTCCCGGGTCCAGGCGAGCACCGCCCGGTTCCCCACCAGGTCCGCGGTGATCGCCGGGCCGAGGTGGAAGGCCAGCCGTACGGCTCGGCCCGGGCCGCGCACCTCGTCCACCACCCTCAGCTCATGGCTCGCGGCCGTCAGTTCCACCCGGCGGCGGTGCACGGAGCCCTGGTAACCGTCGTGCTCGGCACACCAGCGGGCCGTCCCCCCGTCGGAGGCGTCGGACGGGTCCGCGGCCAGGACGCGGCTGCGGGCATGCCGGGTCCACAGGAACGGGCCACCGGAGACGGACTGGTCACCGCCGTCCAGTTGCAGGGTGTTGTGGCCGAGGGTCGACCGGAAGTACTGCCGCCACTCGGGCTGCCCGTGGTAGCAGTACGTCCCCGGGTCGGCGAGCACGTCGACCCCGTCGTGCCGGACTTCCACGGACAGCGCGTCCGCGTGAGCGTGCGCGGCGATGGACAGGAATCCGTGCGGACCACCGTCGCAGCGGCACCAGATCTCCTCCGGACCGCGCAGGATGGTCATGCCCGCGTCGGGGAAATGCGCCGGTCGGCTTGCCGGCCGGGACACAGCCGGTGCGGTTCCCTTTTCCGAGTACGGCCGGATGAGCGCGGCCAGCAGCGGGGTGCGCACATCGGAGCCGGTCACCACGGGCCACCAGGCGAGCCGGCCGAACACGGCGTCCCCGGTGGCCAGCAGCGAGGCCCAGCGGTCGGTGCCCGGGCCGTCCACGATCAGGCCGTGCCCGTCGTCCGCGTCCCCCTGGCGCGGTGGCCGTAACCGGTTGTCCACGACGGCCGCGAGCGCGTCGGTCATCCGCAGCAGTACCAGCCGGATCGACGCGGGGACCGGCACGCCGGCGGCATCCGCCTCGGCCACCGCGGCCAGGCCGAGCTCCAGCACCAGTCCGTGGTACTCGGTGGCCAGCTCGCGGTTGAGGCCGGAGCCGAAGGTGTTGCCGCGCAGATGCCGCTCCAGCGACCGCAGCGCGCCGGCTCGCCAACGTGCCGAGGAGGGGAACCACCCGAACGCACAGGCCCCGGCGAACTGCCCGGCGGCTTCGGCGATGACGTGGTTGTTCGCCGAGGACCCCCGGCTGGGGAAGGCGGCGAGCCAGCGCTGGTGGTGCCAGATCTGGTTCAGCGCCACCGGGTTGCCCTCGAACAGCCCGGCCGCGCCCGGCCATTCGTCGAGCAGCCGGCGGATCCACACCCAGGACAGCAGCCGGATGCCCAGCTCGATGCCGCTGATCCAGTGCACGCCGCGCAGCGGTGGGTTGGCCGTCCACCAGGAACGCAGGTGCTCGGCCACTCGCTCGGCGTACCGCTCGTTCCCGGTGATCGCGTAGGCGGCGGCGAGCACGGTGAGGTACTGATGCCGGGACAGCTCCCAGATCTGCTTGATGTCCCCGACCGCGTCCTCGTTCCGGTACGGCACGTCGAAGGCATAGCCCCACGGAGCCCGGCGCCCCGTCTTCGGGTCGCACCACCAGTCCGGGTCGTCCAGGTCGTCGCGGACCACCCCGAAAAACTCGGCGTGCCCGTACATCAGCCGGTCCGCCTCGGCGATGAGACGTTTCGCGGCGTCCGGAGGTATCGCGGCGATCGCCCCGACGGGCAGTACCGCGGTGAACCGGGCGCCGCTCACGCTCGGGCAGTCCGGCCGCGCCGACCGCCACCGCCGCCTGCGCACCGCGTCACCCACCCGGCCGCCGACCTCCCGCGGTCCCATCCGGGACAGCCGCCGCAGGTACCAGCCCGCGCTCATGGTCATCGCGCCCTCGCCAACGTCACCGGCACGCCGCCGGCCAGGCCGGTCCGCACGGCGAGGGTGGCCGCCGTGGTGGCGACCAGCGACTCCAGCGGCACAGGCATCGGTCCACCGGTCCGCACGGCCTTGACGAACGCGGCCAGCTCGGCGGACTGGCCCTTGTCCCGAGCCTGGGGCAGCCGCGAACTGACCCACCGCTTGCGGCCGGCCCCGCCGTCCGAATACAGCGAGGCACGGACGAAGTCGTCGAGCCGCAGTACCTTGCCGTCGGCGACGAGGTCCAGCGTCTCCTTGGGGAAGCCGGCCGCGCCGGTGGTGACGTAGCTGATGGTGGCGGTGGACCCGTCCGGGTAGCGCAGCACGACCTGCAGGTCCTCGTTGCCGGACGTGGCGACCGCGTACACCGATACCGGGTCGGCCTCGAGCAGCCAGCTCGCCGTGTCGATGAAGTGTCCGCCCTCGCCGGCGAAGCGCGAGCCCTCGGTGCCCTGTTGGAGGTACCAGCTGCCGTGCTGCAGCCGGCCCGCGTTGACCAGGTAGCGCAGGCTCGCCGGACCGGTCCGGGCGCCGAACCGCTTCCTGGCCTCCTGCAGCAGCGGCGCGAACCGGCGGTTGAAGCCCACCTGCAGCCGGTCGTTGCCGGATTCCTCCACCGCCGCCAGCACGCCCGCCAGCTCGTCCTCGGTGAGTGCCAACGGCTTCTCCACGAACACCGTCTTGCCGGCCAGCAGCGCCCTGCGGGTCAGGTCCGCGTGTGAACTGTGCCGGGTGACGACGAACACCGCGTCGATGGACTTGTCGCCGAGTACGGCGTCGAGATCGGTGGTCGCCTCGGTGAAGCCGAACTTCCGCTGCGCGTTGGCCGCGGACAGCGCCGTCGTGGTGACGACCGTGGCCAACTCGACACCGTCGCGCTGTCCCAGGTGCGGCAGCAGCATCGACGTCGCGTAGTTTCCCGCGCCGACGAACGCCAGCCGCACCGGCGCATGGGCGGACCGGACCGGTGTGGACGCTCCGCCGCCGCGTCGCACCGCGGGCACGGCCACCACCGGGGCCTCCGCTTCCCCCGCTTCCGCCTTCTGCCCGGGGTACCGGAACAGCACCGCCACGGCCTTCAGTTCACCGTCCTTCAGGCGCTGGTACGTCTCGACGGCGTCCTCGAAGTCGGCGACGTGGGAGACCAACGGCTCCACATCGACGCGGCCGCGGGCGAGGAGATCGAGGAAGCACGCCAGGTTGCGGCGCTCGGTCCAGCGCACATAGCCGATCGGATAGTCCCGCCCCTCGAGCTCGTACTCCGGGTCGTAGCGCCCGGGGCCGTACGAGCGCGAGAACCGGACGTCGAGCTCCTTCTCGTAGTACGCGTTCCACGGCAGGTCCAGGCGGCACTTGCCGATGTCGACGACCCGCCCGCGGTCCCGGCAGAGCCGCGCGGCCAGCTCGACGGGCTGGTTGCTGCCGCCGCCGGCGGCCAGGTACACCTGGTCCACGCCGTGGCCGTCCGTGAGTTCGGCGACGGCGGCCTCCACGCCCGCGGACGCGGGATCACCGCAGGCCGCCGCGCCCAGGCGCTCGGCGAGCTCGCAGCGCACCGGGTCGGGGTCGACCCCGACGACGCGGACCCCCGAGGCGGCAAGCAGTTGCACCACCAGCTGCCCGATCAGCCCGAGGCCGATGACCAGCGCCACGTCGCCGAGCTGCGACTCGCCGCGGCGCACGCCCTGCAACGCGATCGACCCGACGGTGCCGAAGGCCGCGTGCCGCGGCGCGAGGCCGTCCGGCACCCGGGCGTAGAGGTTCTTCGGCACCCAGTTCAGCTCGGCGTGCAACGCGTGCTCGTTGCCGGCGCAGGCCACGAGGTCGCCGACCGCCACGTCGTCGATCCCGGTACCGACCTGCTCGACCACCCCGCACAGCGAGTAGCCCAGCGGCGTGTAGGAGTCCAGCTTGCCCATCACCTTGCGGTAGGTGGCGGGCACCCCGTTGGTGGCCACGCTCTGCATGACCTTGGCCACCTGGTCCGGCCGGGAGCGGGCCTTGCCCAGCATCGACATGCCGGCCTCGGACACCTTCATGAGCTCGGTCCCGGTGGATATCAGCGAGTAGGCGCTCCGGACCAGTACACCGCCCGGCTTGCAGCCCGGCACCGGCACGTCGAGCACCGCAAGCTCGCCGCTCTTGTAGTTCTGGACAACCTGTTTCACCCGAGCTCCTCTTGTTTCAACGCCGTCAAGCCGCTTGGTTCTGGCCGGAGCCAGAGGTCGCGCCGCGATACCAGTACTCGAGCGTCAGCACATGCCACAGATGCTTGGAGAAGTCCCGCTGCCCGGCGGCGTCCTCGGCGACCATGCGCGCCAGCGCGTCGCGGCGCAGGAGCCCGGAACGGACGAGCGCGCCGTCGTTGACCACCTCACGCACCAGCGGTGCCAGATCCCTGCTCATCCACGCCCGCAGCGGCGCGCTGAACAGGCCCTTCGGCCGGTACACGATCTCCCGGGGCAGGATCGAGCCGGCCGCCTCCTTGAGGACGACCTTGCCCTGCCGTCCTACGATCTTGCGGTCGCCGGGCACGGCGAACGCCGCCCTGACCACCTCGACGTCCACGTACGGCACCCGCACCTCGGTCGAGGCGGCCATGCTCGACCGGTCGGTGTAGGCGAGGTTCAGGCCCGGCAGGAACATCCGGGTGTCGCCCAGGCACATGCGGTTGACGAAATCGTCGAGGTCGTTGTCCTCGTAGATGTCCGCGTGCTCGGTCAGCACGTCCTCGACCGTCCCGGCCAGATCCGGATTGACCAGGGCGAGCAGCTCGTCCTGGTCGTACATGGTGTAGCTGCGCCGGAACGCGGTCTCCTCCGGCAGATCGGCGAAGGAGAGGAACCGCTTCGCGAAGCGCACCGACCGGTACCCCCGCCGGGCCGTGGCGACCGGCAGCCGGTCCACAACCGCGGACAGTCCGCGCCGCAGCGGCCGCGGGACGCGCTGGTAGCGCAGCGCGATCAGGTTGGCCAGGTGCTTGCGGTAACCGGCGAACAGCTCGTCGGCGCCCATCCCCGAGAGCATCACCTTGACCCCGGCCTCCCGGGCGGCCGAGCAGATCAGGAACGTGTTGATAGCGGCGGGGTCGCCGATCGGCTCATCCAGGTGGTACGTCATCCGCGGCAGCAGGTCGAGCACCTTCGGAGCGATCTCGATCTCGTGCAGGTCGACGCCGAACCGCTCGGCCACCTGCCGGGCATAGCGCAGGTCGTCCGGCATCGCCTCGAACCTGGCGTCCTCGGCGCGGAACCCGATCGTGTAAGCCGAGATCCCGGGTCGGTCGCGGGCCGCCAGCGCGGTCAGGTAGCTGGAGTCGAGACCGCCGGAGAGGAAGGTCGCCACGGGTACGTCGGAGAGCAGGTGGCGCCGGGTCGACTCCTCGACGATGGCTGCCAGGTCCGGCTGCTCGCCGTCCCGGGCGCGCTCGCGGCCCTCGGCGGCGACGTCCCTCAGGTTCCAGAACCGGCCTCGCTCCACCCGGCCGTCGGGCCGGCACCGGAGCCAGCTCCCCGGCGGCAGCTTCTCCGCCTCGCGGAACGCGCACCGTGAGTCCGGCACCCAGTAGTACAGCAGCGAGGCCACCAGTGCCGCATGGTCCACCTGCAGCGACCCACCGGTCACGGCGGCGAGCGCCTTGAGCTCGGAGGCGAACACCAGACCCTCGCCGCGCCGGAGCAGGAACAGCGGCTTGATGCCGAGCTGGTCGCGGGCGAGCACCAGCTCACCGGTTCGCTCGTCGAAGATCCCGAACGCGAACATGCCGCGCAGCCGGGGCAGGCACTCCGTGCCCCAGCGCCGCCAGGCCTCCAGCAGCACCTCGGTGTCGGAGGTGCCGCGGAAGCGCACCCCGGCGGCTGCCAGCTCGGCACGCAGCTCGGGCGCGTTGTACAGCTCGCCGTTGTACGTCAGGACGAGGCCGTCGGAGGCCATCGGCTGGGCGCCGGTCTCGGACAGGTCGACGATGGCCAGCCGGCGATGCCCGAGGTGCACTTCGCCGTCACCGAGGGGGTGGCTGTACCGGCCCGCCCCGTCCGGACCGCGGTGGGCGAGGGTATCGGTGAGCCGGTCGGCCACGACCTTTCCGTCCGGCCACCGGTAAGTGCCTGCGATGCCACACATGTCTAGCGCGCCTCCTGGTCGCTGTCCGGGACGCGTGCCGCCCACGTCGGCTGCCGCTCGGCCCGCCGCCGGCCGGTCCCGTTCTGCCGGGCCGGCGGCTCGTTCTGGCCGCGCGGCGCGGTGTGCGGCCCGTCCCACAGCGTGCCGTCGGTCCGGTCGCGCGGATCGGGGTCGATCAGCACCACACCGATCACCGGAATGCGCTGGTCGGCGAGTTGCCGCGCCACGGTGTGCAGCCATGCGGCACTGCCGTGCCCGGCGCGCACGACGAGCACGGTCCGGGTGCCGAGGTACCGCAGGTCGGTCCACGCCGTGCCGGGCGCCACCGAGCCGACACCGAGCCGGCGCTCCTGCTGCGACACAGCCGCGGCACGCTCGCCGCTGACCACGGTCGGGTCTCCTGGTTTAGGGCGGCGCTTGGCGAGCTGCAGGCCGGGCAGAGCGTCGACGACGACCAGCGGCCCCTCCGCCGACAGCGCCCTGGCGAGGTCCAGGGCGATCACGCTCGCGCTGCGCGCGCAGCCCAGTTCCAGCAGTGACACCGGTTCCGCGGAGCTGTGCACGCGGGCCAGTGACGCGGTGAGCCGTTCGCGTGCCGCCCGGATCCGTCGGCGTCGCCACAGCCTGGCCGACCGGCGGGGCAGCTCCGCGATGACCGAGGCGCCGAGGTTCGCCGCGATGTCCCGGCGGAGCACGGGGCGGTCCGCCACCACCGTGCCGACTGCGGCCACCGCGAGCCCGAGGAGAAGCCCGAGGACGAGCCCGATCGCGGCGTCGGCGGCAGCGGTTTTGGGCAGAGAATGCGGCACGGCGCGCGGTGCGTCCACGACCTGTGTGCCGACGATGAGCTGGGGCGTGCCGATGCGCGCGTCCGCGGCGCGCTGGCTGAAATCGGTGATCCGCGAGGTGAGTTCGGCCCGGCTGGCGAAGAGCGACTCCAGGTTCGCCGACGCCTTCGGCCCGCTCTGCGACGATCCGTCTCCGATCGCCTTGTTGACCTGGGCGAGTTCGCCCTGCATCCGGTCACGCTCGTCGAGCAGGGCCTTGGCCTCGGCGTTGGTGGCGTCCTTTATCCGCGTCACATGGTCCGCGACGAACGCGTCGGCCAGCGCCTTGGCGCGGGCCACCGCCTCCGCGTCGCTGTCACCGGTCACCGTGATCTGCAGCAGGTTGTTGGTCAGGCCGACAGCCCCGTACTCCTGCAGGAAGTCCTGCGGTTTTTCCGGGGACCCGAGGGACTGCAGGGCTTTGGCGGCGATCCGCGTGGTCTGCAGCAGCCCGACGTCGGTGCGGATCAGTGTTCCGGGATCGTTCGGCTGGTCCTCCTGATGCGCTACCAGCACCTTGGCCACGGCGGTCGGCGGCGGCGGCAGCAGGACCGCCGCCGCCGTGCCGACGAGCAGCCCCAGCAGCGCCATGGAGCACCAGAGGCGGCGCCGCCTCCGCACCGCCACCACCAGCGCCTGGAGGTCGAGCAGCGGAGCGGCGGCCGACGACTCCGAAGTCGTACTCGTCGTCACCCTGAACTTCCCTTCACGTCGTTGCCCACCGCGAGCACCGGCGTGGCGGCATCCCGAGGACGGCCGGCGGATCGCGTCGCACGGGCCCGGACCGGGCCGGCCAGGACGATGCCGACGACCTCGTGCTTGGCGTCCGCACACGCCTCGGCGATGCCGGCGAGCTCAACTGCGGTCCAGGCGCCCGCGCTGAGCACGACCAGGGCACCGGACTCGTTGTCGCGGTCCGGCACCAGCGGCCGGGACACCGAGACCCCCACCACCCGCAGCACGGGGTATCCGCTGCTGGAAGTGCCGGAGGAAGGATCGCTCCCGGCCTCGGCGACGAGCTGCCCGGCGGCCCGGCGGGCGATCTCGTCGCCGTCCGGGACGACGACCAGCAGCCTTCGGGGGGCCGGTAGTTGGTCCCGGAGCCGGGCGCACACCCGCCGGTAGCGGATCCGTCTGCCGGCCTCGTCACCGGATGTCTGGGGGGTCGGTATGTCCCACCGGGTGTCGACGCCCAGCAGCCGGCGGATCCGGGCCCGACCGCCCCGGCCTTCCGGCCGGTGCCCGGACCGTTCACGAGGTACGTCGACGGTGCCCAGCAGCGTCGAGCCCAGCGCCGCGGCGATCTCCGGTTCGCTGCGCAGTCGGCGGCTCATCCGGGCGGCGCTGAGATGGCCGATGACCGCGAGCAGGAAGAAGAGCAGCGCTCCGCCGGCGATGAGCTGTGTCCTCGTCGGCGGGGCCTCGCCGGTCGGCCGGGCGGCCGACCCCATGACGACCATGTTCGCCTTGTTGGCAGCCGGGCCGGCCTGGTCCAGCTTGGTGATGGCCTCGTGCAGTGAGGTGCGCAGCTTCTCGAGTTCGGTGCGGGTCTGCACGCTCTCCACGGTCTGCCCCGGATCGGCGGCGTCGGCCAGGTCGGTGATGCGGCGGTTGGTCTGCACCACCATTTGCTGCAGTGCCTCGAGCTGCGCCGCCGCTTCGGGGTCGGTGTTGGCGTCCACGATCCGCGCGGCGAATGCGACGAACTGCTGGGCCACCTGGTCGGAGAGCTGCTGAGCGCGCTCCGGGGTGTCGGCCGTGCCCGAGATCTTGATGATGTTCGCGTCGGCGGCCTTGGCGCTCACCCGATTCCGCAGCTCGCTGCCGCTGACCCCATGCCAGTGGAGCGTGGCGGCCGCGCGGTCGACCACCACCGAACTGGTCGCGATCTCCGCCTGAGTCAGCAGCTCACGCTCCTCCCACGCACCCGGCAGCAGAACCGATGCCGACGTCGTGTAGCGCGGCGGAAACAGCAGGGAGGTGCCGTACCCGACGAGCGCACCCACCATGGCGAGGATGGTGAGAAGTCGCCAGCGCCGACGGATAATCCGCCCGATCGTGGCCAGGCGTATCGTGTCATCGCTCAACGGTGCGGCCTCCGTCTTGCACGGTCCGGGTCGCCCGCCGACACCGGAGCGTCGTCGTGGCAGACGGCGGCGTAGGCGGCGAGCAGCGACCGCTGGGAGTTGCGCCAGGAGAGCGATCCGCTGATCCGCTCCTGGCCGATCTTGCCCATCAGGGCCCGTTTCTCCGGGTCGTCCAGCAGCAGCGCGATGAGCCCCGCGAACTCGGCCTCGTCGTTGGCGGGCGCGTAGAGGGCGGCGTCACCGGCGGAGACTCGCGCCTCCCGGAGGTCGAACGAGACGATCGGCCGGCCCATCACCATGTATTCCAGGACCTTGTTCATGGTCGACACGTCGTTGAGCGGATTGTGCGGGTCGGGGGAGAGGCACACGTCCGCAGTGGACAGGTAGCGCACCAGGTCGCTGTCCGGAATGCGCCCGGTGAACTGGACCCGCTCCGAGAGCCCGAGCCGCCGGGACAGCTCCACCATCGCGTCGAAGGTGTCGCCGCCGCCGACGAACACCGCGTGCCAGTCGGTCCGCCCGAGCTCGTCGCGCAGCTTCGCGAGGGCCCGCAAGGCGTAGTCGACGCCGTCCTGCGGGCCCATGACGCCGAGGTAGCACAGCAGATGAGGCTTGCCGCGCTTCAGGTCGGGCTCTGGCGGTACGGGGTGGAACCGGTCGATGTCGGGCGCGCTGCGCACCACGAAAACGTCCTCCGGCCGCCGACCGCCACGGCGCACCGCGACATCCCGGTAGCTCTCGTTCGTGGCGAGCACGACGTCCGCGGCCCGGTAGGTCCGCCGTTCCAGCGCGCACACGGCGCGGTAGAGCAGATCCTTGCCGCGGCCGAACCGGGAGAGGTACAGCTCGGGCACCAGGTCGTGCTGGTCGAAGACGAACCGCGCTCCGCGCCGCTTCAGCCACAGCGCCGGAAGGAACAGCAGGTCGGGCGGGTTGCAGGCGTGGACCACGTCGACCGGCCCGACCTTCCGGGCCAGCCGGACCGTATGCCACAACGCCGATCCGTACTCCCGCAGATAGCCGGCCGGCCCTCCGGTGGCCGCACGTAACGGATAGCGGTGGATCCGCACCCCGTCGATCTCCGCCTCCGGCTCCGTGTCGCGCTTGCTGCCCCGGGGACAGATGACGTGCACCTCCCAGCCCGCGTCGCGCAATGTCGTGCACTCCTGCCACACCCGCCGGTCGAAGGGCACCGACAGGTTCTCCACCAGGATCAGCGCACGCCGGTCCGGCCGGTCGCCGCTGGCTGCGTCTTCAAACGATGTGTCACCAAGCAAGGCCCATGTACCCCGGTTCGGCCCGGCGCGCATCGGCGTCGGGGAGGTGGATCAGGTCGACAATCAACGGGCCGTCGTCGCCATGGGGCAGGGCCGACAGCACGGCCGGATCCCTGGTCCCGACGAGGCACACCTCGGCGTGCTCGAGCACCTCGCCGACGGAATCCGCGAGGAGCTGCGCGAGGTGCGGCAGCCGGGTCTCGATGTACTCGCGGTTCGCGCCGAGCAGCCGGGAGAGGCTCACATTGGCGTCGTGGATCCGCAGGTCGTACCCCTTGCCGAAGAGCCTCTCCGCCAGCTCGACGAGCGGGCTCTCGCGGAGGTCGTCGGTGCCGGGCTTGAAGGACAGCCCGAACAGGCCGACCCGGCGCTTGCCGGTGCGCTCGACCAGCTCCACCGCGCGCTGCAGATGGTCGGAGTTGGAGGGGAGCACATGGGCGAGGATGGGCACCGAGACATCGGCCCGCTGTGCCGCGTGGACCAGGCTGCGCAGGTCCTTGGGCAGGCAGGAGCCACCGAAGGCGAAGCCGGGCCGCAGGTAGGCGGGGCTGATGTTCAGCTTGCGGTCGGCCAGGAACACGTCCATGACCTGGTGCGAGTCCACCCCGAGCGCCTGGCATACCGCGCCCAGCTCGTTGGCGAAGCCGATCTTGAGGCCGTGGAACGCGTTGTCCGCGTACTTGATGGCCTCGGCCGTCGGGACCGGCACCCGGAACACCTCGCCGGGCAAGCCGTCGTACAGCGCCCCCACCACATCGCCGCTCGCCGGGTCGAGTTCGCCGATGACGGTCTTGGGCGGGTCGAAGAAGTCCCGCACGCTCGTGCCCTCGCGCAGGAACTCCGGGTTGACCGCGACGCCGATGTCCACCCCGGCCGTTCCGCCGACGTACTTCTCCAGGATCGGTACCAGCAGGTTGAGGCAGGTGCCCGGGAGCATGGTGCTGCGGAACACGACGGTGTGCCGCCCGCCCCGCTCGGCCAGCGCGGCGCCGATCTGCTCGGTGACCCGCTCCAAGTACGTGGTGCACAGGCTGCCGTTGGGTTCCGACGGTGTACCCACGCAGACCAGCGACACCTCGCTGCCGCTGATCGCCTCGCGGACGTCGTCGGTGGCGCGTAACGCTCCCGTCCCCACGACCTCGGCGATGAGCTCGCCGATCCCCTCCTCGACCACCGGGGCCTTGCCGTCGTTGACCAGGTCGACCTTCACCTGGTTCACGTCCACCCCGACGACTTCGTGACCCATGCTGGCCAGGCACGCGGCCGACACGCAGCCCACGTAGCCGAGCCCGAAAACGCTGACTCTCATGACCCGTTCCTCCCCCGAGGCAGGCCCTGCCGGCCCGCGGTCCGCGCGCAGGCCGGACGATGACTCCCGCGCATCAGTAGGCCCCCTGCCCATAGAGCACCGCACGCAGCGTCTTCCACAAGATCACTGTGTCCAGGGCGAGCGACCAGTCCTCCACGTACCGCAGGTCCAGCCGGACCGCCTCCTCCCACGACAGGTCGCTGCGTCCGCTGATCTGCCACAGGCCGGTGAGTCCGGGTTTGACCAGCAGTCGCCGCCGGATCTCCGGTCCGTACGCGGCGGACTCCTCCGGTAACGGAGGCCGCGGACCGACGAGCGACATCGATCCGGTCAGCACGTTGAAAAGCTGCGGGAGCTCATCGATCGAGTACCGGCGCAGCACCGCTCCCACCCGGGTCACCCGCGGATCCCGGCGGAGCTTGAACAGCAGGCCTGCGCCCTCGTTGCGGTCGGCCAGCTCGGCACGTGCCCCGTCGGCCCCGGCGACCATGGTGCGGAACTTGAGAATGGTGAACTCGCGGCCGCCCTTGCCGACTCTGCGCTGGCGATAGAACGCCCCACCCCGACTGTCCAGCAGCACGAGCAGCCCGACGAACACCATCAGCGGCGCGAACAGCATCAGCAGAATCGTTGCGCCTATCCGGTCGACGACCCCTTTGATCGCCCGGCGGCCCCCGGTGAAGGTCGGCATGCTGACCCGCAGCAGCGGGATCCCGAGCACCGCGTCGATGTGCAGCCGAGGGCCGGCCACCTCCATCAGCACGGGGGCCACGATCATCTCGGCGTCGCTGCCTTCGAGGTTCCAGGCCAGCCGCTGCAGCCGGTCGGGCGACCAGTGCGGATCCGGTGTGACAGCGACGACACGGTAGCCCTCGCGGTGCACGTGCCCCGCGACGTCCGCCAGTCGGCCGACGACCGGCACTCCGTCCAGGTGCTCACCGTCGAGCCCGAGACCGTCCGTCGTGCACACCGCGTCCACCCGCCATCCGAGGTGCGGGAACTTACGGGTTCGGCTGATCAGGTCGCGCACGGTGGCCAGGCTTCCGGCGGCGAGCACGGGTCGCAGGCACCGGCCTTCCTTCCGCTGCTTGTGCAGCCGGAGGCGCAGCAGATACCGCGCGGTCATGGTGGTGAGCGCGATCGCGGGGATCGCGACGAAGATCCAGAGCTTGATGTTGCGCGAGGTGAGGGCGATCCCGCCGAGCGCCAGTACGACGGTCGCCGCGAACAGCGAGCGTCCGAGCCGGCGGAATTCCTCGGCGCCCTGGCCGAGCACGGCCGGAGCCCACGACCGGCTCACCGCAAGAGCGCCCAGCACCAGCAGTTCGGTGCCGAATGCGAGAATTCCCCATTTCTCGTGCCAGTTGGCCGCGTCACGGGCCCCGAAGAAGTTGCCGATCGCCGCCACCACGAAGGCGGTCGCCACCGTATCGCTGGTGATCACGGCACGGCGGTATCGCTGCTCCCACTCGATCGCGGGCTGGTTGCTCGACCCGCTCGCCAGACGCTCGCGCGCAGACGGAAACGGGCTGACTAGTCCCCCTTGCCGCACAGAACCCCCCAGGTTCCCAGTGGTTCGACGTTTTCGCCTAACACTGTTCCGGGAGGCCCCCGCCTCCCGCGCCGCGCTGTTCCTCCCCCCGGGAGGCCTCGCCTCCCGCGCATGACATCCCGGCTGTCTCAGTGCAACTCGAACAACCCAACCTGGCGGCAGCGGACTTGAATGCCCAGCCAGACTCTCGAAGTGCGCGGGAACCCGTCGGAACCTCGGGTGCTCTCCGCACCCAGGGCCACTCTCGGGTTCCAGGAACTGATCACCCCCACGTCTGGCGCCGGGGACATGACGGCCGGCTTCTCGTAACGCTGGACCTATAGATCATTAACGGTCGCCTCGTGCCCGAACAGCTGAAGCACGGTCAATCTAGACCATCGGGGCCAGAATGAAGAGAGGGATGTGTGCACTTTGTGATCGAGCTTTGAAGCAGGATGCATCGATCGGAGACCGCCTCCGGGTGCTTTGGTGCCACCGCGCGCTCCAGTGACGCGCCCGGCCCCCGGGTGCGGCTACGACGCGGCAGCGATCGGCGAGCGCCGGCGGGCCTTCCACGGCGCCCGGTTCGGCAAGGCTTCCCGGTGTTCGTGCACTACGGCCTGCCGCTGTGGGTGCCCGAGCCTGGCGGGGCCATCGCCCCGGACGCGCGGCACACGACTCGGCGCCGTCGCCCGCCGTCGCGGCGAACTCCTCGACACGCCGGTCTACGACGGCGCCTACGCCCGCGCCGCTGCCCTGGTCCACGACCGGGGCCGCTCAGCCGAACCGCATCTTCCGGAAGTCCAGCTTGAAGTGGTGGGCCCCTGTCGGCGGCGGCCTGAACCAACGGGAAGGTGGGTCACCGAGAGCGTTTGGCGGCGTTTGCCCGATAACGTTCCAGCAGGCCGATGGACAGTGCCGATGCGGCCATGGGCCCGAACACGGTCGAGCTCGAACCACCGCTGTGATGGCGCTCCCAGAGACGGAATCCGGCCAGCAGGACAACGACTCCGAACAGCAGGACCTGTACGGCCGCGGGGACCAGTGGTACAGCCGTTGGCGCTAAGAGCCCTAACAGAAGTTGTTGATCATGTGACCTTCGGCTTGGACGTTCGTTGGTCCGAGCGTGGGAACAGACGAACTGCGGATCGCCGAGTGGAAGCACCCTCAACGAGAGCGAACCGAACGACTCCCGCAGCACAGCCGACGACGCCACCCCCCCTCGCGTCCCCCGCCACTCTCACCGGCAGCACGAAGTCCTCCTCCGATGCCGACTACTTCAAGGTCACCCTCGCATCAGGCCAGCGCGCCACCGTCCGATGCGCCGTCCCCTCCGGCTACGACGCCGACCTCTACCTCATGGACTCGGCCGGCAGCACCTTGGAGCGCTCCGTCAACGACGGCGCCGGCACCGACGAAACCCTCGCCCTCACACGCACTGAGTCCGGTACCTGCACCTACTACATCGACATCGAGGCTTACAGCGGCGCGGGGACCGCCGCCTATACCTGCCGCTGCGGTCGTTGCGCGCGACGGAGTTCATGGACGGCCGCGGATCGCAGCCGAATTACCGCCACCGCCACCGCGCCGCCCGTTCGTCCGGCCCGCTGCGTCGCCGGCCTGGACGAACATGCGGGGTACTGCGGCGCCGAACGGGCCGAGGCCAGGCCCGGGACGCCTCAGTGGCTGGGTCGCGAGCCGGGAGACACGGTCGCTCCCTGCAGGGCCGTCCGGTCCGTGCCGGTCGGCAGCGCCGGTGCGGTTGCCGGCTGCCGGCGCCGGGCGAGGGATTCCCGGGCGGCCTCGCGCGGGTGACGGCGCTGCCAGTACGGATTGTCGTGCGACAGCTTGCTCGACACGCGCCCATACATGCCGAACGTCAGGATCACCAGCCCCATGACGAAGCTGAAGACGACATTGGTCATGCCGAAGCCGAGGACGTTGGCGGGCCGGTCGAGGATGAAGATGTGGACGAATCCGCTGAGCAGGAACAGGGTTCCCACTGTCATGTTGAGCGTGGAGGCGACGTTGCCGCCGATGGCGGCACCCGCGATCAGGGTCAGGCCGACGGCCACGGAGATCAGGCTCAGGGCGCCGTTGGTCGACATGCCCGCGATGCTGTCCCCGTTCGTGTTGAACGGACTGAGTTCGTCGGCGAATCCGAGGATGCCGAAGACGAGCAGGACCACCCCGCAGAACGCGGAGCCCCAGCGGTAGACGGCGGCCAGGTGGTGGTCGAGGGGGAGTTCGTCCTGGAGCTTCATCGCCCGTCCCTTCTCTTACCGGAAGTCAGGCCCGCGGAAGCGGCGCCTTTTCTTGCGTTTCGTCCCTTCATTCCCTGGAAAGTCACCAAGTGGTTGCACCGCCTTCCTGCGGGGGCGGGATCAGTCGGCCGAGCCCCTGCCGGAGCCGAAGTCGATGTCGGCATGTGCGAGGAGACGTTCCCCGCGAGCAACGCCGTGGAAGCGGCGGACGCTTGAGCGCGATGGGGTGAGAATGGTCGGAAGGGCAGGTCCCCGCCTCCTCTGCCACCGCGAGAAGTCCGGGGCATCAGCTGGTCACGGATCGGAGGCCTGTACCGCCCGCGAGAACCAGCGGAGGGGGCTCAGCCACGGCTGTTCTCCGCCACGTCTTGGAGACAACGGTTCAGCCCGTGCAGCCCGCGACGGGTATGGCTCTTGACCGTTCCCAGCGGCAAGCCGGTGACCTGGGCGATCTGGGTTTGTGTGAGGTCGTTGTAGTAGGCGAGGCTGAGCACGCGCCGCTGAGTCGCGGGGAGCTTCGACAACTCGTGGCTGATCAGGACGCGGTCCAGCACCGCATCGGGCTCACCGGCACGATCCTGCGTGCATACGACGGCCCCCGCTGCCGCCACCAGGTCGGCCCGGCGTGTCCGGGCGTGCAACGCGTCGGCGATCTTGCGCCGGGTGATTCCGACGATCCACGCTGCCAGAGCGCCACGTTCGGGTGCGAAGCCGGCCCGTCCCCGCCAGGCGGCGAGGAATACCACCTGCGTGACGTCCTCTGCCTCAGCCGCGTCCCCCAGAGAGCGTCGGGCCAGGGTGTACACCAGCCGGCCCCATCGGTGATAGGCCCCGGAAAGGGCCTGCTCGTCGCCTTCGGCGAACGCGGTGGCGAGTTCCTCCTCGCCAAGAGACTCATGAACGGGAGCCGTGAGCGGAGCACCCTTGAGGGGCTGCTCGGTCAGCTGCTGTGAGGTCATGGCGACTGCTCCTCGAACAGGGCGGGCTGCGCCATGTCTCCGAAGGGGGGCGACCACTGTGGGTCGTACCGTCTGCGGTGTCCGGCGCACCGGTCCGCGCGGGGCGATTCCGGCTCTGCCACCATCCGAAATATCGATGCAGCGGGCAACTTGCATCGACTGTGCGTCGTATTGGCTGACCGCTCGCGGGCGGCCCGCATGCCGGTGATCGGCGACGGGCACAGACACGCGTGGGTTGACCGCTCCTCCGCGGACGGCGGAACGGACAGGCTGCGCCACCCGCGCGTGGCTTGGGCGTCAGCCCCGGTCAGGGCTGGTCAGCCCTCCCTACCGCGCCGTACTGCCGGGCCAGTGCGTTCGCCATCACATCGATCGAATAGCGCGTGGTGACCAGGTCGCGTCCCGCACGCGCGAAACGCTCTCGCTCTCTTTCGGGCAGGGTCGCCATTTTTGCGGAGTCCGCTTTCCAGCCCTGCCGCACTCGACGTGTCGAGCAGGATGCCGTTCACGCCGTCCCGCAGGTAGTGCGTGACCCCGCCCCGGTGTGGCCGGTCATGCGGGAGCGGGCACCGGCACGGCACGCGTATCGGCCTCAGGCACAGGCGCGTCAGGTGCCGGGCAACGGCACCGGTGTTCCGAACCGCACCGGCACACCAGGTGCGTACAACACGCTGACCGGCGTTTCCTGGGGCCGGGACAGGCCTGCGGCTGCGATGAGCGAGTCGTCCCAGCCGAGCAGGGAGCAGCGGCGGAAGGACCACTCGGGGTGGGTGTTGGGGAGGTAGTAGGAGCGTCCGAACGCATGTCCGTGCAGTCCCCAGCGGTTCGTGAGGAACTCCTCGACGGGGTCCGGCGTCATGGGGGTGCTGGTTACCTCGAGCCACACGCGGGCCCCGGCGTTCGGTGTTCCGCGGCGGCTGGTCCGGTACAGCAGGCGGTTGTCGAACCAGTGGCTGTGGATGCGGGACCACCGGTACGGGAGCCGGAAGGACGCGTCGGCGGCCAGGACGGGCACCAGCCGGTCGCATTCCAGCGAGCGGAACACCACTCCGCGGCGCCCCAGCGCGTCCCGGCTGTAGAGGCGGACGTTGACCTCGTCGAAGGAGCCGAGATACGGGATCGCCGGGGTGTCACCGAAGGCGAGATCGCGCATGCGGAAGAAGACCAGACCGACGTACGTGCGGCCGTTGTGGAGGTCCGGGACGGTTCCGGGCGGCAGAAGACCGGCCACCTGGAAGGGGTCTACAGGCCAGTGCAGGAACACCAGGTCGCGCCAGTTCTGCCGGAAGAGGGTCCGCCGCAATTCCCGCGGCGCGCGAGGGGTCACCGGCTCCACGGGGTGCATGGTCCGGTGGTACCGGCGGGGCGATCCACTGTCGGGCACGGTTGCTCCGCCCTACCGCTCGACGTCGAGCGGGGCGTCACGGCCCGGCTTCACCAGTCGGGCGCCGGCCGAGAGCGCGGCGACGATCGCGTCCACCGCCTCGGCGACGGGCAGCCCCGCCGGCAGCACGGGAGGATTTCCGAGAACGGCTCGGCCGGTGAATCCCGTCTCCACATGGGGCAGACGGATCTCCAGCACCGCGACCCCGGACGCCCGCTGCTCGCGCCGGACCCCCCGGAGCCATGCGGCCAGGCCCGCCTTGGACGCGGCGTAGTCGGCCATGCCCGCCGAGGGCGAGTCGGCGACGACGCCCGTGATCGCCGCGACCACACCGCCCGGCTTGACGACGGGAAGGGCGGCACGCAGAAACGCCAGAGGAGCCAGCGTATTGACGGTGAACAGATGCTCGGCCACGGCGTCGCTCACCGACTCGGCCGGTCCGAAGGCGGCAACGCCGACGCAGACGACGACCGCGTCCAGCCCGCCGAGTTCCCCCGCGGCCCAGGTCACCGTGCGTGCGCACTGCTCGAGGTCGTACGCGTCGAAAGCGCGGGCGGGGGCGTCGCCGCAGGCCCGGGACACGCGGGCGAGGCCTTCGCGGTCCCGGCCCGCAACGGCCACGGCGGCTCCCTGCTCGTGCAGCCGCAGAGCCAGGGCGGTGCCGAGGACTCCCGTTGCGCCGGGAACCAGGATCCCCGCACGGCTGATGACCATGACACACCTCCCGTACCCCGGGTAGCCCCGGGGCATCGGACGACTCGCCTCTCTTCTTCGGCAGGTGATCGATCCCTGGATGCGGCGGTGGACCGCCGCAGGCAGCTCACGCCCGCTCTCCGTTCCGGGCCACGAGCGTGTGACCCGTGAGCTGCACCCGCCGGCTGCGGCGCCCGGCCGGCACTCGCCGCCCCGGACGGCGCGGTCCGGCCCCGTCATCCCGGCCCCTCCCCGTCATATCCCGCCTCGTGGAGCCCAGTTCACACAAAGCGCGCAGGACCGCGCGGCGGCGGCAGAGAGCGGCGCGCCTGCTTCTTCGCGATGAGGCCGCGCTTCGTCGCGAAGAAGAGTGCGTGCGCTCAGCCCGTGCATCCGTGGACGCCACGAGATCGGAAAAGCGGTGAAAGCATCACAAAATGTTTCACCGATCCGTGATGAGAGGGACAGCAATGATCGTGAAGAAGCTGCACGATGCGGGCGTCCAGAGTGAACACGCCTACGCCGCGGCCTTCGGCTCCATCGGCCTTTCGCTCGTCTCCTGGCTAGCGTCCAACAAGCAGGAGAACCTGGAGCGGGCCGACCGTTGGGGCATCTTCGTGGGGGAGTGGGCACCCACCTTCTTCGCCCTCGGGCTGGCACTGGCCAACTACGAGCAGAGCGATTCCGCGGGGGCCGACCACTGATCGGCGGGCCGCATCGGTCACGACCCCGTTCGGCCCGCATCCGCGACCTGCGGAAACGCGCCTCCCCGACCGAGAAGACGCTGATGCGAGACATGGTGACAATGGAGACGAGCTCGGTGACGGAGCTGCTCGGCAGTGGGATCGAGGACGTTTCGGCCAGGGGACGCGTGGGGCCGGGCGGGCCGCCGACATGGCGCGAGCTGGGGCTGCAGTCGATGTCGGCGACACTGGTCGAATCGCTGAGCCAACGGGGAAGCCGCTTCTTCGAAGCACTGTGCCAGTGGCCTCGATGGCATGCACTGAACGAGCGTGCGCTCGCGGTGACGCATCATCCCCTGCTCATGGCCGAGTCCGCCCGTCAGCTCGCCGCCACCCTGGAGTTGCGGTATCTCAAGGGAGCGGATGACAACCGACTCCAGCCCGTCTCGGTGAGCCTGGGAGTGGACCCGAGAGCACAACCGGTCGAGCGCGGCGCCGCATCGGACGTGCTGGTGCACGTCACGGTCAGCGATCTCGTCGTACGAGTGGGTACTGTCGCCGCGTTCCGCCTGACGGCCGAGTTCTTTCACGCCGGCACGCGCTTCGGCGCCTGCGGCATGACGCTGGCCCACCCTTCACGCCCTCGACCGGAGGTGACCTCCACGCCGTATCCGGGCCTGCTGCGTCCCGCCCCGGCCGCCGTGGGAGCGTCGGCCGAACCGGACGTGCTTCTCGCGCGCGGAGCACAAGGGCGACTCGTGATCGCCCCCTGCGACCCTGGGCACCCGGTGCTCCTGCCGGGCCGACCCGCCCTGCTGCCGGCGCTCGCCGTCATGGAAGCCGGAAGGCAGGCGACGCTGCTCTACCGAGGGGCCCTGCCGTCCGCTGTGGCCGGCATCGCTGTGCGGCTCGACGCGCCGGTGCCAAGCCGAGGGGCGGTCGTAGAGGTGGTGGCCGAGGGCGGCGCCTCGCGCTTCCTCGTAAAGGCCGGGGAACAGATTGCCGCCATGGGCACGGTCACCTTGTTGCGACCCTGAACGCAGCAACGGCGATCTGCACGCCGAACCCCTGCCGATCGGCGCCCGCGCCGATATCACCGGACCCGGGTGGTCTGCCGGACAGGCCGTCCGCGGTCCGGCCCGTGGCGGTCCGACGGACCTTCGCCGGAGCTGCCCGTCCGGGCTGCGGCCATACGGGTGTGCTGAAGCCGTGTCAGGCGACCGACCGAAAGCCGATTGACCATGCTGGGCGGACATCAACACGCTGTCCAGCGACGAGGAGTACGGCATGCCGATGGACTCGGTGGCCAGATTTCTGGCGGCTCTGAACCCCCAGGACCGGCAGACGGTCGACGCCGAACCACGCGATGAGCAGGAGCGCCTCGCCGCGGCCTGGGAAAGCGAGCTGGAGGCAGACGCCGAACTCGACACGCTCGACGAGTTGTCGCCGGCTGCGGCGGAAGCAGAGGCGGCCCGTCGTGTCCTGGACCGCAGAGACGGTTGACCCCCTGTGGCACCCGTGCCACCGCGGCCACGGCCAGGTGGCCGATCGCAGACATGGTCAGCTGTGCGGCATGTGGTCCGGCGGGACGGTTTCCGTCTGTCCCTGACCGGAAGGCGAGGGGCGCGATGACGCAGGAGCGGACCGGGGACAGGACGTCGCGGTGAGACCGGGCCCGAGGCGGTCCGGGACAGTACGAGGCCGTGTTGGGCTGTGGTCACGCGGCCGACCTCGGGCGGTCGCCCAGCTCTCCGCCCAAGCGACCGCCCGCTCAACGGCCTGCTTCTGCCGACCCCGCTGAGACCACCGCATGCCGATCGCCTCAGTGCCGCCTTCTGCTGCTCACTAGGCCTCCCGGCCCTCCACCGGTCCCTATCCGGAAACGACCCAGCCGCAGAGGCCTCCACGGGCGTGGAACTGGCGGACCGCGTCGAGAGTTTCTTTCCTTGTCGGCTGGAATGCGACCGGAGTCATACCGTCGAAGTCGATTGGGTGGCGTCGACGGGTTCCTGCTGTGCGGAGTTCAAAGCCTTGCTCGTCGGCGCTGGGGTAGAGCAGGACGGACATTCCGTCGCCCGTGCATGCGGCTATGGAGGCCCACAACTCGTCGCGAACACGAGCTGAGACAGTTGAGGCTCTGGCGGGTCAGCAGATTCAGCCGGGAGTCGGCGGTTGACTCCCGCATCTCCCGCTCCCGCAGAGGACTTTCCGTCACGGCGATCGCGAACGCGTGGCCCAGGCTTGGCCCGTAGCGCGGTACGGGTGGCATCTTCTCGCAGGCGGCTGGTTGATGATCTTGGCCGTGTGTCCCCTTTCCGTAGCGACCCGACGAGGGTCGGATGAGAGGGCCACAAGAGAGGCTCTGCCCCTGGGGGTAGGGCTTCTCTGCGTCGCAAGGGGTCTGCGTCGGAGGTGCTTTCGTGCCCGGCGCTGCAGCCGAAGTCCGCCCGGCTGCGGCTGGGAGCGCCTGCCGGCGGGGCTTTTCTGGGTCCAATCTGGGTCCGGATAGACGGTGAAAACCCGTGAATGATCAACACGGGCGGGATAGCCCCGTATCTGCTGACCTGCCCGGCCGAGGAAAGGAGAGGTGTTCGGGGAAACCGGAGGCAACGTTCTGACGAGGGCCGTGTTCGCCGGTCGAGCGGACACGCGGAGCTCAGTGCGCGGCACTTGCGTCGTCGGCCGACCGGCTCCAGTACTGGGCGAGGGCTCCTTCTCTGTACGGGGCGGGGCTGACGCTGAGTTCACCGGCGAACGGGCGGTCCAGGACGAACACCAGGAGCAGGCTGAAGCCGACGAGCCCGGCGACCGAGGCGACGAAGAGGATCTGAACCCTCAGTTTGCGCATGCCGTAGAGGAACGTGAGGGGGACCAGGACGAGTGCGCCGCCGAAGGCCAAGGCCTGCAGCAGCGGCGGGAGTTCCTGGCGTGCCATGGTGATGCGGGCGCGGCGCTGGGAGGCGACGTCGTTGAGATGAGTGACGGCCTCCTGGTAGAAGACCTGCTCGCTCTGGCTCTTCGGGTCGTATTGCTGGAGCACCTGGAAGGCGGCTCCGAGGTGGGTTTCTGTGGCCCCGTAGCTGGGGTTTCCCGCGCGCATCCGGGGCCACTGGTCCTCGACGACCGCGTGGACGTAGCCGCTCACCGTGGAGTCGAGGCGAGCGCGCACCTGCGCCGGGAACGCGGCGGCGTCACGGGTGATGAGCGCCGCGTCGGTGGCCTCGGAAGCGACGATGGTCTGGGTGTCTTCCAACTGGGTCCACAGAGTGACGATGACGAAGGCGAGGATGATCCCGTAGATCGCGCCGAACATGCCGAGTGTCACCCCGACCATCTCGTTGTGCTCGCCACGGGCCACCGAGGGATACCTGCGGCGCAACAGCACGCTGCCGCCGACGGCGAGGAGGACGGTTCCACCGACGGTGAAGACGGCCAGTGTGAAGGTGCTGTAGTGGTTGAGAAGCCAGAGCGAGATATGAGCGGAGTCTAGGGCGGACACGACTGCCCAAACGCACGCTGGCGATGGGCCGCTACGGGTGTGGCCAGGAAGTTCACACCACCGAGTGAGAGATCGATTCCGTGCGACTTCGAGCGTGCTCGCCTTTCGTCCGGTCGTCCGGCGGACGTGGAGCGGCGGGAGGCGGCGAAAGCCGGCCTGGTCACGGGGCGGAGGATCACCGAGTGGCGTCCGGCCCTTCCTTCGACCGCGGGGTGAGAGCCGGTCCGAACGTCGAAGTCGGACTTGCCCGTTCAATGGTCCGAAGTGCTGGGCAGCGGGTTCTCCCACGCGGGAGGATGGCTGCCATGACGAGCGAAGGTACCTCGATCGACGCCACCAGGCCCAGCATCGCACGTGTTTACGACTACCTGCTGGGCGGCAAGGACAACTACGCCGTTGACCGGGAGATAGGCGACGTATTCAAACGCGACCTTCCCGGCTCGGTGGCGATCGCCTTCGCCAATCGCTCGGCGCTGACCCGGGCGGTCGCGGAGATCGCAACGACCACCGAGGTGTCCCAGTTCATCGACCTGGGCAGTGGTCTGCCGACCGCCGACAACGTTCACCAGGTCGCGCAGCGGCACGTCCCGGAGTCCCGCGTGGTCTACGTCGACATCGACCCCCAGGTGCTCGTCCATGGACGAGCCCTGCTGGAGGAGAACGACCGGACCCGAGTCGTCGAGGCCGATGTTCGCGATCCCGAGGCCGTCTACAACCACCCGGAAACCCGGGCGATGATCGACTTCGAACGTCCGGTGGCCGTCGTGTTCAGTGCCATCCTTCATCACGTCAACGATGAGGAGGACCCCGCCGGGATCGTCCGCTTCTGGCGCGATCGCGTACCCTCCGGAAGCTACTTCTTCGTCAGCCACTTCCGTTCCGGCGACAACCCGGAGACGGCCGAGGCGGAGAGAGTCCTCCAGCAGACCTTCGGCCGTGGCCGCTGGCGCACCGACGAGCAGATCGCGCACCTGCTGGACGGTCTGGAGATCCTCGACCCGGGAGTGGTCCCCGCCCCTCTGTGGCGCCCTGCAGCGGTCGGTAAGCCGTGGAACGACGGCGTCGAGAAGGAACTGACCGTCTGGGAACACCTCATCGCCGCGGGGCTGGCTCGCAAGGCCTGAAGGCAGGCGCCTCGCGGCTTCGTAGAGCAGGCGGGCGGGGAGAGGCCCCGATGCACGGGAGGCGCCCGCGGTGGTGCCTCGAAGGCATTTCCGCAGGTGATTTCTGCTCGGCGGCCAGTTCCTCCTCGTACGGCAGGAAATCTGGCCGGAGGAGTTCTCGGCCCCTTGCCTCCCGATCCCAACGGTCAGTCCGTCGCCTCGTCGGACAGCGTCAGGTTGGCTCCGGAAGCCGGGTCGAACACGTGCATCTTGGCGCTGTCCACCCAGAGTTCGGCTCGGCTGCCCTCGCGTACCCGTGTGGAGGCGTTGAGGCGGGTGACGATCTGGTGCCCGCCCGCGCCGGTGTCGGTCAACCCCGAGTCGGCGGCGAGCTCGGCGAGTTCGGAGGTCGCGGTGGGCTGCCACTCGTCCTCGGTGAAGTAGGCGTAGACATCGGATCCCAGGGATTCGACCACGTCGACGTCCACGCTGAACGTCGTACCCGCTCCGATCCTGCCCCGGTCCACCAGGGCGGCGTCCTCGAAGGCCTCCGGGCGCAGCCCCACGATCAGGTCTCGGGGGGCGTTGTGCCGCTCGAGGGTCTGGCGCAGTCGGTCGCTGAGGTCGAGGTCGCCGACCGACGTGTGCAGGCGGTTGTCCTCAACGGTGGCGTGCAGGAAGTTCATCGCGGGCGAACCGATGAACCCGGCGACGAAGAGGTTCTTCGGCTGCTCGTACAGGCGTTGCGGGGTCCCGATCTGCTGCACCACTCCGCCGCGCATCACCACCACCCGGTCGCCCAGTGTCATGGCTTCGGTCTGGTCGTGGGTGACGTAGACCGTGGTGCTGCCCAGGCGTTGCTGGAGGCGGGAGATCTGGGTGCGCATCTGGACGCGGAGCTTGGCGTCCAGGTTGGAGAGCGGCTCGTCCATCAGGAACGCCTTCGGGTCGCGCACGATGGCCCGTCCCATTGCCACCCGTTGGCGCTGACCGCCGGAGAGATTGGCGGGCTTGCGGTCCAGATGTTCCGTCAGGTCGAGGATGCGGGCGGCCTCTTCGACCTTTTCGCGGATGGTCGCCTTGTCCACCTTGGCCAGCCGGAGCGCGAAACCCATGTTGTCGCGCACGCTCATGTGCGGGTAGAGAGCGTAGCTCTGGAAGACCATGGCGATGTCACGGTCCTTAGGAGCCTTGTCGTTGACGACCTGCCCGTCGATCAGGAGAGTGCCCTCCGTGATGTCCTCCAGCCCGGCGATCATGTTGAGGGTGGTGGACTTACCACAGCCGGAAGGACCGACGAGGATGACGAACTCACCGTCCCCGACACTGAGGTTGACGTCCTTCACCGCCACCGCACCATCGGGGTAGCGCTTGGTGATGCCTTCGAGAACGATCTCTGCCACGGTCGGTCCTTCTTGTCCTGACGAACGGCTGCCGCCGGTCAGCCCTTGACGGCCCCGGAGGTGAGCCCGGCCACGATGCGCCGCTGGAAGAGCAGCACGAAGATGATGATGGGGATGGTGATCACTACGGCGGCGGCGGCGATCGAACCGGTGGGCTGGGCGAATTGGCTGCTCCCGGTGAAGAAGGCGAGAGCCGCGGGCACGGTCCGGGCCGCCGAGGTCGAGGTCAGCGAGATCGCGAAGAGGAAGTCGTTCCAGCAGAAGATGAACACCAGGATCGCGGTGGTGAACACGCCCGGCGCCGCGAGCGGCGCGATCACCAGCCGGAACGCCTGCGCCGGGGTGGCACCGTCCACCTTGGCCGCCTTCTCCAAGTCCCATGGAATCTCCCGGAAGAAGGCCGACAGGGTGTAGATGGCGAGCGGCAGGGAGAAGGTCATGTACGGGATGATCAGACCGATCCACGTGTCGAAGATGCCAATGATCCGCTCGATGTTGAACAGCGGCGAGACCAGCGAGATGGGCGGGAACATGGCGATCAGCAGCGACATGCCGATCAGCAGGCTCTTGCCGGGAAACCGGAGCCGGGCGACGGCATAGGCCGCCATGGTGCCCAGCACCACCGCGATCACCGTGGAGATCAGGGCGATGCCGATGGAATTGATCAGCGCGCGGGTGAACTCGGAGGTCTGGAAGATCCCGTGGTAGTTCTCCCAGGTCCACTTGGTCGGGATGAAACTGCCGTCGGTGAGGGTGCTGGGGTCCTTGAAGGACAGGGAGATGATCCAACAGACCGGGAACAGCGCGTAGAGGATCACGAGGATGTTGACCAGGGCCCACCCTGTCATCCGGCGTCGTCCGGCGGCGGACATCAGCGTCCCCCTTCCTGAGAGCCGGGGGCGGCCGCCCCGAAGAGTTTGATGAAGGCGAAGGCGATCACTGCCACGCACAGGAAGATGAGGACGGAGATGGCCGAACCGATGCCGAGGTTGAGCGCGGTGAAGAGGTTGTCGTAGCCCAGGATGGACACCGAGCCGGTGTTGTGCGCGCCGGACGTCAGGATGTAGATGTTGTCGAAGATCCGGAAGGCGTCCAGGGTCCGGAAGAGCAGGGCGACCAGGATGGCCGGCTTCATCAGGGGGACGGTCACCAGGAAGAAGCGCTGCCAGGCTCCGGCGCCGTCCACCTGAGCCGCCCGAAGCGTCTCCTCCGGAACCAGGGCGAGGCCGGCGAGCAGCAGCAGGGCCATGAACGGGGTGGTCTTCCACACCTCGGCCAGGATGATCACGCCGATGGCGGGCCACTGTTCGGTGAGGGGAGCTGAACCGGAGGGCAGGAGAGCGGCCAGGTAGCCGGTTTCCGGGGTCCAGGCGTACTGCCAGGAATAGGCGGCGACCACGGTGACAATGCCGTACGGGATCAGGATGGCGGTGCGAACCGTCCCGCGGCCGAAGATGGTGCGGTGCATGACCAACGCCAGGGCGAATCCAAGGACGAGTTCCACGACCACGGAGACCACGGTGATGAACACCGTCACCCACAGGGCCTGCCACCAGAACTCCGAGGACAGTACGGCGCCGTAGTTGCTGAAGCCGACGAACTGCGCTTGTGCTGGGAAGCGCAGGTCATAGCGCTGGAGCGAGAGGTAGATCGCGTAGACGATGGGGTAGGCGGTGACTGCGAGCATGACGATCACGGCTGGCGCGCACAACAGCCAGCCCAACCGGCGCTCCTGCCGGGCCCCTTCGGACAGAGCGCGATCGTCTTTTGGCGCCGGTTCGTCTTTGGCGGCGGTCGGAGCCGAAGAGGTCACGGGATCAGCCCCTTTGAGCTGAGGGCGTCCTTGATCTGGCCGCTGATCTTCTGCACGTCCGGTCTCGGGTCGATCCCGTTCGGTGGCGACAGGGTGTGCGAGATCGCGATGGACACGTTCTGGTAGGCGGGGGTCTTGGGCCGGATGCTGGCGTTCTCCAGGGCCGCCAGAACGGTGGAGGCGAAGGGGTAGTTCTTGACGAGAGCGGGGTCCGAGTAGAGCGGGCGGAGCGTGGGCGGTAGCCCGCCCTCCAGCGCCGCGGTCATCTGGTTCTGCCGGTTCCGCAGGCACAGCGCCGCCTCGAAGGCGAACCCGGAGTGGCGGGTGTAGGCGCCGATGGCCAGGTCGATGCCGCCGATGGTGGGCTTGGCCGGCCGGTCCTTGTCGACCGCCGGGTAGGGCGCCCACCGGAACTGCTTGAAGAGCGAGGGGTTGTTGGCCTTCATCGAGGGATACACGAAGGGGTAGTTGATCTCGAAAGCCGCGCTGCCGGACTCCATGGCCAGCCGGTTCTGGTCCTCCATCTGATTGGACAGGGACGGGTCGGCCGCGGCCGAGGTGGCCAGGGTCTTCATGACGGAGGCCGCGCGCACGGCGGGCGGGCCCAGCTCGGGAGCCGTGGCCGTCGCGTTCAGGATGGAGCCGCCGGCGCTCTCGACCAGCGTGTTGAACCAGACCGTGAGTCCTTCGTACTGTGCGCCCTGGATCTCCACGTAGTGCGGTTTGCCCTGCTTCGCCAGAAGGCCGGCCATCAGGATCATCTCGGCCCAGGTCTTGGGCGGCGTGGGGACCAGGTCCTTGCGATACCAGAGCAGTTGGGTGTTCGTGTTGTACGGGACGGCGTACAGCCGGCCCTTCCACGTGGCCGTCCGCAGCGGGACCTCCAGGGTGTCCCGGGTGGCCGCGGCGCGGTTGTCCCCGGTCCACGGCAGGATCCATTTGGCTTCCGCGAACTCGGCGGGCCAGGTGACGTCCAGCCCGATGATGTCGACCGTGTCGTCCTTGGCGGCCAGCCGGCGCACCAGTTGCTGGCGCTGCCCGTCCGCGGTGCGGGGCAGTTTGTTGTAGCTGATCCGGTAGCGCCCACCGGACTGCTTGGAACAGGCACTCGCCGCACTGGCCAACGCACCCGAATCATCGGGAAAGTTGTACCAGTTGAGCGTCACCGATCCACCGCCTCCGCTCCCGCAGCCGGCCAGCAGAGCTGCCGACAGGCACAGAGCGAGCAGAACCCGCAGGAGGCCACGGATGCCGGACAAAGACGCCACCCCCACACTCCTCCGGACCGGTACGAGAGGTCCGGACGGATCGGAGGGAAGCCCGGACCCGCGAAAGGCTAGGCCCGAACTCGGTGTCACCTCGCACGCCTCACCAACGAGTCATCCGATCGGCCGCACAGAACACGGCTCACGCCGCACGGCGACGCCCTCGGGGCGCGGAACCACCCTGCGGCCGTGGCGACCCAAACCGTGGCGCGAGCCTGACGACCGCGACTGGTCCCGTCGCGCACCGTTGCTGACCTCCCGCTCATTAGCATCCAGCCATGGCACCTGACACCCCACCCCAGGACCGGACACGGCAGAGCGCCCCCGCGGGAGAGACGGGATCGGTCTTCGATGCCGTCGTCGACCGCAGGAACAGCAACTCCATGAAGTGGGCCAGTGCACGTCAGTTCCTGACGGCCGACGAGGCCGCGGCCGACCCGCTGCCGATGTGGGTCGCCGACACCGACTTCAAGGCACCCCGGGCCGTGCTCGACGCGCTCCACCAGGCTGTGGAATACGGTGTCTTCGGGTATCCCGCCGGCGCGACCGACAGCTACCTCGACGCCGTGACCGGCTGGCAGGCCAGGCGATTCGGATGGGAGGTCCCCCGGGAGTGGGTGATGCAGACCGCCGGCATCATCACCACGCTCAAGACAGTGGTGCAGGCGTTCTCCGCGCCGGGCGACTCGGTGCTCATCCAGCCCCCGGTCTACGTCCACTTCCACGACGACGTCCTGCTGAACGGCCGTCACCTCGCTTTTGCGCCGCTACAGCGGACCGACGACGGCTACCGGTTCGACGCCTCGACGTTCGAGGCCGCGATCCGTCCCGACACCAAGCTGTTCATCCTCAGCCACCCGCACAACCCCACCGGGAACGTGTGGACGGAGGACGAACTGCGGACCATGGGCGAGATCTGCGCCCGGCATGACGTCCTGGTCGTCTCCGATGAGATTCACCAGGACCTCATCATCAACGCGGACCGCGAACACGTCCCTTTCGCATCGCTCGGCGAGGAGTTCGCACGGAACAGCATCACCTGCACAGCTCCCAGCAAGACGTTCAACCTTCCCGGCCTGCAGAGCGCCAACGTCTTCGTACCTGATCCCAGGCTGCGGGCGGAACTGGCCCGCCAGTACGAGCGCAACGTGTTTCCACTGGTCAACGTGCTGGGCATGGTCGCGGCCGAGGCGGCCTACGTGCACGGTGAACCCTGGCTGGAGGAGTTGCTCACGTACCTGCGCGGCAATCACGCGCACTTCGCGCAGGCGGTCAACTCCGCCACCACCAAGGTGAGGGTCCTGCCGGCCGACTCGCTGTATCTGGCGTGGATGGACTGCCGGGGACTGGGGATGGACGCCGAGACGCTGGACAAGTTCATGCTCACCAAAGCACGGCTGTGGCTGGACAAGGGACAGAAGTTCGGGATCGAGGGCCACGGCTACATGCGGGTGAACCTGGGCTGTCCCCGCTCAACGGTGGACGAGGCCGTGGACCGCCTGCTGGCGGCCGTCGAGAACCTGTGAGCACCGCGCCCCTGCCCACTCCCCGCTGGGCTGTCGGCGGCGCTGGCCTGCAGCCGCACCAGGGTGTTCTCCAGTGGGTCGGCGGTCCACGGCTTGCCGTTGGCGAGCTCCGGCTCCTCGGTCAGCCGGTGTCCAGCGGAACGCGGATTCGTGCCCGTTCAAGCCGACCCCGTCGCCGGCGAACAGGGCGTGGACGATGCGCAGCGGGACGTCGCGGCGGCGCGGCATTGGTCGACCGTCAAGGTCACCGGCTCGCGCAGGTCGGTCCCGGTCAGCGCGTCCGTCTCGTCGTCACGGGGATGGATGTTTCGACGGCGAACAGGATCATTGAGCGGCGTCCGTCTCTCCGCGCGGGATCTTCGCCCACACCCTGCACCTGCTGCCCGCTTACCGTTGGACGTCACCCCCCCCCGAACCGGGGAGCAGGCTTCACTCGGCCGGCCGAGCGCGCGGGCCGGAGGGGCCGGCGCAAGGTCAGACGCGGAAGCCATGGGCGCTCGTCCTCTCGAAGATGTCGGCAACGCGCGGCGATCACGGAGGCAAGCCGGATCGTCATGGACATCCGGACCACACCGCCTGTGTGCAGGAACTGCGCCGACGGCACCCCGACAGCCAGGTCCGCACCCGGCACCTCGACTGGCGGCACACACGCGCCCTCGCCGAGCGGCGGGTCGACGCCCTCGTCGCGTACAGGCCCCTGTCCTTCCCCACGGACGGCTTCCGGGTGACCAAGCTCCGTGAGGAGTCGCGGGTACTCCTGACGTCGGCGAGTCATCATCTGGCGAACGAGAAAGCCGTCAGCGTGCGGGTCCTGTCGGACGAGGAACTGGTGGCCTGCGTCAGCACTCCGGCCGTCTGGAGCACGCCCAAGCCGGTCGGCGGCCGCCCGGCACCACCCCCGCCCGCGATCGACGACAGCTACGAGGACAAGCCGGAACTCATCGCCACCGGCCACTGTGTCGCGATCTTCCCCGCCGGAGATCGACGCGCTGCTGCGCGAGAGGACATCGCCCAGGTGCCCGTTGTCGACATCGATCCCTGCGAGGTCGTGCTCGTCACGCGCGCTGACGATCCGAACCCGCTGCTCGGATCACTGGAAGACGTCGCACATACAGTGCTCGGCACAACCTCCCGACGGGAGAACAACGAACTGCCGGTCAACTGACACCGTTGCCTGCAGACGCACACGAGCACGCGGGCACCGTGACGTTGAGGCTCTGGAGCGCTCCCGGGGGTGGACTCACCACGAAGAGTCACTTGGTTGGTGAGGGCGATCTGCGGCCCCTTGCCCCCTTCTTGATCACGCCGGGGCAGTGGGGTGACGCGCCGCAGATGATCCCGGTCCTGGAGCGCGTTCGAGTACCGCGTGCGGGTGCTGGGCGAGGAGCACCCCGACACGCTGACGTCACGCGCCACCCTCGCCGGCGCCTACGAGTCGGCAGGGGATCTGGGGCGTGCGGTACCGCTGTTCGAGCTGAACCGTTCCGGGTTTGATCTTACCGAACCCGGAACGGTTCAATGCCGTTGCCTTACGGGTCTGGGTCGGGTGGGTCCGCTGGTTGCTGGGTCTTCGCAGGGCTGGCGGAGCAGGATCGCGTGGTCACGCGCTCACGGGGTAACGGATCTATCAGGAGATCCCGGAAAAGCCGTTGACTGGAAGGACTGTCACGTGGAACGCGCCGACTGGCTGCTCACCTCCGCTCAGCGGGGGAATCCGGCGTCGCGGGTGGACCGCCGTCATGCCGACGGTGCGGCGTGGTCCACGGGCAACGACGTCCGCCCCCTGGTACACGGGGCGGTGTACTTCGCCGAGCTGCTCGCGGCCGTGCGGGCGCAGCGGGCCGGCGACATGTTGATGTTCACGGACTGGCGGGGTGACCCTGACGAGCTGCTGGACGGTCCGGAGAGCGCTATCGGCGATGTGTTGTGCGACGCCGCACGCCGCGGTGTCGTCGTCAAGGGGCTGGTGTGGCGCTCGCACCTGGATCGGTTCCAGTTCAGCGAACAGGAGAACTACCACCTGGGGGAGGAGATCGAGGAGGCGGGAGGCGAGTGCCTGCTCGACATGCGGGTGCGGCCGGGCGGCTCGCACCATCAAAAGTTCGTGGTGCTGCGCCACCCGGGTCGGCCCGAGCGGGACGTCGCCTTCGTCGGCGGGATCGATCTGTGCCACAGCCGTCGGGACGACGCCGCTCATCAGGGTGACCCGCTGGCGCAACCCATCGCCGACGCCTACGGTTCCCGTCCGCCCTGGCACGACATCCAGCTGGCGGTGCGCGGGCCCGCCGTCGGCGATGTCGAGGCCACGTTCCGTGAGCGGTGGACGGACCCGGCTCCGCTCAGTCGCAGCCCGCGCAGCCGGCTGCGGGCGGCACTCCGGGACGAGGACACGCGGGCGGATCCGCTCCCGGTGCAGCAACCCGACCCGGGCCCGCGCGGTTCCCACACGGTCCAGATCCTGCGCACCTACCCGAACCGCCTCAGGGGCTATCCGTTCGCTCCCGACGGTGAACGCAGCATCGCCCGCGCCTACACGAAGTCCCTGCGTCGGGCACGCCGGCTGATCTACCTAGAGGACCAGTACTTGTGGTCGGAGAGTGCCGTCCAGCCATTCGCCCAGGCTCTCGCGGATCATCCGGGACTGCGGATGATCGCCGTCCTGCCGCCACTGCCGGACCAGGAGGGGCGGATCAGCACACCGATGAACCTGCTGGGCCGGATCCGCGCCCTGGAAGTCCTGCGACGGGCCGGCGGCGACCGGGTGGCCGTCTACAGCCTGGAGAATCACGCCGGGACACCCGTGTACGTCCATGCCAAGGTCTGTGTCATCGACGATGTCTGGGCCTCGGTCGGGTCCGACAACGTCAACCGGCGCTCCTGGACGCACGATTCGGAACTCAGCTGCGCTGTCCTCGACGAGACCTGTGACTCCCGTGAACCGACGGACCCCGGCGGCCTGGGTGACGGCGCCCGCGTCTTCGCGCGCGAGCTGCGGTTGTCGTTGAATCTCGAACACCTTGACCGCGACGGGGACGGGGAAGCGGCTGCACTCTGCGAACCGGGCCGCGCCTTTGCGGCCTACGCCGACTCGGCCGCCGCTCTGGACGCGTGGCACGACGACGGCCGCCACGGTCCGCGACCGTCGGGACGGCTGCGCACCTATCACCCGCCGCGCCTGTCCCCCATCACGCGGGCCCTGACCGACCCGCTCTACCGGGTCATCGCCGATCCCGACGGCCGCCCGCGCTCCCTGCGTCGGCACGGTGCCTACTGACGGTGTCCCGGACGGGTGAGGTGACCCCAATGCCGCGAGGGCAAGTCCACGTTCTTGCTGGTACTGCCGTTCGAACTCGGCAGGTGAAAGGTAGTTGAGAGGGCGCTTTCTCCCGTTGTTTCATCCCGGATTGCCTGGTTGGGGTTGGTTCAGGTGCCGCGCCGGCTCGGGGTGGATTCCGCGGTCAGGCGTCGCGTCATGAGGTTGATCATCGAGAGGTGGACCATGGCTCCGGAGCGATGCGGCTTGGCCTCGTAGTCACGTGCCAGTCGGCGGTGGTTCGTCAGCCAGCCCAGGGGTGCGTGTGACCGTCCAGCGGCGAGGTAGGACGGTGAAACCCCTGGTGGCGGGGTCGTGGCGGACGATGTGCATGTCGATGCCGAGAGCGGCGGCGTGTTCGACGAGGTGCTGGCGGTAACCGCCGTCGACCAGGTCTTGCGGATGGTGGGATGCTCGGCGGCGACCTTTTCGATGAGGGCCTGGCCGGCGATGGAGTCCTGCACGCTCGCGGCTGTGACCAGGACTCCTAGGAGGAGTCCGACGGTGTCGATGACGATGCTCCGCTTCCTCCCGACGATCTTCTTGCCCGCGTCGATGCCCTGCCCGTGGGCGGGGACCTTGGTGGAGGTCTTGATGCTCTGCGAGTCGATGACGCAGGCGGTTGGTTCTTCCTCGCGGCCTTCCTGCCTGCGGACTCGGCGGCGCAGAAGACTGTTGAGCTGGTCGAAGGCGCCTTCACGTTCCGGGAGCCCTGTTGGAGGCGCTGACTCCATGAGGCTCTCGGACTCGGACGTCTCGAACCTCTCAGACGCCCGGTAGCCCGCCGACTGGACGGTCGTGGCAGAGGGCGAACCCGTGCCAGGGGGCCGTCGACACGCGGCACAGCCGTGCCCGCGCCCCCGCTGCAACCTGCTCGCCCCCGCGACCCGGTGCGGGTGCCCCGCTCCGTCGGGAAGAAGAGATCGCCCAGGCAATGGATCACGCCGTCCCGCTCTGCGTTACCGTCAGGGTATGAGTCATCCGCACCCCGAGTTGAAAGCCGCTCCGCCCCTTGCCGAAGGAGGGCTGCGGGTCATCGCCCTGGGCGGCCTGGGTGAGATCGGCCGCAATATGACCGTCTTCGAGCACGCGGGCAAACTGCTCATCGTCGACTGCGGCGTGCTGTTCCCCGAGGAGACCCAGCCCGGCGTGGACGTCATCCTGCCGGACTTCACCTCGATCCGGGACCGGCTGGACGACATCGTGGCCGTGGTACTCACGCACGGCCACGAGGACCACATCGGCGGCGTACCGTACCTGCTGCGCGAGCGGTCCGACATTCCCGTCGTCGGTTCCAAGCTGACGCTTGCGTTCCTGGAGGCCAAGCTCAAGGAACACGGCATCCGGCCGCGCACGGTGCGGGTGCGGGAGGGCGACCGGCGCGGCTTCGGGCCCTTCGACTGCGAGTTCGTGGCGGTCAACCACTCCATCCCGGACGGTCTCGCGGTCGCGATCCGCACCGGCGCCGGGATGGTGCTGCACACCGGCGACTTCAAGATGGACCAGTTCCCTCTCGACGACCGCATCACCGATCTGCGTGCCTTCGCCCGCCTCGGTGAGGAGGGTGTGGACCTGTTCCTCACCGACTCCACCAACGCCGAAGTACCTGGCTTCACCACCTCCGAGCGTGAGCTGAACCCGGCGATCGAGCAGGTGCTGCGCACCGCGCCACGCCGGGTCATCGTCTCCAGCTTCGCCAGCCATGTGCACCGCATCCAGCAGGTCCTGGATGCCGCCCACCAGCACGGCCGTAAGGTCGCCTTCGTAGGCCGGTCGATGGTCCGCAACATGGGCATCGCCCGTGACCTGGGCTATCTGAAGATCCCGTCCGGTCTGGTCGTGAACACGAAGGAGCTGGAGAAGCTCCCGGACCACAAGATCACTCTGGTGTGCACAGGCTCCCAGGGCGAACCGATGGCCGCGCTGTCACGGATGGCCAACCGCGACCACCAGATCCGCATCGGCAAGGGCGACACCGTCCTGCTCGCCAGCTCCCTCATCCCAGGCAACGAGAGCGCCATCTACCGGGTGATCAACGGACTCACCCGGTGGGGCGCCCACGTGGTCCACAAGGGCAACGCCAAGGTCCACGTCTCCGGGCACGCCAGCGCCGGCGAACTCGCCTACTGCTACAACATCGTCAAACCCCGCAATGTCATGCCTGTGCACGGCGAATGGCGCCACCTGCGGGCCAACGGCGACATCGCCATCCGTACCGGCGTCGACCCCGACCGGGTCGTCATCGCCGAGGACGGCGTCGTCGTCGACCTCGTCGACGGGCGCGCGTCCATCACCGGGAAGGTCCCCGCCGGCAACGTCTACGTGGACGGCATGGAAGTCGGCGGCGCCACCGAAGCGTCCCTCAAGGACCGCCTCACCCTCGCCGCCGAAGGCGTGGTCACGGTAGTGGCGATCGTCGACGCGGACACCGGCGCCCTCGCCGAGGCCCCCGACTTCCTGGCCCGCGGGTTCGTCCACGACGACACCACCTTCGAGCCGGTCATCCCGGTCATCGAGAAGACCCTGGCCACCGCGGCCGAGGAAGGCGTCGGGGACGCGCACCAACTTGAACAGCTCCTCGCCCGCGCCGTGGCGAACTGGGCGTTCCGCACCCACCGCCGCAAGCCCCTCGTCATCCCCGTCATCATCGACGCTTGAGCCACAGCACGGTCCCTGGTCCCGGAGGTATCGAGGTCGGGCACGGGAGTCAGCAGCCACCTCGGGAGACCGGGGTGGCAACACACTCCACATGATGAGTCATCGGGAAGATGTCGCCGAAGCCCACCCTGCGAGAACCAGCAGGTCGGACATCGTTTATCGACACCGAGGAGCCGCTACCTTTCCGGCTGCGGCGGAAGCGGGTCATGCAGCCCGTCAGTCGACAGGCGGCTCGGCCGGCCGGAGCCGGTGTGTCCGGAAGTGTCCTCGCGCCGTGGCATTCCACAGACTGTCTCGAGAGTGACAGTACGGACTCGGAGGGTTCACGTCTCGGTGGGAACCCTCGGGGCGAATGGGGCTCCTTTGCCTGTGCCCAGGGGAGCGCGGTGAGGTCTCCGCAATGGGCGGTGATCGGGCCGATACGTGGTGGACAGCAGCCCCGGACCGAACCGGCCCCGCAGAGGGGGATTGCTCCATTTTTGCGGGCGCGATTCAGTCCCTGGTGGCGCGGTCCTGGTGATCAGCGGGCTGTGGAACTGGGGTTGGTGGCTGTTGATGTGTCGGGGTGGAGGGTGAAGACGCGGTCCAGGCCGGCGATACGCAGGATCCGGGCGGTGTTGGCGGGGACTGCGGCCAGGGCCATGTCGCCGCTCTGTTCCGTAGCCAGGTTGCGTGTCGCCAACAATGCGGTGATGCCGCTGGAGTCGCAGAATTCCAGGCCGGCCAGATCCAGGACCAGCAGTTGTCCACTGGCGAGGGTGAGACGGTCCACAGCCTGGCGGAGTTCGGGTGCCGTCGCATGGTCGAGGTCACCGGTGATCTCCAGCACGGGACCGGTGGCCGCGTCTCGGGCAGTGATCGTCAGCGGGCTCATATCAGTCTTCACTCGCGAGGTGGGAAGCAGGGCGGGCACGCCGAGGGCGGGCAGCGCTGTGTCGTCGTCGAGGCCGTCCCCGAACCCGGTGAGGAGCCCGGTCAGGGCGGTGATCAGGACCTGCGGTCCCGCAGCGGGCTGGGCGGCGGTGAAGGCGCGCAGGGCGTCCTCGCCGTACAACTCGCGATCGGGCCCGGTGCGGGCCTCGGTCAGGCCGTCGGCATAGAGCAGCAGGGTGTCTCCGGGAAAGTTGGCCGCTGCATTTACCTCGCCGCGCACAGCCGTGGTCAGCCGCGGAGACGAGTGCGGCGATGGCCTGCCTCATCGACTCCGGCAGATCCTGGCCGGACCGGCGGGCGAAGTCGTTGCGGTCGTCGAACCAGAGAGACAGAAGGATATGCAGTCCGCTGCCCACACCGGTCTCGGGGACCGCCATGAAAGTGGGCGTCATGCGGCGCCAGGTGATCATTCCCCGTGGCTGCGAGTACCTCTGACGCATCCGGCTCGCCCCTGGCAACGCCCGCCCGAGCGCGGGAAGAAGCCCCCAGCACCCTCGCCCCGTGGATCGCGGTGCCAGCCTCTCCCTGGGCGGCGGCCATGCACACCCCGCCTGCCCTGTGGCTGTTCCCGTTGTCCACGTTCGGCGCTTCACGCCCACCTGGCCCGAATCGCCCCGTGCGTCACCAGAGGGCGCTGACCCCGCTCGTGAGGAGCCCGAGTGCGGCGCAGATGCCGAGAGTGCGCAGGACGCTCCAGCGGAGTCGGAAGATCATGAGCAGGGCGGCGGCCGTGATGACGAGGGCCGTGGGCCGAATCGTGTCCAGGTGGGGGAGTTGGAGGTGCAGCGGGCCCCATGAGTTGTCGTCGACCGTGGTGAAAAGGGTGTGGAGTGCGAAGTAGAGAGCGAGGTTGGCGATGACGCCGACGACGGCGGCGGTGATGCCGGTCAGGGCGGCGGAGACGGAGCGGTTGCCGCGCAGGCGCTCGATGTAGGGGGCGCCGAGGAAGATGAACAGGAAGCAGGGGACGAAGGTCACCCAGGTGGTCAGCAGCGCGCCGAGCAGGGCGGCGGCCCAGGGATTGAGGGAGCCGGGGTCGCGGTAGGCGCCGAGGAAGGCGACGAACTGCACCACCATGATCAGGGGGCCGGGGGTGGTCTCGGCCAGGGCCAGGCCGCGGACCATCTCGCCCGCGCCGAGCCAGCCGTAGGTCTGCACGGCCTGCTGGGCGACGAAGGCGAGGACGGCGTATGCCCCGCCGAACGTGACCAGTGCGGTGCCTGAGAAGAACACGCCCTGGGTGGTGAACACGCTGCCGGTTCCGGTGAGGACGGCCACCGCGGCCAGGGGCGCCGCCCACAGCACCAGGCCGGTGAGCAGGATGCGCAACGTCCGCCGGTGGCTCGGGCTTTCGGCGTGCAGGGCGTCGTCGGAGATCAGCGGCGGCGGGCCGCCGTCGGCGGAGTGCGCGGCGGCAGGGCGCAGGGCGTGCGGAGCGAAGCGGGCCAGCAGCCAGCCGGTGAGTGCCGCGCCCGCGATGACCAGGGGGAAGGGGACGGCGAAGAGGGCGAGCGCGGAGAAGGAGGCGACCGCGAGGGCGATGAGGGCGGGGTGGGTCAGCGAGCGGCGGCCGACCCGCCACACGGCCTGGGCGACGATCGCGACCACGGCCGGGGCGAGCCCGGCGAACAGACCGGTGACGGCCACGGTGGTGCCGAAGGCGACGTAGAGGGCGGACAGGCCCAGCAGGGCGAGTACACCGGGCAGGACGAACAGGGTGCCCGCGGCCAGGCCGCCGCGGGTGCCGTTGAGCAGCCATCCGATGTAGATGGCCAGTTGCTGGGCCTCGGGGCCGGGCAGCAGCATGCAGTAGCTCAGGGCGTGGTTGAACCGCTGCTGGCCGATCCAGCGTTTCTCCTCCACCAAGGCGCGCTGCATGACCGCGATCTGGCCGGCCGGTCCGCCGAAGGTCTGCAGGGATATCGCGAACCAGGTGCGTACCGCCGTCCGGAAGGGGACGATGTCGCGTCCGCTGTCGATTGCGACAGCGGACGCGGACTCGGCGGTGGGGTGAGTGGTCACGCGGGGTCCCGCCCTGCAAGCGTGGCGCGGCGGTGGTACTCGTACAGGCCGTCGAAGAGCGGGCCGGTCAGTTCGAGGACGCGTTCGTCGTCGCAGATCATGGACAGTCCGCGCAGGACGACGTCCAGCCCCGGCGCTTCGGGGGCGTCGTAGCGTTCGTCGTCGAGGTCGGCCTCGTGCACGATCTCCGCGAGTTTCCAGAGCACCGGGTCGGTCAGCTCGTAGCGGCGCAGGATCGTCTCGAAGGAGCAGTCCCCGCCGTGGTGGCCGAGGTCCACGCCGCGCATGTCGAACGGCGTCGCGTCCTCGGGGACTTGGGCGGGGTCGGTGACGAAGACGAACTCCGCCTCCTTGTCGACATGGCGGTGGATCAGCCAGGAACAGGCTGCCCGGTCGATGTGGATTCCGGCGCGGGTTGCCCACTTCATGCTTTGTCCTCCTGCTGTTGTGTGGTCTCCGGCGCTACGTCGTCGGCGTCGTCGGTCTCGGGCCCGGGGCAGGCCGTTGGCTCCACTGCCAGGGCCCGTACGGCGGCGTGGGCCCGGTCGCGTTCGGGTGGCGGGAAGAAGTCGCGGCGGCCGATACGCCGCAGCTCGGCGCGGAGTCGCCGCACGGCCGTGACGCTGTTCGCGCCATCTGCCGCGGCTTGGGCGGAGGCCTGGTCGATGATGCTCTGATATTCGGCGGCGCGGGCGTCCGCCATGCCGGTGGCCAGCTCCCGCTCCTGCGTGAGCGTCGCGGGCCGGGCGAGCCAGATCGAGGCGGTGCCGCCCGCCTCGATCGCCTCGTCCGCGATCCACTCCAGCTGCTCGCGGGTCCGGGCGTCGGCGGGCAGCGCGACCAGCCCGTCGGAGAGCTGGGCGACACCCAGCCGCTTCAGCTTGCGCCAGACGGCGATGCGGGGCGTGGATGGTTCGCGGGGGAGCCGGTAGGAGAGCAGGACCCACTCGCCCGGGTCGCGTACCGCCCGGTCAGCGGGCATGACGGTCCTGTGCTCGCACAGGATGCGGTTCGCGGGTCATCCAAGCTCCTGAGGTCTCCAGAGTTGTGTGCAACCATGGTTACATGCAACCACGGTTACATCAACTGCGCGGTCGTCCTGCTGGTCGACATCCGTCTGTGCTGGACCTGGCGCAGACACCACCCGCCATTCGATGCAACCATGGTTGCACTGAATGGCTGTGACGAGGGAGGCCCGCCCCGCCATGGACGCAAGCGCCCCCGCGTTCTCCCTGGAGCGGGTCACCGTGCGACAGGGCGCCGCGACCCTCCTGGACGCGGTGACCTGCGACATCCCTGCCGCGGCCTGCACTGCGCTCGTCGGGCCGAGCGGTGCGGGCAAGACCACCCTGCTGCGGGTGCTCAACCGTCTGGAAGAACCCGTGAGCGGAGGCGTGACGTTCCAGGGCCGCCTGCTCCCCGACTGGGACGTCCTCACGCTGCGCCGCCAGGTCACCCTCGTCGGCCAGCAGCCCGTACTGCTCACCGACACCGTCCTGGACGACCTGCGCGTCGGCCGACGCGATCTGGACGAACCGCGAGCAGCGGCACTGCTCGAACGCGTCCACCTGTCCGCCGCGTACCTCCACCGTGCGACCGCGGGCCTGTCGGGCGGTGAAGCCCAACGCGTGTGCCTGGCGCGGGCGCTCGCCGTCAATCCCCGGGCACTGCTGCTGGACGAACCCACCTCCGCCCTCGACGCGGTCGGCTCCGCCACCGTCGAACGGGTCGTACGGGAGCTGGCTGTCGACGGCCTGACCGTCGTCCTGGTCAGCCACAACACCGCGCAGGCCCGCCGCGTGAGCGACCAGGTCCTCGTCCTCGACGGCGGACGACTCCTCGAACAGGGCCACGCACACCATGTCGGCTACCTCAAGGAGGGCGCATGAACCCCGCCGTTCCCACCTGGGCGGGCGTGGCCGCCTCCGCCGCGCTGGTCCTGCTCGCTGCCGTCGTCGCCTGGCGCGGACGCCTGCACCTGAGCCGTGACATCGCCGTCGCGGGCGTCCGCGCGGGGCTGCAGCTGGCCGCCGTCGGCGCCATCCTGCTGCTGGTCTTCCGCCACACCGGACTCGCCGGAGCCATCGGCTGGCTCACGATCATGGTGCTCATCGCCGGCCGGGTCGGCGCCCGCCGTGTCCCCAACCTGCCCCGGGCCCTGGCAACGGCCACCGCCGCGGTCGCCGTCGGCACCGCCGCGACCCTCGGCACCCTCCTCGCCCTGGGCGTGATCGTCACCCAGGCCCGGGTCGTGATCCCCGTCGGCGGCATGGTCGTCTCCGGCGCCATGCAGGCCACCTCCCTGGCGCTGACCCGGCTGAGCGACGAGGCCCGTACCGCTCGCCCCGCCATCGAGGCCCGTCTCAGCCTCGGCCTCACGGCGGCGGACGCGTTCGCCCCGCACCAGCGCACCATCGTGCGCACCGCGCTGATCCCCGCGATCGACTCCACCAAGACCGTCGGCATCATCAGCCTGCCCGGCGCCATGACCGGCCTCATCCTCGCCGGAGTCGACCCGCTCACCGCCATCCGCTACCAGATCGTCGTGATGTACATGCTGCTCGCCGCTGCCGCTCTCGCCGCCCTGACCGCCGGCCGCCTCGGCGAACGCGCACTGTTCGACAACGCCCACCGCCTCCGCCCGCTCACCGCCGCACTCCAGGAGGCCCGCCGATGACCCCCCTCCCACGCCCCCGTCTGCTCCTCGTCCTGGCCGCCGCCCTGCTCCTCGCCGCGGCCGGAGTGGTGGCCGGTCTGCTGCTGACCCGGACCTCCGAGCCACCCCGCCGTGTCCTGCCCCTGCAGCGCGTCGGTGAACCGGCCCTTCCCGGCGACAGCTCCCGCTTCGACTACGCCAGCCTCGACCCCGGCCGCGGCCTGCTCTTCATCGCCCACCTCGGCGCGAGCGAAGTCATCGAGGTCGACGTACACACCGGCCATTTCGTGCGCACCATCACCGGCCTGCCGGACGTGCACGGCGTCCTGGTCGTCCCCGCCCTGCACCGCGTGTACGCGACCGCGACGGGCGCCGACGAGATGGCCACCCTGGACGAGAACACCGGCACCGTCCTGCACCGCGCGCCCACCGGTGCGTACCCCGACGGCCTCGCCTACGACCCCGTACGCGGCACGGTATGGACCACCAACGAATCCGGCGGCTCGGAAACCGTCATCGACGCCGCCATGGGCGCCGTGCGCGGCACCGTCGATCTCGGCGGCGACGCGGGCAACGTCGCCTACGACCCCCTGGGCGGCGGCCAGATCCTCGCCGACGTCCAGAGCCGCAACCAACTGGCGGTCATCGACCCGGTCGCGCTGGCCGTCACGCGCCGGATCCCACTGCCCGGCTGCGACCACGACCACGGCCTGGCCCTCGCCCCCCAAGACCGCCTCGCCTTCGTCGCCTGCGACGGCAACGCCCGCCTGCTCACCGTGGACCTGACCACCCGTCGGGTCACCGGTAATGACGCAGTCGGCTCCGACCCCGACGTCCTCGCCTACGACTCCGCCGCGCATCGCCTCTACGTCGCCGCGGAATCCGGCCGGCTCACCGTCCTGGACAACCACGACCACCGCCTGACGGTCTCCGGCCGAGACCACCACACCGACGGCACCCACGTCGTCGCCGTCGACCCCGCGACCCACCGCAGCTACTACCCGGTCCCCCACGGCAGCGGCGGCCACCCGACCCTCCTTACCTACCGGCCCACACCCTGACGGCGCCTGGGTCTGTCTTGCCCGGTGCGTGGTAATCCACAGCTACCTCCGCTGTCGGGCACAGGCCGCATCTCAAGGCTCCGCCTGCGGTCCGTGTTGCGGGTGCGCTTGGTGATGTCGGCGGCAAGCGGGGAACGAGGGCGTGGAGAACCAGGGGTACGCGGACTCCCTCCCAAAGGATGACCTGGTCGACCTCCCCCTCAGCCGGTTCAGCTCCCGCGCCAGCTACGACAGCGGCAAGACGCTGAAGGGCCGGACGGTACGGATGATCGGGTTCATCACCAAGGACGGCGACGGCACCTGGTATCCGACCCGGCTCCTCATCTCCTGCTGCGCGGCCGACGCACGCCCCGACAAGGTGGAGATCCGCGGCGCCGATGCCCCCACAGCCGACAGTTGGGCGACGGTCACCGGTACCTGGCACCCCAAGGGCAAGGTCGGCTCCGACGCGGCATGGCCACCCGTGCTCGACGCCGGCAGCGTCAAGCACATCACGCAGCCCGAAAGCCCTTACGAGAAGCGGTAGTTGAGGAAGGCAGGCGAGCGCACACGGTAGTGACAGCGGGGTGACCCACCCCTCATGATGGGCGGGTCATGGCGACTTCGACCCTTGTGTCCCGCCTGCGCCGGACCGGCAGCGAGCCGTCCCGTGCGGTCGGCGGCTGCCCGCCCGGGCGTCTTCTCGGTGACGAGCACGGTGCTCGCCGTCGTGGGACACCACGTCGTGTTCGACGTCTCGCCATCCTGGGCCGGGCCGGCGCGATCACGGGCGGCGGCTCCAACCCGACCCAGCTGCCCACCAAAACCATCGAGTACGACCGGTGGGGCAACACCAACAAGGTGATCGAGGCGGCGAACTCGGTCACCCGGACCACGTCCACCGGCTATGACACCGCCGGACGCCCGAACCTGACGTCCGTCAGCGGCGGGGTGGGCACCGCGGTATCGGACACCGCGACCACGTACGACCCGGACAGCGGGGACGTGGCCACCGTCACCTCCAACGGGAAGACCAGGTCCCGCGCCGTGGGCGTCCTCGGGGCGGGATCACCAGTACGAAAGGACGTCCCTCACGGCGGAGGGCAATTTTGGGGCGCAGGCGGAACGACAGTTGGCGGCGGGAGACCCCGGCGCGGCTCCGACCCTGTATCTGGATGCTGTTGGTGATCTTCACCTTGCCTGCTGCGGCGTATGGCTGGTCTTCCTCCCGCCTTGTTCCCATAGCCCACTGGAGTCGCTGACTCTGACGGGACGGTAGACCTGGACTGCGTGAGGAGAACCCGGATGAGCAGTGCGCGGAACACGGGCATGGAAGCATCGGCTGCCGGCGACGCGCGGACGTCCCGGACTCACGTCCCATCGGGCATGACGTCGTTCGACCACATCTACGATCAGCCGGATCCGCGGGCCTATTTCCGGGCGTTGGGCCCACTGGACTACCAGGTGCCCCATCACGGACAGAACATCTTCCGGCGGGCGCTCACGGCCTGCGGTCGGACAGTCCGCACGGCAGAACCGGTAACAGTGCTGGACATCTGCTGCTCGTACGGCATCAATGCGGCCCTCATCAACCATGAGGTGACACTGGACGACCTCTACTCCCACTACACGTCGCCGCAGGCCACCGAGCTCACCACAGCCGAGCTGATCAAGTGGGACCGCAGCTACTACGCGGCTCGTCGACGCCATGACGTCGCACGGGTGATCGGACTCGATATGTCAGCGAACGCCATCTCCTACGCACGCGCGGCCGGCCTGCTGGACGAAGGCTTCGCCGAGAACCTCGAAACCGCGCCTCCTTCCCCTGCCCTGCTCCGCGCCGCGCGGCACACCCGGCTGATCACGATCACCGGAGGGGCGACCTTCCTATCTGACCGCACTTTCCAGCGGCTCCTGGCCGGTGTCCACGTCCCGGCGTGGGTTGCGGCCTTCGTGCTGCGCACGACCTCGTACGCGTCCATCGCAGCATGCCTGACCTCACACGGCCTGGTCACCGAGAAGGCCACCACGCACACCTTCCCGCAACGACGCTTCACAGACGCGGATGAACAGCAGTACGCCATCCAAGCGGTGACCGCAGGCGGCGAGGACCCGTATGGGAAGGAGGCTGACGGCTACTTCCACACCACGCTGCACCTGTCGCGCCCTCCTGAGGATGTGAGGGCATTTCCGCTGACCGATCTGATGCCGAGTCTGTGAGACCAGTCCCGCCCCGCACGCGCCCGGTGCAGATGAAGATCACCAACAGCGTCCTTTCCGTGAACCGGTCACGGTGGGTCATGTGACGTAGCTCAAAGGCTGTGGTTCTGGTGCGCTTCTGTGGCGAGAAAGTCTCGCGCCGCGGAGGTGGCCCGGTCGCGAATGTGCTGCTGGTCCGGAGGTTGATCGTTCGGCAGGTCGAGTGCTCTCGCCAGATCAACGATGGGTTGCAGCGCGTTGGGGTAAGCGTCCTGGGGGCGCTGCCAGGGTTCCATGGCCAAGTCTGCAGCGGCCATGCGGATCAGGCTGATCGCTACTACTGCGTCCACGCTGTCGCCTTCTCATCATCTTTCCGTAGAGGGAAGCCCTATCACCGAAAGCCGGGTGGTTGATCAGGTGGCCAGCAATACGCGCTTGCGTAGCCGGCTGAAACCGGCTCGGCCGAACATCTGGCGCTTGAGCATCTTGATCCTGTTGACGTGCCCTTCGACGACGCCGGAGTTCCAGGGCAGGGTCAGGCCGGCGATGACGGCGTCGCGGTCTCGATCGATGCCGGCCGCGAGAGTGTGGAGGCTGGGAAGGTCGTCCTGGCGGACGGCGTCGAGCCACTGCAGGAGTCGTTCCCCCTGCCGCTCGGTGAGCATTTGGGCGAAGGACCGGACGTGACCGGTCAGGGCGTCGAGTTCAGGGCAGTTGGCAAGGACGGCAGTCCACGCGCTGCTGGAAGTCGGCCACAGCCGCCGTTCCATCGGGCGTCAGCTCCCGACGGAATCATCCGCCCCGAACCTGAACCCATCGACATCGCGGCCACCCCTCCGACCGCTCGAACCACCCCGCCCAAACCAGCGCAGCACACCACACCGATCCACAGGCCGACCACGACATGACTTCACCGAAACGAATGAAGATCGCCAACAGCATCCCGACTACGAGCCAGAGCCGTTCTTCTTGCAGTCCCCCCGTACGAGGGCCTTTTGGTTTCGTCCACTTCAAATGACAGCGTTTGCACGAGAAATAGCAGCAGTTTGGCGGCCTGTGCTTGTGAGGAGGTGGGCCGTGGCGCTGGCACATGGAGATCAGTCGGTCTTGTCAGCGAGCCGGTGGGGTGAGGGCGGTGCGGTCGAACGGGCCGCCATGCGCGGCGGCATAGGTGACGGCGTCGTTGACGGCGCTGAGGCCGAACGACCGGACCCGTTCGGAGGCGAGGTCCAGGGTGCCCGAGGCGAGGAGCCGGATGATGCCGACGTTCGCTGTACGCGGGTACATCCACTGGCCGCGCACGGTGATCGAGTTGCGCATGATCCACGGGTACGGGAGTGCGAGGTCGTCGCCACCGAGCATGCCGACGCCGCCCATGAGAACGACTCGGCCGTACTCGCGCACGGTCATGGCTGCCGTGCGCGCCGCCGAGCTGGGTGCGCTCGGCGGTAGCAGGTCGATCATCATGTCGATCGGGCCGTCGGCCGCCGCGGACATCGCCGCGCGGTCGCCGGCCTCGTCCCCGGTGAGCGGGACCGGACGCACACGCGGTCCGAACCGGTCGGCGAGGAGGTCGAGCGCGGCCCGATTGCGGCCTGGGGCGACCACGCGGCCCGCCCCCATGGCGAGCGCGACCGCGACCGCGCTGCTGCCGAGGTTGCCGGTGGCCCCGCTGACGAGCAGCGTCTCACCGGCTGCGAGGCCTCCGGCCAGCAGCCCGCCGTAAGGGATGACGTGCACGCCGAGCGCGGCCCAGCGGGGCGGGTCGTCCCCCGCGGCTGCGGGCAGCGGGAAGACGTTCTCCGTCGGGACCCGCATGAGCTCGGCGAACGATCCGTCGTGCAGGTGCCGGGCGAGCCGCGCGCCGCCCTCGCCGCGGGAGCTCCAGCCCTGGAGCGTGATGTCGGGTGTCAGTGCGTCGTCCCGCGAGCGCACCGTGCAGTCGCACCACACCAGGTCGCCGGGGCGCAGCCGGGTGGCGTCCGGGCCCGCGTGGACGACCCGTCCCACGCCGCCGATCCCGGGCACGACGGGAGGGACCAGGGGGTAGTTCCGCTCGCCGCTGAAGACCTCGGCCGCGTAGGGGGCCACGCAGGTGGCGAGCACCTCGACCACCACCTCGCCGCCGCCGGCCTCGGGGTCGGGCACCTCCCGCACCGTGAGGGGAGCACCGAACTGCGTCAGAAGTGCTGCTCGCACGTGATGACCTCCGTGTTCGTACGTGTTCGTCGCGATCGACACTAGGAGTCAGGCAGGCATGCGGGAAGCGACGATCAAGCATGCGTGGTATGCGTATGTCGCATGGACATCTCCAGCACAGGCCTGCGGGTCCTGCAGCAGATCGCCGAGTCCGGCAGCTTCACCGCAGCAGCCGCCCGGCTCGGCTACACCCAGTCGGCGGTCTCACGCCAGGCCGCCTCCCTCGAACGAAGCGCGGGCACCGCCCTGTTCGAACGCCGCCCCGACGGAGTGCGGCTCACCCCCGCGGGTCTGACCCTGCTGCGTCACGCCCGCACGATCCTGGACTGCCTGACAGCGGCCGAGCGCGATCTCACCGGCATCGTCCCGCGGACCGAACGGGTGCGGCTCGGACTGTTCCTGAGCGCGGGCGCGGCCATCCTGCCTCCCTCGCTTGCCCGCCTCGCGGCGACCGACCCGCAGATCACGGTCACGACTACCGAGGGCACCACGCCTACCCTTGTCCGGGCACTGCGCGCGGGCTCGATCGACCTCGCCGTCCTGACGTCCCGCCCACCCCACCGCCCCTTGGACGGCGAGTCGCCGCGCCTGCACGTCGAGACCGTTGCGGACACCGAACTGGTCGTGGCGGCGTCTTCGACCGGAGAGTTCGCCGGCCGCACGGCGGCGCATGTCGACGAACTGGTCGACCTTCCGTGGATCGCCACCCCGGCGTCGAACGCCGAGCCACTGCTCGGCGTCTGGCCCGGTCTGCCGGGTCGGCCGCACATCGTCCACTGCGCGCGCGACTGGCTGACGAAGCTTCAGCTGGTCGCCGGTGGCTTCGGGGTGACAACGGTGCCCTCCCGGCTCTCGCCGGTGCTGCCGCCCGGGGTGAGCCTGCTGCACGTCGAAGGCGCACCTCCCGAGATCCGCCGGGTTCTCGTAGCGCGACTCCCCGGCCGCCCAAGCCTGGCGATCACGGCCGTCACCCGAGCAATTACCTCGACCGCCTGACACGTGCCGCCGGGGCCGTCGGATTCGAGCAGGCCCCCGGCTTCTGCCCGAGCAAGTGGGGCCCTCTGCGGGGTGGTGGGGGCGGCCCAGGTGACGGTCGCGTTTGGAATGCCGAGTGCCTGCAGACCGAATATCGGGCTCGGCAGGGTGACCGGGCAGAGACAACTCTGACCATCGCTCTCTTGTCGTTCCCTTCCCGGTCCTACTGTGGCCGGGGACAGGGGACCTTATGGACGAGAACAGGGATGAGACCGAGTACGAGCGCGGCGAGCGCGAGGCGCGGCAGTTGAAGTACAAGCGCGAGAATGGCCGCAGGCCGCCTCCCTCCATGCAGAGGGGCTCAGACCTGCTGCCCTTCTTCTGGATCGCCTTCTTCGTCGTCGCGTTCCTCGCGCTCTTCTACCTGGGCTCAGCAGCAGAGGGGTAGGTGGTCTTCCTCCGCTCAGGTCGGTAACGGAGGATTCGGCGTGCTCTGTTCGTCCCGCCGGAGGATGGCCGGCACTGCCCGACCTGCCGGACCGACATGCGGCCGTACACGATGCTGCGTTCCGTGCTGTTCGGGCGCCGTTCGCGCGGCCGGTAGCCCGGCCCTGTCCAGAGCGCGGTCGGGGCCGGGCTACGGCTGAGCACTCTAGGCCGGCAGCGGGGCTCGAATCCTCAGCGGTCGGACATCGGGTTCGGTCCCAGTGTGCGATCTCAAATGAAACGACGTCTGCCGTCGACAGGCACGCCACGGGCCGTCAGCGTGCTGGTGATGGGGAGTGCGCCGGCCTGACGGTGAGGCGGCCCGGACCACGAGGGGGAGGGGCGGTTCCGGGCCGCCACCCCACCAAAGTGCCCCCGGTTGACGGCCGCCGCCACACCGGCGACGGCACACGGGTGAGGGCCCGCAGCGGGTCACCAGTAGCAGTGGGTGAGAAGCTGTGCCAGAGCCCGTGATCTGTGACGTTCTGTAACAGTGGGCCGGTCGGTAGAGCTAGTGCGGGCCCCGGCAGTCACCTGAAACTCATCAGTCTCTCGCTTCCGCAACCCAGTTCGACGCCCCAGCGTCCGTCTACATGACGGACGGCTGCCGATCAACCGGGAGAGCACGTGGCGAAGAAGGACCAAACGACGGACGCGGCGAAGGACGGCGAGAAGTGGATGGCGCGTTTCCAGGTACGGCTGGCCATGCAGCCGGGCGTGGACCGGGCAGTCGTGCTCCAGGCGGTGAAGGATGTCACGGTGCACTGCGCGGATACGGGAGAGCACCCGCGGACGGCCTTCGGCGACCCGGACGCCTACGCCGTGCAGGCCGCCGAGCGGCTGGTGCCGGCGGACCGGGCGGCGCGGGCGAGGCGGCACAACGCCGTGGTGGACGCACTCGACTCCGCGCTTAAGAAGGCCGGTGACATCGCAGGTCTGTGACCGGTTGAAGCGACTTCCGTCATGGCCCGGACGACGGGTGGCGGCACCCGATACGAAGAGTTGACGGCCGACGGCCAGGTCCAGGTCGACTACGCGCCCCCGCTCGGGGAGCCCTGGTTCGAGGGCGACGACGACCCCGACCACAACCCGATCTGCTCGTGCCCGCGCGTCCCGAAGCAGTTCTGCATGGAGTGCGCCGGCTGCGCTGCTTGCGGGCAGTGCAGCGGGCCGCACGTCTGGTCGCCGCTCCGGAACTGACCGACCCCCAACCCCCAGCACTCCTGGGGAGGCGAGAGGTCCCAGCCACCCCTCATGCTCACCGTGCGTCACATCGGAGCTGTCACGCGCCCCGTCACGCTGGCTGTCGCCCCCGCCGGGCCACCACGCGACAGCACCCGCCGAATGTCCATATTGAAAGCTTTTTGATTGCCGGCAGAGCCCCGAACCCCCGCTCGGGCCCGATCCGGCGTGACAGCGTGACATCCCTGCCCGGCGGCCCGGCCGGGTCATCACGCTCCGCGTCCAGTGACATCGGACCTTGACCGCTGACACCGAACATTGACCGACGCCGCTTTGTGACAGCCAAGTACTCGCCGTGCAGGTGAGACGCGGACACCGCCACCACATCCGGGTAGATCGTGCGTTGTGCCTTCGTTGAGGTCCGTGCTCGCCTCGCTCGCCGTCAGCTTCAACTACGGACAGTTTCCAGAAATGAACTGTGGGTAGTCATAGGGCTTGATCGGCCGTGCGCAGGGCGCGGCCGGCCGCCGACAACACGACTGGAGAACCCGTGCCTCTGCCCCCGATCGGTCAGGCGATCGCGATGACCGCCCACGACGCCAATGTGCCGCTGCAAGTCCCCATCCTCGGGCTCCTGACCATCGCCATCAGGGGCGGGTTGAGGGCCGTGGTCGAGCAGGAGATCCAGTCCGGTTGGGGCGGGGCGAGGCTGAGGGTCGAAGGGTTCGAGATGACCGCCGACACCGAGCAGCTCGGCAAGGTCGTCTTGTCCTGGGCAAACTCGGGCAGCACGCCGCTGAGCGAGGTGCGGATCCTCGACCAAGCGGCGTCGAGGTACCTCAGCACCTGGTACCTCGACTGGACAATGACCATCGAGAAGCCCCCGGGCGGGGACGCGCACATGCAGCTGGCCAGCACCAAAACGGCCGCCCTGGTCGGTGACCAGCTCACCGACTTCCCGCCGCAGGGAGGGAAGTACCAGCTCCAGCAACCCGTCGACTTCGCCCCGGTCGGAGCACCCCACCAGGTCGTCCTCTCCCTGCAGCAGCTTGCCGCGACGGTCACCTATAGCCCCTGACCACAGAACCCGCAGCGGGCCGGAACCGTCAACGGTTCCGGCCCGCTGCCGTTTGCTGCGGCGCTTCTCGACACCGTCCTGTGCTCTGACCTGCGCGGCTAACCGTCGCTGACACAAACTGACGTCCGTCAGACTTCGCTGCCAATCAGTCAGGGGTTGTCAGAGGACACTCCGCTCACGCCGACTGGGTCAGTGAAAGCCCCGGAACGTCGGGTCATGGTGGCTGGGGGAGACAGGCGTCTCCACCGGGCGCAGCCAGCGGATCGGCACGGTGAGTGTGGTGACCTGCGGGAGTTCGACGGGCTCGCCGTCGGCATCGAGCAGCGTTCCGCGGACCTGATAACCGTGGCCGGGCGACAGGCCGGCCGCCTCCGCCTGCTCCTCGGTGAGCTCCACCGTGATCCGGGTGCCCGCCCCCATCACCAGGCCCAGGGCGGTTCGAGCGGCAGCGTCAACGTCGACCACGGCCAGCGGGAAGTGCGTGCCGCGCAGCCGGCTCAACGGCCACCAGGAGTCGCCCATGGTCGTTGGCCGGTACCGCCGCACAGGAAGCGAGAACGGCACCTCGCAGCGGTACGTCTGCCCCACCTCGACGTCCTTGGTGCGCATACCTCCAGCGTGCTCCCGGCCATGTCCCGGCGCCTGAACAGCCAGCAGTGAACAGTCCGACCTGTGTCATCGACGCCCTGTCTCCCCAGGCCGTCGTGACCATCTGTGTCACTGTTCATCTGTGTCATCTGTGTCATCGGGCGGGTTTCGCCCGTACCGTCCCGGAGCGCCCCGCCCCGGCGATACCGTGGTGACACACGCCAGATGACAGCCCAGGAGCCCCAGATGAGCGAGCAGCCGGCCCCCGCGCCCGTGCCCGACCGTCAGCCCCTCGATGAGCACGCCGCCGCTTCCGCCCGCGCGTACGCGGCCGATCAGCGCGCGAAGGTCGACGTCCTCGCCTCGGTGCTGGAGGACATCGCCGCCAACGGTTATCCGTCCCCGGAGACGGGCGTGCTGTGGGAGGACGCCCGCGACGCCCACCTCGAGCGCCTTGCCGGTGAGCAACCCCGTGTCGCCTGAGCACGCACCGCGCCGGTCCCAGGTCGTCCTGGTGGAGCCCGCGCTGAGCCAGCTGGCGAAGCTCACGGCGAGCGAGACACACCGTCTGGACCGCGCGATCGTCGCGATCAGCGTCAACCCCGAGCTGGGCACCCCAGTGCCCGACACCCTGCTGCGCGACTACGTCGACGACGTCGACGGGGTCCGCGTCATCTACTACGTCACGGCCCTTCGGCAGATCACCATCGTCGCTTACGTCGAAGCCTGATCACGTAGCATCGCCGCGGATACGAGTGGGTCCGGGGGGCTGCTACGTCTCCTGCGCGGGGTGCCCCTGCTCTCCGGTCCGGGTGCCGGACCGGAGAGCGATGACATTCGAAGGCCGGTCCCAGGCGACACACGGCTGCTGCTCGTGTAGCAGGCCCTGCTGCACACAGCAGCGGCGTCGTGCAGCAAACGGTTGTTCGTCTGCTGCACGACGCTCTTCGGCACGGTGGGCAAGGCCCTTTACCGCCACCGACGGGCCGCGCGCACGATGGCCCCGTGATCATTCCTTCGCCCTTGGCCACCTTCACGGACGCTGAGCTTGTTCTTTATCCACCGTCAGCGTCGTAGGGCGGGGTCGGAAGGTTCCAGACGGCGTCTGACCGGCTGGCGATCCTTCGCAGTTCGCGGGCGCTTCGTGGTGATACGGCCTGCATCACGGTGTCGAGGAGAGCTCGGGCTTCGAGAGGGTTGCCGCAGCAGTACCAGTGCACGTTGCCCCACTCGTAGTCGTGCCACAGAGCACGCTCGGGCTGGTGGACGTAGTCCTTCCACAGGCTCACAGCCGCGCTGACGTCGCCTGGCTGCAGATAGTTGCGGGTGTGCTCGAGACGGATGATCTCGGACAGCGCATGCGAAGACAGGCCGTCGATGACTGGCCTTGTACCCGTTGTCCGGTGGCTGTCGAGGGCACCGGCGCGGATCTGTCCTGGCCGTCTACGCGGCATGGACCTTTCGGTTCGTCGTCATGCGGTACATGGTGCCATGGTCTCGAATGGCGTCTCGAACGGATTCGCTCGAATGGGGATTCACCGGACGTGGGGGCGGCCTCCGTTTGATCATGTGCTCCGACCAAGGTGCACGTGACCACGACGAAGGCCGTGAGGGTGAGTGTGCTGGCTGATGCTGTCCAGAGGGAGGCGTTCGCGGAAGCGTCACGCTTCCGGGGCGAGTTCTACGAGTGTCTGACCGCTCGGCGCGATGAGTTGTTCGAGTTGGTGGACGCGGTGCTGTGCGCGGACGGTGCGGTGAAGTCGCCGGTGGACTTGCCGCATCGTCATCCTCGAGGACCAGCTCGAAGAGGCCCAGCAAGTGAACGCCGCCTACCGCCGCGAGACCGGAACGGCGGACCCGACGACCGCTGTTTAAGGAGCGATCTGCGGCTAGCGGGAGACGTCAGCCATCTGCTCTCATGGTGGTGCTTGAGCACGTCACGGGCCGCGAGGACGACGGCCGGGACGAGGCTGCTCCAGTAGGCGTGCGTGACGACCGTCCCGGCGAGTTCGATCTCCCGTGCTCGTAGCCGGGCGATCTCCGCCGCGTCCTGGGGATCCCAGCCGGGGGAGGAGGGCCGGGACGACTTCCGCCAGACGTTTTCGTGTGTTTCCCACGCGTCCAGCGGGTCGGCCGACCATGGCACCCGCTGGTAGAGCGTCTGCAGACACCCGGCTATGCCCGGCCGGGCCGTACCGCGCCTGCATCCGCGTCGGCGCGAGGTCGGTGCCCGTCCTGCTGCCGTCGGCTCCGGGACAGCCCTTAGACGGCTCCCGAAGGCGGTGATGGCGGGTTCTGCGCGGCCTCCACGCTCGGGTAGAGGTGTAGCGCCTGGTGGAGGCCGGTGATCGCGAAGAGCCGTGACAGGAGCAGGGGGGCGCCGGCCAGTCGCAGGTCGGTGAGATGGTGGCAGCGGAGCAGGGTGTTGAGGAACGTGGAGTCGCCGAAGGCGACGTCGCTGAGATCCACGATGATGGCCGGATGCTGCGTGCTGGCTGATTCGAGGGCTTCGGCGAAGGGGACGATGGTCGCGTGGTCCAGGTCGCCGCTCGGTGAGAGGACCGGTATCTCTGCGGGTGCGGTGCCGGGGATCATGCCCGAAAGTATCGCCGACGCCCCAGCCGGACGGCAAAGACACCGTCCCGCGCACCTGCTGGGCCTCGCACCGTGATCTTCTGCCGGCAAAGATGCGGCTGAGACCGCAACGCCTACAGAGACCGGCGGTCGTGGGTGAAGCCCCACGCCGCATCTACGGTGCGCTCGTACTGGGCGAGGGCTTGGCCGCGTCCGAACCAGGTGGCGATGAAGATGCCCCATCGGTCCGCGCGGTCGATGCCCGCGGGTTCGACCCAGCGAGGTCACCCAGGAGGCGACGGACAGGCCGATGGTCAGGCAGGCGATGGAGTTCGCGTGCTGGCTGCGCAGGCCCTTGTCGTGCAGAAACCGCCCTGGCATGCCTGGCAGATGGCTCCCTGGTCCCACGCGCTGCGCCCGGCAAGCGCACCGGGACGCTTCCTGGCCACTGGTTCCGGGAAACACCTGTGTGCGCGAGACGCGTCGGCTGGCGATCCGGCAGGTCTCAGGCTGGCACCTGAGCGGTCGGGCGGGCACGGTCGAGCTGCTGGTCAGTGAGCTGGTCACGAACTCGGTGCGGCACACGCCTGGACCTGGGACACTGCGGCCGGGCATGTGCTCGCCAAACTCGGCGGCCTCTGTGTGCCGAGCATCCGCGGCTGATCGCCGTGGAACCCCACAGCGACGTCGTGCACACCATGTACGACCGCGACCCGAGCGCTCCGGCCCGGCCCTACTCGAACGCGCGGGTCCGTACCCGCCACATGACGCTGCCGCTCGAACAGTACGAGGCCCGGTCCGGCTCACGCTGGAGATAAGGGATGGCCGACTGCGCTGCGAGGTGGAGGACGTCGCCGTCTCGGAGCCGGTCCGCGGCGCGGTCGCCGAGGACGCCGAGGGCGGCGTGGCATCGCGCTCCTTGGCATGCTCGCCGGCGACTGGGGCTGCGTTCCCCCGCAGACCGGCAAGACGGTCTGGTTCGAACTCGACGCCCCCACCGACTAGACCCGCGCTCGCCAAGGCAGTCATCCCACTCATGCGCGGACCCGCACCGGGTGGTCCCCGCAGAAGGCAGGCAGAGGGCAGTCTGCGGACAGGGGCCGACCGCCGGGTTGTCGTCGGCCCCGTCTATCCGTTGTCAGCCGGGCCAGGTGCCGGTCAGGCTGCGTGTGGTGGCGGCGCCGGTGCGGTCGACGATGGCTTTGACTGCGGCGAAGATGGCGCCCTGGAGAGTGGCGGCCAGGATCACCTCGCCCCAGTTGCGGCCCTCGTCAGTGGCGTCGGGGGCGTCCTTGTCGTGGGCGAACATTTTCCATGCCTGTTTGAAGACGGCCCCGGCGATCACGCCGCTGACGGCTCCCATGGCGAGTCCGACGGGCTTGTAGACGATCTTCGAGGCCTTCATCTGTCTAGCCCTTCTTGATACGGCCGGCCAGCCACAGCACGGTGATGCCTGCGGCGACGGTCAGCAGCAGGGTGCGGTGCTCCCGCGCCAGCTGCGCAGACTGTGCCCTCTTCTGTTGCAGTGGGGCGGGTGCCTTCTCTTCCCATGTCCGTCCGGCCTGGAGAGCTGCGGCGCGGGCTTGTCCGGCGGCCTGGGCTGCCTTCTCCTTGAAGGAGTCGGGCAGCTTGTCCTGGACCTGGGAGGTGGCCTTCGTGGCCTGAACCTTCAGCTCGCTGGCCTTGGCGACCGCGTCGTCCTTCAGCTGGCCGGCTTTCTGCCGGGCACGGGCCTTGACGTCGGTCTTGTCCGCGAGGGCCTGAACGGTGTCGCCGAGTTCGTGCCGCGTGTGCTCCATCTGTTCGCGGAGCTCGGCCGGGGTAGGGGTGCTGTGCTGGTCGGCAGGGGTGTGGGTCATCGGTGTGCGCTCCTCTTAATCTCAGCGACGTCGGCCTTGACGTTCTCGATCGTGCTTTCGGGGGTGGGCGGGGAGGCTTTCGCGGCCTGCTTCTTGCCGGTGAGGGCGAGGACGGCGGCGATCACGCCGAGGACAGCGGTGATGATGAGGGCTGCCGCCCAGAGCGGCAGTACGAGGTCGAGGGCCGCGATGGCGGTGGCGACGAAGGCCTGGAGCATCAGGAATCCGGCGAGCGAGGCGCCGCCGAACAGGCCGCCGCTCTTGCCGTAGCGCTTGCCCTTCTCCTTCATTTCCGCCTGCGCCAGTTTCATCTCGCCGCGCACCAGCTCGGTCAGCTGCTGGGAGGCCTGCTGGACCAGCTGGCCCACCGGCTCCTGCCTTCCGCCGTTCACGTGAGGCTCTGAGCTGGGGTTGTGCGGTTGTGTACTCGACATGCGATCACCTCCTGCGATCTCCTGTTCCTGTCAGCCGGGCTGCCGAGACCGCCCGCGCTCTGGTGAGGGGGCGAGTACCCCGAACCGCGCAGTTCAGAAGAGAGAACGAGCGGCACTGAGCCAAAGCTGCGGGACGGTGCGAGGCGGTTGCAACACGTGCCGCAGCAGGGGCGGGACATGCCGGGTGAGCCGGGCTCCGGCCAGTCCGATCAGTGCGCCGGCGGCGACATCCGTCGGGTAGTGGGCCCCCGACTGCACGCGCTCGACGGCCACCAGGGCGGCTGGTATCGCGCAGGCTGTTGCGGCCAGCGGCCACAGGGGAGCTATGGCGGCGGTGTGGCCCGACGGAAAGGAGGAGGAGGCAGGCCGGTCTTCGACTTCGTCGTGGTCGATCCACTCCTTGGGCGGGCGTGGCCGGTCGACCAGCTGTTTGCCGACGCCGTTGGAGACCAGCTGTGCGACAGCGAGCGCCGTAAGCCCCGCTATGGCGGATCTGCGTCCGCGCCGCCCGCCGAAGGCGCCCATGACGAATGCCGCACCGCACCACAGCTTGCTGCTCTCCGCGGTCTTCTCCACCGCCGACAGCATCCGTCCGACGCCTGGCGGGATGCGGCCGGCTGCCCGCGGGGTCAGCTGCCGATCCGCTGTACGCACATCCGCCGTCAGTTTCATGACCAGCGGGTATCCCCAGGCGGTGGTTTGCACACCCGCCCGCCCATGCCTGCTCTCCGGAGCCGGCTATTCATCGCCCTGGCCCATGCGGCGTAGGTCGTCCTCGTCCCACTTGCGGGTGTCGCGCGGCTGCGTGTAGGGCTCCGCGTCGGGCGGGTGACCGCCGGCCACGGCCCGCTGGCGTACGGCCTCTGCGTCGAACTCGAGGCCGAGCAGGATCGCCAGGTTGCTGATCCACAGCCACACGAGGAAGACGACGACGCCGGCCATCGTGCCGTACGTCTTGTTGTAGGAGGCGAAATTGGCGACGTAGAAGGCGAAGCCGGCGGAGGCGATCATCCAGATCACCAGGGCCAGGAAGCTGCCTGGGGTGATCCACTTGAAGCCCTTCACCTTGGCGTTGGGGCAGGCCCAGTACAGGATCGCGATCATGATGGTGACCAGGACTACCAGGACGGGCCATTCGGCGATCGATCACACCGTCATCGCACTGTCCCCGACGCCCAGGGCAGTGCCGGCCTGGCGGGCCAGGCCGCCGGTGAAGACCACGATCAGCGCGCTGACGATCGCCAGCACCATGAGCACGACGGTCACCCCGACCCGTACGGGCAGAATCTTCCAGGCCGGGCGGCCTTCCGGCATGTCGTGGACGGCGTTGGCGGCGCGCATGAACGCCGCGACGTACCCGGAGGCGGACCAGATGGCCGCGACGAGCCCGACGATGGCGACGATCGATCCGATGCCGGCGTTGCCCTGCAGCTGCTCCACGGCGCGGGTGAGGATGTCGCGGGCCGGGGGCGAGCTGCTTGAGATTGTCGAGGACCTTGTCGGTGGTCGACTTCCCGGTGATGCCCAGGAGGGAGACCAGGGCCAGCAGGGCGGGGAACAGAGCGAGCGCCCCGTAGTAGGTCAGTGCCGCGGCCCGGTCGGTCAGCTCGTCCTTCTTGAACTCCCGCAGACTCCCCGACAGGACCTTGCCCCACGCCTGTTTGGGCAGCTCCGTCGGCCTACTCGGCGCCCGCTCCTCGACTTCGGGTTCTGGGCCCGCTGCCTCAGGAGACAGGGCATCGTCACCAGTTTTGTCTGTTTTGCGGTTATTAAGATTGAATCGTGCCATGTTGGCTGGGTACCCCGGCTCGGAGAGTTGGAGCAGCCGAGTATCGAACGTGATCGCCAGGCGGGAACGTCACTCGGGTGAGCACCTGGAGGGAGCGTCGGGTCGGCCCGTTCCGGTTCCCGAGGGTTCCGGAACGGGCCGACGCCGTCATTTCGCCGGCCCCCACCGGCGATTCCCCTGACCGTCCCTTCAGGGGTTCCCCATTCCGCGGCGCACCAGAGCCGCACGGACGTGAGTAACCCCGTTCCCGCAGCTCAAAACACCCCTTTTTCGTCGCAGGACGGCCTGCGACGTGGCCGGTGATCGGTCGTCGTCAGCGTCATGGACCGACCCGCGCTCGACAACGGCTTCACGGACTTCCCCAATCTCGAAGCGACCTTCACTCGCGATCACCTGCGCGAGGCAATCTGCGCCGCAGGGCTGTCGATCGTCGTCGTCTGGCAACTCGGCGTGTTCCGTCCGTGGAAAGCATCGACCAGGTGGGCCCACAGGGAGGCGCCTGTACGCGCCGTGTTCGGGTTGCCCATCGTTCAGGACTGGCCCTGGAGCGGCGGGAGCTCCCGCACGGCGGCGGGCACCTTGTCGATGCCACGCTGCAGGTACCAGGCGAGTGACCAGCGCAGGACGACGCCGCGGCGAAGACGCCACTGGTCACAGAGTTGGGACAGGACGTCGTCGCAAAAGTCCTCCCGGAGCTGCGCCAGCACCTCGTCTTCCGGGTAGGTCGCGTACCCGGACCCCATGTTCCTGGGTCGCCGAGGTCGAGCGCGTAGGCGAGGATCGTCGCGGCGGCCGCGCTGGTGCCTCGGCCGTTGTACCTCCCAGCCGAAGCCGTCGGCCTCCGGCTCGGCAAGTTCACGAAGCACCGTCACTGTTGCAGCGGCGGACGTGACGCCCCGCCGGCGGGGCGCTGCCGCACCCCCGGCCCGGGCTGACGTCGTACAAGCGGCCGTAGCCGGCCCCCCGGTCCAGTCGTGGGCGCCTGGCGTCCTCCCGGAGCTAATGGTGCGGGTGGTGATCACTCGCTGCTCGGAGGCGCCCGAAGGGCATGCGCGCCCGGCTTCCTCCGCGGGGTTCATCTAGAGGAGGAAGGTGAAGCCCGCGTCGGACGGGGACGGCGCCATATGACCGCGCACTTGTCCGCCCTGTGGCCGGAGCGGCCACACGGCGGACAACGGGAGTGTTCAGCTTTTGCCGCGGCCGGTGAGGAGGTCGCGTGCCCGGTCCACGAGTCCGGTGCCGGGGCCCAGCAGCTTGTTGCCGGGCGGGGTGTTGGGGGCCGAGGGATGCGGGCGGGTCGGTGCGGTCTTCTTGGCACTGCGGACTTTGTCGCCCAGCTCGTTCAGGGCTTCAGGGGTGCAGGCGGCCTCGAGTAGGGGGAACAGCCTGTTCTCTTCGTCGCGTACGTGCTCGGCCACTTCGAACTTCAGCTTCGCCACCAGGTCATTGAACTGCGGATCGTCCGCACGCAGGCCTTCCAGGTCTTTGAGGTGCTGTTCCACCTGGGAGTGGTCGGCGATCTCCTTGTCCGCGATGTCGTCCCCGCCGTCGACGTACTTGCGTACGGCCGGGTACAGGTGCATCTCCTCGGCCACCGAGTGGCGCACCAGCTCGATGGTCAGTTCATCGGCCAGCTTGCGGCGCTGCTCGTGTCCGACGGGCTGAGCCTCGATCTTCCCGAAGAGTTCATCGACCTCTCGGTGGTCGGTGGTGAGCTCCGCGATCACATTCCCGCCGTGTCCCATAAGCGAACTGCCTTCCCTTTGTGCGTGAGCCGAAGCCAGCCCACCGTTCCACGGCGGGTGCCCCAACGACCCTGCAACACGCGCACGGCCGCCTTGGAGACAAGCGGTCGGGCCAATGAGACCTGGGCCTTCGAGACCAGCGAAACCCGAACCCCTGTCCGTCCCACCGTGCGAGGTGCGCGGTCTGCCGGTCCGGTCCGCCGGGCGAGGCCTCGCCATCCGAGGACGTCATCACGGCCCGCCGTGCCCCACCGGCTTGACGAGGCGCGGCCCCTGCGCGAGACGTGCTTCGGCGGCCTGTAGCCCGGCCTCGCCGTGGGCGGTGTCCGAGGACGAGGACGACGCCGATGGCTTGATCGACCACATTGGGTGCGGGAATGGACTCTTCGAGCTGGACGCGCACGGCTTTGACCGGGCAGCAGAAGTCAGGTCCTCGCCATTCGCGCAGCGGAGTGGCCACCGGAATGCGAGCTTTGATGAAACGGCGTCAGCCGCAGACGGACAGGGCTCGGCTCACTGGGTGGTGAGCAGGCCTTCGCGAAGTTTGGCGAGGGTGCGCTTGAGGAGCCGGGAGACGTGCATCTGGGAGATGCCCAGGTGTTCGCCGATCTGGGCCTGGGTGCATTCGTCGACGAACCGCATGTGAATGATCTGCCGTTCGCGCTCGTCCAGGGAGGAGATCATGGGGGCCAGGGCGTGGAAGTTTTCGACGAGTTCGAGGGTGGCGTCGTCGGATCCGATGTAGTCGGCGAGCGCGGTCTCCCACTCGTCGCCGGTGCTGATCGCGGCGTCGAGGGAGGAAGAGACGCTCGCCGGGCTGTACGCATACTGGCGCGACCAGACGGCCATGCAGGACGATGATCCAGGCGCCTGGCTGATGACCTGCACCATCATCACCACCGAAGCCACCGACACCGCCGGCCGTGTCCACCGGACTCGTTGCCGGACCCCAACCCGGGTTCGGGGCACGCCCCCTCGTCGCGGGACGTCCCGCTCAACCACTCACCCTGCGCGGTCTTCGGTTCCGGAGTTCTGCCCGCGGCCAGCGTGCTGCGTCGTTCTGGGCGTGCGCAACGGTTGATCTTGAGCTGGGTGGTGGAAGGCGTGCCCGTGGGGAGTGCATTGGTGGGCCAAGGCGACGCTCCGCTTCCCGCGGGAAACGCAGGACAAGGCCTGTCGCCGCTCTGGGGAAGCCCTGTCCCATCTACGGGGCAGGCTCATCCACTGGTAACGGACCTGCTGCGGCCCACCGAGGTCGACAACCGTATCCAGGCCGCCGTCGTCACCAAGGCCGCCATCGAAATAGCTACCGGCATGCTCGCCGAGGTGGGCCGTATCGGCATGTCCGAAGCGCACACGAGCCGGGCGCCTACGTGGCTGGTCAGGGCAACGGGCTAGGGTCCACCGCTCAGACCCTCGTGCGCCGGGCGCTGGCCCCGTCGGGCTGATCGCCATCGCGCCCCGGACAGGCCCCTTTCCGCTGCAGGCGGCCGGTCGGTGCCTCTTTCAGCAGGCTGCTCCGGGCTCGCGCTCGCCTTCCCTCCTGCGCGGCCTGTACTGCGGGCGGGGGCGCCGCGTCGTCCCGGCACGGCTCCGGCTCCGACGCCGCTCTGAGCGCGGTCACCGCCGCAATCACGTGCCGGCGCACCGTGCCGGACAGCGTCCCGCCTTGGACGGTGGTCACCACATCCTCGGCGACCCGGTGGAGTTTGGTGTTCGTGTTCTGGGAAACGCTGAGCAGCACGGTCCAGGCGTCCTCGGCAGTGAGCCCGAAAGACGCCATCAGCATGCCCCGAGCCTGGTCGATGGCGGGCCGCGTCTGCATGGCGCGGCGAAGCTGGGCGACCTCTTTGCGCAGTTCCTGCTCGTCGCGGTTCAGGGCATGCTCCCCTGGCGTGCTGCCATCGAGATGAGGCGGGGCCGGCTCGTGGTCTTCCGGCGCGAACAGCGGAAGCGTCCCCGTGAGGGTCAGCAGCCGCAGCACCGTAGGACTGGCGAATCGGACGGTAAGGGTCTTGTGCCGGTCCAGGGCGTGCCGCCTTGCGGCGATCAGTACGTTGAGAGCCGCGCAGTCGCAGAATGCCGTTTCGCCCAAGTCCAGATCTACGCCGCGGAAGCTGCTCTTGAGGGCATGGCCCAGGGCTGTCTCCAGCGCCCGGGCCGTACCGAGCCCGAGTTCGCCGCGGATCGTGAGGAGGACGCGTCCGGCATGGGACTGCGTATCGATCGCCAAACCCTGTACCGCGGGGCGGTCAACCAGTGGTGCGTACATGATCCTGCCCTCGGTGAGGCGCTGCCGGAGACCTTTGGTCCGGCCCGTGTATGTTCCCCGGCTTCAGGTTGCGCTCCCCAGGCATAACCCGTCAAGCAATACCTGAAAATTATTTCATTCTTTTGTAAACGTGAATTAGGCGCCCTATGCTGAGGGGATGGTAGAAGTGCCTGAGCCGCATACGGGATGGACGTTCCTCACCAGTCACGCCCGTGTGCTGGCCGTGATCGCGCAAGACCCCACCGCCCGGATCCGCGACATCGCCGCCCGCTGCCGGCTGACCGAGCGCGCTGTCCAGAAGATCATTTCCGATCTGGAGGCCGACGGGTATCTCACGCGCACGCGCGAGGGCCGGTCCAACACGTACCGCATCCCGCAGGGAACCCTCCTGCGCCACCCCTCGGAGCAGGGACTGTCGGTGGCGGAGCTACTGAAGATGCTCGCCCACCACGACGACCCCTTTCACGATTCCGCAGACGCCGCTGCGCGTGCCACGCAGGGGGAGGACGCCGGGCTCTGAGGCCCCGGCGCGCAGGAGGACGCGAGCGGCTTGCGGGACTTCCCCGGGGGCGAGTCGCTCGCGGGCGTCTCCGCTCCCGCTGGAACAGAAGATCACGGCTGCTGCGCCGCTGGTCGAGTCCCGCTCACACCCACGGGCACAGCGCCTTGTCTCCGGCGCCTTGCCCCGTTGTGGGGCGCGTGCCAGCCCTTCCAACCCGCGGCGTCCGACAGGCGCGTGAAAGGCCGCCGGCCCGTGCCGGGCCCGCCGCGGGGGAGCGGACGCCACCGGGTGCCTGGGAAGCCGAGCTGCGGGGAAAGTAGCATGCCCCCCTTCCGGAAGGACGAGCGCATCACCGGCATCCCGGCCACGGCATCACCGGCGAGTACCGGGAAGAGAGCGCGCCATGACGACTCCCGGACCCGATCCCGGGCCTCGAGCCCGGCGAGACACCGCCCGCAGAAAACGGCATCTCCGGCATCTCCCATCCTGAGCCGCCCGAACTACGCATGGACTGGGGCCATGCCTCTCATCATGATCATGGGGAAGGTGACGCTGGTGGTGATCGGGCTGATCGCGATGGCGGTGCCTCTTCCTATGCTTCCCCGGATGCCCCTGCCCAAGAGCGTCAGCACGGCGCCGAACGCTCCCGCACGGCCCACGTCGGGAGCGGCCCTCGTAGCGACCACGAGAGCACGAGGAATGCGGCTTTCCCAGTGGCGCAGCGACGCCACTGGCCGTGGGGAGATTCCGGCGGCCCGCCCGGGCGGTGGAGGTCCGTCCCGCCTAGCGCCCTCGCGCGTGTTCTTGAAGCGCACTGCAGGGCCCCAGGCACTACACCGGGGGACCTGGACCACAGGCAGCGGGGGCTATCGCCATGCACATGCACGACCGGCCTCCACTGCCTGAGGCTGGAGGCAGCTGCCCGAGGGTCAGTCTTCGGCGACTACCCGAATGGTTTTGAGACGGTGGTCGGCAGCATCGGGCAGGAACATGCCGGCTGTGACGCCCGAGGTCAGGTAGTGCAGGACTGGCTCGGTCAGGCGTTCGCCGGGCAGGACGGCTGGAATGCCCGGCGGGTACGGCGTGATCATTTCTGCGGCGATCCGGCCACAGGCCTCGACGGTCAAGACCGTTTCATGCCGGCTGAAGTAGGCGTCGCGGGGCAGCTGTGCCTGTTCCATGCGCAGATCAGCGGGTGCGGGGAGCGCGACCGGGGAGGCGTCGTGCAGGGCGTCGGCGTGCTCGGCCAGGTCGCGCAGGGCGATCAGCAGGCGGTTGGTGGTGTTTTCGTCGTCGGCGTGGGTGAGTTGTGCGCTGATACGTCGGTGATCGGTCAGGTGGGGGTCGAGATGGTGGTGGGCGCGCAGCCAGTCGGCCGCGCGGTAGCCGGTGGTGCCCAGTTCGCTGATGTCGATGACGACGGGCAGGGGGTCGAAGTCCGCGGCGAGGTGGGGGCCGCAGAAGTCGGCCGCGTCGTTGACGTGGAAGCCGTCGATCGCCTCGATGGCCGCTCGGGTGCGGCCCGTCAGTTCCAGGGCGCGGCCCATGAGGGTGCGGCCCTGTTGGGCCATCTGTCGGCGCCAGGCATCGATGCCCGCGTAGAGCAGGACGTTCGGGCTGGTCGTGCCCAGCAGGTCAGCCCGCGATGCGAGTTCTGCCGGATCGATGAGATCGCCCTGCAGATGGAACACGGAGCCTTGTTCCAGGCCGCTGCCCATCTTGTGGATGCTGGTCACGCAGATGTCCGCGCCCGCGTCCATCGCCCACCTCGGCAGGTCGTCGTGGAAGGGCAGGTGCGCGCCCCACGCCTCGTCGACGATGAGTGGTTTGCCGCGGCGGTGGCAGATGTCGGCGATGGCGGCGAGGTCGGCGGCGGCACCGTACGGCGTCGGGCTGGTGACCAGGGCGCCGTCAGCATCGGGATGTTCCGCGAACGCTTTGGCATAGGAAGCCGCTGAGGGCGGATGAGCGATGTGCCGCTCGGCGTCCCATTGGGGCTCCACCCACACCGGCTGCACGCCGGAGAGGATGAGTCCGGCGATCACCGATTTGTGCGCGTCTCGGCCCACCAGAAGTCGGTTGCCGGGACAGGTCACCACCAGCATGGCGGCTTTCACCGACAGAGAACTGCCGCACGTGGAGAAGAACGTGTGCTCGGCGTGGACGGCATCGGCCATGAGGCTTTCCGCCCGTTCCAGAACACCGCCACGGGCCAGGCGGTCGTCCAGACCCCCGTTGGCGAGAATGTCACCGAAGACGGCGTCCCCGAGTACGGCTCGCGCCCGCGGGTCCGCGCCGCGTGCCTGTTTGTGGCCCGGGGGCGTGAATCCCAGTTCGTCGACATCGTGATAGCGGGCGAGCGCATCGAGGACCGGCGCCTCATCGTGGTTCAGAGCCATATGTCAGCAGTTCCCGAAAGGCGGCTCCCCATCTCGCCCACTCGAAGCGGTGCACCCGAGGAGCGGGGGCATACGACATTGGGAGGCGCCAACTCCTCGGTCAAGAGCCGGTCTCACGATCCTGGTTCGGCCATCTTGCGCTGGGCCTCTGCTTCGGGGCCTGGCCAGGCAGGAGCCGTGGCAAGGCGGGTCAGACCGACGGGGCGAAGCGGTTCCAGGCGCGGTGGCGGCCCAGCAGTTCGGCGAGCTGCTCCAGTGTGGTGGCGCCGGAGTCGGCACTGACCACGCCGGGGGAGTCGGGCGCGATACCGGCCGCGGCCAGTGCCTCCGTGCCGTCGCCCCATGCCCCGAGGGCCTTTCCGTGGCGGTAGGCCTCCATCAGCATGAGCAGCACGCGCGAGTCGATGCCTACGGCCATGGCGACGTCGTCGTCGACCTTGGCGTCTCGGGCTCCATAGGCGTCGGCTCCGATCGCGGGTGCGCCCGCCAGCAGCAGGGCGTCGAACTCCGTGGAGCGGGCATTGGCGAAGGTGCGCTGAACGGTGAGGGGTTCGCCGTCCGGGTCGAGGACACCCCCGGTGGGGGCGATCACCAGCGGCACCATGTCCGCGTCGAGGACGGCCTGCCGGGCCGACCGTACTTCGCTCAGGTCCTGGTCGCCTTCGGTGATGATGCCGATGATCCTGCCGTCCAGGGGCCAGGTGCCGCCGAGCTGGGAGAGCGCCGGGCTGGGCAGGGGGTCGACCGGCGTCACGGTCGGCGCGGGGGCGGGCAGGCCGAGGCCGACTGCGACCTGGGCGCACAGTTCGGCGTCGATGTTGGCCAGGACCTTCAGGGCACGTTCCTTGATCGCTGTTTCCCAGCACTTGCTGAGCTCGAAGGTGTAGGCGGCGACGATGTGCTCCCGCTCGGCGGGTGTCATGCTCAGCCAGAACATGCGCGGCTGGGTGAAGTGGTCGTCGAAGGAGGCTGCCGCGTCCCGCACCTTGGTCGCCGCGGGCAGCGGCTCGGGGACCTCGATGTAGGCGCCGTTGTCGGCGCCGGCGAGGAAGGGGCAGCCGCCGTCGAGGGAGTTGGGCCGGTAGGGGGCGACCCCGTGGTGGACGGCGCTCTGGTGCATGCCGTCGCGGAGCATGTCGTTGACCGGCGCGTGGGTGCGGTTGATCGGCAGCTGCCCGAAGTTCGGACCGCCGAGCCGGCTGATCTGGGTGTCGAGGTAGGAGAAGAGCCGGCCCTGGAGCAGCGGGTCGTTGGTGACGTCGATGCCCGGGACGAGGTGGCCGACGTGGAAGGCGACCTGTTCGGTCTCGGCGAAGTAGTTCGAGGGGTTGCCGTTCAGGGTGAGCAGTCCGATCGGCTGGACCGGCGCCAGCTCCTCCGGCACGATCTTCGTCGGGTCCAGCAGGTCGATGCCCTCGAACATCTGGTCATCGGTGTCCGGGAACGTCTGGATGCCCAGTTCCCACTGCGGGTAGGCGCCGGACTCGATCGCGTCGGCCAGGTCCCGGCGGTGGAAGTCGGGATCCACGCCTGCGGTGATCTGGGCCTCCTCCCACACCAGGGAGTGCACGCCCAGCTTCGGCTTCCAGTGGAACTTCACCAGCGTGGTCGCACCCCCGGCGTTCACCAGGCGGAAGGTGTGGACGCCGAAGCCCTCCATCATCCGGTACGAGCGCGGGATGCCCCGGTCGGACATGTTCCACAGCGTGTGGTGGGTGGCCTCGGTGTGCAGCGTGACGAAGTCCCAGAACGTGTCGTGGGCGCTCTGCGCCTGCGGGATCTCCCGGTCGGGATGCGGCTTGCCGGCGTGGATGACGTCGGGGAACTTGATCGCGTCCTGGATGAAGAACACCGGGATGTTGTTGCCGACCAGATCGAAGACACCCTCCGTGGTGTAGAACTTCGTCGCGAAGCCCCGGGTGTCCCGAACGGTGTCCGCGGAGCCGCGCGAGCCCAGCACGGTGGAGAAGCGCACGAAGACCGGCGTCTCGACATCTTTACCGAGGAACGCGGCCTTGCTGATCCCTTCCGCTGTGCCGTAACCGTGGAAGACGCCGTGGGCGGCTGCGCCGCGGGCGTGCACGACCCGCTCCGGGATGCGTTCGTGGTCGAAATGTGTGATCTTCTCGCGCAGGTGGTGGTCCTGCAGCAGCACCGGGCCCCGCGGCCCTGCCTTCAGTGAGTGGTCGGTGTCGTACAGTCGTGCGCCCTGCGCGGTGGTCAGGAATTCACCGGCCTGCGCCCCCTCGGCCTGCGGGATGCCCGTCGCCTGCCCGGTGGGGCTGTAGGTGTCCGGGCCGCGCTGATCGGGCTTGGGCGGCAGCGGGCCGGCCGGCTCGGTCGGCTCGTCCACGGGGGGCGGCACGGGGGCCGGCGCGCCGGGGAGTTCGTTTCCGGGGTGAGCGATCTCCTGGACCTTCTCGGCGACCTTGTCGGCTGCTGCTGCCACGGGGTTCTTCTTCTTGGCACTCACGGGAGTTTCCGATCACTGAGGGAAGACAGAGGAACGACGTCCCGTCGCGATGACAGGAGCGTGAGATCCGCTGAGTACCCGATTCCGCAATCGCAACGCCTGCGCCTCCCCAACGTGAGGCGCAGGTTCACCCGATAGGTCGACGCCCAGGCGCAGCGCTAGTCAGACCCATGCCGGCGTTCTGCCGACAAACCCGTGGACGGGACGGTCGCCCTTCTGCCCCCGACCCGGAGGCGCCGTGGGGCGCGGCGCTGGCGTGTCGGGCTTCGGCCCTCAGACGTGGTCTTGATGACGGGCCTGCGGTAGGGGCGGGATCGAGCTGCGCCAGGCAGATACCGCAGAGCCTGAATGGATCAATTGGAGGAGGGCACTCCGTTCTCCACGGACAGAATGTCCCCACGGAGCAAAACGGCAGAAACCCACCTGTATGTAGCTCGGAGTGTCAGTCGGTGTAAGCGCAGCGCATCCTGCTCAGCCCAGAAAGGACGAACCGTTGTCTGACAGTGCCCGTTCGCAGCCCCGGCAGCCCGAGCCGGATTTCCCGCAGCAGGATCAGGAGCATCCGGGCTGGACGGGTCCCATGGATCCGCCGCCCGATCACGGTGAGGACTCCTACCGGGGCTCGGGACGACTTCATGACCGCAAGACGGTTCTGACGGGCGGGGACTCGGGCATCGGGCGCGCCGTCGCACTGGCCTTCGCCCGGGAAGGCGCCGACGTGCTCTTCACCCACCTTTCCGAGGAGGGCGACGAGGCCGCGGAGACCACCCGCCTCATCCAGGACGCAGGCCGCACAGCGGTTGCTGTCCCCTGCGACATCCGGGAGGAGGACCAGTGCCGCAGGCTGGTCGAGCGCGCGGTGGAGGAATGGGGCCGCATCGACATCCTCGTCAACAACGCCGCCTATCAGATGTCGCAGCCGGACGGCATCGCGGCGATCACCACCGAGCAGTTCGACCGCGTGGTGCGCACCAACCTGTACGGCATGTTCTGGCTGTCGAAGATGGCGCTGCCCCACATTCCGCGAGGCGGTTCGATCATCAACACCACCTCGGTCCAGGCGTATCAGCCCAGTCCGCACCTGCTGGACTACGCCATGACCAAGGGAGCCATCGCGACCTTTACCCAAGGGCTGGCCCAGATGGTCGCCGCGGACGGTATCCGCGTCAACGCTGTCGCGCCGGGACCGGTCTGGACGCCCTTGATTCCCGCGACCATGCCGGACACCGCGGAGTTCGGAAAGCAGTCCCCACTGGGGCGCCCGGCCCAGCCCGCGGAAATGGCCCCCGCCTATGTCTTCCTCGCTTCGCCCCAGGCGAGCTACATCACCGCCGAGATCGTCAACGCTACCGGCGGCCAACCCATCGGTTAGAGCAGATCAGGATGGCTGAAGGAGAGCCGCGCCGTCTTACGCCGACGGCCAGCCGGGCCGTCATCGTCACTGCCACACGGGACTAGTGAAGGGGTGAACAGCATGCGTGCATTGACCTGGCAAGGCTGACGGGACGTCCGAGTAGAGACGGTCCCCGACCCTGTCATGGAACAACCCGACGACGTGATCGTGCGGATCGCCTCAACCGGCATCTGTGGCTCAGACCTACATCTGTCCGAAGTCCTCGGGCCGTTTCTGGATCCGGGCGACATCCTTGGCCACGAAGCGATGGGGACCGTAGAGGAGGTGGGCCCAAAGGCTGCCCAATGGGCGACCGGCCTGCTCCCCGACGCGTTGGCCCAGCCGTTCATGCAGAAGGTCGGCCTGGGCCGGCTCGGCGCCCTCCACGCGGCAATCGATCTTGTACGCCGCGGCGGCACCGTCTCCCTCTCCGGTGTATACGGCGGAGCCATGGACCCCCTGCCGCTGCTGCGCATGTTCGACAAGCAGATCCAGTTCCGAATGGACCAGGCCAGCGCTGGGTACCAGAAATCCTCCCCCTCCTCACCGACAAAGACGTCCTCGGCGTGGACGGCTTTGCCACCCATCACCTGCCGTTGGAAGAGGCACCGCAGGCACATACGCAGCCTTTCAGGCGAAGCGGAACGGCATGATCAAAACCCTCCTCCATCCATGAAGCACTGACGCCCGGCGGTTACCCCCGAGCTTGTTTTCCCAACCCATGCCGACTTGGTCCCACTTCCAACCCGCCTTGCATGGACAACGTCCCGAGCGGATGCGGTCCAGGCGTGACAGAACGAGGAGGTAGCTGTGCCTGAATCCGCTGCTCGCGACCATCGCACCCATTCGGGATGGCTGGAGGTATGCCACGACCTGGTGACTACGGTCCTTGCCCCGTCGTGTGGGTTCTACCCACAGCAAAGGCCCTGCCTTTCCTACGGGCATGACCGGCAGGGACTGGACGCGACGTCGCTACGGGAGGCAGTGCTCGCTGCCTACCAGAAGCGGCCCGCCTGGCGGCCCGACCCTGCACAACGCCAGGCGGAACGCCTCCAACTCGCCGGAAAGCACGCACTCCTCTACGCGAGATTGTTGTGACGCCGACCGAGCGGCGCACGCCATCCAAGCGCATCCCCCTGCGGATCGCTCTCATCGCCTCCGCCCGCCACCCGATCCGTGCCCCCTTCGTCGGCGGCCTCGAAGCACACACCTGGACGTTGGCCGACCTTCGTCCGGGACTAACGCTCCCGCCCACGCCGTCTGCGAAGACTGCCGGGGATCGCGCGGCTGGGTGGGGGTGACGGGCCGGGCTGGCTCGTTGTCGGCAGCGATCGGCTACGGAGGTCCCCGGCTCATCAGGGAGGAGGCGGTCGATGTCCTGCACGGCTGGGCCCAGGCGCGTGCTCCGGGTCGGTGTGCAGTCGGGCGAAGTCGATGTCCTTCGCCACGGTGATGCGGGCGCCCATGTTGCGCTCCATCATTTCCAGGGCGGCCTCCTCCAGGTGGGGGTGGATGGAGGCGGCAGCGTCCCTGGGTACGGTGACCCCCAGATGGCGGATGTGTGCGTCCAGCGCAGAGTAGAGGATGCACTGCTCGGTGACCTGACCGGTCAGCACCACATGGCCGACACCGAGCCGTCCCAGGAGGTAGGCGAGCGGCGTTTCGTAGAAGACGGAGTGGCGGGCCTTCACGACGAAGAGCGACTCGTCGTCGGGCCTGATCGGCTCGATCAGGTCGGCATGCGGCCGTGCCAGTGCGGTGTCCCACGAGTTCTCCGTGGTGTGAGCGCCACAGCCCGAAGTTGTCGTTCGCGTAGACGACCGGCACGTCCGTCTCGCGGGCCCGGCCGATCAGCTCCGCCAGGACGGGTACGACCCGGCGGACGGACGGAACGAGCAGCTCGGCGTCCTCGTGGTCGTATGTGTTGATCATGTCGATCACGACGAGAGCGCGCCCCACCGTGTCTGTGTCCGCGGCCTGTTCCACGGTCTTCGCCGTCCGTCCGGTGTTGGGTGGTTCCGGCGCTGTCAGCCGCGCAGTTCCGGCAAGATCTTCGTGCGGTAGAAGTCGAAGAAGCCCTGCTGGTGCTTGCCGATCTGGTTGACGTAGACGGTGTCGAATCCCGCCTCGACGAACGCGGACAGTGCCTCGGTGTGCGTGTCGGGATCGTCGCCGCACGGTATGGAGTCCGCCAGCTGACGGATGATCTGGTGCGCCTCCTCCAGCATCTCCAGGCGTACCGACGCCTCCGGCCAGGGCGTGCCCAGGATGTGCTCGTTGAGTGCCTCGCCGGTGCCGACCCCCAGTCGGAAGCGGCCGCCCAGCTGGGCCGCGCTGGTGGCGGCCGCCTGGGCGATCACGGCAGGATGCGTGCGGACGAGGGGGCAGGTCACCGCCGTTTCGACCGGCAGTGAAACGGCCTGTGACAGGGCGCCGATCACCGTCCAGACGAACGGGCTCGAGCCCTCACGGGCGTTCCACGGGTGGTAGTGGTCCGAGATCCAGAGGGAGTCGAATTCGGACTGCTCGGCCATCCGGGCCTGATCGACGAGTTCTGCCGGGCTGTGCTCCTCGCACGACAGAGAGTATCCGAAGTCGGGCATCGCTTCTCCCTGTGAAGCACGTGGTCGCGGCCGCCGGGAACGCGCTGCCGAGTACCCGGCGGCCCGGGGGCCTGACGAGGCCGCCAGCCGACTGGTCCCAGGCGATCCCGTGGGGGCACCCGGCGTGAGCCGCGCACCGGCGGTCGGAAAGTGAGTCTGCGCCGCAGGGGCCGGGACGAGATCCTGGGCACTGCATGCAGCGACCTCGATCTCACCGTCTTCCTTGAAGCCGCCGGCATCGCCGACCGCGACGCTGTCCTGGATGACTCTCAGTGAGTTGAGGGGTGCGACGGTCGCGCGCATCAGTTCAACGCGGCCTGAGGTTCGAAGCGTTGGCGCCACGACGCGGTGGCTGCTCCGTACGGGCTCCCTCAGCGGCTTC
>NZ_JBIVVR010000022.1:0-122671 GCF_044757755.1 Streptomyces sp. NPDC091209 | reverse complement strand
ACCGCAGCCAATCGGCACCAGGTATGCGAACCCGTGAAGTGGTACGGAAAGCAACCCACGTGGTGCCGAACCAACTCACAACCAGCTCACTAGGAGTCATCGTGCACGACAGTCCGCACATCGTGAGCGACGTGATGACCCACACCGTCGCAGCCATCGGCCGTGGGGCCGGTTTCAAGGAGATCGTGCAGCTGATGGAGCAGTGGCAGGTCAGTGCCCTGCCCGTCGTGGAGGGCGAGAGCCGGGTGATCGGGGTCGTCTCCGAAGCCGATCTGCTCCCCAAGGAGGAGTTCCGCGACGGGGACCCCGACCGGGACACCCAACTGCGGCGGCTGAGCGATCTCGCCAAGGCCGGCGGGTTGACCGCGGAGGACCTGATGACGTCTCCGGCCGTCACCGTGCGCGCGAACGCGACCCTCGCGCAGGCCGCCCGCACCATGGCGCACGCCAAGGTCAAGCGGCTGCCGGTCGTCGACGAGGTCGGCGGCCTCGAGGGCGTCGTCAGTCGCGGCGACCTTCTCAAGGTGTTCCTGCGCAGTGATGAGGACATCGCCGAGGAGGTGCGCGGGGAGATCGTGTCCTACCTCTTCCAGGGGGCACCGCCGCCGGTCCGCGTCGAGGTTCGGGGCGGTGTCGTCACCCTGTCCGGACGCGTCCGCGACACCTCGCTGGTGCCGGTGGCCGCCCGGCTGGTGCGGGCAGTCGAAGGAGTGGTGGATGTCGGCTTCGACCTCGCGGGCCCGGAGCACCGCCCGGAGCGGTGAGACGGCCGCCGGTGCGGCGCCACGTGGATCCTTCGGGGATTGCTCCGCCGTCGCCCGACGGCGGCACCCCGCTCCAGGCCGGCTGAGGGCCCGAAGGATCGACGCGGTGCCGGAATAGGGTCGGATGGGGCCGGTCGGCCCTAGTGCATCCGGCCCGGACGAGTGATGATCGGCATCAGCGGGCTCACGGTCCGTGGTCCATCACTGAACAAGGGGTCGTCATGGCCGAGGCGCGTACGTTCTCCGAGCGGAACCCGATCCGGGTGTTCCTGCTGGACGACCACGAGGTCGTACGCCGCGGTCTCACCGACCTGCTGGACGCCGAACCCGACATCTCGGTGGTCGGCGACGCCGACAGCGTCGAACACGCCCTGGTACGCGGCCCGGCACTGCGCCCCGACGTCGCCGTCCTGGACGTACGCCTGCCGGACGGCGACGGCATCAGCGTCTGCCGCGAACTGCGCAGCCAGATGCCCGAGCTGTCCTGCCTCATGCTCACCTCGTTCGACGACGAGGAAGCCCTCCTCGACGCGATCATGGCCGGAGCCGCGGGCTACGTACTGAAACAGATCAAGGGATCCGACCTGATCTCCGCGGTCCGCACCGTCGCCTCCGGCCAGTCGATGCTGGACCCCACCACGACCGCACGGCTGATGCGCAAACTGCGCACCGACCCCGCCGAGGAACCGGCCCTCTCCCCCGAACTCGCCAGCCTCTCACCACGCGAACGGGACATCCTCGCGCTGATCGGGGACGGCCTCACCAACCGCGAGATCGGCAAAGAGCTCTACCTCTCCGAGAAGACGGTCAAGAACCACATCTCCCGCCTGCTGGCCAAGCTCGGCGTCCACCGCCGCGTCCAGGCCGCGGTCCTGGCCAACCACCTCGAACATCCCGACGTGAGGGACCAGCACCGCTCCCCGCGCTGAGCCCCGGACCTCCTCGAAGCCGTTCGGCTGTTCCGGAACCCGAACGCGGGCTCCCGCACGCCCCGGCCACCGTCAAGACCCTGCCTCCGGCGGGGGACCGGCCGAAACCGGACCGGAGAGGGCGCCGTATCGGCCGGGACGCGGGCGGATTCTGGATCATCGTGTGAGGGAGCGATAGGTTGCCGTCGTCAGCGCCGGGGTGATCTCCGATCGGCCTCACCCCGGACAGCGGCTGTGCACGGTTCATCAGCCCGAGAAGGGAAGATCCACCATTCCTGTCACGTCACTGCAGATTCCCACCGCGGACGGCCTGGCCGACGCTCTGGCCGCCTGCCCCGAGGGCGGCGGGCGGCACCCGGGAGTGCTGCTGTACATGGACGCCTTCGGCCTGCGGCCCGCGCTCGCGGAGATGGCCCGCGAACTGGCCGGGCACGGGTACTACGTGCTCGTACCCAACCTCTTCTACCGGCAGGGCCCGGCACCGGTGATCGACCTGCCCGAGCACATCGGGAACGAGGCCCGGCCCGCGGTCTTCGCCCAGTTGATGCCTCTGATCGAGGCCCACACCGCCGAACGCGCCCTGCGCGACGCCGACGCCTACCTCGGGTTCCTCACCGCCCAGCCCGAGGTCAGCCCCGGACCGGTCGCCGTGATCGGATACTGCATGGGCGCCAACGTGGCGCTGCGTACCGCGGCGGCCCACCCCGCCCAGGTGGCCGCCCTCGCCGGATTCCACCCCAGCCGCCTGGTCGGCGACGCGCCCGACAGCCCGCACCGCCTCGTGTCCGAGCTGGCCGCCGAGGTCCATCTCGGCCTCGCCGAGAACGACATGACGCCCGAGGCCATCAGCGAGCTCAGTCAGGCCCTGGACGCCGCGGGTGTCGACTACACCTGCGAGATCTACCCCGGTACCGTCCACGGTTTCACCATGTCCGACACGGACGCCTTCGACGCCTCCGCACGGCAGCGCCACTGGGACCGTCTCCTCCCCCTCCTCGACCGCACCCTGTCCGTGAGCCCGTGATCCGGCCGCTCCTGGTCCGTCCGGCCCCTGTGCACGGCGGCCGGTTCGGGTGGACGGTGAAGGCGTCGCCTCCCGTACGGCCGTAGAAGGGTGAACTGCCATGGCTCAGCGGATCGTTGCCGGTCACGACCCCGGGCCCGACAGGCTCCGGGCGGTGGTGCTGGGCGTCGACGCCCGCCGTCCGTGCGATGTCGTCAACGGCTTCGCCTTCGAGGCCGCGCTGCGGCGCGGCGCGCTGCTGCACGCCGTCCACGCCTGGGAGCTGCCCGCCCCCGACGGGCCGCCGCTGCCGTTCGCGCTCCCCGAGGAGGACCGGGGGGCCTGGGAGGACCAGGAGGTCCAGCTGCTGGCGGACGCCCTGCGGCCGTGGCGGGAGAAGTACCCGCAGGTGCGCGTCTACGAGGACGTCCGGCTCCAGAGTCCGCAGGCTGCTCTCGTCCACGCCTCGGACTCGGCCGGGCTCCTGGTCCTCGGGCGCGGTGGCACGGCGCTCGGGCCCACGCTCCGGGCCGTACTGACCCGCACCAGGTGCCCGGTGACGGTGGTCCCGCACTGACCCCGCGGGCTGCGACCGCCACCCGGTGACCGGTCGCGAGTCGACGCTCACCGCTCCGGCAGCGTGAGCGTGCAGGACTCGCCCGGAGCCACCGAGACGGTGCGATCCGCCAGGGTGATGTCGATCGGAGGTTCGTCCGAGGCCGGCACGCTGACGCTCAACCTCCCTGCGCTCAGACGCAGTTGTACGCCCCGATGGCCCCGGTAGCGGATCGCGAAGCCGTACTCGGACAGCTCCGGCAGCGGGACCGGGTCGAACCGCAGTGCTCCGCCGCGGGTCTCGAGACCGGTCAGACCGCGCTGGACGAGATCGAGGGTGCCGGCCATGGCGCCGAGATGGATGCCCTCCCCCGTGGTGCCGCCCTGCAGGTCGGCGATGTCGCCGTGCAGGGCCTCGTGAATGTACGTCCAGGCCTCGGCGCGCCGTGCCCGGCCCAGCACCCAGCCGTGCACCAGGCTGCTCAGCGTCGATCCGTGGCTCGTACGGCTCAGGTAGTGGTCGACGGTGCGCCGCCAGAGGGTGTCGTCCACCTCGTGTCCGAGCCTGCGGAACAGGTCGCCGAGTTCGGCGGGCGAGAAGAGATAGCCCAGCATCAGTACGTCCGCCTGTTTCGAGGCCTGGTAGCGGTTGACGCTGTCGCCCTCGGCCTCCAGGATCCGGTCGAGCCGCCGGATGTCGCCGTACCGTTCGCGGTAGCCCGCCCAGTCGAGCTCCGCGAGGTCGCCGTAGCCCTCGAACTGGCTGATGACGCCGGCGTGGAAGGGGATGTGCAGGCCGCTCGACACGTCGTGCCAGAGGTCGAGTTCGGCGGGGTCCAGGCCGGTCCGCTCGACGAGGTCACGGCGGACGAGTTCGGGCAGCTCGCTCAGCACGTCGAGCGTGCGGACGAGCACCCAGGAGGCCGTGACATTGGTGTACGCGTTGTCGTCGAGCCCGGGCCGGTCTGCGCCCGGGTAGGCGTCGTGGTACTCGTCCGGTCCGACGACACCGCGGATCCGGTAGCGCCCGAGCGTGCCGTCGTACTCGGCGGAGCCGGCCCAGAAGCGGGCGATCTGCAGGAGCATCTCGATGCCCTTGGTGTGCAGGAACTCCGTGTCTCCGCTCGCCTCGCAGTACTGCCACACGTTGTACGCGATGGCCGATCCGACGTGGTGCTGGAGCCGTGAGTGGTCGGGCAGCCAGCGCCCGGAGCGCGGGTTGAGGTGCAGCTCCTGGGTCTCCTCCCGTCCGTCGCTGCCGCTCTGCCACGGGTACATCGCGCCGGTGCGCCCGGCGTCCTGGGCCGCCCTGCGGGCGCGCTCCAGACGGCGGTGGCGATAGGTGAGCAGGGCGCGGGAGACCTCGGGGAAGTGGAGGTTCAGATACGGCAGCACGAACAGCTCGTCCCAGAAGACGTGCCCCCGGTAGGCCTCGCCGTGCAGCCCGCGGGCCGGGACCCCGGCGTCCAGCTCCGCGGTGTGCGGGGAGAGCGTCTGGAGCACATGGAACAGATGCAGGCGCAGGATCGGTCCCGTGCCGTTCGGCACGTCGAGTCGGGTGGTGCGCCACAGCTGCTGCCACGCCGTGCGGTGGGTGTCCAGCAGCGTCTCGAAGTCCGCGGCCCGGCCGACCCGGTCGACGGCCGCGTCCAGCGGGTCCTTGATCGCCGGATCCTGGGAGGTGTGCAGGGCGACCGTCTTGTCCACGGTCACCGTCCGGCCGTCGGTCAGCGTGATCCGGAGCACCTGGGCGGCGCGTCCGGGGGTGTGCGCGTCCTCGGTCCGGGTGGGCGCGTCGGTGACGGTCCGGGCCGCCAGCCCGATGCGGATCTCCGAGGTGGTGGTACGGCAGCGCAGCCAGACCGTGTCCGGTGCGCGGGTGCCGGTCCGGGCGTCCGTGAGATGGCGGGAGGCGAGGGAGCGGTAGCGCTCGACTCCGCTGTTGGTGACCGTCCCGTCGAGCGCCGACTCGATCTCGACCGGGCCGGACCAGCCCTCGGCCGTCACCTCCGTGCGCAGCAGGGCGAGGTGGGGATCGGCCATGTGGATCAGGCGGAGCTGCCGCACGGCGAGGCACCGGCCCTCCTCGTCCTCGTAGCGCGCGGTGCGTTCCAGGGTGCCCGCCTCCAGGTCGAGGCACAGCCGGTGGTCGAGCAGCCGGTGGGAGTCGGGGGTGAGCCAGGTCCCGGTGCCGGTCCGCACCCGGAGCGGCAGCCAGTTGGGGAGGTTGACCACGTCCTCGTTCTGGACGCGGTACCCCGCCACCTCCGAGGTGAGCCGGTTGTAGCAGCCCGCCGCGTACGTGCCCGGGTAGTGGACCGAGTCCGCCGCGCACTCGGGAGCGGCGCCACGGCTCGCGAAGTACCCGTTGCCGAGGGTGCACAACGACTCGCGCAGGCGTTCCTGCGCCGGGTCGTAGCCCTCGTACTCCCAGGTGCCGTCGCGCATGCCTCCATCCTGCGGTACGGGCGGTCCGCCGTCCTGCGCAGCGCGCGCGGGGGACGGCGGACCGCTCCCGTGCGCGTCAGCCGTCCGCGCGTACGGTCATGACGCGGTACTCCTTCAGGGTGCGGGGTGCTCAGCCGGTCCAGGTCCAGTCCGCGACCTCGGGGAGGTCGGTGCCGTGCTCGCGGATCCAGTCGTGGTGGCGGGAGCGGGCGTCGGTCATCTTCTGGCGTACGGCGGCGGCGCGGACGCCGAGTCCGGGGACGCGGTCGATGACGTCCATGACCAGCCGGTAGCGGTCCATGTCGTTGCGGACGACCATGTCGAAGGGGGTCGTGGTGGTGCCCATCTCCTTGTAGCCGCGCACGTGGAGGTTCTGGTGGCCGGTGCGACGGTAGGCGAGGCGGTGGACGAGCCAGGGGTAGCCGTGGTAGGCGAAGATCACCGGCTTGTCGGTGGTGAACAGCCCGTCGTACTCGAAGTCGCTCATCCCGTGCGGGTGTTCCCCGCGCGGCAGCAGCCGGGTCATGTCGACGACGTTGACGACCCGCACGGCGAGCTCGGGCAGGTGGCGGCGGAGCAGGTCGGCGGCGGCCAGGATCTCCTGCGTGGGAACGTCGCCGGCGCAGGCGAGGACGACGTCGGGCTCACGGTCCCCGGTGCCCGATCCCGCCCAGTCCCAGATGCCGGCTCCGGCGGCGCAGTGGGCGCGGGCCTGGTCCATGGACAGCCAGTCGAAGCAGGGCTGTTTGCCGGCGACGACGACGTTCACGTAGTCGCGGCTGCGCAGGACGTGATCCGCCACGGACAGCAGGGTGTTGGCGTCCGGCGGGAGGTAGACGCGCACGACCTCGGGGCTCTTGTTGAGGACGTGGTCGACGAAGCCGGGGTCCTGGTGGGAGAAGCCGTTGTGGTCCTGGCGCCATACATGCGAGGTGAGCAGGTAGTTGAGGGAGGCGATCGGGGCGCGCCAGGGCAGGTCGCGTGAGGTCCGCAGCCACTTGATGTGCTGGTTGACCATGGAGTCGACGATGTGCACGAACGCCTCGTAGCAGGAGAAGAGTCCGTGCCGGCCGGTGAGGGTGTAGCCCTCCAGCCAGCCCTGGCAGGTGTGTTCGGAGAGGATCTCCATGACGCGGCCGTGCCGGTCGAGGTGTTCGTCCACCGGCAGCGTCTGCGCCTGCCAGGCCTTGCCGCTGGCGCCGAAGACGGCGTCCAGGCGGTTGGAGGCGGTCTCGTCGGGGCCGACCAGCCGGAAGTCGCGGCGCTCGGAGGTCTCCCGCATGACGTGTTCCAGGAGGTCGCCGAGGACCCGGGTCGGCTCGTGCACGGTGGCGCCCGGCTTGTCGACGGGGACGGCGAAGCGGTCCAGGGGCGGGAGCGGCAGGTCGCGGACCAGGAGGCCGCCGTTGGCGTGCGGGGTGGCGCCGAGGCGCCGGGATCCGTCGGGTACGCAGGCGAGCACGCCGGCCACCGGCCGTCCCTCGGCGTCGAAGAGTTCCTCGGGGCGGTACGAGCGCAGCCAGGTCTCCAACTGCCGCAGGTGTTCCGGGTTTTCGCGTACTCCGGCCAGGGGCACCTGGTGGGCGCGCCAGGTGCCTTCGACGGGCAGGCCGTCGACTTCCGCGGGGCCGGTCCAGCCCTTCGGGGTGCGCAGCACGATCATGGGCCAGCGGGCCCGTTCGGCCACGCCCTCCTCGCGGGCCGTGCGCTGGATCAGCGCGATCCGGTCCAGGGCCTCGTCGAACGCGGCGGCCATGGCGCGGTGCACCTTCAGCGGGTCGTCGCCGGTGACGTGGATCGGGTCGTGGCCGTAGCCGCGCAGCAGTTCGTCGAGTTCGGGCTCCGGGAGCCGGGAGAGCACCGTCGGGTTGGCGATCTTGTAGCCGTTGAGGTGCAGGATCGGCAGGACGGCGCCGTCGTGGACCGGGTCGAGGAACTTGTTGGAGTGCCAGGACGCGGCGAGCGGTCCGGTCTCCGCCTCGCCGTCGCCGATCACACAGGCGACCAGCAGCTCCGGGTTGTCGAAGGCGGCGCCGTAGGCGTGGGCGAGGGAGTAGCCGAGCTCGCCGCCCTCGTGGATGGAGCCGGGGGTCTCCGGAGCGACGTGGCTGGGCACCCCGCCGGGGAAGGAGAACTGCCGGAACAGCTTCCCCATGCCCTCCGCGTCGCGGGACACGGAGGGATACGTCTGGCTGTACGTGCCCTCCAGCCAGGAGTTCGCCAGCACGGCCGGGCCGCCGTGCCCGGGGCCCCACACGCACAGCGCGTCCTGGCCGCGCGCCTTGATGACGCGGTTGAGATGCGTGTGGACCAGGTTGAGGCCGGGTGAGGTACCCCAGTGGCCGAGCAGCCGGGGCTTGATGTGCGCGGGGGTCAGGGGCTCGGTGAGCAGCGGGTTGGCCAGCAGATAGATCTGGCCCACGGCAAGGTAGTTGGCGGCCCGCCAGTGGGCGTCCAGGGTGCGCAGTTCGTCGTCGGTCAGTACGGTGCTGTCCTGGTGTTCGACCTTGGGCATGGTGACTCCGTAAGTCATCGGAATACGTCGGCGAGGCGGGTCAGCGGAGCGTTTCGCGGAGGCGTCATCGGGCGGAGGAGACGGCATGAGCGACAAGGGACCGGCGAAGGTGCCGTCCGCGGCGTACGAGCGGGAGCTGCTGCGTCTGCAGACGGAGCTGGTGAAGCTGCAGGAGTGGGTGCGGACCGAGGGCGCCCGTGTGGTGGTGGTCTTCGAGGGCCGGGACGCCGCGGGCAAGGGCGGCACGATCAAGCGGGTGGCGGAACACCTGAACCCGCGTGTCGCACAGATCGTGGCGCTGCCCAAGCCGACCGAGCGCGAGCGCACGCAGTGGTACTTCCAGCGGTACGTGGAGCATCTGCCGGCGGCCGGGGAGATCGTGCTGTTCGACCGGAGCTGGTACAACCGCGCCGGGGTCGAGCAGGTCATGGGCTTCTGCACGAAGGAGGAGCATCAGCTCTTCCTGCGGCAGTGCCCGATCTTCGAGCGGATGCTGGTGGAGGAGGGTGTGCTGCTGCGCAAGTACTGGTTCTCCGTGAGCGACGAGGAGCAGCAGAAGCGGTTCCGGCGCCGGCTGAAGGACCCGACGCGCCGCTGGAAGCTCTCGCCCATGGACCTGGAGTCGATCACCCGCTGGGAGGCGTACTCCCGGGCGAAGGACGAGATGCTGGTGCACACGGACATCTCGGAGGCGCCCTGGTTCGTGGTCGAGAGCGATGACAAGCGGCGCGCCCGGCTGAACATGATCGCCCATCTGCTGTCCTCCGTGCCCTACCACGAGGTGCCGCCGCCGGTGCTGGAGCTGCCCGCCCGGCCGCCGTCGACCGGTTACGTCCGCCCGCCGCGCGATCTGCAGACGTACGTCCCCGACCACGCGGCGAGCCTCTGAGGCGCTCATACGCGCTGGGGTACGACGGCGACGGGGCAGGCCGCGTGGTGCAGGGCCGCGTGGGCGACCCGGCCCAGCTGCATCCCGGTGTGCCCGTGGCTGTCGTGCCGCCGGACCCCTACGACGAGCAGGTCGGCCGCGGTGGAGGCGTCCAGCAGCACCGTGCGGGCGGTCCCCTCGACGGTGCGCCGGCACACCTCCACGGCCGGGTACTCGGCCACCGCGCCGCTCAGCGCCTTGTCCAGGACCTCCATCGCGCCCTGTTCGTGCAGCCGGGCGGCCTCGCCCGCCGTCAGCGGGTGACCGGCCGGCTCGTGCGCGGACCACCGCCAGGCTCGTACGGCCTCCAGCGCGACCCCGCGTTCGGCCGCCTCCCGGAAGGCGAAGCGGGCGGCGGCCGAGCCGTGCGCGGGGTCCCCGACCCCGAGGACGACGCGCCGGTGACGGCCTGCCCCGCCCTGGTTGTCGTGACCGCCGCGCAGCACGATCACCGGGCAGTGGGCGCGGGCGGCGACCGTGAGGCTCACCGACCCGAGGAGCCTCTCGGCGATACCGCCGCGGCCCCGCGACCCGAGCACCAGCGCGGTGGCGTTCAGTCCCTCCCTGAGCAGCGTGCCGACGGCGTCGTCGGGCACCACCTCGGTGGAGATCCGCACGTCGACGTCACGGCGGTGGGCACGCTTGGAGGCGGCCTCCACGACGGTGTCGGCCATGATCTGCTCGGAGGACCTGCCCAGCCCTTCGGCGAGGGCGGCGCCTTCGTAGCGTTCCCAGAGCGAGGCGTACACCAGGCGCAGCGGCAGACCGCGCAGGGCGGCCTCGTCGGTGGCCCAGTCGACGGCGCGCATACCGGGCTCGGACCCGTCGACGCCCACGACGAGGGGCAGGTCCACGACGGTCAGCTCCCGTCGCCGAAGTCGAAGACGATCCGGGCCTGGATCCGGCCGTGCAGCACGTCGTCGATGGACTCGTTGACGGAGGCGAGGGGCCGGGACTCCCGGATGACCCTGGTCCGGCCGGCGGCGTGCAGGTCGAAGACCTCGGCCAGGTCCTGCCGGGTACCGACGATGGAGCCGATCACGGAGGTGCCGTTCAGCACGGTCTCGAAGATCGGGACCTGGATGGTGCCGTGCGCCGGCATGGCGACCATGACGAGCTTTCCGCCGCGCCGCAGTCCCTTGTACACCGCGGAGAAGGCGTCCTCGTTCACCGCGAGCGCGAGCGCGGCGTGCGCGCCGCCGTGGCTCTTGAGGACCTCGCCCGGGTCCTCCTTGCGGGCGTCGATGACGATGTCGGCGCCGAGTTCCGCGGCGAGTTCGAGCTTCTCGTCGGTGACGTCGATCGCCGCGACGGTCGCCCCGGCGATCTTCGCGTACTGCAGGGCGAGGTGGCCGAGTCCGCCCACCCCGGAGATGGCGACGAGCTGGCTGGGCCGCACGTCGGCGACCTTCAGTGCCTTGTACGTGGTCACGCCGGCGCAGGTGAGCGGGGCGGCGTCGAGCGGGGAGATCCCCTCGGGCACCGGCTGGGCGAAGTCGGCCCAGGCGAGCATCTTCTCGGCGTAGCCGCCGTCGCACCCGTAGCCGGTGTTGATCTGCTGCTCGCAGAGCGTCTCCCAGCCGGAGAGGCAGTGCTCGCAGCGTCCGCACGCCCGGCCCAGCCAGGGCACGGCCACTCGCTGCCCCACCGCCAGATGGGTGACGCCCTCGCCCAGTGCCTCGACCAGGCCGACACCTTCGTGCCCGGGGACGAACGGCGGGCTCGGCTTGACCGGCCAGTCGCCGTTGGCGGCGTGGATGTCGGTGTGGCAGAGCCCGGAGGCCTCCACCCGGATGCGGACCTGGCCGGGGCCGGGCTCGGGGTCCGGGCGCTCCTCGATGACCAGCGGCTCACCGAACGCTCGTACGACTGCTGCTTTCATGGAATGTCTCTCCTTGCGCGATCGAGCCCCGATGAACACGCGGTCGAGGGGCGGACCGTGGTGATCAGGGGTGCGGGACGACGGCGACGGGGGCGGTGGCGTGGTGGAGCACGGCGTGCGTGACGGGCCCGAGGTGGGCGCCGAGCGCGGCGCCGCGGATCCGGCGGCCCACGACGACGAGCGAGGCCTCGTGGGAGGCGTCGACGAGGTGGTTGGCCGGCTTTCCGGACAGGGAGTCCTCGATGATCTCCACGACCGGGAACTTCTCGCGCCAGGGCCGCAGTGCCTCCGTCATGGCGGCGGCGTCCTGGGCGGCGAGACGGGCGCTCATCTTGATGTCGGGGGGCAGGCCGTACGCGATGTAGGGCGGCTCGTTCCAGGAGTGCACGACCCGCAGCGCCGTGGCGCGCAGGAGGGCGGCCTCGAAGGCGAAGCCGATCAGCGTGTCGTCGGGGGCGCCGGTGTCCAGCCCGAGCACGACGGGGCGGAACGGCGCGGCCGCGGACGGGATGCCCGTCGGATCCATCAGGTGCTCGTCCGCGGCCTGTTCACCGGCGCGTACGAACACGACGGGACGCTCGGCGTGCGCCGCGACGGCCAGGCCGGCCGAGCCGACCATGAAACCGCCCACGCCGCTGAGCCCGCGGGTGCCGAGCACCAGGAGTTCGGCGTCGTCCGCGGCCTTCAGCAGCGCCTCGGCGGGACGCCCGTTGAGCTGCTCCGTGGTGACCTCGACGCCGGGATGGCGCGCCCGGATCCCCTCGGCCGCTTCGCGCGGGATCCTCTCGCTCCACTGCTGGTGCGTCTCGGCGCCGAGCAGCGGTGCCTGGGCCATGGGCTCCGGGGCCGGTTCCCATACGTTGACCAGTCTGACCGGCAGGGCGCGCAGTCGCGCCTCGCGGGTGGCCCATTCGGCGGCGGCGAGACTCTCGGGAGAACCGTCGAGGCCTACGGTGACGGTGCGGGGCATGGTGTCCACCTCCTGAATCGGGGCCCGAACGGGTCCGATTCCAGCGTCGTGTCGAGCGGTCGGGTGGGGCAGGGGCCGCAGGTCCCCGGTGAGGGCCGTTCGGCCCAACGCGGGCCGCGTGACCGTGTGGCGGGGCCCTGGACGGGGCCCGCTCCCGTCCGCGGTCAGCGGCGCGGCCGGCGGCCGGTGCGGACGACCGGGAGCTCGGCCCGGAGCCTGCCGACATCCAGGGCGTCGCCCGCGCAGGCCGGTGCGGGAACTACCAGGACGGCGGTGTGACGAGGTGGTGGTCGACGAACGGGTTGACCGGCAAGCTCGGCGAGCCGTCGGACGGGTGCCGGGCGGGCGGCCGTTCGGCGACCCGCGTCAGCCCCGTCTTCACGGTGCCCGCGACCGCGGAGATTCGCAGCGCGATACCGCCGATCAGGGGCGGCCCGAGTCCGGGCGGGCCGGCCATGAACAGCCGGTCGGCCCAGCCCTTGCCGGTCGAGGTGGCGTGGCTGAGCCCGACCATCCTGTCGAGGAAGGTCCACGGGAAGACGGACCCGGTCGGCGGACGCGGCCCCCGCGAGGACGTACGGCCGAGCCGCCGTCGCCGAGGTGGTCATGGCCCCCGGCGCCGGTGCGGTCCGCGCCCCGCCGACGGCGTGAGGCGGGACCCTGTGCGCCGGTGGGAGTCCTCGCGTGCACGGCCATGATGGTGATCCCTTCGAGGGTACCGAGGATGCCGGTCCGCTGCCCGGCACGGATCACTCTCCCCTCGCGGCCCACGCCGTGCCCGATGCCGAAGGGCCGTCCACCCAGGGCTGAACGGCCCTTTTCCACATGCCTGTCGGGTGGACGGCCCGGGTCTCGGCTCGGGCCGGTCAGCCGAGCGGCTTCTCCAGCACGGCCTTGCGGTGACTGAACGTCTCGATCGAGTAGCGGCCGTGGTAGCTGCCCATGCCGCTCTCGCCGACTCCGCCGAACGGCAGGTCGGAGACGGTCAGATGGGCGAGCGGCAGTCCGAATCCGAGGCCGCCCGACGAGGTCTCGGCGGCGATCCGCGCCCGCGTGGTGTCCGACTCGGTGAAGACGTACAGGGCGAGCGGCTTGTCGCGGTCGTTGATGAAGCCGATGGCCTCGTCGAGGCCGGCGACGGTGACGACGGGCAGGATCGGGCCGAAGATCTCCTCCGCCATGACGGGCGAACCGGGGTCGACGTCGGCCAGGACGGTCGGCGCGATGTACTTGGCGGCGCGGTCGCTGTCGCCGCCCGTGACGGTGCGGCCGGAGTCGAGCAGCGCGGCGAGCCGGTCGAAGTGCCGCTCGTTGACGATCCGTCCGTACGCGGCGGACCGCCGCGGCTCGGCGCCGAAGAGCGCCTCGACGGCCTCGGCGAGCTTCGGCTCCAGGGCGCGGGCGGTGTCCGGGTCGGTCAGGACGTAGTCGGGCGCGACGCAGGTCTGCCCGGCGTTGAGGAACTTGCCGCGGACGAGCCGGTCGGCGACGACGGCCGGATCGGCGTCGCGGTCGACGAACGCCGGTGATTTGCCGCCGAGTTCGAGGGCGACCGGGGTGAGGTGTTCAGCGGCCGCGCGCATCACGACGCGTCCGACCGTGCCGTTGCCGGTGTAGAAGATGTGGTCGAACCGCTCGGCCAGCAGGGCCGTCGTCTCCGGGATACCGCCCTCGACGACGGCGACCGCGTCGGTGTCCAGGTAACGCGGGATCAGCCGGGCGACGGCGGCGGAGGTGGCCGGGGCCAGTTCACTGGGCTTGGCGACCACCGCGTTGCCGGCGGCCAGCGCGCCCAGCATCGGCGTCAGCAGGAGCTGGAGCGGATAGTTCCAGGGCGCGATGACGAGCACGACGCCGAGCGGGTCGTACTGCGTCCAGGCCGTGGCGTCCGCGCCGAGGTGCGCCGGGACCGGCGCGGACTCGGGGCGCAGCCACCCGTCGAGGTGATCCAGGGTGTGGTCGATCTCGCGGATCGTGAAGTCGATCTCGGTGCGGAAGGCTTCCGTGGAGCTCTTGCCGAGGTCCTCGTGGAGGGCGGCGGCCAGTTCCTCGCCGTGCGAGGTGAGCAGCTCACGCAGTCGGCGCAGCTGATCGGTGCGCCAGGCGACGGGTTTGGTGCGGCCGGAACGGAAGCCGGCGCGCAGCCGGGAGACGACGTCGGCGGGCTCTTCGGGGGTCGGGTGGTTCACGGTGCCTCGCTGGTCGGGGCGCGGACGGGAGGCCGGCCGCGCGAACACGCGGTGCGGCGGGGCGTACGGGCCGGTCCGGCCCGGAGCCGTACCGCGACCGCAGCTTGATGTATATGCCAACCTTTAACGGGCCCCGGCGCATTCCGGGCCCGCTCCACCACTTTCCGCGATCCGGCGGACTCGGAGCGTGGTCGGCGCGCGGGCTCTCCGTGCGATCAGTTTTCCGCGAGGGCCGCTCTGGTCCGCTCCAGGTGGGCGCGTTCCGGCGGGCTCCCGGTGAGCGCGATGGCCGCGTCGTACGCCTGGAGCGCCTCGGTGCGCCGTCCGAGGCGGCGCAGCAGATCCGCCCGTACGGCGTGGAAGGCGTGGTAGCCGTCCAGGTCGAGGCTCTCCACGAGGGCGAGCGCGGCCTCCGGTCCCTGCACCTCGGCCACGGCGACGGCGCGGTTGAGCGCCACGACCGGGCTGGGCGCGCGTTCCATGAGCTGGTCGTAGAGCTGAAGGATCTGGCCCCAGTCGGTGGCCGCGGCGGTCGGCGCGTCACTGTGGACGGCGTTGACGGCCGCCTGGATCTGGTAGGGCCCCGGCCGGTTGCGGCGCAGACAGCGGCGTACGAGGTCCTGGCCCTCGGTGATCAGGTCCCGGTCCCACCGCGTACGGTCCTGGTCGGCGAGGAGGACCAGGTCGCCGTCCGCCGTCGCGCGGGCAGGACGGCGGGCCTCGATGAGGAGCATCAGCGCGAGCAGGCCGAGCGCCTCGGGCTCGTCCGGCATGAGCTCGACGAGGAGGCGTCCGAGGCGCAGGGCCTCGGCGCAGAGGTCCTCGCGGCCGCCGTACCCCTCGTTGAAGACGAGGTAGACGACGGCCAGCACGCCCCTGACGCGGTCCGGCAGGTCCGCGTCGCGCGGGACGCGGTAGGGGATGCCCGCGTCGCGGATCTTGGCCTTGGCGCGGACGATCCGCTGGGCCATGGTCGCTTCGGGGACGAGGAAGGCGCGCGCGATCTGCGGGGTGGTCAGGCCGCCGAGGAGCCGCAGGGTGAGGGCGACCTGGGCCTGGGGCGCGAGCGCGGGGTGGCAGCAGGTGAAGATCAGACGGAGCCGGTCGTCGCGCACGGGGCCTTCCTCCACGGGTTCGTCCGGGGCGTGCAGCCAAGCCGCTTCGGCGTGCCGGGCCGCCCGGGTGGACTCGCGGCGCAGCCGGTCGACGGCACGGTTGCGGGCGGTGGTGATGATCCAGCCGGCCGGGCTCGGCGGTACGCCGGCCTCCGGCCACTTCGCCACGGCCGTGGCGAACGCGTCCTGGACCGCTTCCTCGGCGAGGTCGATGTCGCCCAGGAAGCGGATCAGGACGGCGACCGCCCGGCCGTACTCCGCGCGGAAGACGGCCTCGATCTCGGCGGCGCCGACAGCCATCAGTCCTCGGTCTCGTGCATGAACGGGCGTACCTCGATGGGAAGCGTGGTCGCCAGCGCCGCCTTGCGCCCCCACATCAGCGCCGCGTCGAGGTCGGGCGCCTTGAGCAGGCAGATCCCGCCCAGATACTCCTTGCTCTCGGTGTACGGTCCGTCGGTGACCAGGACGTCGCCGTCGCGGGCCCTCAGCACGGTGGCCGAGTCCAGCCCGTGCAGGCCACCGGCGAAGACCCAGGCACCGGCCTCGCGCAGCTCCCCGTGGAACACCTCCACGTTGTGCATGATCTCTTCCAGGACCTCGGGGGCGGGCCGCTCGCCCTGCGGCTGCATCACGCTCAACAGGTAGTACTTCATGATGTGTCCTCCTCGGATGTCTGACTCGGCGTCTCACTGACTACACGAACGAGAACGCGCCGGATCGACACACGCCACGACGACAACGGGAGATTCCTTCGATGACCTTCCCACCGCATCCGCTCGTCACCGCGGCCCGGAATCTGGCGGCGGAGGTACTGGCGCCCCTGGCGGAGCAAGTGGACCAGGAAGGCATTCCCGCGAGCAGCGTCGAGGCGGTCAAGGGTTCGGGGCTGCTCGGGGCGCTCGCCCCGGTGTCGTACGGCGGGTCGGCGGCGCCCGCCGCCGTGGTCCGGGAGACGGCGGAGATCCTGGCCGGGGCGTGCTGTTCGACCTGGTTCGTGCAGACCCAGCACCACACGCCGGTGACGACGCTGGCGAAGACTGATCTTCCGGTGCGGGAGCGCCTGCTGGGCCCGCTCGCGCGCGGCGAGCTGCTGTCCGGTGTCGCGTACGCCCAGTTGCGCGCCTACCCACGGATCCCGGTGCGGGTCACGCGCGAGCGCGGCGGCTGGCGCTTCGACGGGAACGTCCCCTGGTACACGGGCTGGGGGCTGAACGACGTGATGCTGCTGGCCGGAGTGACGGACGCGGACGAGGCGCTGTTCGCGTTCACCGAGGCGCGCGAGCGGCCGGGGCTGCGTCCGTCCCCGCCGATGCGGCTCGCCGCGCTCACCGCGTCCCGGACGGTCTCGCTGGAGCTGGACGGGCTGTGGCTGCCCGAGGAGGCGGTGGCCCTGCGCACCCCGTACGCGTCCTGGGCGTTCACCGACCGGCCCAGGAACACCAACGCCTCACCGGCCGTCCTCGGGGTGACGGCGACGGCGATCGGCCTGCTGGAGGACGATTCCTCCGCCTCCGCGAAGGAGACGGCGGCCGCTCTGCGGACCCGTCTCGACGCGGTGAGGAAGGAGGCCTACGAACTCGCCGACCACCCGGTGCCGACGGAACGGATCGACGAGCGGCTGGCGTGCAAGACGCGGGCGTACGACGTGATGCGGGCGGCCACGACCGCGGCGGTCGTGGCCGGCGGCGGGCGGTCGATGGATCTGCGCAGTCCGGCGCAGCGGCTGGCGCGGGAGGGGATGTTCCTGCTGGTGCAGGGGCAGACGGCCGAGGTGCGCGCCGCGCACCTCGGGTCGCTGGGATCGGACGGGTGACCTCGACCGGCCGGATCGCCCGGGACACGTTGATCGGCGGGACCGGGAGACCTGGTTCGCCCCGACCGGCCGGGTTGGCCGGACGGCCGGGTTGGCCGGGTAGGTCCGGAGGGGTTGCTTCGGTCGGTCCGGGCGGTCGGGATGCCTTGGTCGGTCCGGGCGGTCGGGGTGTCTTGGTCGGCCGGTCGCGTCGATGAGTCCGTTCAGCCGGTGAACGGGACCTGGGGGGCGAGGGCGGCCGGGGTCGCGAAGGGGTGCTGCCACAGGCCGCGCGCGGCGAGGCGGGGCAGGACGCCCTCGCCGAACCAGTAGGCCTCCTCCAGGTGCGGGTAGCCGGAGAGCACGAACTCGTCGATGCCGAGGGCGTGGTACTCCCTGATCCGCTCGGCCACCTCGTCGTGGCTGCCGACCAGGGCGGTGCCCGCTCCGCCCCGCACGAGACCGATGCCGGCCCACAGGTTGGGGTGGATCTCCAGTCCGTCCCGGCTGCCGCCGTGCAGCGCGAGCATCCGTTGCTGGCCCTGCGACTCGCTGCGGGCGAGCCCCTGTTGCACGGACCGTACGGTCGCCGGGTCGAAGCCGTCGAGGAGCCGGTGGGCCTCGGCCCAGGCCTGTTCGGAGGTGTCGCGGGTGATGACGTGCAGCCGGACGCCGAACCGGAGGGTCCGCCCCTCCTCGGCCGCGAGCCCGCGGATCCAGGCGATCTTCTCGGCCACCTGGGCGGGTGGTTCGCCCCAGGTGAGGTACACGTCGGCGTAGCGAGCGGCGACCTCACCGGCGACGGGTGAGGAGCCGCCGAAGTAGACCTCCGGTACCGGGTCGGGGACCCGGGTGAGCCGGGCGTCCTCGACCCGGAGGTGCTCGCCGGACAGGTCCACGGTCTTGCCGTCCCACAAGTCCCGGACGATCCGCAGGAATTCGCCGGTACGGCGGTACCGGGCGTCCTTGTCGAGGAAGTCGCCGTACGCGCGCTGCTCGTGGCTCTCGCCGCCGGTGACCACGTTGAGCAGCAGCCGTCCGCCGCTCTGGCGCTGGAAGGTGGAAGCCATCTGCGCGGCGAGGGTGGGCGACACGAAGCCGGGCCGGAAGGCGACGAGGAACTTGAGCCGCTCGGTGTGCTGACTGACCATCGCGGTCGTCAGCCACGCGTCCTCGCACCAGGCACCCGTCGGGGTGAGGGCACCCACGAACCCCAGGTCCTCAGCGGCACGGGCGATCTGGCTCAAGTAGGCGACCGTCGGCGGCCGGTCTCCCCCGGAGGCGGTGGCGGGCGTGCCGTGGCCACCGCCGACGACGTGCCGGCTGTCGCCGTTGGTGGGCAGGAACCAGTGGAAGGTGAGGGACACGGCGGCGTTCTCCGATCGGGGGGGCCGGACAGGCGTGGGTCGGCGACGGGGGCTGGTAACTCGACTTCTGCGGCCACTATTTGGGGCTCACAGATGTCAACCGGCCACCGCCATCAGAGGGATACGCCCCAGGGCGGCCGAGAACTGGTCCACCACCTGCGCCAGGGCCTCGGCGGTGCCCGGAGCCACGGTGACGCTCCCGTCCTGGCCCGTGATGATGTCCTTGTCCAGGGTGAACCAGCCCTGCACTATGTGAGCCGCTCCCATGGAGTTGAGGACCGGGCGGAGTGCGTAGTCCAGGGCGAGCACATGGGCGGTACTGCCTCCCGTCACCAGCGGCAGCACGGTCTTCCCCGCCAGCGCGTACTGCGGGAGCAGATCGAGCAGCGCCTTCAGGACACCGGAGTAGGCGGCCTTGTAGACAGGGGTACCGATGACCACCCCGTCGGCGCGGGCGAACAGCTCGGTCGCCTCGACGATGGCCGGGTGCCGGAAGTCGGCGCCGAGCAGGGCCTCGGCCGGGATCGTGCGGACGTCGAGGGGAATCACCTCGTGCCCCTGCGCGGCGAGCCGGGCGTCGAGGTGGCGCAGGAGTTTGGCGGTACGGGAGGAGACCGAGGGGCTGCCGGAGACGGACAGGACGGTGGCCATGAGTCCTCTTTCGAAAAGAGTTACGCAGGTGGAGGGGATACCGAGACGGACCGTCGGACTCCGCGCACACCGGGGCAGCAGCGCGACGTCGGAGGAGAGCCGGTTACCGGAGGACGCTTCAAGGTCCTTGAAATCAGCCGGAGTTCAGATGTCGAAACACCGGCGACAGGCGCGGAAACGCGCGGGATCGCGACGGGAGGGAGATCACCGCGGGCGAACCGTCCCGCGAAGGGGACCCCGCCGTCGGGATCGTCAGGCTGCGCGGCAACAGAAGGAACTGGAGACACGCGCGAGGTCGACGTGGCGTCGCCGCGTGAGGTCCAGTCGCGTCTTCATGACGAGATCGTCGCAGCCCCCGGTCCGGACAGTCAAGGAATGACGGACCGGTCTCGCATCCCGGACCCCCTCGCACGCGAGGACCCCGCGGGAACGCCCTCGTCGTGGAACTGCCGGTTCCTGACTCCTCGGAAGCTCCGAGCGGTCTGTCACCTGCCGCGATCGGCGGCCCGGCAAACCGATGAAGCGAGCCGGTGAGGCGAGCTGCCGAGGCGGGCCGGTGAACGGACCCCGTGGCGCGTGCTCCGCCTCGGTCCCCTTCAGTCCTCGTCGCCGAGCGGAACGACCACGAGGAAGGCGTCCGAGTTCAGGTCCATCACGACCGTCGCCGCCAGCCCCTCGGTACGCCGTCGTGCCGCGTACTCCTCCGCGGTCCAGGATCCGCGCGGAGCGCCGGCGGGAAATCGTTCCAGCACCTTTGTGCCCATGGCGGCAGACACCTCCAGCTCTGACGGCGGACCCGGAGCGACGAGTCCCGTGGAATGCGCTTGCCCGGGTTTCACCGGGACATGCCAGGCCCGTTTCGCCGTCCGTCGGCGACGAACGGCGGCCGACGGACGGTCCGCCCGCGCGCACCACGCGGGCGGACACTCGAACCCGGCCCCCTCACGCCTCGACGCGCTCGCCCCCGCGGGCCTCGGGCTCGGGCGCCGGCTCGGACAAGGCCTCGGGCTCGCGGCTCAGCGCCCCCGGCCACCAGGCGCGCCGGCCGATGTCCCGGACCAGGGCGGGCACCAGCAGGGAGCGGACCACCAAGGTGTCGAGCAGGACACCGAAGGCGACGATGAAGGCGATCTGCACGAGGAAGGCCAGCGGGATCACGCCCAGGGCGGCGAAGGTCGCGGCGAGCACCACGCCCGCCGAGGTGATCACCCCGCCGGTGGCCACGAGTCCGCGCCGCACACCCTGGCGCACCCCGTGGCGCAGCGACTCCTCGCGGACCCGTGACATCAGGAAGATGTTGTAGTCGACCCCGAGGGCCACCAGGAACACGAAGCCGTACAGGGGGACGGACGCGTCGGTGCCCGTGAAGCCGAACCCGTACCGGAACACGAGCGACGAGATGCCGAGAGTGGCGAGGAAGTTGAGGGCCACCGTGGCCACCAGGAGCACCGGCATGAGCAGCGAGCGGAGGAGGCCGGCCAGTATGACCAGGATGATGGCGAGGACCACCGGCACGATGAGCGTTCGGTCGCGTTCGGCGGTCTGCCGGGTGTCGTACTGCTGGGCCGTGTAGCCCCCGACGAGCGCGTCGGCGCCCGGTACGGCGCGCACCGCCTCGCGCAGCCGCGCGACGGTGTCCTTGGCCGCGTCGCTGTCCGCGGCGGACCGCAGGGTGACGTCGACCCGCGCCCGGCCGTCGACGACCTGGGGCGCTCCCCCGCCGGGCCGCCCCGACCCGGTCACCGCGGCGGCCGACGCGACACCGTCCGTCGCGCGGGCGGCGGCCGTGACCTGTGCGACGCGGTCGGCGTTCGCGATGATCACGGCGGGGTTGCCGGAGCCGCCGGGGAAGTGCCGCCCGAGGGTCTCCTGCGCGGCGACGGACGGCGCGTCGTTGACGAAGAGCTCGTTGAGCGGAACGCCCTTGGCGGTGAGGGTGGGCGCGAAGGCGGCGCAGGCGAGGAGTCCGGCCAGGGCGATCGCCCAGACCTTGCGCGGCGCCCGGTCCACCAGGTCCGCCACCCGGTTCCAGATGCCGCTGCTCGTCCGTGCGCCGCCGGACCGCGGGTCGCCCGCCGGGCGGGGTCTGGCCGGCCAGTAGGCGGCACGGCCGAGCAGCACCAGGACGGCGGGCAGGAAGGTGAGCGAACTCAGCACGGCGCAGACCACGCCGATGGCGCCCACGGGACCGAGTGACCGGTTGTTCGTCAGGTCGCTGAGCAGCAGCGCCAGCAGTCCGAGGGCCACGGTGCCGGCACTCGCGACGATCGCGCCCCAGGACTGCCGCAGCGCCGCCCGGACCGCCGTGAACCGGTCGGGGCGGAGGGCGAGTTCCTCGCGGAAGCGGGCGGTCAGCAGGAGGGCGTAGTCGGTCGCGGCGCCGATCACGAGGATCGAGAGGATGCCCTGCACCTGACCGTCGACCCGTACGACGCCGTGGTCGGCGAGGACGTAGACGACGGCGCACGCCAGGCCGAGCGCGAACACCGCCCCGAGGATGATGAGGAAGGGCAGCAGCACGCTGCGGTAGACCAGCAGCAGGATCACCAGGACGGCCGCCAGGGCCACCCCGAGGAGCAGTCCGTCGATCCCGGAGAAGGCGCCGGCCAGGTCGGCCTGACTGCCCGCCGGTCCGGCGATCGCCACGGTCGTTCCCGGGACGCGTTCGGCGGCGGCACGAACGCGTGCGACGGCGTCGGGGAGCTTTTTGCCGAGGTCGGGCCTGAGCTGGACGACGCCCTCCAGGGCCTTGCCGTCCTGTGACGGCAGGGCGGGTGACGTCCGGCCGACCACTCCGGGGGTACCGGCGAGCGAGGCGAGGAAGCCGGTCGCTGCGGACTGCCGGGCCGCCGCCGTGGAACCGTCGCCGTCCATGGTCCAGACGACGATCGCGGGCAGCGTCCCGGCCTGCCGGAAGGCACGCTGCTGGGCCACCACCTTCGTGGACTCGGCGCTGCGCGGCAGGAAGGCGGCCTGGTCGTTGGTGGAGACCTCGCCGAGTCTGCCGGCGTAGGGGCCGAGGGTGCCTCCGATGCCGAGCCACGCGACGAGCAGGACGACGGGGATCAGCCACAGGGCTCGACGCGGGGTGAGGGACATCGCTCTCCAGATTTCACGGACAGGTGTCTCGATGAATGACAATCTCAATCATTGAGGTATCTCGCGCCCCAGATCGTAGACCACGCCCGGGCCGCCGGCCCCTGTACCCACCAAGAAGCACCGCGCGGTGACCGGCCGCACGCAGACGCGTGGGACACCGTGCCGTCCGGCGGCTTCAGCGTCCGGGAGACCGCACGCCCGAGAGCTGTTCGTTCATCGTCGTCAGGAAGCGCAGGACCACCGACAGCTCGTCCTCGCTGAAGCCGGACCGCACGTTCGCGGTGACCTCGGCGAGCGGCCGGAAGTGGGCGCGGGCGGCCGATCTGGCGTCGGGGACGTAGTGGAGGTGGACCACCCTGCGGTCGGGGCTCTCCCGGACGCGCCGTATGTGGCCGGCGCGTTCGAGCCGGTCCAGGCACGCCGTGACGGCGCCCGAGGTGAGTCCGAGGTGCTCGCGCAGCCGGCCGGGGGTGAGCGGCTCGGGCGCGTCGAGGATCGCGGCGAGCGCCTGCACGTCCGTGGCGTGCAGACCGTGCTCCCCCGCGAAGCCGTGGACCAGCCGGTTGATCTCGCCGTTCATCCGGCGGAGCTGAACGGCGAAGGCCTGGAGATCGGTGGCCGCGGTCCGCTCCCGCTCGGGGCCCGTGTCGGGGTCCGGGTCACCCGTCCGGTCGTCACGGTCGTCTCGTATGGCCACGTGATCAGCCTATAGAAGTCCGGGCGCCGCACCCGTTCGGGCGTCTCGCGCGAAGGCCGTCCCGTTCGGCGCATCCGGGGGCGGCGCCCGCGTGGAAGGGATCAGGGAGGGGAGCGGACCCACCAGGGGTGACAGCGGCGACCGACGGAGGACCCATGAGCGACCACGACGACGACGGCGGCCCGAGGTGTCTGGTGACCGGTGCCACCGGTTACATCGGCGGACGGCTGGTCCCCGAGCTGCTGGCCGAGGGGTACCGGGTGCGCTGTCTGGCCCGCTCCCCCGCCAAGCTGCGCGACTACCCCTGGGCGGGCGAGGCGGAGGTGGTGCGCGGGGACGTCCTGGACGCCACCTCCGTCGCCGACGCGATGCGCGGGTGCGAGGTCGCGTACTACCTCGTGCACGCCCTCGGCACGGGGCACGACTTCGAGGAGACCGACCGCGCAGCCGCCCGGATCTTCGGCGAACAGGCCCGCGCGGCGGGTGTGCGGCGCATCGTCTACCTGGGCGGTCTCACCCCCGAGGGCGTACCGGAGCGGGAGTTGTCACCGCATCTCAGGTCACGGGCCGAGGTGGGTCGCATCCTGCTGGAGTCGGGGGTACCGACCACCGTGCTGCGCGCCGCGGTGATCATCGGTTCCGGTTCGGCCTCCTTCGAGATGCTGCGCTATCTGACCGAGCGACTGCCGGTGATGGTGACGCCGAGCTGGGTGCACACCCGGATCCAGCCGATGGGCGTACGCGATGTGCTGCGCACCCTGGTCGGCAGCGCCCGGATGCCCGCGGAGGTCAACCGCGCCTTCGACATCGGCGGTCCCGAAGTCCTCACCTACCTGGAGATGATGCGGCGGTACGCGGTCATCGCGGGGCTGCCCCGCAGGCTCATCTTCCCGGTGCCGGTGCTCACTCCCCGGCTGTCCAGTCACTGGGTCGGACTGGTCACGCCGGTGCCCGCGTCCATCGCGCGTCCGCTCACGGAGTCACTGCGCCATGAGGTCGTGTGCCACGAACACGACATCGTCCGGTACGTTCCCGATCCTCCGGGACGGCCGATCGGCTTCGACGCCGCGGTGACCCTGGCGCTCCAGCGGGTGCGCGACGCACAGGTGACCACCCGTTGGTCGTCGGCCTCGTATCCCGGCACACCCAGTGACCCGCTGCCCACCGACCCCGACTGGGCGGGCGGCAGCCTCTACACCGACCGCCGCGGGCTGCCCGTGGACGCGTCGCCCGAGGCGCTGTGGCGGGTGATCGAGGGCATCGGCGGTGACAACGGCTGGTACTCCTTCCCGCTGGCCTGGGCGGTGCGCGGCTGGCTGGACCGCATGGTGGGCGGGGTGGGGCTGCGGCGCGGGCGCCGGGACTCGGCCCGGCTGCGCGTCGGCGACTCGCTCGACTTCTGGCGCGTCGAGGAGATCGAGCCGGGTCATCTGCTGCGGCTGCGCGCCGAGATGAGACTGCCGGGCCTGGCCTGGCTGGAGATGTACGCCGAGGTGACGGACGACGGGCGGACGCGTTACCGGCAGCGGGCCCTGTTCCATCCGCACGGGCTGCTGGGCCACCTGTACTGGTGGAGTGTCTCGCCGTTCCACACCGTCGTGTTCGGGGGCATGGCCCGCAATATCGCGCGGGCCGCCGAGAACACTCCCGCCGGCCGGGAGGAACCCGCGCTCACCCACTGACCGCACCCCCGCGCGCGGCGGCCTGATCGCTCGTCCGCGGGAGCCGTCCGACCCCTCGTCCACGGGAGCCGTCCCGGCCACGCATCCACAGAAGTTCGCCCGACCACGCATCGTTCCCGTCGGCCGGATCACGCATCCGCGTCGGCCGGCCGGGCCGAAGCAGTCCGACGCCGCACCCCTCGCAGCCCCGCCCCGGAGCCACCCCATGACCGTCTCGATCGTCCTGTTCACCTCGGACCTGCGCCTGCACGACCACCCGCCGCTACGAGCGGCCCTCGACGGTTCGGACGCGGTGGTGCCGCTCTTCGTCCGCGACCGGGCCGTCGCCGAGGCCGGATTCACCGCGCCCAACCGGATGGCCTTCCTCGCGGACTGTCTGGCGGACCTGGACGCCGGGCTGCGGGAACGCGGCGGACGTCTGGTGGTGCGCTCCGGCGACGTGGTGGCCGAGGTGGCCAGGACGGTCACCGAGGCCGACGCCGACGAGGTGCACATGGCGGCGGGTGTCAGCGCCTACGCGCGCCGCCGGGAGGAGCGGCTGCGCAGCACGCTGGAGGCGGAGGGGTGTCGCCTGCACGTCCATGAGACCGTCGTCACCGCGCTCGCTCCCGGCGCGGTCACCCCCGCGTCCTCGGACCACTTCGCCGTCTTCACGCCGTACCACCGCCGGTGGGCGCGGCAGCCGTTGCGGGACGCGGTGGCCGCTCCCCGGGCCGTCCGGGTGCCGGACGGCGTCGGCTCGGAGGGGATCCCGGCCCGCTCGGACGTGTCGCAGGTGTCCGAGGGACTGGCCCGGGGCGGCGAGAGGGAAGCCAGGAGACGGCTCGCGGCCTGGCTGCACGCCGGGATCGGGGCGTACGAGGACCGCCATGACGACCTGCCCGGTGACGCGACCTCCCGGCTCTCCCCCCATCTTCACTTCGGCACCCTGTCGCCGGTCGAGCTGGTCCACCGGGCGCGCGACGCGGGCGGTCCGGGCGCCGAGGCGTTCGTACGGCAAGTGGCGTGGCGGGACTTCCACCACCAGGTGCTGGCCGCCCGGCCGGAGGCCTCCACGGCCGACTACCGGACCCAGCACGACCATTGGCGCTCGGCCGCCGAGGCGCGGGACGACATCGATGCGTGGCGGGACGGGCGCACCGGCTATCCCGTGGTGGACGCGGCGATGCGGCAACTGCGCCACGAGGGCTGGATGCACAACCGGGGGCGCCTGCTCACCGCGAGCTTCCTGGCCAAGACGCTGTACGTGGACTGGCGGATCGGGGCCCGGCACTTCCTGGACCTGCTCGTGGACGGCGATGTCGCCAACAACCAGCTCAACTGGCAGTGGATGGCGGGAACGGGCACGGACAGCCGGCCCAACCGCGTCCTGAATCCGGTGATCCAGGCCAGGCGCTACGACCCGGACGGGGCATATGTCCGGCGCTGGGTGCCCGAGTTGGCGGGAGTCGCGGGGCGTGCGGTGCACGAGCCGTGGAAGCTCCGGGGCCCGGACCGCGCGGCCTGCGACTACCCCGAGCCGATCGTCGATCTGTCCGAGGGGCTGGCCCGGTTCAGGAGGGCCCGGGGCCGTGACTGATGCGGCACGGTGACCGGCTCGGTGCCGTGAGCGGCTCGGCGCCATGACCCGACATCGGTGCCATGACCGACATCGGTGCCGTGCGTGACATCGGTGCCGTGACCCCGTGCTCAAGAGGCTCGGGCGGAATATAAACTGCCTGTGATTTTACCTGTTGTAGAGATTCTTCACCGGTGCGCCGCCGTATAGGTGGTCGTCCGAATCACTCGTACCGGATCCGTCCGTACCGGATCCACCGCGCGGCCGACCTGAGCCCATGGCTCCGGGACCGCCGCCCCGCCCCCAGGAGGCTGCTCGATGCGCATTGCACGGAACGCGGGAACACTCTTCGTGTGCGGCGCGTTGACGATCACTCTGACCGCCCTCGCGTATCCGGCCATGCTGGGGATTCAGACCACGTCGGCCGCCCCGGTCCGCATCATCGCCAATCCGCCGTCGGGGCCGCTGACCGAGGCCGACCGCGACTTCCTCGTCAAGGTGCGCGCGGCGGGACTGTGGGAGTACCCGGTGGGGCAACTGGCCCTGCAGAAGGGGACGATACCGGCGGTCCGTACGGCGGGGCAGCACCTGATCGCGGGCCATGCCGGGCTCGACGCCACGGACCGCAAGATTTCCCAGCAGCTCGGCGTGACGCTGCCCAACAAGCCGTCCCCGCAGCAGCAGGGCTTCGTGGCGACGTTGACCGCGGACACCGGCAAGAAGTTCGACACCGACTTCGCCAACATCCTGCGCTTGACGCACGGACAGATCTTCTCGACCGTCGCGAAGATCCGCGCCTCCACCGAGAACACCCTCGTACGTCAGCTCGCCGACCAGGCCAACGACACCGTGCTGGACCACATCACCGTGATGGAGAAGACCGGACTGGTCAACTTCGACCAGATCGTGATCCAGGAGACGACCCTCCCGAAGGTACCCGCGGTCAATCTGACGCCCCCGCCGCCGCAGCCGGGCGAGCCGCAGGTCGTCCTGACGCCGCCCGCGACGGGGGCCTCGCTCCCCGTGCAGCCCTCGCCCACGCCGACAGTGGGCTGATCGGCGGGCAGGACGGGCTACGGGACGGCGTACGAGGGCCAGGTTGACGAGCCTCGTACGCAGGCCAGGTCGATGAACGTCGTACGCAGGCCGTATTGGTGAGCATCGACCCGGGCGGGCCGTGTCGATGGAGTGTCGGCCGGGTCAGCCGCCGGACAGGGCCGTCAGCGCGGTGAGCGCGTCCCGCAGTCCCGGCGGCCGGAGCATGCCCGGTTCCGGGCGCCCGGCCCAGCCGGGGCCGCCGAGAAGCACGACGGGATGGCTGCGGGCGCCCTTGACCCCCCAGGCGGTGGCGGCGATGTGCCGGGCCAGCGGACGGTCGGCGGTGGAACGGGTCTGGGACCACAGCACGACGGCGGCCGGCCCCAGCCGCCGTACCGCCGCGGTCAGCGCTTCGGGAGGCACGGCGGGGCCGAACATCCGGGTGGGCAGGCCCTGTTCGACGAGCCCCGCGTGCAGTGCCTCCAGCGGCAGGCAGTGCTGTTCCCCCGGTACGCAGGCCAGCACGACGGGTCCCGCGCCGGTGGCCGGCGCGCCGGGCCCGGCCGGCCCGGGGGCGCGGTGCAGCACCCGGGAGATGTGCCAGGACAGCAGGTGCTCCACCTCCACGTAACGGTCCCCGGCGGACTCCCACTTGCGGCCCACCGCGTGCAGGGTCGGCACCATCACCTCCTCCCAGCCGACGACCACGCCATGGCGCGTGACGAGTGAGGTCAACTGGTCCTCCACGGACGGCGCGTCGAGGCGTACGGCGGCGCGCGCGAGGCCCTTGCACTCCTGCCGGGGGTCCCCGAGGGCTTCCGCTCCGGCCGCCGGCGCTGGGGGCCCGAGCGCGTCGGCCGGTGTCCTGACCTCGGGCACGACCGGGTCCGACCCGCCCTTGGCGGCCCTGGCCGCCTCGGCGGGCGGCACTCCGGCCGAGGTCAGCCGGCACATCTTCTCCAGCATCGCCACGTCCTGGGGCGTCCAGCGGCGGTGCCGCCCGTCGGAACGGACCGCGGGCCCCACGCCGTACCGGCGGTCCCAGGAACGCAGCGTGGTCGGCGACACTCCGAGGCGACGGGCCAGCGCACCTGTGGTGACACCGGCTTCGGCGGATCCCGCGCCCGGCTCCCGCCCCTGATCCGACCGGATGTCACCCATACGGCGACTATACGACGCAGAAACGATGCGAGTTGTCGCGTCTGTCCCATCGTTCACAGGATGGGTCCACGGGACCCGTCGCAGGAGGTGCCCGGAGCAAGGAGCCGTGGCCATGAGCGCAGATCCGACCGCCGAACAGCGGCCCGCCGAGCCCGCGGACACAGTCGGGGACTCGGACACGGTCGGAGACTCGGACAGGGACTCGGTCACGGAAGCGGACGTCGCGCGGGGCATCATCGGCGGGGACGAAGCCTCCCTGGCCACCGCGTACCGGCGCTGGGCGCCCCTCGTCGAGGGCCTCGCCCGGCGTTCGCTGGGGGACCCGCGCGAGGCCGAGGACGTCACCCAGCAGGTGTTCCTCGCCGTGTGGCGGGGCGGGCGGGGCTATCGCCCGGAGCGCGGCCCCGTCGTCGGCTGGCTCGTCGGCATCACCCGGCGCAAGATCGCCGACGCGCTGTCCGCGCGGACCCGGCGCACCGAGCTGGTCGGTGCGGCCGGCGCCCTGCTGGTCCTCGCCGACGACACCCGGACCCGCCCCGAGGCGGCGCTCGACCGTGTCCTCGTCCGGCACGAGCTGGCCAAGCTCCCCACCCCGCAGCGCCGGGTCCTGCATCTCGCGTTCTACGAGGACCTCACGCAGACCCAGATCGCCCAGCGCACCGGCTGGCCGCTGGGCACGGTCAAGAGCCATTCCCGACGCGGTCTGCACCAGCTCCGCGACGGTCTGCGGTCGGCGGCGGAGGTCTGAGCGCGACGGCTCTTCGCGGCGGCGGGGCGCCCGTACGGCATCGCGCCGTGATGTCTCCGGCACGTCCGGACTTTTCCGGTCCGCGGGGTCCGGACTTTTCCGGTCCGCGGGCCAATCCGCGGCCCGACCGGCTTCGGATCACATCCGAACCGTCAACACGTCCTGGAGGACCACACTGTGAAGGAAGCCGTGGAGATCGGGAGGAACCCGTCCGCGGAGCCGGACCTGCCGGATCTCATGGACCGGGTCGCCCGGGGCGACCAAGAGGCGTTCGCCTCGCTCTACGACGTCGTGGCGGGACCCGTCCTCGGCATCGTGCGCAGGGTGCTGCGCGACCGGGCGCAGTCGGAGGAGGTCGCCCAGGAGGTGCTGGTCGAGGTGTGGCGGACCGCCGCCCGCTACCGGCCCGAGCGCGGGTCGGTGATGAACTGGGTCCTCACCCTCACCCATCAGCGGGCCGTGGACCGGGTGCGCTCGGTCGAGGCCTCGACGGCGCGTGAGCACAAGGCCGCTCTGCTCGACCGGACGCCCGAGTTCGACGAGGTGACCGAGCAGGTCGAGGCGCGGCTGGAACGTGAGCAGGTACGGCGCTGTCTGCGCACGCTGACGGAGCTCCAGCGCCAGTCGGTCACCCTGGCCTACTACCGCGGGCTGACCTACCGGGAGGTGGCGGAGCTGCTGGCGCTTCCCCTCGGCACGGTCAAGACCCGCCTGCGTGACGGTCTGATCCGGCTTCGTGACTGCCTGGGGGTGACGGCGTGACCAGGGTGGACCTGCATACGCTGACGGGCGCGTACGCGCTGCACGCGCTGGGCGACGACGAACGCGAGCGCTTCGAGCGGCACGCCGCCGACTGCGCCGACTGCGCGCAGGAGGTACGTGAGCTGACCGCCACCGCCGCGCGGCTGGGCCTGGCCGTCACCGCCTCGCCGGCCTCTGCCCTCAAGGACCAGGTGATGCGCCGGATCACCACGGTCCGGCAGGAATCGCCGCGCGCGACGGCCCTCACGGCGCCCCGGACCATCGGCCTCCGCCGGCACCGGCCCGCACGGTGGGCGCTCGCCGCCGCGCTGGCCGCCGCCGCCTCCCTGGGCGGTACGGCGGTGTGGCAGCACGAGCGCGCCCAGGACGCACAGGAGCAGGCCCGGCAGGCCGAACGGCGTGCCGACCAGGTGGCCGCGGTCCTCGCCGCCCCGGACGCCACCTCGCGTACGGCGAAGCTGTCGGGCGGGGCGAGCGGCACGGTCGTGGTGTCCGAGGGCCGGGACCAGGCGGTGTTCATCGCGGCGCGCATGGCGAAGCCGCCGGGCGGCAAGGTCTACCAGCTGTGGTTCGACGACGGGGGCACCATGCGGTCCGCCGGGCTGATGGACCCGGGCCGCAGCACCGAGGCGGTGCTGATGGAGGGTTCCGTCGACGGCGCGTCCGGTATGGGGATCACGGTGGAACCGGCCGGTGGTTCGGCCGAACCCACCTCCGATCCGCTGGCTCTGCTGAGTTTCCCCACCTGAGCGTTCGTGCTCTCACCCACTGCACCGGTGAGGGCACGAAGTGCTCGCCGCACCGCCTGTGGGTCCCCTCCGGCGGGAGGGGACCCACAGGCGACGCCGCGGTGCCGACGAGAGAACCCGGACCGCTCAGCCGCGACGCTTCGGCGGCAGCGGGAAGAAGCCGCTGGTGCGCGCCGCGTACGCGGTGAAGCCCGGGCGCTGTGCCATGTGGCGCTCCAGCATGGGCTTTCCGCTGCCGTTGATCAGGAGGTAGCTCATCACCAGCGGTGACACCACCGACACGGCGGCCGACTGCGGGCTGTCGCAGGCGAGCAGGAACAGGCCCCACCAGACGCAGAAGTCCCCGAAGTAGTTGGGGTGGCGGGTCCAGCTCCACAGGCCGCGGTCCATGATGCGGCCCCGGTGGGCCGGATCGGCCTTGAACCGGGCCAGTTGGGCGTCGCCCACCGCCTCGAAGAACAGGCCGAACGCCCACAGCGCGCCGCCCGCCCACGCGAAGCCCGTCAGGGGCCCGGGAATGTACTGCGCGGCCTGGACAGGCAGCGACACCAGCCACACCAGGGCCCCTTGCAGGAGGTACACCACGCGCAGGGCGTAGAGGTCACGGCTGCCGGGGGCCTTGGCCAGCAGGGCTTCGTAGCGCGGGTCCTCGCCGTGCCCCCGGCCGCGCCGCGCGATGTGCGCGGCCAGCCGCAGCCCCCACACCGCGGTGAGGACGGTGACCAGCGCACGGCGGGCCTCGTCGCCCTCGCCGGCCGATGCCAGGAAGGTGACGAGGGCCACCGCGGTGAAGGCGGTCCCCCAGGCGACGTCCACGATCCGGTGCAGGCCCTTGCGTACGGCGACGGCGAACGTGGCGAGCATGACGGCGAAGGCCGCGCCGGCCGCGAGCGCGAGGTTCTGCGCGAACGCCGCCCAGGGGAATCCGCTCATCGCGTGTTGTCCTCCTTCGTGAACAGGTACTGCTGGACGTCCAGATAGCCGGAGCGGAACCCGGCTTCGGAGTACGCGAGATAGAAGGTCCACATCCGGCGGAAGGTCGCGTCGAAGCCGAGCGCCGCGACCTCGTCGGCCCGCTCGGCGAACCGTTCGCGCCACAGGCGCAGGGTCTCCGCGTAGTGCGCCCCGAAGGCGTCCCTGCGGGTGGTGCGCAGGCCGGTGTGGGCGCGGGTCACCTCTTCGACCGCCTCCACGGAGGGCAGAAGTCCGCCGGGGAAGACGTACTTCTGGATCCAGGTGAAGGTGTCGCGGGAGGCGAGCAGGCGGTCGTGCGGCATGGTGATCGCCTGGAGCGCGGCCCGGCCGCCGGGGGCGAGCCGCGCGTCGAGGGTGGTGAAGTAGACGGGCCAGAACTCCTCGCCGACCGCCTCGACCATCTCGACACTGACCACGGCGTCGTACGTCCCCGTTGCCTCGCGGTAGTCGCACAGTTCGATGGTCACCCGGTCGTCGAGTCCTGCCGCGCGTACCCGCTCCTGGGCCAGGGCCCGTTGCTCCCGGGAGAGGGTCAGCGAGGTGACACGGGCGCCGCGCGCTGCCGCACGGATCGCCAACTCGCCCCAGCCGGTGCCGATTTCGAGGAGGCGGGTGCCGGGGCCGACCTCGGCGAGATCCAGCAGCCGGTCGATCTTGCGGTGTTGGGCGGCTGCCAGCAGCGGCCAGGACGCGGGGAAGCCCCGGAAGAGCGCCGCCGAATAGCTGAGGGTGTCGTCGAGGAAGAGCGCGAACAGGTCGTTGGACAGGTCGTAGTGGTGGCTGATGTTGTCGCGGGCGCCGGTGGGGGTGTTGCGCTGGACGTCGGGCCGGCGCGTCGCCCAGAGTCCCCGCAGCTTCTGGAGCGGGGCCGGGATCAGCTCGGCCGCGTTGCCCGCGAGCACGGTGAGCGCGGCGACCAGGTCCGGCGCGTCCCACTCCCCCGCCATGTAGGACTCGCCGAAGCCGACGAGGCCCTGGGCGCCGATGCGGCGGTGGAAGGCGGACGGGTCGTGGATCTCGATGGCCGGGCCGCCGAGCCCGACGCGCGTTCCGTCGGCGAACCGTGCCTGCACGGGCAGGCGTTCCAGCGCCCGGCGCAGCAGGGTCCGGGTGACGGCGGTGCGGGCCCGCGAGGATTCCGGCCGGGTCACCACGTCCGGCCAGCGGAGCGGGTCGGTGTCCTGTCGGGGTGCCTCGACGGGGCAGGACTCGGCTGTCCTCATTTCACGCTCTCCTGGGCTCGTTGCGGGGTGCGGGGCTGGACGGGCAGTCCGCGCAGGTACAGGCGGATGCCGTGCAACCGGATGGCGGCGGACACGGCGACGGTGGGCCACGGGTGGCGCAGCGCCTGCCGCAGCAGCGCGCCGACGGTCGCGGCGCGTCGCGTTCCGCGTACGGTGGCGGTGAAGGGCCGGGCGCCCTCACGTTCCAGATGCACCGTCAGATCGAGGCGGCTGTCGGGCTCGGGCAGCCGCATCCGGTAGGCGCCGTCGACGGGGAAGAACGGCGAGACGTAGAACTCCTTGCGGGTGCGCGCGGTGCCGCTGTCGTCGGGGTGCAGCAGATAGCAGTGCCGTTCGCCGTAGGTGTTGTGCACCTCGGCGACGACGCAGCGCGCGGTGCCGTCGGGGTCGTGACACCAGTACAGGGTCAGCGGGTTGAAGACATGGCCGAGGACGCGGGCGTGGGCGAGCATCCGCACCGGTCCGCCGCGCAGGTCGACGCCGTGCGAGGCGAGGAAGCGGTCCAGGCCCGCCCGGATGGTCGGCTGGTCGCCGTCGAAGTGGTCGCGGGGATCGAAGCGAGCCAACGGGCGGAGCGGGTACGGCAGTTCGGGCGGACGGTCGGGGTCGGTCAGCCACATGTACGTGCGGTGGCGGAGCGCGTACCGGGTGGGCTTCGTCCGTATGTGCGCGACCGTGCAGGGATACAGGGCGGGGCTGTCGGTCACCAGGTCACCCCCAGCGCCCGGGCCGCCTCGACGCCGGATCGGCAGCCGTCCTCGTGGAATCCCCAGCCGTGGTAGGCGCCGGCGAAGGCGGTCACCGGGCCGTTCAGGGCGGGTAGTTGGCGTTGGGCGGCGACGGACTCGGGGGTGTAGACGGGGTGTTCGTACTCCATGCGGGCCAGCACTCGGGCCGGGTCGACGCGGTCCTCGCCGCCGAGGGTGACGACATAGGTCTCGGGCGCGTCCAGCCGCTGGAGGCGGTTCATGTCGTAGCTCACCCGGACCCGGTCCGCGTCGGAGGCGCAGCTGGGCATCAGGTAGTTCCAGGAGGCCCTGGCCCCGCGGGCACGCGGCAGCAGCGCGGTGTCGGTGTGCAGAAGGGTGCTGTTGCGGGAGTAGCGGAACGCGCCGAGCACCTCGCGCTCCGGGTGGGTGGGGTCCGCGAGCAGTCGCAGCGCCTGGTCGGGATGGACCGCGATGACGACGGAGGCGTACGAGGCGGTGGCGCCGTCCTCGGTGGTGATGTCCACGCCGTCGGTGTGGCGGCGCACGGCCCGGACGGGGGTGGAGGTGTGCACCGCGTCGAGTTCCTTGGCCAGCCGGTCGACGTAGGAGCGGGAGCCGCCGGTCACCGTGCGCCAGACGGGCGAGTCGCCCACCGAGAGCATGCCGTGGTGGTCCATGAAGCGGAACAGATAGGCGGCCGGGTAGCGGCGGGCGGTGGCCGCGTCGCACGACCACACCGCGGAGACGAGCGGGGTCGTGAAGTGCCGGGTGAAATAGGGTGAGAACCGCTGCCGGGCCAGGAACTCGCCCAGGGTGAGGGTGTCTTCGCCGCCCTGGGCCAGCAGTCGGCGGGCGGCGCGGTGGAAGGCCGGGACTTCGGTGAGCATCCGCAGATAGGGGCCGCGCAGTGCGTTGCGCGGACTGGCGAACAGTCCGGCGGGGCCCCGCGCGCCCGCGTACTCGAGTCCGCATCCCTCGCACCGCACCGACATGCTCATCTCGGACTCCTGGGTGGCGACGCCGAGTTCGGCGAACAGCCGCAACAGGTTCGGGTAGGTACGGTGGTTGTGCACGATGAAGCCCGAGTCGACGCGGTGCAGGCGTCCGTCGGACGAGGTCAGGTCGTGGGTGTGCGCGTGGCCGCCGAGCCGGTCGTCCGCCTCGTAGAGGACGACGGGCCGCTCACGGCTCAGCACGTAGGCGGCGGTGAGCCCGGCCACTCCCGCGCCGATCACGGCCGTGGGGCGGCGGCCCTCTTGCCACCCGCGTCCGGTGCGCCCCGCGCCGCTGTCCGGAGCGTCTGCGGACCTGTGCCTCATCGGTTTCCTCCCGACCCGCTCCCGATCGGAGCTCTCGGAGGTATTCCGAAGCAGAGGCCCTTACGGATTGGCCGAGGCACGATCTTCCTCGGATCGGGCGGAAGACCGTCGGAGAACACCGCGCGCGAACGCCGAAGGCGCCGGGCCGCCCTGCCGGACCGGCGGGCTACCGGACGCCCGCGTCCCCGGCTCCGCCCGTGTACCGGGCCAGTTCCCAGGGGTCGTGGGCGCTGAAGACGTCGACCTCGTCGCCGTGCAGGCGGACGAGTTCCCGCAGCCGGGCGTGATTGCCGAGCCGCAGGGGCCGGTCCACCTCGGTGATCTGCTGGAGGAGGTCCGTGCCGGGGTGGCCGGTGGGACGGTCGGGGTCGATCTCGCGGTGGAAGTAGTAGGCGTCACCGCAGTGCAGGAGCCATCGTCCGGAGTCCTCGACGGCTGTCGCGCTGTGGCCCCTGGTGTGCCCGCCGAGCGGGACGAGCAGGATCTCCGCGTCCAGGCCCTCCAGCGGGCGGACGGCGTCGAAGCCGAACCAGGGGTCTCCCGCGGGCTCCGCGTACGTCACCCAGTGCGGGCGGTGGGCCCACTGGGCCGGGCGGTAGCGGACGCGGTCCTCGGGGTGGGCGCCCGGTGCCGCCAGGGCCGCGCGATGCTCGGCCTCGCTCAGATGGACCTTGGCCCACGGGAAGTCGGGAAGGCCGCCGGCGTGGTCGAGGTCGAGATGGCTGAGCACGATGTGCCGTACGTCCTCGGGCCGGAAGCCGAGGGCGGTGACCTGGTGCAGCGCGGTCTCGGCGAGGTCCAGGACCGGCTGGGCGCGGCCGAGGAATTCCGCGCCGAGGTTCTCCTCCGGGCGCGCCACATCGGTCGTACCGATGCCGCTCTCGACCAGGACGAGTCCGTCCCGGTCGGTTTCGACGAGCAGGCAGTGGCACACGGCGGGCAGGCTTCCCTCCTCGCTGTCGATCGTCCGCAGGGAGCCGCAGTTCAGGTGGTGGATCTTCACGATGAGTCCCTTCAGGCGCCGCCCCCGGATGCCCGTGGGCAGCGGAACGGCGCCGTGTCGCCCCATAGATGACGAACGTTCGTAATCTAATTGCGAACGATCGTTAGGTTAAACTCGCCGCATGAGCCCGCGCAAGTCCGTCGCCGAAACAGCCGCCACCCGCGACCGGATCCTCAAGAGCGCCCTCGCGCTGGCCTCCACCGAGGGCCTCGAAGGCCTCACCATCGGACGCCTCGCCACCGACCTGTCGATGAGCAAGGCCGGCGTGATCGGCCACTTCGGCAGCAAGGAAGCGCTCCAGCTCGCCGTGCTGGACGCGGCGGTCGAGCGGTTCACCCTGCGCGTGCCGGCCCGGGCCGTCGGGGCCCGACCCGGCACGGAGCGACTGGCACGCGCCTACGACGAATGGATCGCCTACATGTCCGAGGGCGAGGGGCACGGGGGCTGCCTCCTCACCTCGGTGGCGAGCGAGTTCGACGGCCGCCCCGGCCCGGTCCGCGACGCGGTCAGGACCGCGCTGGGCGCATGGACGGCGTACGTCCTGGCGGAACTGAACACGGCGATCGAGACCCGCCAGCTCCCCGAGCGCACCGATGTGGACCAACTCGCCTTCGAGCTGGGCGGTGTGATTCTCGCGGCCGGCCAGTCGATCAAGCTGCACCACGATCCGCAGGCACCGACCCGGGCACGCCGCGCCATCGCCCGTCTGCTCGTCGCCCCCTGACGCGGCCTCGCGGGACCGGCCCACCCCGCGGGTCCGCCGAGCCGGTCACCCCTATCGACATCTATGCGATACCTCTACACATAAGGACGAAATAAGCGCAGAATGGGAGCACGCGGCGTCGACCGCGCACCGCTTCGGGCGCGGTCCGGCCGTGGAGATCGGAACAGATCGAAGGAGACGAGTCATGGCCGACGTCTCACATCACAGGGGTGACTTCACCAGCCACCCGGACGCATCCGAAATGCGCGCCCGGTACGAGCGCGTGATCGGTGCTCGCGACGTACCCCTCGTGGACGGGCCGGTGTTCCTGCTCGGCCTGTACTGCGCCGCGTCGCCGTGGATACTCCACTACACGACGAGCCAGCCCGACCTGGCGACACACAACCTGATCATGGGAATCGCGATCGGTGTTCTGGCTCTGGGGTTCACCGCCAGACCGGGGAGGATGTACGGCCTCAGCTGGGCGATCTGCGCGATGGGGACCTGGATGATCATCTCGCCGTGGATCGTCGGCAGCAGCCCGGACACCGGAGTCGCGCTCAACAGCATCATCATCGGCGCCCTGGCCGTGCTGCTCGGCGCGGTGTGCGCGCTCACGGCGGACCGAAGCGGCAGACGGATGTAGGCCCGGGGAGGTACGGGCACCCGGCCTCAGGGGGCCGGGTGCCCTCGTCGTGCGCCCCGCGCGCCCTCGCCCGGTGTGTCCCCGTCCGCCCCGGTCGGCGGACGGCCGAGGGAAACGGTCAGTTGACGTCCCGGTCGCGGCCCTCCCAGTACGGCTCGCGCAGCTTGTACTTCTGGAGCTTGCCCGTCGCCGTCCGGGCCAGCCCGCTACGGAACTCGACCGAGGTCGGCGCCTTGTACCCGGCGAGGCGCTCCTTGCAGTACTGGATCAGCTCACCCTCCGTCGCCTCCGCGCCCGGCGCGAGGACCACCAGGGCCTTGACCGTCTCGCCCCACTTCTCGTGCGGAACGCCGATCACCGCGACCTCGGCGACCGCGGGATGGCTGAAGAGCGCGTCCTCCACCTCGATCGAGGAGACGTTCTCACCGCCCGTGATGATCACGTCCTTCTTTCGGTCGCTGATCGTCAGATAGCCGTCCTCGCCGATGGACCCGCCGTCACCGGTGTGGAACCAGCCGTCGGCCAGTGCCCGTTCGGTCTCCGCGGGCTGCTCCCAGTACCCCTCCAGGACGACGTTGGAGCGCGCGAGGATCTCGCCGTCGCCGGCGGTGCGCAGGGTCACGCCCAGCGCCGGGGCGCCCGCGCGCACCAGTTTCTCGGCGCGGGCCTGCGGGTCGAGGTCGTCCCACTCGGAGCGGGTGCGGTTGACGGTGAGCAGGGGCGAGGTCTCCGTGAGGCCGTAGATCTGGATGAACTCCCAGCCCAGCAGGGACTCGACCCGTGCGACGGTCTTGGTCGGCGGCGGCGCGCCGGCGACGATGATACGGACCCGGTCGCGGCCGGGGATCTCGCCCTCCCAGGACTCGGCGGCGGCCAGCACCGCGTTCACGACGGCCGGGGCCGCGCACATCACCGTCACCCCGTGCTCGGCCACCCGGCGCAGGATCTCCGCCCCGTCGACCTTGCGCAGCGCGATCTGCCGGACGCCGAGGCCCGCCATCGCGAAGGGCATCCCCCACCCGTTCGCGTGGAACATGGGCAGGGTGTGCAGGTACACATCGCGGTCGGTGACACCGGCGTGCAGTGCGAAGGTCGTGGCGTTGACCCAGATGTTGCGGTGGGTGATCTGTACGCCCTTGGGCCGGGCCGTCGTTCCGCTGGTGTAGTTGATCGTCGCGGTGGCGTTCTCGTCCGCCTCCCAGGGACGGGGTTCGGTGTCGAAGCGGTACAGCTCGGCGTCCGAGCCGGCGCCGAGGGTGAAGCGGTGTTTGCAGTGGACCCCGGCGAATCGGTCGGTCAGTTCGGGGTCGACGAGCAGGACGCTCGCGCCCGAGTGCTCGACGATGTAACTCACCTCGTCGGCCGTCAGACGGAAGTTGACCGGCACGAGGACCCGGCCGTGGCCGCTGACGCCGAAGAACGAGGTGAGCAGCCTGGCACTGTTGGGCGAGACGACGGCCACGCGCGCGCCGTGCGGGACGTCCAGCGCGTCGAGCCCGGCGGCCTGGGCCCTGGCCAGCTCTCCGACGCGCCGGTAGGTCAGCCCCTCCCAGGACTCGGCCGGCTGGTCGGGTTCGTCGACGACACCCACGCGGTCGCCGTACACGGTCACGGCGCGGTCCAGGAAATCACGGGCCCCGAAGGGGACGAGCATCACGGCCTCCCGACGATCGGACGATGTCCAAGTTCTATCCCGGCCGGGCCCCGGCGCACCCCGACAACCACCAAGTGGTCCTCGGCGTGGTGTCCGCGTCGGCGTCCGCATCCATGTCCGTGCCCGCGTCCATGTCCGTGCCCGCGTCCGTATCCATGTGCGTGCCCCGGCCTCCTTGGCCGTCGCCCGCCCGAGGCGCCACGATCGTCCGATGGACAGCCGACCGACGTTCGACTTCCCCGGGCCGCTGCGTATCGACGGGCTGGGGCTTCATCTGCGCGAGTGGTCCGACGACGACGCCGCGGATCTCGTCACGCTCTACGACGATCCCGAGATCGACCGGTGGACGCCGGTCGCCTCGCCGTTCGACACCGAGGCGGCGCTCGCGTACCTCGCGGCGGCCGAGCAGAAGAACGCCGAGGGGCGGGGCGTGCACCTGGCGATCACCACGGACGGTGAGCGGCCCCGGGGGGAGATCCTGCTGTTCCCCGGCACGGGTGACGAGCGGGACGTCGAACTGGCCTACGGCGTCGGGGCCGCCTACCGGGGCCGGGGGCTCGCGACCCGCGCGGTCCGGCTCGTGGTGGACTTCGCGCACCGTCACGTCGGCGGGCGGCGCATCGTGCTGTGCATCGAGGACGGGAACACCGCGAGCGAGGGGGTCGCCAAGGCGGCGGGTTTCGTTCTCGCCGGTGACGAGCCCGTCCTGCGCACGGCGAAGGGCCGGGCCGTGGTCCTTCGGACCTGGAGCCATCTGGAAGACGACGGCCATGGCCGGCCGTCCCACTCACCCGCGATGAGCTGACCGCCCGCTCCGTGGCCGGGGGCTGCTCCGTGGCCGGGGCGACTGGCTGCCCCGCGGGTCCAGCGGGCCCGGCAGGCCAGACAGGCCCAGCAGGCCCGGCAGGCCCGGCAAGCCCGGCAGGCCCGGCAGGCCCGGCGGGTCTAACAGGCCCGGCAGGCCCGGCGGCCGAAGTCTGCCCAGCCGGTCGGATTCCGGTGGGCGCCCCCGGGCATCACGCGTCCGGGGGCGCCAACGGGGCCCTCACGCCCCGGCGGGCTCCGTCTGCGGAGTCGGGGCCGCCAGATACTCCTCGGTGACCTCCTTCGGGCCGAAGGGCCACACCTTCTCCAGGCGCGCCCAGACGACGAAGGCGACGAGCCCGAGGGCGAGCCAGGCCAGCGACCACTCGATGGGGTGGCGGCCCGGGGAGTTCTTGTCCGCGTAGCCGTAGATGGTGAGCCAGCCGGCGAGGGCCAGGAAACTCGGTAGCGGGTAGAGCCACATCCGGTACGGGCGGCGCAGGCCCGGCTGCCGTTTGCGCAGCACCGACAGGGCGACGATCTGGGCCAGCGCCTGGACGATCACCATGACCGTGGTCAGCAGTTGGATGAGGGTGGCCAGGTCGGTGTGGCGGCCGATCAGGAACCCGATCGCCGTGATGACGCCCATGGTGGCCAGACCCACCGTCGGGAAGCGGTGCTTGGCGTGCAGCTTGGCGTACGGACGGAAGAAGACCCGCTCGCGGGCGGCGTCGTAGGGCACGCGCGAACCGCCGAGCAGCCCGGTGAAGACCGAGGCGAACGCGGTGATCAGGATGAGGACGGTGACCGTGTCGGCGGCACCCTTGCCCCAGGTCTCCTCCATGACCGCCGAGGCCACCGAGGTGGAGGCGATGTCGCCGGGGTTCTTCATCCGGTGCCAGTCGATGACACCGAGGGTGCCGATCTGGAGCAGCAGGTAGATCACCATGATGCCGAGGATCGAGTAGACGATGGAGCGGGGCAGGACGCGGCCGGGGTCCTTGATCTCGGCGCCCATGTACGCGGTGGTGTTGTAGCCGAGGTAGTCGTAGATGCCGATGGTCAGGCCGGCCGCGAAGCCGATCCAGAAGTGGCTGCCGGACAGTTCGAAGGCGTGCGCCGGGTAGGTGAAGGCTAGGTCGGCGCTGAAGTGGGTGGCGGCGGCGACGATCACCAGGAGGACCGAGGTGATCATCACCACCCACATGACGGCGGTGATCCGCGCGATGTGCTCGATCCCCCGCCACAGCAGGAGGACCACGACGGCCACCATGCCGAGTCCGACGAGGTCGCCGGTGGTCTTGCCCATGTCAGGGGCCAGATAGCCCAGGTACTGGACGAAGCCGACCACGCCGGTGGACATGATCAGCGGGATGAAGAGCATCGCCGTCCACACGAAGAGGAACGGCATCAGGCGCCCGGACCGGTACTGGAAGGCCTGGCGCAGATAGACGTAACTGCCGCCGGAACCGGGCATGGCGGCGCCGAGCTCGGCCCAGATGAGCCCGTCGGCGAGCGCCAGCAGAGCGCCCGCGATGAAGCCGATGACCGCTTGCGGGCCACCGAACGCGGCGACCATCAGCGGGATCGTCACGAACGGCCCGATGCCGCACATCTGGCTCATGTTGATGGCGATGGCCTGGAACAGGCCGACACGGCGAACGAAACCGCCGGTGGGTGGCGGGGTACCGGACACGGGTCCTCCTCAGGACAGGACGCGGGGAGAGGTACGAGGTGACGGCCGGACTTCGATGGCGGCCGACGGATCAAGGGCGGCGGGTGACCGGCCGGCGCTGGGCTCCCCTCGGCTCGCCCGGCGAGGCTGACTGGGCGATAAAGTTAAGGAGCCTTACTAAGCACGTCAAGGGGGCGTCACGAATGAGTGAGAATGGTCCGATGCCCGCCGGCGACGCCGCAGAGCAGCCCGAACAGCCCTGGAACCGCCGGCGGCTGCGCAGCACCAACGAGCGGCTGCTCCTCGACCGGCTGCGCACCGGCGGTGCCGCCTCGCGCGCTCAACTCGCCCGCGAGACGGGTCTGTCGAAGCCGACGGTCTCCAGCGCGCTCGCCGCGCTGGAGGAGGCGGGACTCGTCCACGAGGTCGGGACGCGGGCCCCCGAGCGCGGCCGGGTCGCCGTCCTGTACGCCCCCGACCCCGCGGCCGGGTACGCGCTCGGCATCGACATCGGCCGTAGCTGGCTGCGCGTGGCGGTCGCCGATCTCGACGGCGCGGTGGTCGCGCGCGCCGACGTGCGCAACCGCGCCCGTACCTCCGGGGCCATGGCCGACCTCGTGGTCGCCACCGCCCACCAGGTCGTCGCCAACTCCGGTGTCGGCGCGCACGAGGTGGCCCACGCGGTGGTGGGCACACCCGGGGTGTACGACGAGAGACAGCGCCGGGTGCGGTACGCGATGCATCTGCCGGGGTGGGGCCGGGCGGGCCTGTTCGACCGGATGCGGGAGGAACTGGGCATCCCGCTGGAGGTGCACAACGACGCGAACCTCGCGGCGCTCGGCGAGTACACCTACGGGGTCGGCGCCGGCAGCCGGCTGTTCGCCTACATCATGATCGGCACCGGCCTCGGCATGGGTGTCGTCAGCGAGGGGCGGCTGTTCACGGGGGCGCACGGCGGGGCCGGGGAGATCGGATTCCTGCCGTGGCCGGGCCGGCACAAGCCCGAGACCCTCGAGGACGCGGTGTCCGGCGAAGCGGTCGTCGAAGCCGCCCGGCATTTCGGCATGACCGGGCCGCTGACCGCGAAGGCCGTCTTCGACGCGGCGCGGGAGGGTCACGGGCCCGCCGTCGAGGCGGTCCGGCTGGAGGGCGAACGGATCGCGCACACGGTGGCGGCCGCGACGGCGGTGCTCGATCCCGATCTGGTCGTCCTGGGGGGCGGGGTCGGCCACAGCGTCGATCTGCTGCTGCGGCCCGTCCGCGAGACCCTGCGCGCCCTCACACCCCTGCGCCCCCGGATCGCGCCCGGCCGTCTGGGCGAGGACGCCGTGCTGCTCGGCGCGGTGGCCACCGCACTGGGCACGGCCCGCGATGTGGTGTTCGAGCGCAGATCGGCCTCCTGAACGGAAGGCCACCACCCGCGTGCGACACAACCGGCCCGACCTGCACGCCGGGCGGGCCCAGCGCGGCCGACGCACTCAGCACGCCGGGCAGGTCGGGCTCGGTCGGCGCAGCTTGCGCAACCGGCGCGTCCGGCGCGGTTGGCGCGGCCTGCACGGACGGCCAGGCGGGCGCAGTCCGTGCCGTGGGCGCGTCCGGCGCGGTCGTACGGTAGGCGCCGCGGGTGTGGTGGTGCGGTCGGCGCCGCGGGTGTGTGGTCGTGGGGTCGGCGTGAGTTGGGTGCCGGGGGCGAGCCGGGCGGCATGCGGCGCCGGGCCGGGCGGGGGCCGGTGATTGACATGGCTTACTCACCGGCCTAGCTTGTGGGCCTAGTTAGTAAAGTTTCCTAACTTGCAGTGCCGAAGCGCGGATGCTCCCCCACCTCCCAAGGAGATCACCGTGTTCCACCGCCCTGCCTCCCGGCGGCGCCTCGCCACGGCCGCCGTCGCCCTGGGCCTGCTGTGCACCCTCTCCGCGAGCGCCTGGGCCGACGGGCCCGACCCCGAAACAGCCGCCGCGCCGCACGTCCGCGTCACACCGGTGGCCTCCGCGCCGGGCAGCGCGACGGCTCTGTCGGGGTATGCGATCCAGTCCAGCGCCAAGGTGGCCGACCCGGCGTCCGCCGTCTCCAGCCCCGGCTACCGGGTGGACGGCTGGTACCCGGCCGGCTCCCGCTCCACGGTCCTCGCGGCACTGCTCGCGAACGGGACGTACGCGGATCCGTTCTACTCGACGAACCTGCGGAAGATCCCGAAGGCCGACTTCACCGTGCCCTGGTGGTACCGCTCGGACTTCACGGTCACCGACACCTCCGAGCGCAGCTATCTGGACTTCAGCGGGGTGATCTCCGCGGCGGACGTCTACGTCGACGGCCGCCGGGTCGCGGACGCGGCCGAGGTGGCCGGCGCCTACACGCACCACGAGTTGGACATCACCTCGCTGGTGCGCGCGGGCACCAACACGGTCGCCTTCCGTATCCGGCCCAACGACCCGAACAAGAACCTGACCATGGGCTGGATCGACTGGCTCCAGCCGCCGCCCGACCAGAACATGGGCATCGTCCGTGACGTCCTCGTCCGCCGCGGCGGCCCGGTCGCGCTGCGCGACGCGCACGTGCTGACCCGTCTCGACGTCCCCTCGCTCCGGTCCGCGGATCTCACGGTCAAGGCGCGGGCGCGCAACGAGACCGGCTCGGCCGTCACCGCCACGGTGTCCGGCCGCATCGGCCCGGTGTCGTTCTCGAAGACGGTCCCGCTCGCTGCTCACCAGACGAGAGCGGTCACCTTCTCGCCGTCAGAGGTCCCCGGGCTGCACCTGACCTCACCGAAGGTGTGGTGGCCCGCGGGCATGGGCGGGCAGCCGCTGTACGGCCTCGATCTGACAGTCTCCGTCGCCGGTGCCGTCTCCGACACCGCGCACGAGGACTTCGGCGTCCGCGATGTGAAGGCACCCCTGGACTCCGACGGCGCCCGGCAGTACAGCGTCAACGGCCGCAGGCTGCTCATCAAGGGCGGCGGCTGGTCCCCGGACGAGTTCCTGCGCTGGGACCGGAGGTACGTCGAGGACCGGCTGAAGTACGTGCTCGACCTGGGCCTCAACACCATCCGCCTCGAAGGCCACATCGAGCCGGACGAGTTCTTCGACCTCGCCGACCGCTACGGCATTCTCACCCTGCCCGGCTGGGAGTGCTGCGACAAGTGGGAGGGACAGGTCAACGGCACGGAGACCGGCGACAAATGGACCGCCGCCGACTACCCGGTCGCCCAGGCGTCGATGGCCGCCGAGGCCGCCCGGCTGCGCGACCACCCGAGCGTCATCTCCTTCCTGATCGGCAGCGACTTCGCGCCGGACGCCAGGATCGAGAAGACCTACCTCGACGCGCTGAAGGCAGCCGACTGGCCGACCCCCGTGGTCGCCGCCGCGTCCGACAAGTCCTCCCCCGTGTCCGGCAGTTCGGGCATGAAGATGACCGGGCCATACGACTGGATCCCGCCGGGCTACTGGTACGCCAAGCGCGAGGGCGGCGCCACCGGCTTCAACTCCGAGACCGGGGCGGGCCCCGACATCCCCACCCTCGACACCCTGCGCCGCATGATGTCGCCCGCCGAACTGGACACCCTCTGGAAGAACCCCGACGTCAAGCAGTACCACCGCTCACCGTCACCGGTCTTCGGCACCCTCAAGATCTACGACGCCGCCCTCGCCGGCCGCTACGGCGCGCCGACCGGCCTCACCGACTACGTACGCAAGGCGCAGCTCGCCCAGTACGAGAACGTGCGGGCGCAGTTCGAGGCGTACGGGCGCAATGCCACCGACGCCTCGAAGCCCTCGACCGGGGTCGTCCACTGGATGCTCAACAGTGGATGGACCTCGCTGCACTGGCAGTTGATGGACCGTTACCTGGACCAGGGCGGGGCCTACTTCGGGGCGAAGAAGGCCAACGAGCCCCTGCACATCCAGTATTCGTACGACGACCGGTCCGTCGTCGTCGTGAACAACCGGCACGCGCCCGTGTCCGGCCTCACGGCGCGCGTCACGCTCTTCGACACCGACGGCACGCAGAGGTACGACAGGACGGCGACCGGTCTCACCGTGCGCGGCGACGGGGCGCGCGGCACCGCGCTCACGGTGCCGTCCTCGGTGAGGGGTCTCTCGACGACGTATCTCGCGCGGCTGGTCCTGCGCGACGCCGGGGGCAGGGAGGTCAGCCGCAACGTCTACTGGCTGTCGACCCGGCCGGACACCATCGACTGGGCGAACACCGACTGGTACTACACGCCGACGACGAGCTACGCGGACCTCAAGGGGCTCAACTCCATGGCGCGGGTGCCGGTTTCGGCCTCGGTGTCGACCACCTCCGGTCCTGGCGGGACCTCCACGACGAGGGTCGTCCTGCGCAACGACGGGAGCGGGAAGACGCCCGCCCTCCTCACCGACGCGCATCTCGTGGACGGCAGGGGCAGGCCGGTGCTTCCGGTGCGGTGGTCCGACAACCAGGTGAGCCTGTGGCCGGGTGAGTCGGTGACACTGACGGCGACCTGCCGGACGGCCGATCTGCACGGGGCCGGGCCGGCGGTGCGGATCTCCGGGTGGAACACGCCGGAGCGGACGGTCCGGGCCCGGTAGAGCCGTCGGACCGGTGGAACTGCGCGAGGGGCGGACCCGGTTCGGGCCCGCCCCTCGTCCGGCGAGTGCTCAGCTGACGTTGAGCGCGGTGTCGTCGAGGACGAACGACGTCTGGAGCGTGGAGCCCTCGACGCCGGTGAACTTGATCGTGACGGTCTGCCCGGCGTAGGTGGTGCCGAGGCTGAACGAGCGCTGCGTGTACCCGGACGCGGCGTTCAGGTTGGAGTACGTGGCCAGGGTCGACAGCACGGTGCCACTGCTGTTGACGACCTGCGCCTTGAGGGTGTCGTACGCCGTGGTCGTGGTCGTCTCGGCCGTGTCCACGTGCAGATAGAAGCTCAGGGTGGCCGAGCAGCCCGAGGGGATGGTCACGGCCTGGGAGAGCGTGTCGGTGTTGGCCGACCCGTAGCCGTTGAGCCACGCCTTGTACGAGCCGGTGCGCGCCGCCTCGCTGGAGCTGTTGGTGATCACACCGCTGGTGCCGGTCCAGGACGTGCTGCCGGACTCGAAGCCGGGGTTGGCGAGCAGCTGCGCGGCCGTGCAGGTGCCGGTTCCGCCGCCACCGCCACCACTGCTGGTCGTGCCGGCGAGCCAGTCGGTGGCGTTGAGGGCGAGCGCGGCGTTGGTGGCGCCGGTGTCGTTCCAGCCGTCGTACAGGGTGTTGCCCGACTGGCCGGTGCCGTCGTCGATCGGTGAACTGTCGCCCCAGAAGGCGACCTTGCCGCTGCCGAAGGTGCTGGTCGCGAAGAACGCGCCGGTGTTCCCGGAGTAACCGGTGCGGTAGACCAAGCCCTTGACGGCCGAGTTGTCCGCCGGCTTGAGCGTGGCCGTGGTCCCGTCCGCGATCAGGCTCTTGGTGACGGTGCCGAACGAGCCGTGCAGGACCGCGTTGGTGCTGTCACTGATGGCGGTCGGGTAGTCGGAGCTGACGTCCAGCGTGTCGATGGAGAAGCCGAACGGGTCGGTGCTGTCGACGCTGTTGTTCGTCATCAGGTCGTTGAAGATCTCGACCGCGTCGTAGCCGTCGCTGTTGCGGTCGGCGCCGGTGTGGTCGGAGATCATGAAGAGGCCGCCGCCGTTCTTGACGAACGTCATGATGGCGGTCTTCTCGGCGGTGGTGAACAGCGTGTTGGGCTCGGGCAGGACCAGCTCGTCGAAGTTCGACAGGTCGGTCGCGGCGCTGCCGCCGTAGCTGAGACTGGAGCCCGAAGGCAGCGTCTTCAGGCTGTAGTTGCCGGTCTTCTGAAGAGCCACGCCCCAGGAGGACAGGGCGCCCGTCCAGGAAGTCTCCGAGGTCGGGCTGGAGTTCTGGCCGAGCGGGTCGGGCTGGCTGGTGGAGATGATCCAGTCGGCGTTGCCCGCGGTCTCGGCGTGGCCGTTGTCGAACAACACGCGGTGGGGGGTGGCCGCGTGGGCGGGGACGGCGGTGGCCGCCTGAACGGCGGCCCCTGTGAGGAGCAGTCCGAACACGGCGAGTGCCGTGGTGAGTCTGTGGCGGGACTTCCTGAATCCGAGCATCCGGCGAACCTCCGTCAGGAGTGGGGGAGAGGCGGTGCGGGCGCTAAGTCTGCGCGCGTAGAACGGAAGTTGGCCGTCCTCCGCTCAACAGATTATTGAACGGTACATGACCAAACGGCGGCTGCACAGAGGCCGGACGGGTGCGTCACGGGGTGCGGGCGCCGGAACGGACTGGCTCCGCCCGTAGGGGGCAGATACAAAGGCAAAGCTGCGGGGACCGACCAAGAGGGGCGGAGATGGAGATCTCGGGCATCATCAGTGCCATCCTCATCGGCATCATCATCGGTGTACTGGGCCGGCTCGTCGTGCCGGGACGCCAGCGCATCGGCATCCTGTGGACGATCGCGGTCGGCATCGTGGCCGCCTTCATCGGGTCGGGGGTCGCCGCCGCGTTCGGCGTCGCCGACACCAAGGGCGTCGACTGGATCGAATGGCTCATCCAGATCGGCCTGGCCGCACTGGGCGTCGCGGCACTGGACCGGGCGAGGGGGCGGCACTGATGGGCCGGGTCATCGGCCGTCGCTGATCGCGCGAGGCTGCGCGGCCTGCGCTGTTCAGCGGGGGCCGCGCGGCCGGCGCCGACCGGCGGGCTGACCGGCCGGGGATCAGCGGACGGGGCCGGGGCCCTGGTACGGAGTACTGGTCGACCTGCGAGGCCACGCCGCCGAGTTCCGGTGCGGGACGCCGATGAGGAGTGCCGGAGGACCCACAACGTCACGCCGCTGAATTCCGTTGCGGGACGCCGATGCGGAGTGCCGGAAGACCCACGACCTCACGCCACCCGGATCCGGTCCGGGACACCGGCGCAACGTGTCGGAAGACCCGCAACGTGACGTCGCTGAATTCCGTTGCGGGGCGCGGGTGCGTGCGGCTACGGTCTGCGGGCTTCGCACTCGCACGCCCGACGCCACGGAGAGATCTTGCCGCCACGCATCACGCCGCTGACCGATCCCGAGACCACCGCGTCGAGCCGCCGGCAGGCCTGGCTGGCCTCGGATGCCGAAGGGGCTCCGGTGGGCTCGGCGTTCCTCCGGCTGTTCACCGAGGAGGGCCAGGAGCATCGCGCCGAGCTGGAGATCGCCGTGCACCCCGCCGAACGGTGTAAGGGAGTCGGCGGCGCTCTTCTGGACGCCGCCGTGTCCGCCGCGCGAAGCGATGGACGGCGGTCACTGGTCTCCCGGGTCACGGCCGGCTCCCCCGGCGACGGGTTTCTCGCGGCGCGCGGCTTCCACCCGGTGCTGGCCCTGACGTTCGCACGCCTCCCGCTGCCGGAAGCGGACCTCCCGTCCGTGACCCGGATCGCCGAAAGCCCGCACCCGGGCTACGAGTTGACGCACTGGGACGGCGTCGTGCCGCCCGGGCTGGCGCACACCTACGCGGACTCCCGGCGGGCCATGGACGACATGCCGATGGAGGACAGCGATCACGGTATCGACGTCTGGGACGTGGAGCGGGTCGTGGCGGTGGCCGAGATCGTCCTCGAACGGGGCGACGCGCTCCACACCGTGGCCGTGGTGGACCGCTCGGACGGCTCCGTCGTCGGATTCTCGGAACTCGTCGTCCCGGGCGACGGCCGGGGCGACGCCCAGCACTACGGAACAGGCGTCCTGCCCGAGCACCGCGGTCACGGCCTCGGGCTGTGGATGAAGGCGGAGTCGATCCGCCGCACCCGTCTGCGGTACCCGGAACTCGCCGGTCTGCTGACCGACACGGCCGACAGCAACGCACCCATGATCGGCATCAACGACACCCTCGGCTATCGGCCCACCCATCGCGAACTGGAGTACCGGCTGGACCTCTGAGAGCCGACGAGGGACCGTGTTCAGGGGCGGGCGGCTGCCTTGAGCGCGGCGAGACCGTCGTAGGCGGACGGATGCGCGGGCGTCCAGCCCAGTTCCCGCTCCGCCTTCGCCGACGACACCCGCAGCGTCGTACGCATCACGCCATGCGCGTACGCCATGGGCCTCATCATCCACAGCGGTACGGTCATCGGCTTCGGCAGGTCGAACTCCTCGGCCACGGCGCGGACATGGGCCGCGAAACCCAGCGGTGTACGGTCGGCGACGTTGTACGCCTGACCCGGGCGGCCGTGTTCCACGGCGGCGGCCACCGCCCGCGCGGCGTCCGCGAGGTCGACCCATGGCAGGACCCGGCCGTGGTCGTCGGCCACGGGGAGCCGCCTCCCGCGCAGCATGGGCAGCAGGGCGTCGGTGCCGCCCTCTCCGTAGAAGAGCCCGAAGCGCAGCGCGATCCCGTCCAGACCTGCGGCCCCGAGGACCAGTCGCTCCTTGATGCGCATGGCCGCGATGTGCCGTTCCAGTTGGAGCGTGGTCCCCTGCGGGCCGAACGTGTCGGACTCGGTGACGACCTGGTCCCCGTGGTCGCCGAATCCGTACCCGAAGACCATCGACTCGGCGACGAGCCGGCGTGCGCCGGTGGCCCGCGCCGCCTCGATCAGATGGGCGGTGCCGTCGACGCGCAGGGCGTCGGTCGCGTACATGTCGTGATGGCGCAGGGGTGCCTTGCGCAGGGCGGTCGCGGCCAGCACGACCGTGTCGTAGTGCTGTCCGTCGACGGCTCGCAGCACGGCGTCGCGGTCCATCAGATCGGCCCGGACGTCGTTGGCGGGGCCGCGGCCGAGGCCGGTGACCTTGTGGCCCGCTTCGGTCAGGGCCCGGGTGATGTGCCGGCCGAGGACACCGCTCGCGCCGGCCAGGAGAACGCTCTGGTTCGTCGTCATACCGATGCGACGGATCACGGACGCGGGGATGTGACATCGGCCCCGGCCGCGCCGGCGAACCGCGGAGGCTACCTCACCCCTCGTAGACGTACGGGGTGGTCGTGGTGAGCGGCTGGAAGCCCAGCCGGGCGAGGATGGGACGGCTCTGGCTGGAGGCGTCGACCTGGACGTAGCGGTAGCCGCGCGCCGCCGCCACCCGGGCGCGGTGGGCGACGAGGGCGCGGTAGATGCCGCGGCCCCGCCAGGCCTCGACGGTGCCGCCGCCCCACAGCCCGGCGAACCGGGCCCCTGGCGGAAGCTCCATGCGGGCCGCGCTCACGGGCACGTCGCCGACGAGGGCCACGACCGCGACGACCGTGTCCGCGTCGCCGGTGAGCTGGGCGAGCAGTTGGTGGCGCAGCAGCGTGCTGTCGCCGCCGAACGCCTGCTCATGGACGTCGGCCACGAGGGCGACGCCCGCGCGGTCGGTGACCGGCAGCAGCCGTACGCCCTCGGGCGGTTCCGCGTCGAGGGCCAGATCGCCCAGCTCGGCGATCATCAGCGTCTCCTCGGGTTCGGCGACGAAGCCCGCGGCCCGCAGCCGCTGCCCCAGGTCCTCCGGCCGGTCGTGCCCGTACAGCTTCCACTCGAAGCCGCCCCCGAGCCCGGAGAAGAACCGCACCTGCGCGGCGATGGCCGCGTCGGCGCTCGTCTCGTCCAGGTCGGACCAGATCACCCCGTTCCAGCCCGTGTCGGCGCCGACATGGCGCACCACCTCACCGACGCGCTCGACCCGGGCGCCCGGCGCGTCGGGCCGCGCGCCTTCCCGCATGTCCCGGTCGAACAGGGCGAGTACCGCAACGTGATCCATGGGGTCACTCCAGCACCCCGGGACGACTGGGGCAACGGGAATTAGGGGGCCATGGGTTCTCCGGAAGGACACGGTGGCCCGGTCCCGGACACGAGGGCGTCCGGGCGGACCCTTGGTCAGGCCCCGCCCGGACGCGGTTTCCACGCCGCTCCGGTCAGCCGCTGACGGCCAGTTCCTGCTGCCGCACGGAGCTCGGGGGCGTCACCTGGACACGGCGCAGGCCGGTCAGGCTGACGAACACCAGGGAGAAGACACCCGCGAGGGCGAAGGCGGTGAAGCCGGCGGTGGTCGATCCGGTGGCGAGGAGCTGACCGCCGAGCCAGGGGCCGAAGACGGCGCCGAAGCGTCCCATGCCGGAGGTCCAGCCGACGGCGGTGGCGCGGTTGTCGTCCCCGGAGCGGTGGGCCACGGTCGCGTAGATCATGGCCTGCGCCGAGAAGAGGAACAGGCCCGTCAGGAAGACGACGGTGTAGGTGAGGGGCAGCGCCATCCTGAAGCTGAGGGAGTAGATCCCGACGGCGGTGGCGCCGAACCAGATGGCGGAGATGCGCGAGCCGCCGAACCGGTCGGTGAGGCGGCCGCCGATCAGCATGCCGACGATGCCGCCGAGGTTGATGACGATCACGAAGCCGATCGAGGAGCCGAGGTCGTAGCCGTTGGCCTTCATCAGCGAGGGCAGCCACTGCGAGACGCCGTAGACGAGGAGGAGACCGCCGAAGGACGCGATCCAGAACAGCAGGGTCTGGACCCAGCGGCCGCCGCGGAACAGGGCGGTGACGGCGCTGAAGCGGTCGGCCGCCGCCTGGCGCTCCGCGGCGCGGGCGGCCAGGTCGACGCCGTGGCGGTCGGCGAGCGCGCGGGCCTCGTCGGTACGGCCCTTGGCCTGGAGGAAGGCCATCGACTCGGGCAGGTACACGGCCGCCAGCGGCACCCCGATGAACAGCGGTATCACGCAGATCCAGAAGGAGACACGCCAGTCGCCCGTCCCCAGCGCCACGAATCCGGCGACGATGCCGCCGGCCTGGTGCGCGGTCATCAGGGAGCCCACGATCAGGGCGCGGCGGCCCTTCGGGGCGTACTCGGTGACCATGGTGATCGCGCTCGGCAGCAGGCCGCCGAGGCCGAGGCCGGCCAGGAAGCGGCCGAGGCTGAAGACGCCCAGGCTCCCGGCGGAGGCGCAGACCGCGGAGGCCAGGGAGAACACGGCGGTCGAGGCGATGATCGTCTTCTTGCGGCCGACCCAGTCACTGACGGTGCCCGAGCACAGGGCGCCGATCAGCATGCCGAAGGTGGCGTACGAGCCGACGTCGCCGGCCTTGCCGGGGTCGATGCCGAGCGCCTTCGTCTCCAGCATGTGCGGCAGCACGGAGCCGTAGATGAACATGTCGAGGCCGTCGAAGAGGACGACCAGCCAGCAGAGGCCGACGACCAGTGCGGCCAGTCTGCTGCCGCCGCGAGCGGGCAGGGCGAGGGAGGAGGACATCGTTGTTTCCTCTCGTCCAGGAGGCGTGGGCCCTGGAAGGGGATCGGGGGTGCGGGTCGACGCGGCTCGTGCGGCTGACCCGAGTGTGCGACAGACGCTAAGGAGTGGACTCCCGGAGTGTCAACGTTTTTGTCAACAATCGAGGAAACAATCAGGCCACCCTCCGCGACCGTCGCGCGGACGGCTGAGAAGCAGGTGAAGACGCGCGCGGGCGGCACACCTTCGATGCCACCCGCGCGTATGTACCGGCTGGATCCGGTCGCTCGGTTGTCCGCCCGACAGGAAGCCGCCCGAGGCCGGTCAGCCGATGGGCGGTGTGCCGTGGGTGTGGAAGGACTCGATGGTCTTCAGGCCCCAGGCCTGGCCCTTCTTCCGCTCGTCCTCGGTCCACGTGATGAGCGGCCAGTCGGGGGCCAGGACGAGACGGGTGAGCGGGTTGCACAACTCGACGCGGTTGCCGCCGGGTTCGTAGACGTACAGGAAGAACGTCTGCTGGATGGCGTGCTTGTGCGGGCCCGTCTCGATGAACACACCGGTGTCGATGGCGAGATCGGCGGCGCGCAGGATGTCCTCGCGGGTGTCCGTGGCGAACGCGATGTGGTGCAGGCGTCCGCTCGAACCCGTCCAGTCCTCCGTGTAGACGACGTCGTACGACTTGTTGCTGAAGGTCAGCCACTGGGCGGCGATCCGGCCGCTGTCGAGCTGGATCTGCTCGGTCGGGCGGGCCCCGAGCGCGTCGCGGACGAAGTCCCCGTTGGCGGCGACGTCGGAGGCCAGGTAGTTCACGTGGTCCAGGCGCCGTACGCCGACCCCGTGGCCGGGTTTGGCCTGCGGCTGGTTCTTGAGACCGGGCTTGAGATGGTCGGGCGCCTGGTACCACTCGCTCTCCCAGTACAGGGCGAGTTCGTGGCCGTCGGGGTCGGTGGTGACGTAGAGCGGGCCGAGGCCGGGCTCGTCGTTCACCCAGCGGCCCTCGCGGCCGGCGCTCTCGATCTCCTTGACCCTGCGCTGGAGGGCCTCCTCGCTGGAGGCGCGCAGGGCGGTGCGGCGCAGGCCCGAGGTCGTGTGGGCGGTGAGGGTCAGGCTGTGGTGCTCGTAGTCGTCCCAGGTCCGCAGATGGACGGAGTCTCCGGAGCGGCCGTTCTCGGTCAGGCCGAGGTAGTCCGTGAAGAACCGGACGCTGGCGTCCAGGTCGGGGGTGAGCAGTTCGACGTGCCCGAGGTGGGCGATGTCGCCGAGCGGCGGGGCCATGGGGCCTCCTCAGTGGTGTGCGGCTCCGGCCGGCCGGGGGAAGACCGTGCCGTCGAAGATCTTGCGTGCGGTGCGGACGACGGCGGTGCGCCGGGCCACGGGGGCGGCGCCCCCGGGGCCGTGGTCGACACCGGCTTCGATGTCGAGGAATCCGGTGGGGTGTTCGATACGCAGCCGGTCGCCCCGTTCGGGCGGGCGGGCCACGGCGTGTCCGACACCGCCCTCGACGCGCAGCCCTGCGGCGACGCTCGCGGCGCCGAGGACGCCGATGGAGGTGTGGCAGCGCACCGGGATGAAGGTGCGGGTCATCACGGCTCCGCCGGAGCGGGGTGGAGCGAGCAGGGTCAGCTTGGGCACGGTGGCGTTCCCGACATCCCCGAGGCCCATCGACTTGCCCGCCTCCAGGCGGATTTCACGGAGCCGGCCGGCCAGGGCCCGATCCTCCTCCAGGTCCTTCGGACTCTCGTAGCCGGTGACGCCCAGCGAGGACGCGACGATCAGCACGGTCGGCATGCCGTTGTCCACGCAGGTCACCGGGGTGCCGGCGACGAGGTCCCGGGCATGGCCGGTCGGCAGCAACGGGGCCCTCCCCCGCGGGAATTCGATCACCACGGGCGCCGCGGTCCCCGGTACCCCGGAGATCTCGGCGGAGCCCTCGTAGACCACCCGCCCGCCCTCGGTGGGGAAGCTCGCGACCGCCAGGTCACCCGAGTTGACCATACGGACGCGTACCGACGTACGGCCCTCCCCCGGCTCGACGAGTCCGCGTTCGACGGCGAACGGGCCGACACCGGCGAGCAGGTTGCCGCAGTTCTGACGGTCCGACACCTCGGCCCTCTCGACAGCGACTTGGAGGAACAGGTAGTCGACGTCGGCGGCCGGATCGGCGGAGACCGAGACCACGGCCACCTTGCTGGTCAGCGGGTGCGCGCCGCCCAGGCCGTCGATCTGACGCGGGTCGGGGCTGCCCATCACGCGCAGCAGCAGGTCGTCGCGTTCGGCGGGGTCGGCGGGCAGGTCCCCGGCCAGGAAGTAGGCGCCCTTGGAGGTGCCGCCGCGCAGCAGCATGCAGCGCACCCCTTCGGGCCCGCTCACGGCGCGGCTCCGTCCCGGACGTACGCGTCGTACGACGTGTAGGTCACCCCCAGGCGTACGAGGGTCTCGCGCAACCCGTAGCGGTCCAGGCCGAGTTCGCCGTCGAGAAAGGCGGCGCGGGCCAGGGCTTCCTTGCGTTCACGGGCCTCGGAGGCCTCGGCGACGCGGCGGGAGTCCTCGCGGGGCACGCACACCACGCCGTCGTCGTCGGCGAGGATCACGTCGCCGGGCCGGACGATCTGGCCACCGAGAGCCACCGGAACGTTGACGGAACCGCCGGTCGCCTTCACGGTGCCCTGCGGGCTGACCGCGGCGGACCAGGCGGGGAATCCCATGTCGCGCAGTTCGGCGGTGTCCCGGATGCCCGCGTTGATGACCAGGCCGCGCACGCCGCGCCGCTTCAGCGCGGTGGCGAACAGTTCGCCGAACATGCCGTCGGTGGAGGGCGAGGTGGTGGTGACGACCAGGATGTCGCCGTCGCCGCACTGCTCGACGGCGGCGTGGATCATGAGGTTGTCCCCGGGCCAGGACAGCACGGTGACCGCGGTCCCCGCGACACGCACGCCCTGCTGGATGGGGCGCAGACGGGTGCCGAGCAGGCCGGTCCGGCCCATGGCCTCGTGCACGGTCGCGGTGCCGTACCCGGCGATCGCCTCGACGTCCTTCGCGTCCGCCTTCGGCGGGCCGGTGACGATCACGCCGCTCATGCCAGCTCCTTGGCGATCTGCGGGAAGGGGCGCATGAACGCCTCGGCCCGGGTCTTGTGCGCCAGGCCCAGGTTGGGGCCCGCGTTGCGCTTGAGCTGGACCCCGCGGCGTACGGCGAGGTCGGTGTAGTAGTCCCACAGGTGCTGCTGGGCGCCGAGGCATTCCATCGCCTTGCGCTTGGTCTCCCACACCTCGGTGATGTCGAGGAGCACTTCGGGCCGGAAGCCGCTCATCTCGGGCTGGTGGGGCTCGAAGAAGAAGACGGGCGGGGCGCCGATGATCTCGCCCTCACCGGGGTAGCCGATGGCCTGGGCGAGGATCCGGGCCTCCAGCGCCATGCGGTGGGCGGCCGGGTGGTCGCCGTTGTACGGGTCCTCGGCCGGGTGGGTGAGGACGACGTCCGGCTGGGTCTCGCGGTAGAGGGCCACCAGTTTGTCGGTGAGTTCGGCGGTGGGGGTCAGCGGGTAGTCGCCGGCGTCGAAGAAGCGGACCGCGGCGCCGAGTGCGGCGGCCGCCTTCTCGGCCTCCTCACGGCGTATCGCCTTGATCTCGTCGAGCTTCCTGCCCTCACGCCAGGCCTTGGCGGACTCACCGCGCTCGCCGAACGTCAGGCACGCGATGGTGACCTTCTCCCCTCGGGAGGCGGCCAGGGCGATGGCTCCCCCGGCCCGCCACACGAAGTCTCCGGCGTGCGCGGTGACCACCAGGGTCGATCGTGATGGGCGTCCCCCCTGCTCGGGCGGGGCCGAGGGCTCGGGGGCGGCGGGCGCGTTGCCGTGCGTCATTGCAGCAATCTCCTTGGTGGACAGGTGAGCGCCCGCCTCGGCTGTCCGTCGTGCCGCGCGTCGCCGCGCGGCACGTCAGTCGCGCAGCGCTTCGATCACACTGCCGAGGTGAGCGCGGACGGCCGCTTCGGCCGCCTGCGGGTCCCTGGCCCCGATCGCCTCGATCATGGCCAGGTGTTCACTCAGGGACTGCTGCGCACGACCGGGGCGCAGCGCCAACTGGAACCGGTGGCGCACCAGTTGGGCGTTGAGCCGTTCCAGGAGTCCGACGGCCGTCTGCTGGCCGGAGAACTCCCTGATCCGGGCGTGTACTTCGTGGTTGAGCTCGGAGTAGGTGACCGGTTCGCCGTCGGCGACCGCCTTGACCATGGCGGCGCCCAGGTCCGCCAGTTCCGCGAGCTGGTCGTCGGTGGCCAGCGCGGCCGCCTTGGCCGCGCAGAGCCCTTCGAGCGCCATGCGGCACTCGGTGATGGCGACCGCTTCGTCCACCGTCACCACCCGGACGCGTGATCCGCGGTTACGGATCCGCTCGACCAGTCCCTCCGATTCCAGCTCGATGAGTGCCGCCCGCGCGCTGGCCCGGGTGACACCGAACTGCTCGGCGAGCTCGTTCTCCACCAGCCGCTGGGCCGGTGCCATCTCTCCGCGCAGAATCGCCTGCCGCAGCTGCACCAACGCGTGCTGCTTGGCCTGCTCGCCGGTGCCTGGACGGGCTTCCTTCTGCATTGCTGCCCTCCCTGAGTGAGTGCCTGTCGAACGTAAATCTAGACCAACAAGATTGTCAACAATTTTGTTCGGTATGTTGCCGACATGCCCTGACGCCTGTCGCGGGGCCGATGTCGGCCGGGCAGGCGTTCCGGTCGTCCGCCGCTACCGCTTGTGGTGCGTGAGGGACAGCCTCACCATGAACCTCGACCGCCGCGGTCCGCGGGGCCGACGGCGGTCCGCCCCCTCCACGTGTGCCGAGGACCCGGACTCCGGGATCCCGGGCCCGGATGCCGCACGCACCACAGCGCGAACGCCAACTCACCCTCAGCCGAAGGGACTTCCCGAATGCGCGTCTCGCTCCGCACCGGGTCGGCAGCAATCGCCGCCCTGTGCCTGGCTCTCGTCGCCACCCCCGCTCACGCGACTCCTCCCGGCCCCGGGGTCAGCGGCAAGGTCATCGCGCAGACCACCGTGGGCGGCACGGACTACATCCTCCGGGAGATCACCATCCCGCCCGGCCAGGCGACCGGCTGGCACTACCACGACGGCCCGCTGTACGGATACGTCGAGCAGGGCACCCTCAGCCACTTCGACTCGACGTGCGCGAAGGACGGCCTCTACCGGGCGGGCGACTCCCTCACCGAGCCGCCCGGCCCCACGAACGTCCACATCGGACGCAACCTCGGCAGGAAGCCACTGGTCCTGGACGTGCTCTATGTACTGCCGCACGGCGCGCCCTTCTCCGAGGACGCCCCCAACCCCGGCTGCGACTTCGCATAGCGCCCGAGGGCGCCCGACGAACGGACCCGTATGTCACTCCTCGCCCGTCCGGCGGTGGCCTCGCTCGCCGCCAGGTCCCTGCAACGTCTCGCGGTCCTCGCCGACCGGCGGCCGGCCGGACGCGGCTCCGCCGCCGCCTCGCACGCCCGCCTGCCGGAATTCCCGCGCCGCACAAGAGAGTTGACGATCCCCACCTCGGTCGCCCCGGCCCGCGCCACGGTGTATCTGCCGACGTCCGAGGGGCCGCCACCGCCGGTGCACGTCAACTTCCACGGGGGTGGCTATGTGATGCCGCTGACGGAGCTGGACGACCCCCTGTGCCGCTGCCTCGCCGCCACGGCAGGTGTCGTCGTGGTCAACGTGGACTACGTGGTCGCACCGCAGCACCCGTTCCCCGCGCCGCCCCGGCAGGCCTTCGAGGCCGTGCGGTGGATCGCCCAGCACGGCGGCGAGCAGGGCTGGGACGGCAACCGCCTCACGATCGGCGGGCAGAGCGCGGGCGGCGGGCTCGCCGCGGCCGTGGCCCGCCAGGCCCTGGAGGAGGGCGGACCCACGATCGCCCTGCAGGTCCTGCACTACCCGCCGCTCGATCTGGTGACGAGCGTCAAGGACAAACCTGCGCCCATCCCCCGGCCGGTGCTGCGTCCCTGGATGGGCGAGGTCTTCGACTCCTCGTACGTGCCGAACCCGCGCGAGCGCTCCGACCGGCTGGTGTCACCCGCCCACGCTTCGGACACCGGTGACCTGAAAGGCATCGCGCCCGCCCTCCTCGTCACCGCGGAGTTCGACCTCCTCAGACCGGAGGGCGAACGCTACGCGGAACGGCTGCGGACGGCGGGCGCGCTGGCCGGCCACATCGACGTACCGAAGGCGGATCACGGCTACGACGGCACGGACGACACCCTGGCACGGGAGATCTACGCCCTCATCGCAGGGCATGTACGGCGAGCCGTCGGGACCGGGGCGAGCGGGGCCGGTTCAGCGCCCTGAGCCGCTCCCGGGTGCGGAGAAGCGGGCAAGGGGGCTCGGTCGGTCCGGAGGGCAACGTGGAACGGGGAGTGTCCGGCGCACGGGGCGGCCTCCGGCGCGTCGGGCGCGTCTCGTACGGTGATCATCGGCGTCCGGGACATCGCGTCCGCGCGCCGGACACCCCGCTCGTGAGGGATCGCCCGTGGGGTCGCCCGATCCCCGGAGGAAAGGCCCCACCCCGTGCCCGTCGAAGCCCCGCGCGAACGTGTCCGCACGGCGGCGATCGGTGCCGCCCGTTCACGGCCGTGCACCCTCGTCGTCTGCCGGGGCTGCTGCTGCGGCGACCCGCGCAAGTTCCCGGACACCGATCACGTCTGGCAGTTGGAGCGGTTGCGGGCCGGTGCCGAGGCGTCCGGGGGACGGTTCGCCGTCCGGACCACGGATTGCCTCGGGCCCTGCGACCAGGCGAACGTGATCGTGGTGCAGCCGTCGGGCGACGGGCGGCGCGCGGGCGGCCGGCCGACCTGGATCGGTTTCGCCATGGACGACGACTGCACCGACGAACTCCTGGCCTGGGCCGAGGCCGGCGGGCCGGGCGTCGCCGCGCCACCGGAAACGCTGGAGCTCCAGTTCGTCCGCCCGCCCCGCGAGGCCCGGGCCCGCAAGAGCCGTTGAGGACACGGACGGCCGCCTTCCACCCCTCCCGCGGCGAAAGGCGGCCCCACCCGTTCGCGGGGAAAGGCGACCTCACGCCCGCCCGACGTGAGGACGGCCCCGCCCTTGTCCTTGAGTTCTAGTGGTCGGGGCGGGGCCGTCGTCAGGCGCGGGACCGCGCGGTTACCGGGCCGGTGCCCCCTGCGAGGGTGCCGGGGCCAGGCCGGTGGGACGGGTCGTGAAGACACCCCGGCCCTGGGTCCGGCTGCGCAACCGGGTCGCGTAGCCGAAGAGTTCGGCCAGCGGCACGGTGGCGGTGATCACCGACGCACCCGAGCGGGTGAGCGAGCCGGAGACCCGGCCGCGCCGGGCCGCGAGGTCGCCGAGCACCCCGCCGACCGCGTCCTCGGGCACGGTGACGGTGACCTCGGCCACCGGTTCCAGCAGGACCATGGCACTGGCGCGCAGTGCCTCACGCAGCCCGAACCGGCCGGCCGTGCGGAACGCCATTTCCGAAGAGTCCTTCGAGTGGGTCGCCCCGTCCGTGAGGGTGACGCGCAGCCCCGTCACCGGGTGTCCGCCGAGGGGACCCTCGGCGAGCGCGTCCCGGCAGCCGGCCTCCACGGCACGGACGTACTCCTGCGGCACCCGGCCACCGACGACCGTCGAAGTGAACACGAAGCCCGCCGGGCTCCCCTCCACTCCGCCGGAGTCGGTCCCCAGCGGTTCCACGTCGAGGACGACATGGGCGAACTGGCCCGCGCCGCCGTCCTGTTTGACGTGCCGGTAGACCAGACCCGACACCCCGCGGGCGACCGTCTCGCGGTAGGACACCCTCGGCCGTCCGACGGCGACGTCGAGCCCGTGGGAACGCCGGATCTTCTCCACCGCCACCTCCAGATGCAGTTCTCCCATGCCCGAGAGCACCGTCTGCCCGGTCTCGGGGTCCGTGCGGACGACCAGCGAGGGATCCTCCTCGACCAGCCGCGCCAGCGCCGTCACCAGACGGTCGGTCTCGGTGCTCCTGCGCGCCTCGACCGCCACGGACACCACCGGATCGGCGACGACCGGCGGTTCGAGGAGCAACGGCGCCGCGGGGGCGCACAGGGTCGCCCCGGCCCGGGCGGACTTCGGCCCGATCACGGCGACGATGTCACCGGCCACCGCGCGTTCCAGCTCCGCGTGGCGGTCGGCCCGGACGCGGAGGATCCGTCCGATCCGCTCGGTGCGTCCCGTGCCCGCGTCCATCACCGCCTGTCCCTTCTCCACCGTGCCCGCGTAGACACGCAGATACGTCATCCGTCCGGTCGCGGTGGCGTTCACCTTGAACACCAGCCCCGCGAACGGTGCTTGGGGGTCCGCCGCGCGTTCCTGTTCCGTGCCTGCGTGCGTGCCGCGGACCGCGGGCACGTCGAGCGGCGAGGGCAGGTAGGCCACCACGGCCTCCAGCAGCGGTTCGATACCGCGGTTGCGGTAGGCCGAGCCGCACAGCACCACCACGCCCTCGCCGGTACGGGTCAGGTCGCGGAGCGCCGTCGCAAGGGTCCTCGCCGAGAGGGTGGAGCGGGCGCAGAACTCCTCCAGGGCGACCGGGTGGAGTTCCGCCACCGCCTCCTCCAGCAGCCGGCGTCGTCGTCGGGCCTCCTCCAGCAGGTCGAGCGGCACCGGGATCTCCTCGGCCGACTCGCCGCCGTCGGCCCACACGAGCGCGCGCATCCGGAGCAGATCGACCACGCCCGTGAAGGCGTCCTCCGTTCCGATCGGCAACTGGACGACCAGCGGCGCCGGATGCAGCCGTTCCCGGATCGACGCGACCGCGGTGTCGAGGTCGGCGCCGGCCCGGTCCAGCTTGTTCACGAAGGCGATCCGCGGGACGCCGTGCCGGTCGGCCCGTCGCCACACCGACTCGCTCTGCGGTTCGACGCCCGCCACGGCGTCGAACACGGCGACGGCGCCGTCGAGGACGCGGAGCGAGCGCTCCACCTCGTCGGAGAAGTCGACGTGGCCCGGTGTGTCGATCAGGTTGATCCGGTGGCCGTCCCAGGCGCAGCTCACGGCCGCGGCGAAGATGGTGATGCCGCGGTCGCGCTCCTGGGAGTCGAAGTCGGTGACGGTGGTGCCGTCGTGGACCTCGCCCCGTTTGTGGGTGGTCCCGGTGAGATAGAGGATCCGTTCGGTGACGGTGGTCTTGCCCGCGTCGACATGGGCGAGGATGCCCAGGTTGCGGACGGCGGCGAGGGGGTCGGGGTCGGTGAGGTGACGGTGCAGGTCGGTACGCACGGCCCAGGGCCTTTCGGACGATCCGGAGACGGGTCGGCGCGATTCCCGGACGACACACCTGAGTTCAGGCGGTGACGGACCTCCGGCGGGCAGGGTGCACGGCGACCGGACATACGGTCGCCCACCGTGCGGGCGGAGGTCAGAGGGTCGTCGCGGGCTTCCGGTTCCGGCCGCGCAGCCGGTACCGGGCCCACGGAGACACGAGGATCACCTCGTACTGTGACCGGGGAACGACGACAGCGGTGCGGTAACGCACGGCCCGGCTCCCCTCGTTCGTCACGACACACACGGCACCGGAAGGGGTGGTGTGTGATTCCGTGGCGAGTGTAGGGAACCGGGCGCGGGACGCGCACCGGGTTTTTCCCCGGCCCGCTCACTGGTCCATCGGCGTCGACAGGGCGCCGTCGAGGCCCGGTTCACTCAGTTGCGGCTCCACTGCTGGTTGGTTCCCCCGTTGCACGACCACAGGACGATCGCGGTCCCGTTCGCCGTGCCGTTGCCCGACGCGTCGAGGCACAGCCCGGAGACCCTGTTGGTGATGGTGCCGCTGGAGTTGACGGTCCACTTCTGGTTGGTGCCGCCGTTGCAGTCCCACAGGACGACCCGAGTGCCGTTCGCGGTGCCGCTGTTGTAGGCGTCCAGGCACTTGTTGCCGTAGACGACGAGTTCGCCGCGCGAGGTGGCGGTGAACGTCTGGTTCTGGCCTCCGCCGCAGTCCCACAGTTCGGCCTGGGTGTTGTTGGCGATGGCGCTCCTGAAGAAGTCGAGGCAGCGCCCGGAGCCGGTGCCGACGATCGCGGTGCCGTTGGTCCCGGGGAGGGTGCGGAGGGTGACGGCGTCCACGTCGGGCGCGGTGCCCGAGGCCGCGAAGGTCAGGGTATTGGAGCCCTTGGCCAGTGCGGCGAGGACGGACACGGTGCGGTACGTGGTCGACGACCCGGTGGGCGGGAAGGCGAGGGTCTGCGCGTACTGGCCGTCGACCTGGAGAGTCGCCCTGCGGGCCGTGGAACCGCCGTTGGCGTAGCTGATGTCGACGAGCTCGGTACCGGCGGCGGCCGCGCCGACGCCGGTGAAGGTCGGCGTCGTGGCCGAGGTGGTGTCCTCGTAGGTCGTCCCGGAGCCCTCGGTGCCGCCGACGGTGAGCAGGACGGCCTCGCCCGCGGGCACGCTGGTGGTGTAACTCGTCGTGTAGGAACCGGCGTTGGTGGCCGTCCACACATTGCGGACCGAGGCGGCTGCCGTGGTCAGGCCCATGTCGGCCCAGCGGGCGGTGATGTCGGCGGCGGCGGACGTGCGGTTGAGCAGCAGGACCGCGCGCTTGCCGGTGCCGGCGAGGACCTTGCTGTAGACCTGAAGGCCCGTCGTGTCCTCGGCGACCTTCACGCCCTGGAGTCCGCGCGGATCCTGGTCGACGGCGATGGCCTCGGAGTTGGTGAGGATCGACGCGGTCGACGAGGTCATCGTGGCGAGATTGTCGCCCGCGAGCAGCGGTGCGCCGGAGATGGCCCAAAGGCCCATGTGGGTACGGTTCTGGGCGGCGCTCAGACCCGTCATGCCGACCGTCATCATGTCGGGGTCGTTGTAGAAGCCGGTGTGCTGGGCGGCGGGGTGCAGCGACTTGTCGAAGTTCGCGAGGACGCTCGTCATCGAGGGGTTGTCGGGCCAGTAGACGATGTCGGTGCTGGTGCGCCACATGTCGCCGGTGCCGGCGGCCCAGTTCCACGGGTTGCCCGTGCCCCATTCGCACAGGGACAGGACGAGGGAGTGTCCGGTGACCGCGGTGGCGGCGGTGTTCGCGTCGCGGATCGCCTTGTACGTCGTCTCCTGGTCGAGACCCTCGGCGTCCCCGCCGCACCAGTCGACCTTGACGAAGTCGAAGCCCCAGTTCTGGAAGGTCTGGAGGTCCTGCTGGTTGTGGCCCTCGAGACCGGTGCCGGGGGTGGCCGGGGTCGTGGAGGGGGTCGGGTAGTAGTAGCCGCAGCCGTTCTTCCCGGCGTCGGTGTAGATACCGGCCTTGAGTCCCTTGCCGTGGATGTAGTCGGCGATGGCCTTCATGCCGCCGGGCCACTGGGCGGTGTCGACACTGATGTTGCCGCTGCTGTCGCGGGCGCCCTGCCACCAGCCCTCGTCGATGTTGACGTACTTGTATCCGGCGGCGGCCATGCCGGAGGAGACGAGGGCGTCCGCCTGGGCCTTGATGGTGGCGTAGTCGATGGCGCTGGCGAAGCTGTTCCAGGACGCCCAGCCCATCGGGGCCGGGGTGACCGGCGCCTGGCTGGTGGCGACCGCGGCCGGTGCGGCCCGGAGCGGCGCGGCCGGGCGGCCGAGTCCGGTCAGTGCGGCGACGGCGAGGAGCAGGACGGCACCTTGGACACCCGCCCGTCTGAGGAGGCGCACCAGACACAGCATGTTCGAAAGAGGGGACATACGGCTCTCCCTTGAGGGGTTCGTTCGCAGAGTCGAACAAAAGTCAACGCGGCTCGCCATATGGCAGCGCCTCGGCCGGGCCACGTCAAGTCCCTTGCCACAAAGGGCCGTTCACCTTCGGACCGCCCTTCACCGACCGCGCGCACGCCCGGGGCGAACGCACGGCCCGTTCACCCCGTCACTGGAGCAACCGTGCCGGTGTCCGGCACCGACGGCGCCGAAGCGGACGAACGGGGCGGGGAGGACGAACAGGGCCAGGAGCGGCGGCCTTACGCCGCCGGGCACACGCTCGCGATACCTTTCGCCCTGTCAGGGCCCTTGGGCACCAGCAGATATCCAACGTCAGGATGGTCATGCGCGAGGAAGCGATCGTCGAGGCAGCCGCCGGAGTTCATCTGGTGCACGGCAGCAACACGAACTGGGTGGTGCTGTCCGAGGGCGACTCCGTCACCCTCATCGACACCGGGTATCCCGGTGACCGCGCGGAACTCCTGGCGTCACTGAAGACCCTCGGCCACGCGCCCGAGGCCGTGACCGCCGTGCTCATCACCCACGCGCACAGCGACCACCTCGGCTCCGCCGAGTTCCTGAACAGCACCTACGGGACCCCGGTCCAGTTGCACACGGCCGAAGTTCCGCACGCGCGCCGCGAGTTCCTCCACCAGGTGAGCATCGGACAGGTCATGCGGCAGGCGTGGCGCCCCGGGGTGCTGCCCTGGGCGGTGCACGCCATCCGGTCCGGCGGCACGGCGGACGTGACCATGACGAAGCCCGAGGCCTTCCCGCACGAGGGCCCGCTCGACCTGCCCGGCCGTCCGGTCCCGGTGCACACGCCCGGCCACACGCCGGGCCACTGCGTGTACCACCTGCCGGACGCCGGAGTGCTGATCTCCGGTGACGCCCTGGTGAGCGGCCATCCCACCTCACGGATACAGGGTCCGCAGCTGCTGCCCGAGATGTTCGACACCGAGCGCGCCGGGGCGCTCGCCTCGCTCGAACGCATCGAGGCCCTCGCCGCCGATGTGCTGCTGCCCGGGCACGGACCCGTGCACCGCGCTTCGGTGCGCGAGGCGGCTCGGCGCGCCCGGGAGCTGGCCGCCGGCTGACGGGGTCCGGCCGCCGAGACCGCCGGCCGAACCACCCGGAGCAGCCGAGCTATCCGAGTTCGAGCGTGGTGACCCCGTGGACCCGCGCCCCCGCGAACGTCCTGACCGGCCCGGTGTACATGCGGGCGGTCTCGAAGGAGGGCGTCAGGCCGAGCTTCTCGACGAGGGCGAGGGCCGCCGCGTTCGTCTCGGGCACGTCGACGGCGACCGCCTTCCCGCCCGCGTCGACGGCCAGCGCGGAGAACAGGGCGCGGGCGTCGTCGGCGGTGTCGGCGAACAGGGGACCGATCCGCAGGGAGTCACGCGCCGGTCGGAGCACGGCGTACCCGCTCAAGTGCCCGTCATCGGCGTGCCGGACGAAGGTGCGGTGCCCCGGCGCGGTCAGCCACGACTCCAGGAACGCCGGCCGGTCGGCGGGGCAGCAGGCGCTGTCGTACGCCGTGATCGCCGCGCGATCCGCCCGCTCGGCCGCCCGCACTCCCGACGGCTCCTCCCCCACCGGTGCCACGCCGGTGAACCGGACGGTCCGGTAGGCCGGTTCGAAGCCCGACTTGCGGTAGTTGCCCTGCTGGGCGACGACCCCGTCGAGGCCGACGGTCCGGTCACCCGCGTGGGCGAGGGCCGTCTCCCAGGTGGCGAGGCCGTAGCCCCTCCCGCGCACATCCGGGCGTACGAGGTAGAAGCCGAGGAACGCGTAGTCGGCGCCGTAGTTGACCACCGAGATGGCCGAGACCGGCTCCCCGTCGACGCGTCCGAGGAAGAAGCCCCCGGGGTCCTGGGCGAAGAAGCTCGCGGCGTCGGAGACCCCGGGATTCCAGCCCTCGTCCGCCGCCCAGCCGCCGACCACCTTCCACTCGTCGAGCGTGGCCTGGCTGACGACGAGGCCGTCGGGTCCCGGAGAAATCATGGGGGCGCTCCAATGCGTACGGGTCGGGGGCCGCGCCGGCCACGGACCGGTCGCGAGGTGTGCCGGCCGCTCACGGGTCGCGGGTGCGGCGGCCGGTCGCACGCTCAGCATCCTTCCCGATCTCCGTGCCGATCGCAGCGACAGGCCCCGCGCGCGGGAAGGGATTCGGCCACTTCGGCACGCGCGGCCGACGCGGCCCACACCGTGCCGCCACCGCGCCGCACCGTGCGGGCGGGCCGACGCCATGCCGGAACCGCGCCGAGCGAGCCCGGAAGTGGTACACCCAACCCCCGCACCTTCATTGACGCGAACGCGTCACGCGACTAACTTCCGGGAGCGCTCTCAGTCCCCACCGCGCCTCTCCGGTCTCCCACCGTGCTCCTCCGGTCTCCCGCCGATCCCCTCCGGCCCCCACCACCACGCCCCCACCGCCACGCCGCCTCCGGTCCCCCACCGACCCTCTCCCGAACAGAGGTCGACCATGAAGACAACGTTGTCCCACGGTCTGCGCAGAACCGTTCCCGTTCTCCTGGCACTCTCCGCCGCGCTGGCACTCCCCGCACCCGCCGCCGAAGCCGGACCCGGTCCCGTCACCCCGGCCGCTGTGGCGCCGGCCGGCACCGCGTCGGCCGCCGCGTCCGTCTGCAACAAGTACTGCGACACCCGCGACCCCGCCCTCGCGCCGCAGGACCGCACCCCGGTGTCCACCACCCTCTTCTCCCGCGCCATCACCCTGCACTTCGACGACACGGACGCGATGGGCTGGGCGTCGCTCGACAACGGCAGCCCCGGCGACGAAGTGTGGCTCGACCGTTCCTTCGACGGCGGCCGCACCTGGAGTTCGGGCAGCCGGCTCGGGGACACCTCCGTGCCCACGGGGCAGCGCGGCCGGCGCACCCTCATGTACAACGTCGACGACTGGGGCAACCTCGGTGTCGGCGCCCTGCGGGCCTGCGGCAAGGCCGGGGACCGCACCGACATCGCGTGCACCGCCTGGGCTCGTACGACCTGGAACGCGGGCGAACGCCGTACGGCCGCGGCGACCGCCCAGATGATGTTCTACGACAACTCCACCGGGCTCTTCGCCACGACCGGCTGGTGGAACTCCGCGAACGCGCTCACGGCTCTGATCGACAACATCCGGGTGACCGGCATGGGCAGCTACAAGTACGCGATCGCCCGCACCTACGACCGTCAACTCGGGGCGCAGGGAGGGCAGTTCCGCAACGACTACCTGGACGACACCGGCTGGTGGGGACTCGCCTGGGTGGCCGCGTACGACCTGACCGGCGACAGCCGCTATCTGAGCACCGCACGCGCGGACGCCGATCACATGGCGGCGTACTGGGACACGACGTGCGGCGGCGGGGTGTGGTGGAGCACGGCCAGGACGTACAAGAACGCCATCGCCAACTCGCTGTACATCCAGCTCAACGCGGCCCTGCACAACCGGGTCCCCGGTGACAGCGCCTATCTCTCGCGGGCGGTCGCCGACTGGTCCTGGTTCCGCTCGACGGGCATGGTGAACGCGTCGCACCTGGTGAACGACGGTGTCGACCTGTCGACCTGCCGGAACAACGGCGGCACCGTGTGGTCGTACAACCAGGGTGTGCTCCTGGGGGCGCTCACCGAACTGAACCGCGCGACCGGCGACAGCGGGACCCTCGACACGGCCCGGCAGGTCGCCGACGCGGCCACCACGTCCCCGTCGCTCAACACGGCGGCCGGGATCCTGCGGGACCCGTGCGAAAGCGGCGACTGCGGGGCCGACGGGCCGTCCTTCAAGGGGGCCCACGTACGCGGTCTCGGCCGGCTGAACGCCGCGCTGCCCGATCATCCGTACTCGGCCTATCTCAGCCGGCAGGCCGACGCCGCCCACGCCGGGGACCGTGACGCGCTCGACCAGTACGGGCTGCGCTGGTCCGGTCCCCTGGACCTCGCCGACGCGGCCCGGCAGCAGAGCGCACTCGACCTGCTCAACGCCGCGCCCTGAGACTCCCGCGACAGCGGAAGCGGAAGGGGAGGTGGCGGAGGACGAAGAGGAGGACAGCGGCGGAGGCTCCACCGGTCACCCGTCCCCGGTGGAGCCTCCGGTCCGCGATCGCCGCTTGTCAGCGGACCGCCGCGGGCCGGAAACGGCGGTACAGGACGCCACCGCCCAGCAGCAGCGCCGCGCTCGCCGCGATGGCGGGCATGACCTGGTCCGCGCCGGTGTGGGCGAGGGAGGCCACGGCCCCGCTCCGCGGCCGGACCTGCCCCTGCGCCTCTGTCCGCGGTTCCCTCGCGGCCGGGGCGGACGGCCTCGGGGCGGGGTTCCCGGGGTGGTGCGGCTGCCGGGGCCCGCCGTCCGGGACGTTGGCGGACTCGTTCCCGACGGACGCGTTGCCGAGGCCGACCGCCGTCACGGAGTTGCCGCTGACGTTGACCGGGAGATCCACCGGGAGCTGGAGGCCGTTGCCCGAGAGCACACCCGGTGAATCCTCTCCGCCGCCGTGCGCGACCGCCCCGCCAACGGCGTGCGCTTCGCCGCCACGGCCCATGCCACCGGCGCCTTCGGGGGCGACGGCTCCCCCGTGCCGCCCGCCGCCGGTCGCGGCGGCCCGGCCTCCGGTGCTCACATCGGCGCAGCGGTTGCCCGCCGCGGGGTTGAGCAGCCCGGCCACGTTCAGCGTGTTCCCGCACAGGTTCACGGGAACGTGCACGGGGAGCTGGACGGTGTCGCCGGAGATCAGGCCGGGCGAGCCTGCCGTCGTGCCGTTCGCCGCGGAGTCGGCGTGGGCCGGCATGGTCACGGCCAGCGCGCCCGAGGCGGCGGCCGCGGCGATCAAACCATTTCGGGTCACCCGTTTCATACGTTCACTGCCTTCCTGACAACTCGCGGGCACTCGCCCACAGTGCCAAGAACGCCTGCGATCGATCCGGGTTATGGCTTATCGGGCTTTCACTCCATCGAGCGTCACGTATTTCGAACGGCCGCCGCACCCCGTACGAAGCGCGTCGGCGCGCAGGGTAAGGCGCGGCGGCGGGTTCCGCCCGCCCAGAGGCGTGCCCCCGAGGCCGCGCCTATCGTGATCCGGGGGGTTCCGCCGGTCCACCGCCGGGCGACCCTGGAGGCAGGCATGCTGTCCGTGCACCAACGCTTCGCGGTCGTGGGAGCCGCCACCGCCACGCTGACCCTGCTGGCGGCGGGTCTGCCGATGGCGGCCGCCGCCGACGACAAGCCCGACCTGTCCCGCTTCTACGGCCAGAAGGTCGCGTGGGCGGCCTGCAAGGGCGACGGCATGCCCGAGGATCTGCAGTGCGGCAAGGTCACCGTCCCGCTGGACTACGCGAGGCCGGACCACGGCACGCTCGACCTGGCGCTGGCCCGCTACCGGGCGACGGGCCATTCACGGGGTTCGGTGCTGCTGAACTTCGGCGGTCCGGGCGGTGCCGGGATTCCCGAGCTCGCCGCGGGCGGCAAGGACTTCATGGGCCTGACGAACGGCTACGACGTGGTGACCTTCGACCCCCGCGGCGTCGGCAGGTCCTCGCCCGTGAGCTGCGGCGACGGTGTGGACGCGGTCTTCGGGGCCACGGCCGGCGGCACCGACGTACAGGCGGCGCTCAAGGCGGTCAAGAAGGCCGCCGACACCTGCGCCCGGCACTCCGGTGCCGTCCTCCCCCACATCGGCACGGTCAACGCCTCGCGCGACCTGGACGTGATGCGCCAGGCGCTCGGCGACAAGAAGCTCAACTATCTCGGCTTCTCGTACGGAACGCGGCTCGGCGCGGTGTACGCGGCCCAGTTCCCCAAGAAGACGGGCCGGATGGTGCTCGACGGTGTCGACACCCTCACCGAGCCGGTGGCCGAGCAGGGGCTCATAGGCGCCGAGGGACAGCAGACCGCGCTCGACGACTTCATCACCTGGTGCGCGAAGAACATGGCCTGCCCGTTCGGACAGGATGAGCGCAGCGCCGGTGAGCAGGTGGTCCAGCTCGTCAAGTCGCTCGACGAGGAGCCGGTGCCCTCGGACTTCGGCCAGGAGTTCACCGGACAGGACCTGGTGGGAGCGATCGGCGAGGCGCTCTACAGCAAGGCGATGTGGCCCGTCCTCGAACAGGCGCTCAATCTGCTGGTCCAGGACGGCGACACGCACGGACTCACGCAGTTGTACGGCGGCGCCTCCCTGCCCGCCGCCTCCCTGCCCGCCGCCTCCCTGCCCGCCGCCTCCGCGCCCGCCGGGCAGCGGCCCCGGCAGAACGGCGGGCTCGTCGACGACGAGGACGTCCCCCTCGACAATCTGCCCGCCGCCCTGATGGCCATCAACTGCGCCGACGACCCCGACCGGCCGAGCGCCGACCAGGTCACCCGGCAGATCGCCGGACTGCGCGCCGCGTACGACGAGGCGTCGCCGGTCTTCGGCCAGTACCGGCTCGCCCAGGTCCTGATGTGCTACGGCCGCCCGAAGGGCACCGACTACATACGCGACAAGGTCCGCGACGTACCCACGTCGAAGATGCTCCTCGTCGGCACCCGCGGGGACCCGGCGACCCCGTACCGCTGGACCCTGGAGACCGCCAAGCGTCTCGGCTCCTCCGCCGTCGTGCTCGACAACAAGGGCGACGGGCACACCGGGTACGCGTCCTCGAAGTGCGTGCACCGGAAGGTCGACGACTTCCTGCTGTACGGGTCCCTGCCGGCCAGCGGGAGCTCCTGCGGCCCGGAGGACACGGGCACGGACACGTACTGACCGGCGATCACCGGGTGATGCGGGACCGCCGGTCACGGCGAGGCGACGGGGTGGCGCCGGCCTGCCGGCCCACAGGGTCCGGAGTACCCCGAACGGCCGAGGCGTTCCCGTCCGTCGCCCGCGTACCCGGCGTCCTCCTCGGCGACCGCGACGGCGCCGTCCTGCCGGAGCCGACCGGGCTGACCGCTCCGTGGCGCGCACGATCCGACGGCGCCCCGATCGGCGCCTTACGCCCCCATCGGCTTGACTCATGGTGTGCGCCGGATGCTCCCACTGCTGCTCGTCGCCCTCGGTGCGGCCGGGGCGCTGTTCCTGGTCCGTGGTGTCTCGGCGTGGTGGTGGTGCGCGGCGGCCCCGCTGCTGGCGCTGACCGCGCTGGGCGGATGGGACCTGGGGCAGCGACGGCAGTCCGTGCTGCGGAACCATCCCCTGTCCGGCCACCTCCGCTTCCTCCTGGAGGCGCTGCGCCCGAAGGTCCAGCAGTACGTCGTCGAACGGAACCACGACGGGCGGCCCTACGACCGCCGGGTGCGGGCCCTCGTGTACGACCGGGCGAAGGGCGTCGAGGTCGAGGAGCCGTTCGGCACCGAGCACGACGTGTACGCGGACGGCCACGAGTTCCTCGAGCCGTCGATGCGTCCTGTCGAGGTGCCGGACGAGCCGCCCGTCGTCCGCGTCGGCGGTCCCGACTGCACCCAGCCGTACGACATGGCCCTGCTCAATGTCTCCGCGATGAGCTTCGGGGCCCTCTCGGGGAACGCGATCACGGCCCTCAACAGGGGTGCCGCACTGGGGGGTTTCGCGCACGACACCGGGGAGGGCGGCCTCTCCGACTACCATCTGCGGGGCGGCGGCGACCTCGTCTGGGAGATCGGCACGAGGTACTTCGGCTGCCGCACCCCCGAAGGGGACTTCGAGGCACGGGAGTTCGCGGACAAGGCCGCGCTGCCCGAGGTCAAGTGCCTGTCGCTGAAGCTCTCCCAGGGGGCGTACCCGGGAATCGGCGGGGTCCTGCCGGGGGCGAAGGTGAGCGCCGAGATCGCGCGGGCGCGCGATGTCCCCGAGGGCCGGACCGTCGTGTCGCCGCCGTACCACCGGGTGTTCTCGACCCCGCGGGAGCTGGTGCGGTTCATCGCCCGGATGCGGGAGCTGGCGGGCGGCAAGCCGACCGGCTTCAAGCTCTGCGTGGGCTCGCGCCGCCAGTTCCTGGCCGTCTGCAAGGCGATGCTCGCCGAGGGCGTGACGCCCGACTTCATCGTGGTCGACGGTTCGGAGGGCGGCACCGGGGCGGCGCCCGCGGAGTTCGACGGCGGCATCGGCACCCCACTGACCGAGGGCCTGATCACGGTGCACAACGCGCTGGTCGGCACCGGCCTGCGCGAGCACGTCCGGATCGGGGCGAGCGGCAAGGTCGCCACCGGCTCGGACATCGTCAAACGCCTCCTCCAGGGCGCCGACTACACCAACGCGGCCCGCGCGATGATGTTCGCCCTCGGCTGTGTCCAGGCCCAGCGCTGCCACACCAACACCTGTCCGGTGGGCGTGGCGACCCAGGATCCGCGCCGGGTCCGCGCGCTGGACGTGGCCGACAAGTCCGAGCGCGTGCACCGCTACCAGCGGGCCACCGTGCGCGGGGCGAGCCGGATCATGGCGGCGATGGGCGTACGGGATCCGGGCGAGCTCACGCCCGACCGCCTGCTGCGCCGCGTCGATCCCACGGCCGTACGGTCGTACGCGGAGCTCTACGAGTGGCTGGCGCCAGGGGTGCTGCTCGCCGAGCCGCCCGCGTCCTGGGCGGAGGACTGGGCGTCCGCCGATCCGGACTCCTTCTGAGCCACGCCGGGCTCCGGGGCGACGGCGTCCACGCTTCCGGTCCTGCTGCCGCTTCGCGGATCATGCGGCGGGACGCCCCTGACCGCCGTCAAGGAGTTCACCGACGACCGGCGGCGACCTGGAACGCCGGATACGGGAATCCACCGGGGTGCTGCGTCATCGATCTCCGCGGCCGACAATCGGGGCACAGGGCCGGAAGGGTCCGAACAGTCGTCGGAGAGGTGCGCACCGCGTGAGTGAGTTGTTGGGTGTGGCGGTACTGGGTGCCGGACACATGGGAGCCGACCATGTACGCCGTATGGACCGGGTGGTGAGCGGCGCCAGGGTCGCCGCCGTGGCGGATCCCGACACCGCTCGCGCCGAGGCGGCGGTGGCGGGCATCGACGGCGTGTCGGTCCACGCCGAGCCGGAGGCCGCGCTCGACGCGCCCGGCGTGGCGGCCGTACTGATCGCGTCCCCGGGCCCCGCGCACGAGGAGGCCCTGCTCGCGGCTTTCGCTCGCGGACTGCCGGTGCTGTGCGAGAAGCCGCTGGTGCCGGAGTCGGCCGGGGCGCTGCGGGTGGTGGAGGCGGAGGTGCGGCTCGGGCGGCGGCTGGCGCAGGTCGGGTTCATGCGCCGGTACGACGCCGAGTACCAGCGTCTCAAGTCCCTGCTGGACAGCGGCCGGCTGGGCCGCCCGCTGATGCTGCACTGCACACACCGCAATGTCGCCTCGCCGCCCGGCTTCACCTCGGCGATGCTGGTCAACAGTTCCGTCTCGCACGAGATCGACGCGGCGCGCTGGCTGCTGGGCCAGGAACTCACGGCGGTGACCGTGCTGCGGCCCCAGCCGTCCGCGAACGCCCCCGAGGGTCTGATCGACCCCCAGTTCGTCCTGTTCGAGACGGCCGGCGGCGCGCTGGTCGACGTGGAGGTCTTCGTGAACTCCGGGTTCGGGTACCAGGTCGGGTGCGAGGCGGTGTGCGAGTCGGGGAGCGCGCGGATCGGGGGCGAGCACACGATGGCCGTGACGACGGCGGGCGGCACGCACGAGGAGGTGGCGCAGGACTATCTCGCACGCTTCGCCGACGCCTACGACCGCGAGGTGCAGGCCTGGGTGGACGCGACCCGGGCGGGCCGGGTCACCGGGCCCGGCGTCTGGGACGGGTACGCGGCGTCCGCGGTCGCGGAGGCGGGGGTCCGGGCGCTGGAGAGCGGCGGCCGGGTGACCGTCGACCTCGTCGCGCGCCCGGACCTCTACGCCTGACCGGGCCACCGGCGTGCGGTGGCCGCGCGCTTCCCGGGGGGCCGCCCCGTGGAGCCGGCCCGCCTCGCCGCACTGGCGCAGCGGTTCTCCCCGAGGGGGTCGACGGAGTTGCCGAAGTCCGCCTGTTCGGCGTCGTCGGTGTCCGCGGCGGTCTTGCCCGCCGCCTCGAGGTGACCGGTCCCGGCCCATGGCGGAGGCCGTGATCGTCCCGCGGTACTCGGGGCCCCGGCCGGGCCCGGGGGCCGCATCCTGGCCGAACCGTCCGCAGCACCGCCCGAGCGCGGGCCCGGTACCGCTCGCGCGAGGTCGTCCCGTTCCTGCGCCAGGCCGTTCCGTTCCGTTCGGTTCCCTTCAGTTACTGCTTATCGCGTCCATGATAGTCTCTAACCATCCGACGTCCCCCACCCGACACGAAGAGGCGATGACATGGCCGCAGAGACCCGAACCGGGACGGGCCCGCGCGACCGGTTCCGCGCACAGGTACGCCAGGAGGTGAAGACGGCGGCGCTGCGCCAGCTCGCCGAGGGCGGCCCGGAAGCGCTGTCGCTCAACGCGATCGCCAAGCAGCTGGGCATGACGGGACCCGCGCTCTACCGCTACTTCGCCAACCGCGACAGCCTGCTGACCGAACTCGTCATCGACGCCTACGGAGACCTGGCGTCGGCCCTCTCCCGTACCGCCGACGCCTGCACGGGGGACGCCGTCGCCCGGCTGACCGAACTCGGCCGGGCCTACCGGGCCTGGGCGCTGGCCGAGCCGCACCGCTACCGACTGCTGTTCCGGGCCCCGCTCCAGGGGTACGACGCCCAGTCCGCGAGTCTGGTCGAGGCCTCGCAGCCCGCCATGAACGTGCTCCTGGAAGCGGTGACCGCCCTGGCCGAGCCGGACACCCGGGTCCCGGAGGGTGCGGCGGCGCAGTTCCGGAAGTGGCAGGAGCGGCACGGCTTCGAGGGTGTCCCGGAAGCGGTCGCCGCGCGCTCCACGATGCTGTGGTCCCATCTGCACGGCATCGTGGCCCTGGAGATCGAGGGCAACTTCGCCTCGATGGGCATCGATCCGTCCTTCCTCTACGAGGCCGAGGTGACGGACTTCGTGCGCTCACCGTGAGAGAGGAGGCGGATCCCCTCCCGGGGCTCGCACACACGCCCCTCGAACAGCAGAATGAACGCCCGCACGGGTCCACCGCCGACCCTCAAGTCGCGTACGGTGTCTACGACTTGCCCCAGAACCACACCTACCTCATCGGGACCAGTCGCCCGCTCCGGGAGGACTGCGGCATATACCAGAAGCACGACCGTATCGGGTGTTGCCAAATCCCTTACAGCGCGTCGCGGGCTGTGTCACAGTCGTAACGGTCCTTCCGTCAGCCTAGGTCGTACCGTCCCCGCATCGGAGTACGCCATGCCACCCCATCTCTCTGCGGACCGCCCCGCCGCTCAGCCGCCCCCGCGCGGCACGGTCGACGCGCTCATCTCGCAGACGCGGCGCCTGCGCGGTGAGGTGGACGCCGTACGGCGTGAGGCACCCGCCGACGGCGAGGACCCGCAGGGACGCTGGCAGCGCGCGCTGTGCAATCTGGCACTGCACCAACTGAACGATCTGGACGCGCACTTGGCCCAACTCCGGGACGGACCGCCGGCCGTGCCCGTCCAGCCGACGGCCACCCCGGCCTCACCCACCGCCCGGACCGGGCCGGCCGCACCCGGGCACGGCTCACTGCTGAGCCGGGTCGGCAGCGCCGAGTGGAACCTGCTGACGGACGAGGCCAGTTGGTCCGGTGAGCTCTACCAGATCCTGGGGCGCGAGGCCGCCGCTCCGCCGCTCACCCTCGACGAACTACCCTCGCTGGTCTTCGACGAGGACCGGCCGATGCTGACGACGATGGTCACCGACTGTCTCATCGACGCCAAGCCCATCGACGGCGAGTTCCGCATCGTGCGCCCCGACGGCGGAGTGCGGACCGTGCACATGATGGGCGAACCCGTGCTCGACGCCGACGGCAGCACCGCCTCGATGTGGGCCGTGCTGCGTGATGTCAGCGAACTGCGCCGCAGCCAGCGGACGGTGGGCGAGACCCGTGAATCGCTCCAGCGCCGGCAGCACGTCGCACAGACCGAGCACCGGCTCGCGGTCGAGCTCCAGGAGGCCGTGCTGCCACCCTGGCGCGGCTCCCTGCGGTTCCCGCGCCAGGGCCCCGGGGCGCTGGACGTGGCCGCCCGCTATCTGCCGTCCTCGACCAGCGCGCTGATCGGCGGCAACTGGTACGACGCACTCGAACTCCCCGACACTGGAACCCTGTTGAGCGTCGGCGACCTCACCGGCCACGGGGTCACCGTGACCTCGGGAATGGCGATGCTGCTGGGCGCCCTGCGCGGTATGGCGGTGGCGGGCACCCAGCCGGGTCAACTCCTCTCCTGGCTCAATCAGTTGCTCGACGCCACCGTCCAGCCCGCCCTGGGCAGTGCCGTCTGCTGCCGCTACCTGCCCGAGACCCGCACCCTGAGCTGGGCCCAGGCAGGACACCCCGCCCCGCTGCTGTTCCGCGACGGGACGGGGCGCGCGCTGGCCGCACCGGACGGCGTACTGCTCGGAGCCACCTCCGGTGCCGTCTACGGGCAGGCCGAGGAGCGCCTCCGCGTGGGCGACCTGCTGCTCCTGCACACCGAGGGACTGGTGCCCCGGCGATCGGGTTCTCCGGACCCGGACGAGGCCGGGGGCCGGGGAGGAACGGCGGCCGTCCAGCGGCTGCTCGACCTGGCCCCGCGCTTCGGCGAGGCCCGTACGGCCCAGGACTGTGTACGGATGGTTGTCGAGGAATTCGGTGAGACCGAGCGCGAGGACGACGCCTGCGTGCTCGTCGCCCGGATCGGATCCTGACGCCGATGACACTGACCCCGATGCCACTGACCCCGGCGACGCAGGACACCGAGAAGACCGGGGAGAGCGGAGTCGGACGCGACGGTGAGTCGGTCAGGACCGGCGTCGGCTCCTGACGGCTGACGTCGTCGTCAGCCGCGCCGACACGGCGCGTCTCAGCGCGCCCCGCCCCGGAGGTCAACCCGCCCAGGAGCTGCGGGAGCACGGGGACGCAGGCGTACGAGGATGCGGGAGCAGGCCCCTCACACCCGCGCGCTGTTGCCGCGCCGGGGCTTCAACGAACCCTTCGGCAACGCGAGTTTGATCTCCTCACGCAGATCGCTGATCTTCGGATAGCTGGAGTACTGCCCGGTGAGCCGGTACATCTCGCGCAGCCGGTCCCAGGTGCGATGGGAGGAGTTGGAACCCATCGACGTCAGAGCCAGTCGCGCGTAGCGGTCGGCCTGTTCGGGGTCGTCGGCGATGAAGCAGGCCGACGCGAGGGAGATGTGGTCGAAGATCTTCGACCGGTCCCGGCCCGACTCCCTTAGCTTCAGCGCCTCCTTGGCGTGGCGCTGCGCGGTCGCCGCGGCGGCCGGCTCGTGCTCGGCGAGGGTGCGGTACGCGAGAGCCTGCATGCCGTGCATGTCGGCCTCGTCGAACAACTGCATCCAACTGGGCGGGGGTACGTCACCACGGTCGGAGACGAACAGGTCCTCCGCCACTCCGAGGGTGCGCCGCATGGCCTGGCCCTTGCCCATGGACGCCTGTGCCCAGGCCTCGATGGTGTGGAGCATGGCCCGGGTGCGGGGCAGCACCTCGTCTCCGGAACCGGACTTGGCGAGCTTCATGAGGTCGAGCGCGTCGTCGGGCCGGCCCAGGTGCACCATCTGGCGAGCCGCTCGGGAGAGCGCCTCCCCGGCGCGGGGCCGGTCGCCGCCCTCTCGGGCCGCGTGGGCGGCGATGACGAAGTACTTCTGAGCCGTGGGCTCCAGGCCGACGTCGTGCGACATCCAGCCCGCGAGGACGGCGAGGTTGGCGGCGACGCCCCACAGGCGCCGCTGGAGATGGTCGGGGTGCCGGTAGGAGAGCATGCCTCCCACTTCGTTGAGCTGACCCACCACGGCCTTGCGTTGCAGCCCGCCGCCGCGGGCCGCGTCCCAGGCCCGGAACACCTCGACGGAGCGCTCCAGTTCCTCGATCTCCTGCGACCCGATGGGGGCGGCCTCGTATCGGTCGAACCCGGCGGGGTCGGCGTGCAGGGGGTCTTCGAACCGCGGAGCGTCGGCCGCGAGGGCCGGATCGTTGCGGAGCCAGTCGTGCATGGCAGGGCTGAGTGCGGATCCCGCGGCGAGCGCGGCACCCGCGCCCACCAAGCCGCGTCGGTTGAGCATGAGGTCCATTCCCGTGAATTCGGTGAGGACCGCGGCGGTTCGGTCGGGCGCCCACGGCAGGCTGTCGGGATGTTCCACACTCCCGGCGGCGCCTTGCCGTTTCCCCGCGCGCCCGTGCCTGACCAGACCGAGGTCCTCGATGGTCACGACACGGCCGAGACGCTCGGTGAACAGAGCCGCCAGCACCCGCGGCACCGGATCGCGCGGGATCTCTCCCATGTCGATCCACCGCCGCACCCGCGAGGTGTCGGTCGCCAGCTGGGGGTGGCCCATGGCCGCCGCCTGCCTGTTGACCATTCTCGCGAGCTCGCCCTTGGACCAGCCGGCCAGGCCGAACAGGTCCGACAGACGGGAGTTGGGTTGTCCGTTCACGTCAAGCCCCCAGGTTCTCGGCTGATTTCGACAGTAACCGCCTGTCAGTTGCTGAGCGACTATTCGCCAGGGTTCGCCAGGGTGCGCCAGATGGTGTGCCAGTGGACGTCGGGTGTCAGGTAGGAACGCGCCACCCCGACCCGGTTGCCAGGGACATTCCCCAGGATGAACCAGGCGGCCGGGGCGGGCAGCGCGGCAACTTGCAGGCACACGAAGGGATCTGTTTCGCCCATGTACACAGCATCGTCCTCCGTGTCCGCTCCGCCCCGGTCGTTGCACTCCCGCCCGGTGGGCAGCGGCCCTTACCTCGACCCCGCACGTCAGGCGGCTCCCGTGCTCGGTGCCGGCCGGACGCGGCGCGTGCCGGGGCTCGGCACCCAACCGCTGAGCGGGAGACTCGACTTGTCCGGCCCTCAGGGCGCCCAGCTGCGCACGGCGATCGCGTCGGTGCACCGGATCTGTCCGGAGTTCGCTCCGGTCCAGGTGCTGCGGCGCAGCGGACGCTCCGTGCTCCTCGTCGGCACGACGGGACGCAGCACGGCCGTCGCCAAGTGCTTACTGGACCACTCCCCCGTCTGGGCCGAGCGGATCCGGCACGAAATAGCTGCATACCGTCTGTTCGTCCGGCACCGCCCGCCCGTGCGGGTGCCCCGGCTGATCGCGGCGGATCCGGACAACTGCACGCTGGTGATCGAGCGGATGCCGGGCCGGGTGGCCGCGCTCCAGCGCCACCCGGTCGAGGCCCCGCCCCGCGCGGACATCCGCGCCGCGCTGAGCGCCATCTGCCGACTGAACGCGTGGCGGCCGCCGGCGGGGACCTTCAACGCCCCGCTGGACTACGCGGAACGGATCGCCCGGTTCCACGATCTGGGGCTGCTCACGGACCGGGACATGGGCGATCTGCAGAAGCTGGTGCACGGCATCGCGGCTTCGTCGGGCCGCCAGGGCATGGGTCAGTTCTGCCACGGCGACGCCCTCCTGTCGAACCTCCTTCTCTCACCGGCCGGTCCAGTGCTGGTGGACTGGGAGCACGCGGGCTGGTATCTGCCGGGCTACGACCTGGCGACGCTGTGGGCGGTCCTCGGTGACGCTCCCGTGGCACGCCGTCAGATCAGCCAGCTCGCGCAGTCGGCCGGACCGGCGGCACGGGACGCCTTCCTGGTGAACCTGATGATCGTCCTGACCCGTGAGATCCGTACGTACGAGATGGCCGTGCAGCGTTCCCTGCACGACGCGGCCCCGGCGGCAGCGGGCCCGGCCCACCCGGCTGCTGCGCCGTCCGGCGAGGAACAGCGGCTGCTGCTGAGGCGGCTGCACGACGACTGCCAGATGGCCCGTCGGGCCGTTCGCGCGGCGGTCGGCACTCGCTGAAGGGGGACGGAGGTCCGCGGTGACGCCAGGACATCGGCGTCACCGCGGACCTCCCTCACGTGCGGCCCGGTGTTCGGAGCATTGGTCCACGCCACTGACGCCCCGCAGGCCGGGAGGCCGCCGCCACGAAACCCCTTCGCCCCGCGTTGACATGGGAAATCGCCTGCCTCTGGGCATGATTGACGGATCGTCGGAGAGCCGGTAGCACTGACGCGTTCGGCCCTCGCACGCCCCACCGCGCTCGACCGTCCCAGGAGGCTGCATTGCACCGGTCCGCCACCGAACCCAAGGGCACCACCGGACACAGACGCGCGCGCAGGTCCGCAGGAGCCGTCGCCTCGGCGGCGCTGCTGCTGCCGCTGCTCGGCGCGGCCCCTTCGAGCGCCGCCGAGGAGGTGCCCGCGGCCCGGTTGCAGCGGGCCTTCGCCGCCGCGGCCACCGAGTACCACGTTCCACAGAGCGTTCTGCTCGCCGTTTCCTATCTGCAGTCCCGCTGGGACGCGCACGCCGGGGCGCCGAGCGTCACGGGCGGCTACGGTCCCATGCACCTGACCGATGCCCGGACGGCGATCGCCGGGACCCCGCATCACAGCGACGGCACGGAGGACGCCCGCGGCGACAGCTCGCGTCCCGCCCTCCTGCCCGAGACGTCGGTGCCCACCGACGCCCAGCTCCCCGCCCGGCTCAAGACGTTGACGAAGGCAGCCGATCTCACCGGCCTGCCGGCGGAACGGCTGCGCACCGACGCGGCGGCCAACGTCGCGGGCGGCGCCGCCCTCCTCGCCGCCGCGCAGCGGGACCTCGGCGAGTCCCTGAGCGACGACGCCGCCGACTGGTACGGAGCGGTGGCGCGCTTCTCCGGAGCGGACGACAGCACCACCGCGGCGACCTACGCCGACGACGCGTACGCCGTGATGCGCACCGGCGAACGGCGTACCACGGACGCCGGCCAGCAGGTCACGCTCGCCGCTCAGCCCCGGCTGAACCCCGACACCGCCCAGCTCCGCGGCGCGGGACTGCGGACGGCCTCCGCCGACGGCACGGAGTGCCCGAGGACGGTGTCCTGCGAGTGGATCCCGGCCCCGTACGAGGAGTTCGGCCAGGGCGACTACGGCAACCACGACCTGGGCGACCGGCCCGCGTCACAGAGCATCAAGTACATCGTCATCCATGACACGGAAGGCACCTGGGACGGTGTGCTGAATCTCGTCCAGGACCCGACCTATGTGTCGTGGAACTACACCCTGCGCTCGACCGACGGGTACATCGCCCAGCATGTGAAGGCCAAGGACGTGGCCTGGCACGCGGGCAACTGGTACATCAACGCGAAGTCGATCGGCCTGGAGCACGAGGGCTTCCTGGCCTCGCCCGACGCCTGGTACACGGAGGAGATGTACCGCGCCTCCGCCCGCCTGGTGAGGTACCTCTCCCGGAAGTACGACATCCCGCTGGACCGGCAGCACATCCTGGGGCACGACAACGTACCCGGGCCCACGGCCTCCACCATTCCTGGCATGCACACGGACCCGGGCCCGTACTGGGACTGGCAGCACTACTTCACCCTGCTCGGACACCCCTTCCACCGCTCGTTCCGCAAGGGCGACCTGGTGACCGTCCTGCCGGACTTCGACGCGAACCAGCCGGTGTACACGGGCTGCGTCACCGCGGGCCAGCCCTGTGCCGCGCACGGCTCCAGCGAGGTACGGCTCTACTCCCAGCCGGACGAGAGCTCGCCGCTGATCCAGGACATCGGCCTGTACCCGAAGGGCGACGCCTCCACGACCGGCGTGAACGACGTCGCCTCGCGCGTCTCCACCGGACAGCGGTACGCGCTCGCCGGACGGGACGGTGACTGGACGGCGATCTGGTACCTGGGCCAGAAGGCCTGGTTCAAGAACCCGAGGAAACAGCCCACTGCGGTGAACGCCCGGGGGCCTGTCGTGACACCCAAGGAGGGGCTTGCACAGATCCCTGTCTACGGAAGGGCGTACCCGGAGAAGGAGGCCTACCCGGCGGGTGTGCCCGTCCAGGCCGTCTCGCCGCTGCCGTACAAGATCCTCGCGGGCCAGCGGTACGCGGCCGGTGACGAGGTGCCGGGCGAGTACTTCTACGCGCCGACCTTCGACACGACGCCGCACAGGGTCGTGATCGGTACGGACATGTACTACGAGATCCAGTTCGGGCATCGGGTGGAGTTCGTGCGGGCCGCGGACGTGGACCTCGTTCCCTAGCGGATCCGTTGGTCCGGGGGCCGGGTCCGCGCGGAGCGGGCCCGGTTTCCGTCGGTCCCTGACGACAATGACACGGGCAACCGGCCAGGGAATGCGCCGCCTAGGACAGGTTCGACCTCGGTAGGACCAGTTAACGACATGTAACCGTGCGCCCGATCGATGTGCGCTGGGATGGGCCGCTCACGGTAAGCGGCACATCTGGGGCGGGTATGGGCGACTTTGTCAAAGGGACTTCAACGCGGCCCGCCGATGCGGCGGACCCACGGCGCTGCCAATGCGGCGGCACATCACGCGGGAACGCGCCGGCGGGGGCCGAGGAAAGGTTTCGGGGGCTGCTGGAGGCGGCGCCGGACGCCATGGTCATCGTCGACGACACCGGAACCATCAGACTCGTCAACGCCCAGACCGAGGCACTCTTCGGATACCGGCGCGAGGAACTCCTCGGCCACCCCGTCGAACTCCTCGTACCCGGCCGCTTCCGCGGCCACCACCACCGGCACCGCGACGGCTACGCCGACAACCGCCAAGTCCGCCCCATGGGCGCCGAACTCGAACTCCACGGCCTGCGCAAGGACGGCACCGAATTCCCCGTCGAGATCAGTCTCAGCCCGCTCGAAACCGCGGACGGTCTCCTCGTCTCCGCCGCCGTCCGCGACGTCAGCGACCGCAAGGCGGCCGAGGAAAGGTTTCGGGGGCTGCTGGAGGCGGCGCCGGACGCCATGGTCATCGTCGACGACACCGGAACCATCAGACTCGTCAACGCCCAGACCGAGGCACTCTTCGGATACCGGCGCGAGGAACTCCTCGGCCACCCCGTCGAACTCCTCGTACCCGGCCGCTTCCGCGGCCACCACCACCGGCACCGCGACGGCTACGCCGACAACCGCCAAGTCCGCCCCATGGGCGCCGAACTCGAACTCCACGGCCTGCGCAAGGACGGCACCGAATTCCCCGTCGAGATCAGTCTCAGCCCGCTCGAAACCACCGACGGTCTCCTCGTCTCCGCCGCCGTCCGCGACGTCAGCGACCGCAAGCGCGCCGAGGCCCGGATCAACGAACTGGCCGGTCTGGTGGAGTCCTCCCAGGACGCGATCCTCGCCAAGACCCTGGACGGCCACATCACGTACTGGAACGCGGCGGCCCAGCGGCTGTACGGCTACAGCAGGGCCGAGGTCATGGGCAGGCACGTGTCGCTGCTCGCGACCACCGAGCGGCGGGACGAGATCGACCTGCTCATGGACCGGCTGCGCAGCGGTGAGAAGGTCGAGCACTTCGAGACGCTGCGGCTGACGCGCTCGGGCGACCTGCTGAACGTGGACATCACGCTGTGGCCCACCCGTGCCACGGACGGCTCGGTGATCGGTGCGTGCGCGATCGTCCGGGACATCAGCGACCGCAAGAAGGCCGAGGCGGAGCTGACCTTCCTCTACGAGCAGCAGCGGCACATCGCCCTCACCCTGCAGCGCAGCCTCATGGGCACCCCGCCCGCCATTCCCGGTCTGACCACCGCGAGCCGCTACCGGCCCGCCACGCAGGGGGCCGGGGTGGGCGGCGACTGGTTCGACCTGATCCCCCTGGGGGCCGGCCGGGTCGGGGTCCTGATCGGTGATGTGATGGGCCGCGGTCTGGACGCCGCCGCGGTGATGGGGCAGTTGCGGTCGGCCGCGCACGCCCTGGCCAAGACCGGTATGCAGCCCCGCCAGCTCATGCAAGCGCTGGAAGCCGTCGTCGGCGATCTGGACGTGCCCGACCAGCTCGTGACCTGCTGCTATCTGGTCATCTCGGCCGACGCGGGCGAGGTGACCGTCTGCTCGGCCGGGCATCTGCCGACCCTGGTGGCCACGCCCGGCGCCCGAGCCCGGCCGCTCCCCGCACCGGTCAACGCGCCGCTCGGGGTCGGTGACATCCTCTACGAGCAGGCGACCTCTGTGATACCGCCGGGGGCGACGCTCGTCCTGTACACCGACGGTCTGATCGAGACGCCGGGCAGCGACATCGAGGACCAGCTCGCCGAGCTCACCGCCACCCTCACGGACCTGTTCACCACGGCGCCCGATCTCGAGGTGGCCGCCGACCATGTGCTGGCCGCCCTGCTGCCGGACGCCGACGGGCACAACGACGACGTCACACTGCTGCTCACCCGGCTCCCCGAAGGGCCACTGGCCACCGTCAGCACCGACCTGCCGGCGATGCCCGAGTCGGTGCCGGAGGGCCGTGCCTTCCTGAGCAAGGCGCTGACCGCCTGGGACTGCGTGCCCTCCTCGGACGACGCCCGGCTCCTGCTCTCCGAGATCCTCACGAACGCCGTGCAGCACGCGCAGGGCCCCATCGGCCTTCACCTGTGCCGCACGGCGACCGACCTGACGGTGGAGATCAGCGATCACAGCCCGCATCTGCCGCAGCCCCGGATGGCCGACCAGGACGAGGAGTCGGGACGGGGCCTGATCCTCGTCCGCGCGCTCGCCGACGACTGGGGCGTACGTCCCACCGACGCGGGCAAGACCACCTGGTTCACCCTCAAACTGTGACGAGGGCGCGGGTGTTGGGCCTCAGCCCTGCTGGAAGAGTTCCGCCGGGAGCGGCTTCAGCAGGGCGTACAGGTCGTCCGTGATCGGACGGTCCCAGGCGGCGATGGTCACCAGGACGTTGTCGCTGCGGTCGAACTGCACGCAGGCGATACGGGTCTCGGAGAGTTTCAGCCGGCGCACGATCAGCAGGTTGTCGCCCTGCATCACCGGCATGTCCTCGGTCCCGGTGACGGTCACCTCTTCGTCGTTCTCCAGCGCGATCAGGAGCTGGGCCACCTCGAAGGGGACCTCGCCCTCGGCGACGTCCCGGGCCTGGGAGCCCTCCGGCAGATTGCCGATGATCATCGCCGGACCGCGGCCGCCGAACAGGTCGTAGCGCAGGAAGACGCCCTGGCAGCTGCCGTCGGGGGCGGGCAGCAGGCCCGCGCCGAGATTGCCGGGCCAGTCGCCCGGATCCATGGCCAGAACGTCGAAGTCGGGCCCGGCGGGCGTGGCGCTGCGGCGGCGGAGGAAGGACATGCCGCAATGGTACGTGCACGGGGGCGTACGGGGCCCCACGGGCGCCGTCCGCGCGGGGCCGGGGACGGGCCCGCGCGCGTCAGGAGATCGCCTGTTCCCCCAGCGCCGCCGCCAGTCCCCTGTGGTCCGTGCCGACCTTGCGGTAGACCGCCGACAGGAGCCGGGCGACGGCGTGCTCGTCGATGTTCAGTTCCTCGGCGATCTGACCCTGGGTCCGGCCCTCCGCGGTGCGTGCCGCGGCGGTGCGCTCGCGGGCCGTCAGGGTGTCCGTCTCGGTGCTGTGCAGGCGACGCGGCCGCAGTCCGGCCGACGCCAGCTCGTCACGGGCGTCCTCGATCAGCCCGTCGGCACCGCACTGGACGGCCGCGTCGAGGCCGCGGTAGAGGTGCTCGGCGGCTTCCCTGGGACGTCCGGCGCGACGCAGTTCGGTGCCCAGGGCGACCAGGGCGCAGGCCAGTTCGTACGCGGCCGGGGAGCGCTCCAGATGGCCGACGGCCTCTTCGAGGAGCTGGACGCGGGCCGGTCCCGGGGAGACCTCGGCGGCGACGCGCAGGGCCTGGCCGATCGCGGAGGGGGCACCGTACTGGCGGGCGCGGTTCACCGCTTCGAGTGCTGTGGCGACGGCGCGCTCGGGGGCGTCGTGGCTCTCGGCGCGGGCGAGGTGGAGCTGCCAGGGGCACCAGGCGGGGTTGCGCATGCCGCGCGGGTCGAGGCGGCGCCCTGCGGAGGCGAGCTCGATCGCGGCGTCCTTGGTGAGGCCGCGGGCGAGCAGGAGTTCGCCGTACACGGTCTGGGCGTCGGGGAAGGTGACGGCGGCCGGGAAAGGGGCGCGGAAGGCGTAGGCCTCGCCGGTCCGCGCGGCCTCCTCGACCTGGCCACGGGCGAGCAGGACCTGGATGAGGGTGCCCACCGCGTACCAGTGGACGGGAGTACCGGGCCCGACGCGTTCGGCGAGCCTGAGCCCCGCGCGGACGAAGTCCTCCGCTTCGGCGAGACGGCCGCGGCGGAAGCGGACGTATCCGAGGATCGTGTAGCCGAAGGAGAGGTGGGCGCCGTGCCAGCCCTGGGATTCGAAGTCGGCGATTCCGGTGGCGAAGAGTTCCTCGGTGCGGCCGGGCCGGTCGGCGTACATGAAGGTCATCGCGACGAGGACCGGGACCTCGAAGCCGCGGTCGGCCTCGGCCCAGCCGAGGCCTCCGGCGAGGGCGCGTTCGGCGTGGTGGAGGGCTATGTGGGCGGGTTCGCCGCGCAGGGTGGCGTCCCAGGCGCGCAGTCCGATGACATAGCGCTCGGTGAGGTCGTGGCCGGTGAGCCGGTCGGCGAGACGGGTCAGCCGGCGGGAGCGGGCGGGCGAGTCGGGTTCGTCGGCGCGGAAGGCGTCCCACATGAACTGCTCGGACTGCATGCGCAGGCGCACCCGGGCGTCGCCGGTGACCGGGATCTCGCGGGCGAGGGTCTCGGAGGCTTCGGCGAGGCGGTCGCTGTGGGCGAGGACCTGGGAGAGGCGGTAGACGATGTTGTGCCGCAGCTCGGGGTCGGTGATGGGCTCTTCCAGGGCGGCGCGCAGATGGTTGACCGTGGTCGTCGGCTCGGTGAGCAGGGACGCGCAGCCCAGTTCGTACAGGACGGCGGCGCGGTCCTCGAAGGGCGGCGGTTCGCGCAGGGCGCGGGCGAGGTAGCGGCGGGCGGCGTCGGGGGCTCCGGCGCGCTGGGTCTCGCGGGCCGCGGCGCGCAGTTGCTGGACGATCCAGGTGTCGCCGTCGGGGTGGGTCTCCATGAGGTGCCGGGCGGCGGCGGCCGGGCCGAGGCCCTCGTCGATCACGCACCAGGCGGCCTGGCCGTGCAGGGCGACGCGGACGCTGCCGGGGATGTCCCGGTAGACGGCGGTGGCGATCAGTGGGTGGACGAATTCGAGGGGGTCGGCGCCGGTGAGGATCCGGGCGGTGCGCAGGGCGTCCGCCGCGTCGGCGGCCTCCTCGGAGCCGAGGCCCGCGACGGCGGCGGCGAGCGTCGGGCGGATCTCGGTGCCGAGCACGGCGCAGGCCCAGGCGAAGCGGACGGTCGCGGTGCCCAGGCGTTCGAGGCGGGCGACGATGCCGCTGCCCTTGACGGCGGCGGCGAGGTCGCGCAGGAGATGCGCTCCGTCCTCGGTCGGCGTGAGGCCGCGGTCGCGGACCTTCGCGGTCAGCTCGACGGCCTCGAACGGGTTGCCGGCGGTGACGGCCCAGCACTCACGGCAGAAGGCGTCGTCGGCCTGGGTGCCGAGGTCCTCCCGGACGAGCCGGGCGACGGCCGCGGCGCTGAGCGGTTCGAGGCCGATGGGGCGTTGTCCGGCGCGGCCGGGCAGGCCCCTGAACGCCTCGGCGTGTTCCGGGAGTTCGTCGGGCCGGTAGGCGACGACGAGCAGCAGTGGGAGTTGCTCGGCGCGGGGCGCGAACGCGGCCAGCCAGCTCAGGGATTCGGCGTCGGCCCAGTGGGCGTCGTCGAGGAGGAGCACCATGGGGGCACGCTGCACGGCGAGGTGGGTGAGCACCCAGTCGAGTCCGGCGCGCAGGCCCTGCTGGTCGGGCGGGGCACCCTCGGAGGGCGCGCAGAGGCCGAGTGCGGGGCCGACGATCGCGTACCAACTCCCCAGCGAGGTGCGGAGTTCGGCCTCGGAGTATCCGGCGAGCTGTGGCTGCAGGAGCTGGCGGGCGACGTGGAAGGCGACGCGCTGTTCCTGTTCTCCACCGCGTGCGCTCAGTACGGTGCAGCCCTTGGCCGCGGAGCGCCCGCGGACCTCGGCGAGGAGGGTCGTCTTGCCGATTCCGGCGCGTCCGGCGAAGGCGAGGAGCGCGCCGCGGGGCCGGCCCGGCGGTTCGCCCGCGTCCCGGCGCAGCCCGACGAGGTCGCTCAACGCCTCGTCGGCGGCGGACAGTTCACTCTCGCGCTCGAAGAGCGTCCGACGGCTGCGCAGGCTGCGTTGCCCCATGATCACCCCCTGTCACGATCGCGCGCCCGCGCGGGGAGCGGATGCGCACCGTGACGTTCAGGCACCTCAGCGTACGCCCCGATCATCCACGGGGCAGCCCGTTCGCGCGCTCCTGTTCGGAACCTCGTCGAGGCAGCGTGGCTGCGGGAGGACAGGCCGGTGAGCAGCCCCCTGGGCGCGGGGGCGCGAGCCGCCGCCCCTTCCCCGCACGGGGGCGGGGCGGGAAGGCCCGGCGGTCCTCTGTTCAGGTCAGGTCGAACTCGCCCTCGCGGGCTCCCGATACGAAGGCCCCCCACTCCGCGGGAGTGAAGATCAAGGAAGCGCTGTGCGGGCGGCCACTGTTGCGCATCGCGATGAAGCCCTCGACAAAGGCGATCTGGACATCTCCCCGCCCCCGGCTGCTGGACTGCCATTCGGCGTTGCTGAGGTCCAGCTCCGGCTTGTCCCAGCCCGCGAGCGGGTGTTGCTCGATGGTGCTTTCGGCCACGTCCGTGCTCCTCCCGGTTCGTCGTCCGCGGCCAGCCTAGCGATCGGTCCGTGCCGCGCACAGGCCACATGAGGGAGACGGTTTCAGGAGGCGGGCGGCGCGGCCCCGACCAGCCACATGGAGAAGAACTGGGATCCGCCGCCGTAGGCGTGCCCGAGCACCCTGCGAGCCCCGTCGACCTGGTGTTCTCCGGCCTGGCCGCGCACCTGGAGGGCCGCTTCGGCGAAACGGATCATGCCGGAGGCGCCGATCGGATTGGTGGAGAGGACCCCGCCCGACATGTTGACGGGCAGGTCGCCCTCCAGTTCGGTCACGCCCGACTCGGTGAGCTTCCAGCCCTCGCCCTCGTCGGCGAATCCCAGGTTCTCCAGCCACATGGGCTCGTACCAGGAGAACGGCACGTACATCTCCACGGCGTCGATCTCACGGCGGGGGTCCGCGATCCCCGCCTGCCGGTAGACGTCCGCGGCGCAGTCCTTGCCGGCCTGCGGGGACACGCAGTCCTTCCCGGCGAAGAGCGTCGGTTCGCTGCGCATGGCGCCGCCGTGCATCCAGGCGGGCGGGCGCGGTGAACGGGCCGCTCCCGCGCGGTCGGTGAGGATCATGGCGCAGGCTCCGTCGGAGGAGGGGCAGGTCTCCGAGTAGCGGATCGGGTCCCAGAGCATGGGCGAGGCCTGGACCTTCTCCAGGGTGATGTCGTGCTCGTGCAGGTGCGCGTACGGGTTCTTCAGCGCGTTGCGGCGGTCCTTGTACGCGACGAGTGAGCCGACGGTGTCGGGTGCGCCGGTCCGCCGCATGTAGGCGCGCACATGCGGTGCGAAGAAGCCACCGGCGCCGGCGAGCAGCGGCTGCTGGAAGGGGATGGGCAGGGACAGGCCCCACATGGCGTTGGACTCGGACTGCTTCTCGTAGGCCAGGGTCAGGACGGTGCCGTGGACGCGGCCCGCGATGAGGTTGGTGGCGACCAGGGCCGTCGATCCGCCGACGGAGCCCGCCGTGTGCACGCGCAGCATCGGTTTGCCGACGGCGCCGAGCGCGTCGGCGAGGTACAGCTCGGGCATCATGACGCCCTCGAAGAAGTCGGGCGCCTTGCCGATCACGACGGCGTCGATGTCGGCCCAGGTCAACTCGGCATCTTCCAGGGCTCGTTGCGCGGCCTCGCGGACGAGTCCGGCGATGGACACGTCCCGCCGGGCCGCCACGTGCTTGGTCTGGCCGATGCCTACGACGGCCACGGGCTCCTTGCTCATCGCGCATCCCCTTCGAGTACGGCGACCAGGTTCTGTTGGAGACAGGGGCCGGAGGTGGCGTGGGCGAGCGCCCGGTCGGACTCCCCGCGATGGACGCGCGCGGCGGCCTCGCCGATGCGGATGAGCCCGGCCACCATGACGGGATTGGCGGCGAGCGCGCCCCCCGACGGGTTGACGCGGACGCTGTCGTCGAGCCGCAGCGCCTTACGCAGGACCACTTCCTGGGAGGTGAAGGGGGCGTGCAACTCGGCCGTGTCGACAGGCCTTTCGAAGGCGCCGGCCCGTTCGGCGGCCAGCCGGGTGGACGGCGAGTCGGTCAGGTCGCGTACGCCGAGGGAGTGCGCCTCGATACGGTGGTCGATGCCCCGGATCCAGGCGGGCCGTTCGCACAGGTCGCGGGCCCGGTCCCCGGCGGCGAGGATCACGGCGGCGGCGCCGTCGCCGATGGGCGGGCAGTCGCCGGTGCGCAGCGGTCGTACGAGATAGTCGCCCTGCGGCACCGGACCTCGCAGCTGGGCATGGGAGTTGGCGGTCGCCGCAGCTCTGCTCCGGGCGGCGACCGAGGCGAGCGCGAGTTCGTCGGTCTCCCCCGCGTCGATGAGCGTCTGCGCCTGGAGCGCGGCGAGGGCGACGGAGTCGGGCCACAGGGGGGCCACGTAGTACGGGTCCAACTGCCGTGTCAGGACGTCGCGTACGGAACCGGGCGAGGACTTGCCGTACGCGTACACGAGCGCGGTGTCGGCGTCGCCGGTCAGCAGCTTGGTCCACGCCTCGTACAGCGCCCAGGCGCCGTCCATCTCGACGTGCGACTCGGAGATCGGCGGCCAGGCGCCGACGCCGTCGAGGGCCATGGTGAAGGAGAAGGCGCGGCCCGCGAGATAGTCCGTGGAACCGGAGCAGGTGAAACCGATGTCGCTGGTCTGCAGGCCCGTCCGGTCGAGGACGTCGTGCAGGACCGGGAGGAGCATCTCGACCTCGGAGTGCTCGTCGGAGGTGCGCCGGTGGTCGGTCTGCCCGAAGGCGACGACGGCGATGTCCCTGGCGGTCCGCATCTACAGCATCTCCTTGTACGTGTCGTAGTCCGCGTCCGGTTCCCCGGTGGGCCGGTAGTGGTCGGGGTAGCGGCCGCCCTCGGACCACACGGGCTCCACGCGCAGACCCATCCGGACCTTGTCGTAGGGGATGCCGCCGATCCGGCCGTGCAGCGCGAGGCCGGCGCCGTCTAGGGCGATGTGGGCGTATACGTACGGGACTTCGATGTCGAGGTTCTTCGCCTTGATGTTGACGATGCAGTACGTGGTGACGGTGCCGCGCGGACCGACCTCGACCTGTTCGGAGGTGGCCACCCCGCAGGTGGGACAGGCGCCCTTGGGCGGGACGTACACCTTGTGGCAGGAGGGGCAGCGTTCGCCGACGGTCCGCCGCTCGGAGAGGCTCGCGATGTAGGCGGACTGGGCGCGGCCCGGCGAGTAGACGTAGTCGAGCCGTGCGGGGGCGACGATCCCGGTCACCATGTCGTCGAACCGGCCGTCGTGGCCCGTGAGTTGCGCGGCCGCGCCGTCGTACGGCTCGAAGCAGGCGATGTCGGTGATCGCGCCGGAGCGTTCGGGGGCCCAGCGGACGCGGACGCGCATTCCGGTGCGCACGGCGTCGGGGCCGGGGGCGTCGAGAGCGTGCAGCAGGCCGGTGTCGGCCCCGTCGAGCTTGACCAGGACCCAGGCGAAGGGGGTGCCGAGGGGCTGGCCACGACGGGGTTCGTGGTTCCAGGCCCAGGTGGTGACGGTGCCTGTGGGGGCCACCTCGACGAGGTCGCGCAGCTCTTCGGCGGTGACGGGGTCGTACTCGACGGGCGGGACGAGCGTGCGGCCGTCGGCGGTCCGCACACCGAGGACGACCCGTTCACGCAGACCCGTGAGGAAGGCGCTCTGCACGGGCCCGAGGGAGCGGGTGAAGGGGAACTCGACGACGAGGGGGGCTTTGAGGACTTCGGGCATCCCGGATCTCTCCTTCCAACGGCCGGACGCGCCACGTCCGAGGGCGGCTGGACGCGTCCGGGGCCGGGCTTGCGGGTCAGGCGCGCCGGTAGACGGGCGGGCGCTTCTCGGCGAAGGCCCGGGAGCCCTCCTTGGCGTCGGCGGTGTCGAAGACCGGCCAACCGCGCCGCAGTTCGGCGGCGAGGCCGTCGGTCTCGGTCAGCTCCGCGGTCTCGTACACCGACGCCTTGACGGCCTCGACGGCGAGCGGACCGCAGGCGTTGATCTGCTCGGCGACGGCGAGTGCCTTCTCCAGCGCGGTGCCGTCGGGCACGACATGGCCGATCAGACCGATGCCCGCCGCCTCCTCGGCGCTGTACGGGCGTCCGGTGAGCAGCATTTCGAGGGCGTGGGTGCGCGGGATCTGGCGTTGCAGCCGGACCGTCGAGCCGCCGATCGGGAAGAGTCCGCGCCGGACCTCGAAGAGCCCGAAGGTCGCGGAGGCTCCGGCGACCCGGATGTCGGTGCCCTGGAGGATCTCGGTGCCGCCCGCGACGCAGTGGCCCTCTACGGCCGCGATCACCGGTTTGCGGGGGCGGTGGTGGCGCAGCATGGCCTTCCAGTGCAGATCGGGGTCGGCCTTGAGCCGGTCCCGGTACTGCTCGCCCTCCATGCCCTTGCCGGCCAGCGCCTTGAGGTCCATCCCGGCGCAGAAGGCACCACCGGCGCCGGTGAGCACGATCGAGCGGATCGCGTCGTCCTCGTCCGCCTCGACCCAGCCGTCGTACAGACCGACCAGCATCGGCAGCGAGAGCGCGTTCTTGGCCTCGGGCCTGTTGAGCGTGAGCACCAGTGTGGCGCCTTCGCGCTGCACGGTGAGGTGTTCCGTCCCACCCATTGCCGTCCTCCCGTCTCAGGAACGAGAACAGGTTGCAGGAGGCGTCCAGCCAGTACAAGGGTTTTCTGACAGACAGTCAGATTTCTTGTGCCGGGACCCTTCACAGTTGGGTGGGGCTTTGCTCTGATGACCGTCGGGCCCGGGGCGGACACGCACCGGGGGCGCCCGGCCACGGACGTGCACGGTCAGGAGGAACGGTGGAGTACAACCTTGCCGACCTGTTCGAGTCGGTCGTCGACGTGGTCCCGGACCGCGAGGCGCTCGTCTACATCGACCACCCGGGCACGGGCGCGGAACGCCGCCTGACGTACGCGCAGTTGGACGCGGCCGCGAACAGGATCGCGCACCATCTGATCGACAGCGGGATCCGTCCCGGCGAGCACCTCGGCCTGCACCTCTACAACGGGGTCGAGTACCTCCAGACGGTGCTGGCCTGCCTGAAGGCGCGCATCGTCCCGGTCAACGTCAACTACCGATACGTAGAGGAAGAGTTGGCGTACCTCTACCAGGACGCCGACCTTTCGGCGCTGGTCTTCGACGCCGAGTTCACCGACCGGGTGGCAGCGGCCCGGCCACGCGCCCCGCGGCTGCGGCACCTCGTACGGGTGGGAGCCTCGACGTCCGGAGCGGGCGCCGAGGGCGTGACGGGTGCGGTGGGCACAGCGGGTGCGGCGAGTACTGCCGCTGCAGTGAGCGCCGCGGATGCGGCGAGCGCTGTGCATGCGATGCAAGCCGTGGGTGCGGTGCATGCCGTGGGTGCGGCGGACGTGGTGGACTTCGCCGACGCCGAGGCCGCCGGGTCGCCCGGACGCGGTTTCCCCGCGCGTTCCGCGGACGACCAGTTCATCATCTACACCGGCGGCACGACGGGAATGCCCAAGGGCGTCATGTGGCGGCAGGAGGACCTCTTCTTCGCCGGACTCGGCGGAGGCGCGCCGACCGGCGATCCGGTGACGAAGCCGGAGGAGCTCGCCGAGCGCGTCGCGGCCGGCGGCGCCGGGATCACCTTCTTCCCCACTCCCCCGTTGATGCACGGCACCTCGACGCTCACCGCTTTCATCGCCTTCAACTTCGGTCAACGCGTCGCGCTCCACCGCAAGTTCGTGCCCGAGGAGGTCCTGCGGACGATCGAGAGGGAGAGGGTGACCAGTGTGTCGCTGGTCGGCGACGCGATGCTGCGGCCCCTGATCGACGCACTGAACGGTCCCTTGAAGGGCACGGACTGCTCCGCCCTGTTCAGCGTGTCCTCGTCCGGCGCGATCATGTCGGACACCGTGCGCGAACAGTTCCAGGCGCTCGTCCCGAACGTGATGCTGCTCAACAACTTCGGCTCCTCGGAGTCCGGCTTCAACGGCACCGCGACGGCCGACTCCGGCCCGGAGCGCGGCTTCCGCATTCGCGTCAACGCCCGTACACAAGTGGTCGATCCGGTCACCCACGAGCCGGTCGCGGTCGGCGAGCCCGGACGCGTCGCACAGCGCGGCCATGTACCCCTCGGCTACTACAACGACCCCAAGAAGACCGCCGAGACGTTCTTCCACAAGGGCGACGAGCGCTGGGTGCTCCTCGGCGACATGGCCACGGTCGACGAGGAGGGCATCGTCATCGTCCTCGGCCGCGGTTCGCAGTGCATCAACACCGGCGGTGAGAAGGTTTATCCCGAGGAGGTCGAACAGGCCCTCAAGTCGCATCCGGACGTGTACGACGCCCTGGTCGCCGGGGTGCCCGACCCGAAGTGGGGCAACCATGTGGCGGCGGTCGTCCAGCTCCGCGAGGGCGCGCCGCAGCTCTCCCTGGACGACATCCAGACGCACTGCCGCGCCCACCTCGCGGGTTACAAGATCCCGCGCCGGCTCGTGATCACCGACTTCATCCAGCGCTCGCCCAGCGGCAAGGCGGACTACCGCTGGGCCCGGTCGGTCGCCGCGAACGCGACGCGGTGATCGGAGCGCCCGTGGCCCCGGCGTCATCCGGGACGCGCCCGTCCAGACCCACTCGACCAGCGCATGAGGCAGGTCGAGTGCGGCAGGATAGGAGACCAACCACCGCGTCGGCCATCCCGGCGCGAAAGGGCTCAGCAACACCTACCAACTCGTCCTCGTGGGCGCAGACCAAGCGGCGAAGTTCCCGGCCGACCGCAGGGCAAAGGGATGGGACGGCTACAGCGCTGAGCAGTGGAGAGGGATCACCAAGATCGACTCGACGGCGTGAATGCACGGCCTCGCCTCCGCCTCGGGAGGCGCTCTGGACGTGACTCACCCATCAGACGCCCACCTGGCCAGACAGACCGACAGCAGCGGCGTCGCAGTGGGCACCGCTGTACGGCATGCTCACGGACCGCTTCGGCGTGGCCTGGGGCATGGACGTAGCGGCCCGTACAACGGCGGATCCCCATCCGGCAGGATCTCCGCCGGTGCGGACACGAGCAGTCATGCTGGTTCCCGGGGACGGTGAAGGCCGGGCACCTGGCGTACACCGGCTCGGGCCCCGGACTCCACGCCCGGCTCCGCTCGGACGGCCAGGGCCCTTGGTGGCGCGCATGCGCCGTTCAGGTGTCCGGGTCAGGGGGCGAGCGCGTTGGCTCTTCAGACAGCCGCGCGGGCGAAGGTGAGCGTCGCGGTGACCGTGGTCAGGCCGCGGATCATCCCCAGCTGGTTCCAGACCATCCCGAACTGCTCCCGGTCCACGGTGAACTCCGTGGCAAGGCTGATCGCGTCGCCACTCGATGCGGTGACGTGGGTGGCGACGACCTGTGGGCTGCTGGTACCCCGGACGGTCAACTGGCCCGTGATCTCGGCGGTGTCGTCCTGGGGCACCGCTGCGTCATGGACGCTGAAAGCGAGCGTCGGATGGTTCTCGGCGTCGAAGAAGTCACTGCCGCGCAGATGCTCGTCCCGCTTCGCGTTCCTGGTGTCCAGGGACCTCGCGTCCACGCTGACAACACCGTGGACGGTCCCGTCGGGCTTGATCTCACCCTCGCCCGTGACGCTGCCGAAGGCGCCCTTCACCGTGACCAGGCCCCACATGGTCCGATGCGCGATGGCCACGGTGGAGCGGGCGGGATCCAGCTGCCACAGGCCGGTTTCGATGACGACGGTCATGGGAGTTCTCCAGAAGGGTTAAGGAGGAAAGGAAACGAGGAGCCGCATCCGCGATCTGAGCGCCGGGACCGCACCCAGTAGTCCAAATTTGGATGACTCCCGTCACGCTAGCGGGTTATCCAAAAATGGACAACCGTTAGACTGTGACACCATGGCCGACTCTCCAGCCCCCGCCGATCAGCCCGAACGTGCGCCGTCAGACGACATCGGGCTCCTGCCGGCCGAACTGCGTTCCTGGATGCAGCTGCTGGCCGCGGCCGGCGCGATCGAGCAGCAGCTCCGCTCGCGGGTGAAGGACGCGATGGGGATCTCGCACGACGAGTTCCTGGTGCTGTGCCTGCTCGCCGATCAGCCCGGCTCCTGCCTGCGGATGACACGAATTGCGGACCTGCTGGGTCGCCCCAAGACGCGGCTGACCTACCAGGTGGCCTGCCTGCAGCACGCGGGGCTGGTCACCAAGAACTCCGCATGCGGCGACCGGCGCGGCGTCGAGGTGACACTCACCGACAAGGCCCGCACTCTGCTGAGCAAATCATCCCGTCCCCTCGCCGACGCGGTCGCCGAGGCCATCGCGCGAACGGCCTGCGTCCAGCGGTACACACCGTTGCAGTACCTGCTGCCGACGAGCCAGGGCTCAGGGGAAGACACCACCGAGCAGAAGAAGTAGCCGCAAGGAACCGAACCTGGAGTTCGTCAGAACCGGGGACGAGCCGACGGCCGGCAGCATGACGCGGACCCTGCTGAACATCGACGCCGCCGGTCCAGCACGACGGCGGCACCCATGCTTGCCGCCGCACCGCCGCCCGACTACCGCACGACTGCCGACGTCATTGGCGGCTGCCGCTCTCCTTGCTGGGGCACGGAAGCCTCGGCGCTCGCCCTGGTGCGCACCTCAGCAGCAGCGGTAAGGGCTGCGTGCACGACTCGGCGGCGCCGAAGGTGCCCTTGCCGACACGGATTGTCGGGGGCCGGGCCCGGTGCCCGCCATGAAGCCGCCGGGCCGTTACTTGAAGCGTTCGAGCCGGTTGAGGACGGGGCGCTTGGCCCGATCTGTCACGGAGCGCCCAAGTCGGCTCAGGGGATTAGTGGTTGTTTCGGTCCGAGTGCCCAATATGATGTGGGATCCGATCGCAGCGCTGGAGCAACCGCCTCGTCGGGGCCTCAGCCTGGGGGTGGAGTGACGTCAGCGAGCAGCAATGACCATCCGCCCGGCCAAGGCCATGACGAGCACCTCTCCGGTCCGCTTCCGCCACCGTTACGTCCGCCGGACTCGTCCGGCCGCAACTGGTCCGCAGTGGCCGACGAGGTCACCGACACCACCCGGCTGCCGAGCGCGGGCACGTACGTCGATCCCGGCTTCCGGGACGCGGTCATCCAGGCGCTCCACGTACATCACGAGCGCGTCGTCGCCCCGTCCGTCGACTCTGACGCCGTCACGGTCCTGTGGCACGCGTTGCGCGCACGACGCCTGCAGACCCTCTGGGCGGCGGCAACCGCGGTCCTGTGGGTGGCCGGCCTTCTGCTGGGCGGCGCCTTCTTCGCGCTCTTCACCGTCCCCGCCGCAGTGCTCCTCCTCGCATCGACTCTCGCCGGGCCGGCACCCGGGAAGGACCGTGGCCGTCTCGGGAGCCCAGCTCGCCCGACACCCCCCATCAGCGCCGGTCCGGCGCGTCCGGGGCGGGTGACCGGCCGGCTCCTCCACTCGTCCGCGCCCTGCGCACGTCGGCGACGACGCGGACCTCGCGCTCTCCGTGAGCCGCGCCGCCGGACCGAGCAGAAGCGATGGCGCCCGCGATCGTGCATCCATGCCTCCGTACCCATTGACCCCCGAGGTTCACGAATCTAACCTGAGTTCTCATACATAGACGACGTCTGCATATAGGGATGAGACTCATGGCAGGGTTCAGCGCGGATCCGGAGGGTGTGGTCCAGCGGCTGCGGGACGGCATGGCGAGCGGGGTCCTGTCCTTCCCGCTCACGAGCTTCACGGAGGACGGCGAACTCGATCCGGAGTCCTACCGGGTCTACCTGACAGCCCAGTTGGCCACGGCGCCGGGCGCGGTGTTCCCCGCCTGCGGGACCGGCGAATTCAGCGCGCTGGACGAGGACGAGTACCGGGCGGTCGTCACCGCGACGGTCGAGATCGCCGACGGCCGGCTGCCCGTGGTCGCGGGCGTCGGCTATGGATGGGCGCAGGCGCTGCGGTTCGCCCGGATCGCGGAGGAGGCCGGCGCGGACGCCCTTCTCGTACTGCCCCACTATCTCGTCGAGGCCCCCGAGGCCGGCCTGGTCGAGCAGCTGCGCCGGATCGCCGCCGGTACGCGGCTGCCCCTCATCGCCTACCAGCGCGGCCCGGTCACGTTCACCCCCGAGGGGCTGCGCGCCATCGCGGCGATCCCCACGGTCATCGGGCTGAAGGACGGGCACAGCGACCTCGACCGGCTCCAGCGCCTCACGCTCGCGGCACCCGACGGCTTCCTCTTCTTCAACGGCGCCGCCACCGCCGAGATCCAGGCCCGCGCGTACGCCACCGTGGGCGTCCCCGCCTACTCGTCGGCCGTCCACGCCTTCGCTCCCGAGATCGCCGGCGCCTTCTTCACCGCACTGCGCACCGGTGACGAGGCGACCGTGAACAAACTGCTGCGCGACTTCTACGTCCCGCTCGTCGAACTCCGCGACAAGGTGCCCGGATACGCCGTCTCGCTCGTCAAGGCCGCGGCCCGGCTGCGGGGTCTTCCCGTCGGACCGGTGCGCGCTCCGCTCACCGATCCGGGCCCGGACGATCTCGCCGCTCTGGAGAGGATCCTCGACACCGGGCTGGCTCTGGCCGGAGCCGTGCGCGGACCCGCCTGAAGCACGCGGGGGACGGGGCGAGGGGTCTCGGCGCGGGCCTCCCCTCGCCCGGCCCGTCGCCGTCATCCTGTGATCACCGGCCCCGGTCACCCTCGTACACAAGGATTTTGATGATGAGTCAGCAACCGACGATCGCCGAGTTCGCCGTCTATCCCGTCGCGGGGCGGGACTGCATGGAGCTGAATCTGTCGGGCGCCCACGGCCCCTACTTCACCCGCAATGTCGTGGTCCTCAAGGACTCCGAGGGGCGGACCGGGCTCGGCGAGGTGCCGGGCGGGGAGAAGATCACCCGGACGCTGCGCGACGCGGAGTCCCTCGTCCTCGGCGCGAAGGTGGGCGACTACCAGCGCGTGCTGCGCGAGATCGGGGACCGTTTCCGCGACCGCGACGCCGGCGGGCGCGGTGCCCAGACCTTCGATCTGCGGACGACCGTCCACGCCGTCACCGCCGTCGAGTCGGCCCTGCTCGACCTGCTCGGCCAGCACCTCGACGTGCCGGTCGCGGCCCTGCTCGGCGACGGACAGCAACGCGACCGCGTACGGGTGCTCGGCTATCTCTTCTACGTCGGAGACCCGGACCGCACGAATCTCCCGTACGTCCGCGAGAGCGACTCGGACGTGGACTGGTACCGGTTGCGGCACGAGGAGGCCCTCACGCCCGGCGCGATCGTCCGGCAGGCCGAGGCCGCCCACGAGCTGTACGGCTTCCGGGACTTCAAGCTCAAGGGCGGTGTCCTGGAGGGCGTCGAGGAGGTCCGGGCCGTCCGCGCGCTCAAGGACCGCTTCCCCGAGGCCCGGATCACGCTCGACCCCAATGGCGCCTGGTCCCTGCGCGAGGCGATCGAACTGTGCGAGCCCCTGGTCGGCACCCTCGCCTACGCCGAGGACCCCTGCGGGGCCGAGGACGGCTACTCGGGGCGGGAGATCCTGGCCGAGTTCCGGCGGGCCACGGGACTGCCCACCGCGACCAACATGATCGCCACGGACTGGCGGCAGCTGACCCACGCCCTGGCGCTCCAGTCGGTCTCCATCCCGCTGGCCGACCCGCACTTCTGGACCATGCGGGGCTCGGTGCGCGTGGCCCAGCTCTGCAACGCGATGGGCCTGACCTGGGGCTGCCACTCGAACAACCACTTCGACATCTCGCTCGCCATGGTCACGCACTGCGGAGCCGCGGCACCGGGCGCGTACAACGCCCTCGACACGCACTGGATCTGGCAGGAGGGTCTGGAACGGCTCACGGTCGCCCCGCCGCGCATCGTCGACGGCGAGATCGCGCTTCCGGACGCCCCCGGCCTGGGCGTCCGGCTGGACATGGACCGGCTGCTGGCGGCACACGAGTTGTATCTGAAGGAGGCGCTCGGCGCCCGGGACGACGCCGTCGGCATGCGCTGCCTCGTCCCCGGGTGGGAGTTCGACGCCAAACGGCCCGCGCTGGTGCGCTGACCCCCGCCGCACGCGCTCCCGCAAAAAGCGGCGGCGGACCCCTTGCACGGGGACGGGACACCTGAATTACTGATCCGGAACGACACGACCGAATGATCGGTCGTCCGGAATCGCACGGTTGGCGAGGGAGTGGGCGCGATGGCGGGCTCGACGGACCCGAAGGACCTGCTCGACGCGGGCGAGCGGCTCGACGCGGAGGAACTGCGGGCGCTCCAACTGGAGCGGCTGCGCGCGTCGCTGCGGCACGCGTACGAGAACGTCCCCTTCTACCGGGAGTCCTTCGACAAGGCCGGGCTGCGCCCGGACGACTGCCGCTCGCTCGCCGACCTGGCACGGTTCCCCTTCACGGTGAAGGCGGATCTGCGCGAGAACTACCCGTACGGGATGTTCGCCGTTCCGCAGGAGCGGATCCGGCGCATCCACGCGTCGAGCGGGACGACCGGGCGGCCCACGGTCGTCGGCTACACGGAGAACGACCTGTCCATGTGGGCCGACATGGTGGCCCGTTCGATCCGCGCGGCGGGCGGCCGGCCCGGCGACAAGGTTCATATCGCCTACGGCTACGGCCTGTTCACCGGCGGGCTGGGCGCCCACTACGGCGCGGAACGGCTCGGCTGTACGGTGATCCCCGCGTCCGGCGGTATGACGGCACGTCAGGTCCAGCTCATCCAGGACCTGAAGCCCGAGATCATCATGGTGACACCGTCGTACATGCTGACCCTGCTCGACGAGTTCGAGCGGCAGGGCGTGGACCCGCGCGGCACCTCGTTGCGGGTCGGCGTGTTCGGGGCCGAGCCGTGGACGGAGGAGATGCGCCGCGAGATCGAGGAGCGGTTCGCGATCGACGCGGTGGACATCTACGGCCTCTCGGAGGTCATCGGCCCGGGGGTCGCCCAGGAGTGCGTGGAGACCAAGGACGGTCTGCACATCTGGGAGGACCACTTCTACCCGGAGGTCGTCGACCCGATCACGGGTGAGGTGCTGCCGGACGGCGAGGAGGGTGAGCTGGTGTTCACCTCGCTCACCAAGGAGGCCATGCCCGTGATCCGTTACCGGACACGGGACTTGACGCGGCTGCTGCCCGGCACCGCACGGGTCTTCCGCCGGATGCAGAAGGTCACCGGCCGCAGTGACGACATGGTGATCCTGCGGGGGGTCAATCTCTTCCCGACGCAGATCGAGGAGATCGTGCTGCGGACCCCGGGAGTCGCTCCGCACTTCCAGCTCCGGCTGACCCGCGAGGGCCGCCTCGACGCCCTGACCGTCCGGGCCGAGGCCCGCTCCGGCGCCACACCCGAGACGCGCGAGGCGGCCGCTCGGGCGATCACCGCGGGCATCAAGGACGGGATCGGCGTCTCGGTCACGGTGGAGATCGTCGAACCGGAGTCCCTGGAGCGGTCGGTGGGCAAGCTGAAGCGGATCGTGGACCTGCGCCGACGCCCGTGAGCGGTCGCTCGCACCCCACGCGGACACGGCGAACCGCGCTCCGGCCGACCGCTGGTCCGACCCGTCGCGGACCGGTCCACCGCCTCAGGCCTGGCGGGCGGTGGGCCGGAGCAGGCCGACACCGGCCGCCATGTCACGCGCCACGCGTCTTCCGCCCGGAACGGCGACCGGCCGTGCCCCCACCCCGTCTCCCCGCCCTGTGGGAGACGGCCCACCGCCTTGGGGAGACGGGCCCGCCCTGCGCCACGCGCCCATGAGACCGCTACGCGCCTGCGGCCCTCGGCTCGCTCATCCGGCGGGCGGCCTCGACGACCGCCGAGCGATGCAGGGCCAGCCGCTGCGCCGACCAGGACTGCGCGACCTCCTCGGGGTCGACGCCCTCGGCCGCCCAGAACCACGCCTGGGCCGCGGCCAGAACCATGGTCAGAAGATCGCCGGGCTCCATCTCCTGGGTGACCTCGCCACGGTGCTGCGCGTCGGCCACCTCCGCCGCTTTGCGCCGGAAGGCGTTCGGTTCGAGTCCGGTGGCGGAGGGGCGCTCCAGCAGCTTCCATAGCCGTAGGCGCATCAGGTCCGGCCGGGCGACGAGGTGGTCGAAGACCGCTCCGGCGTACCCGGGCAGGTCCTCGACGTCGAAGGGCACCGATTCCGCACCCGCTGTCATCGCTCGTTGCAGCACCTCGTCGAACAACTGCTCCTTGTTGCCGAAGTAGGCGTAGATCAGCCGCTTGTTCGCCCCCGCGGCCTCCGCGATCCGGTCCACTCGGGCCCCGGCGATGCCGTAGGCGGCGAACTCGGCGAAGGCGGCGTCGAGCAGCCTGGCCTTGGTGGCGCTGGAATCCCGTGGCATGCCGCCACCCTAGCAAGTAACTATCTAGTTATTGACATGGTCGATCCGCAGGTCTACGGTGATGTATATATCCAGTTAGTTACACGTTGGCAGCCTCTGCCGCACCGCCGACGACGTCGCCGCAATCGAGGCGATCACCCCGAACGGCGCACCAGCGACGATCGCCGCGCACCCCAGTTCACGGCGGCGCTCAACGGCAGAAAGCCGGCCGAGGCCCCTTAAGGCCCAACGCGGCGCACCTCACCCCCAGGCCGCTCGGGTCTCGGGTCTCGAAGTTACTCAAATCAGGAGATTCACCTCATGTCCGTATCTCAGACGCCCCAGACGTTCGGGGCAAGCACAACCGCCACAGAGGTCATCGACGGCGTCGACCTGCACGGCCGCCGGGCCGTGGTGACCGGAGCCAGTTCCGGAATCGGGGTGGAGACGGCCCGGGTGCTCGCCGTGGCGGGCGCCGACGTCACCCTGGCCGTGCGCGACACCTCCGCGGGTGCCCGCGTGGCGGCGCGCCTGGAGGCCGAGCTGCCGCCCGAATCGGGACAGGTGACGGTGGGGCGGCTCGACCTGGCCGACCGGTCGACGGTCGCGGCGTTCGTGGCCGCCTGGCAAGGCCCGCTGCACATCCTGGTCAACAACGCCGGATTGATGGCCCCGCCGGAACTCACCCGCACGCCGGACGGCCGGGAAACGCAGTTCGCCGTCAACCATCTGGGCCACTTCGCCCTCGCCACCGGCCTCCACCCGGCCCTCGCGGCGGCGGACGGCGCGCGGGTCGTCTCGGTGAGTTCCATCGGTCACCTCTTCTCGCCGGTCGTCTTCGACGACCTGGACTACCGCTTCCGCCCCTACGACCCCTGGACCTCCTACGGACAGTCGAAGACGGCCAACGCCCTGTTCGCCCTCGGTGCCGCCGGGCGATGGGCCGACGACGGCATCACCGCCAACGCGCTGATGCCGGGGAACATCGCCGACACGTCCCTGGCCCGGCATGTGGACATGCAGCAGGTGGCCGCGTTCATCGCGTCGGGCGACCTCGCGCTGCCGCCGCAGAAGACCGTGGAGCAGGGCGCCGCCACCTCGGTGCTGCTGGCCGCCTCACCGACGGTGGACGGCATCACCGGCCGCTACTTCGAGGACTGCGCGCAGGCCGAGCAGGTCACCGAGCGAGCCGGTGCCGTCGCCGGCGTCGCGCCGTACGCCCTGGATCCGGAGAACGCGGCCCGGCTGTGGGCCGTGTCCGAGGCTCTCGTCCGCTGAAGTCCTACGCTGCCGCTGTGACCTCACGACATGAGCGGTGGGACCGGCTGCGCCGCCGACTGTGGCAGCCCCCGCGCGCCCATGGCGAGCAGCCACGCGAGCGAGTGGTCGGACCGCTCGAACTCTTCTACGACCTGGTCGTCGTCGTGCTGGTCGCCCAGGCCGCCCACCACTTCGCCGGGCACCTCACCTGGCGTGGTCTGGGCGAGTTCGCCGTGGTGTTCGCGCTGGTGTGGATCGCCTGGTTCAACGGCACCCTGCACCACGAACTGCACGGGCACGAGGATGCCCGCGGCCGGAGCGTGTTCCTGCTGCAGATCCTGGTGCTCGTGCCGTTGGGAGCGTTCATCCCCGAGGCGGGCGGCGCACGCGGAGTCGCGTTCGCCGTGGACGCCGGGGTGCTGTTCGCGGTGCTGGCCGTGCTGTGGCTGCTCGCCGCACGCGGGGACAGCCCCGAATTCCGGCGCCCCAGCACACTGTTCGTGACCGGGACGGCCGTCTGCGCCGTCGTCCTGGCCGCGAGTTCCGCCCTGCCCGCGGACGCCCGCGTGCTCACGTGGGGCCTTTTGGCCGTCGCCTACCTGACGGGGTTCGCGGTCATGGTCGGTGCGGCCACCCCGGTACAGGCGGTCGCGCTCAGCGTGACCGGCGCGCTCACCGAACGGTTCGGGCTGTTCATCATCATCGTGCTCGGCGAGACCGTCACCGGAGTGGTGGACGGACTGACCCACGAGCCGACGAACGCCCTCACCCTCGCCGTCGGGCTCGTCGCCGTCGTCGTCGGCTTCGGTGCCTGGTGGACGTACTTCGACTTCGCCGGACACCGGCGGCCGAGGCCCACACGCGCGAGCACCGTGCAGTGGATGCTGGTTCACCTGCCGCTCACGGCCGCGGTGGCCGCCATGGGTGCAGCGATGGTCGGCCTCGTCGAGCACGCCCACGACAGCCGCACCCCCGCCGCCACGGCCTGGGTGATCTGCGGGGGCGCGGCCCTCGTGCTCTGCACGACGATGGTGATCGCGAGTTCCCTGCGCGTCTGGCGCCCGGACCGCGGGCTCTACCGGCCGCTGGCAGCCACCTGCGTCGCCGTGGCGGTCGTATGCGTGGGAGTCGGTGCCGCGCGCCCGGCCCCACTTGTTCTCGGCCTCGCCCTCGTCGTCCTCCTCGGTGTCCCCTGGGGACTCGCCGTGGCCTACCGCCTGTCCCACGAGGAGGGGTCCGCGGCCGGGGAAGCACCGGAGGTCGCGGAACATCAGAACGACAACCGGCGCCAGGACCCTCCCGGGTAGCGGACGTCGTCCCCGCCGAGGGCTACGCCCCGCCGAACCGGTCCCGCAGTTCCCGCTTCAGGATCTTCCCGCTGGCGTTGCGGGGCAGTTCGTCCACGAACAGGACGCGCTTGGGCGCCTTGAAGTGGGCGAGCTTCTCGCGTGCGTGGGCGATCAGTTCGTCCTCGGTGACCTCGCCCCGGGGGACGACGACCGCGGTGACGGCCTCGATCCAGCGCTCGTCGGGGAGCCCCACGACGGCCACCTCGGCGACCTGTTCGTGGGTGTACAGCGCGTCCTCGACCTGGCGCGAAGCGACCAGTACGCCACCGGAGTTGATGACGTCCTTCACCCGGTCCACGACCGTGAAGTACCCGTGGGCATCGCGCACGGCGAGGTCCCCCGAGTGGAACCAGCCGTCGCGGAACGCCTCGGCCGTCTCCTCGGGCTTGTCCCAGTAGCCCTCGCACAACTGCGGTGAGCGGTAGACGACTTCGCCCGCTGTCCCGTCCGGCACGTCCTTGCCGTCCTCGTCGACCACCCGTGCGTCCACGAACAGCACCGGGCGTCCGCACGAGTCCATCCGGCCCTTGTGCTCGTCGGGTCCCAGCACGGTGGCCAGGGGGCCGATCTCGCTCTGGCCGAAGCAGTTGTAGAAGGCCAGCTTCGGCAGCCGTTCGCGCAGCCGTTCCAGGACGGGGACCGGCATGATCGAGGCGCCGTAGTACGCCTTGCGCAGCCCGCTCAGGTCGCGTTCGGCGAAGTCGGGGCGGTTGGACAGGCCGATCCACACCGTGGGCGGGGCGAACAGGCTGTCCGCGCGGCCCGCCTCGATCAGGTCGAAGAGCTGCCCCGCGTCCGGCGCGTCGAGGATGGTGTTCGAGGCGCCGACCGCGAGGTAGGGCAGCAGGAACACATGCATCTGCGCCGAGTGGTAGAGCGGCAGCGAGTGGACCGGCAGGTCCCCGGCGCTCAGATCGAGAGCGGTGATCGCGCTCAGATACTCGTGCACCAGGGCGCGGTGCGTCATCATCGCGCCCTTGGGCAGTGCGGTGGTGCCGGACGTGTAGAGGAGCTGCACGAGCGTGTCGCCGCGCGGCTCGTCACCGTCGTACGGGCGTGCCGCCTCCAGCCGTACGAGGAACGAGTCGTCGGCGTCGCGCAGCGGCAGGGTCCTTACGCCCTCCGGGAGCCGGCCCGCGAGGTCGGGGTCGGTCAGGACCAGGGAGCATCCCGACTGGCCGACGATGTAGGCGAGGTCGTCGCCCGTGAGGTTCTGGTTCACCGGCACATGGACGAGGCCGGCGCGGGCGCAGGCGAGGAAGCCGATCAGATAGGCGTCCGAGTTGTGGCCGTAGGCGCCCACGCGGTCCCCGGGGACGAGCCCCTCGTCGAGGAGGACGGTCGCCGCGCGGGAGACGGCCTCGTCGAGTTCCGCGTACGTCCAGGAGCGCTCTCGGTAGTCGACGGCGCGCCGCGCCGGTGTGCGCCGGGCACTGCGGCGCAGCACCCCGTCGACCGTACTGCCGTGTCCAGGCTTCATGACACGTGATCCTCGATCCACGGAAGAGCGAGGTCAAGTGAGGCGGCGTGGCGGGACGGCACGGGAAGGCGAACCGGGTCACATCGTCCGGGTGCGGCCCTCCCAGTAGGGATCGCGCAGCCGTCGCTTGTACAGCTTCCCGTTGGGGTCGCGGGGCAAGGCCGCGATGAAGTCGACGCTCTTGGGCCGCTTGTAGCCCGCGAGCCGGCGCTCGCAGTGGGCGAGGATGTCGGCGGCGAGCGCGGGACCGGGTTCGTGGCCCGGCGCGGCCTCGACGACGGCCTTGACCTGCTCGCCCCAGTCGTCGTGCGGGATGCCGAAGGCGGCCGCGTCGGCGACGGCGGGGTGCGAGAGCAGGGCCGACTCGATCTCGGCGGGGTAGATGTTGACCCCGCCCGAGATGATCATGTCGATCTTGCGGTCGCGGAGGAAGAGATAGCCGTCCTCGTCGAGGCAGCCCAGGTCTCCGACGGTGAAGAAGTCGCCGATGCGGTTCTTCCGGGTCTTCGTCTCGTCCTTGTGGTACGAGAATCCGCCCGTGCTCATCTTCATGTAGACGGTGCCGAGTTCACCGGGCGGCAGCCGGTTGCCGTCGTCGTCGAAGACGGCCAGTTCGCTGATGGGCCACGCCTTGCCGACGGTGCCGGGCTTCTTCAGCCAGTCCTCGGCGGTCGCGAACGCTCCCCCTCCCTCGCTGGCCGCGTAGTACTCCTCGACGCACTCGCCCCACCACGCGATCATGGCCCGCTTCACATGGTCGGGGCACGGGGCCGCGCCGTGGATGGCGTGCCGCATGGAGGAGACGTCGTAGCGGGCCCTCACCTCGTCGGAGAGGGCCAGCAGTCGGTGGAACTGGGTCGGCACCATATGAGTGTGGGTGCACTTGTGCGTGTCGATGACAAGCAGCATGTCCTCAGGCGTCCACTTGTCCATCAGCACCAGCCGATGGCCGATGTGCAGGGACGCGCCCGCGAACTGGAGCACCGCGGTGTGGTAGAGCGGCGAGCAGACGAGGTGGACGTTGTCGTCGAACGGTTTGATGCCGAAGATGCCGAGGAAGCCGCCGAGGTACGACTCCTCGGGGAGCTTGCCGGGCAGCGGGCGCCTGATGCCGCGTGGGCGGCCGGTGGTGCCCGAGGTGTAGTTCATGACCCAGCCGAGCGTGCGTTCGGCGGGCGCCGATTCGGGCTGTCCGTCGAGGAGTTCGGCGTACGGCCGGAAGCCCTCGATCTCGCCGACGGCGTACCGCTGTGCCGCGGGAAGCTTCGCCTCGTCGGCCGCGTGCCGGGCGGCGTCGGCGAACCGTTCGTGGGCGATCAGGACCTTGGCTCCGGAGTCGGAGACGATCCAGGCGATCTCGGGGCCGACGAAGTGGTGGTTGACGGGGACGAGATAGAGACCGGCCTGCGAGGCGGCGAGGTAGGAGACGAGGAGTTCGACGCCGTTGGGCAGCACGACCGCGAAGGAGTCGCCGCGCCGCAGACCGGCGGCGCGCAGTCCGTGGACGAGCCCGTTGGCGGCGGCGTGCAGGCGTCCCGCGGTCCATTCCTCGCCGGTGGGGGTGACGAGGACGACACGCTGGGGGTCGGCGGCGGCCTGGGCCCAGAAGCCGTTCGGTGCCGTGCTCATGCCTGCTCCCCCCTGCCCGCGATGCGGTTGACGCGGTCGACGGCGCGCTCGAAGCCCCGGGTCAGGTCGTCGAAGACCTCCTGGACGGAGCGTTCGCTGGTCATCCGGCCGACGATCTGCCCGACCGGTGTGCCGAGCAGCGGCTCCACCTCGTACTTCTGGATGCGCGAGACGGCGTCGGCGACCAGCAGTCCCTGGAGGGGCATGGGGAGCGTGCCGGGCCCGTCCGGGTCGTCCCAGGCGTCGGTCCACTCGGTGCGGAGCTGACGTGCGGGCTTGCCGGTCAGGGCGCGTGAGCGGACGGTGTCGCCGGAGCCGGCGGCGAGCAGTTTCCGGGTGACGGCGGGCGAGTGCATGTCCGCCTCGGTGACGGTCAGCCAGATCGAACCGAGCCATACCCCCTGGGCGCCGAGGCTGAGCGCGGCGGCCACCTGTCGTCCGCTGCCGATGCCGCCCGCCGCCAGGACCGGCAACGGGCCCACGGCGTCGACGACTTCGGGCGTCAGCACCATCGAGGCGATCTCGCCGGTGTGTCCGCCCGCCTCGTAGCCCTGCGCGACGACGACGTCGATGCCCGCCTCGGCGTGCTTGCGGGCGTGCCGGGCGCTGCCCGCGAGGGCCGCGACGAGCACACCCTGGGCGTGGGCGCGCTCGACGACGTCGGCGGGCGGTGAACCCAGCGCGTTGGCGAGCAGCTTGATCGGATAGTCGAAGGCGACGTCGAGCTGGCCGCGGGCGACCTGTTCCATCCAGCCCGTGATGCGCCAGCCGGACACCTCGCCCTCGGCGAGTTCGGGGACGCCGTACTTGGCGAGGGTGTCCTTGACGTACTGCCGGTGCCCTTCGGGGATCATCGCCTCGACGTCGGCCTCGCTGACGCCCTCGACCTTCTTCGCGGGCATGACGACGTCCAGGCCGTAGGGCCTGCCGTCGACGTTCGCCTCGATCCAGTCGAGGTCGCGTTCGAGATCGGTGGGGGCGGTGTAGCGGACCGCGCCGAGCACACCGAACCCGCCCGCGCGACTGATGGCCGCGGCGACGGCGGGAAACGGCGTGAAGCCGAAGATGGCGTGCTCGACTCCCAGTTCCTTGCTCAGCTCCGTCTGCATGGGCGCAGGATGCCGCAGACGTCCGGACGAGGGAAGGCCTTTTCTGATACTCCGTCAGATCTCTTGGGTCCCGTCGGAGAGGGTTGACACGCCCACTTCTGACCGGAAAGTTTCACTCGGCACAGCAGACCCGGAAAGATACTTTCAGGCGACGCGAGCGAGAGGCTTCTCGATGACCGAAGGCGCGAAGGACAGGGCGGAAGGCGAGCGGGACAGAGCGGCGGGCGAGGGGGCCGGGACAGGTGACGACCGGGCCGACGCGGGCGGCGGGCTGACCCGTCGCCAGTGGGGCAGGGGCGCGCTGGCCGTGGGCGGGGCGCTGGCCCTCGCCCCCTTCCCGGCGGGCCCGGCGGCGGCCTCGACGGGGAACGGCCGCCGGACCCTGAGGCACGGAACCCCCGGGCAGGCCGGGCTGCTCGCCGGCCATCTGCGCCAACTGGTCGCGGACGCCGAGGCGTTCCTCGGACCCTCCCCCAAGTACCCCTGGTTCGCCGGTGCCGTGCTGCTCGCCGGGCGCGGCGGCACCGTGGCCCTGCACCAGCCGATCGGCATGGCCGTGCGCTACGCGGCCTACGACGAGAAGACCGACACCGGTGTGGAGTTCCCCGCCGACCGGCAGATCCGGGCGGCCCCGGACACGGTCTACGACCTCGCCTCCGTCTCGAAGCTGTTCACCTCGATCCTCGCCGTGCAGCAGATGGAGCGCGGCCACTTGGAGCTGGAGGCCGCTGTCGCCGCGTACCTCCCGGAGTTCGCGGGCGGCGGCAAGCAGGACATCACCATCCGTCAACTGCTCACCCACACCTCCGGGTTCCGCTCCTGGATCCCGCTGTACAAGGCGCCGACCCGCGAGGGAAAGCTCCAGCTCATCTGGGACGAGGTCCCCCTCCACCCGCCCGGCACCGCCTACCTGTACTCCGACCTGAACCTGATCTCGCTCCAGCTCGTCCTGGAGAGGATCACCGGGCACACCCTCGACACACTCCTGAGCGACGAGATCACCGGCCCTCTCGGCATGGAACGCACCCGCTACAACCCGCCCGCCTCCTGGAAGCCGGAGATCGCCGCGACCGAGGACGCCCGGCCGCCCTGGTCGGGACTGGACCGCGGGCTCGTGTGGGGCGAGGTCCACGACGAGAACGCGTACTCCCTGGGCGGGGTCGCCGGTCACGCGGGGGTCTTCTCCCGCGCCTGGGACCTGGCGATCCTCGGCCGTACGCTGTTGAACGGCGGGGCGTACGGCAGGGCGCGCATCCTGAGACCGGAGACGGTGGACCTGATGTTCACCGACTTCAACACCGCCTTCCCCGGCGACGAGCACGGCCTGGGCTTCGAGCTCTACCAGCCGTGGTACATGGGCGCGATGGCGACACCGCGCACCGCGGGCCACACCGGCTTCACCGGCACCTCGCTCGTCCTCGACCCGACGACCGACTCCTTCCTGATCGTCCTGGGCAACTCCGTTCACCCCGTGCGCAATTGGCGATCCGGCTCCGCTCCCCGGGTCGCCGCCGGGAACAACCTGGCGCGGGCCGTCGCGGTGCGTCCCGTGCGCGGTCGTACGTCCTGGTTCTCCGGAATGGCGAGCGCGACGACCGCGACACTGACACTGCCCGCGCTCGACACCACCGCCGGCCCGACGCGGCTCGGCTGCGCGCTGTGGTGGGACACCGAACCCGTGTCGGACGTCCTGTTCCTGGAGTCCTCGACCGACGGCGGCACGACCTGGCGACCGGTCCCGTTCACGGTCCGGCGCGGGTCCGAGGCCCCGGAGGATCATCCGGCGGGCACGGCCACCGGCTGGGCGGGGCGGGTGTGGCACCGGCTGGACGCGGATCTGCCGAGCGCGCCGGCACTCACGCTGCGCTGGCGGTACGCGACCGACCGGCTGTACGTCGGCCGCGGCGCGTACGTCGACGCCCTGCGGGTCGAGGCCGCGGGCCGCGTCCTCTTCGACGAGACGCGCCCGGCCGACGCGGCACGGATCGCGGCTGCCGGCTGGGTGCCGTCGCGGGACTGAGGGCTGCGTGCGGGGACGGCCGCGCGAGGCCGCCCCCGCCACCCCTCGACGACGGGGCACGACGGAATCCCGTGGGCGCGGGCCGCCGAGGCCGTCCTCCCTCTCCGGACGGTCCGGGCGAGGGCGGCGCGCTCGCGGCCTAGCCCGCTTGGCCCAGGGACTCCAGTACGGCCTTCGCCGCGTTGTGGCCCGGTACGCCGCTCACGCCGCCGCCGCGTACCGCGCCGGCCCCGCACAGCAGCACGTTCGCGTGCCGGGTCTCCACGCCCCAGCGGCCGGTGCCCTCCTGGGCGTACGGGAAGGCGAGGTCGCGGTGGAAGATGTTGCCGCCGGGCAGGCGCAGGTCGCGCTCCAGGTCGAGCGGGGTCTTCGCCTCGATGCAGGGACGCCCGTCCGCGTCGGTGGCCAGACAGTCGGCCAGCGGCTCGGCGAGGTGAGCGTCCAGTTGGGCCAGCGTCGACTTCAGCAGTTCCTCCCGTACGGCGTCGTTGTTCCGCTCGAAGAGCCGCGCGGGCGTGTGGAGGCCGAAGAGCGTGAGGGTCTGATAGCCCTGCTCGACGAGGTCCCGGCCGAGAATGCTGGGGTCGGTGAGCGAGTGGCAGTAGATCTCCGAGGGCGGTGCGGCGGGCAGCTCACCGGCCGCGGCCTGCGCGTGCGCGGCCGCCAACTGCTCGTAGCCCTCGGCGATGTGGAAGGTCCCGGAGAACGCCTCGCGCGGGTCGACGGAGGTGTCACGCAGTCTCGGCAGCCGCTTGAGCAGCATGTTCACCTTGAGCTGGGCACCCTCCGCGGGGGTGGGCGGCTCGTCTCCGGTGAGGTGCGCGAGCTCCTGCGGCGAGGCGTTCACCAGGACATGCCGGGCCGCGACGACGCCCTCGCCGTCGGCGGTCCGGTAGGTGATCTCGGCGGACTCGCCGTCCGTCTCGATCCGCAGCACCTCGTGACCGGTGGCGATCACGGCGCCCGCGGCACGCGCGGCGCCGGTGATCGCGTCGGTGAGGGCGCCCATCCCGCCGACGGGCACGTCCCAGGCTCCGGTGCCACCGCCGATCACGTGGTAGAGGAAGCAGCGGTTCTGCCGCAGCGAGGTGTCGTGGGCGTCGGCGAAGGTGCCGATCAGCGCGTCGGTGACCACGACACCGCGGACGAGGTCGTCGGCGAAGTACTTCTCGACGGCGACGCCGACCGGCTCCTCGAAGAGGATCCGCCAGGCCTCCTCGTCGTCGACGCGCGCCCGCAGCTCCTCGCGGGTGGGCAGCGGTTCGGTGAGCGTGGGGAACACACTCTTGGCGACGCGGCCGGTCATCCCGTAGAAGCGCTGCCACGCCTCGTACTCGCGCTCCGACCCCGTCAGCCGGGCGAACGCCTCGCGGGTGCGCCGCTCGCCGCCGCCGACGAGCAGCCCGGTGGGCCGTCCGTCGCGCTCGACGGGCGTGTACGAGGAGACCGTGCGGCCCCTGACCCGGAAGTCGAGCCCCAGGTCCCGCACGATCTTCCGGGGCAGCAGGCTCACCAGGTACGAGTAGCGCGACAGCCGCGCGTCGACTCCGGCGAACGGCCGGGTGGACACGGCGGCGCCGCCGGTGTTGCCCAGGCGCTCCAGCACCAGCACGGACCGGCCGGCCCGTGCCAGATAGGCGGCGGCGACCAGTCCGTTGTGGCCTCCGCCGACGATCACGGCGTCATATCCCTCGTGTACAGGCATGGTTCTTCGTAGCACGTGATGATCTACGTCGGCCAGGGGTGCGCGGCAAGCGGCGGGCGTCCGTACGGGAAGGCGCGGACGTCCCGGCCTCCGGCTCGCGTGCTCAGGCGACCCCTCAGCGGGACCGGCGGGCGTTGAGCCGGGCGGCCTGGCGTGTCAGGTGGTCGCGCTCGGCGAGGTAGGGCGCCTTCCGCGCCGCCTCGGCGTACAGCCGTGCCGCCGCCGCGAGGTCGCCGTCACGCTCGTGGAGATACGCGGCCACGGCGGTGTGCCGCGGCAGGGAGTCGTGCAGCGCCGCGAGCGCGGCCAGGCCGGCGCGCGGTCCGTCCGCCTCGCCGACGGCCACCGCGCGGTTGAGCCGGACGACCGGGCTGTCGGTCAGGCGCGCGAGTTCGTCGTACCACTCGACGATCTGCACCCAGTCGGTCTCCTCGGCGGTGGGCGCGTCGGCGTGGAGTGCCGCGATGGCGGCCTGGGCCTGGAATTCGCCCAGCCGGTCGCGGGCGAGGGCCGCCTGCAGGATCCCCACGCCCTCGGCGATCGCCCCGGTGTCCCAGCGGCCGCGGTCCTGCTCGGCGAGCGGTACGAGGCTGCCGTCGGGCGCGGTCCGGGCCGCGCGCCGGGCGTGGTGGAGCAGCATGAGGGCGAGCAGCCCCGCCACCTCGGGGTGGTCGATCGCGGCCGCGAGCTGCCGGGTGAGCCGGATGGCCTCGGCGGCGAGGTCGACATCGCCTGAGTAGCCCTCGTTGAAGACCAGGTAGAGGACCCGCAGCACGGTGGCGACATCGCCGGGCTGGTCGAACCGGACGCCGGAGACGGTGCGCTTGGCGCGGCTGATGCGCTGCGCCATGGTCGCCTCGGGCACCAGGTAGGCCTGGGCGATCTGGCGGGTGGTGAGCCCGCCGACGGCGCGCAGGGTGAGCGCGACCGCGGACGACGGCGTGAGCGAGGGGTGGGCGCACAGGAAGTAGAGCTGGAGCGTGTCGTCCGCCGCGGGCGCGGGTCCGGGGGCCGGCTCCTCGTCGACGAGGTCCTCGCGCCGGCGGCGGGCCGCGTCCGCCCGGGTCGCGTCGAGGAACCGGCGCCAGGCCACGGTGACCAGCCAGCCCTTCGGGTCCCGAGGGGGGTCGGCCGGCCAGACGCGGACCGCCTCGACGAGCGCGTCCTGCACGGCGTCCTCGGCCGCCGCGAAGTCGGCTCCGCGGCGGACCAGGATCGCGAGCACGCTCGGTGTGAGGCTCCGGAGCAGGACCTCGTTCACCGGAGAGGTCACTCCGTGATGGTGGGCGACACGCCGTAGAACGGGCGCAGCTCGAGCCACTCGTGGATCGGCTTGCCGCCCGCCCCGGGGGCGGCCGACAGCTCCCCGGCCAGTTCGACGGCGCGCTCGTAGGTGTCGACGTCGATCACCATCCAGCCGGCGATGAGGTCCTTGGTCTCGGCGAACGGGCCGTCGGTGACCGGCGGGCGCCCTTCGCCGTCGTACCGGACGAACGTCCCCTCCGGGGCGAGCGCCTGCCCGTCGACGAACTCGCCGCTCTTCTCCAGCCGGGCCGCGAAGTCGTTCATGTACTGGATGTGGGCCGAGATCTCCTCCGGAGTCCACTGGTCCATGGGCACGTCGTTGACCGCGGCCGGGGCGCCCCGGTAGTGCTTGAGCAGCAGGTACTTGGCCATCGTGCTTCTCCTCGGTACTGGTGCGATCCATTGTGGTCGCGTTCACTGCTGGGACGGAGCGGGCCACGGGTTCTCGACATCACCGTCGGAGATTTTTTGGCTTTCGTGTACGACCGTCACGCGGCCCCACACCGATCCCCGGCGCCCGACACCCGACGGCCTTCTCGTCCCGGGGCGGCCGGCGCGGTCGGGGTCCGGGTCGGCGGACCGACCGGCCGGGTCACCGCGGCGGTAGGGATCTGCTGTCGCGGTCGCCCGTGCGGTCGGGACGTGCCGCCGGCGTCGTCCGCGCGGTCAGTGTCCTCCGGCCGCTCGCTGCTGCCGCAGGGCCGCCACCCTGCGGTACAGCTCCACCGCCTCCTGCCCGTGGCCGAGCTGCTCCAGGCAGTGTGCTTCGTCGTTGCGGCTGGCGAGGGCGTCGGGGTGGGCCGGGCCGAGGACCCGCTCGCGGGCGGCGGCGACGCGCCGGTACTCGGTGAGGGCGTCGGCCCAGCGGCCGAGCCAGCCGAGCCCGACGGCGACCTCGCGGCGGCTGACGAGGGTGTCGGGGTGATCGGCGCCGAGCACCCGCTCGCGGATGGCGCACACGTCGCGGGACTCGGCGAGCGCCTCCTCCCAGCGGCCCTGACGGCCGAGGTTCACGCCGAGCCCGTGCCGTGCGCGCAGGGTTTCGGGATGGGCTGCGCCTTGGGCCCGGGTGCGGTCGTCGACGAGGGAGCGGTACAGCTCCAGTGCCTGCGCGCTGCGGCCGAGCCGGCCGAGACTGATGCCCACCTCGTAGCGGGCTGCGAGCGTGTCCGGATGGTCCGGGCCCAGGGCCTGCCCGCGGGCGGCGGCCACCTCCTGGTAGGTGCCGAGCGCCTCCGGCCAGCGCCCCAACTGGCCCAGGGCATAGGCCACTTCGTAGCGGGTGACGAGCGTGTCGGGGTGGGCGGGGCCGAGCACCCGGGCGCGGGCGGCGGCGACTTCGCTCGCCATGCGGTACGAGTCCTCCAGGCGCCCGAGCCTGCTGAGGTTGAAGGCGAGATTGTGGCGGCAGCGCAGGGTGTCGGGATGGTCGGGGCCCATCGCGCGCTCCCGGGCGGCGAGCACCGACGTGTAGGCCTGGTGCGCTTCGAAGTGGCGTCCCAACTGGCCGAGCACATAGGCCATTTCCTGTCGCGCCGCCAGGGTGTCGGGGTGGTCGGCGCCGAGCACCCGCTCTCTGGCCTGGGCGACGCGCGCGTACTCGCCGAGCGCTTCGGCGGGGCGTCCGGTGCGGCTGAGGGTGAAGCCGACCTCGTACCGGCTGGCGAGCGTGTCCGGATGGTCGGGGCCGAGCAGATGCTCCCGTTCTGCGGCGACCGAGCGGTGGACCTCTCCGGCCTCGGTCCACCGTCCGAGCCGCCCGAGGCTCAGTCCGGCGTTGTGCCGTCCCGCCAGGGTGGCGAGCAACTCCGGTGCGGGGGTGGGTCGTTCACTGCGTCCTGGCAGGGGTGAGACAGCGGTGGAGGGGCGGGCGATCCACTCGCCGGTGAGTCCCGCGGAGGTGTCCGGCGGGGTGCCGCGCAGTCCCGCGCCGGTGGCCTTGTGGCCGGTGGTCATGCCCTGGGTCCAGGACGGCAGCCGGGGTTCGCGGGAGGGTTGCCACTCGGGTCGGGACGGGACCCGGGGGGCCGGGCGTAGCCCCGCGGCGGGGTGCGGCAGGGCCGGGGCGACCACCGTCGGAACGTACATCGGCGTGGTGCGCCCGGCGCTGATGCGGTGGGCGAGTTCGCGGGCGTCCTGCGGGCGTTGCTCGGGCCGCTTGGCGAGCAGGTCGAGGATGATCCGCTCCAGGTACTCGGGGATCTCGGCCCGGTGGCTGCGCGGCGGCTCGGGCACCGTGTCGCGGTGGCCGATGAGGATGGCCCAGGCGTCGTCGAGGTCGAACGGCGGTGCTCCGGTGGCGATTTCGTAGAGCACGCACCCGAAGGAGTAGAGGTCGCTGCGCTGGTCGACCTCCGAGCCGCCGATCTGTTCCGGCGACATGTAGTGCGGGGTGCCCATCGCGATGCCGGTGCCGGTGAGCCGTGAGGTGAATCCGATGTCGTGGCCGAGGCGGGCGATGCCGAAGTCGCAGATCTTCACGGTGCCGTCGGTCAGCCGCATGATGTTCGCGGGCTTCAAGTCGCGGTGGACGACGCCCTGTTCGTGGGTGTACGCGAGCGCGGCGGTCACCTGGTCGGCGATGTCGACGACTTCGGCGACCGCCAGCGGATGATGCCGGTTCTCCTCCAGGAGCTGGCCGAGGTTGTGTCCCTCCAGCAGTTCCATCACCAGGTACAGCACACCGTCGGACTCGCCGAAGTCGTGGACGACGGTCACCCCGCGGTGCTGAAGGGCCGCGGCGACCCGGGCCTCGCGCCGGAACCGCTCGCGCAGGACGCGGGTGAAGGACGGGTCATGATGCGGGCCGAGTGGCTTGAGGCACTTGACGGCCACCTGGCGGCCCAGCGAGTCGTCCCGCGCCCGCCACACCTCGCCCATGCCGCCGCGCCCGATCGGATCGAGGAGCCGGTAACGGCCCTGGATCAGCCTGCTCTCCGCCATCTCGCGTGATCGCCCCCGTCACCGCTCAGCCCCGGGCCCGCCCCTGACCCCCGCCCAGTATGACGAGCTATCTGCCCACTTTGTACGGTGCCGGACGCGAGCCGGGGCCGAGCCGTGACACGGCCGAGAGAATGTGCTTGGGCGGGAGTTGCCAGCGCAACCGTGCGGGGACACAGCGCAGCGTGGTGCCCGTGACACGCAGCCGCCGGGTCACCGCTCCGGGCGACGGCGTCGGCCTGCCGTACAGCGCGTGGGCGTACGGCGGCAGAGCGGCGTACGCGAGCCCGGCCACGCGCCGCCACAACAGTGCGCGCGCCGGTACGAGCAGGGGGTGGACCGGCGGACGCATGAGGAACTCGTCCACTTCCAGGGCTCCGGGGCCCGCGGCCAGTTCGGGGAGCATCTTCTCGAAGTACGCGGCCAGTTCGGACCGGTTCAGCGGCACCCGGTCGGGGTCGAGCCCCACCAGCCGCGCGCCGACCCGGTGTTCCCCGATGTAGCGGTCGGCCTGCGCGTCCGTGAGCCGGAAACCGGAACGCCGCAGGACGTGCAGATAGGAGTCGATCTCCGCGCAGTGCACCCACAGCAACAGTTCGGGATCGTCGATTCCGTAGCGCTCACCGGTGTCCGGGTCGGTCGCGGTGAGCGTGCGGTGGATCCTGCGGACCCTGGCCGCCGCCCGCTCCGCGGCCTCGGCGGTCCCGTACGTCGTCGTCCCGACGAAGTTCGCGGTGCGCTTCAGCCTGCCCCAGGCGTCATTGCGGAAGTCGGAGTTCTGCACGACGGCGCTGACGACACGCGGGTGAAGAGCCTGAAGGTAGAGCGCGCGAATCCCGGCGACCCACATCATGGGGTCGGCATGCATCTGCCAGGTGACCGAATCGGGCCCGAACAACCCCGGGTCAGCGGCCGCGGTGAGATCCATTCCGTCAGGTGTGCCCAGGATCGACCGTCGGCACACGTGGCGGTTCACCGACACGGACCATCAGCCCCGGCGTCCTCCGGATCGCACCCCGCCGGCCGGACTCGCCGAGGGCCGGCCGTCAGGGCTTGAGGAATCCGGCATCGGTCAGGACCCATCCCCGCCTCCGTCAGCATCGCGTTATGGGCGCGGGGCCTGCCGTCAAGCATCCGTCAGCGAGGGGGCCCGGCCCTGGTGGGGCGGGCATAGCTTCATCGATGCGCCCGGTCGATCCGACCGGGCGGCGCACGTCGCCTTCTTCGAGGAGCAGCACCATGTCTCCAGTCGAGTACTCCGAGGACCCCGAGCCCTCAGAACGCTTCCCGGCCGGACCTCTCTTCGTCCCCGTCCGGTCGGGGCCCACGGGCTGTACGGCCCGGTTCTTCCGCACTCCACTGGGCGGCCGTACGGCCGTCGGATTCACCTCGGCGGCGAAGCTCACCGCCACGCTGGGCACCGAACAGGCCTGCATCAGGCTCTCCGAACCGGCGCTGCGCGCACTCGCCGCACCCCTGGGCGTCACCGCCCTCACCGTCGACCCGCAGCTCTCCGCCCCCGCGGCCGACCGCACGGCGGCCACGGTCCATGAGCGAGAGAACTCCTGGCGCCGCCGGCATCCCCAGCACGTCACTGCCCAGCGGGTGTCCGGCGCGGTCGCCGTCGTCGCGTGTCTGAACCTGCTGATCGGCTGAGGAGGCGTCATGTCCATCCAGGAACTGCCCGTTCAGACCCGGCCGTCGGCAAACCGTCCGTTCGGCAAGCACGTCAGGCGCCCGGAGCCGGCCGCCCCGGCGAAGGACCCCACACCGACGCGCGCGACGCCGAAGGCCTCTCCGTCTGGCCCCGCTCCGACGCGGTCACCGCGAGCGGCAGCGGCCTCGACCCGGACATCAGCCCGGCGTACGCAAAGCTCCAGGCGCCGCGCGTCGCACGTGAGCGCGGCGCGAGCACGGCCGACGTACGCAAGCTGATCTCGAAGTACAGCACCGGGCGTGCGCTCGGTGTGCTCGGCGAACCGGGCGTCAATGTCGTCGAGCTGAACCTCGCGCTCGACCGTGGGTACCCGACGACCGCGACCTCCGCGCCGTCTCCGAAGCAGGGAGCCTGATCATGGCGGCCTGGATCCAGGCATCGATCATTCTCGCCGTGGTCGTGGGACTGCACGTCCCGCTCGGCGACTACATGGCCCGGGCGCTCGACGGCGGGAGGCACCGGCGCGGGGAGAAGACCCTCTACCGCGTGTGTGGAATCGACCCGGACAAGGAGCAGACCTGGCGGCACTACCTCACCGCCCTGCTCGCCTTCTCCGTCATGAGCATCGCGGCGCTCTTCGCCCTCTTCACCCCTCCAGGGGAAGCTGCCGTGGTCGACGGGCCACGAGGGCATGCCGTGGCGGCTCGCGCTGCACACCGCCGTCTCCTTCACGACCAACACCAGCTGGCAGAACTACGCCGGTGAGTCGGCCACCGGGCACCTCGCCGTCATGGCGGGCCTGGGCGTGCAGGCGTTCGCGTCGGCGGCGGTCGGCATCTGCGTGGCACTCGCCCTCGTACGGGGCCTCGTCCGGCGCGGCACGGACGACCTCGGCAACTTCTGGGTCGACCTGCTCCGCACGACCGTCCGCGTCCTGCTCCCGATGGCGGTCGTCGGCGGTCTGATCCTGATGGCGGGCGGTGTGATCCAGAGTCTGGGCGCCGGCCACACCATCACCACGGTCGCGGGCGCCCGGCAGACGATCCTCGACGGACCGGTCGGATCCTGGGAGCCGGTCAAGCTGTTCACCGGTGACGGCGGCGGCGTCTTCAACGCCAACAGCGCCCACCCCTTCGAGAACCCGAGCGCCTGGACCAACGCCTTCGAGATCGTGCTGATGCTGTTGATCCCGACGGCCTGTATCCGCATGTTCGGCCGGATGATCGGCAGCCTGAAGCAGAGCTGGACCCTGCTGACGGTCGTCGGCATCCTCTTCGGCCTGCTCCTCGCAGCCGGAACGCTGGCCCAGTCCACCCACACCGGCACGGTCACCCAGGCGGTCGGCGGCCAGTACGAGGGCACCGAGACCCGCTTCGGCATCCCCGGCTCGACACTGTTCGGCGTGGGAGCCACCGGCTCGGCCGACGGCGCGGCCAACTCCTCGTACGACAGCTTCTCCAGCCTCGGCGGCGGGGTGCTGCTGTCCGCGATGATGCTCGGCGAGATCGCGCCCGGCGGCACCGGCAGCGGACTGTACGGCCTGATCATGGTGGTCCTTGTGGCCGTCTTCATCGGCGGTCTGATGGTCGGCCGCACGCCCGAGTACCTGCGCAAGCGGATCGGGTTCGGGGAGATGCGCTGGGTCGTGGTCTACGCGCTGATCCCGCCCACCGTCATCCTGGCCTGCACGGGCATCGCGCTCGCCTTCGACGACGGGCAGACCTCGATGGGCAACCCGGGGGCGCACGGCCTGACGGAGCTGATCTACGCCTACACCAGCAACACCAACAGCAACGGCAGCGCGATGGCGGGCTTCAACGGCGCCACCGACTTCCACAATCTCTTGATGGTGGTCGCGATGCCGGCGGGGCGGTATCTCCCGATGGTCGCCGTGCTGGCCCTGGCCGGGCGGCTCGCCAGGCAGCGGCCGGGCGTCGTCACGGTCGGAACGTTGCGCCGCCAGGGCGTCAACTTCGTCGTCCTCGCCACGGCCGCGGCCGTCGTCCTGGCGCTGCTCAACTTCCTGCCGGCACTGTCCCTCGGCACCATCGCCGACGGACTCCTGTAGCCCCGTACCGGCTGAGCTCCCGGCCCGTCACATCACAGCCTCAGCCGGTACGGCACGACACACACGACGACGTCGGTACGGGCCCGCAGCGCGGCCGCCAGCAGAAGGCCGCGCTGGTTCTGGAGGATCTGGTAGCGGCGGTGGCGCGGCTCGACCTCGGGGATGAGGACGGCGATCTGACGTCCTTCCTTCTCCGCCCGCCGGACGTAGTCGACGATCGGTTCCACGAGGGAGCGTTGCGGGCTGTCGATGACGTCCAGGCGTACGCCAGGATTCCAGCGGGCCCAACTCTCCTCCAGGGCACGGGCCTTGGCCGGATCACCGTGCACGGCGACCGCGACGACGTCGTGACCGAGCGCGCGGGCGGCCGTCAGCGCGAGCTGGGTGAGCCTGCTGACCTCGCCGACCGGCACGATGACGAGGGAGTCGGTGAGACGCACCGGCGGCGGGGTCTCCCCCAACCCGAGTTCCCGGCCGACCTCCGTGTAGTACCGCTGGACGCGGGAGAACAGCAGCATCAGCAGCGGAATGGCGACCACCACCACCCACGCCCCCTCCAGGAACTTGGTGGACAGCAGCACGAGGCCCGCCACGGCCGTCAGCACCGCGCCGATCCCGTTCAGCACCGCACGCCGCAGCCAGCCGGGCTGCCGCTCACGCCTCCAGTGCCGTACGAGCCCGATCTGACTGATCGTGAAGCCGATGAACACCCCGATCGCGAACAGCGGGATCATCCGGTGCGTGTCCGCGTCCACGGCGATCAGCAGCAGAGCCGCGAGCAGGGCGAGAGCCACGACTCCCCAGCGATAGACGGGGCGTTCCTTGCGCAGTCCGAAGAGATGCGGCAGCCGGTGGTCCTTGGCCAGCAGGCTCATCAGGACGGGCAGTCCGCCGAAGCTGGTGTTCGCGGCGAACGCGAGGGCCACGGTGACGATGAGATTGGTCGCGTAGTACGGCCAGCCCGTCCCGTACGAGCCCGCCGTGAGCTGTGCGAGTACGGTCACGCCACCGCGCGGGGCCACATGGTCACGCCGGATCAGCACCGCGAGCCCGATCAGCATCAGCCCGAGCAGCGCGCCCAGCATCAGCTCGGTGCGCTGCGCCCGCCTGACGCGCGGCGCGCGGAAGGCGGGTACCCCGTTGGCGATGGCCTCCACCCCGGTGAGCGCGGAGCAGCCGGAGGAGAACGCCTTCAGGAGCAGCAGCACGCCCAACGCCTCGGTGGCGTGGACGGGTTGGTCCGTCCCTACGACGGCCGCCGGGTGGGGGCGCAGCAGCCCGAGCACGACGATGCCGAGGATGCTCACGATGAACAGCACCGTGGGCAGCATCAGTACCCGGGCGCTCGTGGCCACACCGCGCAGGTTCACGACCGTGAGCAGCGCGAGCCCGCCCAGGCAGAGCTCGAGCAGATGCGAGCCGAGCGAGGGGAAGGCGGACGCGAGACTGGCCGCTCCGGCCGCCAGGCTGACGGTCACGGTGAGCACGTAGTCCACGACGAGACTGGCCGCCGCGAGGTAACTCGTCCTGGAGCCGAGATCCTTCTTGGCCACCGCGTAGTAGGACTCCGTTAGGTCTTCCTATCAGTGCTGATCAAGAGCATGTTGGGTGTGTGGACGCACATGAAGTGAACCGTGTCCGGGCGACGTTGG
>NZ_JBIVVR010000021.1:0-139666 GCF_044757755.1 Streptomyces sp. NPDC091209 | reverse complement strand
GCGCCGGCGCCACCTGGGGCCTCGGCAAGCTCTGGGAGCGGCTCCCCCTCGTGAACCGCACCCCCTGGCTGCGGTGACCGCGGGAACGCGGGCGGGCCCGGACGAGACTCCGCTCTTCGCGCCGCCTGCGCCCGGATGGGGCCGATCGGCCCTTGCCGGGGACCTGCGGCCCCTGCACGACGCATCCGTCGGGAACGACGCTGGAATCGGCACCCCGATCGGGAAAGCCGGCCAACCACCTCGTCGACGTCTCCCGGGAAGCCTCGCTGGTAGTCGTGGGCCGCCGTGTCCGCCGAGCGAACCCGCGGCTGAGACCCTCACCCTTCGAAGGAGTTCACCGTCATGACCGTACGCGTCGGTATCAACGGCTTCGGCCGCATCGGCCGCACCTATCTGCGCGCGGCACTGGAGCGCGCCGAGGCGGGTACCCAGTACGTCGAGGTGGTCGCGATCAACGACATCGCGCCGCCCGCCACCCTGGCCCATCTCCTCGAGTACGACTCGACGTTCGGACGTCTCGGGCGCGAGATTCTGAGTGACGACAGCTCCATCACCGTCGACGGCCGGCGCATCGCCGTCACCGCCGAGCGGGATCCGGCGGCCCTCCAGTGGGCCGACAACGGTGCCGACGTCGTCGTCGAGTCCACCGGCCGCTTCCGTGACCGCGACGCCGCCGCCCTGCACCTGAAGAGCGGCGCCCATACCGTGCTGCTCTCGGCGCCCGGCAAGAACGCGGACGCCACCATCGTGATGGGTGTCAACGACGACACGTACGACCGAGCCTCCGACCGGATCGTGTCGGCCGCCTCCTGCACGACCAACTGTGTCGCCCCGATGGTCAAGGTGCTGCACGAGGCGTTCGGGATCGAGCGCGGCGTGATGACCACCATCCACGGCTACACGAACGACCAGTCCCTGCTGGACGGCCCGCACAAGGATCTTCGCCGCGCGCGTTCGGCGGCGCTGAGCATCATCCCGACGAGCACGGGCGCCGCCCGCGCCGTCGGACTGGTCCTGCCCGAGCTGGCCGGCGCCCTGGACGGCATCGCGGTCCGCGTGCCCGTCGAGGACGGCTCGCTCACCGACCTCGCGGTGGTGCTGCGCCGCGAGGCGACGGCGGACGAGATCAACACCGTCTTCGCCGAGGCCGCGGAGGGCCCCCTGAAGGGCATCCTCCGGGTGACGCGGGCGCCCATCGTCTCCCGCGACGTCATCGGCGACCCGGCGTCCTGCGTCTTCGACCCGGCCCTGACCCAGGCCAACGGAACGCTGGCGAAAGTCTTCGGCTGGTACGACAACGAGTGGGGGTACACCAACCGCCTGCTCGACCTCACCGCGCTGGTCGCCGACGACTGACGCGGACAGCGGTGCCCGCCGTCGGCGCGCGGCGCCCGGCCGGTACACGGCCGGGCACCGGCCGGGCGTGGTCGCCGAGGCCACGGCATGGTGTCGGTCAACGCGTACACCGGCCAGGTCTGGTACCACTCGTGGCACGGCACCTTCCTCGGCACCAGCCCGCGATAGGACGTCGAGAGGGCGCCGGGTGTCCAGGGCCAGGGCTCGACGCGGTGCCGGCGGTCCGACGGGCACCCGCGAGGCCGCGCGTCGACCGTGGGCTCAGCGAAGCGGTCTCCGAGGTGAGGCGCTCCACCCCGGAGACCACTCGAAGGTGAGTCCGGCCGGTCGGGTTCAGCCGTCGTCCACGGCGCGCACCGGACCACCACCACCGCCCGGACCGGTACTACGCCGCCACGCTCAGCGACAGGGCGAAGCGGCCCTCCGTGTCCGTCCACCAGTGGGTCAGGCCGAAGCCGGCCGCGGCCAGTTCGGCGCGGACGCCGTCCTCGCGGAACTTCGCCGAGATCTCGGTCCGCAGTTCCTCGCCCTCCGCGAACTGGACGACGAGGTCGAGGGCCGGGATCTTCACGGTCTGCGCGATCCGCGACCGCAGCCGCATCTCGATCCACTCGTTCTCGGCGTCCCACAGCGCGACATGCTCGAACGCGTCGGGGTCGAAGTCGGCGCCGAGTTCACGGTCGACGACACTCAGCACGTTCTTGTTGAACGCCGCCGTCACCCCGGCCGCGTCGTCGTAGGCGGGCACGAGGACCGAAGCGTCCTTGACCAGGTCGGTACCGAGCAGCAGGGTGTCGCCGGGCGACAGCAGCGACCGTACGGACGCCAGGAAGGTCGCGCGCTCGGCGGGCAGCAGATTGCCGATGGTGCCGCCGAGGAAGGCCACGAGCCGTGGCCCGGGAGTGGCCGGGAGCGCGAGACCGTCGGTGAAGTCGGCGATCAGCGCGTGTACGTTCAGGCCCGGCCGCTCGGCGATCAGCGCGTGCCCGGCCTGGGTGAGCGCGCTCTCGCTGACATCCACGGGCACGTAGGTGTGCAGCTCCGGCAGGGCGTCCAGCAGATGGCGGGTCTTCTCCGACGAGCCGGAGCCGAGTTCGACGAGGGTGCGCGCACCGCTCGCCGCGGCGATCTCCCCGGCCCGCGCGAGCAGGATCTCGCGTTCGGCGCGCGTCGGGTAGTACTCCGGGAGTTCGGTGATCTTCTCGAAGAGCTCGCTGCCGAGGGCGTCGTAGAACCACTTCGGCGGCAGCGTCTTGGGCAGGTGTCCGAGGCCGTGCAGGACGTCGGCGCGCAGGGCCGCGTCCGTGGCGTCCTCGGGAAGGGTGCGGGTCAGCAGGAACGGACTCACGTACGGGGCTCCTTGTGCTGTGCGGGTGCCATGTCGTCGCTCATGTCCTTGAGCGGGGTGAGCAGTACCTCGGTGCGGTTCGCGGTGAGGAGGGTGCGGTCAGGGACCTCCCTCCAGCGCGGGTCGTCGTCGTGCGGCTCGGAGGCCACGAGGGTGCGACGGCCCGGATCGAGGAGGTACCAGAGGGTGTCGCCCCAGGCGGTCGCGGTGATCGTCCCGCCGTTGGTGAGCAGCAGGTTGAGCCGGGACCCGGGGGCCGCCTCGGCGACCTCCAGGACCGTGTCGCCCAGTGCCTGGCCCTCCTCGTCCCCGGCGCGCAGCCGGTGCAGGACCAGCGCCCACACGAACGCCGCGTCGCACCGGGCCTCCAGCGACAGCAACTCGGCGGCGGGCAGGCCCGATACGAGCGGGGTGAGCGCGTCCGGCCACCCGGCGACCGCGCCGTTGTGGCTGAACAGCCAGGGCCCCGCGGCGAACGGCGCCGCCGCGGCCTCCCCGTCCGCGCCCGCCACGGTCGCGTCCCGCACCGCGGCGAGCAGCGCCCGCGTCTTGACCACCCGGGCCAGGTCCGCGAACGACTGATCGCCCCAGATGGGCCCGGTGCGCCGGTAGCGGGCCGGGACCGGGTCGCCCTCGGCGTACCAACCCACCCCGAAGCCATCTGCGTTGACCGTCCCGTGCCGTTGCCGCCGGGGTGCCCAGGACTGCCGGAACAGGCTGTGCTCCGGTTCCACGAGGAGCGCGCCGAGCCTCTCCTCGTCTCCCAGGAACGCCAGATGACGGCACATCAGGAGCCTCCGTCGCGGGCCGTGCGGAACCCGGAGAAGATCTGCCGCCGGATGGGGTAGTCCCAGTTGCGGAACGTGCCTCGGCAGGCCACCTGGTCCACCGCGAACGAACCGCCGCGCAGCACCTTGTACTCCGGGCCGAAGAACACCTCCGAGTACTCCCGGTAGGGGAAGGCGACGAACCCGGGGTAGGGCTCCAGATCGCTCGACGTCCACTCCCACACGTCGCCGATCAACTGCCGTACGCCGAGAGGCGAGGCACCCGCCGGATAGCTTCCGGCCGGGGCCGGGCGCAGATGGCGCTGGCCCAGGTTGGCGTGCGCGGGGGAGGGGTCCTGGTCACCCCACGGGTAACGTGTGGAGCGGCCGGACGCCGGGTCGTGGCGGGCCGCCTTCTCCCACTCCGCCTCGGTGGGCAGCCGCCGCCCCGCCCAGCGCGCGTACGCGTCGGCCTCGTACCAGCACACGTGCAGGACGGGCTCGTCCGGCGGAACGACCTCGGTGACACCGAAGCGCCGCCGCAGCCACTGCCCGCCCTCGCTCCGCCAGAACAGCGGCGCCTCGATGCCGTGTTCGCGGATGTGGTTCCAGCCCTCGGGCGTCCACCAGCGCGGCTCGCCGTAGCCGCCGTCCTCGATGAAGGCCTGGTAGGCGGCGTTCGTGACGGGAGTGGTGTCGATGTAGAACGACGGGACCGTACGCCGGTGCGCGGGGCGCTCGTTGTCGAGCGCCCATGGCTCGGTGGACGTACCCATCACGAACGTGCCCCCGGGCACCAGGACTTCGGCGGGTCCGCCGAACGGCGGTGCGGGCTCGGGGTCCGGGGCCGTGAGGGCGGCGGGCCCCCGGCGGAGCTGATGGGTGATCAGCATGGTCTCGTCGTGCTGTTGTTCGTGCTGGGCGATCATGCCGAAGGCGAATCCCGACTCGGTCAGCCGGGTGCCCTGGAAGGCCGCGCTCTCCAGGACGTCGAGCGCCCGGCCCCGTACCTCGGCCGCGTACGTACGGGCCTCGGCGGGCGGCAGCAGCGGCAGTTTGGGCCGTTCGGAACGCGCGTGCTCGAACGCGTCGTAGAGCCCGTCGATCTCGGGCCGCATCGCCTCCCGCCCCGCGACCGCCCGCAGCAGCCACAGCTCCTCCTGGTTGCCGATGTGCGCGAGGTCCCACACCAGCGGAGACATCAACGGCGAGTGTTGCGCGGTCAGATCGGGGTCCTCCACACACGAGGTGAGGAGGGCGGTGCGGTCGCGGGCGGTGGTGAGCGCCTCCAGCGCGCGCTTCCTGAGCGACTCCGGATCCGTGAGCGGATCGGGGGCGGTCGTGCCGGTCATGAGCTGATGTCCTTCCCGTCGGACCGACCGTGCGGGCGGCCGTCGGAGCGGCGCCCGGATCGACCGTCGTGCTGTGAACGGACCACGCCGACCAGGTCGTCGGCGGGGCAGCGGCCCCGCGCCACATAGCGGTCGGTGAACTCGGCCACCGCGTCGAGGACCTCGGTGGTGGCACCGAGCCGGGGAAGCGCCTCGTACGCCGCCGCGAAACAGATCGCCGCGGCCTCGCGCAGCTCCGGATCGGCGAGGCCCAGCCGCGCGGCGTCCCGCCACAGCGGGTTGCGCGGCGCCGGACCGGGGCCCGCGCGCTCCGCGAGCGGCTTGACGGTCCGGTAGGCGACCTCGGCCGCCTCCGGGTCGTCGAAGAGCGCCGCCGTCACCGCTAGCGGCACGATCCAGCCGTTCTCGCCCGGCTGCGCGTCGATCATGCGCAGCTCCAGGTGGCCGCGCGGCCGCACCGGCGGGAACAGCGTCGTCATGTGGTAGTCGAGGTCCGCCCGGTCCGGAGGCGCGCCGGACCGGGTCCAGTCCCGGAAACTCAGGTCCTCCGGGACGTCCCAGGGCGCTTCGGGCGCCCGTACGCACATCACCGGCGCGTCCAGCACGTGCCGGGCCCAGGCGGCACGGGGATCACCTCCAAGAGCGGGCGCGTCGCTGCGTCCGGGGTCCATCGACGCCCACAGCGACTGCCGTGTCGAGCGCCAGCCGGTGCGCCGCCCCCGGGCCATCGGGGAGTGCGCGAACGCGGCCACCAGGACCGCGCCGAGCTGGTGGGCCAGCCACCAGCGGCGGCCGTGCCCGAGCGGGCCCGGCTCCTCGTAGCCGGCGTCCACGCACACCTGGACCGACGCGGACGTGCACATCATGGCGCGGCCCTCGGGTCCCGCGCGGTCGAGGTAGCGCTCCATGGCGTCGTACCTGGGCTCACGGAGATAGCGGCTCGGGGGGTTCCAGGGGTCCTGGCCGTATCCACTGAGGCCGAGACCCGCCTCGCGCAAGGTCGCGCGGACGGCGTCGAGGTCGGCCGAGACGGACCCCACGCACTCCATCAGGGAGCCGGCGGGAACGGAACTGAGTTCCAGCTGACCGCCGGGTTCGACGGTGAGCGCCGAACTCAGGGACAGGGTCCGCAGTGCGGCGTACGCCGCTTCGAGTCGTTCAGGTGGTACGGGGAGCCGCGGCCTGCGCAGCTCGTGGACGAGCCATTCAACTTCGACACCGAGGAGGCGGGGCGGACCGGTCTTGAAGCAGATGCCGCGGACCAGTGCCTCCACCTCGGCCTCGGTGACGGCGGAGCGTCGGCGCTCCGTACAGTCACTCACCGAATCGGACATGTAGGGATCCTCCTGAGATTCCAGCATGCCGCCGGCCCGGGGTCTGGTGGGTCGGGCCGACAATCACCTGTCCACCCAAGACCTTCTCGGCGGTTCGCACAAGGGTGCAAATGCTCGCTTTCGGGACCGGGAACCACTGTTTGCGGGGCCGCGAAACTCTGTTGCGCCGCACGACCAGCATCGCTCACGATGCGTTCATGGGCACGACGGGGGATCGCACGCAGGCCGCGCCCGTGGCGCGTACGGGGGTCGCGCCATGAGCGCGCGCCTGCGTGCGATCGCGCGGGAGACCGAGGAGATCGTGGCCGTCGGCGGCTACCGCGGCCCCTCCGGGGGCGCGGTGTCCATCGCCGCCGCCGTCGACAGCGCGCGGGCCGGTACGCGGCTGTACGGCCCGGAGCCGGTGGAGACACCCTCGGTGACCCCGGTCGGCACATCGTTCGAGGTCACGGGTGAGAGCAGCCTGGAGGCGGCCCACCGGCTGACCTGCCTGGGCGCTGCCCCGGTCGCCGTGCTGAACTTCTCCTCGGCGCGCAATCCCGGCGGCGGCTATCTGAACGGGGCGCAGGCCCAGGAGGAGGCCCTGTGCCGGGCCTCGGCGCTGTACACCTGCCTGCTGCGGGCCCGGGATTTCTACGACCATCACCGCGCCCACCGTGACGCGTTCTACACGGACCGTGTCATTCACTCACCCGGAGTACCCGTCTTCCGTGACGACCGCGGCCGGCTCCTCGACAAGCCGTTTCCGGCTGGATTCCTCACCGCGGCGGCCCCGAACGCCGGAGTCGTCCTGCGGACCACCCCGCAGCGCGCGGCCGACCTGCCGGGCGCGCTCGCGATCCGCGCCGAACGCGTCCTGGAGACGGCCGCCGCCCACGGCTACCGCCGCCTGGTCCTCGGGGCCTGGGGCTGCGGGGTCTTCCAGAACGATCCGGCGCAGGTGGCCCGGGCCTTCCGCGGGCTGCTGGTCGAGGGCCGCTTCGAGGGGCGGTTCGACCACGTGGTGTTCGGGATCCTGGACCGAACACCAGGCCGGACCACACACCGGGCATTCGAGCAGGCGTTCGCATTCGAACTCCGGGGGGCGTGACGCGCCCTCGTGGGGGCGCGTCGCCCGGCGGCCAGGGCCCGGCGGCCAGGGCCCGGCGACCTTCGCTTGGCGGCCTTGGCTCGATATCCAGGGCCCGGTACCCCGCGCCTCGTGGCCCCTCACTCCGCCACCGTCAGCGGCCCCGCCGTCACCGGTCACCGCTTCGCGGCGCCGAGCCAAGGTCAGGCCGCAGTGGCGCCCCGCTCAGGTCCGTTGCGGCCGGGCCAGGGCATCCACCGGCGGCGATCGCCGCCGGTGCCACCTCCGCCCACGCGGGCTCCGGCTTCTACCCCAAAGTCGATTCGCACAAGGGCGGGCCGAACGGGCCCGACTTCGACCGTGTCGACCAGGCGGTGTTCGCCCCGTTCCCGCCCTTCATGCAGCGTCGGCGAGCATGTACGGCACGACTTCGGCGACGACGTCCTCCGTGGCGGTCACGGGCGTGGGCGGTACTTCCTCAACGGCGACGAGGACTACTCGAAGCACCCCGGGACACACGGAGCGGAGTTCCGCGACCGAACGTCCCGCAGACCTGAAGCCGGGTCCCGCACAGGGGACCCGGCTTCCGGTTCGAACGGCAGCGGCGTCAGCTCACCCCGCCCGGTTCGACCCAAGGCACAGGGTGTACTTCGTGGAGTCGTCCTCCTCGGTGTACGCGGCTTCGAAGCCCGGGTACCGCTCGCACTTCTTGTAGGAGGTGCTGCCGGTGAGCCTGCCTATGATCTTGTAGTCGGCGTCGGCGTCACCACACCCGACGACGGAGACATCCGGGTCGCTGCTGCTCCCACTGACGTGCACGCACTGGCCGATGTGCGCGAACTCCGGGTCGCCCTCGTCGGCGACGGCCAGCAGCCCGATGATGAGAACGGGCACCAGCGGCCCGAGGATGGCCAAGCGCAGGAAGACCGGCCTGCCCGGGTCCATCGGCCGGCCCGGGGCCCCCGGGATCGGCTCGGCCAGGCGGTTGATCTTCATCCGCTGCGGGATGTTGATCAGCATGGTGATCGGGTTGATGACCGATGAGGCAATGCCCCACCAGCCCTGCCAGAGGCTCTTGGCCGTCATCTCTCGATGTGCGGCGATACCGCAGCGGCGACAGAACGGCCCTTGGAGCTTGAGGAACCGCATGATCACCAGAAAGCCCTGGTGACCGCGGACAGTGGCCTCCACAGCCGGAACGGAACCGCAGAAACGGCAGGCCGGACCGTACCCGTACGGCGGGAACTGGCCGGACGCGGGACCGAACTGCCCCGCTGCCGGCGGTGGAGCAGTGGGGGAGCCAAAGGGGGATGGCGGTGTGCTCAAAAGGTTTCCCAAGATCGATGTGAACAAGAGCACTGCAGGGTAGCGAGGCCGACTGACATCACATGATCTTGCGACCGCCTGCTGCGGGAAACCGTCACCAGACCGTGCCCTGACCGGGCTACCTCCAGCGGTAGAGCTCCTTGAGCCGGTTGACGACGAGGTTGAAACGTCCCCGGTCCAGGGCGCAGGCCTCGCGGCGCATGCCCTGGTCGTGGACGCGGAGAACCCGGTCGACGTTCACCCAGGAGGCGCGGCCGGACTTGTCCCAGGGGCCGGAGCCGATCGCCACCCACTCGCGGTCGTCGTTGTGTTCCTTGCTGGACAGTTGCACCGCCAGCAGCGTCCCCGCGGCCTCCCGGGCCACGACCAACACGGGGCGGTCCTTGCCCCGGCCGTCGTTCTCCTCGAAGGGCACCCACGTCCAGACGATCTCGCCGGGATCCGGGTCGCCGTCGTGCGCGGGGGAGTACTCGGTCTTCACGGGGCCGACCTCGCGGGGCTCGGCCTCGGAGGTCGCGGTGGGGCCGTATCGGCCGGGAACGTCGTCTTCGGTAAAGGCAGTCACGCGGGCCACGGTAGAGCCTGCGCCGGGCACCGTGGCAGGCGGGTCCGCGGCCGTACGGCATCGAGTGAACGGCAGGCATGGCCCAACTCCCCCGCAGCTCCCGCCGTACGGCATCGGGCGTACCGGAGCTGTGATCCAACTCCCGTACGCCCGAGCCTCATTGATCAGAATCTCCGGTGCCTGCGCGCCTCAGCGCGTCGACCTCACCCCTCGTCCTTCTCCACGGGCACCTTCTCGGCGCGCGGCGGCACCAACCCGCCGAGCTCGGGCGCCGGGTTCTTGGCCGGGCCCCCCTCCGGGTTCATCGTCGAGAGCAACTGGCGTGCCAGACCGAGGCCGGTGCCCCCCATGGTGAGAGCCTTGGCGAACAGCTCCGACATGCCGTCGGCCCCGTTGAGCAGCACCATGTGATCCACGTTGCCGAACGCGCTCGCGCCCGCCTGTACGATCTCCGGCCAGTTCTCGGCGAGTTGCTGGGCGACGACCGCTTCCTGGTTCTCGGCGAGCGCGGCGGCCCGGGCCTGGATGGCCTCCGCCTCCGCGAGACCCTGGGCCCGGGTCGCCTCGGCTGCCGCGAGGCCCTTGGCCTGGGCGGCGGCGGCCTCGGCCTCACCGGTGGCGCGGGTCGCCAGCGCGGCGGCCGTACCCCGGGCCTTGGTCGCCTCGGCCTCGGCGTTGGCGGCCGTCTTGACCCGGGTCGCCTCCGCCGCCGCGGCCAGTTCGGTCTCCCTGGCCTGAGCCTGCGCCGCCGAGATCCGCGCGTCACGCTCGGCCTCGGCCCGGGCCCGGATCTCGTACGCCCTGGCGTCCGCCGGCTTGCGGACGTCCGCCTGGAGTTGCTGCTCGCGGCGGTGCGCCTCCAGTTCCGCGACCCGTGTCTCCTGGACGACGACGTCCTGCTGAGCGGCGGCCGCCGCGAGCGGGCCGGCCATCTGGGCCGTCGCCGCCGCCTTGTCGCGCTCGGCCTGGTAACCGGCCTGCTGGATCTCGCTGTCCCGGGTCGCCTCCGACATCCGTGCCGCGGCCTTCTGTTCGGCCTCGGTGGCGAGCCGGTTGGCCTCCGCCTGGGCGATGCGCGCGTCCCGCTGTACGGCCGCGGCGTGCGGCATGGCCAGGTTCCGGATGTAGCCGGTCGGGTCCTCGATCTCGTGGATCTGCAGCGAGTCGACGATCAGACCGAGCTTCTCCATCTCCGTGCCGCACGCGGCCCGGGTCTGGCCGGTCAGCTTCTCCCGGTCGCGGATCATGTCCTCGACGGTCAACCCGCCGACGATGGACCGCAGATGACCGGCGAAGACGTTGTGCACCCGCTCGGCCATCATCTTCTGCTGGTCGAGGAAACGACGCCCCGCGTTGGCGATCGACACGAAGTCGTCGCCCACCTTGAAGATGACCACGCCCCGCACCTTCAGCGGAATGCCCTGGGTGGTCACGCAGTCCACGTGCAGCTCGGTCTCGTTGAGGTCGAGCGAGATCTTCCGCACCGCCTGCACGCCCGGCAGGACCAGCGTGCCGCGCCCCGTCACGATGCGGAAACCCATGCCGTCTTCGAGACCCTCGGTCCGATGCTTCGAACCGGAGATGATCAACGCTTCGTTGGGCTCCGCGACGCGCCACATGAGCTTGAAGACCACAACGATGAAGATCAGTGCGAGGACAATCGTCCCCGCCACGACGCCGACAACCATCGGCATACGCCCCCTTTGCATGGTGCCCTATCGGCACCGAACGAAGGGAGTGTGCTCCTCGCCGACAGCGGGGAACAGGGGTGCGGAGATCCTTGTTGCGTTCTTGACGCATACGGTTCTCACCTGGGGCGAAGGCAGCTCAACTGTCGTATGGACGGCGTGAGTCAGCCGCTGATTCGCGGTGCCGACGCGGTGCCGTCGCGGTGCCGTCGCGGTGCCGTCAGTTGTCGTACGCGGCCGAGACGTACACCGTGCGCGGCGCCAGGTACTCGACCACCATCACCACCGTGCCCCGCTCGATGCGGTCCTGCGGCGCGGCCGGATAGGCGAGGAAGTGCTCGGCGCCGCCACGCACGCGGACGATCACCTCGCCGACGAGCCCGGGTCCGACCGTGCCGGTGACCCGTCCCATCAAACCGACCATCGACGCATCGTCCATGGTCACAGCGTAAGGCCGGAACTCCCCTACGCCGCCGGGGAGTCCGTGACGCTTTCGTAGGACGGCCACTCCTCGTGCCAGCGCCGGTCCGCCTCCAACTGCGCGGCCAGCGACACCAGCAGCGGTTCGCTGTCCGCCGGGCCGAGCAACTGCGCGCCGACCGGGAGCCCTTCGCCGACGAAGCCGGCGGGCACGTTCACGCCCGGCCAACCCAGGATGTTCCACGGCCAGGCGTACGGGCAGGCGGCGATCATGGCCCGGTCGGTGCGGAAGCCGCTCAGGCCGAACATCGCGCCGATCCGCGGCGGGGGAGCGGCGGTCGTCGGCGCGAGCAGCACGTCGTAGGTGTCGAAGAGCGCGCCGATACGCCGTTGCAGCGTTGCCTCGGCCCGTCGGGACGCGCGCAGCGGCGCCCCGCCGAGCAGCCGGCCGAGGCGTGCGGCGTCGTGCGTGCGCCGGTCGAGGAGTTCGGGGAACGGCGCGTCGCGCACGCGCTCCGCGATGCCGGCCGTGGCGCGCGGGACGAACGCGAACCCGATCCGCCCATAGCGCGGATCGGCCTCCTCCACCGTGTGCCCGAGCCCGGCGAGCCGCTCCGCGAGCGCGAGAACCTTCGCCCGTACGGCCGGGTCGAGCCGCGCGGGAACCGCGGTGAAGGGCGGCTTCAGCGACAGCGCGATGCGCAGCCGGCCGGGATCGCGCCCCACGGCGTCGCGGACGCGCAGCGCGGCGGGCCGGTGCAGATCGCCCGCGTGGCTGCCGCTCGCCGCGTCCAGCAGCAGGGCCGCGTCCGCGACCGTGCGGGCGAGCGTGCCGTTGACCGTGATGCCCTGGAAGGACTCCGGGCGCGGCCAGGTCGAGATCCGGCCGCGCTGCGGCTTGATGCCGACCAGATGGGTCCAGGCGGCCGGGATGCGGACCGAGCCCGCGCCGTCCGAGCCCAGCGCGGCGGGTACCAGGCCCGCGGCCACGGCGGCCGCGGAGCCCCCGGACGAGCCGCCCGGAGTGTGCCCGTGGTGCCAGGGGTTGCGGGTCGCGCCGAAGGCGGGGCCCTCGGTGAACGGCCACTGGCCCAGCTCGCAGGTGTTGGTCTTGCCGATCACGACGGCACCGGCCGCGCGCACACGGCGTACCGCCTCGCCGTCCTCGGCCACCGGCGGGAAGTCCCCCGGACAGCCGAACGCGGTCGGTTCGCCCGCCACGTCCATGTCGTCCTTGACCGCCAGCGGTACGCCGAGCAGCGGCCGCCGCCCGCCCGCCGCCAGTTCCCTGTCCGCCGCGTCGGCCTCCGCGAGCGCGGCCTCGGCGCGCACCAGCCGGAAGGCGTTCACCGTGGGGGCCGCCTCGATCCGGGCGAGCGCCCGCTCGACCAGCTCGCGCGAGCTCACCTCGCCGGCGGCCAGCGCACGCGCGCTCTCGGTCAGCCCTGGGGCTCGGTCGGGGGTCATTCGGGTCACCTCCGGAGCACGTTGTCTACCGAACGGTAACCTCTGTGTCGGTGCTTCGGTACGGGACAGGCAACCTGCTTGGTGGAAGGGGCGGTTCCGCGATCCGGGGGCTCGGCCGGGTGCCCCGGCACACCGTGGCGTCCGGACTCCTGCAAGGATGCGGTACGTCATGGTGCAGATACCGAAGCAGTCCTCCCAGCCGGCGCCCGCACAACGACCCGTACCGACCAGTGCCGATGTGGCACGCCTCGCGGGTGTCTCGCGCGCGACCGTCTCGTACGTCCTGAACAACACCAGCGCCGTCCGCATCAGCGAACCCACCCGGCTCCGGGTCCGCGAGGCCGCCGAGGAGCTCGGATACGTCCCGCACGCGGCCGCCCGCAGTCTGCGCGCCGGACACAGCCGCATGGTCCTGATGCCCGCCCCGACCGTGCCGGTGGGCCCGCTCTACCACCAGTTCTTCACCGAACTCCAGTCGGCGCTCGGCCGGCTCGACTACACCGTCGTGCAGTACGGCAGCGTCGGCCTCCGGGGTGACGAGGCGGCTCGCGCCTGGGCCGAGCTGCGCCCCGTCGCCGTCCTGGTGCCCGGCAGCGGGCTCGGTCCGCAGGGTGTGGCGGTCCTCAAGCGGGCCGGCGCCCGCGCCGTGGTCACGCTGGGCCCCGAACGGGTCGAGGGCGCCCACGCGCTGCTCATGGACCACGAGCGGGTCGGCCACTGCGCGGGCGTCCATCTGCTGTCCGCGGGGCGGCGCCGCATCGGCGTGGTGATGCCCGAGGAGACCGGTCTGGAGATCTTCTCCAGACCCCGCCTCGACGGCGTACGGCGGGCCGTGCGCGGCACGGACGCGACCGTGACCGAACTGCCTCTCGCGTACGAGGAGGAGGCCGCGGCCCGGCTCGCGGCGCGCTGGCGTCCGCTGGGCCTGGACGCCGTCTTCGCGTACAACGACGAGTACGCGATGCTCCTCATGCGCGCCCTTCAGGACGAAGGGGTCGCCATACCCGAGGAGACCGCCGTCGTGGGCGCCGACGACCTCATGCTCGGCCGGCTGCTCCGGCCCCGGCTGACCACCGTCCACATCGAGTTGCCCTCCGGCCGCGACCTCGCCGAACTGGTCGACCGGGCGGTCCGCGAACCGGGTGCCGAGCCCGAGACGCACGAGGTGCTGGGAGCACGCGTCGTGCACCGCGCGTCGAGCTGAGAGAGGCTGGGCCTGTCCGCCCGGCCCGTGCGCGGCCGGGCCGGTCCCCCGTGCCGGAGCCAGGCCCCGGCGGCAACGGACTCCGGAGGCGCGTCATGCGGACGACGGTCGGCATCATCGGCGGCGGCCCGGCAGGGCTTCTGCTGGCCCGGCTGCTGCACCGGACGGGGACCGACTGCGTCGTGCTGGAGAGCAGGACGCGGGCGTACGTCGAGCGGCGTCAGCGGGCCGGGATGCTGGAGCAGGGCACGGTCGACGCGCTGCGCGCGTGCGGAGCGGGCGAGCGGCTGGACGCCGAGGGCCTGGTCCACCACGGCATCGAGCTGCGCTTCGACGGTGAGCGCCACCACATCGACTTCCCCGGGCTGACGGGCGGCCGGACCGTCACGATCTACGCCCAGACGGAGATCGTGAAGGATCTCGTCGCCCTCCAACTCGACTCCGGGCCACCCCTGTTGTTCGAGGCCGAGGCGCTCGCGGTGGAGAGGCCGGAGACCGGTTCACCGGTCGTGCGGTTCCTGCACGAGGGACGTGAACGGACGCTGGACTGCGACTGGGTGGTGGGCTGCGACGGCTCGCACGGCATCGCGCGCGCCGCCTTCCCGGCCGGGACAGGCCGCTCGTACGCGCACGACCACCCGTACTCCTGGCTCGGCGTCCTCGCCGATGTACCGCCCTCCTGCGAGGAGTTGATCTACGCGCGGGGTGCCACCGGCTTCGCCCTGCACAGCATGCGTTCCCCGTCGGTGTCCCGGCTGTACCTCCAGGTCCCGAACGGCACCGACGTCGCCGAATGGCCCGACGAGCGCGTCTGGGACGAACTGGCCGCGCGCTTCGCCGTCGACGGGGACTGGCGGCTGGAGCGCGGTCCCGTCACCGCCAAGTCGGTGACCCCGATGCGCAGTCGGGTCCACGAGCCGATGCGCCACGGGCGGCTGTTCCTGGCCGGGGACGCGGCCCACATCGTGCCGCCGACCGGCGCCAAGGGGCTCAACCTCGCGGTCTCCGACGTACGGCTTCTGGCCCGCGGCTTCGCCGAGCTGCACCGCACCGGATCGGCCGAACTCCTGCATCACTACTCGGAGTTGGCACTGGAACGGGTGTGGCAGGCGACGCGCTTCTCGTACGACATGACTAGGATGTTGCACGCTCAACCAGATGGGGACGCCTTCGACCACCGGATGCAGCTCGCGCGACTGCGCCGGATCACGGCATCCCGTCCCGCCGCCGCCGAACTGGCCGCGAACTACACGGGACTTCCGCTCGCCCCGAGCCGTACAGGCCCGCTGAGTCCCGCTGGTGATCAGTGAACGATCGGAGAGCCGACATGCCGCTGCTCGACCCCACGACCTGGCAGTCCCGCCCGCTCTCGGGCGATGAGTACACCGTCACCGAGCCCGCCACCGGCGAGAGCCTCGGCACCGTCACGCTCGCGGGCGCCGAGGACGTCGCGACGGCCGCGTCGACCGCACGCGCCGCCCAGACCGAGTGGGCGAGGACCCCGCACTTCGCGCGCGCCGCCGTACTGCGCAGGGCCGGGGACCTCTTCGCCGCGCACGCCGACGAACTGCGCGACTGGATCGTGCGGGAGTCCGGCTCCATCCCGGGCAAGGCGGACTTCGAACTGCACGTCGCCGCCCAGGAGTGCTACGAGGCGGCCGCCCTCGCCTCGCGCCCGACGGGCCAGATCCTGCCCTCGGAGGCGCCGCGTCTGTCGTACACCCGCCGCGTCCCGGTCGGTGTCGTGGGCGTGATCGCGCCCTTCAACGCGCCGCTGATCCTCTCGATCCGCTCGGTCGCCCCGGCGCTCGCGCTCGGCAACGGCGTGGTTCTGAAGCCGGATCCGCGCACCGCCGTGTGCGGCGGCCTCGCGCTCGCCGCCGTCCTCGCCGAGGCGGGACTTCCCGACGGGTTGTTGCAGGTGTTGCCCGGCGGCCCCGAGGCCGGCCGCGCCCTGGTCGCCGACCCACTGGTCCCTGTCATCTCCTTCACCGGCTCGACCGCCGCCGGACGCGCGGTCGGTGAGGCGGCCGGCCGTCATCTCAAGCGCGCACACCTGGAGTTGGGCGGGAACTCCGCCCTGGTCGTCCTTGAGGACGCCGATCTCGACGCGGTCATCTCCACGGCGGCCTGGGGCTCGTTCTTCCATCAGGGCCAGATCTGCATGACGACCGGCCGTCACCTGGTCCATGCCTCGCTCTACGAGGAGTACGTCGAACGGCTCGCCGCCAAGGCCGACTCGCTGGCCGTCGGCGACCCGCACCGCGAACAGGTACACCTCGGGCCCATCATCGACGAGTCCCAACTCGCCAAGATCCGGGGGCTGGTGGAGTCCAGCACGGCCAGTGGCGCGAAGCTGGCGGCGGGCGGAACGTACGACCGGCTCTTCTACCGGCCCACCGTGCTCACCGGAGTCGACGACGCGACCCCCGCGTACGCGGAGGAGGTCTTCGGCCCGGTCGCTCCGGTCCGTTCCTTCAGCACCCTCGACGAGGCGGCAGCTCTCGCGTCGGCGGGACCGTACGGCCTCTCCCTGGGCATCGTCACCCGGGACACCGCGCTCGGCCTGGACCTCGCCGAGCGCATCCCGACCGGTATCGCCCACATCAACGACCAGACCGTCAACGACGAGGCCGTCGCGCCCTTCGGCGGTACCGGCGCCTCCGGCACCGGTGCCCGCTTCGGCGGCGAGGCCAATCTGGAGGCCTTCACCGACGTACGGTGGACGACGGTGCGCGGGGACGTGGCGGCCTACCCGTTCTAGGAACTCACGGCGCGGACGCACCTGCCCGGGGCAGCTCCGACGCACCCGGGCTCGGGCCTGTGCGGTCCGGGGCCTACTCGGCGCCGCCGGCCTGTTCGGCGCCGCCGGCCTGTTCGGCGCCGCCGGCCTGTTCGGTGCCCCCGGCCTGTTCGGCGGCCTTGGCCTGCTGGGCCGCGACCGACTTGCGGACCTCGTCCATGTCCAGCTTCCGGGCCTGCCCGATGACGTCCTCCAGGGCGTTGGCGGGCAGCGCCCCGGGCTGGGCGAAGATCGCGACCTGGTCGCGCACGATCATCAGGGTCGGAATCGACCGGATCTCGAAGGCGGCCGCGAGCTCCGGCTGGGCCTCCGTGTCGACCTTGGCGAAGACCAGGTCCGGGTTGGCCTTTGCGGCCCTCTCGTAGACCGGGGCGAACTGACGGCACGGCCCGCACCACTCGGCCCAGAAGTCGATCAGGACGAACTCGTTGTCCGTGACCGTCTGGTCGAAGTTCTCCTTGGTGAGCTCTACGGTGCTGCTCATTCCTTTTCCCTCTTCCTCACGTCCGGGTCATGCCGGTTTGCACAACGCCACCCACCGGGGGCGTATTCCGCGCCCGTACCCGTGTGGCCACGGCGCACACCAGCAACCAGACTGACCCCATGACGGAAACGGAATCCATCGCCTACGACGTCGTGGTGCTCGGTGCCGGACCCGTGGGGGAGAACGTCGCCGACCGCGCCCGCGCCGCCGGCCTCTCCACCGCGGTCGTGGAGAGCGAACTGGTCGGCGGCGAGTGCTCGTACTGGGCCTGCATGCCCAGCAAGGCACTCCTGCGCCCGGCCATCGCCCGCGCCGACGCCCGCCGGGTCCCCGGCCTCGCCCAGGCCGTGCAGGGTCCACTCGACGCCCCCGCGGTGCTCGCCCACCGCGACTACTTCACCTCGAACTGGAAGGACGACGGCCAGCTCGCCTGGCTGGACGGTATCGGAGCCGATTTCTACCGCGGACACGGCAGACTCGCCGGATCGCGCACCGTGACGGTCGAAGGGCCCGACGGTGAGCGCCGTGTGCTGACCGCACGGCACGCGGTCGCCGTCTGCACCGGCACCCGCGCCCTGCTCCCCGATCTGCCGGGGCTCGCCCAGGTCAAGCCGTGGACCAGCCGCGACGCCACCAGCGCGCACGCCGTGCCCGGACGGCTGATCGTCGTGGGCGGCGGTGTGGTCGCCGCCGAGATGGCCACGGCCTGGCAGGCACTCGGCTCCCAGGTCACCCTGCTGGTCCGCGGCAAGGGCCTGCTGCCCCGCATGGAGCCCTTCGCCGGGGAGCTCGTCGCCGAGGCGCTGGCCGAGGCGGGCGCCGACGTGCGCACCGGCACCTCGGTGACCGCTGTGTCCCGCGAGGGCTCGACCGTGGTCGCCCTCACGGACACCGGTGACCGCGTCGAGGCTGACGAGATCCTGTTCGCCACCGGCCGCGCACCCCGCACGGACGACCTCGGCCTCGACACGGTCGGTCTGGAGCCCGGCAAGTGGATCGAGGTCGACGACAGCCTCCGGGTCATCGGCAGCGAGTGGCTGTACGCGGTCGGCGACGTCAACCACCGTGCCCTGCTCACCCACCAGGGCAAGTACCAGGCCCGGATCGCGGGAGCCGCCATAGCCGCCCGTGCCGCCGGGGTGCCGCTGCTGGAGTCGGACCCCTGGGGCGCGCACGCCGCGACCGCCGACCACGCGGCCGTACCGCAGTGCGTCTTCACCGACCCGGAGGCCGCGGCCGTGGGCCTCTCCCTCGCGGAGGCGGAGCAGGCCGGCCACCGGGTCCGGGCGGTGGACGTCGACATGGCCTCGGTGGCAGGCGCCGGCCTGTACGCGGACGGCTACCGCGGCAGGGCCCGGATGGTCGTCGACCTCGACCGCGAGATCCTCCTCGGCCTCACCCTGGTCGGCCCCGGCGTCGGCGAACTGATCCACTCGGCGACGGTCGCCGTCGTGGGCCAGGTGCCGATCGACCGTCTGTGGCACGCCGTGCCGTCCTACCCGACGGTCAGCGAGGTGTGGCTGAGGCTCCTGGAGGCGTACCGGGACGCGTGAGGCGCGCGGCACACCGGGCCCGGTCGCGGCGCGTGACCCCGAGCCGAACACCGGGGCCGGCGTGTGCCGCCGGCCCCGGCGCGATACAGCCGGGGCGACGCGGGCCGCGTGGTCCGGACGGCATGCCTGGGGACGCGGGCCGCGTGATCCGAGGCAGCCCACCCGGGCGTCGCGCCGAGCCGCGCCACGCCCGGTGTGCCGCGGTACTCCCGCCGCGTCAGGCCGGTGACACGCGGTACTCCCGCGCGTCAGGGCCGTACACCCGGGGGCCAGGGCCGTACACCCGGATGTCAGGCCGGTGACACCAGTTCCCGGTACTCCTCGCTCCACAGGTCGTCGTCCGCGTCCGGGAGCAGCAGCACCCGGTCCGGGCGCAGGGCGTCGAGGGCTCCCTCGTCGTGGGTGACCATGACGAGGGCGCCCGGATACGTGGCCACCGCGGCCAGGACCTCGACGCGGGAGGCCGGGTCGAGGTTGTTGGTGGGCTCGTCCAGGAGGAGCACGTTCGCGCCGGAGTGGACGAGACCCGCCAGGGCGAGCCGGGTCTTCTCGCCTCCGGAGAGGACCCCGACCCGCTTGTCGGCGTCGTCGCCCGTGAACAGGAACGAGCCGAGCACCCGCCGCACCTCGCCGTCGGTGAGCTGCGGCGCGGCGGCGGCGAGCTGGCCGCGGACCGTGCCGGAGGGGTCGAGGGTGTCGTGTTCCTGCGCGAAGTAGCCGAGGCGCAGGCCGTGCCCGCGCACCACCCGCCCGCTGTCCGGGCGTTCGTGACCGGCGAGCAGCCGCAGCAGCGTGGTCTTGCCCGAGCCGTTCGGGCCGAGGATCACCAGGCGGCTGCCCCGGTCGACGGCGAGGTCGACGCCGTCGAGGACACGCAGATCGCCGTACGACTTGGTCAGGGCGACCGCGCCGAGCGGCATCCGCCCGCACGGGGCGGGTTCGGGCAGCCGGATCCGGGCCACCCTCTCCGTCTGCCGGACCGGTTCCAGTTCCGCGAGCAGCCGGTCGGCGCGGCGGGCCATGTTCTTGGCCGCCACGGCCGTCGACACACGCGCACGCATCCTGTCCGCCTGCGTGTGCAGGCTCGCCGCCTTCCGTTCGGCGTTCGCCCGCTCCCGGGCCCGCCGCCGGTCGTCGGCGTCGCGCTGGGCGAGATAGGCCGCCCAGCCGGTGTTGTGGACGTCGAGCGTGGCGCGGTGCGGGTCCAGGTGGAAGACGCGGTTGACCACGTCCGACAGCAGGGAGGTGTCGTGACTGATCAGGACGAGCCCCGCTTGACGGCTGCTCAGAAACCCGCGCAGCCAGGCGATCGAGTCGGCGTCCAGATGGTTCGTCGGCTCGTCGAGGAGCAGCGTGCCCTCGTCCGCGAACAGGATGCGGGCCAGTTCGACCCGGCGTCGCTGCCCGCCGGACAGGGTGCCGACCGGCTGGTCCATCGCCCGGGCGGGCAGCCCGAGGCCCGCGGCGACCCGGGCCGCCTCGGCCTCGGCGGCGTACCCGCCGCGCGCCTGGAACTCGGCCTCGGCGCGCGCGTAGGCGTTCATCGCGCGCTCGGATCCGTCGGCCATCGCGGTCTCGGCCGCCCGCAGGGCCCGTACGGCACGGTCGAGGCCCCGGGCCGACAGGATGCGGTCGGTGACGCTGACGGTGGGGTCGGCGGCGCGCGGGTCCTGCGGAAGGTAACCGACCGGCGCGGTACGGGAGACGGACCCGGCCGCGGGAGGCCGCTGGCCCGCGAGGGTGCTCAGCAGGGTGGTCTTACCGGCGCCGTTGCGGCCGACCAGACCGACGCGGTCGCCGGGGGAGACGTGGAAGGAAAGGCCGGACAGCAGCAGACGGGCGCCGACGCGCACGTCGACACCGCGAACGGTGATCATGGGAGAACGCTCCAGAAGTCAATCGGCTCAAGGACACACGGGTGGCGTGGAAGCGGGTCCTTGAGCTAAGAGACACGAGGCGTAGACATGCCCCCAGGCTAACGAGCCCGACGGCGGGGCGCCTCCGATTTACCGGCAGGCGCGCACCCGGCGAGGCGCCTGCCGAGGGGCCTTGCCGTTGCACTGGCAGGCGGCTGGGCGCACGGATGGAGCTCGGCGCCCGGCGCCACGACGGTCCGGGCAGCGGCGCCGGCGTGACGGCCCCGCCGGTCCGGCAGCCCGGCGGTTGGCCGGGCCGGTCGTCCGACGGGCCTGGCCGGCCCCCCTCGCCCGCGCCATGTGGACCGGTGACGTCCGCCGATGGGCCGGTGATGCCCGTCAGAGGTCAGCGGGGCAGCGTGAAGCCGAGGTGACGCCGGACCGGGGTGCCGGCGCGGCAGCGCGTAACCGAGGTGACGCCGGCCCAACGTGTCAACCCGGCAGGGTGGAGCCGAGGTGAGGTCGGTCAGGGAGGCCGTCCTGGCAAGGGTGGAGCCGGCCGGCACCGGCCCGGTTCTCGGTCCGGCGGCGTGAAGCCGGGCTGACACCCGGCGGGAGATCAGCCCGGCAGGTGAGGCCGAGGCGATGCCCGCCCGGCTATCAGCCCGGCAGGGTGAAGCCGAGGGCCTCGGCTGCCAGTCGCGGCGTCGGCTGGGCCCAGAGCTCGGCTGTCGCCTGGTTCGAGGACAGTGAGCGCAGCTCCGCGTGGTCGAGGTAGAGCGTGCCGTCCAGGTGGTCCGTCTCGTGCTGGACGATGCGCGCGGGCCAGCCGCTGAACACCTCGTCGACCGCTCGCCCGTGCTCGTCCAGCGCCGTCAGCCGCACCTCGGTGTGCCGGGCCACCACGGCCTGCCAGCCCGGAACGCTCAGACAGCCCTCGAAGAACGCCGCCCGCCCCGGACCGACCCCGTCGTACGACGGATTCACCAGCACCCGGAACGGCTGCGGCACCCGCCCGCGTGCGACGCGTACCTCGTCCGACACCGGCGCCGGGTCCTCGATGACGGCGATCCGCAGCGGCACACCGACCTGCGGCGCGGCGAGACCCACCCCCGGCGCCGCGTGCATGGTGGCGCGCAGGGCGGCGACGAACCGGGCCAGCAGTCCGGGGTCCAACTGCCCGTCGAACGACTCCGTTCCCCGGCGCAGCACGGGGTCACCGGCCGCGACGATCGGCAACGGACCCTCGTGGCCGAGGAGTTCCTCGACCAGGTCGCTCAGAGTGATGGGCGAGGCGCTGCGGTCACGTTCGGATGCCATCGCGCCAGGATGCCAAGCCGGATCGAGCCGATCGAGGCGGCGCAGGGCGAGTCCCGCGACTTTCCCTGTGTGACGCAGGCCACATGCGGGCCCGGGGACTCGCCGTTCCAGCGCCCCGGCCGCTGTATCGCCACCGCCGACGGAGCCCAACTCCGCGGCTCACGGCTCTTTCCCGTGCCCTTTCCGGCCGGAGAACACCGTAGACGGGATCGCGCGGCGGAGGGTACGCGCACCCGCAGGGCCGGGCGGCGTGATCCGGTACGCGACGGCCGGAGGGGTGCCGCTCCAGGGCCGCCCGGCCGGTCCGCCGTGATGGACGGGCCACCCGGCACGCGAGAAGGCCGGTCACCGAGGTGACCGGCCTTCTCCGCCGGGTCCGAGCCCGGAAGGGCCTCTCCCGGGTCGGATCACATCAAACCTGTTCGAAGTCGCCCGCGAACGCGGACGCGATCCGCAGGTGCGACGCCGCTTCGTCGGACCGGCCGAGGCGCTGGAGCGTGCGTCCCAGCATCAGCCGGGCGTAGTGCTCGACCGGGTCGAGCTCCACGAGTGCGCGCAACTCGACTTCGGCCCGGCGCAGTTGGGCCGAGTGGTAGTAGGAGCGCGCCAGCAGCAGCCGGGGTCCTGTCTGCTCCGGCACCTCCTCGACCAGTCCGCCCAGCACCCGCGCCGCCGCGGCGTAGTCCTTGGCCTCGAAGAACAGCTGCGCCCGCTCCCAGCGCTCCGCGGCCGTCCCGTGGTCGTAGTACGTCGTGTCCACCACTGACCTCCTTCGACAGGCCACAACCGCACGGGTTGGTTGAATATTCCACGACTGGCGGGGTGCGTCGGCGTGCCCCGGGGGCGCTTGGGGCGCCCGGGGGTCGTGGGGCGGCTACGCGCCGGCGAGTTCCGCGTTGGCCCGCTCGGTGACGAGGGCCAACACGCGTCCGGCGGTCGCCAGGTCCTCGGCCGGGATCCCGGCGTAGACCCGGGCCGCGATCTCGTTGCCCGCGCTGCGGATCGACTCGGACAGCTCCCGGCCGCCGTCCGTGAGGGACACCCGTTCGGCCGTCGGCTCCTCCAGGAGCTCGCGTGCCGTCATCTCCTCGATGGCGCGCCGGGCGGCCGGCTCCGCGATCTTCAGTCCGCCGGTCAGCCGGTCCACGAGCCGGGCGCGCTCGATGGTCCCGCCGCTGTCGGCCACGGCCTGCAGGGCCACGGACTGCTCGAAGGTGGTGCCGCTGCGGGCCAGTACCCGCTCCAGGGCGGCGCGGCTCGCGTAGTGGGCGAGGCCGATGACACGGCCGTTGACAGAGGGGGCGGAGGTGGTCATGACTACTCCTCGGGTGAATCCTCTTCGGAAGGGGGTGAAGCCTCGCCGGAACGCGGCTCGGCTCCGGTGTGCGGATCGAGCGGTACGTCGAGCAGGACGGCCAGTTCGTCGCGGAACGCCTGTGTGCGTGCGCCGCCGAGCCCGCCCAGTGGTTCGAGAAGCTGTTCGAGCAGGCCCTGGACCACGGTGATCGCGCGGAGGGTGATCGCGCGCCCGTCCTCGGTGAGGGACAACCGCACGGCACGGGGGTCCGCGGGGTCCCGGGTGCGGTCGAGAAGGCCGGCCGTCTCCAGGGAGCGGGCCAGCTTCGAGACGTAGAGCGGTTCGAGTCCGGTGTGGTCGGCGAGCCGGCGCTGACTGGGCTGATGCCCGTCCCGGTTCATGCTGTAGAGCGACGCCATCAGCGAGTACTGCGCGTGCGTCAGGCCGAGGGGGCCCACCGCCCGGTCGACCGCGACGCGCCATTTCATGGACAGGCGCCAGACGAGGAAACCGGGCGTCGCGTACTCGGATACCGACTTCGCTGAACTCATACGAGAAACAGTACATGGATATTATGTCCTTGGCTACTATTCCCTCGAACGGCCCGCGCATGGCGTACGGACCGGTGGCCGGGTTCCGGTCCGTCGCGCCGGTTCTGAGCCAAGTGCCCCTCAATGGGCGGATCGATGGCCTGACGAGAGGTCCCCGACGGGGCTAGGTTGGGCGCCATGAGCAATCTTGATCGGGAGGCGGTTCCCGCCCCCTGTGGTGGCCGCGGGTTCGTGGTGGCCGAGCCGGTGCGTGAACTTCTCAGCCCCCGCCGGGTCAAGCTCGGCGAGTCCACCGAAGTCCGCCGTCTGCTGCCCAACCTGGGCAGGCGCATGGTCGGCGCGTGGTGCTTCGTCGATCACTACGGGCCCGACGACATCGCCGACGAGCCCGGCATGCAGGTGCCGCCGCACCCGCACATGGGCCTGCAGACCGTGAGCTGGCTGCACGAGGGCGAGGTGCTGCACCGCGACTCCATGGGCAGCCTCCAGACGATCCGCCCGCGCGAACTCGGCCTGATGACCTCGGGCCGCGCGATCAGCCACTCCGAGGAGAGCCCCCGCTCGCACTCCCGCCTGCTGCACGGCGCGCAGCTCTGGGTCGCCCTGCCGGACAGTCACCGGAACACCGACCCGCACTTCGAGCACCACGCCGAACTGCCCGTCGTCACCGCCCCCGGCCTGCGGGCCACGCTCCTGCTGGGCGCCCTCGACGGCACGGCCTCGCCCGGTACGACGTACGCGCCGATCGTCGGCGCCGACCTGGCCCTCGCGAGCGGCGCGGACGTACGCCTGCCGCTGGAGCCCGACTTCGAGTACGCCGTCCTCGCCATGTCCGGCGAGGCCCATGTCGACGGCGTACCGGTGCTCCCCGGCTCCATGCTCTACCTCGGCTGCGGCCGTACGGAACTCCCGCTGCGCGCCGCGACGGACGCGGGCCTCATGCTCCTGGGCGGTGAGCCGTTCGAGGAGGAGCTGATCATGTGGTGGAACTTCATCGGACGTACCCAGGAGGACATCGAACAGGCCCGTCAGGACTGGGCCAAGAGCACACGCTTCGGTGAGGTGAAGGGGTACGACGGTGCTCCACTGGCCGCGCCGGAGCTGCCCCCGCTGCCGCTGAAGCCGCGCGGAAGGGTGCGCTGACCTGGGGTTCCAGCTCTATCGCACGCCTCCCGCGGGGCACGGCTGTCCCCGCTCGGCACCCGGTGTTCCCGAGGGCGATCGCTCCTCGGGAACACATCGAGGGGCAAAGCTGCGCTCGCATGTCTCGCCATCTGCAGACGGGTTTAGTCAGCCTAATGCTGACCCAGTGCTGACTTTCCTGACGAAACGTCAGCACTATTGTGTTGCTGTCGCAGCTGTTGGAGCGCCCGCCCCGGAGCTGCCGCTCGCGTGTTGGCCAGGCCGTTGCCGACCTTGGTGCCTTGTGCTGGGGCAAGGCACCACCACGTCCCTGGGCAGCGACGCTGAGGAGAGGTCCGTGACGAGGGGGCTTTGTGGGAATCCGCCAATGCCCCGGCGTGCTGCTGCCCTACTCACCCCTTGGGCGGACCGCCATGGGGAGAGTGCAGTTGTAGCGAAGGGTCCCGGAAGCGGCTTGTCGGCAAGCCGGGCTCTGCTTCGGAACGGGTGAGTGGCAGTCAGCAGATTCTTCGTCTGCTGGTGGTACACGGGTGTGCTGCCTGCGGGGCGCACGGGTGTCGATGAGGGGCAGGGGCGCCCCTGTCCAGTCGGCGTTCTGTGTGTTCGGATCCTTGACCCCTGCCCGGCCCTCCATAATGCTGTGTTGCGACACGTGAGATACGTGCCGTAATAAGCAACATTTGATTCAGATCTCGTACCAGCTGAGGAGTGGCCATGACTCACCAGGTCCGTGCTGTCGTCGCGCGGGGGAAGGGCGCCCCCGTCAGCCTGGAAACGATCATCGTGCCCGACCCCGGCCCGGGCGAGGCGCTGGTGAAGATCGAAGCCTGCGGGGTCTGTCACACCGATCTGCACTATCGCGAGGGTGGCATCAACGACGACTTCCCGTTCCTGCTGGGCCACGAGGCCGCGGGTGTCGTGGAGTCGGTGGGGGAGGGCGTCACCGACGTCGCTCCGGGTGACTTCGTCATCCTCAACTGGCGTGCCGTGTGCGGGCAGTGCCGGGCCTGTCTGCGTGGACGGCCGCAGTACTGCTTCAACACCCACAACGCCAAGCAGAAGATGACCTTGACCGACGGCACCGAGCTGTCCCCGGCCCTGGGTATCGGCGCGTTCGCGGAGAAGACGCTGGTGGCGGTGGGGCAGTGCACCAAGGTCGACCGGGCGGCATCGGCGGCCGCCGCCGGACTGCTGGGCTGCGGAGTGATGGCGGGCATCGGCGCGGCCATCAACACCGGCAACGTCGGACGCGGTGACAGCGTGGCGGTCATCGGCTGCGGTGGTGTGGGGGACGCGGCGATCGCCGGCGCCCGGCTCGCCGGGGCGGCCACCGTCATCGCGGTCGACATCGATGACCGGAAACTCGAGACTGCGAAGAAGATCGGCGCGACCCACACCGTCAACTCCAAGCAGGGCGATCCGGTGGAGGCCATCCGCGAGCTGACCGGCGGCTTCGGCGCGGACGTCGTCATCGAGGCGGTCGGCCGCCCGGAGACGTACAAGCAGGCCTTCTACGCCCGCGACCTGGCCGGCACTGTCGTCCTCGTGGGCGTACCGACCCCGGAGATGAAGCTCGAACTGCCGCTGCTGGACGTCTTCGGCCGGGGCGGCGCGCTGAAGTCCTCCTGGTACGGCGACTGCCTGCCCTCCCGTGACTTCCCGATGCTCATCGATCTCTACCTGCAGGGCCGACTGGATCTGGACGCCTTCGTCACGGAGACCATCGCACTGGCCGAGGTCGAGAAGGCCTTCGAGCGGATGCACGGCGGCGACGTACTGCGCTCGGTGGTGGTCTTCTGATGGCCGGCATGGCGGGTGCGCGCATCGAACACCTCGTCACCTCGGGGACGTTCTCCCTGGACGGTGGCACCTGGGACGTCGACAACAATGTCTGGATCATCGGTGACGACACCGAGGCCGTCGTCATCGACGCCGCGCACGACGCCGAGGCGATTGCCGAAGCCCTCGGCGGACGCACGCTGCGGGCCATCGTGTGCACTCACGCCCACAACGACCACATCGACGCAGCCCCCGAACTCGCCGACCGTACCGGTGCTCCGATCCTGCTCCACGGCGACGACCTGCCGCTGTGGAAGCAGACCCACCCGGAGCGGTCACCCGACGGCGAACTGGCCGACGGGCAGGTCGTCACGGTGGCGGGTGTCGAGCTGACCGTGCTGCACACTCCCGGCCACGCCCCCGGCGCGGTGTGCCTGTACGCGCCGGGCCTGAAGGCACTCTTCAGCGGTGACACGCTCTTCGCGGGCGGACCGGGGGCGACGGGAAGGTCGTACAGCCATTTCGGCACGATCGTCGACTCGATCCGGGACCGGCTGCTGACCCTGCCGGGCGACACGGTCGTGCACACCGGTCACGGGGAGACGACCACCATCGCCGCCGAGGCCCCGCATCTTCAGGAATGGATCGACCGCGGATTCTGACCGCTGCCGACCGCGCGGCGGCAGCCTCGTCCCGACATTCGACGACGCTCGGCACTTGTTGACGTCTCAGCACTCGATGACGTTGACCGCGAGGCCGCCGCGCGAGGTCTCCTCGTACTTCACCTTCATGTCGGCACCGGTCTCGCGCATCGTCTTGATGACCTTGTCGAGCGAGACCACATGGGTGCCGTCGCCGCGCAGCGCCATTCGATGCGGTCGGCACCCGTCGCGCTCCCGTCCACCACGAAGCCCCCGCCCACCGAGTAGTACGTGCGCGCCCTCACCTCGCGGTCATCGTGGTCCCGGGCCGTGAACACCATGCCGTTGGGGTGGAACGGCAGCGTGCGGCGACGGTGCAGTACCAGGTGCTCGCGCTCGCGGAACTCCACCTCCCGGCGGCCCAGCAGCCGCAACCGGCCGGCCTCGTGGATCCGGTGCACCCTGTTGTCCACGGTGTCGGTGTCGACGGTTTCCGGATCCTCGCCTTCCAGGCCGAGGAGTGACGCCTTGCCGCTGCCGCTGCCGTGGCCGTGGCCGTGGCCCGTGGCGCCGAGCGATCCGAAGAGTTCTGCCCGGACCGAGCCGGTGCGGGGGAGCAGGCCGTCTTCCTGCAGTCCCGTGACGTAGAGGCGGGCGGCCTTCATGGGCCCGACGGTGTGGGAGCTCGACGGTCCGATGCCCGCCTTGAACGGGTCGAAGACGCTGATCGCCACGCCGGCTCCTTCCTGCGGTGTGTTGTCTATGGCGCAAAGCGTTGCGTAAAAAGCAACATTGAACGAGGGGTCGACCTGTCCTCTGGATGCCTTGACAAGGGTTTGGGACCGCCCTCAAACTGACGTTGCGCTTACCGCAATCCGTTTCGCTATACGCACCGAGGTGTCATGATGATTCCCGCGTGCCTTCTCGTGGATCTGCCGCGAGGCGAGGCCTATCGGCTAGACATCGATCCGCCGGTTTCGGTGTTCCACACCGATGACGGCGAGGTCTTCGCCATCGATGACACCTGCACCCACCAGGACGCGTCGCTCGCCGACGGCTGGCTGGAGGGCTGCGAGGTGGAATGCCCGCTGCATGCTTCGAAGTTCGACCTCCGGACCGGAGCCGTCGACGCTCCGCCGGCCAAGCGTCCGGTCCGCACCCATGAGGTCCTCATCGAGGACGGCATGATCTACGTCCGGCCGTCCACGGAGGCACCCGACCTGCCGCCCTGTGTTGCGTCCCGGCTCGCCGGAGGTCCCGCGTGAGGACAGTGGCCGTGGTGGGTGCCTCGCTGGCCGGTCTGTCGGCGGCGCGCTCGTTGCGGAAACGGGGGTACGACGGGCGGCTGGTCGTCATCGGCGACGAACCGCACCGCCCGTACGACAGGCCGCCGCTGTCCAAGGAGTTCCTGGCCGGTGACATCGGCGAAGCCGATCTCGCGCTGGAGTCGGACGACGAGGACCTGCAGGCCGAGTGGCTGCTCGGCGCCCGCGCCGCCGGACTCGACAGCGCGGATCGCGCCGTGCGGCTGGCCGACGGCCGTGAGGTCCGGGCCGACGGCTTCGTCATCGCGACCGGCGCGGCCGCGCGGACGCTGCCCGGCACCGACGGCATGGCCGGGGTGCACACACTGCGCACCCTCGACGACGCCCGCGCTCTGCGGGACGAACTGGCCCTGGGCGGGCGGCTGGTCGTGATCGGCGGCGGGTTCATCGGCGCCGAGGTCGCCTCCACCGCCTGCGCTCTCGGACTCGACGTGACGGTGGTCGAGGCGGCGCCGACGCCGCTCGCCGGACCGCTCGGCGAGACCATGGGCGGCATCGTCTCCGCCCTCCATGCGGACCACGGCGTACGGCTGTTGTGCGGCGTGGGGGTCAAGGGGCTGAGCGGGGAGAGCCGGGTCGACGCCGTCCTGCTCGAGGACGGCCGCAGTATCCCCGCCGACACCGTCGTCGTCGGTGTCGGCGCGCGTCCGTGCGTCGAGTGGCTGGAAGGATCCGGCGTCGCGCTCGACAACGGCGTCAAGTGCGGCGCGGACGGCCGCACCGGCCTCGCCGGTGTGGTCGCCGTCGGTGACTGCGCCTCCTGGTACGACCCCCGCGCGGGGATCCACCGCCGCGTCGAGCACTGGACCGGTGCGCGCGAGCGGCCCGACGTGGCCGTGGCCGCGCTGCTGTCGTGGGGTGCGGTGGAACCGGGTGTGCCCCGGCCGCCGTACTTCTGGTCGGACCAGTACGGCGTGAAGATCCAGTTCGCCGGTCATTCGGCCGGTGCCGACAGTGTGACGGTCGAGGAAGGCGTCCCGGGCGACCGCAGTTTTCTGGCCGTCTACCGTCGTGCCGGGCATCCGGTCGCCGTGCTCGCGATGAACCAGCCGCGGCTTTTCATGCGTTGGCGCAAGCAGCTCACCGCCGCGACATCTTGACATCATCGATGCGGCATTTCATGCTCCTGTTGCGTATAGCGCGAAGCGTTGCTCCATACAAAACGCCGTCCGGAGTCGCTCTTCCCGGCGCGTGAATGACCGATCCACGACGTTCTCCGAGGAGTGCACTGTGACCTCGACCAGCCTGCCGGACAGCCTGATCGCCACCCTGCCCGGCTCCTCCTACACGGATCCGGGGACCTTCGCCCAGGAGCAGGAGCGCATCTTCGAAACGATGTGGTTCTGCGCCGTACGCTCCTCGGATCTGGCCAGGCCCGGCGCCTTCCGGACCGTCGAGGTGGGCCGCGAGAGCATCCTGATCACGCGCGCACGGGACAACTCCGTACGCGCCTTCTTCAACGTCTGCCGCCACCGTGGAGCCAAGCTCTGCACCGAGGAGGCCGGCGAGGTCAAGCGCGCCTTCCAGTGCCCGTACCACGCCTGGACGTACGACCTGAACGGCAAGCTCGTCGCGGCGCCCAACCTCACGAAGATGCCCGACGTCGGCCGCACCGAGTTCGGCCTGGTGAGCGTGGCCGTCCGTGAATGGCTCGGCTACGTCTGGGTCTGCCTGGCCGAGAACCCGCCGTCCTTCGAGGAGGACGTCCTGGGCGAGGTCGTCGCCCGGCTCGGCGACGTGGAGCCGCTCGAGCACTACGACATCGACAACCTCTCGGTGGGCAAGCGCATCGTCTACGACGTCAAGGCGAACTGGAAGCTCATCATCGAGAACTTCATGGAGTGCTACCACTGTGCCACGATCCATCCCGAACTCACCGAGGTGCTCCCCGAATTCGCCGACGGCTACGCCGCCCAGTACTACGTCGGCCACGGCGCCGAGTTCGGTGAGGAGGTCCAGGGGTTCACCGTGGACGGCTCCGAGGGTCTCGACCGAATCCCCGGGGTGTCCGACGACCAGGACCGCCGCTACTACGCGATCACCATCAAGCCGCAGGTCTTCATCAACCTCGTCCCTGACCACGTGATCTTCCACCGGATGTACCCGATGGCCGTCGACCGCACGATCGTCGAGTGCGACTGGCTCTACCTCCCGCACGTCGTCGAGAGCGGCAAGGACGTCAGCCGGTCCGTGGAACTCTTCGACCGGGTCAACCGCCAGGACTTCGAGGCCTGCGAGCGCACGCAGCCCGGGATGAGTTCCCGGATGTACGCCAAGGGTGGGGTGCTGGTGCCCAGCGAACACCACATCGGTGCCTTCCACGACTGGGTGCACGAGCGGCTGGGGACCCGGCAGGGGTGACTCAGCCCAGGTAACCCATCCGATGGCTGATCTCCTCCGCGCCCTTGACCAGCACCGGAGCGAGCTCGTGCATGCGCTCCTCGGTGAACCGGTATGCGGGGCCGGAGGCGCTGAGTGCCGCGATGACCTCTCCGTCCCGGTCGCGGACCGGCGCGGCCATGGCGTGGAGCCCGATCTCCAGCTCCTCCAGGGTCCAGGCGTAGCCACGCTCCCGAGCCTCGGCGAGATTCTTCTCGAGCTTCGTCTTCGAGGTCAGGGTGTGCGGGGTCGCCTTCTTCAGTCCGGCCTCCGACAGCAGCGCGGCGCGGTCCTTGGCCGGCATGTGGGCCAGCAGGACCTTGCCGCTGGAGGTGGCGTGCAACGGGGTCAGTTCACCGACCCAGTTGTGCGCGGTGACAGCGCCCGGGCCACGGACCTCGTACAGGTTGATCGCGTAGTGCTCCTGCATCACGGCGATGTTGACGGTCTCGCCGATCTCCTCGGCGAGGCGCTCGCAGACCGGGCGGCCCTGCTGGGTGATGTCGATGCGTCCCGTGACCCCGCCGGCCAGGCGTACGATGCCGAAGCCGAGGCGGTATTTGCCGCGCTCGCCCGCCTGCTCCACCAGACCGCGCGCCTCCAGGGCGCCGAGCAGCCGGAACGCGGTCGACTTGTGAACATCGATCTCGGCGGCCACCTCGCTGACGCCGGCCTCGCCGCGCTGGGCCAGGATTTCCAGCACGCTGATGGCGCGGTCGACGGACTGTACCCCGCCGGACTGCGAACCCGTCGTTTCGGTATCTGGACCGTAGTTGCTCATAGCGAAACTATACGCGCAGTAAACAACAGCATTGCAAGTAACAGCATCGAAACGTAGACCTTGCAAGTTGCGTTGCTCGCAACCTAGTGCGTATAGCGATACTCGTACTAGCATGCCACGCGTATCTACGGCGCGAGCGAGACGAGGCACCATGGCTCCCCTGCAATACGACTTCGTCATCGTCGGCGGTGGATCCGCCGGCAGCGCACTGGCGAACCGACTCTCCGCCGACCCGGGCAACCAGGTGCTGGTCCTGGAGGCCGGCCGGCCCGACTACCCGTGGGATGTCTTCATCCACATGCCCGCGGCGCTGACCTATCCGATCGGCAGCCGGTTCTACGACTGGAAGTACGAGTCCGAACCCGAGCCTCACATGGGCGACCGGCGCATCTACCACGCGCGCGGCAAGGTGCTGGGCGGTTCCAGCAGCATCAACGGCATGATCTTCCAGCGTGGCAACCCCATGGACTACGAGCGCTGGGCCGCCGATGCCGGCATGGAGTCCTGGGACTACGCGCACTGTCTGCCGTACTTCAAGCGGATGGAGAACTGTCTCGCGGCCGACCCCGACGACGAGTTCCGCGGCCACGACGGCCCCCTCGTCCTCGAACGCGGCCCCGCCTCCAACCCGCTGTTCACCGCCTTCCTCAAGGCCGTCCAGGAGGCGGGTCACCCCCGCACCGACGATGTCAACGGCTATCAGCAGGAGGGCTTCGCCCCCTTCGACCGCAACGTCCACAGGGGACGCCGTCTGTCGGCCTCGAAGGCGTATCTCAAGCCCGCGAAGAAGCGGCCCAACCTCACCGTCGCCACCCGCGCCCTGGTCACCCGTGTCCTCTTCGAGGGCAAGCGTGCTGTCGGTGTCGAGTACCGGCGGCGCGGCAAGGTCCAGCAGGTGCGAGCCCGCGAGGTCATCCTCTGCGGCGGCGCGATCAACTCCCCTCAGCTGCTGCAGCTCTCCGGCGTCGGCAACGCCGAGGAACTGAGCGCGCTCGGCATCGACGTCGTCCACGACCTCCCGGGCGTCGGCGAGAACATGCAGGACCACCTGGAGGTGTACATCCAGTACGCCTGCAAGCAGCCCGTCTCCATGCAGCCGTACATGGCGAAGTGGCGCGCCCCCTTCATCGGCCTGCAGTGGCTCTTCCGCAAGGGCCCCGCCGCGACCAACCACTTCGAGGCCGGTGGCTTCGCGCGCAGCAACGAGGACGTGGACTACCCCAACCTGATGTTCCACTTCCTGCCGATCGCGGTCCGCTACGACGGCTCCTCGCCCGCCGGCGGCCACGGATACCAGGTGCACGTCGGTCCCATGTACTCCGACGCCATCGGCTCGGTGAAGATCAAGAGCAAGGACCCGAACGAGCACCCGGCGCTGCGCTTCAACTACCTGTCCACGGAACAGGACCGCCGCGAGTGGGTCGAGTCGATCCGCGTCGCCCGCAAGCTCCTCAACCAGCCCGCGCTGGCCCCGTACAACGACGGGGAGATCTCACCGGGCCCGTCCGTGGAGAGCGACGAGGAGATCCTCGCCTGGGTCGCGAAGGAGGGTGAGACCGCCCTGCACCCCTCGTGCACCTGCAAGATGGGCACCGACGAGATGTCCGTCGTCGACCCCACCAGCATGCGCGTGCACGGTGTGGAGGGACTGCGCGTCGTCGACGCGTCGGTGATGCCCTATGTCACCAACGGCAACATCTACGCGCCGGTGATGATGATCGCGGAGAAGGCGGCCGACCTCATCCTGGACAAGGACCCGTTGGCCCCTTCCAAGGCCGCGTACTACCGGCACCGCGACGCCCAGAAGCAGGCCGGTTAGACCTTGGACGTCGAACACTTCCGGGCGCTGCTGCACAACGTCCGCTACGAGGTGCTGCCCGCGAAGGCGACCGAGGACAAGGTCCTCGCCCATGTCCCGCGCGACGTCGTCGTCACCGTGACGGCGTCGCCGGTCAAGGGCCTGGAACCGACGCTCGACCTCGCCACCCGGCTCACGGCGCACGGCTGTCGCGTCGTCCCGCACGTGCCCGCGCGGCTGCTGCGGGACGACGCGCACCTGAAGGATGTCGTCGACCGGCTCCGGGAGGCGGGCGTCGACGACGTCTTCGTCCCGGCCGGCGACGCCGATCCGCCGGCCGGGGCCTACGACGGGGCACTACCGGTGCTGCGCAGACTGAGCGAGCTGGGCAGCCCCTTCGCTCATGTCGGCATCACCGGTTACCCCGAGAGCCACCCGCTCATCCACGACGACCTCACCATCCAGGCGATGTGGGACAAGCGCGCGTACGCCACGTACATCGTGAGCAACCTCTGCTTCGACCCGCGCGTGCTGGGTGACTGGGTCGGCCGGATACGCCGCCGCGACATCACCCTGCCCGTCCACGTGGGCGTCGCGGGGCCGGTGCAGCGGGCGCAGCTGCTGTCCATGGCGGCGAAGATCGGGGTGGGGGAGTCGACGCGCTTTCTGACCAGGCACGCCTCGTGGTTCCTGCGCTTCGCGACACCCGGCGGTTACTCGCCGGAGCGGCTTCTCGCCCGTTCCGCGGGCGCGCTCTCTTCTCCCTCGGCGGGGGTCGCCGGCCTGCACCTCTTCACCTTCAACCAGATCGCCGAGACCGAGCGGTGGCGCTGCGCTGTGCTTGACCGGTTGGGAGGCTAGGCCACTGGTGCCCGGGGTGCAGCGGGCCTCGCTGGGGGCTCCGCCCCCAGACCTCCCTGTCGCCTCAACGCCTCGTCCTCGAACGCCGGACGGGCTGTTTGTGTCGGCCTGCGCCCCAAGAGCCGGCGTCCGTGGCCGTATACAGCGATGGGCGGGCCGGATTCCGGCCCGCCCATCGCTCGTGCTCGGCTCAGCGGAAGACAACCGTGCGGTTGCCGTCCACCATGACGCGGCTTTCGCTGTGCCACTTCACCGCGTGTGCGAGCACCTGCGCCTCCACATCCCGCCCGACCGTGACCAGCTCGTCCGGATCGAGGGAGTGGTCCACCCGGACCACGTCCTGATCGATGATCTGTCCCTCGTCCAGGTCCGGTGTCACATAGTGCGCCGTCGCGCCGACAAGCTTCACCCCGCGCGCGTACGCCTGCTGGTAGGGGCGCGCGCCCTTGAAGCTGGGGAGGAAGGAGTGGTGGATGTTGATGGCGCGGCCGTCCAGCTGTTTGCACAGGTCGTCGGAGAGGACCTGCATGTAGCGGGCCAGCACCACCAGGTCGATGTCCTGCTCGCGCACGAGTTCCAGCAGGCGCGCCTCGGCGTCGGCCTTGGTGTCCTTGGTCACCGGGATGTGGTGGAAGGGGACGCCGTAGGTCTCCGCCAGTCCCTCGAAGTCCCGGTGATTGGAGACGATCGCGGGGATCTCGATGTTGAGAGCGCCGGTGCGCTGCCGGAAGAGCAGATCGTTGAGGCAGTGTCCGAACTTGGACACCATGATGAGCGTCCGGGTCGGTGTCGAGGCGTCCCGGATGGTCCAGGAAATCCGGTAGGCCTCGGCGACCGGACCGAATCGGTAACGCAGATTTTTCAGATCGGCGTTTGGATCGGAAACGCCGAAGTGGACCCTCATGAAGAAACGGTCCTGGAGTCGATCATCGAACTGCCGGCTCTCCAGGATGTTGCCGGAGTTCCTGACGAGAAAGCCGCTCACGGCGTGGACCAGTCCGGCGCTGTCCGGACACGAGAGGGTGAGGACGTACTCACGGCCAGGATGCGGTCTAGGGGACATGTGCAGCCTCCATCGGTGCGTATTGCACAACATGGTGAGCGATACGCAACATGGTTGGCCTTGGCGCGGCTTGTGGTCAAGAGCGGCCGCGCAACTGCCCGCATGGCGAAATCGTCATCTGCCAACCCCTTGACGTATGTCCGAACATTCGCCAGGGTGTTCCACCACAAGCAATACGGTGCACGATGCGCAACGGAATTCGCTCGAAGGGCTCCACACGTGGCAGACCTGTATGTGGATGGAGAATGGCGCGACGCGGTGGCCGGAGGGCACCGGGAAATCCGCTGTCCCGCTGACGGCACGCTCGCGGCGACCGTGTCCGAGGGGACGCGTCCCGACACCGAGGCCGCGATCGCCGCGGCCCGCCGGGCCTTCGACGAAGGACCCTGGCCGCGCACCCCCGAGCGGGAGCGCGGTGCGCTGCTGCTGCGCACCGCCGACCTCATCGAGCGCGACGCCAAGGAATTCGCCCGCGCCGAATCGCTGGACACCGGCAAGCGGCTGGTGGAGAGCGAGTACGACATCGCCGACGTGGTCTCCTGCTTCCGCTACTACGGCGGGATCGGGGGCACCGATGCCGGCCGGGTGATCGACACCGGCCGCGACGACGCCGTCAGCCGCGTCGTCTACGAACCGGTCGGCGTGTGCGGGCTCATCACCCCCTGGAACTACCCGCTGCTCCAGGCGTCGTGGAAGGTCGCGCCCGCCCTGCTCGCGGGCAACACGATCGTCCTCAAGCCCAGCGAGCTCACCCCCTCCACCTCGATCCTGCTGATGCGGGCCCTTGAGGAGGCCGGGCTCCCGGCCGGCGCCGCCAATCTCGTCCTGGGCACGGGCCCCGAGGTGGGCGCACCGCTCTCCGAGGAACCGGCCGTCGACATGGTCTCCTTCACGGGAGGCCTGGAGACCGGCAAGCGCATCATGGCCACCGCCGCCTCGACCGTGAAAAAGGTGGCGCTGGAGCTCGGCGGCAAGAACCCCAACGTCATCTTCGCCGACGCCGATTTCGAGACGGCCGTGGACTTCGCCCTCACGGCCGTCTTTCTGCACTCGGGCCAGGTCTGCTCGGCAGGCGCCCGTCTGATCGTCGAGGACTCCCTCCACGACGCCTTCGTCGACGAGGTCGTCCGCCGCGCCCGGCAGATCCGCCTCGGCGGACCCTTCGACCCCGAGGCCGAGACGGGGGCCCTGATCTCCGCGCATCACCGGGAGAAGGTCGAGGCGTATGTCGCGGCGGGCCTCGCCGAAGGAGCCGTACTGCGCTGCGGCGGCGAACGCCCCGGCGACCCCGCACTGGCGAACGGCCACTACTATCCGCCCACCGTGCTCGACGAGTGCCGGCAGGACATGCGTGTCGTGCACGAGGAGTCCTTCGGCCCCGTGCTCACCGTGGAGCGCTTCCACGGCGAGGACGACGCCGTACGCATCGCCAACGACACCGAGTACGGACTCGCCGGCGCCGTCTGGACGCAGGACGCCGGAAAGGCCCAGCGGGTCGCCCGGCGGCTGCGCCACGGCACGGTGTGGATCAACGACTACCACCCCTACGTGCCGCAAGCGGAATGGGGTGGCTTCGGGCACTCGGGCGTGGGCCGGGAGCTGGGACCGACCGGCCTGGACGAGTACCGAGAGCCCAAGCACATCTGGCAGAACATCCAACCCCGGCCGCAGCACTGGTTCCGCGGCTGAACGCCGAAAAGAGGTCGATCGTGACCCCAGCACAGACCGAGGTGCCGCAGCGGCGCGGCACGCCACAGGACTCGGCCCCCACCCCGGTCATATCCGTGCGCAAGCTGTGGAAGGTGTTCGGGCCGAAGGCAGACCAGGTACCGGACTCCGAGGAGCTGTGCGGGCTCACCCGCCGCGAGCTGATGGACCGCACCGGATGCACCGCCGCCGTGCGCGACGTGAACTTCGAGGTCTCGCCCGGCGAGGTCTTCGTCGTCATGGGTCTGTCCGGCTCCGGCAAGTCCACCCTGGTGCGATGTCTGACCCGGCTGATCGAACCCACCGCCGGGGAGATCGTCTTCGAGGGCGAGGACATCCGCGACGCGGACGACAAGCGTCTGCGTGAACTGCGGCGCCGCAAGTTCTCCATGGTCTTCCAGCACTTCGGGCTGCTGCCCCACCGCCGGGTCGTCGACAACGTGTCCTTCGGTCTGGAGATCCGCGGCATGAGCAAGGCCGAGCGCACCAAGCGGGCGCTGGAGGTCGTCGAACTGGTCGGCCTCTCCGGCTACGAGAACTCCTACCCCGACCAGCTCTCCGGCGGTATGCAGCAGCGCGTGGGTCTCGCCCGGGCGCTGGCCGGTGATCCGGACGTGCTGCTCTTCGACGAACCGTTCTCGGCGCTCGACCCGCTGATCCGCCGTGACATGCAGAACGAGGTCATCCGTCTGCACCACGAGGTCGGCAAGACGATGGTGTTCATCACCCACGACCTCTCCGAGGCGCTCAAGCTGGGCGATCGCATCCTCATCATGCGTGACGGCAAGACGGTCCAGTGCGGTACCGGCGACGAGTTGGTGGGCGCCCCGGCCGACGACTACGTACGCGAGTTCGTCAAGGACGTGCCGCGCGGCGACGTACTGACTCTGCGGTGGATCATGCGTCCGGTGGTGGACGGCGACGCCCTGGACGGTCCCGAGCTGGGCCCGGACGTCGTGGTGCGGGAAGCCACCCGGGCCGTACTGGCGGCGGACAAGCCGGTCAAGGTCGTCGAGAACGGCAAGCTGCTCGGCATCGTCGGTGACGAGGAGATCCTCGCGGTGGTCGCCGGGCAGGAAGGCGACATGTGATGACCGTCGCCATGGAGAAACCGGAGAAGACCGAGCAGGTGGCGGAGGCCGCGCCGGCGGTCGCGGGCGTGCGCAAGGTCAGCCGCTCGATGATGGTGGCCGCGATCCTGGTCGTCTGGCTGGTGCTCTTCGCCGTGCTGCGCGGAAAGCAGACCCTGACGCTGGCGGCGGCAGATCTCACCGGTCTGCACCGCTGGTTCAACGACCTCAGCGACTCGGTCGGCGCCAACCGCAACTCCAACCCGCTCTTCCTCTACTTCTTCAACGAGATCCGCCTGGTCATCGACAACCTGGTGACCTTCGTCCAGGACCTGATCTCGCAGTCGAGCGGCGACCGCCCGGTTCCGCAGATCGGCTGGCTCGGTGTCGTGGGCATCACGGGCTTCGTCTCCTGGGCCGTGGGCAACTGGCGGGTCGCGCTCCTGGCCATGGCCGGCTTCACCTTCTTCGGGCTGCAGGGCCTGTGGCAGCAGAGCATGGACACCCTGGCGCTCACCCTCTCCGCGGTTCTCGTGGCGCTGGTGTTCGCGATTCCGCTGGGTGTGTGGGCGGGGCTGTCCGACCGGTTCAACCGGATCATCACACCCTTCCTGGACTTCATGCAGACGATGCCGACCTTCGTCTACCTGGCCCCGCTGACCCTGATCTTCCTCATCGGCCCGGCCTCCGCCGTGATCGCCACGGTGATCTACGCGGCCCCGCCGGCGATCCGTATCACCGCGCACGGTATCCGTTCCGTACCGGAGACCACCGTCGAGGCGGCCGACTCGCTGGGCTCGACCCGGTGGCAGTCGCTGCTGAAGGTGCTGCTGCCGATGTCCAAGCGGACCGTGGTGATGGGCGTGAACCAGACCATCATGGCCGCCCTGGCCATGGTGACCATCGCGGCCCTGATCGACGCACCCGGCCTCGGCAAGACCGTCGTCCAGGCCCTGCAGTCGCTCGACGTCGGTACGGCCTTCAACGCGGGCCTGGCCATCGTGATCATGGCCATCGTCCTCGACCGGGTCACGACCGCGTCGAGCACACGTGCGGAGCAGGCCCGGAACTCGGGCGGCCGCTTCCTCAAGTGGCGCCGGCCGCTGCTCGCGGCGGGCGGGGTGGTCGTGCTGGTGCTGGTGTACCTGTCGCACACGTACCTGTGGGCGGCGCAGTTCCCCGGCCAGGGCAGCACCGGCAGCCATATCGCGAGCGCGGCGGACGGCGTCACGACGTGGGCGCAGGACAACCTTTCGGGCATCACGAACGGATTCCGCGACGCCATCACCAACGGACTGCTGAACCCCTTCCAGTCGCTGCTCACCGACTCCCCGTGGTGGCTCGTGGGCGCGGCGCTGATCGGGATCGGCGTGGTGCTCGGCGGCTGGTGGGCCGGGGGCACGACCGCTGTGTGCGTGGGCCTCCTTGTCGGCACGGGCGTGTGGTCGGACAGCATGACGACGCTGGCGTCGACGCTCGTGGCGACCGTGCTGGTGATGGTGTTCGGCATCGCCTTCGGAGTGTGGATGGGGCGCAGCATGCTGGTGGACCGGCTGCTGCGGCCCACCCTGGACGCGGCGCAGGTCATGCCGCCGTTCGTCTATCTGGTGCCGTTCCTCGCGCTGTTCGGCGCGACGCGCTTCACCGCGATCGTCGCCGCCGTCGTCTATGCCGCGCCGGTCGCCATCAAGATCACCGCCGACGGAGTGCGGGCCGTGCCCGAGACCACCGTCGAGGCGGCCACCGCTGCCGGGTGCAACACCTGGCAGATCATCACCAAAGTTCAACTGCCGATGGCACGCAGCGCCCTGACTCTCGCGACCAACCAGGGCCTGATCTATGTGCTGTCGATGGTTGTTGTGGGCGGCCTGGTGGGAGCCGGCGCCCTCGGCTACGACGTCGTGGCCGGATTCTCGCAGGGAGAGCTGTACGGCAAGGGGCTGGCGGCGGGGCTCGCCATCGTACTGCTCGGAGTCATGTTCGACCGGATCACTCAGGCAGCGGCGCGCCGTACCAGCGCTTAAGGAGCACGACACCATGGCAAGACACTGGCGAACCGGCGCGGCCGGCCTGGCCGTCCTCGGTCTCACTCTCACCGCATGCGGCGGAGCGAAGGTCGGCGGCAACGCCCCCTCCGGCTCCAAGAGCTCGGGCAAGTGCGGCACCTTCAACCTCGCGGTCAACCCGTGGGTGGGCTACGAGGCGGACGCGGCGGTCGTCGCGTACGTCGCGCAGCACGACCTCGGCTGTACGGTCAACAAGAAGGACCTGAAGGAGCAGATCGCCTGGCAGGGCTTCGGCACGGGCGAGGTCGACGCGGTCCTGGAGAACTGGGGCCACGACGACCTGAAGAAGAAGTACATCTCCGGGCAGAAGACCGCCGTCGAGGCGGGCCAGACCGGCAACGAAGGCATCATCGGCTGGTACGTGCCGCCGTGGCTGGCCAAGGCGCACCCGGACATCACCGACTGGAAGAACCTCAACAAGTACGCGTCCAAGTTCAAGACCTCGGAGTCGGGCGGCAAGGGCCAGCTCCTGGACGGCGACCCGTCGTACGTCACCAACGACGCGGCGCTGGTGACGAACCTGAAGCTGGACTACAAGGTGGTGTACGCGGGCAGCGAGACCGCTCTCATCCAGGCCTTCCGGACCGCCGAGAAGAACAAGCAGTGGGTGATCGGCTACTTCTACGAGCCGCAGTGGTTCCTGTCCGAGGTGCCGTTGGTCAAGGTGAACCTGCCGAAGTACACGACGGGCTGCGACGCCGTCGCGGCCAAGGTCGCCTGTGACTATCCCGTGTACGACCTGGACAAGATCGTCAGCGCCAAGTTCTCCACGTCGGGCAGCCCCGCCTACAACCTGGTGAAGAACTTCAACTGGACGAACGACGACCAGAACACCGTGGCCAAGTACATAGCCCAGGACAAGATGTCCGACGACGCCGCGGCGAAGAAGTGGGTCGACGCCAACCGCGACAAGGTCGACGCCTGGATCAAGTAGGGCGCGACACGGCTCCGTCTCCGGCACCCCTCCGGAGCTGGACCGTCGACGCACGAGCGACCCGGAAACCCGCCGGACGGGGCCCGGCAGGCTGCGCTGGCAGCCTGCCGGGCCCCGTCGCGTTTCGGGCTGTTCTCCGACGTCACGGACCCCTTGACACCCACTCCTCGTGACAGGCACATTGAGTTGCGCAACCTGAAGCATGTTGCGCAGACAGCAACTTGATTGCTTTCAAGTCGGAGGTGCGGCGATGGCGGGACCCCGAGTGGTCATCATCGGAGCGGGCGTCGTGGGAGCGGCGCTCGCTGACGAGATTTCCGCGCGAGGCTGGACCGAAGTGACCGTGGTCGACCAGGGCCCGCTCCCTGCCACCGGGGGATCGTCGTCGCACGCCCCGGGCCTGGTCTTCCAGACGAACTCCTCCAAGACCATGACCGAGTTGGCCCGCTACACGGTCGAGAAGTTCTGTTCCCTCGACGTCGACGGCCGACCCTGCTTCCTGCAGGTCGGCGGCCTCGAAGTGGCGACCACCCCCGAGCGCGTCGCGGAGCTGCACCGCCGCCACGGCTGGATCACCGCCTGGGGCATCGAGGCCCGGCTGCTGAGCCCCGAAGAGTGCGTCGAGCAGCACCCGCTCGTGAACCCGGACAAGGTCCTCGGCGGCCTCCTGGTACCGACCGACGGCCTCGCGCAGGCCGTCCTCGCCGTCGAGGCGCAGATCCGCCGGGCCACCGAGCGCGGTGTGCGCTTCCTCGCCCGCCACGAAGTCCTCGACGTGCGGCAGAGCGAGGGCCGCGTCATCGGCGTCCTCACCGACCAGGGCGAGATCCCCGCCGACATCGTCGTGTGCTGCGCCGGCATCTGGGGCCCGAAGATCGCCCGCATGGTCGGCATGAACCTCCCGCTCACCCCCCTCGGCCACCAACTGGCCTGGACCGGGCCGGTACCGGCGCTGGCGGGCCAGACCGAGGAGGCGGTGCGCCCGATCCTGCGCCACCAGGACGCCGATCTCTACTACCGCGACCGCTTCGACACCCTGGGCATCGGCTACTACGGCCACCGTCCGATGCCGGTCTCCGTCGACGACATCCTGTCCGTGGACGAGGCCGACGTGATGCCGTCGGTCCTGAAGTTCACCGAGGACGACTTCGAGGACGCCTGGACCGAGACCCAGTCCCTGCTCCCCGCGACGCGGGAGGCCAAGGTCGAGGAGGGCATCAACGGCCTGTTCTCCTTCACCACCGACGGCCAGCCGCTCCTCGGTGAATCCCCGGACGTCAAGGGCTTCTGGGTCGCCGAGGCCGTCTGGGTCACCCACTCCGCCGGCGTCGGCCGGGCCATGGCCGAATGGCTGGTCGACGGCTACTGCTCGTCCTTCGACCTGCACGAGTGCGACGTCAACCGCTTCGAGCCGCACCAGCTCGCCCCGGAGTACGTCCTGGCCCGCGACTGCCAGAACTTCGTCGAGGTCTACGACATCCTGCACCCCCTCCAGCCGTCGGGGGACCCGCGCCCGATCCGCACGAGCCCCTTCTACGCCCGCCAGCAGGAACTGGGCGCCTTCTTCCTGGAGGCGAACGGCTGGGAGCGCCCCCAGTGGTACGAGGCCAACGCGGGCCTGGTCGAGGGCCGTTCCATCCCCACGCCCAACGACTGGGCCGCGCGCTACTGGTCGCCCATCGTCGGCGCCGAGGCACAGGCCACCCGTGAGACCGTCGCGATGTACGACATGACGGCCCTCAAGCGCCTGGAGGTCAGCGGCCCCGGTGCCGCCGACTTCCTGGAGCGCCTGTGCACCGGCAAGGTCGCCAAGTCGGTCGGCTCAGTGACGTACACCTTGCTCCTCGACCACGACGGCGGCATCCGCAGTGACATCACCGTCGCCCGCCTGGCCCGCGACCTCTTCCAGGTCGGCGCCAACGGCAACCTGGACCTCGACTGGTTCACCCGCCACCTCTCCGCCGACGGCACGGTCCAGGTCCGTGACATCACCCCGGGCACCTGCTGCATCGGCCTGTGGGGACCGCTCGCCCGCAAGGTCCTGGGGCCCCTCACCGACGCGGACTTCTCGAACGACGGCCTGAAGTACTTCCGCGCCAAGCGCGCCTACATCGGCTCGGTGCCCGTCACCGCCATGCGGTTGTCGTACGTCGGTGAGCTCGGCTGGGAGCTCTACACCACTGCCGACCAGGGCCAGAAACTCTGGGACACCCTGTGGCAGGCGGCCGAGCCGCTCGGCGGCGTCATCGCCGGCCGCGGCGCCTTCAACAGCCTGCGCCTGGAGAAGGGCTACCGCTCCTTCGGCACCGACATGACCTACGAACACGACCCCTACGAGGCCGGGGTCGGCTTCGCCGTCAAGCTCGACAAGGACGACTTCATCGGCAAGGCCGCGCTGGAGCGGCGCAAGGCCGACGTGCGGCGCAAACTCACCTGCCTCACCATCGACGACCCGGGGGCCGTCGTCCTGGGCAAGGAGCCGGTGTACGACGGCGAACGCCCCGTCGGCCATGTCACCAGCGCCACCTACGGCTACACGATCGGCAAGGGCATCGCCTACGCGTGGCTCCCGGCGGAACTCGCCACCCCCGGCACCACCGTGCACATCGGCTACTTCGACCAGCGCGTCGAGGCGGTCGTCGCCGAGGAACCCCTGTTCGACCCGACCATGTCCCGCCTCCGTGGCTAGCACGACATCGTCGGCTTCGAGGGAAGGAGTACCGCCAGTGACCGCACAGCTGCTCGACGGCAAGGCGACCGCCGCCGCGATCCGTCGCGAACTCGCCGAACGCGTGAACAAGTCGACGGCCACCGACGGTCACCCGCCCGGGCTCGGCACGGTCCTGGTCGTCGGCATCACCCGCACCGACCACGGGCTGGTCGGCGATGTGCACCCGGACGCCGCCCAGGTCGCCGGATGGCTCGCGCCGATGCCCGGGGGCGTAGGACCCATGACGCGGGCGATGCTGCTCGCCGATGTCGTCGAGGCCGCCGAGAGGAACGCGAACGCCGTATGAACGCGCTGAACACCCCCCTGGCGGAACTGGACCCCGAGGTCCACGCCGCACTCCGCGCCGAGCTGCACCGCCAGCAGTCGACCCTCGAAATGATCGCCTCCGAGAACTTCGCGCCCGTCGCCGTGCTGGAGGCCCAGGGCTCGGTCCTCACCAACAAGTACGCCGAGGGCTATCCCGGCCGCCGCTACTACGGCGGCTGCGAACACGTCGACGTCACCGAGCGCCTCGCCATCGAGCGGATCAAGTCCCTCTTCGGTGCCGGGTTCGCCAACGTCCAGCCGCACTCGGGCGCCCAGGCGAACACCGCGGTCTTCTTCGCCCTGCTGCAGCCCGGTGACACCATCCTCGGCCTCGATCTCGCGCACGGCGGGCACCTCACGCACGGCATGCGCATCAACTACAGCGGCAAGATGCTCAACGTCGTGCCGTACCACGTCGCCGAGGCGGACAACCTCGTCGACATGGACGAGGTGGAACGCCTCGCCAAGGAACACCGTCCCAAGATGATCATCGCGGGCTGGTCGGCGTACCCGCGGCAGCTGGACTTCGCGGCCTTCCGGCGGATCGCCGACGAGGTGGGCGCCCTCCTCATGGTCGACATGGCGCACTTCGCCGGCCTCGTCGCCGCCGGGCTGCACCCCAACCCCGTACCGCACGCCCACGTCACCACCACGACGACGCACAAGACGCTCGGCGGTCCCCGCGGCGGCGTCATCCTCACGAATGAGGCCGACCTCGCGAAGAAGATCAACTCGGCGGTGTTCCCCGGCATGCAGGGCGGCCCTCTGGAGCACGTCATCGCCGCCAAGGCGGTGTCGTTCAAGGTCGCCGCGTCACCCGAGTTCGCCGAGCGCCAGGCCCGTACGCTCGTCGGCTCCCGCATCCTCGCCGAACGCCTCACCCGGGCCGACGCGGCGGCCGCCGGGGTGAAGGTCCTCACCGGCGGCACGGACGTCCACCTCGTCCTGGTCGACCTGCGGGACTCCCAGCTCGACGGCAGGCAGGCCGAAGACCTGCTCCACGAGATCGGCATCACCGTCAACCGCAACGCCGTACCCTTCGACCCACGCCCGCCCATGGTCACCTCGGGACTGCGTATCGGCACCCCGGCGCTGGCCACCCGAGGCTTCACGGATGACGACTTCGAAGAGGTCTCCGATGTGATCGCCCTGGCCCTCCAGCCCGAGCGCGACATCGCCGCCCTGCGCGCCCGCAGCGAGGCGCTGGCCGCCAAGTACCCGCTCTACCCGCACCTTTCAGAAGCAGAAGCAGAAGCAGAAGCAGAAGAAGCCGGAGAAGTCCGATGAGCCCCCGCACCCCCGGCGCCGAGCTCCCCGAGCACCCCGACTGGCTGTGGCGCACGCCGGAGCCCAAGCGGTCGTACGACGTGGTGATCGTCGGCGGCGGCGGCCACGGCCTCGCCACCGCCCACTATCTGGCGAAGAACCATGGCATCACCAACGTCGCCGTGCTGGAGAAGGGCTGGCTGGCGGGCGGCAACATGGCCCGCAACACCACGATCATCCGTTCCAACTACCTGTGGGACGAGAGCGCCGGGATCTACGAGCACGCGCTCAAGCTGTGGGAGGGACTGGAGGAGGAACTCGACTACCCGATCCTCTTCTCCCAGCGCGGTGTGCTCAACCTCGCCCACAGCCTCCAGGACGTCCGCGACAGCGTGCGCCGCGTCGAGGCGAACCGGCTCAACGGCGTGGATGCCGAATGGCTCGACGAGCGGCAGGTCAAGGACGTCTGCCCGATCGTCAACATCTCGCCCGACGTGCGCTATCCGGTCATGGGCGGCACCTACCAGCCGCGCGCCGGCATCGCCAAACACGACCACGTCGCCTGGGGCCTGGCCCGCTCCGCCGACGCGGCCGGCATCGACATCATCCAGAACTGCGAGGTCACGGGCCTCGACATCGCCGGCGGCCGGGTCGTAGGAGTGCAGACGACGCTCGGCCCGATCGCGGCGGGGAAGGTGGCGCTCTGCTCGGCCGGCCACACCTCGGTGCTCGCCGCCATGGCCGGCATCGAACTGCCGCTGCAGAGCCACCCGTTGCAGGCGCTCGTCTCCGAGCTCCTCGAACCGGTGCACCCGACGGTCGTCATGTCCAACGCGGTCCATGTGTACGTCAGCCAGGCCCACAAGGGCGAGCTGGTGATGGGCGCGGGCATCGACTCGTACAACTCCTACACCCAGCGCGGCGCCTTCCACATCATCGAAGAGCAGATGTCCGCCGCCCTGGAACTCTTCCCGGTCTTCGCCCGCGCCCATGTGCTGCGCACCTGGGGCGGCATCGTCGACGTCAGCCCCGACGCCTCACCCATCGTCGGACTCACCCCGGTCGACAACCTCTACCTGAACTGCGGCTGGGGCACCGGCGGATTCAAGGCCACCCCGGGCGTCGGCTGGGTCTACGCCCACACCATCGCCCACGACACCCCTCACCACCTCAACGCCCCCTTCTCGCTCGACCGTTTCACCACCGGCGCGCTCGTCGACGAGCACGGCGCGGCCGCGGTGGCCCACTAGGGAGCCGAACCCATGCTGCTCATCCCATGCCCCTGGTGCGGGCCCCGTGACGAGGCCGAGTTCCACTACGGCGGCCAGGCGCACGTGCCCTGTCCCGAGGACTCCGCCGCCCTGACCGACGAGGAGTGGGCGCGCTACCTCTTCTTCCGCGACAACCCCAAGGGCCCGTTCGCCGAACGCTGGAGTCACGCGGCCGGATGCCGCCGCTGGTTCAACGCGGTGCGCGACACGGCGACGAACGAGATTCTCTCCGTGTACCGCTCGGGCGAGCCGAGGCCGGACGATTCCACCCGGCCCGGGTTGTGGGCAGGCGTTCCGCAGGGCGGATCAGGTGGGCACAACCCGCCCACGGCCCCGCAGTCGTCGACGGACCCCGCGGGGTCCGGGACGGCAGCCCCGGTTTCGGGAAGGGGCGGGCCTGGGGAAGAGACCACTCCCGTCGCCACCCAACCGTTCCGGCTGCCCACCGGCGGCCGAGTCCACCGCGGTGAGCGCCTCCGCTTCACCTTCGACGGTACGGAGTACGAGGGCTTCCGCGGCGACACCCTCGCCTCCGCCCTCCTCGCCAACGGCGTCATCGAGGCCGGCACGAGCATCAAGCTCGGCCGCCCGCGCGGCATCTTCTCGGCCGGTGTCGAGGAGCCCAACGCCGTCATCCAGATCGAGGCACCCTTCCCCGAGCCGATGCTGCCCGCGACGACCGTCGAACTGTACGACGGTCTGGTGGCGAGCAGCCTGCCCGGTCAGGGACGCCTCGCCACCGAACCGGACCCCGCCCGCTACGACGCCGTCCACGCGCACTGCGACCTGCTCGTGGTCGGCGCCGGACCGGCCGGACTCGCCGCCGCGGCAGCCGCCGCGCGCAGCGGAGCGCGCGTCATCCTCGCCGACGACCGGCCGGAACTGGGCGGCAGTCTGCCGGGGTCGGGCGAACTCCTCGACTGGGCGGAAGAGATCGGCGCGCTCCTCGAAGCCGCGCCCGAGGTGAGCGTGCTGCGTCGCACCACGGTCTTCGGCCACTACGACGACAACCACCTCCTCGCCGTCGAGCGCCGCACCAGTCACCTCGGCGCCGAGGCCCCGGAACATGTCTCCCGCGAGCGTGTCTGGCGCATCCGCGCCCGTCGCGTCGTGCTCGCCACCGGCGCCCACGAGCGTTCGCTGGCCTTCGCGGACAACGACCGCCCCGGTGTGATGCTGGCCGCCTCGGCCCGCGCCTACGTCAACCGCCACGGCGTCCTTCCCGGCCGCCACGCCGTCGTCTTCACCACCAACGACAGCGCCTACGCCGCCGCGTTGGATCTCGCGGCGGCGGGCGTGGACGTCGCGGCGATCGTCGACACCCGGCCCGAGCCGGGGGAGTGGGCGCGCCGTGCCCGGGAGTCCGGGATCGAGGTGCTGAGCGGACACGCCGTGGTCGGCACCGAAGGCGACCCGCGGCTCACCGCCGTGACGGCCGCTCCGTACGGGGAGTCGGCAGGGACCCGGGAGTTCACCGCCGACCTGCTGCTGGTCTCCGGCGGCTGGAACCCCGTAGCGCACCTGTTCAGCCAGGCGGGCGGAAAGCTGCGCTACGACGACACACTCGGCTCCTTCGTCCCCGGCACCTGCCGCCAGGCCGTCGAGGTCGCGGGCAGCGCGAACGGCGTCCTCGACCTGGCCCGGGCCCTCGCTCAGGGCGCGGCCGCCGGTGCCCGCGCGATCGAGGCCGAGGGCTACGCCTCCGAGGCGCCCCGCCTCCCCGAGGTGGCCGCCGAACCGCACTCGCCCGCCATGCAGGTCTTCCTCGTCCCCGGCCCCGCCGGCGCACCCCGTTTCGTCGACCTCCAGCGCGATGTCACCGTCGACGACCTGACCCGCGCGACCGGCGCCGGCCTGCGCTCGGTCGAGCACACCAAGCGCTACACCACGGCCGGCACCGCCAACGACCAGGGCAAGACCTCCGGGGTCCTGGCCGGCGGCGTCGTCGCCGAACTGCTCGGCGTGGACGTCTCGGCCCTCGGTACGACGACGTTCCGCCCGCCCTACACGCCGGTCTCCTTCGCCACGCTCGCGGGCCGCGACCGCGGCGCACTGCACGACCCGATCCGTACGACCGCTCTGCATGACTGGCACGTCATGCACGGCGCCCTGTTCGAGAACGTCGGCCAGTGGAAGCGGCCCTGGTACTACCCGCAGGACGGCGAGGACATGGAGACCGCCGTGCTGCGCGAGTGCGCCGCCGCCCGCGACGCCGTCGCCTTCATGGACGCCTCCACCCTCGGCAAGATCGACGTACAGGGCCCGGACGCCGCCGTCTTCCTGGACCGCCTCTACACCAACATGATGAGCACCCTGAAGGTCGGCATGATCCGCTACGGCGTCATGTGCCACCTGGACGGCATGATCTTCGACGACGGCACCGTCATCCGCCTCGCCCAGGACCGCTTCCTGGTCACCACGACGACGGGCAACGCGGCCGCCGTACTGGACTGGATGGAGGAATGGCTGCAGACCGAATGGCCCGGGCTGCGCGTCCACTGCACCTCCGTCACGGAACAGTGGGCCACCGTCGCCCTGGTCGGCCCCCGTTCCCGCGAGGTGCTGGGGACGCTCGCGCCGGCGCTGGCGGTGGGCAACGACAGCTTCCCGTTCATGGCGTGGCGGGACACGACCGTCGCGGGCGTCGAGGCCCGGGTGTGCCGGATCAGCTTCTCCGGCGAACTGGCCTATGAGATCAATGTGTCACCGTGGGAGGCGCTCGCCCTGTGGGAGGCGCTGTACGAGGCCGGTGCCCCGTTCGGCATCACCCCGTACGGCACCGAGACCATGCACGTCCTGCGCGCGGAGAAGGGCTACCCGATCATCGGCCAGGACACCGACGGCACCGTCACTCCGCACGACCTCGGCATGAGCTGGGCGGTGTCGAAGAAGAAGCCCGACTTCATCGGCAAGCGCTCCTACGCCCGCGCCGACGCCGTCCGCCCCGACCGCAAGCACCTGGTCGGCCTGCTCCCGGAGGATCCGGGCGCCTTCCTCCCCGAAGGCACGCAGCTGGTTGCTGACAGCGTGCTGCCCGCCCCGCCCGTCCCGATGCTCGGCCACGTCACCTCCAGTTACCGCAGCGCGGCGCTCGGCCGGACCTTCGCCCTCGCCCTGGTCAAGGGCGGCCGGGACCGCATCGGCGAGCGGCTCTACGCCGTCGCGCGCGACCGGCTGGTTCCGGTGACCGTCGCAAGCCCCGTCCTCTACGACCCCGAGGGAGCCCGCCGCGATGGCTGACACCGCCCTTACCATCCCGCGCCGCAGTCCCCTGTCGCATGCCGCCGACCGCCTGGCCGCCGCGACGCGCACCTCCGGGGGCGCGGTCCGGCTGGCCGAACTCCCCTTCCTGGCCCAGGTCAACGTCCGGCTCGACGCCAAGGGAGCGGCAGCGGACGCCGTCGGACTCGCGCTGGGCCTCCAGCTGCCCCTCGAACCCAACACCGTCGTACGCGCCGGCGAGCTGACCGCTGTGTGGCTGGGCCCCGACGAATGGCTGGTGGTGGGTCCGACCGGCGGTCAGCGGGATTTGGAGAGCCGGATCAGGGCGGCGAGCCGCGACGAGCCCGTGGCTGTCACCGACGTCTCCGCCCAGCGCACCACCCTCCTCATCACGGGTCCACGTGCCCGTGACCTGCTGGCACATGGCTGCCCCCTGGATCTGCACCCGCGTATCTTCGAGGCCGGGTGCTGCGCCCAGACCACCCTGGCCCGCACACAGATCGTGCTGGTCGCCAGGGACGAACCCAAGGCCGGGTTCTGGGTACTGGTCCGTTCGTCCTTTGCCGACTACCTGACGCACTGGCTGCTGGACGCGGCGGCGGAATACGTCTGAACGAGCTCAACAGGGCTGATATCCACAGGAGGTGGGAGGCGTCCGCGACCGACAGGCCGATGTTGTCAGGATCCGTCGCTGTGCCCGCTGCGGCGCCCCTGCGCAGCGGGTGTCGGTACGGGCGATCATGTCTGCGTGTGTGCGTGTCTGCGTGTGTGCGTGTCTGCGTGTGTGCGCGGAACGCGGAGACAGACATGGCGCAGAACATTTGCGGGCGGCCTTCGACGCGGTTGGTCCGCTGTTGCTGATCGGCTGGGCCGTCCCCCGGCACACCGGCGGTGCCGGGGGACAGGCTTGGCCACACCGAGGGTGACTGCATAAAGTGCAATCAGCCGAACCCGGTACCTGGGCCGGCGACGATGAGTTCCTTGAGTGTGCGCGGGCGGAAGATGCCCGGGCACCGGCAGACCCATCGGGGGCCGACCTCTGCGGAGACGCTCCGCCCCCGCCCGCGCATCGGCGCCGCACGATCCCGCTCCCTGGTTCGCCCTCTTGCGTGCAGGAAGCGCGCCTGACACCGGCACGTGTCGGGTCGTACCGGGGAGGTTTGATATCCCCCGAGGGTTGCCGTCCACGACCTTGTGGTCGAACGTGTTCATCCAGCGGCGAACCCGGACTCCTCGGTCTGCTTCCCAGCCGCGCTCCGGTATCAAATCCTTTACTCGTGGGGGCACTTGGACCACCCGGACGGGGATGATCGCAGTCCTTGAAAATGTGTGGTGGAACTTCATCGGACGTACCCAGGAGGACATCGAACAAGCCCGTCAGGACTGGGCCAAGAGCACCCGCTTCGGTGAGGTGAAGGGGTACGACGGTGCTCCGCCGGCCGCGCCGGAGCTGCCCCCGCTGCCGCTGAAGCCGCGCGGAAGCCTCGGCGGTCATGGGCCGGCCTCGACCAGGAGAGGCCGAACGGCCGGACCGATCAAGGGAGTCGGCCTGACGGGGAGGGGCCTGTCGCCGGTCAGGGCACGCTGCGGATCCGTTGGACCAGCACGGCGCCGAGCAGGGTGAGGACCGAGGCGAACGCGAAGAGCGCCCGGTAGCCTCCGAGGTGGGTGACCAGTACGGCGGCGATGGCCGGTGCCAGCACGTGCGGAAGGGAGTTCGCGATGTTGATGACGCCGAGGTCCCGTCCGCGGTCGCCCTCCGTCGGCAGCACCTGGGTGATCAGCGCCTGGTCCACCGAGACGTAGACGCCGTAACCGAGGCCCATCAGGCTCGCGGCCACCAGCGCGGTCGGCCACGTCGGCCGGATCGCCAGCAGGGCCGAGCCGAGCGCGATCACCACACCGGACGCCGTGACCAGCGACTTGCGCCGACCGAGCCGGTCGGACACCACACCGCCGACGAACGCGGTGAGCACGATGCCGACGGTGTAGAGGGACACGAGAGTCAGCAGGCCCTGTTCGGCCTTGTGCCCGGGAAACCGTTGTTCGTAGCGCACCTCGTCGCGCAGGAAGTAGAGCAGGTACAGCGTTCCCGTGGCGTTGCCGAGCTGTACGAGCAGTCGCGTCAGCCACGCGAGGGCGAAGTCCCGGTGGAGACGAGGGCTGATCCAGAACCCGGCCAGGAACCGTGACCAGTTCACGGCGGGCACCGCGGAGCGCGGCAGCCGTGCGTCCCTGACCGAGGACACGAACGGCACGGCGAGCAGGACCACGGCGGCGGCGACCAAGGGATATCCGGCGTGCGGACCGCTCACGACGACGGTCGCCAGGACCGTACCGAGCACGACGGCCAGTGGCTGGGTGGCCCCCACCCACGCGCTCACGACGGCGCGCTGCGCGACGGGGACCTGGTCGGGCACCTCGGCGACCAGGCCGGCGAGCATCGCGCTGAGAGAGAGCTGTACCAGACACCAGCCGAGTGCGACGCCGGTGACCGTGGTCTGCGGGGCCAGGACCACCAGACCCAGCGCGGCGCCCAGCGCGCCGCCGGCCAGCCAGGGCCTGCGGCGACCGAAACGCGAGGTGGTGCGGTCCGAGAGGGCGCCCGCGAGCGGGGTGGCGACCAGGGCGGTCACCGCGCCGAGCCCGGTGACCAGACCGAGTGCCGAGGCCTTGTTGTGCGGGTCGATCGTCTCCAGTTGTTGGGCGAGCAATACCTGCACGGGCGTGTACAACGCGGTCCACATGCCCAGACTGACGAGCGCGATGCCGCCCACGAACCTTCGTCCGACCCGCGTGACCGGTTCGGCGGGCGTGTCCGGCACGGAGGCCGTGGCGGTGACGGACCGGGCTTCAGGGGTCATCGTGGCCCTTCGGTCTGGGGGGAGTGTGCCCGGTCCCGTGAGCCGGTACGGCCGATCTCCACCCGGCCGGGCATCTCGCGTCGGTGAACACGGCCAGTGTCGTCCGGACGGCTGACCGGACTCTGACCCGGCGTTGACACCGGCCCGCCGACGCGTCGGGACATCACCGCGGCCCCGGGCCGGCAAGCCCGGGGCCGCAAGGTGACCTCTCCGCCGCTGTTCAGCCCCTCACGCCGAGGCGCCAGGTGGCCGGGTTCAGAGCAGCGTCTTCGCGACGTCGTGGAACTCGGCGCTCCACGAGGTGGGGCGCAGCGTCTTGGGGTCGAGCCGGATGTGCACCCGCCGTCCCTCGGCATGCACCACGCCGCCGTCCGCGGACAGGACGCGGAATCCGTACACCGCGCTGGTGTCGGAGAGTTTGTCTATCCAGAGGTGGACGCCGATCTCGCCCGTACCGCGAATGGGCGCCCGGTAGCTGATCGAGAACTCCGCCACCGCCAGGAACACGTCGGGATGGGTGTACTTCCCGTCCGTGTACGCGAATCCCTTGCGTGCCCAGAACGTGGTCAGCGCGCGTTCCACCAGAACCATGTAGCGGGAGTTGTGCACGAAGCCCATCGAATCGAGTTCGTCGAAGTGCGTGTAGCCGGGTTCGACGATGCCGCGCTCCGCAGTTGTCTCACCTTGAGTCATGCCTGCCTCCGAGGGTGCTGGGACGAACCGGCTTCGGACGCTAACAGTGGAGATCGTCCCCGGCGGGAGAATCAGCCACGGCCAGGTCAGGCCGGAGCGACCTCCACGATGGACAGGGCCGTCGGCGTGGAGATGACCCTGAGCGACTTGAGTTCCGCGGCGGCGAGCAGTTCCTCGAGTTCCTGCTCGGTGCGTTCCAGACCTTCGAACACCGTCAGCATGACGATGTCGGAGAGCGTCACGGACGGCGGGATGTCCGTGTGCGGGCGCACCGGGTCGACGATCAGCAGGCGCGACCGCTCGGTCATGGCACCGCGTACGGTGCGCAGGATGCGCAGACTGTCGGCGTCGCTCTTGTCGTGGATGATGCGCTTGAGGACATAGAGGTCCGCGCCGGAGGGCACGCGCTCGTAGAAGTCCCCCGCGCTGGTCTCCCAACGCCCCTCGATCGCGGGCTCGTCCAACTTGTGCCGCTGGAGGACGGATTCACGTTCGAAGAGGACACCGTGCAGGCCGGGATTACTGACGAGCACGGTGCGCAGGAAGCCGCCCAGACCGCCGGCGAGATCGACGACCGTTCCCGTCCCAGGGAAGTCGTAACTGGCGACGACGCCGTTCTGCTCGGTCATGGACATGGTGTCCATGGCGTCGCTGAACAACTGCTCGCGCTCACCGTCGGCCTGGATGTAGTCGAAGAGGGGGGCGCCGAAGATGTCGTTGAAGGCGGTGCTGCCGTCGCGGACGGTGTCTTCGAGGCGTCCGGCCGACTGCCAGTACATCTCGTCCGTGAACAGCAGGGCTGTTGAGCGTACGGAGTAGGGGACGTCGGTGCGCAGGACGTGTGCGGCGGGGGTCATGCGGAAGGTGGCGTGCTGGTCCTCTTCGAAGATGCCGCGGGTGGCGAGGAAGCGCAGGATGCGGTGGAGGGAGGGGGCGTGTGTGCCGGTGAGTCGGGCGAGTTCTTGGCTGGTTTTGGGTCCGTCGGTGAGGAGGCCGGCGATGTCGTGGCGCAGGGCCACGCGCAGTGCTGCCGGGTAGAGGTAGCCGAGCGAGTCGCCGAGGACCTGCCTGACTGCCGCTGTGATCTCCGTGGCCTGGGTCGGTTGCGCGTCGCTCAAGGGTCGGCTCCCGGTGTCCTGTTGACGAGCAGGTGGCTTTCGGCCGCTCAGGCCGTCGTGGCTTCGATGATGGACACCGTGCCCGGCGTCGGTACGATCCGGACCAGTCGAAGGCCGGCGGCGCCGAGGAGTTCCCTGAACTCCGGCTCGGTGCGCTCCTTGCCGTCGAAGATGGTCATCATCGCCACGTCGTACAGCTTGGCCGCGTGCGGCTCGTTGCCGGGCGGCACCACCGCGTCGATGACCAGAAGGCGAGCCTGGTCGGACATGGCCTTGCGGACGGCCTGGAGGATCCGCAGGCTGTCGTCGTCGCTCCAGTCGTGCAGTACACGCTTGAGGACGTAGATGTCGCCGCCGGCGGGCGCGACGTCGAAGAAGTTCCCCTCGACGGTCTCCCAACGGCCCTCGATCGCCGCGTCGTCGAGCTGATGCTGCCGGAGCACCGCGTCCTGTTCGTACAACACACCCCGCAGTCCGGGGTTGTTGGCGAGCACCGTGCGGAGGAAGCCGCCGGGGCCGCCGCCGACGTCGATGATCTTCCCGGACTCGGGGAAGTCGTAGCTCTCCGCGATGCCGCCCTGCTCGATGGTCGACAGATCGGCGATGCCGGTGTGGAAGGTCCGGGCGCTCTCCTCGTTCTGGTCGAGATAGTCGAAGAGGGGGGCGCCGAAGATGTCGTTGAAGGCGGTGCTGCCGTCGCGGACGGTGTCTTCGAGGCGCCCGGTCGACTGCCAGTACATCTCGTCCGTCAGCAGCAGGGCTGTTGAGCGTACGGAGTAGGGGACGTCGGTGCGCAGGACGTGTGCGGCGGGGGTCATGCGGAAGGTGGCGTGCTGGTCCTCTTCGAAGATGCCGCGGGTGGCGAGGAAGCGCAGGATGCGGTGGAGGGAGGGGGCGTGTGTGCCGGTGAGTCGGGCGAGTTCTTGGCTGGTTTTGGGTCCGTCGGTGAGGAGGCCGGCGATGTCGTGGCGCAGGGCCACGCGCAGTGCTGCCGGGTAGAGGTAGCCGAGCGAGTCGCCGAGGACCTGCCTGACTGCCGCTGTGATCTCCGTGGCCTGGGTCGGTTGCGCATCGCTCAAGGGTCTGCCTCCTACGGCATCGAACTGTGGTCGCGTGGCCTGGCGTGCGAGGGCTGCCTGCCCATCAGTCACGGATCAGCCTGGCCTCACGCGCTGACCGGCGCCTGACGGGACGCTGACCCGGGCCGGGTCGGGGCGCGCGGTCAGGGAGGTGTCAGCGGGCGGTCAGCCGGCGCGGCGACGATGCGTCACGTGTGCCCACTCATCGATGGCGCGGGCCGCAGTGTCCGACCCCGACGGTGCGGGGCCGGAGTATCCGAGGACGTGGAGGCGGCTTTGACGGCACTGGACGGTGTGACCGCGACCGAGGGCGTGATGGAGTGGCGGGGGCACAGGACGTGGTATCGCGTGGTCGGCCCGCCCGGCCGCGGCTCCGGCCGGCCTCCGCTGGTGATCTGCCACGGCGGCCCGGGTCTCACCCACGACTACCTCACTTCGGTCACCGAGCTGGTGAGTACCGGGTGGACCTGCGTGCTGTACGACCAACTCGGCAGCGGGCGCTCGGAACACCATGGTGAAGTCACCGCCGGGTTCTGGACGCCCGAGCTGTTCCTGGACGAACTCCAGTTGCTCCTGGCTCACTTGGGGATCGCCGACGGCTACCACCTGCTGGGACACTCGTGGGGCGGGATGCTGGCGCTGGAGCTGGCCGTGCGGCGGCCGGCAGGGCTGAGGTCGGTCGTCGTCGCCGACGGATTCGCCTCCTCGCTGACCTACCGCGAGGAGGTCGCCCGGCTGCTGAGTGAACTGCCCCCGGACGTACGGGATCCGATCGAGCGCCACGAGGCGGCGGGAACCACCGGCTCACCGGAGTACCAGGCCGCGGTACGGGACTTCTACGGACGTCACGTGTGCCGCGCCCGCCCCGTGCCGGACGAACTCCGGCGCACCCTCGGGTATTTGGGAACCGACTCCACCGTGTACGAAGCCATGATGGGGCCCAGCGAGTTCACCATGACGGGGACACTGCGGAGCTGGGACATCCGCGACCGGCTCGACCGGGTGCGGGTTCCGGTGCTGCTCGTGTCCGGGCGCCACGACGAAGTGACGCCCCGCGCCGTCGAGGAGATCCAGCGCGGTGTGCCGCTGGCCGAGTGGGTCCTCTTCGAGGAGTCGAGCCACATGCCCCATCTCGAGGAACCCGCTCGTTTCCGCACGGTGGTCGAGACGTTCCTCGCGCGACACAGCGGCCCGACGGCCGAAACCGCGGAGATCGGCGGGCGTGGCTAGCATGACCGTCATGGCAACCATCACTCCGACCGTCGGCCTGTTCGGGATGAACATGAACGCCGCGGCGGATCCGGCGGTCTCGGCGCGCGTCGCCCGGCGGGCCGAACAACTCGGCTACGAATCGCTGTGGGTGGCCGACCACGTCGCCCTGCCCCGCCCCCGTACCGAGGAGTCCCCGCTGGAGCCGGACACCCCGCTGCTCGATCCCGTGGTGGCCCTGACGCACCTGGCGTCCCACACGGAGCGGATCCGGCTCGGCACCGGCTGCGTCATCCTTCCCCAGCGCAACCCGGTGGTGCTGGCCAAGCAACTGGCCAGCCTCGACGTGGTCAGCGGAGGCCGCCTGATTTTCGGGGCCGGGGTCGGCTATCTGGAGCCCGAGATGACCGCGGTGGGCGTCCCCATGGCCGGCCGGGGCGCACGGGCGGACGAATACCTCCAGGCCATCGGCGCGCTCTGGTACATGGACAAGCCCGCCTTCCACGGCTCGTACGCCGACTTCGAGGGCGTCGACGCCCGCCCACGGCCCCTGCAACGCCGAGTGCCGCTGGTGATCGGCGGACACAGTGCCGCCGCGCACCGGCGCGCGGTCGCCCATGGCGACGAATGGTTCGGCTATCTCGTCGGTCTGCGCTCCGCGGCGGAACAGGTGCGCGCCCTCAGGGAACTCTCCGACCGCGCCGAACGACAGGACAGGCCGCTCAAGATCTCCGTGGCCCCGTCCCGGCCCCTGGACGCCGGCGCCGTGAGCGCCTACGCGGAACTGGGGGTCGACCGGCTCGTCGTCGTACCGCCGATGGACCTGACGGTGCCGGAACTCGAGGAGTTCGTGGAGCGGAACGCGCCCCGTGAACTCGGAGCGACCCCGGCCCGGGAGACCTCCGGAAATCTCGTGTGAGGGCTGTCCCGGCTCCGGGGCCGGGACAGCCGAGAGGGCCCTCAGGCGGCCCGGCCGGCCCAGGCCGTGCCGTGGTCGGACGCGATGAAGCGGGAGACCTGCTCACCGACCAGCAGCGCCGGGGCGTGGGTGTTGCCCGTGGTGATCGCGGGGAAGACGGAGGCGTCGGCGACCCGCAGTCCGTCGACGCCGTACACCCGCAGCCGCGGATCGACGACCGCCTCGGCGTCCACGCCCATCTTGCAGGTGCCTGAAGGATGGTGATACGTCGTCACCGTACGCCGCAGATACGCGCGCAGTTCCGGGTCACCGGCCGCCTCGCCCACGGCGGGACCCGGGTACAGCTCGTGGGCCCCCCACTCCTCGCGCAGGACCGAGGAGCGTCCGATGTCCCTGCACAACACGGCGGCGGCCACCAGGCTGTCCAGGTCCGCTCCGGTACGCAGGGTGCCGGGGTCGATGAGCAGCTCGTCCTCCGGTCGTGCCCCGGTCAGCCGGATCGATCCCCGGGCCGAGGGCCGGACGATCCCGGCCTGCAGCGTGAAGCCACTGGGCGGCCCTGTCATCCCCGGCTGGTACAGCGGGACCGGGAAGTGCAGGGGCTGGAGGTCCGGCACCGGCAGTCCCGGCCGACTGCGCCAGAACAGATGCGTCTGCGCGGGGCCGAGGCCCGGCGAGGGACGGCCCACCGGGCGCTCCGTGCCGAAGATGACGGGCGCCAGGACGTGGTCGTGCAGGTTCCGGCCGACGCCCGGGAGATCGGCGACCGGGTCGATTCCCAGGGAACGCAGCTCGGAGGTGGGGCCGATGCCGGAAAGCATCAGGAGCCGGGGCGACTCGATCGCGCCCGCGCTGATCACCACCTCCGCACCGGCGGTGGCCTGTTCGACGACCCCCTCCCGCAGCCACTCCACGCCGGTGCACCGGCCGCCTTCGACGAGCACGCGGCGCACCCGGGCCCCGGTGACCACGGTGAGGCCGGGCAGGTGGGCCACCGGGTCGAGATAGGCCGCGGCCGCGCTGCACCGGCGGCCGTCGGCGATGGTGAAATGGATTCTGGAGATCCCCTCGGGGCTGCCCGAGTTGTAGTCCGGCTGATACGGGATGCCGGTCTCCCGCGCCGCCTGGATCAGCGCGTCGTGGATCGGGTCGGCCTCGTACTTGGTGAGCACGGGCAGGGGGCCGCCCGAGCCGTGCAGTTCGTCCGCCCCCGTGTCGTAGTCCTCGATGGCCCGGAAGACGGGCAACACGTCCCGCCAGGACCAGCCGTCGTTGCCGAGGTAGGCCCAGTGGTCGTAGTCCAGCGCCGCGCCCCGGGCGTAGATCATCGCGTTGAGCGCACTGGACCCGCCCAGCACCCGACCGCGTGGCCAGTGCAGCCTGCGGCCGGCCGCGTGCTCCTGCGCGGTGGTGAGGTACGCCCAGTCGTGCTCGCCGAACCACAGTTCACCGAAGCGCAGCGGGTCGTCGATGGCGGGGTCGGTGGCCGGGCCGCCGGCTTCCAGGAGCAGGACGTTCGCGCCCTGGTCCACCAGGCGGCGCGCCACCACACAACCGGCGGAGCCGGCGCCCACGACGATGATGTCGAAGGGACCGTTGCTGAGTGATTCGGCCACGGGCCGACCTCCGTTGACATGGCGTCGGGTAGGGGTGAGGGGACGTAGGGTTCGCTACGCCGAGGTGAGGACCAGCACCGCGTTCTGACCGCCGAAGCCGAACGAGTTGCTCACCGCCACGTCGATGCGCTGGGCACGGGGACTCTTCGCGACGACGTCCAGCTCGACCGCCGGGTCCAGGTTCTCCAGGTTCGCCGTCGGCGGCACGGTCTGGTTCTCCAGGGTGAGTACGGTCAGCGCCGCCTCGATCGCGCCCGCCGCGCCGAGGGAGTGACCGACCGCGCCCTTCGCGGACGTCACGGTCGCCCGTGCGCCCAGCAGTTGGTGCAGCACTTTGGACTCGGCCGCGTCGTTCAGCGGCGTCGAGGTGCCGTGCGCGTTGACGTGGTCGACGTCGCCCGGCGACACGCCGGCCGAGGCCAGCGCGGTCCGAAGGGCCTGCAGGGCGCCGGCGCCCGACGGATCGGGGGCCGTCATGTGATGGGCGTCGGCGGACGCCCCGTACCCCGCGACCCTGGCGCGGACGCGCGCTCCACGGGCCCGCGCGTCCGCCTCCCGCTCCAGGACCAGTACACCGCTTCCCTCACCGATGACGAATCCGTCGCGATCCGCGTCGAACGGGCGGGACGCGGTGGCCGGTTCGTCCAGCCGCCGGGAGAGAGCTCCCATCCGCGCGAAGCCGGTGACGATCAGCGGACTCACCCCGGCCTCGCTGCCGCCCGCGATCACCACGTCGCACTGATCGTCGTGAAGCAGCTGGGTCGCGACGCCGATCGCGGTCGCGCCGGAGGCGCAGGCCGTCGCCGTGACGAAATTGGGCCCGCGGGCACCGAACTCCATCGCGAGATGACCCGCGACCATGTTCGGCACCAGCAGGGGGATCAGCAGCGCGGAGACCGAGCCCGGTCCCTCGTCTAGCAGGATCCGGTGCTGCTGCTCCCAGGTCGAGACGCCACCGAGCCCGCAGCCCACCACGACGCCGACACGCGCGCCGTCCCACGTCCGGGGGTCGAGCCCGGAGTCGGCGACGGCCTCACGCGCGGCGACGACGGCGAGCTGGACGAACCTGTCGTGCACGAGGTTGCTGCGCCGTCCGACGAGCTTGGCCGCGTTGAACTCCGGGACGGTGTAGGAGATGTCGACCGGAAGGCCCTGGAGCGTGGGATCACGTCGGGCCGTCGGCCGGGCCTCGCACACGCCTCGCCAGGTCGCCTCGGCGCCGATGCCCGCGGCGGTGACCAGACCGAGCCCTGTGACGGCGACGGAGCGAGCGCTCATGACGTGGTCGCCGCCGCCTGCTCCTCGATCACCTCGGCCGCCCGCCCGATGGTGTCGCGGGGCGACGCGGCGTCGTCGCTGACCTTCACACCGAGTTCCTTCTCCACCACCAGCAGCAGTTCCACGAGGAAGAGCGAGTCCATCTCCAGGTCCTCGAAGGTCACGTCGGGTTTGATCTCCGAGCGCTCGACCTCGAAACGGTTGACCAGAATGTCCACGATCTTGTCGTACATGGCTGTCATCACGGATTCCCTTCGTCCTTGGTGCTGTCCGGTGGTGCTGTCCTTTGGTGGTGTGCGGTGGTTTGTCCGGCAGTGGTGCGCACGGGCCGGGGGCCGGCACCGCGCCGCGCCGCGTGGTCACGCCAGGCTGTCGCCGGGCCACGTCAGTACGGACGAGCCCCAGGTGAGACCACCGCCGAAGGCGGTGAGCAGGATCCGGTCACCCGGGCGCAGCATGCCGGTGGTGTGCGCGTGGTGGAGGGCCAGCGGGATGGACGCGGCCGCGGTGTTGCCGACCTCGCCGATATGGCTGACGGCGCGCTCGGCCGGGATGTCGAGCTCGTCGGCGAGCCGGACGAGGATCCTCGCGTTGGCCTGGTGGGCGACCAGCCAGTCGACATCGGCGGTGCGCCAGCCCGCCCGGTCGAGCGCCGTGGTCGAGGACTTGGCCATACGTTGTACCGCCTGCCGGAAGACCTCCTTGCCGGCCATCGCGAAGTAGCGGTCCGAGGCCTCGGCGGGCAGCCCGGACAGGCGCTGCTCCGAACCGTCGGCGCGTACCGTGATCAGATCGCGGCCCGCACCGTCGCTGCCGAGGTCGAACGGGCCGATGGCGCCCGGTTCGCCGGGCTCCCCCGCACGCAGGACGACCGCGCCCGCGCCGTCACCGAAGATCGCCGAAGTCGACGGGTCCGTCGGGTCGAGAATGCTGGAGAACGTGTCCGCCCCGATGACCAGGGCGCGGGTGGACACACCGGACGCGATCAGCCCGGCGGCGGTGGCGAGACCGTAGACGAATCCCGTGCACACGGCGGAGATGTCGAACGCGGCCACGCCCGGCAGCCCGAGCCGTGTCGCCACCGTGGGAGCGGTCGCCGGACAGATCCGGTCGGGTGTGGACGTCGCCACGAGGACGGTGTCCACGCGGAGGTCTCCCGAGTGGGCGAGTGCCTGCGCGCCGGCCCCGACCGCCAGGTCGGAAGTGGCCGTTCCGGGCGCGGCGAAGTACCGGCGGCGGATGCCGGTCCGCGAGCGTATCCATTCGTCGGAGCCACCGGACACGGCGGCGATCTCCTCGTTGGACACCGCGCGGGGCGGCAGGCAGCCGCCGATGCCGGTGAGTATCGCGGCCGGGGTCACCGGATGCCGCCCATCGGCACCTCGGTCGTGCCGGGGACTCTCACCCCGTTCACGCGATCCGGCCCATGGACGAGGCCCCGGTGACCCCGGTCAGCGTGAGAGCGGGGTCCTGGGCCAGGATCTCGGCGTAGCGCTGCCGCAGGAGCAGGCCCGGCTGGACGCCCAGGTCCTCGTCCAGCCGGCGACGGGTGCGGTGGTACAGGGTCAGCGCCTCGCCCTGTCGTTCCGAACGGTACAGAGCGATCATCAGCTGAGCGCAGAGGTGTTCGTTCAGGGGGTGCTGGGCGACGAGGGGGCGCAGGTCGGCGGCGGCCTGACGGACGTCGCCGATCGCCAGCCTGGCGCTGACGAGGTCTTCCCACATGGTCAGCCGACGCTCGTCGAACAGTGCGGCCGCCGCCTTGCACCGCAGGCCGTCACCGGCGTCCAGCAGGGCCGGCCCGCGCCACAACCGCAGCCCCGACTCCAGGAGTTCGATCGCCCGGTAGGGGTCGTGGCGCAAGGAGGCCGAGCCCCGCGCCGCGAGGTCGAGGAACCGGTTGCCGTCGACGGACTCGCGAGGGATGTCCAGTACGTAGCCGTTGTACACGGTGCGCAGCGCGGTGCCGGCCGCGCGGCCCCGAGACGGGCTCTCCAGGACCTTCCGCAAGCGAGCGGCGTGCGCTTGGAGCGCGTTGTGCACATTGCCGAGAGGGTGGCCGGACCACAGCTCGTCGGCGAGTTCGACGTGGGAGATCGGCTGACCGGGTTCCAGCGCCAGAGTCGCGAACATGGCACGTACCTTGTTCGAGCGAATTTCACGTTCATGACCGCCCACCGTGACGGAGACGGTGCCAAGAATTTCGATGTGCACGGCACTCCTAAGTCAATTCGACTCGTCCGGCGTCCTGTCGGCGGCATCGCCATGGCGTGCGATTGTCGGCTACCGCGATCTCGTGTAGATCAAATCGCTCGAAGGCCAATCGTTGTCGTGGGACGGACGGAGTGTCAAGGGAGGTTTCGCCGGTACAGGGGGTACCCCAGGGGTTCTCCAAGGGTGCCCAGGGAATCCCCTGGTGCCTTACCGGGGGCGGCTGATGCAAGACTCCTGGCGCTGGAGTCCGCCGAGGACAACCGCGTTAATGCGATGCGCGTCGACTGTTCGTCAGACCATCGATTCGAACGGGATCGGAGCATACGTATGACCAGTGGATCCGCAGTGAACGGGGGACCGGTTCCCTGCCTCGACCACGTCATGGTGCTGCTCGACGGCGCCGCGCACCGCGACGCGTCGTCGAGCGGATTTCTGGCGCGGGACTTCGGCAGGATCAAGCGCAAGGAGGCGGAGAGCTCCGTCGCGGGGCAGTACTCCACCCTGGGTGTGGCCGGCGAGAACACCTTGATCGAACTGTTCGGCAGCGACATGCCCGGCGCGTCGCCGCTCACGGGCGGCCTGGTGTTCTCGTTCGAGGAGCCGGGCTCCGCCGAGCGTGCCCGTGCCCTGCTGGACGCCTCGGGCGAGGTCAAGTACCACCACGACGTGGTGCGTCGCTCGGTGGAGGGCGAGGACGAGCAGCAGCCCTGGTACCACCTGATCAGCGTCGACCTGGGCGAGGGCAGCCCACTGCTGCTCTTCCTCAACGAGGTGACGCCCGAGTACTTCCACTCCCTCGGCGCCCGCCCCGCACCGGATGGGAGACTGCCCCGGAAGAACTACCTGGACGCGGCGCTCGGAGCCGTGGCGGGCGGAAACAGGTTGATGAGGGACGTCGTCGGGGTGACGCTCTCGGTCACCGCGGAACGCGGCCGACGCCTCGCCGACGCACTCTCGGTCTTCGGCTACGCGGCCGCCGAAACCGCTTCCGGAGTACGGGAACTGCGCGGTCCTGGCCTCACCGTCCGACTGGAGACCGGCGACGGTCCGGAACACGTAACAGAAATCGAGATCAGCCTGGACCCCGAGGTGTACGACCCCTCGATGCCCACGGAATTCCGATTCGGCGAGACCTCGCGACTGGTCGTCGAATCCGCGGAGAACGCGCGATGGAGCTTCACTCCGTCACCTTGAGGGATCTTGCGCTGGACGGGCCGGGAAGGTCAATTCGGTCATGGCAGATCGAGTGCAATAGGGGAGCACAAGAACAATGCCTGAGACGACTCCACTGTTCAGTGAGATATTCGACCGGAATGTCGCGACGTCACCGGAAGCCATCGCGGTCGAGTTCGGTGATCAGCGGCTGTCGTACCGTGAATTGGACGACAGATCGGCCCGGTTGGCCGCGGAACTCATCCGCAGAGGTGCCGGCCCGGACACCGTGGTCGGGGTCGCGGCGCGTCCCTCGCTCCATCTGCCGACGGCGGTACTCGGCATCCTGCGCGCCGGTGCGGCCTGGCTCCCGCTCGACCCCGCCTACCCGGCCGACCGGCTCCGCTACATGATCGCCGACTCCGGGCTCCGCCTGCTCGTCGCCGATGCCGACACCGCGCGCGAGACGGCGTACGACGGTCTGGAGACCATCGGCCCGGACGTGGGCCCCGCCGGTCCGAAGACGCCCGCCGCAGGGCAGCCGTGGCCCCGTCCGGCACCGGACCGACTCGCCTACGTGATCTACACCTCGGGGTCCACCGGCCGTCCCAAAGGCGTCGCACTCACCCATCGGGGACTGGCCAATCTGGCCCGCGCGCAGGTCGACACCTTCGGCGTCGGACCCGACGACCGGGTGCTGCAGTTCGCGCCGACCAGCTTCGACGCCTCGGTCTTCGAAATGACGATGGCGCTGTACGCGTCCGCCACCCTGGTGCTGGCGCCACGCGACGACATCGCGCCCGGCCCCGGACTCGCGGACTTCCTGCGCGAGCGCCGCGTCACCCATCTCACGCTGCCGCCCTCGGTGCTGGCCACGCTGCCCACGACCGCGCTGGACGACCTGGCGGTGCTGGTGTGCGCCGGCGAGGCGCTGCCGGAACACCTCGTCGAGCAGTGGCTGCCCGGACGCCGCATGTTCAACGCGTACGGGCCCACCGAGACCACCGTGTGGGCCACGGTCGCCGAGCTGACACCCGGCGGAGGCAAGCCCTCCATCGGCACGGCCATCCGCGGCGCCCACACTTCGGTCGTCGACGAGTCGCTGCGGCCGGTATCCCCGGGCACGGCCGGCGAGTTGCTCATCGGCGGGGCGGGCGTGGCGCGTGGCTACCTCGGGCGGCCGGGCCTGACGGCCGAACGCTTCATCCCCGATTCCCGATCGACCGAGCCCGGGGCCCGGCTGTACCGCACGGGGGACCGCGTGGTCCAACGGGAGGACGGCTCGCTGGAGTTCCTCGGCCGCCTGGACCATCAGGTCAAGATCCGCGGCTTCCGCATCGAACCCGACGAGATCGCCCGGCGACTGGCCGAGCACGAGCGGGTCACCGACGCCGTGGTGATCGCGCGTGACGACGGCGCGGGGCCGCGGCTCGTCGCCTACGCGACGGGTGCCGCCCTGGACGCCGCGGAGCTGCGCGCCCATCTCGCCGAGCGCCTCCCGGAACACATGGTGCCGGCCGTCGTCGTGCCCCTGGAGCGGATGCCCCTGACCCCGAGCGGCAAGATCGACCGGGACCGGCTTCCCGCGCCGCCCAGCGGATCCCGCGCACCCTCCGACCGCCAGGAGCCCCGCACCCCCACCGAACGGGCACTCGCCGCCATGCTGGCCGACCTGCTGTCCCTCGAATCGGTCGGCGCCGACGACGACTTCTTCGCCCTCGGAGGCCACTCCCTGCTCGCGGGGCGGCTGGCCGCCCGCGTGCGCTCCGAACTCGGCCGCGAGCTCCCGCTGCGCCGCCTGTTCGAGGCACGCACCGTGGCGGAGATGGCCCGCGTCATCGACTCGCCCGCCGACGGGCCGACCGTGCCACCGATCCGGGCCCGCGCACGCGGGGGCAGTGACACACCGGTACCGCTGTCCTTCCCCCAGGAACGCATCTGGTTCCTGGAGAAACTCGCGCCGGGCAACCTCGCCTACAACGCCCAGGCCACGATCCGGCTGCACGGCCCGCTCGACGTCGAAGCGCTGCACGCCACCCTCACCGAAATCGTGCGCCGCCACGAGGTGTTCCGTACCTCGTTCCGGGAGGTCGACGGCCGGCCCCTGCAGTTCCCGCAGCCGACGGTGACGGTCCCGCTGCCGCTGCACGACATGACCGCCCTGCCCGAAGCCGAGAGGGCGGAACGCGCCGCCGGCATCGTCCGGGAGACCGTGCGGGCGCCCTTCGACCTCACCGCGCCACCGCTGGTCCGCTGGGCCCTGATCCGGCACGGCGAGGCCGACCACACGCTCGTGCACGTCGAACACCATCTGGTGCACGACGGCTGGTCGTACGCGCTCTTCCTGCGTGAACTGCAGGAGCTCTACCCGAGTCTGGCGCGGAGCGAGCCGTCCCCGCTGCCCGAACCGGCCATCGGCTACTCCGACTTCGCCCTGTGGCAGCGGGAGTGGCTGCGCGGCGACGCCCTGGAGGCGTACCTCGCGCACTGGACCAGGGAACTCGACGGCGTACCGGCCGCGTTGGAGCTGCCCACCGACCGTCCACGACCGGTCGTACAGAGCTTCGAGGGCTCCTCGGTGCGCGTCGACCTCCCCGGGGAACTGTGCCGCAAGCTGCGCGCCTACAGCCGTTCCCGTGGCACCACCCTCTATTCCACGATGCTCGCCGGGTTCTCGGCGGTGATGTCGCGCTACAGCCGGCAGCACGACATGGTCGTCGGCAGCGGGGTCGCCAACCGCCGGCTGACCGAGATCGAGCAGATGATGGGCATGGTCGTCAACACCGTGCCGCTGCGCGTCGATCTCTCCGGGCAGCCGGGCTTCGACGCGCTGGTCCAGCGGGTCCACCACACCGTCGGACGGGCCCACGAATGGCAGGACGTGCCGCTGGACCGGCTCGTCGACGCACTGGCGCTGCCCCGCGACCCCGCCCGCAACCCCTTGTTCCAGGTCATGTTCAGCTTCCACGACTCGCAGATCCCGGACCTGGACTTCATGGGCCTTCGCGGCTCCGTGCTGGAACTGCACAACGACTCCGCGAAGACCGACATCAACGTGGTGGTCATCCCGCGCGCGGAGCAGCGCGCCGGCCACGGAGTCGGTGACGACGACGCGGCCATCACCCTCATCTGGGAGTACGCCTCCGGCCTCTTCGACCCCGAGACCATGCGCCGGATGGTCCGGTACTACACGACCTTCCTCGACGCGGCGCTCGACGCCCCCGAACTCTCCTACGAGCGGCTCCCCCTGCTCACCGACGACGAGTTCACCGGCGTTCTCCAGGGATCGCGGGGAGCGACGACACCGTTCCCCCACGACCGCACCGTGCCCGAGCTCTTCGCCGAGCGGGCGGCCGCCCGGCCGGACGCGACGGCGCTCGTCGGCGGCGCGAGGTCCTACACCTACGCGGAGGTGGAGGAGCGGGCCAACCGGCTGGCCCACCTGCTGCGGGCGCGGGGCGTCGGCCGGGACGTGCCGGTGGGCGTCCTGCTCGAACGGGGCGCCGAGATGGTGATCGCGCTGCTGGCGGTCCTCAAGGCCGGCGGCGGATACGTACCGCTCGACCCCGGCTATCCGGCGGACCGCCTCACCGCGATGCTCGACGACGTCGCCGCGCCGCTCGTGGTGACCCGCGCGGACCTGGAGGGGCGGCTTACCCCGGGGGCGGCCCGGACACTGGTCCTGGACGAGCTCGCCGGAGAACTGGCGGCCGCCCCGGCCCACGCGCCGGCCCCGCAGGCCGCACCCGACAGCCTGGCGTACGTCCTGTTCACCTCCGGCTCCACCGGCAGGCCCAAGGGCGTGATGGTCGAACACCGCTCGGTCCTCAGGCTGGTGTGCGGGACCGACTACGTCTCCTTCGGACCGGACGGGCGATTCGCGCAGGTCGCCGACGCCTCCTTCGACGCGCTCACCTTCGAGTTGTGGGGCGCGCTGCTGCACGGCGGCGCGCTGTTCGTGATCGACGCGGATCAACTGCTCACTCCCGGCGGGCTGGCCAAGGCACTGAGCGAGCACCGCGTCACCAGCATGTTCCTCACCTCGGCGCTGTTCACGGAGGTGATGACCCAGAGCCCGGCGGCCTTCGCGGGGCTGACCCATCTGCTGGTCGGCGGCGACGTGCTGAACGTGAGCCGGATACGGCAATTGCTGGACCTTCCCGCGGCCGACCGCCCGCTCCGGCTGCTCAACGGCTACGGGCCCACCGAGACCACGACGTTCGCGCTGTGCCACCTGATCGAGCAACTGCCGGACGGAGCGCCCTCGGTACCCATCGGCAGGCCCATCGCCAACACCACGGCCTATGTACTCGACCCCTACCTGCGGCCAGTACCGGCCGGCGTGCCCGGCGAGCTGTACATCGGCGGACCGGGCGTGGCCCGCGGCTACGCGAACCGCCCCCGGCTGACCGCCGAGCGCTTCCTGCCCGATCCCTACGCCGGCGGCGGAACGCGGATGTACCGCACGGGTGATGTGGCGCGCTACCACCGCAACGGAACGGTGGAATTCCTCGGCAGGGCCGACAACCAGGTCAAGATCCGCGGCTTCCGGATCGAGCCGGGAGAGGTCGAGGCGGCGCTCGGCGCCCACCCCGGGGTCGGCCAGGCCGCCGTGGTCGTCGAGGAGGCCCCGTCCGGCCGGCGGCTGGTCGCCCATGTGGCGCCCGCGCCGGGCCGGTCCGCGCCCTCCCCGGAAGAGCTGCGGGACTTCCTGGCCCGCACGTTGCCCCCGTATCTGCTGCCCGCGGCGTACGCCGAAGTGGCGTCGATGCCCCTGACTCCCAGCGGCAAGGTCGACCGGGCCGCGCTGCCGCCGCTCGACGACAGCCGCCTCCCGCTCGACGGCCACGTGCCCGCCCGCACCGCGACCGAACGGACTCTGGCCGGGCTCGTCGCCGAGATGGTCGGCGTCCCCCGAGTCGGGGCGGCGGACGACTTCTTCATGCTCGGCGGGAACTCCCTGCTGGCGATGCGACTGATAGGCCACGTCAACGAACTGTTCGCCGTGGACGTGCCGTTGCGCGACTTCCTCGGCACTCCGACCGTGGAGCGCCTCGCCGCCGCGGTGGACGCCGCGCTCGCGTCCGGCGGCCGGAGGCCGCACGCGGCCAGCGGCGCCGTCGGCGGAGCCGAGGCCGACGAGGACCTGCTCGACCGGATCGACGAACTCTCCGACGACGAGGTGGACGCGCTCTTGCGTGACATGGCTGAGAACGAGGTCGAACGATGACGGACGGCACTCTCCCCGGCGGCCCGGCCGACGACCGGCGGGCCCGGCTGGCCGAGCGGCTCAAGAGGCGCATCTCGGAGCGCCACCACCCCCTCTCCTATCCCCAGCAGCGCCTGTGGTTCCTCGACCAGCTCGATCCGGACAGCGCTGTCTACGTCGTCCCCCTCATCTACCGGATCAGCGGCCCGCTGGACGTCGCGGCCATGGAGCACGCGCTCGGCCGGATGGTCCGCCGTCATCACGTGCTGCGCACGGTCTACCGGTCGGTGGACGGGGTGCCGCGCCAGTTCGTCCGGCCGGCGGAGCCGGTGACCGTCCCGGTCCGCGATCTGTCCACCCGGCCCGACCCGGCGGCCGAGGCGGAGCGGGAGTGCCGGACGGAGGCGGGCCGGCCGTTCGATCTGGCCTCGGACCTGCCCGTACGGCCACTGCTGCTGCGGCTCGCGCCCGAGGAGCACTGGTTCTGTCTGAGCCTGCACCACATCGCCTGCGACGGATGGTCGCTCGGCGTCCTCGGCCGCGAACTGTCCGAGCTGTACGGGGCGTTCACGGCGGGCCGGGAGCCGGAGCTCGCACCGGTGCAGGTGCAGTACACGGCCTTCGCCGAGGAGCAGACGGCCCGGCTCACGGGGGAGCCGCTGGAAGAGATGCTGGGGTACTGGCGGGAGCGGCTCGCCGGAATCCCGGCCCTCGCGACCCTGCCCGCGGACCGTCCGAGGCCTCCCGCGCAGAGCCACCTCGGCGCCCATCTGGACTTCGCCATCGGTCCCGAAGTCACCCGGAAGGCCGGCGAGTTGGCGCGGGCCGAAGGCGCCACACCGTTCGCGGTGCTGCTGGCCGCGTTCACCGTGGTGGTGCACTCCCGGGCCGGCGGCGACGAGGTGATCGTCGGATCGCCCGTGGCGGGACGGACCAGGGCCGCCCTGCAACCGCTCATCGGCTTCTTCACCAACACCGTGGTCCAGCGCGTCGACGTTTCCGGCGAGCCGACCTTCCGGCAGCTCGTGGCCAGGGCCCGGGACGAGAGCCGGGCCGCGGTAGCGCATCAGGAGCTGCCCTTCGAGAAGCTGGTCGAGGAGCTTCAGCCCAGCCGTGACCCGGCCCACAATCCGCTCTTCCAGCTCATGTTCAGCTACCACGAGGGTGACGCGGACGGCCTGGTCCTGCCGGGGTGTGAGGTGCGGCTGGTGCCGGGCGACACCGAGACCGCGAAGTTCGACATCACCCTGAGCCTGACCCGCGTCGGCGACCGGCTGTCGGCCCGCCTCGAATACAGCACCGACCTCTTCGAGGAGGACACGGTCCGCTCGATCGCCGACCAGTTCGGCGCCGTCCTCGCCGCGGCCGTGGCCGACCCGGACATCCGACTGCGGCACCTGCCCGTGCTGTCCCCCGACGAGACCCGCCACGTCATCCTGGACGGGAACCCGCCCGCCGAGCCCGTGCCGGACGCGCTGGTGCACGAACTGATCGCCCGGCAGGCCGCCCGGACGCCCGACGCCCCGGCGCTGCTGGGCGCGGACCAGCAGCCGTCCGAAGCGATCACCTACCGGGAACTGGACCGGCGCGCCGAGGCGCTGGCCGCCCGGCTGCGTGCGTACGGACTCGCCCCCGACGTGCCCGTCGGCGTCTATCTGGACCGCTCGCCCGACCTGGTCGTCACCCTGCTCGCCGTCCTCAAGGCCGGCGGCGCCTACCTTCCGCTCGACCCCGGCTATCCGGCGGACCGGATCGCCTTCATGGTCGAGGACTCCCGCGCGCCGGTGATCGTGACGCGAGCCGCACTGGCCCCTCGGGTCGCCGGGCTGCCCGCGTCACCCCTGCTGCTCGACACGCCCGAGCGGGACCAGGCACCTTCCCGGCCCGGCCCGGCCGCCACCGTCCTGCCGCGGCATCTCGCGTACGTGATCTACACCTCGGGTTCGACCGGCAGGCCCAAGGGCGTGATGATCTCGCACCACAACGTCCAGACGTTCTTCGGCGGCATGGACAAGGTGCTCGGCGCCGACCCGCCCGGCACCTGGCTCGCCGTCACCAGCATGTCCTTCGACATCTCGGTGCTGGAGCTGCTGTGGACACTGGCGCACGGCTACCGGGTGGTCGTCCGCGGCGACGAACCCCGCGCGGGCGGCGCCGGGCCGGACCGCCCTGCCGTCACCTCCGCCGAACAGGCCCGCCCGGTGGACCTGAGCCTGTTCTACTTCGGCGGCGACCGGGGAGGCGAGCCGGGCGACGCGTACCGGCTGCTGATCGAGGGCGCCCGGTTCGCCGACCGGAACGGGTTCTCGGCCGTGTGGACGCCGGAGCGGCACTTCCACGACTTCGGCGGTCTGTACCCGAACCCGTCGGTCACCGCGTCCGCGATCGCGGCTGTCACCGAGCGCGTGGACGTACGGGCGGGCAGCGTGGTCCTTCCGCTGCACGACCCGCTCCGGGTGGCCGAGGAGTGGTCCGTCGTGGACAACATCTCGCACGGGCGGGTCGGCGTCTCGATCGCCTCCGGCTGGCAGCCGGACGACTTCGTGCTGGCGCCCGACGCCTACGCCGACCGCAAGAAGGCCATGATGAGCGGCCTCGACGAGTTGCGCCGGCTGTGGCGGGGCGAGACCGTACGCCGCCGCAACGGGGCCGGCACCGAGACGGACGTACGCGTCTTCCCGACGCCCGTGCAGGACGAACTGCCGGTGTGGATCACCAGCGCGCGCAGTCCGGAGACCTTCCGGCTCGCCGGAGAGAGCGGCGCGGGCCTGCTGACCCACCTCCTCGGGCACAGCGTCGAGCAGCTCGCGGAGAAGATCCGGCTCTACCGGGAGGCCTGGCACGGGGCCGGGCATCCGGGCGCCGGCCAGGTCACGGTCATGCTCCACACCTTCGTCGGGACCGACACCGACAAGGTGCGTGAGACGGTGCGCGAGCCGCTCTGCGCGTACATCAAGTCCTCCTTCGACCTGCTGACCGGTCTCGGCCAGGCGATGGGACGGGAAATCGATCTGCGCACGCTGCCCGAGGACGAGCTCGACCACCTCGTCGCGCAGGCCTTCGACCGGTTCTTCGAGACGTCGGGTCTGCTCGGCACACCGGAGCACTGTGCCGACGTGATCGACCGGCTCAAGTCGATCGGGGTCGACGAGGCCGCCTGCCTCATCGACTTCGGCGTCGAGCACGAGACGGTGCTCGCCTCCCTGGAACACCTCGCGACGGCCCGCGAGCTGAGCGAGGCCCGGCGGCGCGCCGCGGAGGCCGACGAGCCCATCGCGGCCCAGCTCGTACGGCACCGGGTCAGCCATCTGCAGTGCACGCCCTCGGTGGCGGGGCTGCTGGCCGACGACGAGGAGGCCGCCACCGCTCTTGCCGGGCTGGACCGGCTGCTCGTCGGCGGCGAGGCGCTGCCCGCCCAGCTCGCCGAGCGGCTGGCCACACTGCTTCCCGGCCGGGCGCACAACATGTACGGCCCCACCGAGGCCACGGTCTGGGCGACGACAGCGCTCGTGGGCCTTCCCGGACCGGCGAAGCCGGTGACGATCGGGCGGCCACTGGCCAACGTACGGGCGTACGTCGTCGACACCTATCTGCGGCCGACGGCCACGAACGTACCCGGGGAACTGCTCCTCGGCGGCCCCGGTGTCGCGCGCGGATATCTCGGCCGGCCCGCGCTCACGGCGGAACGCTTCGTCCCGGACCCCTTCTCCGCGGAGCCCGGGGCCCGGCTCTACCGCACCGGCGACCTGGTGCGCCGCCGCGCGGACGGCGACCTGGAGTTCCTCGGCCGTCTGGACCACCAGGTCAAGGTCCTCGGCCACCGCATCGAACTCGGCGAGATCGAGAACACCCTGGGCGCGCATCCGCAGGTGCGGGCCGTCGTCGTCACCGTGCGCGGGGACGCCGGGCACAGCCGTCTCGTCGCCTACTGCGTGCCCGTTCCGCATGGAGGGGACGCCCTGACGCCCGCCGCCCTGCGGGCGTTCGGCGCCCGGTCGCTGCCGGACTACATGGTTCCCGCGGACGTCGTCCTCCTCGACGCCCTGCCGATGACGGCCAACGGCAAGGTGGACCGCAAACGGCTGCCCGCCCTGGAGAACCGGCCGGCCGTCGTCTACCGGCCGCCCGGCAACGACAAGGAGCGCCAGGTGGCCGAGGCACTGGCCGGGGTGCTGCGCGCGGACCGGATCGGCATGGACGACAACTTCTTCGAGGCGGGCGGGAACTCGCTGCTCGCCGTGCAGGCCAGGGCGCGGCTGCAACCCGTACTCGGCGATCGGCTCTCCCTCGTGGACATCTTCCGGTACCCGACGGCGCGGGCGCTGGTCGGCGCGTTCGACACGACGGGGGCGGCGGCCGCGGCGGGCCGCGACGGACTGGACCGGGCGCGCAGGGCGGCGGGCAGGCGGGCCGACGCGCTCGTCCGGCAGGCGAAGCGACGAGCGGAACGGAGCGGGGCGTGACGGGCGGCGAGGAGGTGGAGGGCGTCGAACCGGTGGCCATCGTCGGCCTGGCCTGCCGGGTACCGGGGGCCAGGACGGTCGAGGACTTCTGGACCAACATGCGCGACGGGGTGGAGTCGATCACCTGGTTCGGCCAGGAGGAACTGACGGCCGCCGGCATCGACAAGGAGACGCTGGCCGATCCCGACTACGTCCCCGCGTCCGGACACCTGGCGGGCGCGGACCACTTCGACGCCTCCTTCTTCGGCTTCACCGCGGGCGAGGCCGAGACGATGGACCCCCAGCAGCGCGTCTTCTGCGAGACCGCCTGGGAGGCCATGGAGGACTTCGGCCACGACCCGGCACGCCTCGACGGCACCGTCGGCGTGTTCGGCGGCTCATTCATGAACAAGTACATGGCCCAGAACCTGAACACCAACCGGCGCTTCCTGCGCTCGCCGATGGCTCCGGCGGCCCGGATGTTCAACGACAAGGACTTCCTCGCCACCCGCGTCGCCCATCTGCTCGACCTGACCGGTCCGGCCTACACCGTGCAGACGGCCTGTTCGACCTCACTGGCCGCCACCCACCTGGCCTGCCAGTCGCTGCTCAATTACGAGTGCGATGTCGCGCTGGCCGGCGGCGTGACGGTCAATGTGCCGCTGAAGGCCGGTTACCCCGTCGCGGACAGCGGACTCTTCAGCGGCGACGGCCGATGCCGCCCCTTCGACGCGCAGGCCTCGGGCACCGTGCCGGGCAACGGCGCCGTGGTGCTCGTGCTGCGCAGGCTGTCCGAGGCGCTCGCCGACCGTGATCACGTCTACGCCGTGATCCGGGGTTCCGCGGTCAACAACGACGGCTCGATGAAGGCGGGATTCGCCGCGCCGAGCGTCGACGGCCAGGCCCGGGTGATCGCCTCGGCGCTGGCCGTGGCCGACGTCGATCCGTCCACCATCGGCTATCTGGAGGCGCACGGCACCGCCACCCAGGTGGGCGACCCGATCGAGGTCACCGCACTGACGCAGGCCTTCCAACTGCCCGAAGACGCCGTGGGCCGATGCGCGTTGGGCTCGGTCAAGGCCAACATCGGGCACCTGGACGCGGCGGCGGGCGCCGCCGGACTCATGCGGGCCGCTCTCGCCGTGTACCACGCGCAGATCCCGCCCACCGCGAACTTCACCCGGCTCAACCCCGAACTCCGTCTGGAGAGCACGCCGTTCTACGTGCCCGACGGCGCCCGCGACTGGCGGCCGGCCAGCGGACCGCGGCGGGCCGGGGTGAGCTCGTTCGGGGTGGGCGGCACCAACGTCCATGTCGTCATCGAACAGGCACCGGCCGCGGTTGCCGAGCGCTCGCCGGACCGGCCGCGGGAGTGGCAGCTGCTGCCCGTCTCCGGGCGGGACCGGCCCACGGTGGACGCCATGACCGAGCGGCTGGCCGCCCACCTCCAGCGCGCGGATCCGTCCCGGACCCTGGCGGACGTGGCCTTCACCCTGCAGGACGGCCGACGGAGCTTCGGCGTGCGCAGGTTCACGGTCTGCACGGACACCAGCGACGCCGTGCGCGCGCTGCGGGGCGAGGAACCGGACCGGCTGATCACCAGGGCCGCGCCGGACGGAGGGCACGAGGCGGTCTTCGCCTTTCCCGGCGGCGGCATGCAGCACCCGAACATGGGACTGGACATCTACCGCTCGGAGAAGGTGTTCCGTGCCGAGGTGGACCAGTGCGCCGACCTGCTGGCGCCGAGGCTCGGGTTCGACCTGCGCAGGCTTCTCTTCCCGGCCGCCTTCACCCCGCTGAGCGGCAGGGAACTCGCCGGCGGCGCCGCCACCATGGGGCGCGGCCAGGGCGCCGGCGTGGTGTCGGCGCTGTTCACCATCGAGTACGCGCTGGCACGTCAGCTGATGGCCTGGGGCATACGCCCGGCGGCGATGATCGGCCACAGCCTCGGCGAGTACGTCGCCGCCTGCCTCGCCGGGGTGTTCACCCTCCCGGGCGCGCTCGACATCACGCTCGCCCGCGGCGAGCTGTTCGAGCGGATGCCGCCGGGCCGCATGCTCGTCGTACGGCTGCCCGAGGAGGAACTGCTGCCCCTGCTGTCCGAGCGGGTGTCGGTCTCCGCGGTCAACGCACCCGATCTGACCGTGGTTTCCGGGCCGGACGAGGACATCGCGGCGCTGCTCACCGGCCTTCGCGCGCGGGACATCGACTGCCGCAAGGTGAGCGTGCCGGTGGCCAGCCACTCGTGGATGGTCGACCCCTACCTCGACGACTTCACCCACGAGGTGGAGCAACTCGCGCTGTCCAAGCCGGAGATACCCTTCGTCTCCGGTGTCACCGGCACCTGGATCACTCCGGTGGAGGCCACGTCCGCCGCTTACTGGACCCAGCATCTGCGGCGGCCGGTACGGTTCGCCGACGGGGTCCGCAGCGTTCTCGACCGGTCCGGCCGGCTGCTGCTGGAAGTCGGTCCGGGCAGGGCGCTGACCTCACTGGCCACCGCCCAGCGGATGGCTCCCGCTCCGGTCGCGCTCTCCACGATGGGGCTGCCGCGCGATGCGACGCCCGATCTGGCCCATCTGGTCACCGCTGTCGGCCGGTTGTGGCAGCAGGGGGTTCCCGTCGACTGGAACGCCTTCCACGGCGAGGCCGCCCCGCGCCGGACGAGCCTGCCCGCCTACCCGTTCAAGGCCGAGCGGCACTGGGTCGAGGCGGGGCGGCCCCGGCATCACACCGAGCCCGAGCCGAAGCCGGACTTCGAGGACACGGCACCGGAGGCGGCCGAGGACGACGCCGACGGGCGGGTGGCCCCACGTACCGAGACGGAACGCCAGGTGGCCGACATCTGGTGCAGCTTGCTGGGCGTCGACCGGATCGGAGTCGACGACGACTTCTTCGATCTGGGCGCGCACTCGCTGATGGTGACGCAGGCGACCCGCCACCTGCGGCGCATGGGCGTCACCGGGCTTGCCGCCCGGGACGTGCTGAGCGCGCCGACCGTGGCGGCGCTGGCCGCCCTGGTCGACCGGGCGCTGGGCCGCACGGACGCCCCGGCCGCGCCCACGGGCCCGGTCCTGGAGGACGAGGTACAGCTCGACGAGGACATCCGGGCGGGCGATCTGCCCGCTCCGCACGACGGCCCGCCGCGGGTGGTGCTGCTCACCGGGGCCACCGGGTTCGTCGGCGCCTTCCTCTGCGCCGAACTGCTGGAACGCACCGATGCCACGGTCCTGTGCCTGGTACGGGCCGCGGACGAGGCGGAGGGACTCGAACGGGTCCGCGCCACGCTGGACTCGTACGGCCTGCCGGCACCCGGGAACCGGCTGCGCGTGGTGACCGGCGACCTGGCCAGGCCGCTGCTCGGCCTGACACCGGACGGCTTCGACCGACTGGCCGCCGAGGTCGACGCCATCTACCACTGCGGAGCATGGGTCAACTTCGTCCGCCCCTACCGCGCCCTGAAGCCGGCCAACGTGCTCGGCACCCAGGAGATCCTGCGGCTGGCCGCCCGGTCGCGCCTCAAGCCCGTGCACCACATCTCCACCCTGGCGGTCCTCGCCGGCGCGATGAACGGCGAGCGGGAGATCCTTCGCGAGGACGATCCGCTGCCCGATCCGGTCGGCCACGACACCGCGTACAGCCAGAGCAAGTGGGTGGCCGAGGGGCTGGTCGGGCTCGCCCGGGAGCGCGGGATCCCGGTGACGGTCTACCGCGCGGGCGGGGTGCTGTGCGACAGCCGCAACGGGGCCGCCAACAGCGAGGACTACATCACCAAGGTCATCCAGGGCTGCGTCCAGCTCGGGCTCGCACCGCTTCGCGCGTACGAGCTGTCCGTCGGCACGGTCGACCACCTGGCGCGGCAGGTCGTCGGACTCTCCCGGCGGCCGGAATCGCGCAACCGGACCTTCCACACCATCGACCCGCGGCCGCTCCAGTGGAACCACGTCTTCGAGAGGATCAGGGAGTTCGGGTATCCCGTGCGCAGCGTGCCCTTCGACGAGTGGCGCGCGGCACTCGTGGAACAGGTGGACCGGGAGGGCGAGGACAACGCCCTGGCCCCGCTGATGGCCATGCTCGGAGAGGTGGCCGACCGGCGGACTCCCGCCATCGACTGCGCCGACGTCCTGCGGACCTTGGCGCCCGGCCAGGCACCCGCGCCGGCCCTGGACTCCTCGTTCTTCCAGCGGATGCTCGGGTTCTTCATACGCCGGCGACTGCTGCCCGCGCCCGAGCGCGGCGCGACCACCACCAGGACGGAGAAGTGACGGGACATGCCTCAACTGCTCACCGGCGCAACGGTCATCGACGGACTCGGCGGCGACCCGGTGCACCGCGGTTCGGTGCTGATCGACGGGGACCGGATCGCCGCCACGGACGTACGGGAACCGGCGCGCGACGCCGACCTCGTCGACCTCAGCGGACTGACCCTGCTGCCCGGTCTCATCGACGCGCACGTCCACCTCGGGCACTCCAGCGAGATGCGGGCCGTCCTCAACATGGAACTGTCCGTCGCCGAGCGGGCCGCGGACATCTTCCGCACCCTCCGCCAGACCGTGGAAGCGGGGTTCACCGCCGTCCGCGACTGCGGCGGGATCGACCACGGAGTGCTGCGCACCGTGGGCCGCGGGCTCGTGCCCGGACCCAGGATCTGGGCCTCCGCGTCGCCCCTGGTGCAGTGCGGTGGACACGGGCACCTCGGTTCGCCTTTCCTGCCGCCGGACGAGACCTTTCACTTCCGGGTGCGCGGGCTGACCGCCGCGGGCCGTATCTCCGACGGCTGCGACGAGGTGCGCAAGGCGGCTCGTGAGTGTTTCAGACAGGGCGCGAGCTTCCTCAAGATGGCGGTCACCGGCGGGGTCGTGTCCATCGCCGACTCGCTGGACGACACCCAGTTCACGATCGAGGAGATCGCCACGGCGGTGAGTGAGGCGCGGGCCCGGCACACCTACGTGACCGTCCACGCGCACAACGTCGCGGGCATCCACAACGCGGTCAGGGCGGGCGTGGAATGCGTCGAGCACGGGACCGGGATCGACGAGGAGACCGCCGCGATGATGGCGGCCGGCAACGTCAGCCTGGTGCCGACCCTGTCCATCGCCCAGGTCCTCACGGAGAACTTCGACCAGCACGGACTGCCGCCGCAGATCCGCGAACGCGTCGGCGACACCATGCAGGGCATGACCGACGGCCTGCTGGCCGCCCGGGAGGCCGGCGTCCCCGTCGGCTCCGGCTCCGATCTCATCGGACCGAACCAGAACCGGCGGGGCCTGGAGATCGCCCTCAAGGCCAAGGTCATCGGTGCCCGGGAGGCGATCATGTCGGCCACCTCGGTGAACGCGTCCATCATGCGCGTCGCGGACAGGATCGGCTCGATCGAGCCGGGCAAGTACGCGGATCTCGTCGCGGTGGACTTCGATCCGCTCACCGAGCCGGAACTCTTCGACAACCCCGACCGCGTCGTCCTCGTGATGAAGGGCGGCACCATCGTCAAGGACACCCGCAAATAGCGGGGGAGAGGCATCAATGGCGGATCACGGCAGCACTCCGCAAGCAGCCGACGGCTACACGGTGGTGCTCAACGAGGAAGAGCAGTACTCGATCTGGGACGTGTCGCTGCCGCTACCGGACGGCTGGCACGCCGAAGGGTTCTCCGGCGGCAGGGAAGACTGCCTCGCCCACATCGAAGAGGTGTGGACGGATCTGCGCCCGCGCAGCGTACGTGCCGACTGAACCGCCGGCCGCGGCCGGGAAGGGAGACGATCGGCTTGGCCACATGGTCGAGTGAGCCGAAACCGTTGGTCGTCGGGATCGGCGGTACGGGACGACCTGGATCGACGACGGACATGGCGCTGGCGACGGCGCTGCGGGGCGCCGCCGAGGCCGGTGCCCGGACCCGCCTCTTCGACGCCTCCTCTCTCGGGGTGCTGCCGCTCTTCCAGCCGCACCAGACGGAGCGCGGCGAGCCGGTCCTCGAACTGCTGGACGCCGTCGCCCGCGCGGACGGTGTGCTGCTGGCCAGCCCCAGCTATCACGGCGGCGTCTCGGGGCTGGTCAAGAACGCGCTGGACTACCTGGAGGACCTCCGCGACGCTCCCCGGCCCTATCTGGACGGACGCGCGGTGGGCTGCGTGGTCACCGCCGCCGGGTGGCAGTCCGCCGGGACCACCCTGTGCGCGCTGCGGTCCATCGTTCACGCGTTGCGCGGCTGGCCGACTCCCCTGGGGGTCGCGCTGAACACGACCGAGCATCCGCTGACCTCGACCGACCTCGACACCGGCCGCCGCTTCGAGACCCAGTTGCTGACGGTCGGCCGGCAGGTGACCGAGTTCGCCATGGCGTTCGGCGGATCGAGCGAGACCATGGCAGGGGCGACCAGATGACCTCATCGTCCGATCCCGTACCCGAGGCGGCACCCGTCGTACGGCACACCACGGCGGAGCGCATAGAGAGGTTCAGGCAACGGCAGCAGCTGGCACGCGAGCCGGGATCGCCGCGGGCGGCGCGGCGACAGCACGTGCTGGGCAAGCTCACCGCGCGCGAGCGCATCGAACTGCTCCTGGACGACGGCTCCTTCATGGAGACCGACCCGATGGCCCGCCATCGCTCGGCCAACTTCGGCATCGACAGCCGACGTCCGATGGGCGACGGCGTGATCACCGGCCTGGGAACCGTCGACGGCCGTCAGGTGTGCGTGTACGCGCAGGACGCGACCTCCTTCAACGGCAGCGTCGGCGAGGTGTTCGGGAAGAAGGTGGGCAAACTCCTCGACATCGCCATGGAGATCGGCTGCCCGGTGATCGGCATGAACGACTCCAGCGGCGCGCGGCTCCAGGAAGGCGTGCTGGCGCTCTCCGCGTACGGCCAGGTGGCCAGGAGGGTGGTCACCGCGTCGGGAATGATCCCGCAGATCTCGGTCATCATGGGCGTGTGCGCCGGCGGCGCGGTCTACACGCCGGCCGCGACGGACTTCATCGTCATGGTCAAGCGGACCTCGCACATGTTCGTGACCGGCCCCGACGTGATCCGCTCGGTGACCGGGGAGACGGTGGGCCTGGAGGAGCTCGGCGGGGCGAGCGTCCACGCGCGGCGGACCGGCAACGCGCACTACATGGCGGCCGACGAGGAGGACGCCCTCGCCTACGTCAAGGACCTGTTGTCGTATCTCCCGAGCAACAACCTGGACGAGCCGCTGAGTTACCCCACCCGGGTCGATCCCGCGGGTACGGCAGGGGACCTCGAACTGGACTCGGTGATCCCGGACGCCTCCGAGCAGCCGTACGACATGCACCGGGTGATCGAACGGCTCGTGGACGACGGGGATCTGCTCGAAGTGCACCCCGAGTTCGCGCCGAACATTCTCTGCGGGTTCGCCAGGATGGAAGGGCACACCATCGGTGTGGTGGCCAACCAGCCCATGCACCTGGCCGGCTCGCTGGACATCGACGCCGCGGAGAAGGCCGCGAGGTTCGTCCGGTTCTGCGACGCGTTCGGCATTCCGATCCTGACCCTCGTCGATGTTCCCGGCTTCCTGCCGGGCACGGTCCAGGAGTTCGGGGGGATCATCCGCCGTGGCGCCAAACTCGGGTTCGCCTACATCGAGGCCACGGTGCCCAAGATCACCGTCATCACCCGCAGGGCGTACGGCGGAGGGTACGCGGTGATGGGATCGAAGGAGCTGGGCGCGGACATCTGCTTCGCCTGGCCCACCGCGGAGATCGGCGTGATGGGCGCCCGCGGCGGTGTCGATCTGCTGTTCCACCGCGATCTCGCCGAGGCGGACGACCCCGTGGCGCTGGAGCGCTCCCTCGGCGAACAGTACGAGGAGACGCTGACCAGCCCCTATGTCGCGGCCGAACACGGCTGCGTCGACGACATCATCGCGCCGTCCGAGACGCGTCTTTCCGTGATCAGGGCGCTGCGTGCCCTGCGGAAGAAGCGGGTCGCGCCGTTGCCGAAGAAGCACAGCAACATTCCCCTGTGACGGGTCCGAGACGACAGGAGTCACTGATCACATGGCGCACGTACGTGAGGGGCTGAACGAACAGCTGCGGGCGCTCATCGGGATCTCCGCCGGGATTCCGCTCGGTCCCGGCATGGGAGTGCCCGGCGGGCAGGACAGGCCGGCCGCGGGTGCGGACGGCCTGCCCTGCCCGCGCTGCGGCCTGCCGGCCGAACATCTCGGGCAGGACGGACCGGCAAGCGGTTCCGCCCCGGTGAATCACTTCATGTCACTGGTCTGAGGCGCGTCGGCCAAGGGTTCCGGGTCGTCGCGGGCCACCGCCGCGGCGACCGCCGCCCTGTTCGACACACCGAGCTTGGCGAACACGTTGGACAGATGCATCTCCACGGTCTTCTCCGCGATATGCAGCCTCTTGGCGATCAACCGGTTGGTCAGCCCACTGCTCACGAGCGCGGCGATCTGCTGCTCCCGGCCGGTCAGGGCGATCACGCAGCTCTCCGGGTCGGTGCTCCTGGCGTGCGGAGCACGGGCCGCCAGCCTGCGGCGCTCGACGCGCGCCTGCCGCGCCAGAACGGTGGCCCCCAGTTGCTCGCAGGCCAGCTGGGTCGCCTTCAACTCCTTCGCCGCGTCGTCGAACCGGCCCTCGTGCCACAGGGCGAGGCCCACGACCAGGCGAGCGCGCAACGCGTCGATCACCCGGCCCGCCTCCTCCAGTCCCGCCGCGGCATCCTGCGCGGGAGACAGGGCCGCTTCCGGCTTCTGACGCAGGAGCACCTGCGCCTGGGCGAGCGTCGCCAGAGCCATCCGGCCGGGCTGACCGAGGAGGTCCGCCGCGTGTACGGCCCGCTGCGCCCACTCCTCCGCCCGCTCCAGCCGGCCCGCGGTGAGTTCCGCCCGGACCAGCAACTCGTACCAGGCGACCCGAGAACCGGCGTCGGCGGTCGGCAGGTCCGGCCCGCCGGCGTCGGTGACCAGGGCCAGGCACCCCTCGTGGTCACCGCCCAGCAGCCTGGCCTCGCCCAGAATCCGCAGGGCGAGCGCCTCCTTCCAGCCGCTGGCCGAGTGCCGGGGCTGGAGTGTGGCGGCGAGGGAGTTCTGCAGAGCGCTGTCGAGATGACCGAGAGCGATGTCCACGTAGCCCCGCACCGCGTAGGCGTTGACGAGTTCTTCCGGGCTGTCCGTGCGCTCGGCGAGGTAGACCGCGTGCTCGACGGCGACGTGTGCCTCGGTGAGCTTGCCCCGGTCGCGCAGGACGAACGCCTTGCCGGCCAGCAGATGCGGCAGGAACAGCCGGTATCCGCTGCGCATGGCGAAGCCGACCCCTTTTTCGAAGTGCCGGAGTGCTTCGTCCCAGCGTTCGAGCAGCACCTCGCTCCAGCCGATCCACATCACCGCGTCCAGGCTCTGCGCGAGCTCGCTGTCCAGCATCCCGTCCAGGATCGTGGTCGCCTGTCGGAGCAGCTCGTAGGCGAGTTCCGTGCGCCCGTTGGCGGTGTTCGCCATCGCCATCAGGCCGAGGCACGACGCCTGCAAGGGGCGGTGCCCGTGCCGCTCGACGACGGCCAGCGCCTCCTGCGCCCACTGGTAACAGCCCAGCGGGTCACCGCTGTGGAGCTGTCCGGCGGCGATCTCGAACTTCAGTGATGCGCGGACCAGGGCGTCCTCGCAGCCGAGAGCGCCGAGTTCCAGGCGCAGCATGGCATCGGTCTCCTCGCGGCCCCCGAGCAGCCGTTGCACCATCGCGACGAACGCCACGGCTTCGGCGTGCTGGGCGACCGGATCCCTGGGCAGGATGCTCAGTGCCTCGTGCATCAGGTCGCGACACTCCCGCAGTTGGCCCGTCGCCCCTCGGGCCTCCGCGAGCAGGATCATCATCCCGGCCCGTTGGGCCTCGAAGCGGGGCTGCTGCGGGAGGGCGCGCAGAGCGGTGGTGAGCCAGGCCGACGCCTTGCCGGGATCGGTGAAGGCCATGGCGCGGGCCGCTTCGTCGAGTATGCCGACGGCGGCGAGATCCCCGTGTCTGATCCACTGCTCCACGTGCGGGGCGCGTTCGCAGGCCGAGGCGCCACGTGAGCACAGGACCTCGTCGGCGCGGAGGTGCATGTCCACACGCCAGCTCAGTTCACTGTGGTTGTAGATGGCCCGGTGGACCACCGGGTGGCGGAAGGCGAAGTACTGGCCGCGCACCACCGGGTGGACCAGGTCCCGCCGGATCAACTCGCCGATGGTGCCCAGTACTTCGGTCTCCTTCCGGCCCAGCATCTGGGTGAGCAGGCCGGCTTCGAACTCGTGGCCGATGATTGCGGCGGCATCCGCGACCTCCCTCATCTCGGGCCGCAGGGAGGCCAGTTCCTCGGTGTACCGGGCGTAGTTGCCGAAGCGCGGTGTGTGGTGCAGCCGGGACAGATCGTCGCGTGCGGTGAAGACCGGTTGTTCGGAAATGAGCGCCTTCAGATATCCCGGGTTCCCCTCGCTCTCCCGGTACAGGTGCCGTCGGTTGAATGCCGTGGCCTCACCGGCCAGCATTTCTTCCGCTTCCTCTTCCGGAAGCGGTTCCAGGTGTATATGGTCGACGACCATCTGCTCGGACCGGCCGCGCAGGGCGGCCTGCAGCCGTGGGGTCGCCTGCCGATTCCGATAGGCGAGCACGAACAGCACCGGAGCCTGTGGTGGTCTGCGCAGCAGGCTCGCCAGGAGTTCGACGGACGCCGGATCGGTGACATGGCAATCGTCAAGGACGAGGACCAGCCTGGGTACCGCGAGCTGTTCCAGGAAACCGCGCACGGAGCGGAAGCCGGTCTGCGCCATGCACTTCACGGCGTCGGCCACACCTGCTCGGTCGGATCCCATGGTCAGCCGGAGGGTTGTGTTCAACTCCTCGCGCTGCCAGGGCGGCAGTCTTTCCACCGCCGCTCGCACGACATCGTGCTGGTCGTCGAACGCGTCCGAAAACAGACTGAACGGTTCTTCATCGTCGCGTCCGTCGACTCTGCCGGTGAATACATGGGAGTTTCCGGAGCGAGCGATACCGGCGAACCTTCCCAATACCGCTGTCTTGCCAACGCCTGGATCTCCGGTTATTTTGACAAGCCGGGCTACTGGCTGCCGTGGCCCTGTCTGACGGAGGGCACCGCTCAGCGAATTCAAGACATCTTTCCGGCCGAAAAGCGTCTCTGTTTGTGTGGGCGTGGGTGCGGGTTCCGTGGTGCCCCACGCCTCGGAACCAGGTGAAATAGTGGACTGGCGTGGATTGCGGTCGGTACGTGCCATCGTCCCCCCGTCATGCCGAAAGGTGCACTCCATGGCGGTGTGGACCGCACCCCCGTGATTTCGTACACTCCGCTCGGCACGTTAGCAGCACGAACGGGTGGCCGAACAGGCGTCACTGTGACCCCCGATTGCTGATCATTCCTGAAACCTCTAGGTCGTGTGCCGTCCTTGGTGACCCCTTTATGTAGTCCAAGGTGTGGATGTTGACCGGAAATCGTCGCATAAGTGACCGATTCGTGAAGGTTGGGCCGTAGATCCACTGTCGGCGCCTTGTCCGTGTCGTCCCGCGCCAGCGGTGGAACGCGCCATTCCGAAGGGCGGCCGGCGCCCGGATACAGGGGATTTGGGCTGATCGGGGCGCGGGCCGGCCGTTCGGCCCTGCCCCCTGCCCAGGGTTATCCCCAGTGCCTGGGGAGCCTCGAAGAGGCCAGACTTGGCGCGTACTTCCTGAGTCCCGTGCACCTGTTGTGTCCGAGTGTGTGGGCCGTCGCTGTTTGGAGGAACGCGTGAGCACGCGAATCTATGCACTCCCGATCGACCAGACGCGGTGGCAGGTCCCCGGTGGTGGGACGACGGTATTCGACTGGGAATACGACGAGGGCCGGGACCGGCTGCTGAGCCTGTACGAGAAAGGCAAGCAGAAACAGTGGGACGCGGCCGAGCGTCTCGACTGGTCGATCGACATCGACCTCGACAACCCCATGGGCGTGCCGGAACAGACAATCGCCATCTACGGGTCCGAGGTGTGGAGCAAGCTCAGCCAGAAGGACAAGGGCGTCATACGCCATCACCTCGCCTCCTGGCAGTTCTCGCAGTTCCTGCACGGTGAACAGGGTGCGCTGATCTGTTCCTCGAAAATCGTGCACACGGTGCCCGATCTCGATTCCAAGTTCTACGCGGCGACCCAGGTGATGGACGAGGCCCGGCACGTCGAGGTCTACTCGCGCTACCTCAGGGAGAAACTGGGGCTCGCCTACCCGATCAATCCCAGCCTCAAGTCCATCCTCGACGACGTCATATCCGACGCGCGTTGGGACATGACGTATCTGGGTATGCAGGTTCTCATCGAGGGTTTGGCGCTGGCCGCGTTCGGACTGATCCGGGACAATGCCTCGGAGCCGTTGGCGCAGGCGCTCAACACCTATGTGATGCAGGACGAGGCCCGCCATGTCGCATTCGGCCGGCTCGCCCTGCGTGACTACTATCCCGAACTCACCCAGGCGGAACGGGACGAGCGCGAGGAGTTCTGCATCGAGGCGTGCTACCTGATGCAGGAGCGGTTCGTCGGGGAAGAGGTCTGGCGCAATCTCGACATCGACTCGGATGAATGCATCGAGTTCATGCGCAACTCCGAGCATTTTCGCGCCTTCCGCAGCCATCTCTTCTCCCGGATCGTGCCGACGCTCAAGGACATCGGACTCTTCGGACCGAAGATGCGGAATGCCTTCTCCGATATGGGAATCATCGGCTACGAGCATCACGACGTCGAGTCCTTGATGGAGCAGGACGAGAAGATCGCGAGCGATCTCGACCGCAGCCGGATCGAGCAGGTCGAGAAGGTGATCCAAAGGGGCGGCGACGAGGCCTGACGCCGCGCATCCCTCATACCCCCAGGCCTGATCCAGCCCTTCCCCATCCAGTTTCCTCAGGAGCACTCAGCAGTGACGACTTCCGAACCGGCGCGCAAGCGGCTGGGCTTCCTCGCGGTGACGCTGACGGCGTCCGGGGGCACCTTCCTCGCGATGCTCGACTCAACGGTCACCAACCTGGCAGTGCCGGATCTCTCCAAGGACTTCGCCACCGCCTCGTTACCCGACCTCTCCTGGGTCATCAGTGCCTACGCCGTGTTCTTCGCCGCGCTCCTGGCGCCGGCCGGGCGGCTGGCGGACGTACTGGGCCGCAGGCGACTGTTCCTGCTCGGCATCGGGATCTTCACCGGGGCCTCGCTGCTGTGCGGACTCGCGCCCAGTCTTCCGGTCCTCATCGCGACCCGCGCGCTGCAGGGCGCCGGCGCCGCCGCGATGATCCCGGCGTCGCTGGCGATCCTGCTCCTCGACGGGCCGACGGACCAACGGGTGAGGTCGATCGGCGTGTGGAGCGCCGCCTCGGCGTTCGCCGCGGCGGTCGGCCCCAGCGTCGGCGGGGTGCTGGTCGATCTGTTCGGCTGGCGCTCGGTGTTCTACGTCAACCTCCCCTTCGGCGTCCTGCTGATCTTCGCCGCCGTACGGCTGCTGCCCCGCGCGGCCGGTTCGCAGGAGAGGCGGATTCCGGACCCGCTGGGCACCCTCATGGTCGCTCTCGCGGTCGGTGTCATGACGCTGGGAGTCACGGAGGGCGGCACCTGGGGCTGGTGGGACGGCAGGACCCTGGCCTGTCTGGTCGGCGGGGCCGCCCTCGCGGTCGGCGCCGTGCTGCGCTCCAGGAAGCATCCGGTGCCTGCCCTGGAGATCTCCCTGCTGGGCAATCGCACCTTCGCCGTCACGAACGTGGTGTCGCTTCTGTACGGCATGGCGCAGTATCCGTGGCTGTTGGTCAGCGTGCTCTACCTGACCGGCGCCTGGCACTACTCCGAACTCAAGGCGGGCTTCGCCATGACGCCGGGTGCGGTCGCGGCCTCCGTCGCCGCGCTGACGATGAGCCGGCTCGCGCCGCGACTGGGAGGACCCCGGGCCGTCACGCTGTCCGGGCTGCTGATTTTCGAGGCGTGCGGCCTGTGGCTCGTCTTCGGGCTCACCGGCACCCCCTCGTTCCTGACCTTCTGGCTGCCCGCGGGCTGCCTGGCCGGCATCGCGATGGGGGCGGTCACGATGGGGACCTCGGCCGCGGCGGCGCTGAGCGCTCCGCCCACCCGGTTCGCCGCGGCCAGCGGTATGAACACCACCGCCCGGCAGTTCGGCGGCGCGCTGGGCATCGCCGCACTGGCGGTGATCATGCAGCGGCACACGGCGGGCGGCGGCTCGAACCTCGACGCGTACAAGGGCGTCTTCGTCTTCTCCACCGTCGCCGTCGGCGTGGCACTGGTCATCAGTCTGTTCTGGCTGCGCCTCACCCCGCCGTCGCAGCCGCCGGCCGGCGCCGCCAAGGCCGGGACGGCGTCGCCGGCCGCCGAGGAACGGAGCCGTGGATGACGGAGTCCGCGCCGCGGGAACCACGGCGCACCGCGCTGGTGACCGGTGCCAACCGGGGGCTCGGCAAGGAGATCAGCCGACAGCTCGCGGCGCTGGGGATGGACGTGCTGCTCACCGCCCGGGACGAGGAGCTGGGCAGGGCCGCCGCGGCCGAACTAGAGGCCGAGGGCGCCGCCGTCCGATGCGCACGGCTGGACGTGACCGAGGAGAAATCGATCCGTTCGGTCGCCGAGCTCGTCGACCGAACCTTCGGCCGTCTCGACATCCTCGTCAACAACGCGGGAGTGAGCGGACTGGTCCGGGGGGAGCGCCCGCCTCTGGACCAGGTGAGCGTGGAGACGCTGAGGAGCACGCTCGAGACGAACTTCGTAGGAGCGTTCGCGCTGACACAGGCGTTGCTGCCCGCCCTGCGCAGGGCGAGGGGCCGGGTGGTGAACCTGACCAGCGCGCTGGCCACCTTCGCCCGGGCCACGGGAGGCGGTCCGGCGGGGCGGCCGGACCTCATTCCCTACTGCGCGTCCAAGGTGGCCCTGAACATGACCTCGGTGCTCCTCGCCGACCAGTTGAGGGATTCGGGCGTCACCGTCTGCGCGGTCTCTCCCGGATACGTCGCGACCGACATGAACAACTTCGCGGGTACGAGAACGGTTCACGAGGGTGCGCGAACCGTGGTGCGCTTCGCCACCGCGGCCCCCGGCCACCTGCCCGACCGTGCCTTCAACACGGAGGAGGGTGTCGCGCACTGGTGACCGGCGGCTGAGCGCCCGCTGAGCGGCCACGGGCAGAAGCGGCCCGCTCGACAGGGTGCGCCGACCGGAACACACCGGGTCGTACGACGGAGCCCGGTCGCAGCTCGCGGTGAGGTACTCCGCGAGGTGCGACCGGGCTCCGTCGGCAGTGGAGGAGCCGGACGGCACCGCGCCCCTCGGTTCGCGTCGAACCGAGGGGCGCGGTGCCGTCCCGCGTGTGTGATCAGACGGTTTCGGCGGTCCCGGCCAAGTCGTTCTGGACGTCGCGCCGGGACAGGGCCAGGTAGCCGACGAAGCCGACGATGGCGACGGTCCAGGAGGCGGTGACCGGGCCGAGGCCGAGCGCGAGACCGCCGCGCGCGTGGCTGAGCGCCATCCAGTCGGCGACCGACGCGCCGAGCGGGCGGGTGATGACGTACGCGGTCCAGAAGGCGGCGACCGCGTTCAGGGAACCCCAGCGGTGGGCGATGGCCGGGACCGCGATGGCGACGGCGTACAGGACGGCCGAGCCCAGGTAGCCGAGGCCGATGGTGGCGGAGAGGTCTCCGGCCGCGGTGCCGAGCGCGAAGGTGGCGAGCACGGTGGCCCAGTAGAAGGCCTCGCGGCGGCGGGTGCGGATGCTGTGGATGGAGAGTGTGCGCTCGCTGGCGTACCAGACGGCGAACACGGCGCCGAGCGCGACCATGAAGAGCGGCGTGGAGATCGCGTACGGGACACCGAGACCGACATGGAGCACGTCCGCGGCCATCGTGCCGAACACGCTGACCATGACGATGGCGGTCCAGTAGATCCAGGCCACATAGCGGCGCACGGCGAACTGGAGCGCCAGCGAGGCCACGAGAGCCAGCCCGCCGAGGCCCACGGCGGGGATGGGCCCGATCCAGTGGGCCAGGAAGTCGGAGGCCGTCTCGCCCATTCCGGTGGTCAGCACCTTGATCACCCAGAAGTACAACGTGACTTCCGGGACCTTGCTCGCCAGGACGGCGGCAGGCGGGATGCTTCGAGAGTGACGGGTGAGGTGCTCGGTGCTCATGACCCGCACAATGACACGTCCGAAGGCCTCTGCCACAGAGGTCTTTGCCATCGCTTGGGAGCTTCTGGAGCAGGACTTGCCAGGGGCCGCGACGAGCCTGAACGCAACCTGAACGGTCGGGCGAAATGCCTGGTCGGCGCCCTGATCCCGGTGATACGAAGAGAGGTCGCGCGGCTCGACGTGGCGGGCGCGACCCGGGCACCCCGGCCGACCCGTAGGTGTCGAGAATGTGCCCCGGAACCGATCCTGGCAACCCTTCGCACCCGCCGACGCCGGCGGGACGTGAGAGAGGGACGCCGGTCACTCGTCCGGGTGGCCGCCTGAACGGCGGGTCCTGTTCCGTACGACGGTCGCCGTCGTACATGGCGGACGCCGCGTAACACGAGCCGAACTTCCGGAGTCCGAAAGGGGGTTGGTCACTCGGGTGATGGGTCGGTGGCGGTTCGCGTCGGTGGCGACGGCCTGGCCGGGGAGTACGAGAGCTCCCACGCCCTGGCCGGGACGTGCCCCCGCCACAACAGCACGGCGTTCCTCTTCTCCCAGCGTGCCGCGATGCCGGCCCGCGTCAGCCAGTCCAGAGACAGCCACAGGGGGGTCAGGGACAGCCAGGGGCTCAAGGTCAGTCCCATGACCAGTGCCGGTACCAACAGCACGGGGAGGAAACCCTTGTTGACGAGGTTGTGGCGCAGGGAGTAGTCGGCGGGTCGGAGGATTTCGGGGTCGTCCAGCGGAACCGCTTCCTCGAAGGTGCGAACCTCGCCGACCCACCTGAGCCGGGAAGCCTCGAGCGTTCCGAGGAGCACGTTGCACCCGAGCATGAGAAGGATGACCTTCCACACCGCGTCGTCGACCGCGGCAGGTGTCCCGCGCACGCCGAAGGCCACCGGCGCACCGACGACGCAGGCGCACACCGCCATCGCGACGCCCATCAGCTGATGGTGGACATACCTGATCATCGAGCCCCCGTACCCCCGACGCCGAGGGGGTCACACCACCCCCGACATCTCACCCCCACACGGCAACTTCCAGTCCAGGCCCGGCATCCGTCCCGGTCCCGTGAGGGTCAGCCGCGCCGTGTGCCGTATGTCCGCACTGGACGCCGCCAACCGTAGTGTCAGCGGCCCGGTTCAACCACCAGGCGGCCTGAACGGTCGGTGAAGACCGAGAGACCTGCTCCATCGAGCGCCGCAGGGCCTCGTTCGGCTTGGCCGGGTGAGGACGCCGAGGAAGGAGGCTCCGTCCAGTACGGCGACCCAGTCGGCCTCGGGCTGGAGCGGCACGCCGAAGGCCTGCGTCAGCGGGGCGCCCACGGGCGGCCATGAGGTCATCCGGTGGGCGAGTTCGCCGACCCGGCCCCCCTCCCCGAGTTCGCGGGCACCGACCCAGCCGTGCAGAACCCATCGGCGTCGGGGGACGACGGCCCAGCGGACAGGTCGAGGGGTCCGGGCCCACCGGATCCAGCAGCTCGGCGGCGCGCATCCTTGCCTTCTTCCAGCCGATCAGCGGGGGAACCGTCGCGTCACGCTCCGCTCACCAGCACCACCTCCAGGGTGCGCGGTCCGTGCACCCCCTCGACGCGGTCCAGCTCGATGTCGCTGGTGGCCGAGGGGCCGGAGATCCAGGTCAGTGGACGCGCCGCGTCCAGGCGTTCCATGGCCTGCGGTACGGAGGCCACCACCTGGCCGGGAACCCGGACGACGCAGATGTGGTGGTCCGGGACCAGGGTGATCCGGCGACGGCCCTGGTCCGGGCCGCCGTCCAGGACGATCGTGCCGGTCTCGGCGACGGTCACCGCGCACGCGGTGACCACGCTGTCGACCGTGTCCAGTTCGTGCGGGGTTCCCGCGGCCAGGTCCGCGACACGCGTCACGTCGCTCTCCGCCAGCCAGGCCTCGTCCAGACCCGCCGGTACGACGACCGACGTCGCTCCCCGGTCCGCGAGCAGCCGGGCGATCGTCGTCGCCAGGTCGCCGACCGCGCAGCGGTGCACCAGGGCCCGGTAGTCCGCGAGGTTCTCCGCGAGCAGATCCACCGTCTCCGCGACGCTCCGCGCACCGTGCTCGCGCAGATAGCTGCGGCCGAAGGCCTGCTCGTACGGCGTGTCGTCGTCCTGCGGCACGTCCGTGAGGGCCCGTCGCACCCGGCCGAGGATCAGATCCCTGCTGCTCACTTCGTCGTGTCCTTTCCGCCCCGCGTACGTTGCCACCAGTCGCGGAACGACTCGGCCGGGACCGCGGGGAGGTCACGGGTCGCGCTCCACGCCCGGCCGGGGCCCGGCAGGGTCCGCGGGTGGAACCGGCGGGTCCGGGACGCGAGCCGCTGCCCGGCGCCCAGTGCGCCGGGGTGGCTGAACGCCCAGCGCGCCGCGCGCATCGCCGCCCGCTCGGCGGCGTGTCCCTTGGCCGGTTTCAGCACGACCGTGTTGCCCTCCCGTGTCGTCCGGCCGCCCTGCGCGATCCGTTCCCGCAGGTGGACGAGGACTTCCGGGATGTCGATGGCGACCGGGCAGACCTCGTAGCAGGCGCCGCACAACGAGGAGGCGTACGGCAGGGAGGCGTCGATCTCGCTCGCGGTGCCCCGGAGCTGCGGACTGAGGATGGCGCCGATCGGGCCTGGGTAGACAGAGCCGTAGGCGTGGCCGCCCGCCCGCTCGTACACCGGGCAGACGTTGAGACACGCCGAGCAGCGGATGCAGCGCAGCGCCTGGCGTCCGACCTCGTCGGCGAGCGTGTCGGTGCGGCCGTTGTCCAGCAGGACCAGATGGAAGTTCTGGGGGCCGTCCCCGTCCGTCGTGCCCGTCCACATCGAGGTGTACGGGTTCATGCGCTCGGCCGTCGAGGAGCGGGGGAGCGTCTGCAGGAACACTTCCAGGTCCCGCGGGCTCGGCACGATCTTCTCGATGCCGACGACCGAGATCAGGGTCTCGGGGAGCGTCAGGCACATCCGGCCGTTGCCCTCGGACTCGACGACCACGAGGGTGCCGGTCTCGGCGACCATGAAGTTGGCGCCGGAGATGCCGACCTTGGCGCGCAGGAATTTCTCGCGCAGATGCAGACGCGCAGCCTCGGCCAGTTCGGCGGGCGTGTCGGTGAGTCCCTCGGGCGCCGGGCGGCCCCACTCGCCCATCTCGCGGACGAAGATGTCCCGGATCTCGCCGCGGTTGCGGTGGATCGCCGGGACGAGGATGTGCGACGGCCGGTCCTTGCCCAACTGCACGATGAGTTCGGCGAGATCGGTCTCGTACGCGTGGATGCCCGCGGCCTCCAGGGCTTCGTTGAGCCCGATCTCCTGGGTGGCCATCGACTTGACCTTGACGACCTCGCTCTCGCCGGTCATCTTGACCAGGGCCGTGACGATCCGGTTGGCCTCCTCGGCGTCGGCGGCCCAGTGCACGACGCCACCGGCCGCTGTCACCGACTCCTCCAACTGGACGAGATAGCGGTCGAGATGACGAAGCGTGTGGTCCTTGATCCGCTCGCCCGCCTCGCGCAGCTCCGCCCAGTCGGAGAGCTCGGCGACGGCCTTGGCGCGCTTGGTGCGGATGGTGTGGGTGGCGTGCCGCAGATTGCCGCGCAGCGTCGCGTTGTTCACGGCGTCGTGCGCGGCCTTCGGGAAGGCCGGCATACCGACGAAGGTTCCGCTCATGCGCCCGCCTCCTCTTCCGTGCTCGCGTCCGTACTTGCTCCCGCGCCCACTTCCGTTCCCGCTTGCGTGTCCGCCGTCGTGCTCGCCAGGATCTCCGCGATGTGCACGGGCCGCATGCCCGTCCTGAGGCGGCCCATCGTGCCGCCGATGTGCATCAGGCACGAGTTGTCCGCGGCGCACAGCACCTCGGCGCCCGTCGATTCGGCGTTGCGCACCTTGTCGGCGCCCATCGCGGCGGAGACATCGGGGTTCTTGACGGCGAACGTGCCGCCGAAGCCGCAGCACTCCTCGGCGCCGGGCAGCTCCCGCAGCTCAAGTCCCTCGACGGCCTGGAGCAGTCGGCGCGGCCGGTCGCCGAGCCCCAGGCTCCGCAGGCCGTGGCAGGTGGGGTGATAGGTGACCGTGTGCGGGTAGTACGCCCCGACGTCCGTCACACCGAGGACGTCGACGAGGAACTCGGTGAGCTCGTACGTCTTCGGCACGACCGGCGCCAGCTCCCTGGCCAGGGTGTCCCCGCGCCCCTCCGCGCGGGCCCGTTCACCCATCCGCGGATACAGCTCCCGCACCATCGCCCCGCACGACCCGGACGGCGTCACGATCGCCTCGTACTCCCGGAAGACATCGGAGAAATGCCGGGCGAGCGGCTCGGCCTCGTGGCGGTACCCGGTGTTGTAGTGCGCCTGGCCGCAACAGGTCTGCCCCATCGGGAAGTCGACGTCGACACCCAGTCTGGTCAGCAGCTTCACCACGGCGCGGCCGGTTTCCGGATACAGCGTGTCGTTGACGCAGGTCAGGAACAGGGCGACACGCATCGCGGCTCCTCGGTCTCGGTCATCGGATGGGGGCAGGGTACGGGGCGGACGCGCGGCCGGAGAGGCAGCGCGCGCCCGCCGTATCTGTGGTGCGCCGCACGGCGTCTCGCACGGCGCATGGCACTGCGCATCGCAGGCTTGGCCGCACGGCGCGTCGCGCAACGGCCACGTCACGGTGCGCGCTCCACGGTGTGCGTTGCACGATGGGCGCTCCACGGTGTGGGTTCCGCGGTGTGGGTTTCACGCCGTGCGTCTCACGATGTGCCCAGCCTCGCCTCGGCCGCGCGCCACGCCGCCGTGTCGCCCCGCGGCTCGTAGCGGCGGAGCGACTGGGTGCGCGCCACCAGCGCGCGCATCTCGGCGCGGTCGCCCACCAGCCCGTGCGCCCGCGCCTGGACGAGGACGTTGCCGAGCGCGGCGGCCTCCGCCGGGCCCGCCACCACCGGCAGACCGCAGGCGTCGGCGGTGAGCCGGCACAGCAGCTCGTTGCGGGTGCCGCCGCCCACGATGTGCACGACGTCGACCGGGTGGTCCGCGAGGGACTGCGCCCGCTCGATCGCGCGGCGGTGCGCGAGCGCGAGGGAGTCGAGGATGCAGCGGGTGATCTCGGCGCGGGACTCGGGCACCGGCTGCCCCGAGTCCCGGCAGGCGTCCGCGATCCGCGACGGCATGCGGCCCGGCGCGAGGAACGCCGCGTCGCCCGCGTCCACGACGGAACGCAGCGGCGCCACCTCGGCGGCGGCCGCGAGGAGTTCGCCCAGATCGGGGTGGCCCCATGCGCGTACGCACTCCTGGAGCAGCCACAGGCCCATGATGTTGCGCAGGTAGCGGACCGTGCCGTCCAGGCCCAGTTCATTGGTGAAGTTGGCGGCCCGGCTCGCCTCGGTGAGGACGGGAGCGTCCAGTTCCAGGCCCGCGAGCGACCAGGTTCCGGTGCAGATGTACGCGAACCGCTCACCGGTCGCGGGAACGGCGGCCACCGCCGAGGCGGTGTCGTGCGAACCGACCGTCGTCACCGGCACCGGGCCGGTCATCCCGGTCTCCTCCAGCACCCGCGGGAGCAGCGTCCCGGCCGGGTCGCCGGGACGGCGCAGCGGCGCGAACAGCCCGAGGTCGATGCCGAGTCGCTCCGCGAGACCGTACGACCAGTCGCGCGTCCCCGGATCGATCAACTGCGTGGTGGAGGCATTGGTGAGTTCGGTGCCCTGCTCGCCGGTGAGCCAGTACGTCAGCAGATCCGGGATGAGCAACAGACGCTTGGCCGAGGCGAGTTGGGCGGAGGAGCGGGCGGCCGTCAACTGGTAGAGGGTGTTGAAGGGCGCGTACTGCAAGCCCGTCGCCGCGTACAGTTCGGCGGCGGGCACACGCGCCCACACCTTCTCCGCGACACCCTCGGTGCGGGCGTCGCGGTAGTGCACCGGATTGCCGAGCAGTGCTCCGTCGGCGTCCAGCAGGCCGTAGTCCACCGCCCAGCTGTCGAGGCCGACGGAGTCGACCTGCCCGGCCGCGCGCAGTCCGTCGAGAACACCCGCGTACAGCGCCAGGATGTCCCAGCGCAGCCCCTCGGGGACGCGGACCGGCCGGTTCGGGAAGCGGTGCGCCTCGGTCAGGGCGAGGGTGTCCGGGCCGACGCGGCCGACCATGACCCGCCCGCTGGACGCGCCGAGGTCGACGGCGGCGTAGGTGCGCGCGGAGTGGGTGCGCGGGGCGAGAGCGTGCCGGGCGACGGTGTGCTGCGCGACGGTGTGCGGGGCGTTCATCGACGTCATCGCAGGAACGCGGCGGCGACGCCGGCGTCGACCGGGACGTGCAGCCCCGTGGTGTGCGTCAGGTCCCCGCCCGTCAGGGCGAAGACGGCGTTCGCGACATGCTCCGGGAGCACCTCCCGCTTGAGGATGGTCCGCTGGGCGTAGAACTCGCCGAGCTTCTCCTCCTCTATGCCGTACGTCGCAGCCCGCTGCGCGCCCCAGCCGCCCGCGAAGATGCCCGAGCCGCGCACCACGCCGTCCGGGTTGACGCCGTTGACCCGGATGCCGTGGGCACCCAACTCGGCAGCGAGGAGCCGTACTTGGTGGGCCTGGTCGGCCTTGGTGGCGGAGTAGGCGATGTTGTTGGGGCCGGCGAAGACCGCGTTCTTGGACGCGATGTAGACGATGTCGCCGCCCAGTCGCTGCGCGATCATCACCCGGGCCGCCTCGCGCGAGACGAGGAAGGAGCCGCGGGCCATGATGTCGTGCTGGAGGTCCCAGTCCTTCGCGGTGGTCTCCAGCAGCGGCTTGGAGATGGAGATGCCCGCGTTGTTGACCACCAGGTCGACCCCGCCGAAGGCCAGCACCGCCGCCTCGAAGGCCCCGGCGATCTGTTCCTCGGACGTGACGTCCACGGCGACGGCGACGGCCTTGTCGGGACCGCCGAGTTCGGCGGCCACCCGTTCGGCACCCTCGGCGTTCAGGTCCGCGACCACGACACACGCGCCCTCGGCCACCAGCCGCTCGGCGATGGCCCGGCCGATCCCGCTGCCCGCGCCCGTCACCAGGGCGACCCGGGTGGCGAGCGGCTTGGGCTTCGGCATCCGCTGGAGCTTGGCCTCCTCCAGGGCCCAGTACTCGATGCGGAATTTCTCCGACTCCTCGATCGGCGCGTACGTGGAGACGGCCTCGGCCCCGCGCATCACGTTGATCGCGTTGACGTAGAACTCGCCCGCCACCCGCGCGGTCTGCTTGTCCTTGCCGAAGGAGAACATGCCGACTCCGGGGACCAGCACGATCGCCGGGTCCGCGCCGCGCATCGCGGGGGAGTCGGGCAGCGCGTGCCGCTCGTAGTAGGCCGCGTACTCCACGCGGTACTCGGCGTGCAGTTCCCCGAGCCGGGCGAGCGCTTCGTCGAGGGAGGCGGTCGGCGGCAGGTCGAGGACGAGCGGCCTGACCTTGGTGCGCAGGAAGTGGTCCGGGCACGAGGTACCGAGTGCCGCGAGCCGCGGGTGTTCGGCGCGGGCCAGGAAGTCCAGCACCTCCTCGGAGTCGGTGAAGTGGCCGACCTGCGGGCGGTCCTGGGAGGCGATGGCCCGGAGGTGCGGCGCGAGCGCGGCGGCCCGCTCGCGCCGCACATCCGGGGCGAGCGCCTTGTAGCCCTCGACGACGGGTCCGAAGGGCTCCGCCTTCCCCCGCTCGGCGAGGAAGGTCTCGGCGGTGCGGATGATGTGCAGCGAGTTGCGCTCGCACTCCTCGGCGCTCGCGCCCCACGCGGTGATGCCGTGGCCGCCCAGGACACAGCCGATGGCCCCCGGGTTGGCCTCCTTGACCGCCGCGATGTCCAGGCCGAGCTGGAATCCGGGCCGGCGCCACGGCACCCAGACCACGCTGTCGCCGAAGCACTCGGCGGTCAGCTTCTCCCCGTCGGCCGCGCAGGCGAGCGCGATCCCGGAGTCGGGGTGCAGATGGTCGACGTGCGGGGCGTCGACGAGCCCGTGCATCGCGGTGTCGATCGACGGCGCTGCACCGCCCTTGCCGTGCAGGCAGTAGTCGAAGGCGGCGACCATCTCGTCCTCGCGGTCGACGCCCGGGTACACCTCGGTCAGCGCCCGGAGCCGGTCGAGACGCAGCACCGCGAGTCCGGCCTCGGTGAGGGTGCCCAGGTCGCCGCCGGACCCCTTCACCCACATCAGCTCCACGTCACCGCCGGTCACGGGGTCGGTGTCGGTGCCCTTCGCGGAGGTGTTGCCACCCGCGTAGTTGGTGTTGCGGGGATCGGCGCCGAGCCGGCGCGACCGCGCCAGCAGAGCGGCGGCTTCGGGATGGGGTGCCATGGTCATGGTCCTTAGGGAGAGTGTGTACGTGCACTGGGGAGCGAACCCGAGGAGGAGCGCCCCTCAGGGGCGCGGGGAACTGCGCGACCGGCCCACGACGGCCCGCAGCCCGGCGGCCCCCTCGCGGGGCAGGCGCGGTACGGGTTGGACCCAGGCCCACCTTGTGGGGCAGTCACGACACGGAGGGCTGGGCTTCGGCCCGTCAGGGCCCGCGCCTTGTGGCGGAGGGGCGGCACCAGGGCCGGAGCTGGCTCCGGCCCTTGGGGGAGAGGTGCCGGGTACGGGGCTAGGCCCCCCACCCGGCCTGCTGCCCACCCACCCGCTCCGCCGCGATCCGGTCCGCATAACCGGACCGGCGGTACGCGGCCACCGGGTCGGGGTCGAGCCCCAGCTCGGAACGGACCTCGGCGAGCAGCGGACGTACGTCCGTGTTGTACGCGTCCATGACGACCGCGTTGGCGGCGAGGACGTCCCCGCTCCGCTGGGCCTCGGCGAGCGCGGGGCGATCGACGAGGAGCGCCTTCGCCGTGGCCTCCTGCACGTTCATCACCGAGCGGATGATCGCCGGGATCTTCGCCTCGATGTTGTGGCACTGGTCGAGCATGAAGGCCACGTCCGGGGTGAAGCCGCCGCCGCGGATCACCTCGTACATGATCCGGAAGAGCTGGAAGGGGTCGGCCGCGCCCACCATCAGGTCGTCGTCGGCGTAGAAGCGGGAGTTGAAGTCGAAGGCGCCGAGCTTGTCCTCGCGCAGCAGCGTGGCGACGATGAACTCGATGTTGGTGCCGGGGGCGTGGTGGCCGGTGTCGACCACGACCTGCGCCTTGGGGCCGAGCTTGAGGCAGTGCGCGTAGGCCGTGCCCCAGTCGGGGACGTCCGTCGCATAGAAGGCCGGCTCGAAGAACTTGTACTCCAGCAGCATCCGCTGGTGGTCGCCGAGCCGCGCGTAGACCTGCGCGAGGGCCTCGGCCAGCCGGTCCTGGCGCTCGCGCAGGTCGTCCTGGCCGGGATAGTTCGTCCCGTCGGCGAACCACAGTTTCAGGTCCTTCGAACCCGTCGCGTCCATGATGTCGACGCATTCGAGCAGGTGGCCGACGGCCTTGCGGCGCACCGCCGCGTCCGGGTGGCAGACGGAGCCGAGCCGGTAGTCGTCGTCCTGGAAGGTGTTGGAGTTGATCGCGCCCAGCTTCAGGCCGCGCTCCTCGGCGTGCTTCGCCAGCGCCGCGTAGTCGTCGACCTTGTCCCAGGGGATGTGCAGCGCGACGGTCGGGGCCGCGCCGGTGAACTCGTGCACCTTGGCCGCGTCGTCCAGCTTCTCCTGCGGGGTCCGGGGCACGCCCGGTTGCGCGAACACCTTGAAACGGGTTCCCGAGTTCCCGTACGCCCACGACGGCGTCTCGACGGCCTGGGTCTTGAGCGCGGCCTTCACCGCGGCGAACTCGGTCACTTCGGGGCTCCTACGACTTCGAATGGAACAGCTTCTTCGACGGCTTCCTGAACCGCTTCACGACGGCCGCGCCGGGCCCCTCCCGCGGTAAGCGCCGACGGGCTTCCCGAGGGGCTCCCCCAAGGACTCCCCGAGGGGCTTCCCGCGGTCCTGCTCGCAGGGCTTCCCGAACACAGGGTCTGAAACGATTCAGGAGGTGAAGCTATGAGCCCTCCGAAGGAGTGTCAACCCCTCCGGCGTGGACCGTTCGCCGTGACCCTGTTGTGACACATGGCCGTCGAAGAATTTCGACACGAACCCATTGACGCGACCTGGGTGACCTGTCTAACGTCCCGGCAATCCAATTGAAACCTTTCACGACGCTGTGGGGGCCGTCCCGCCGGCGTCGTCGAGGAGCCCCTCATGACCCACCCGTCCGACACGGGACCGACCCCGGTGCTGGCGCTGAAGGACCTCTCCAAGTCCTTCGGTGCCGTACGCGCCCTGCGGGACGTGTCCCTGGAACTGTTCCCCGGCGAGGTGCACGCGCTCGCCGGAGAGAACGGCGCGGGCAAGTCGACCCTCATCAAGACGCTCGCCGGCGTGCACCGACCGGACGCCGGCCAGGTATTGCTGGACGGCGAACCCACCGTCTTCCACGGCCCCGCCGACGCCCGGGACGCGGGCATCGCGGTGATCTACCAGGAGCCCACGCTCTTCCCCGACCTCTCGATCGCCGAGAACATCTTCATGGGCCGCCAGCCCCGGCGGGCGCTCGGCCGTATCGACCACAAGGCGACCCGCGCGGCGACCGCCGCCCTGATGAAGCGCCTCGGTGTCGAACTCGACCCCGAACGCCCGGCGCGCGGTCTGTCCATCGCCGACCAGCAGATCGTCGAGATCGCCAAGGCGCTGTCCTTCGACGCCCGCGTCCTGATCATGGACGAGCCGACCGCGGCCCTCACCGGCAGCGAGGTGGCCCGGCTGTTCGGTGTCGTGCGCACCCTGCGCGAGCAGGGTTCGGCCGTGCTGTTCATCTCGCACCGGCTGGAGGAGATCTTCCAGATCTGCGGGCGCGTCACGACCCTGCGCGACGGGGCCCTGATATCCAGCGAGCCGCTGGACGGCATGACGGAGGACGACCTGGTCCGCCGGATGGTCGGCCGCGACCTCGACGAGCTCTATCCCAAGCAGGACGTCGACGCGGGCGAAGTCGCCCTGAGCGTGCGCCGATTGACCCGGGAGGGCGTCTTCACCGATGTCTCCTTCGACGTCCGGCGCGGCGAGATCGTCGGACTCGCCGGGCTCGTCGGCGCCGGCCGCACGGAGGTCGCCCGGTCCGTGTTCGGCGTGGACCGCTGGGACGCCGGGGAGGTGGAGGTCGACGGCAGGGCTCTGACGAACGGCGCCCCCTCCACCGCCATGGCCGCCGGGCTCGCCCTCGTCCCCGAGGACCGGCGCGCCCAGGGCCTGGTGATGAACATGTCCATCGAGCGCAACATCGGCCTGACCGGGCTGCGTAAGACGGTCAGGGCGGGCCTGATGGACCGCGGGGCCGAGCGCAGCCGCTCCCTCGACTGGGCGGTCAAGCTCCAGGTGAAGTACGCCCGGATCGCCGACTCCGTCTCCACGCTCTCCGGTGGCAACCAGCAGAAGGTCGTCCTCGCCAAATGGCTGGCCACCGGCCCCAAGGTGCTGATCGTCGACGAGCCCACGCGGGGCATCGACGTCGGCACCAAGGCCGAAGTGCACCGGCTGCTCAGCGAGTTGGCCGCCGACGGAGTGGCCGTCCTGATGATCTCCTCCGATCTGCCCGAGATCCTCGGCATGGCCGACCGCGTGCTCGTCATGCACGAGGGCCGGCTCACCGCCGAGATCCCACGTTCCGAAGCCACCGAGGAATCCGTGATGGCCGCCGCCACCGGGAGGGCCGCCGCATGACAGCCAGCGAGAGGGCTGCCCGAATGACCCCGATCATCCCCCGGAGGGCCGCCGCATGACGGTGACCGCGCCCACCCCCGCCCCCGCCACCGAGGTGCCCAGGTCCAGCGGCACCCGGCTGGTGGACCGTGTCTTCAAGATGCGCGAACTCGCCATCCTGGCGGTCTTCCTGGTGATGATCGCCATCACCCAGATGGGCAACAGCGAGTTCCTGTCCGAGCAGGGCATCAAGGACCTGCTGCTGAACGCGACCATCCTCGTGCTGGTCGCCACCGGCCAGTCCCTCGTCGTCATCACCCGCAACGTCGACCTGTCGGTCGGCTCGACGCTCGGCATCAGCGCCTTCGCGGCGGGCACCTATCTGCAGGGCGGCGGCAACCCCGTCGTCGCCGTCGTCCTCGCGGTGCTGCTCGGCATCGGCTGCGGACTGGTCAACGGACTGCTCGTCAGTCTCGGCCAGGTACCCGCGCTCGTCGTCACCCTGGGCACCCTCTACATCATCCGGGGCATCGACTCGATCTGGGTCGGCTCCCGTCAGATCACGGCGGCCGATCTCCCCGGCGGATTCGTCGACTTCGGCTCCGGCGGCCTCTCGGCGGTGCCGTATCTCGCGCTGATCGCCGTGGCCGTCCTGGTGGTCGCCGCGTACTACCTCAAGCACTTCGGCAGCGGCCGCGAGCTCTACGCGCTCGGCTCCAACCCGGAGGCCGCGCGGCTGGCCGGCATCCCGGTCCGCAACCGCATCCTGACCGCCTACGTCGTCTGCGGCGGCCTCGCCGGACTCGCCGGGGCCCTGTACCTCGCCCGGTTCGGCAACGTCGACTCAGGCACCGGCACCGGATACGAACTCACCGTCGTCAGCGCGGTCGTGGTCGGCGGCGTCGTCTTCACCGGCGGATCCGGCAGCGTCTACGGGGCCGCGCTCGGCGCCCTGCTGCTCACCTCCATCAACAGCGTCCTGCCCGCCCTCGGCGTCAGCTCCGTCTGGGTGCTCGCCATCAACGGCATCCTGCTCATCCTCGCCATCGCGGTCGACCGGATCGTCGCGCTGCGCGTGGCCGCCGCCCTGAAGAAGAGGAACGCCCGCCATGGCTGACTCCGCTCTCGCGCGCGCCGTCCGCTGGGACACGGTCGTCGGCGCCCTCCTCATCGTCCTGCTGCTCTTCTCCTTCTCCTTCGTGGACGGCTTCGGCAACGCCCTCAACCTGTCGTTCCTGATCGGCAACACCCTGCCGATCGCGCTGATCGCCCTGCCGATGACCCTGCTCGTGGTGTCCGGCGAGATCGACCTCTCCGTCGCCTCCACGGCCGGGCTCTCCGGCTCGGTGATGGGCGTCCTGTGGAACCAGGGCATGGCGATCGAGACGATCATCCCGCTCTGCCTGGTGCTCGGCGTGGTGTGCGGGCTCGTCAACGGCCTGCTGGTGACCCGGCTCGGACTGCCGTCCCTCGCCGTCACCATCGGCACGCTCGCCGCCTACCGGGGCATCGCGCAGATCGTGCTCGGCTCCGACGCGGTCACCGACTTCCCCACCCAGTACCAGGACTTCGCGGCCGGACGCATCGGGGACACGTTCGTCCCGCAGGCACTCCCGCTCTTCCTGGTGCTGCTCGCCGTCGCCGTGGTCGTGCTGCACGCCACCCCCTTCGGGCGGTCCGCGTTCGCGATCGGCGCCAACGAGGAGGCCGCCCGGTTCGCCGGCATCCGGGTCAAGCGGCAGAAGCTGCTCCTGTTCGTCGCGACCGGCTTCATGGCCTCCCTGACCGGTGTGTTCTGGGCCCTGCACTACGCCAGCGCCCGCTACGACAACGCCACCGGGCTCGAACTCTCCGTCGTGGCCGCCGTCCTGCTCGGCGGTATCGACTTCGACGGCGGCAAGGGCACGCTCGGCGGCGCGATTGCGGGAGTCTTCCTGCTCGGCTCGCTGCAGAACGTGATGAGCCTCCTCAATGTCTCCGCGCAGTCGCAGATCGTCGTCACCGGCGTTCTGCTGGTCGTCTCCGTGCTCGGCCCCCGGGTCGCACGGCAGATCTCCGTAGCGAGGGCGGGCCGCAGAGCCGCCTCGACTCCGATCTCGTAACCCCGCTCCGCTCACCCTCGTAAAGGAACCCTCAGTCATGCGCAAGTCTTCGATCCGCCGCACCTGCGCGGCGCTCGCCGCCGTCACCTCCCTCGCCCTGGCCGTCACCGCCTGCGGCGGCACCACCAAGAACGACGTCAAGGACTCCGGTGCCTCCAACGCCGCCGCCGGCGGCAAGGCCGACCCGAACGCGGCCACCAAGAAGGGCCTGACGGTCGGCTTCCTGCCCAAGCAGGTCAACAACCCGTACTTCACCTCCGCCGACAAGGGCGGCGAGAAGGCCCTCGCCGAACTGGGCTCGAAGTACAAGGAGGTCGGCCCCTCCAGCGCCACCGACACCAGCGGCCAGGTGAGTTACGTCAACACGCTCACCCAGCAGCAGGTCGACGCGATGGCCGTCTCCGCGCAGGACCCGGGCGCCCTGTGCACCGCGCTCAAGCAGGCCATGACGAACAAGATCAAGGTCGTCACCTACGACTCCGACACCAAGGCCGACTGCCGCAACGCCTTCGTCTCGCAGGCCAGCGCCGAGGACCTGGGCCGTACCGAGGTCCAGCTCCTCGCGAAGCAGATCAACTACAAGGGCGAGATCGCGATCCTGTCGGCCGCGCAGACCGCCACGAACCAGAACACCTGGATCGACTTCATGAAGGCCGAGCTGAAGGACCCCAAGTACAAGGACGTCAAGCTGGTCAAGGTCGCCTTCGGCAACGACGACGCCCAGCAGTCCTTCCAGCAGACCCAGGGCCTGCTGCAGGAGCACCCCAAGCTCGCCGGGATCATCTCCCCGACCACCGTCGGCATCAAGGCGGCCGCGCAGTACCTGTCCGGCTCCAAGTACAAGGGCAAGGTCAAGCTGACCGGCCTCGGCACCCCCAACGACATGCGCAAGTACGTCAAGAACGGCACCGTCGAGGGCTTCGAGCTGTGGGACCCGGCGAAGCTCGGCGAGCTGGCGGCCCGTACGGCCGTGGCGCTGTCCTCGGGCCAGATCACCGGCAAGGAGGGCGAGACCTTCAAGGCCGGCGACATGGGCTCCTTCACCATCGGCAAGGACGGCGTGATCAGCCTCGGCAAGCCGACCGTCTTCGACGCCAAGAACATCGACCAGTTCAACTTCTGACGGTCTGACGGTCTCGTCGGCCGGATTCCGCCCGACTCCCAGGCCCGGAGGGTCATTGATGCACCGTGTGTGCTTTCTGCTGAAGGTCCGTGCGGACCGCCTCGACGAGTACCGCGAGCGGCACGCCGCCGTGTGGCCCGAGATGCTCGACGCGCTCTCGGCCACCGGCTGGCACAACTACTCGCTCTTCCTGCGCGAGGACGGCCTGCTGGTCGGTTACCTGGAGACCGAGGACTTCGCGGCCGCGCGGGCCGCCATGGAAGCCACCGACGTCAATGCCCGCTGGCAGACGGAGATGGCGCCGTTCTTCACCTCGCTGGACGGCGCCAGACCCGACGAGGCCATGCAACCCCTCACCGAGGTGTTCCACCTGGCGTGAACGGCCGAGGTGTTCCGCCTCGTCTGAATGGCCGAGGTGTTCGGCCTCGCCCGAACAGCCCGTCCGTCATGTCCGAACAGCCCGCCCGACACACCCGCCCGCAGCCCGATCGAGGAGCCCGTACATGAGACGACGCACCGTGCTGACGACGGCCCTGCTGGGCGCCGTGGCAGGCCCCGCACTCACCGCCCAGACGGCCAGGGCCGCCACTCCCGGCCCCTCCGTCGCCCAGTCCGGCACCACCCAACTCGACGCCCAGGCCCTCTACTTCGTCTCGTACGACGGCCTGGTCAACAACAACTCGTTCCAGAAGAACGGCTTGTTGACCTACGGCGGCTACCAGTACGCGGCCTGGTACACCTCGGACCGCAGCGCGGTCGTCGCCCGCCGCGCGCTGGGCGCCACCACCTGGTCCAAGATCACGCTCGGCCACAAGCTCAAGAGCGACGACTCCCACAACGTCATCTCCCTGGGCGTCTCCAGAGCCGACGGCCGGCTGCACCTGAACATGGACTCGCACAGCGACGGCTTCTTCTACGTCAAGTCGGTGGCCGGGCTGCTCGACAACGCCGCGTCGACAGCCTGGACCTCCGCCGTCCTCGGGTCCGTCCAGACCTCCCTGGACGGCCTCGCGCTCACCACGCAGTTCACCTACCCGCAGTTCGTCGCGACCCCGTCCGGCGGACTCCAGCTCAGCTACCGCGTCGGTGTCTCCGGGAACGGGCGCAACGCCCTTGCCGAGTACGACGGTTCGTCCTGGACCGCGCTCGGCGAGTGGTCCGCCTCCACGGGGACGTACACCAGCGCGCACGGGTCGAGCACGGCCCGCAACATGTATCTGCACGGGATCGACTACGACGTGAACGGCCGGCTGCACTCCTTCTTCACCTGGCGCGAGCAGAACGCCGCCGTGATGTGCAACGCCGGCGGCATCACCAACCACGACACCGGCTACGTCTACTCCACCGACCGGGGTCGGAGTTGGCGCAACGACGCGGGTACCGTCGTCGGCACCACCGGGACCTCGGGCACCGTGGCCGTCACCGACACCGGACTCGTCGTCGACGCCCTCGACCCCGACCACTCGCTGATGAACCAGGAGAGCCAGGCCACCGACTCGGCGGGGCTGCCGCACGCGATCATCAGCTATGTGCCCGGACGCTTCGGCCAGTGCACCACCAACTACGTCACGGACCGCACGGCCAACGGCCGGGCCTTCCACCTGCGCAAGAACTCCGCGGGCGGCTGGACCAAGACCGAGATCCCGATCGCCCTGAACTCCAGCCAGCGCACCAAGCTGGTCCTCGACCGGTACGACAACGCCTACGCGATCATGCCGTTCGGGCGGATCGCCGGCGCCTCGAAGTCCTCCGGACACACCGACTGGAAGCTCCTGTTCGACGGCAGTGGCCTGAACGCGTTCGGCGAGGTCGTGATCGACGAGACGCGCGTCTCGCAGGACGGAACGCTGTCCGTGATGTACCAGGAGAAGTCCAGCGGAACCACGCCGTCGGCGCTGCACGTCATCGACTTCCGGCTGCCCTCATGACCACTGTTTCCGGCCCGCCCGCGGGTAATGTGAGGGCCTGCCCGCCGCTTCTCGTTCTTCTGGAGGTTCCCGCCTGATGGCCCAGTCGGTGGGTATCAAGGACGTCGCCCGTGCCGCCGGAGTCTCCGTCGGCACGGTCTCGAACGTGATCAACCGCCCCGACTCGGTGGCCTCCGAGACGAGGGCACGCGTTCTGTCCGCCATCGACCGGCTCGGCTATGTTCGCAGCGAGTCGGCCCGCCAACTGCGGGCCGGGCGCAGCCGGATCATGGGGCTGCTCGTCCTCGACATGGGCAACCCCTTCTTCGTGGACGTGGCGCGCGGCGCCGAGCGCGCGGCACGCGACGCCGGGCTCGGGGTGATGGTCTGCAACAGCGCGCAGAGCCCGAGCGAGGAGGCCGACTATCTGTCGCTCTTCGCCGAGCAGCGGGTGCGCGGGGTGCTGCTGACGCCCACGGACGCGAGCGGGCGCAACATCGAGGCCTTCCGCCGCAACGGCATCCCCTTCGTGCTGGTCGACCGGGTCGCCGAGGGCACCACCGAGTGCTCGGTCTCGGTCGACGACGTGGCGGGCGGCGCGCTGGCCGTCCGGCATCTCGTGGACGCCGGACACCGCTCGATCGCGTACGTCAGCGGACCACCCGGCCTGAGCCAGGTCAGGGACCGCCGGACGGGCGCGCTGAACGCCCTGGCCGAGGCGGGCCTCGGCCCGGCGCATCTGCGCGAGCTGCCGACCGAGCGCCTCGACGTGGCCGCCGGGCGCGACGCCGGCGCCCGGCTGCTGGGCCTGGCCGAGCGGCCCACCGCCGTCTTCTGCGCCAACGACCTGCTCGCCCTCGGCGTCCTGCAGGCCATGTACGCGGCCGGCGTCGGCGTGCCCGACGACCTCGCGATCGTCGGCTACGACGACATCGAGTTCGCGGCCGCCGCGGCCGTCCCGCTCACCTCCGTGCGCCAGCCCGCCGTGACCATGGGCGCCCTCGCGGCCGAGCTGCTCCTGGAGGAGATCGACACGGAGACCGCGCCGACGCCCCACGAGCACCGGAGGGTCGTTCTCCAGCCGGAGCTGGTGGTGCGCCACTCCAGCCTGGCGGCGCGCTGAGCAGCGGTTCAGTTCCCGGCCGCGGCCCTGCTGAGTCACTGTTCAGTTCATTTTCTTGATCCCCGGGCCGCGGAGCCCGGGGCACATGTGCTCAACTGGGACGCAGCCTGGAATCCGTACGTCTCGGGAGCCCTGTTGACCGTCAGCTACCGCCAGCCCGGTGTCGTCCTCACCGACCACCGCTTCACCGTGCCTCTCGACCACGACCATCCGGCGGGCGAGACCATCGACCTGTTCGCCCGCGAGGTCGTCGCGAGCGACAAGGCGCACCAGACCCTGCCCTGGATGGTCTACCTGCAGGGTGGCCCCGGCTTCGGGGCGAATCGTTTCGTAGGCCGTCAGGCCTGGCTCGACCGGGCTCTGAAGGACTTCCGTGTCCTGCTGCTCGACCAGCGCGGCACCGGACTGTCCACGCCCGCCAACCGGCAGACGCTCCCCCTGCGCGGCGGCCCCCGCGAGCAGGCCGACTACCTCGTGCTCTTCCGTGCCGACTCCATCGTCCGGGACTGCGAGGCCATCCGGCCCGCACTCACCGGCGGAGCGCCCTGGACGGTCCTCGGCCAGAGCTTCGGCGGCTTCTGCGGCGTGCACTACCTGTCCAGCGCCCCCGAGGGGCTGAGCGCCGCCGTCGTCACCGGCGGCCTGCCCTCCCTCGACGCCCACGCGGACGACGTCTACCGCGCCGCGTACCCGCGCATCGAGCGCAAGGTCGCCGCGCACTACGCGCGCTACCCGCAGGACGTCGAGCGCGCCCGCCGGATCGCCGAGTACCTGCTCCAGCACGAACCGGTCCTGAGCGGCGGCTACCGGCTGACCGCCGAGGCCTTCCAGTCGCTGGGCATCCTCCTCGGCGGCGGCGAGGGCAGCCACCGCCTGCACTATCTGCTGGAGGACGCCTTCGTCCGCACCCCGCAGGGTCCGGCGCTCTCCGACGCCTTCCAGGAGGACGTCCAGGGGCTGCTCTCGTACGCGGGTCATCCCCTGTACGCGCTGGTCCACGAGGCCTGCTACGCCCAGGGCGACCGCCCCACGGCCTGGTCCGCCGAGCGCGTGCGCGCCGAGTTCCCGCAGTTCGACGCGGCCAAGGCCCTCGCGGACGACGGGCCGCTGCTGTTCACCGGCGAGTCCGTGCACCCCTGGACCTTCGAGAACGACCCGGCGCTGCGCCCGTTGCGGGACACCGCCGAGGAACTGGCCGCCCGTACCGACTGGGCGCCGCTGTACGACCCGGCCCGCCTCGCCGCGAACGAGGTACCGGTCGCGGCGGCGGTCTACCACGACGACATGTACGTCGACGCCGAGCACTCCCTGCGCACCGCGCGTGCTGTCCGGGGCCTGCGCACCTGGGTGACCGACGAGTTCGAGCACGACGGGGTGCGGGCCGGCGGGCCGCGCGTCCTGGACCGGCTGCTGGCGCTCACCCGCGACGAGGTCTGAGACGCCCGCCGTCCTCGCCGGGCGGGACCTTTGGTGCCCCCCTCAGTATTCTGACGGTCCATCAGAAACCTGAGGGGGTACGGATGATCGACACCACGCGTACGGACATCCCGGAGGGCGACGAGCGACTGCGCCTCGACGTCGAGGGCGGAATCGGCGTCCTCACCCTGTGCCGCCCGGCGAAGCTCAACGCGTGGAGCTGGGAGTCCACCCGCCAACTCGGTCTGTTCGCCGACCGGATCCGCTTCGACGCCTCGATCCGAGTGGTGCTGCTGCGGGCCGAGGGCCGCGCCTTCTGCGCGGGGATCGACGTGAGCGCCCCGGGTGGCGCGATCACCGGCGGCTCGGGTGCCGAGCGCGCTCGCGCCTACTACGAGGGCATCCGCTGGGCCCACGAGCGCTTCGCGGCCTTCGCGCGGCTGCCACAGCCCGTCGTCGCGGCCGTCCAGGGCTACTGCCTCGGCTTCGGGTTCGAACTGGCGCTGATGGCGGACATCAGGATCGCCTCCCGCGACGCCGTGTTCGCCCTGCCCGAGGCGCAGTTGGGGCTCGCCGTCGACGCGGGCGGGGATCTGCGGATCGCGCGCGAGGCGGGCGCGGGGTGGGCGAAGTTCCTGGCGCTGACCGGGAGGCGGTTGGACGCGCCGACGGCCGAGCGCCTGCATCTCGTCCAACTCAGCGCGGAAAAAGAGGAATTGGACGAGATCTCTCGAGCGGTCGCCGCCGAGATCGCGGCGAACGGGCCGCTCGCCGTGCAGGGCGTCAAGCACGACATCGACGCGTACGCCGACGCCGGTCTCGCCGCGGCCCTGGACCGGACCGCCCTGTCGGCCGCGCTCACCCTGACCTCCGACGACGCGTCGGAGGGATACGCGGCCAGGGGCGCCCGCCGCGCGCCACGCTTCGAGGGAAAGTGACCGACGTGTTTTGATCGGTCACTGTTCCGTACGACGAGCAGGGGGACCGATGGACGACAGCGAACTTCTCGCGGACCGGTTCGAGGAGCACCGCGGCCGGCTGCGTGCGGTGGCCTACCGGATGCTGGGATCGCTCAGCGAGGCGGACGACGCCGTCCAGGAGACCTGGCTGAAGCTCGGCCGCACCGACCCGGGCGAGATCCTGAACCTGGGCGGCTGGCTGACCACCGTGGCCGGCCGGGTGTGCCTGGACATGCTGCGCTCGCGCGCCGCGCGCCGCGAGGATTTCCTGGAGTCCTCCGACGCCTTCGTCCCCGACCCCGTCGTCAGCCCCCTGGACCGGATCGACCCCGAGCATGAGGTGCTGCTCGCCGACTCGGTCGGGCTCGCCCTGCTCGTGGTCCTGGAGACGCTGGAGCCCGCCGAACGGCTCGCCTTCGTGCTGCACGACATGTTCGCGGTGCCGTTCGACGACATCGCGCCGGTCGTGGGCCGCTCCCCGGCCGCCACCCGTCAGCTCGCCAGCCGGGCGCGCCGCCGCGTCAAGGGAGCGGCCCCCGAGCCCGAGCGGGACGTCACCCGGCAGCGGGAGGTCCTCGACGCCTTTCTCGCGGCCTCGCGCGGCGGGGATTTCGAGGCCCTCGTCGCCGTCCTCGACCCCGATGTCGTGCTGCGCGCGGACGCGGGTCCGAAGGCCGGCGGCGTGGCCGTGTCCCGGCTCGTCCGCGGTGCCGACGCGGTGGCCCGGCAGGCGCTCGCCTTCGCGCGGTTCGGGGCGGCCTCCCGGCTCGTCCAGGTCAACGGGGAGGCGGGTGTCGTGGCGCTCGTGGACGGCCGGCCGCACTCGGTCATGGGCGTCACCGTCGTCGACGGCAGGATCGTCGCGATGCACATCCTGGCCGACCCGGACCGGCTCGCCCGCCTCGACCTCGCGGGGGAGAGGGCGGGCGAGTGACGGTCAGCCGGTGAAGGGGCCACGCCCCAACTGGTCCCGCACCGGCGTGACGGGCGGGCTGACGAGCTCCCTGCGCTGCCAGTTCGCGCCGTCCACGACCAGGGTGTGGCCGGTGATGAAACGGGCGTAGGGGGACGCCAGGAAGGTGGCGGCCCAGCCCAGTTCGCGGGGCGCGCCGATCCGCAGGGCGGGCTGACGCCGGTCGTGCGCGCCACGCCCGCCGCCGTTCTCCTCGTCCCCGTGGTCCGTGCCGTCCCCATGTTCCGTGCCGTCCCCGTCGGCCGCGGCCCGTGACAGGTTCCCGCGGATGTCGTCCGTCATGTCCTCGTGCGGCATCAGCCCCGGCACCAGACCGTTGACCTGGATGCCGTACGGGCCCCACTCGACGGCGAGGGTCCGCACCAGGCTCTCGACGCCCGCCTTGGCCGCCGCGCTGTGCGCGAACCCGGGGCCGCCCGTCCAGGCGTAGGACGCGCCGACATCGATGATGGACCCCGGTGTGCCCGCCGTCAGATGCCGTCGCCCGAACTCACGGCTCATCAGAAACGTTCCCGTCAGGGTGATGTCGACGACGGCCTGCCAGGCGTTCGGGGACATGTCCTCGGTGGGGACGGGGAAGTTGGCGGCCGCGTTGTTGACCAGCACATCGGGCAGCGCGCACCCGTCGAACACCTCGGATATGCGCTTCGGGTCCCGGATGTCACAGACGGCGGACGTCACCCGGGTGCCCAGCTTCGCCAACTCCGCCCGTGCGGGCGCGAGATGGCGTTCACGTCGGCTGACGATCAGCAGATCGGCCCCCAGCCGGGCGAACTCCGCCGCTATCGCCCTCCCGAGGCCGGTGCCGCCACCGGTGACCAGCACCAGCGAGCCGTCGTACGTCCCGGCCGGCAGGGCGCTCGCGCCCAGCGGGGGAGGAGAGGGGAGGCCGGGGAGCGCTGTGGAATCCATGACCGACTCGATACCCGGTGCACCGTCAAACATCCAGACGGGGAGCGCGAGGATCACCGCCCGAAGGGGCAGGGCCGTCAGGTCGGCGCAGTTCAGGGGCGCGTTCCGGGCTCAGTAGGCTGGGGACATGCAAGAAGACGGCAGCACGCACCCGGACCCACGCCTCGAACTGCGAGCCGACTGCGGTGAGTGTTTCGGCCTGTGCTGTGTGGCCCTGCCCTTCGCCCGTTCGTCCGACTTCGCGATCGACAAGGGCGCGGGCGAACCCTGCCCGAATCTGGAGAGCGACTTCCGGTGCGGCATCCACACCCGGCTGCGGCGGACCGGCTTCACGGGCTGCACGGTCTACGACTGCTTCGGCGCCGGGCAGCGGGTCTCCCAGGTGACCTTCGGCGGCGTGGACTGGCGCTCGGGGTCCAAGGAGCGCGCGCGGCAGATGTTCGACGTGTTCCCCGTCGTACGCCATCTCCACGAACTGCTCTGGTACTTGAACGAGGCACTGACGCTCCCCGCCGCGCGGCCGGTGCACGCCGAGGTCCGGCGCCTGCTCGCCACGACGGAGCGCCTCGCGGGGCGGACTCCCGATGAGCTGGGCGCGTTGGACCTGGACGCGCACCGGCAGGAGGTCAGCGAGCTGCTGCTGCGGACCAGCGAGCTCGTGCGGGCCGGGGTCGGCGGAGGCGGGAAGAAGGACCGGCGCGGCGCCGATCTGATGGGCGCCCGCCTCAAGGGTGCCGACCTGCGGGGCGCGAGTCTGCGCGGCGCCTGTCTCATCGCCGCCGATCTCACCGGGGCCGATCTGCGCGGTGCCGATCTGATCGGCGCCGACCTCAGGGACACCGACCTCACCGACGCCGATCTGACCGGAGCCGTGTTCCTCACCCAGCCGCAACTGAACGCGGCCCGCGGCAGCGCCGCCACCCGGATTCCGGAATCGGTCGGCCGCCCCGCCCACTGGACCTCCCAGGGCTGAGGGCGAGGCCGCGCCCGAGCCGGGAGCGGCCGAGCGCTACCTCCTCGGCCGTGGACTCGCCGGGGCCGGCGGCATGGCTGTGCGCGGGGCCGGGTCAGGGCTTGTGCCTGGAGGGCTGGAGGTCCGGCCACGGCACGGGAACACGGCCCGTGCTCGGTCCCGGGAGCCCGGCCTCATTCAACCGCGCGGGCCAAGGCCGTCTCCCGCCCCGGGACGACCGGCGTACGCCGGTCGAGACGCAGGCGCAGGCCCTCCGGCATCAGGGTCAGCCGCTCGGCCACCCGCAGCCGGTAGTCGGGCTCGGGCCGCAGGTCGTAGCGGCGCAGCAGCAGTCCGAGGACCAGCGTCGCCTCGTGCAGCGCGAACTGGCGGCCGATGCACGCGCGCGCACCCGTGCCGAACGGCTTGAAGGTGTGCGCGGGCCGGGCCCGAACCGCCTTCGCGTCGAAGCGGTCCGGGTCGAACACCTCGGCGTCGGCGCCCCAGACCTCCGGGTCCCGGTGCAGCATCGCGGTGAGGACCAGCGCCCAGGCCCCCTGTCGCATCGGGTGGACACCGCCGAGCAGCGTGTCGTGCCGGGCCTCGCGCGCGAACGCCGGTGCCGTCGGCCACAGGCGCAGCGACTCGTCGAGGACCCGGCGGACGTAGCGGAGCTTGGCGACCTGCTCGTAGCCGGGCCGCTCCGCGCCGCCCCAGACGCGGTCGACCTCGGCACGGGCACGGTCGGCGGCCTCCGGGTGCCGGGCGAGGTAGTGCAGGGCGAAGGAGAGGGCGCCAGAGGTGGTCTCGTGGCCGGCGATCAGGAAGGTGATGACCTGGCGGCGGATGTTCTCGGAGGTGAGCCGCTCCCCGGTCTCGGGATGCGCCGTCTCCAGCATGCGGTCGAGGAGGTCGCCCTCGCCCCCGGCCGCCCGGCGGGACGCGACCACCGCGTCGACCGTGCGATTGAGGTAGGCCACGTCCGCCGCGTTGCGCCGCGAGGCACTCCGCAGCAGGAACGGGGCCAGCGGGACCGGGACGACGTTGAGGCGCTGTGCGTAGGTCAGCGTGCCCACCATCGCGTTCACGAACGGGTGCGGCCGGGAGCGTTCGAAGGAGGCGAAGTCATGGCCGAAGCCCGTCCTGGCGATCGTCTCCAGCGTCAGCTTCGTCATGTCGCCGGGCACGTCCACCGTGCGGCCCGCGGCCTGCTCCCGGTCCCAGCGGTCCGTCAGCCGCTCGGTCACGGCGAGCATCATCGGGTGGTAACCCTCCATGGCCTCGCGGCTGAAGCCGGGGGCGAGGACGTCGTGCGCCAACTGCCAGTTGGGCTCGTGGTTGTAGGCGGTGAACAGTCCGTCCCCGGCGACCGGACGGAGATTGGCGACCCCCAGTCCCACGTGCTTCGCGAACCGCGACTCGTCGGCCAGTTCGGCGGCGAGATCCGCGCCCCAGACGAAGACGATCTCGTTGCGGAAGGCCCTGCGCCGGAAGATCGGCCCGAGCTGCCGTCCGAACTTCATGGAGTCCTGCAACGGCGAACGGACGTTGGCGCCGAGCACATCGCCGACCAGCGGCACGCGATGCGGCGGGTGCGGAATGCGGTGCAGCTCCGGCCAGCCCAGTTCCGCGCTGCGGAACCCCTTGGGCAGCGCCTCCTCCGCCGTCTCCGCCATGACGCCATCTCCCTTGTGTATCGGGCAGGTTGACTCTGTTGTACGCGAGTTCAATAGCGGTCCTCAGTCTGGTCCCGTTGTTGAACCGACGTCAAGTAAGGTGCGGGGATGACCGGGAAGCAGGGGGAGCGCGCACGCAGGCGGCTCAGCACCGAGGAGCGCCGGGAGCAATTGCTGTCGGTCGGCGCCTGTCTGTTCTCGGAGAGCCCGTACGACGACGTGTGGATCGAGCAGGTCGCCGAGATCGCCGGAGTCTCGCGCGGACTGCTGTACCACTACTTCCCGACGAAGCGGGACTTCTTCGCCGCCGTGGTCGAGCGGGAGAGCGGGCGGATGCTGCGGATGACCGCGGCGGTACCCGGCGTTCCGGTGCGCGAGCAGCTCGGTGCGGGCCTGGACACCTTCCTCGGGTACGTGGAGGAGCACGCGCACGGGTTCCGTGCCTTCCACCGCGCCGACGCGGCCGGTGACCAGGCAGTGCGCAGGGTCTATCAGCAGGCGCTGGCCGCTCAGGAGCTGCAGATCCTTCGGGCCCTGGCGGCGGATCCCGAGCTCGGCCGGGCGTCCGAGGACCGTCTCGAACTGCGTATCGCCGTCCGGGGGTGGCTGGCCTTCACCACGGCCGTGTGCCTGGAGTGGCTCAGGGGTGCGGACCTGACCCGCGACCAGGTGCGGGATCTGTGCGCGCGGGCGCTGCTCGGCGCGATCACGCCCTGAGATCCGCTCCGCCCTGAGATTCGGTCCGTCGGGTGGCCGCGGTTCCCTGTCCGGCGGGTGTGAGCCGCGGTGGGCCTCGCTGTTCGGGTCCTTGTCAGGGCTTCTCGTTCGGGAGATGTGGTTGGCGTACGCCCCGATCTTCGATAGCTTAGGCAAGCCTTACCTAAGGAGGAAGCTGATGGGTGACCGTCACACCTGGACCGCCGCGCCCGCCGCGGCGCAGCACGCCCGCTCGGTGCTCGCCGCGGCCTGGTCCTGCACGGTGACCGCGGAGGGCGGCCGGGAGGAGTTCGTCGGCGCGCACACCGTCGCCGCCGACGGCCGGGTGCTCCTGCACGTGCCGGAGGAGAGCGCGCTGCTCGCCGCCGCGATCTGCTCGCCGCGCGGAGAGCCCTCCGCCGTCCTGGAGTTCGCCGATGCCGCGCCCGTTCCCGTACGGAACCGGATCCGCGCGCGGCTCTGGCTCGCCGGCTGGTTCGTCCCCGAGGACGGGCATCTGGCGTTCCGCCCGACCCGGGCGGTGCTGCGCCGGCCCGGCGGGACCGTGGTGGTCGACCTGGACGAACTGGCCGACGCCGAGCCCGACCCGCTCGCCCTCGCCGAGGCCCAGCTGCTCACCCATCTCGCCGACGCCCACCCGGACGCCGTCGAGCGGCTCACGCGCCTCGTCGAACCGGAGAGTCTGCACGGCGCGGTGCGCGTCCAGCCCCTCGCCGTCGACCGGCACGGACTCACCCTGCGCATCGAGCGGACGCGCGGCAACGGTGACGTACGCCTGCCGTTCCACGCACCCGCCGACGACGTCTCGCAACTCACCGAGCGCATGCACGTGTTGCTCACGCAGGCGAACGCCGCCGCCTGCCCCCGGCCCCTACAGAGGCAGCGCACAGACCGCGACGGGTGAGGCGAACGGCTCGCCCACGCGCCGGAGTTCACCGGTCGTGTCGTCGACCTGGAAGACGGTGACCGTGCTCGACCGCTGGTTCGCGGCGAACAGCAGCCGTCCGTCAGGGGAGAAGGCGATGGTGCGCGGGAAGTCGCCGCCCACCGGCACCGTGTCCAGCAGTCGCAGCCGGGCGCCGTCCGCCTCGATCGCGTACCGCGTCAGGCTGTTGTGGCCCCGGTTGGCGAGAAAGGCGTACGAGCCGTTCGACGTCACCAGGAGCTCCGCCGGGTAACTCGTGCCGCTTCCGGTGCCCGTGGACTGCGGCTCGCCCACCGTGAGGCGACCGGTCGCCGGGTCGTAGCCGCAGACCGTCACCGTGTTGTCGACCTCGTTGGCGAGATAGGCGTACCGGCCGCCGGGGTGGAACGTGAGATGGCGCGGGCCCGCACCCGGCTTCGTCCCCGCCCGGGACACCTCGGTGAGGGTGCCCCCCGTCTCGTCGAGGCGGTAGGTGTACACGGTGTCGGTGCCCAGGTCGACGGCGAGCTGATGCCCGCCGTCCGGGCCGGTGACGAACTGGTGGGCGTGCGGGCCCTGTTGGCCCGGGCCGGGGGCCGGGCTCGAGTGCGTGACCAGATCGGTGCGCTCGCCGAGCGCGCCGGACGCGTCGATGGGATGCACCGCGACGCTCCCCGAGGCGTAGTTCGCGCTCAGCAGCCAGCGCCCGCTCGGATGCACGGACAGATGACAGGGGCCCGCTCCGCCGGTGGAGCGACTGCCGATCACCTCGTTCCCCGGAAGGCGTACGGCCGTCACCGCGCCCGCGGCCTGCTCGTCGACGGCGTACAGCGTGCGGCCGTCGGGATGCGCCGCCAGGAAGGACGGGTTGTCGACGCCCGTCACGACACCGCCACCGGTGATCGTGCCGGTCGCCGGGTCGTACGTGGCGAGACCGATCCCCTTGCCGGCGCCGTCGCCCGACGTGTACGTGCCGAGGAACAGCGGGCGGGGGCCGGAGCGCGGCGTCGGTGACGGGGACGCCGACGGACCCGCCGAGGAGGCGGGTCCGGCATCCGGCGCCTTCGGGAGAGGCGTCGGCACGGCCGGGTCCGCCCGGGGAGCGGCCGGTGCGGGGACCGTCGCGATCGCGGCGGTCCCCGCCAGCGCGCCGACGAAGCGGCGCCTGGTCCAGGCACCGCCCGCGCCTCGCGACGGCTGCGCACCACTGCTCATGCCTGTACCCCGGGATGTCGGTTGCCTCGGCTGTGACAGCCACCTTGGCGTGCGACACCCCGGAAGTGCAAGAACGGCCATACGCGTTGCGCCACATGCAACGCCGGGCCTACCAGTCGCCGTCCCCGACCGGCTTGCCCGGTGCGTCGCCGAGCGGCTTCACCTGATGCGGTGAGGGCTGCTGCCAGGGTTCGTGGTCCTCGCCCAGCCAGTCGCCGACCGGCTGCACCGACCCCAGCTCCTCCGTGGGGGCCAGATCGGTGGCGTCCTGGTCGTAGTAGTCGAACCAGGGAAGCCCCGCGCGGGTGTACGCGGCACGGTCCACCGGGGACGGAGGCGCCGCCTCGCCGGTGATGCGGCGCCACTCCGGAGGCGTCACGAGATGGACGAACACGCGCCCGGCCGGCTCCTCGGCCCAGGCCTTCAGCGGCCGGTCGTCCCGGTAGACCTCCTGGCGCATCGAACCGCCGACACCCAGACCCATCGCCGGGGCGCTGCGCGCACGGACCGGAGCGGCTCCGGCGGCGGTGGGCGCGGCACCCGGTGCGGGCGGGGCGGCTGCCGCCATCGGCATGGCGCCGCCGTACGCACCGAGCGAAGGAGGCATCCGCAGCCGCTCCTCCGCCCGGCGGCGCTCCGCCTCGCGCCACGCCGCCAGCTCCCCGGCGTTCAGCGGGAACGACTGGAGCTGGACCCCGCCCCAGACCTCCTCGCCGGTGACCTGGCCCTCGACCGTCGCCCCCAGACCCAGCGGTACGGCCACGAACTGGCGGACCGTGCCCTTGCCGGAGTTGATCCCGTCGAGCCAGGGCTGGCGGGGGAGCACGACGTAGTTCTGCGGGTCGCGGGCGAGCCGCGAACTCCACGGCTTGCCGGAGACGGCGCACACCTTGCCCACACCGACCTGCAGCGCGGCCGGCTCCGCCGTCCCGGCGAAACTCAGCCACATGGCCTCGCGCAGATACACCGGCAGCATCACACCGCCACGGGCCCGCCACTCGGCCGGCACCCTGTCCCCGTAGTCCTCGACGCGCCGGACGGGGAACTCGCCGAGCCCCGGCGGCAACGCGTGCGTGCCCGTCTCGGGCAGGCGCAGGGTCCGGATGAACCGCACCTGCACCCCGCCCGGCAGCCGCAACGCGTTCCCGTCGATCCGTACGGTGTCCTCGGTCATCCGCCCGCCCCCTCGTCGCCCTGCTGCCGGCCACGCCGTGCCGCTCACCGCCCACGCCGTCGTGCCGCTTCCTCACACGGAACTCGTCACTGAGAACGACCGGAGGCGGCGGAACGGTTCCGGCCTCGGCGCGGCAGGCGCATCCGGCGCCGCAGCCGCGTGATGCGCGGGCGGCGCTCGTGCTCCTCGGTGGCACAGCGGTCCAGCTCCTCCAGGAGGCGGCGGGTCCGGTGCTCGGTGTCGAGCTCGTCGATGATGCGGGTGACCTCGGTCAGGACCGAGCCGTGCAGCTGCCACTGTCTCGCGTCGCGCTGGACCTCGTCGAGGAACAGCTGAGCCAGTTTGTCGCGCGTCGCGGCGGCCGTGCCGAGCTCCGCGCTGAGCCGCTCCTCGGCGGACGCGGCGTTCTGGGCGACATCGGTGGTCACCAGCACCGCGAAACTGACGATCGCGTCGGCGATCTCGGACAGCAGCTCCTCAAGGACGGCCCCCGCCTGCGCTTCGAACAGGGGATGGGGCTCCCGTTCCTTGGCGAGGTCGGTCAGACTGCGCGCGAGCACCCGCAGGACCACGGTGCAGATCTCCAGGGTGTCCAGGCCGGTGCGCAGCACGACCCGGTGCAGCAGCCCCTCGCGCACCCTCGGGTTGAGTTTCAGGCTGTCCTCGGCCTGCCGCAGGGCCGCGTCCACCCCGGAGATGTCGTGGTCGAGCCGACGGGCCTCGTGCAGCCGCTCGGCCGCCACATGGTAGGGCGTGCGCCCGGCGGCCTGCTCGCCGATCCGCAGCATCAACTGCCGCATCCGGCGAGCCAGATCCTCGATGGACTCACCGGCCACGCCCACCCACACGGGTGGCGCGAGCACGAGATTGCAGGCGAGGCCCACGACCGCGCCGATCAGCGTCTCCAGCACGCGGGCCCACGCGGTGTCGCCCACTCGGGTGACGCCGAGGACCAGCATGGCGCTGATCGCCACCTCGGGCACGAACTCGCTGACCCGGACCAGATGACCCACCGCCAGCGAGGCGAGGATGATCAGGCCCAGGCTCCACCAGGTCAGGCCCACCAGACTGCTGAAGCCGATGGCGATGACGACACCCGCCACCACCGAGTTCACCCGTCGGACGGCGGTGGTGATCGTGGAGTAGAGGGTGACCTGGACGACCAGCAGCGCGGTCAGGGGAGCGGTCAGCGGCGCGGGCTCGGGACTGAGATGAATGGCCACCACGTACGCGATCGTCGCGGCGGCCGTCGAGCGAAGCGTCTGGACGACCACCGGTTCCCGGCGCCGCTCCACGATCTTCGCGACGGATGCCGTCCACTCCCCACGCTCCTCTTGCATCCTTGGGGCCTTCCCGTTTCACAGGGGTACCGAACGTGCTGATTGCGGACCAGAGCTGTCCGCAAGGGGTTCTAGATTGATGGCATCGGCTGGGTCGGACGGCATCAGGAGGCACCGGAATGAGTGAGATCGAGGGCATCGAACTGCTGACGCGGGCGTACGACCGGCTGCGCGAGGTCGTGGCGGGTGTGCCGGAGGGCGCCTGGGGAGCGCCGACGCCGTGCGACGAGTGGACGGCGCGCCAGGTGCTCAACCACGCGCGGCTCGATCAGCAGGCATACGGCGCGGCGGTCACCGGCACCGGGTGGCCCGACGCGGACCCCTTCCACCCGGTGGACGGTCTGGAGGGCGATGCCGCGCCGGAGCTCGAGAAGGTCCTCGCCGGCGTCGCCGACATCTACGCGGGGCTGCCCGCCGACGCCGAGGAGGTGGCGACACCGCTGGGGCCGCTGCCCTTCCGGGTGGCCGCCGCCGCGGCCGCCATGGACGCGGCCGTGCACGCCTGGGACATCGCCGTGGCGACCGGCCAGGCGTCTCCCCTCGACGACGATCTGGCCGAGGGCGTCCGGCTCGCCGCGGACCGGCTGGCCGATCACCTCCGCGCGTCGTTCGGAGTGTTCGCCGCCGCGCGCGAGGTGCCGGAGGGAACCGGCCGCGCCGAGGCGCTGCTCGCCTTCCTGGGCCGTGACCCGCACTGGACCCCCGCCGGTTCCTGACCCGCCCCCGGCGCCGGGCCCGCGGCACAGGTCCGCCGGGAGCGTCGGCAGGCCCGGCGGCGGACTGCCACGGGGTACCGGCGCGGGAGCGGCCGGTGCCGGTCGTTCGGCCGGCGGCCCTGGCGCGGGTACCGGCGCCGGAGCGGCACCGGCCGGTCCGCGGCTCAGTCGTGCAGCTTCGCCAGGAAGGCGGACAGATTGCCGACCGTCCTGGCGATCTGCTGCTCCGTCGTGAGGGTCTCCTCGAAACGGCTTCCCGGCGGGAGGGCCTTCTTCCCTCGGACATAGAGGGAACAGGCGAGGTCGGCGCAGATGTACACGCCGACCGAATCGCCCTCGCGGCCCGCCGCACCCGCCTTGCGGGCCGTCATCAGGGAGACCCCGCCACCCGGGTGCGTGGTCAGGCAGAGCGAGCACATGCTGCGGTGCGCGAGCCCGCGCCGGGAGGACGGCCATCGCAGGGTGATGCCGGCGAGGCCCTCTTCCCGCTCGGTGACGAGGTAGCCGCGGTCGGGCGCACCGGGATCCCGCCAGCCCAGGAAGTCCAGGTCGTCCCACGGGCGTTGGCCGAGATCACGAGGCGTCGCGAGCCGCTCGGCCTCGCCCCGGGTGCAGTTGAGGAACGAGGCGCGGATGTCCCGCTCGGTGAGTGATCTCATGGGAGTCCTCCTGGGTGCCGGGTATCGACGATCCAAAACCTAGGGGTACTAGGTTCTGACCGAGGGTACCTAGCTTCATGAGAGGGGAACCAATGGATTTCGGTGCCGGTCCGACACCGTGGAACCGGGACACGCCGCAGGAACGGGCCTTACGTCACGTCGCGGGCCGTTCCTCCGGCCCCGCACTGGATCCCGCGCTGCGGCTGACGCTGAACTTCCATCCGGACCGGGTCGTGCGCGGGATTCCGATCCTGGAGGCACTGGCCCAGGACGGTGTGTACCGCTCGCAGTTCGTCACGGGCGCGAGCAACGGCGGGCTGACCGCGCACCCCGGCGGCGACCGGTGGCGCTGGGAGAGCCGGATCTTCGGCGGTGCCTACGACACCGCACCGGCCGTTGAGCGCCCGGTCTACGGCGGGCTCGACTTCCGCCGCCAACAGGTCGGAGCGGCACCCCGGTTCGGCTCCTCGCACTTCAGGCTGACCGGCGCCACGCTCTCCCGCGCCACCTTCTGCTACCCCGACAGCGCGGCCGAACCGTCCGCCTTCGGCGTCGCGGCCGGGATGTCCCTCATCGAGGCCGCCGAGGCGGACGACCGGGACCCGCTCGACGACTACATCGAGGCACAGGTGCACGGACGGGTCGTCACGGCCCGGGACATGGAGGCCCTGGTCCTCGACCCCTCCTACCGGGGCACGCCCGTCGAGACCGCGGCGAGGCACCTGCCCTGCCCGATCGCCTGGCACGGGGGATACCGGCTCACCGTCGAGGAGTTGCGCCTGCACCCCGAGTTCCGCGGCCCCGCATACGTCGAACTGGGCGCCCGCGTGGCCGAGGACGGCCGCCTCGACCCGCGGATCATCGGCGACGCCGCCCGCACCGGCCGCCACGACCCCCAGGACCTGAAGAAGGTCTGGCACTGCCTCGCCCGCTTCGGCGCTCCGGAGGGCGCCGGCACGGCGGCGGGAGACCGGGCCCCGGGTGTCACGGCGCCCAGCCCGTAGGCGCGGAGCGCGAGTTGGGGACTGGGTTGGGCTCCGCGTTGGGCATTACGGGGCGCTGCCTCGGCGCTCGGTCGGGCGCGTTGGGGGACGACCCCCGGCTCACGCTGCCCGCTGGTGCCGGGCGCGTCTGCCGGGCCACCCTGGGCACGCCGCCTGCGCGACCGCTCATGCCGGGCGCGGTCGCTCGGCCTCCCGGCTCCCGACCCGGCGCGTCCGCCGGGGCCCCGCTCCCGCTGGGGTGCGCCGTGACCGCCTGCGGCCCGTGTCCCCAACCTGGCAGAGTGGGATGCACGGGCCGTGCGGACAGGGGGGTCGGCGTGGACGGTTGGGAGCGGGCGCGGTGGGCTCTCGACGGGGCGGGGCTGCCGTCGGAGAGTCTCGTCGAGTGCCGGGCGCTGTCCGGCGGCACGTACAACGCCGTCGAGGAGCTCCGGCTCGCCGACGGGAGCCGTTACGTCCTGAAGGTCCCTCCCCCGGACACCGCCCCGGCTCTGGCGTACGAGCGCCGACTCCTGCTCTCCGAGGCTGAGTTCTGCCGTCAGGCGGCCGGCGTCGGTGTACCGGCACCCAGGACGGTCGGAGCCCTCGGCGACGGCCATCTGCTGATGACGCACTGTCCCGGAGACCCCTGGGGAGACCTGCCCGACGGGGAACGCGGGCCGCTCCGGCGGGAGTTGGGGCGGATGGTCGCCCGGCTGCACGGGACCACCGGCCCCGGTTTCGGCTACCCCTCCGGGGCGCTCGGCCCGCTCGCCCCCGACTGGCGGAGCGCCTTCACCGGAATGTACGACGCCATCCTCGACGACGCCCGCCGCTACCGGGCCTGGCTGCCGTACCCCGTGGACGAGGTGGCCGGCCTCGCGCGGGCCGCGTTCGGCGCGCTGGACGAGGTCACCGTCCCCCGCGCCGTCCACTTCGACCTGTGGCGGGGGAACATCCTGGTCGAGCGCACCGGGGCGGGCCCCAGGATCGGCGGCCTGATCGACGGCGAACGCATGTTCTGGGGCGACCCGCTCGCCGACTTCGTCTCCCTGGCCCTGCTCGGCGACATCCGACAGGACGAGGATTTCCTGACGGGTTATCAAGAGATGCGTGGGCTCGTCGAGTTCGACGAGCCCACCCGGCGGCGCCTGGCCCTCTACCGCAGTTACCTCTACCTGATCATGCTCGTCGAGACCGTGCCCCGCGCACCCGGCGACGAACGCGTCGCGTGGGTGCGCGAGGCCGTGGCCCCTCAACTGACGGCTGCCCTCGACGAGATCAGCGAAAGCGTGACCGCACCCGCCGACAAGGACGCCGGGCGACAAGCCTGAGCCGTGAGCCGTGAGCCGTGAGCCGTGAGCCGTGAGCCGGGCGCGGGCCGTGGGTCGAACCCTCCTCGCGCCCGGCGCCTCGGCGCTCCCGTCAGGCCGCGTTGCGTACGCCCGCGCGGTGCTCGCGGACGATCTCCGCGTAGCGGTGACCGCTGCCCTTGATCGTCCGCTTCTGCGTCTTGTAGTCGACGTGCACCAGCCCGAACCGCTTGTCGTAGCCGTACGCCCACTCGAAGTTGTCCAGCAGCGACCAGGCGAAGTAGCCGGCCAGCGGCACGCCCTTGCGGGCCGCCGAGGCGCACGCGGCCAGGTGCTGTTCGAGATACGCGACCCGCTCCGGATCGTCGACGGTGCCGTCGGGGCGTACGACGTCGGGATAGGCGGAGCCGTTCTCCGTGACGTACAGCTTGCGGGCGCCGTACTCGTTCGTCAGGCGGAGCAGCAGACGCTCGATACCGGCGGCCTCCACCTCCCAGTCCATGCCGGTGACGGGCACGCCGGGCCGGCTGACCGTGCGCACGTGCGGGGCCGGACCGGTGGGGTCGTCGACGACGCTGGACGGGAAGTAGTAGTTGAGTCCCAGCCAGTCCAGCGGTTCGGCCATCGTCTCCAGGTCACCGGCGACCTCAGGGAGTTCGACGCCGTAGACCTCGACCATGTCGGCGGGGAAACCGCGGCCGTGCACCGGGTCCAGCCACCAGCGGTTGGTGTGCCCGTCCAGTCGCCTGGCCGCCGCGACGTCCTCGGGACGGTCGGTGTTCGGCTCGATGCTGGACAGGTTGTTGACGATGCCGATCTGGGCCCCGGGCGCCGCGGCGCGGATCGCCTGGGTGGCGAGCCCGTGGCCGAGCAGGAGGTGGTACGAGGTACGGACCGCGGCCGTGAGGTCGGTCAGGCCCGGGGCCATCCGCCCTTCCAGATGGCCGATCCAGGCCGAGCACAGCGGCTCGTTCAGGGTGGTCCAGTGCTGGACACGGTCACCGAGCCGCTCCGCCACGACCGACGCGTAGGCGGCGAAGTGGTGCGCCGTGTCACGGGCCGGCCAGCCGCCCCGGTCCTGGAGCACCTGCGGCAGGTCCCAGTGGTAGAGCGTCACCGAGGGCGTGATGCCCGCCTCCAGCAGGCCGTCGATCAACGCGTCGTAGAAGTCGAGCCCCTTGGCGTTGACCGGGCCGTCGCCGCCCGGCATGACGCGTGGCCAGGCGATGGACAACCGGTAGGCGTTGGTGCCGAGTCGGCGCATGATCCCGATGTCCTCGCGCCAGCGGTGGTAGTGATCGCAGGCGGCGTCCCCGTCGTCGCCGTTGTCGATCTTGCCGGGTGTGTGCGAGAAGGTGTCCCAGATGGAGGGGGAGCGGCCGTCCTCGGCGACGGCTCCCTCGATCTGGTAGGCCGACGTGGCCGTGCCCCACAGGAAATCCTCGGGGAGGGCGGCAAGGTCGATGGTCACTGAAGTCCCTTCGTCATCAATGGGGTTGGCATGGCTCACTTGACGGCTCCCGCCGTGAGACCGGCGACGAGATAGCGCTGGAGCAGCAGGAAGCCGGCCACCACGGGGACGCTGACGACCAGCGAGGCGGCCATGATCTGGTTCCAGTACACGTCGTTGAGCGTGGAGTAGCCCTGCAGCCCGACGGCGAGGGTGCGGGTGGCGTCGTTGGTCATCACCGACGCGAACAGCACTTCTCCCCAGGCGGTCATGAAGGCGTAGACGGCGACCGCGACGATGCCGGGGATCGCGGCCGGGACGACGACACGGAAGAGCGCGCCGAGCGGCCCGCAGCCGTCCACCAGGGCCGCCTCGTCGAGATCGCGCGGCACCGAGTCGAAGTACCCGATCAGCATCCAGATCGAGAACGGCAGCGAGAAGGTGAGATACGTGAGGATCAGACCGCCGCGCGAGCCGAACAGCGCGATCCCGGTGGCGTTGCCGATATTGACGTAGAGCAGGAAGAGCGGCAGCAGGAAGAGGATGCCCGGGAACATCTGGGTCGACAGCACGGTGACCGTGAAGACGCGCTTGCCGCGGAAGTCGTAGCGGCTGACGGCATAGGCCGAGAAGACGGCGATCACGACCGAGCAGGCCGTGGCCGCGCCCGCCACGATCAGCGAGTTCACGAAGTAACGCGCCAGCGGCACCGTCGACCAGATGTCGACGTACGGCCGCAGTGTCAGGCCGCTCGGCACCCAGCGGAACTTCCCCGAGACGTCCGCGAGCGGCTTCAGCGAGCTGGAGACCATGACGTACACGGGCACCAGGACGAAGCCGGTGAGCAGCGTGAGGAAGATCCGCCGGGACCACAGGAAGGACCGCGGCGGAGCCATCGGCGAGCGCGGGGTGGCCGACCGGGCGGTGGCCGGGCGGGTGGTGGTGGAGATGCTAGACATCGGCCGTCTTCCTTCCCCGGGAGGTCAGCAGCAGGTAGACGCCGGTCACGACCAGCAGGAAGAGCAGCAGCAGCACGGACATCGCCGAGCCGGTGCCGAAGTTCCAGGTGACGAAGGACGCCTGGTAGATGTGGACCGAGATGAGGTCCGCCGCGTCCGGGGCGGTCTTGCCGAACAGGACGAACGGCGTGTTGAAGTCGTTGAACGTCCACAGGAACAGCACCAGCACCAGGACCTGGTTGACCGGCCGCAGCGACGGCAGCGTGATGCGGCGCAACTGCTGCCACAGGCCGGCCCCGTCGAGCGCGGCGGCCTCGTAGAGCTCGCCCGGGATGTTCTGCAGGCCCGCCATGACGATCAGGAAGGCGAACGGCCAGCCCTTCCACACGGACACGGTGAGCAGGGCGTAGAAGCTGTTGTCGCCGATCAGCCAGAAGGACGGCTTGTCGGTGAGGTGCAGCTGGTCGTGCAGGACGTGGTTCACCAGGCCGTTGTCGTGCTGGAACATGAACACCCAGGTGATGACGGCCGCGTACACCGGCAGCGCGTACGGCACCAGGAACAGGGCCCGCAGCACACCGCGCCCCACGAAGTTGTCCTGCATGTAGACCGCGGCCGCCGTGCCGATCAGCCAGCACAGGCCGACCGAGAGCAGGGTGAAGGCGATGGTGACGAAGAAGGAGTGCAGCAGCGCCTTGCCGACGGGTTCGTCGAAGTGCACCGACACCGAGTAGTTGTCGAAGCCGGCCCAGGGCGCCGTGCCCCAGTCGCGGATGTAGAACTGCGTGAGCTCCTTGAAGCTCATCACGATGCCGATCACCATCGGCACCAGGTGGACCAGGAGTTCGAGCACCAGCGCGGGCAGAAGCAGCAGGTAGGGGAGTCCGATGCGCTTGATCCGCCCGGTGCGGCGCGGGCCGCGCGCCGCACCGGGGGAGTTCTCGCGCACCGTCCGCTCGCCGGATTCGGCGGAGGCGGCGGTCGTGGTGGTCATGGGGGTGTCCGCACTCACTTCTTCGGCATCTGCTGCTGGGCCTTCTCGAGCGCCGCCTTCACCGACGCGGTGGTCACCGCGCGACCTCCGGCGGCGTCGGCGAACAGGCCCTTGACGGCCGTACCGACCGCGGTCTCGAACTGGGACTCGTCGGCGACCTGCGGCAGCGCCGCGGCACTCTTGGCCAGGGTGTCCTTGAGAACCGCGTTCGAGGGGGAGTTGAACGCGGTGTCCGTCTGGGCGGTCTTGACCGGCGGGATCGAGGTGTACGCCCCGTTGAGGATCTTCTGCTCGGCGTCACTGGTCAGGAACTTCACGAACTTCGTGGCGCCGTCGAGGTTCTTGGTGTTCTTGAACACCGCGAGGTTGATGCCCGCGACCATCGAGTTGACGTTCGTGCCCGTTCCCGGAGTGCCCGACTGCACGGGCACCGGTGCGATGCCGTAGGCGTCGTCGGCCATGCCCTGCGACTTGAGGTTGGCGGCCGCGGACTGCCACAGCAGCATCGCGTTCTTGCCCTTGGCGAAGTCGCTCACGGACTGGTTCTGCGCGTACTCGGCGTTGCCCGGGGCGATGATCTTGTCCTTCGCCATCAGGTCGACGTACTGCTTGACCGCGGCGACGACCCCGTCGTTGGTGAAGTCGGCCGTGCCGTCGGCGGTGAAGAAGTCGGCGCCGTGCTGCTTGGCGAAGACGAAGGCGTGGTGGATGTTCTCCGATGCGTTCGAACCCTCCGCGCCGAGGCCCCACTTGCCGCCCTTGGAGAGCTTCTTGCCGTCGGCGATCAGCTCGTCCCAGGTGGCCGGCGGGCCCGCGATGCCGGCGTCGGCGAACGACTTCTTGTTGTAGTAGAGCGCGTACGCCATCGAGTACAGCGGGACCGCGGCGGGGTCCTTGCCCTCGGCGCCCGTGGAGCCGAGCGCGGAGTCGACGAAGCGGTCCTTGCCGCCGATCTTGGCGAAGTTCTTCGCGTCCCACGGCAGCAGCGCGCCGGTGGCCTGCAGGGAGGCGCTCCAGGTGTTGCCGATGTTGAGGACGTCGGGGCCCTGACCGGAGGTGGTGGCCGTGAGGATCCGGTTCAGCAGGTCGGACCAGGGAACGACCTCCAGCTTCACCTTGATGCCGGTGTCCTTCTCGAACTTGGCGAGCTCGGGCGCGAGGACCTTCTTGTCGATCTCGATGCTGGCGCCCTGGTTGGACGCCCAGTACGTGAGCGTCTTCGGCGAGGCGTTGGACCCGCCGCTCGACGAGCCGCCGCCACAGGCGGTCGCGGCGGTCAGCAGAGAGATGGTGACCGCACCTGCGGCCGCGGCTCGGATTCTGCGCATGGCTGCTTATGTCCCTTTCCCGGAGGGAGACATGAAGGGCGTCCGCGTTCACTTCCCGAACGACCCTCATGGCTTAATTTAGGACGTGAGTTAAGACCCGGAAGAAAGTCGCGTCAAGGGATCGCGCAGGGGTATCTTGCAGTTCGGGCAGGCCGGAAGGGACATCACATGGCGGGGCGGAACGGACGGACAGTGCGTGACCTGCGACGGGGCAATCGCACCGCCGTACTACAACGGTTGTATTTCGACGGGCCGATGAGCCGCTACGAGCTCGGCCCGGCGACCGGGCTGAGTTCCGGATCCATCAGCAACGTGGTCGCCGAACTGGTCGCCGACGGCCTCGTCGAGGAGGCCGGCAGCGTCGACTCCGACGGCGGCCGTCCCCGCACCCTGCTGCGTGTCGTGCCCGGCAGCGGCCACATGATCGGCGTCGACGTCGGCGAAACCCGGGTCCGCATCGAGCTGTTCGACCTGACCCTCACCGAACTCGCCCGCGCCGAAAGGCCGTTGGAGCGCCAGGAATACGAGGCGGACCGGCCGCTGCGGCGCCAGGAGTACGACGTCGACGTCATCGTCGGCCACATCCGCGACGGCATCGCCGAGGTCCTCTCCGAGGCGGACATCGCCCCCGGGCAGCTCCTGGGCGTCGGCATCGGGGTGCCCGGCATCGTCGCCCGCACCCCCGAGCGCGGCGCGGTCGTGCACGGCCAGACCATCGGCTGGGACGCCGTCCCGCTGGAGTCCCTGCTCCGTTCCGCCTGCGAACTCCCCGACACCGTCCCGTACTTCGCGGACAACGGCGCCCGCACCCTCGGCCAGGCCGAGATGTGGTTCGGTGCCGGACGCGGCGCCCGCAACGCGGTGGTCGTCCTCTTCGGCTCCGGCGTCGGCGCCTGTCTCGTCACCGAGGAGGTGGAGAACGGCCGCTCCGTCGAATGGGGGCATCTGACCGTACGTGTCAGGGGCCGCCGGTGCCGCTGCGGCGCCCTCGGCTGCCTCGAGGCCTACGCGGGCGCGGAGGCGCTGCTCGACCGCTGGCGGGAGGAGGGCGGACGTCCCCCCGAGGGCACCGACGAGGAGACCGCGCTCACCGCGATGCTCGCGGCGGCCTACCCGCCCGAGGGCACCGAGCCCGACCTCGTCGCGCTCGCCGTCCTGGAGGAGACCGCCGAGTACCTGGGCGCGGGCCTCTCCGACCTGATCAACCTCTTCCAGCCCGAGCGCATCCTCATCGGCGGCTGGGCCGGTCTCCAGCTCGGCTCCCGCTTCCTGCCCGCCGTCCGCCGGTACGCCTCCTCGTACGCCCTGCGCTATCCCGCCCAGCGGGTCACCATCGACCTCGGCCGCCTCGGTCCCGACGCCGTCACGGTCGGCGCCGCGATCCTGCCGCTGGCCGACTTCTTCGCGCGCGGCGGCCGACGCGAGGAACCCGCACCGACGGGCCCGTCACCCGCCTGGCGCACGGCCCTGGAGGAACGGGCGCCGCACTGACCCGGTCGGACACCGGACCCGGCAACCGCATCCGGCAATCGGACCCCGCGATCGGACCCCGCGACCGGGCCCGGCACCGGACCCGCACCGGATGCCCTCCCGCGCCTCCGCATGACCTCTGGGGTAATCGACGCCGTCACGGCCTCCCGGAACGATGAAGGGCACAGCGACCCGCCCGTCGCACCACCGGATCCCGGGAGGACCCCATGCCGTATTTCGCGAGCCCCGTCGACGGCGCCCGACTGCACTTCGTCGACTACGGCCCCGCCACCGGCCAGGTCGTCGTGTTCGTCAACAGCTCGTACTTCGGTACGGAGATGTGGGAGTACCAGATGCTGCCGCTCGCCGACGCCGGCCACCGGTGCGTCGGGTTCGACCGGCGCGGGCACGGCCGGTCCGACGACGTCTGGGGAGGCTTCGACCTCGACAGTCTCGCCGACGACGTGGACGGGCTGCTCCGGCACCTCGATCTGCGGGAGGTGACCCTGGTCGGGCACTCCATCGGGACCGCCGAGATCGTCCGCTGTCTGACCCGGCACGGCGTCGAGCGGGTGTCGAGGGTGGCGCTCGTCGCCGGTATGGCACCGGGCCCCGTGCGGTCCGCGGACCATCCCGAAGGCGTCGACCCGGCACTCGTCGAGGCGGGCAACACGGCGTTCCGCGACGACCGGGCCGCGTTCTTCGAGGACGGCGCCCACGCGTTCTTCGCCCTCGGCCTCCCCGGCAACGACCTCTCCGAGGCGTACGTACGGTCCATGATCGACCGCTGCCACGGCGCGACCGCGCGCGCCGGAACCGCCCTCAACGACCTCGTCGCCACCTTGAACGTCGCGCCCGAGCTGGCCAGGACCGACCTGCCCGCGCTGGTCGTGCACGGTACGCACGACGCGTCGGCACCACTGGACCTGACCGGCCGCCGGGCCGCGAAGCTGCTGCCCGACAGCACGTTCAAGGTCTACGAGAACGCGGGCCACGGCCTGTTCGCCACGCACCGCGACCAACTCACCGCGGATCTGCGGGAGTTCATGTCAGGCTCCTGATGTTCCTGAGCCGGCTGACGCGGCTCACGCGGTCGACGCCCGCGAGGCGCTCACCCGAAGGCGTTCACTCCCGTCAGTTCCGCCGACAGTTCCCACAGCCGGGCGGCCTGCTCGGGGTCGGTCGCGTAGTCGCGTACGCCGGTCCGGGTGCCGTCCGCCGGAGCGGGCTCGGCGATGTCGCAGTCCTCGCAGTACACCCCGCCTATGCCGACGAGCTGTGGCGAGGTCGCGGCCCACACCTGGGTGGCCGCGCCCTGCTCGGGCGTCTTGAAGCCCTCGGGGTTCAGCGGCGTGCCGTTCTCGTCGATCCAGCCGCGGTCGACCATCTCCTGCCTGGGCAGGTGCCGCTGGAGCGGCGTGAGGATGCCGCCGGGGTGCAGCGAGAAGGCCCGTACGCCCGAGTCCCGGCCGCGCCGGTCGAGCTCCACGGCGAACAGCGCGTTCGCCGTCTTGGCCTGCCCGTAGGCCTCCCACTTGTCGTAGCCGGTCCGCCAGTGCACGTCGTCCCAGCGGATGCCGGAGTAGTGGTGGCCGGCGGAGGACACGGACACGACCCGCGCGCCGCCCGCCTCGATCGCCGGCCAGAGGCGGTTGACCAGCGCGAAGTGACCGAGGTGATTGGTCGCGAACTGGGCCTCCCAGCCGGGGCCGACCCGGGTCTCCGGGCAGGCCATGATGCCGGCGCTGTCGATGACGAGGTCGACGCCCCTGCCCGAGGCCAGGAACCGGTCGGCGAAGGCGCGCACGCTCTCCAGGTCGCCGAGGTCGAGCACGTCCGTCTCGACGCCTTCGACGTCCGCCAGCGCCTCGCGCGCGGTCGCCGGGCGCCGTGCGGGGACCACGACCCGGGCGCCCGCCCTGGCCAGCGCCCGGGTCGTCTCCAGGCCCAGGCCCGAGTAGCCGCCCGTGACGATCGCCAGCCTGCCGGAGAGGTCGATTCCGTCGAGGACGTCGTCGGCGGTGCTCCGGGCGCCGAACCCCGAGCCGATCTTGTGCTGTGCAGTGCTCATGCCCCGCACGCTACGAATTGGAGCGGACTCGAAGTCAAGCGGACACGGCTGCGGCGGGCGAAAGGCCGTCCGAGGAACCGGCCCGGCCCGGCCCGGTCCCGTCGGCTTCGGCTCCCTGCGGCAGCGGCGCGGCGCGACACCGCGCGGCTCGGCACCGCGCGGCACGCTTCGCTTAGGGCAAGGAAAAGACCCCGACCGGACGGGGGAATCGCGGTCGGGGTCGACTGTGGTGGGCACCGATCGCGGTCGCCTCTCGGCGAAACGCTCCACAGGGCTTCAGCCGGACGATCGTCCCTGTGGGCAAAGATGAGGCCCGGGGACACTGTCCCATCCGCACCCACGGTTTGTTCAACGGGTAACTACCTATGGGTGTTCCCAGGAAGGGCGCCGTCGGCGGTGACGTGCGTCACGGCGTCTGCCGGGTTCCGGCCCAGGTGAGCAGTTCGTCCAGGGTCCAGGTGGTGATCACGCGCTCGGCGGGCACCCCGCACTCCTCGGCCCGCGCACAGCCGTAGATCTGCCAGTCCAGTTGTCCGGGGGCGTGCGCGTCGGTGTCCAGGGAGAACAGGACGCCCGCGTCGACCGCCCTGCGCAGCAGCCGGCGCGGCGGGTCGAGGCGCTCCGGGCGGCTGTTGATCTCGACAGCCGTGCCGGTCTCCGCGCAGGCCGCGAAGACCGCGTCCGCGTCGAACGCGGACTCGGGCCGGCCGCGCTCCCCGATCAGCCGCCCGGTGCAGTGCCCGAGCACGTCCGAGAGCGGATTGCGTACGGCGGCCACCATCCGGCGGGTCATCGGCCGGGCGTCCATGCGCAGCTTGGAGTGGACGGACACGACCACCACGTCCAGTTGTTCCAGCAACTCCGGCTCCTGGTCGAGCGATCCGTCGTCGAGGATGTCGCACTCGATGCCGGTGAGCAGCCGGAAGGGGGCCCAGCGTTCGTTGAGCTCGGCGACGACCGCGAGTTGTTCGCGCAGCCGCTCCGGTGACAGGCCGCTCGCCACGGTCAGCCGGGGCGAGTGGTCGGTGAGCACCGCCCACTCGTGGCCGAGCCGTGCCGCCGTACGCCCCATCTCCTCGATCGGGCTGCCGCCGTCCGACCAGTCGGAGTGCAGATGACAGTCCCCGCGCAGCAGCTCCCGCAGGTCCTCACCGCCCTCGGCGAGCGGTCCCGCGGACTCCCGCTCCACCTTCTCCAGGTAGGCGGGCACCTCACCGGCCAGCGCCTCCCGCACCACCTGCGCGGTCTTCGGGCCGATGCCCTTGATCGACTCCAGTGCCCCGGTCGCCGCGCGCTCGCGGACCTCGTCGGCGGGGAGCGCGGCGAGCAGGGTCTGCGCGGTACGGAAGGCCCGGACGCGATAAGTGGGGGCCAGTCTCCGCTCCAGCAGGAACGCGATCCGGTCCAGGGCCTCGACGGGGTCCATCGGCTCTCCTCCCTGCGGTCGCGTCGGCCGCCGCGCGCTCCGTCCAGCGTTGCCCAGCCGCGGCCGGACCGCACGGCGGATGCGCCGGCGCGCCGGCGGTACGGGGTCTCCGGGCGGGCGGGACCGGTCCCTCACCCGGCTGGGTGAACGCCCGGATGTCCGCTGTTCCGCGGCGCGCCCGGCGACGCGGGCGGCCGACTCCCGGCGTGCCGCCGCTGACCAGCGGGAACAGCGGGTGCCGCTTTACGCTCTAGCTATGACCGAAAGCGCGAGCCCCCACATCTCCCAACCACGGATCATGGTGCTCGGGGTGCAGCCGGGCACGCCGCCGTTCCGGATCATGGAGATCGACGGTGAGATGGTCGGCGAGGCGAAGGCGATCACGGACGTACTGGAGTACGCGGCGGCGTACGGCATCACGGTCCACGATCTCGACGACCCCGACGTGGTCCGCTGGGTGGGCGGGGACAAACTCACCTGGCATCCGCGCTGACACCGCCGTCCGTGGGCCGATGCCCGCCCTCGTCCCCAGGGTTCGCGCCGACCCCGGGACCAGTGCCGGCCAGGGCTCAGCCCCTGACCCGGGGACGGGTGTCGGCCCCAGGGCTCAGCGTCCGTTCCGGGCACACGAAGGGCCCGGCCGGGGTTGCCCCGCCGGACCCTTCGCGGCTCGCTCTCAGGTTCTCGATTCCGCCGTGCCGTGCCGTGTTCACCCGGGCGGGGCTGTCTTCGCGTCCCAGTCGATGTGGTGGTCGAACTGCCAGGCCATCTTCTCCGGGTTGATCAGTTTCATGGCCGCCGGCATCACGAGGTCGCGCAGGACCCGGCCGACCGGGCCGGCGGTCTTGTTGCTGTTCGTGCGGGCGCCGAGCTTGATGATGCGTTCGACACGGGGGCGGCGCAGTCGTTCGTACGCCGCGAAGGCCTGATCGTAGGGCAGGTCCCGCAGGCAGCGCGCGAGTTGGACGGCGCTCTCGGCGGCGATGGAGGCGCCCTGCCCGGAGCTGGACGAGGCGGCGTGGGCCGCGTCCCCGATCAGGGTCATGCGGCCGCGGGTCCAGGTCGTGACCCCCTGCATGTTCTCCATCGGGCCGGTGATGAGGAGTTGGCCGGGGTCGGTACGGCCGATCATCTCGAGGGCCGGGGTGCGGTCGTCGGCGAAGGCGCTCCGCAGGGTGCGCAGCCAGGCCTCCGCGCCGATCGCCTGGGCCTCGGCGACCGTCATGGGGACCTGGTGCGGCAGGTTCACGAACCACACCGCCGAGGAGTCGTCGAAGACCTGGTAGCCGAAGAACGCGCGCTTGCCGAAGCACAAGTACATGACGCCGTCGGTGGAGGGCATCCCCGACCGCCGCATCCGTGCTCCGAAGCAGACCAGGCCCGCGTAGTTCGGCTGTGGTGCGGCCGGGTCGATCAGGGAGCGCACGGTGGAGCGGATGCCGTCGGCGCCGACGACGATGTCGGCGCTCGCCCGCGTACCGTCCGCGAAGTGCGCGGTGACGCCGGAGCCGGTGTCCGTCGTGCCGGTCAGCCGCTTGCCGTGGTGGACGGGGACCGAGCGGCGCTCGGCCTCGTCGTAGATCGCGCGGTAGAGGTCGGCGCGCCAGACGAACTGCAGGGACGGCAGGCGCGAGGGCGGGGCGAACCGGGCGAGGGGTTTGCCCGTCCAGCTCCGCAGGCCCATGGCGGTGACCGGTGTGCCGATCGCGCGGACGAGGTCGCCCGCGCCGATCGCGTCCAGGGCGTCCTGGCCGTTCGGAGCGATGGTCATGCCGCCTCCGACCCCGTCGGCCGTGGAGTCGTGGGCCTCGTGGACGGAGGCCTCGATTCCTGCCTTGCGCAGGGCCATCGCGGCGATCGGGCCGGCGACACCGCCGCCGATGACCAGTGCGGTGCGGACCTGCTCAGTCGCGGTCATGACGCGTGCTCCTTGCCGGGTCGTCGATCGTGGGTACGCCGCCGGTCTTGTGGGCGTGGCGCACATCCTGGACGTACGCGCGGGAGAACATCGCCGACAGGATCGCGATGCCGCCGCGGTGGATGCGGATCTCGCTGTTCGCCGCCGATCCGGACAGGTGGACACGGCGGCCGGCCGTCCCGGCGCCGGTGGCCGGCGACCGGGAGCCCTTGATCTTGCCCCGGGCGGTCCAGCTCAGGTCCCAGTGGTCGACGGTGGCGTCGTCGTCGACGAGCAGTTTGACCATGGCCCGGTCCATGTCGAGGTGGATCTCGACGTCGTCGGGGAGGTCGGGGGACCGCAGGTCGAGGACGGCGGCGCCCTGCCGGGCCCTGACCTCGAAGCGGCCGGCCTCGGTCCAGTTGCCCAGATGCTTGACGAGGTCGTGGTCGGAGTGGATGCGCTCGGTGAGGGACATCTCGGTGATTCCTCTCGGGGCGGTGTCGCGCTGACCACTCGATAGTTGCACTGCAACTAGTATCTCGTCAACTAGTGATGGTGGGGCTAGTATCGAGGTCATGACCCCCTCCGCTCCCCGCAGCTCCCCCCTCGCCCTGACCGTCCTCGCCCTGCTGCACTACAAGCCGCTGCATCCGTACGGCATCCAGCGGCTGGTCAAGGACTGGGGCAAGGAGCAGGTCGTCAACGTCAAGCAGCGGGCGAGCCTCTACCGCACGATCGAGCGACTGAACGGCGACGGGCTGATCGCGGTCCGCGAGACCGGGCGTGACCAGCAGTACCCGGAGCGGACCGTCTACGAGGTCACCGACGCGGGGCGCGCGACCGCGCGTGCCTGGCTGGAGGAGATGCTCTCCGTGCCCAAGCAGGAGTTCCCGGAGTTCCCGGCCGCTCTGTCGAACCTGCTGCTGCTCACTTCGCAGGACATGGGGGACGTACTCGCGCGGCGGGCCGACGCCCTCGCGGAGAAGCTCGCCGGACTGGAATCGGCCATGGCCGCGGAGGCGGATCAGGGGCTGCCGCGCATCACGGGTCTGGAGACCGAGTACCTGCGGGCCGTGACGGCCGCGGAGCTGGAGTGGGTGCGCGCGGTGGTCGAAGACCTGCGGGCCGGCAGGCTCTCGTGGTCGAAGGAGCAGCTCGACGCTCTCGCGGAGGGGTCGGTGTGACCGTGCCGGTCCCCAGCCGGCCGCACGAGATCCGACCGGTTCCCCCTCGCTCGCCGCCGAGCCGCACCCTCGGCCGAAGCCGGTGTCGTCGGTCCGGCCCGGCCGCGTGCGCCGAGTCAGGCGGGCCCGGCGGGGGAGTGGTCGGAGGACTCCGCTCGCGGAAGACGTGGGTCCAGCCCTGGTGACGGAGGACGACGGGCAGGATGAGGGCGACCGCGGTCATGACCTTGACCGCATGGTCGCCGGACGCGGTGTCGTGCAGGGTCGGGTCGGGCCTGTTCGCGCCGGAGAACATGGCCCCGGGGCGGAGCGACCGGACGAACGGACCGGTTCCCGGACGGCCGACAGCCCGCACTCCCGGACGACCCGGCACACCGGACCAGGCACACCGGACCCGGCGCACCTCGTCCGGGGCGTCCGAAGACCGGTCAGCCGGCCGTGACGTCCTCCGCGGGCAGCCGTCCCGCCCGTACCGCGTCGACGAGCGCCTGATGGTCGCGCTCGTTCTGGTCGGCGTACGCCTCCGCGAAGGTCACGAGGGCCCGGTCGAAGGAGTCCTTCTTTCCCAGGTAGGAGGCGATCGCGATCCGGTCGCCGGACCGTGCGTGCGCGCGGGCGAGCGTGAGGCCGCATACGCCGCCGAAGGTCTCCAACTGACCGGGCGACATCGTCTCCGGCATCGCGATGCCCTTCCAGTCACGCAACTGACGGATGTAGAAGTCGCGACGCTTGCCGTCCATGCCGTCCACCCGTTCCCAGCCGAGGAAGATGTCGCTCGCCGCCTGCATCAACCGCTGTCCCGCGACGACCCGTTCGCCCTGGTTGCGGTACTGGCTGGCCCCGACGTGGTCGGCGAGGACGGAGGTGTCGGCTTCCTTGGCCTGCAGGAACAGCGGGTCGCGGCCGTCCCGTCCGAGGAGCAGGACGATCCAGCACCGGGTGCCGACGCTGCCGACCCCGACCACCTTGCGGGCGACGTCCGCGAGTTGGTAGTCCTCCAGGAGGAAGCGCCGGTCGGACGGCAGCGTGACCCCGTACCGCTCGATGAGTCCGCGGAACTGGCGCTCCAGCGCGGTGCGTTCGGTGTCCGGCATCAGGTCGGTGAGGGGGACCAGCAGCGGGGGGTCCGGCGCGATCCTCGGCCGGCCGTCGACCTGGCGCGTGAGTTTGTCGAAGACCTGCACGGTGTCGCGCGAGCGGGCCTTCGTCAGGGCGCGGTCCAGCTTCTTCTGCCCACTCTTGCGGAGCTGGTCCGTCGTGAGGTCCCTGAGGCGGTCGGCGTCGATCTTCGCGTACCAGACGTCGAGGTTGCTCATGCCGGCGAAGCGGATCATCGCTTCGCGGTACGAGCGCACGGTGCCGCTCACGATGCGGGCGCGCTCGGCGTCGTCGAGGCCGTTCGCCCGGGCGGCGATGACGAAGCTCGCCGACAGACGTTTGACGTCCCACTCCCAGGGGCCGGGCAAGGTCTCGTCGAAGTCGTTGATGTCGAACATCAACTTCCGCTCAGGCGAGGCCAGCAGCCGGAAGTTGAGCAGATGGGCGTCCCCGCACAGCTGGGCGGTGATTCCCGAGACGGGACTGCCGGCCAGGTCGGACGCCATGATCGCCGCGGCGCCCCGGTAGAAGCGGAACGGGGACTCGGTCATCCGGCTGTACCGGATCGGCACCAACTCCTGTACCCGGGCCGCGGACTGCTCTTCCAGGATCGCCAGCGGGTCCGGTCTCTTCGGGCCGGGTCTGTACACCGCGTGGTCCGACCGTGGAGAGCGGCGCCGCGCCTCCTTGCCGAGCGCCACGCGCTCCGCGGGTGTCGCGTGGGGTGACGTACGCATCGCGGTGGTCGCGTGCTTGGGCATCGTCGGCTCTCCTGCCTGGCCCGTGTCCCCGGACGCCCGGGGACACGACAGCCTGAGCGCTGCCGTGGTCCCCCTGTCTGCGGGTCGCGCCGCTCGTCCGTTCCTGGTGGCGTCTGTCCTCAGCCCTGGGCTTCGATCTCCGCGTCGGCCACGGCGATGGCGATGCCGAGCGCCGCGGCGATGTTTCCCGCCGCCGTCATGACGCGGGCCGTGCCCACGATGGGGGCGATGGCCACCAGGACGTCCTGCAACTGCCCGGCGGTGACGCCTGTTTCGACAGCGGGGTCGATGTGCGCGACATAGGAGATCGGCGGAGCGTCCGAGGCGGCGAGGGCCGCGATCCGTGTGAGCAGCAGCATGTCCGGGGCCAGCCCGCATCGTTCGATGGAGTCGACCGTCATCGCGGCGAGCGTGTCGAGGACAGGGGTTTCCGACGCAGTGGCCATGTTCGGGTGCCTTCCCGTGTGCTTCCGACGCAGGGTGAGCAACGGTGGCGGAGCATCGAGCATCCGCGAGCGCCGGGCCTCCCCTCAACGGTAGATCCCTCCCGGGCACTCCGCATGGCGGAGCGGCTCGCCCCGGAGCACTGGGGCTGGGCTGTCATTCGTGGTGGTTGTGGTGATCGGCGCCGCCGGGTTGCCGGCGGCGCCGGCGCCCCCGACGGGCGCCGGCCCGTACAGCGCTCGGCGTCGCCTTCGCCTGCCCGGTCGTGGCCGTCGCTCCGTGGCATGTCGCGGTGCTCGTCGGCTGTTCGGCGGTCGGCGCCGTCCTGGCCGACCTCATCGCCGGACGGGGCATCGGCGCCTACGAGAACAGCCACTTCCGGCCGCTGTTGCCATGCTGCCCGTTCGTGCTCAGTGCTGAGGTCGATGGACCAACCGGGTTGCAGGAAAGGGCCGTTCAGCCCAAGAGTCGCGGCCCTTCGGCATCCGGCACGGCGTGCGCCGGTTCGGGAGAGTGATTCGTGTCGGGTACCAGCCCGGCATCGTCCTTCTTCCGAAGGGATCACCCCGTGTCAGTCCACGAGCACTCTCACCGTCCCGCAGGGTTCCGCTTCCCGTCGCTGCGCAGGACCCGTTCGGCACAGGCGCCGGGTGAGGCCGTGACCACGTCGGTGACGGTGGTCGGCTCGTACGCCCTCGCCGGTCTGCGTCTGCTGACCGGGTTCGTCTTCCTGTGGGCCTTCCTCGACAAGGCTTTCGGGTTCGGTTACGCCA
>NZ_JBIVVR010000020.1:0-150962 GCF_044757755.1 Streptomyces sp. NPDC091209 | reverse complement strand
TCACAGCAAGTTGATCACGCGTCTCGTCCGGAATGCGCATACGACATCAACGAGCCCCCGACCCGAAAGCAACACCTTGATGATCGGCAGGCCCTTAGTCGCAGGAATCGCAGACGCCGGTCACCGGAAGCGGAACGAAGCACCGAGTGCACACGGGGGAGGTGCCACGGTGCGGCTGGCTCTGGTAGGTCGGGCTCAGGCCCAGCCCGGCGTCGGCGGGAGTGGCCATCCGGGTGGGGTCGGTAGCGGAACGTCCGATCGGAGGGTCGTGTCCGTGCCTCGCCCGGCGAGCCAGGCGAGGATGGAGTGACCTGGGCCGGTGACGGTGGGGCCGGCCGGGGCCAGGCTCCAGGCGCGATCGAGGTCGGTGGCCCGGATGCGGGCTACCGGGAAGCCGCGTGCAGTGAGCGCGGCGACGGTGTCGTCGAGCGCCCATGTGACGAAGTCGGAAGGCCAGTCGGCTGTGGTGTACCCCAGGTTCAGGTCGACGTGATGGGTCTCGAGTTCACGCCGGCAGCGTTGGAGAGTGAACCAGGCAGGGTGCTGCCACCCTGCGAGTGCGGTGACGAGGATGAACCAGCGTTCGGCCGGCATGGCTCGGGCCTCGTCGAGCAGTCGGTCAAGACTGCCGCGCACGTCGGCGACGAGCTCACCGGCGGAGCGCTCGGCGCCCTCGCGCAGCGCACGGTCAAGGGTGGCGGCGTTCGCCCGTGGGCCGGGCTCCGTGCCGGTGCGGGCCAGTGTCAGCAGCCACCGGTAGACGTCGGCGCTGCGGGCGAGGTGGGTGATGACGTGGCCGCGGCTCCAGCCGGGTAGTGCTGACGGCTGGCGGGCCTGGAGGTGGGTCAGCGAGCCGAGGCCAGTGGCGACTCGTGCGACGGAGGCTCGGATCTCGTCGAGGAGGAGATCGATGTCTGCGAGAACGATGTTGGTGGTCTCGGTCACGGCCGTTACCTTACGGTCGGCTGGCGAGCCGGTGACCCAACAGTCGCGATGCCCTCGGTGATAGCCCGGTCGCAGGTGTCGCAGGTGTCGCAGGTGTCGCAGGTGTCGCAGGAGCCGAGGAACGAGGAACAGGGCGCGGGTGCAACAAACAGCCCATAGGCGCCGCATTGACCATTGGGGACCGGACCGCAGTCAAGCGGTCCCGAGGCAGCGCTTTGCCACCGTCCTGTGGGGCGTGGGGCGCTGTATTTCGCGATTGAGGAAGTGCCTGATCTGTGGGTGGGTCAGGCGCGGTCTGTAAATCTGCCGGCTCGGCCTACCCAGGTTCGAACCCTGGCGCCGCCACATGAAAGTGAACCCCCTCCGATCTGCGGAAACGTGGATCGGAGGGGGTTTCTTCGTGTTCGGTTCAGAGTCGTCGCGCGGTGGGTGATATGCGTGATTCGTCTCATATGGCGTTCGGTCGTCGCACGTGGTGTTCGGTGGCCCCAGGCCTGACTCGGCGTGTGTCCCCCGGGCGTCTCCCGGCCGGGTGTCTTCCGGCCCAGGCGTCTTCCTCGCTGTCGGTGAGTCGCGGGGTGCCCTGTCATCGGCCGCTGACGGACAGCACGGGGATCGGTCCCGCATGGCCGGCGTCGGCGGGAGCGGCCGGTGACGGGCGTGCCGGTGGGATCGGTACGCCCACGGGGCACACTGATCCCATGTCATCGCGTCGCAGGAACTGCCCGGAGTGCCGTCGGGAGATCGCCGTCGTCGCGGGCCGGTTCGCTCGGCACGATCCGCCCGGCGCGCGGGGAAGCGGGGACCTGATCTCGTGCCCCGGTTCGCGCCGGCAGGCACAGCTCGGAGCCGCCCAGCCCGCGCTGGACGGATACGCCGTCCCGGAATTCCCCGGCCAGCTCCCGCTGTTCTGAACCGATCTCCCCCAGGTGGAGCTCCTGGCTAGTTCCCCGCCACCGACTTCACCGCCACCGAGATCGGTGTCGAGCCGCTGATCGCTTCCAGGGTCAGGCCGGCCGTGGCCGGGGTGTCGACGAGTTCGGCGAGGACCGCGGCGACGTCGTCGCGGGGGATCATGCCGCGACCGGTGGAGGCCTCCAGGCGTACGAGACCGGTCCCGGCGTCGTCGATCAGGCCGCCGGGACGCAGGATCGTCCAGTCCAGGCCCGTACGACCGCGTACGTACTCGTCGGCCTCGCCCTTCGCGCGCAGATACGCGTCGAAGATGTCGTCGCCCGGGTGTGCCGGGTCCGCGCCCATCGAGGAGACGACCACGTGCCGGCGTACGCCCGCGCGCTCGGCGGCGTCCGCGAACAGGATCGCGGCGCCCTTGTCCACCGTCTGCTTGCGGTCCACCCCGCTGCCCGGCCCCGCGCCCGCCGCGAAGACGGCCGCGTCCGCGCCCTGCAGGTGCGCGGCGACCTCCTCCACCGACGCCGACTCCAGATCGCACAGGACCGGCTCGGCGCCGGCCGCCCGCAGATCGTCGCCCTGTTCGGCACGGCGGATGATCCCCGCGACCTCGTCCCCGCGCGCGGAGAGCAGTCGCTCCAGCCGCAGCGCGATCTGACCATGACCACCAGCGATGACAATGCGCATGATTCCGACCGTACGCCCGGACGACCACGTTCGCCGCATAACCCTGTGGACAACCCGCGACTCACATGGGTGATCCCTGTGGATGCTCGGGTGATCGTCACGAGAACGAGTGAAGACGAGTGAGCGCGAGTGAACACGCGAACGAGGAACGCCGTGCGGGTTCGTATGGCGCCGCGGAGGGGCCGTCATCACCGCCCTGCGCGAGACCGTTCGCCGCGGTCGGCTGCACCGCCGTCCCCCTCGCCGGGCGGCCGCCTGCGGTACGGTCCAGAAGCCCACGGCCGGGCAGAAAGTGGACCAGGCCGTGGAACGGCCGGCGGCTCGGCGAACAGAATTGCCTCGCCTTCCAGTTGGCCCTTGACGCCGACGCCGACGCCGACGCCGACGCCGACGCCGACGCGGGCGCGGGCTCGATCAACACGCCGACGGGCGAGGCCAGTTCCGACGAGGCTCTTCCGCCGGGGTCGCGAAATTCACCGGCCGACACCGCGAGGTCATGTTCCGGACCAGGAGCGATGCCGGCGGCGTCGAGCACGTCGTCGCCACTCCGGCTACGACGGCTCTCCCCGTCCCTGCCGAGGCAGTTCCAGCCCCGACTCGGCCGCCGAGCTGAAGTACTCCCGCACTGCGCTGGTCCGCGCCACCACGCGCCCGCGGTGGATCACGATCCGGCTGTACGAGAGGGACAGTGCCCCCGAGAGCCGGTCACCGCGTACGGCGAGCAACTCGGCCGGGAATCCGGCCTCCACGCGTACCTCGGGCAGCCCGAGGGCGGCTCGGGCGGCACAACTCACCGTGTCGTACGCGTACTCGGGGCGCAGCCCGTACCGGGAGGCCAGCAAGTAGGCGGCCTCCAGCGGGTCCCCGCGGCCCACCGGGTTGGACAGGTCGCGCAGGGCCCCACTGCCCGCCGCGACCCGTACGCCGGCCGCCCGCAGCAGCCGTACGGGAGCGGTGCCGCGCCGGTCGGCCGAGCCGCAGCCGCCCTGCGGCAGACACACCACCGTCACTCCGGCCGCGGCGAGTTGGTCCGCGGCGCGGGCGGCCACCTCGGACGGCAGCCGGCCGAGCCCACCGCAGGGGCCGAGCGTCACCCCGGGCCGCAGCCCGCCCGCCATCGCCGCGAGCCGGGCGAGCCGGGCGGGATCGGCCGCGTCCGTGTGCAGGTCGACCGGGCAGCCGTGTTCGGAGGCGAGTTCCAGGACCGCCTGGACGTAACCCGTCGGATCGGGGTCCGCGTCCGGGCAGCCGCCCACCACGGAAGCGCCCATCTTCAGGGCGTCCCGCAGCATCGCGAGCCCGTCGGCGCCGGCCGCCCCGGTCAGTACCCGTGGCATCGCCACCGTCGACAGTTCGGCGAGCCCCCGCAACGACCGCCGCACCTCGAGCACCGCCGCCAGCGCGTCCAGCCCCTGTACGTCGCCGACGTGCACGTGGGACCGCAACGCCGTGGCGCCGTGCCCCAGTTGCAGCAGTGCCGCCTCGGTGGCCCGGCGCCGGATCTCCTGGTCCTCGTACGACAGGGGGCCGTCGCCCTCGGCCGTCAGGGCCGTGTCGCTGTGCGCATGGGCCTCGGCGGGGGCCGGCAGAAGGAGGTAGCCGTCGAGGTCCACCTTCGCGGCGAGAGCCCCCGAGGCACCCGCCGCCAGGCTCCCCACGGTGCCGACCGCCTCGATACGGCCACCACCCAGCCGTACGTCCACGGTCCGGCCGTCGGTGAGCCGCGCCCCGCACAGCAGGAGAGCGGCCGTGTCGGCGTGTCCCGACGAGGAGTGGGGCGGCTGCTGCTGACTGTCGGGCATCGCGCTCCTGGGCTCGGGGGCGGCTGCGGGAGGGACGACTGCGGAGCGTGGGGACACAAGATCACGCAGCGTGAGTCGAGCCTAGGGCGGTGACCCGTCAACGTCGGGGAGGAGCGCAATAGTCGTACCGGTGTGGTCCCTCGACCGGCCGGGGACCACTCCCCAGGTGCCGGCGCCGGGCCTCTCCGCGCCGGCGTCCACGGGTACCCGGAAGTCCGTCACCCCGTGTGATCCAGGAGGCCTGAGGGGCCCGTGAAGGGCTCTGGGAACCCCCGGGGAAACGCCTGGGGTCGGGCCGGGGTGGGGGCCGCGAAACGGATTTGGGCGATCGGCGGCGGACCGTGTAATGTCTTCATCGCTCGCCCCAATAGCTCAGTCGGTAGAGCGTCTCCATGGTAAGGAGAAGGTCTACGGTTCGATTCCGTATTGGGGCTCTGGTGTGAGAGGTTCCCGTCGCAAGACGGGGGCCGATCGCATCTAAGCGGTGTAGCTCAGTCGGTAGAGCAAGCGGCTCATAATCGCTGTGTCACCGGTTCAAGTCCGGTCACCGCTACTGACAGTAGCCGATTGTGGGGTCGGTCCTTCGATCGGCTACTCTTCTATGCGTTAATGTCCCATCCGTTCGTCAAGGAGCACTCCTGTGGCTGCCACCGACGTCCGCCCCAAGATCACGCTGGCCTGCGTGGAGTGCAAGGAGCGGAACTACATCACCAAGAAGAACCGGCGTAACGACCCGGACCGACTGGAGATGAAGAAGCACTGCCCGCGTTGCAACGCGCACACCGCGCACCGCGAAACGCGATAATTTCAGGCTCGTACACGAGGCCGTCCCCTTCACGGGGGGCGGCCTCGCGTCGTTGTGGAACCGATGTCCGGCGCGTACCCGGCGTCATAGGTGGACCAGCGATTTAGAGCGAAGATGGGCCGTCCGGCTAAGACGGTCGGTCCAGCTGTGACGTACAGCGCAGCGAAGACAACCAGGAGGTGCCGAGCCCATGGCGCTCGACCAGTCCTTCGTAGGGCGGTCCTACCCGCCCACCGACCCCTATGAGGTCGGCCGGGAGAAGATCCGCGAGTTCGCGGAGGCCGTGGGGGACAGCAACCCTGCGTACACGGACCCCGAGGCCGCGCGCGCGCTCGGTCATCCGGATGTGATCGCGCCGCCGACCTTTGTGTTCGCCATCACATTCAAGGCCGCGGGCCAGGTCGTCCAGGACCCGCAACTGGGCCTCGACTACAGCCGGGTGGTGCACGGCGACCAGAAGTTCGCTTACACCCGCCCGGTGCGCGCGGGTGACCGGCTCACGGTCACCTCGACCATCGAGTCGATCAAGTCCCTCGCGGGCAACGACATCCTGGACATCCGTGGCGAGGTCCACGACGAGGCGGGCGAGCACGTCGTGACGGCCGTCACGAAGCTCGTGTCCCGTGCGGCTGAGGTGGACTGACATGACGGCGAAGATCTCTTACGCGGACGTCGAGGTCGGCACCGAGCTGCCGGCCGGGACGTTTACCGTGACGCGTGCCACGCTCGTGCAGTACGCCGGGGCCTCCGGGGACTTCAACCCGATCCACTGGAACGAGAAGTTCGCGGTCGAGGTGGGCCTTCCCGACGTCATCGCGCACGGCATGTTCACCATGGCCGAGGCGATCCGCGTGGTGACCGACTGGGTGGGCGACCCGGGCTCCGTCGTCGAGTATGGCGTCCGCTTCACCAAGCCCGTCGTCGTCCCGAACGACGACAAGGGCGCCACCATCGAGGTCAGCGGCAAGGTCGCGGCCAAGCTCGACGACAACACGGTCCGTGTCGACCTCACGGCGACCAGTGCCGGACAGAAGGTGCTCGGGATGTCGCGAGCGGTCGTACGGCTGGCTTGATCCCGAGTTCCACGCCTTGATCCCCTGGTCACGTCTTGATCCGGAAATTACGTCTTGATCCCGAGGCCAAGTAAGGGGCGTCCGCCATTGCGGGCGCCCCTTACGCGTTCCCTCGCGCGGAGACCGGACGGCGTCGGGCGCGGTGGCCCGACGGGGCCGGGCGAGGTCGGCCGGGGCGGCCCGGGCGACGCGATCCGACCCGCCCACGCATCTCTTGACTTAGTTAGTGATTGAGTACTAACTTAGCCGCATGGTCAGGATGAGTGCAGAGGAGAGGCGCGAGAGCGTCATCCGCGCGGCGATGAGCGAGTTCGCCCGGGGCGGCTACTACGGCACGTCCACCGAGGCGATCGCCAAGCGCGTGGGTGTTTCGCAGCCGTATCTCTTCCGGCTCTTCCCGGGCAAGAAGGCGATCTTCCTGGCGGCCGCCGAGCACTGCATGGAGCTCGCCCGGCACACGCTGGAGGAGGCCGCCGAAGGGCTGGAGGGCGAAGAGGCCCTGCACGCCATGGCGAACGCCTACGTCAAGGTCATCGCGGAGCACCCGGAGCGGCTCCTCATGCAGATGCAGATGTATGTAGCGGTGGCCGCCGCCGAGGAGGCCGGCGACCACGAACTCGGCGAGGCGGTCCGGGCCGGCTGGATGCGGCTCTGGGACACGGTTCACATGCCGCTCGGCGCCGACGCGGACGAGACCGCGACCTTCATGGCGTACGGAATGCTCATCAACTGCCTGGTGGCGATGGGGTTCCCGCCCGAGCACCGGGTCTGGGAAGGGCTCTATCCGTCGGCGCGGGTCACGGGCCGGCTGGAGAAGTAGCGCGATGGTGAAGGCGGAGTTCGGCGCCTTTCCATGGGTGCGAAAGTTAGTCATCAATAACTAACCATCAAGGGTGATCACATCACCCACTGGGGGAGCGATGTCTCAGCGGACGACGGCGAAGACAGCACGGAACGGATCGGCGGAACCGGCCACGGGATCGGCCACGGAACCACCGACGGATACGGCAACGCGACAACCGGCGGACACGGTCACGCAGTCGACCGCCCTGTTGACCTCGGATGCGGCCGTGGAACCGGCCGTGGAACCGGCTGCGGCATCGCCCGCCGCCGCGGTCATGGAATCCACCGGGCGTCGCGGTGGAGCCGGGTGGGCCCTCCTCATCACCAGCGTCGCCGGATTCATGGCGGCCCTCGACAATCTCGTCGTCACCACAGCCCTGCCCTCCATTCGCAAGGACCTCGGGGGAGCGCTGGGCGACCTGGAATGGACCGTGAGCGCCTACACGCTCACCTTCGCCGTCCTGCTGATGTTCGGCGCGGCCCTGGGCGACCGGTTCGGCCGCCGCAGGCTCTTCCTGGTCGGCCTGAGCGTCTTCACCGGCGCCTCCGCCGCCGCGGCCATGGCGCCCGGCATCGACTCGCTGATCGCCGCCCGCGCGGTCCAGGGCGTCGGCGCGGCGATCATGATGCCGCTGACACTGACCCTGCTGACGGCCGCGGTTCCGGCAGCCAAGCGCGGGATGGCGTACGGGATATGGGGCGCCGTCAACGGACTCGCGGTCGCCTCCGGTCCCCTCATCGGCGGCAGCCTCACCGAACACGTCTCCTGGCACTGGATCTTCTGGCTGAACGTTCCGCTGGGCCTCGCCGTGCTCCCGCTCGCCCGGCTGCGGCTGTCCGAGTCGTTCGGCGCCGGTACCCGGCTCGACTTCCCGGGCACCCTGCTCGCCAGCGGCGGTCTCTTCGGGATCGTCTACGGCCTGGTCCGCGGGCCCGCCGACGGCTGGACCAGCCCGTTCGTCCTGACCGGCCTGTTCGCGGGTGTCGCGCTGCTCACCGGCTTCGTCATCCACGGCACCCGGGCTGAGCACCCGATGCTTCCGATGCGGCTCTTCCGCTCCCGTGCCTTCGCCGGGATCAACGCGGCCAGCCTGCTGATGTTCCTCGGGATGTTCGGCTCGATCTTCCTGCTCAGCCAGTACATGCAGGGCGTGCTCGGCTATTCGCCGACCGAGGCGGGGCTGCGGATGCTCCCCTGGACCGGTATGCCGATGCTCGTCGCGCCGATCGCAGGCTATATGTCCGACCGCGTCGGCGGGCGCCCCGTCGTGGCCGCCGGGCTCTTCCTGCAGTCCGCCGGGCTCGCCTACTACGCCTCCGTGGTCGCCGCCGACGCCTCGTACGCCTCCCAGCTTCCCGCGCTGATCATCAGCGGTATCGGAATGTCCCTGTACTTCGCCCCGGCCTCCAACCTGGTCATGTCCAGCGTCCGGCCGCAGGAGCAGGGCATCGCCTCCGGCGCCAACAACGCGCTGCGCGAGGTGGGCGGCGCGCTCGGGATCGCGGTGATGTCCTCGATCTTCTCGGCGCAGGGCGGCTACGCGACCGCCCAGACCTTCATCGACGGACTGCGGCCCGCGCTCGTGGTCGGCGCCTCGGTCGTCGCCCTCGCGGGTGTCGCGGCCCTGTTCATCCCGACCGCCCGGCGAGCGGCTCGCACCGGGACCGCGAACGCCCCGGCGCACGCCGTCGGAGGCGACGCGCCGGTGGGGGACTCGCGCGAAACCCGGTCCTTCGAGGCCGACCCGATCGAAGCCGACCGGCCTGCGACAGCCTCCGTCGAAGCCGTGTCCCTCGAAACCGCCTCCCGCTGACGCGCGGAACGGAGCTCCCGGCTCTTCGGCCGCCCCCCGGAATCACCTGATCGCCTGATCGAACCCCCAGGAGAGTCGCTTCGGTCGAGCGCCCGGACGCGAACGACCCCGCCCTACCGGCGGGGCCGTTCCGCACGTCCGCGGCACCGGTGGCCGGGCGCCCCCGCCCCTTCTCGTAGTCTTGGGCCCGTGCAGGAACTCCACGATGCCCCGCTCGCCCCGCTGACCACCTTCCGGCTCGGCGGCCCGGCCGCCCGGCTGATCACCGCCACGACCGACGCCGAGGTGATCGCCGCCGTGCGCGAGGCCGACGACGCCGGCACGCCGCTGCTGCTCATCGGCGGCGGATCGAACCTGGTCATCGGTGACAAGGGCTTCGCCGGGACGGCCCTGCGCATCGCCACGAAGGGCTTCTCGCTCGACGGTACGAGGCTGGAGCTGGCCGCCGGTGAGGTGTGGACCGACGCGGTCGCCCGCACCGTCGAGGCCGGGCTCGCCGGGATCGAGTGCCTCGCCGGTATCCCCGGCTCGGCCGGTGCGACGCCGATCCAGAACGTGGGCGCGTACGGCCAGGAAGTGTCGTCGACGATCACCGAAGTGATCGCCTACGACCGTAAGACGCGCGAGACGGTCACCCTGACCGACGCCGCGTGCGCCTTCTCGTACCGCCACAGCCGCTTCAAGGCCGACCCCGAGCGCCATGTGGTGCTGCGCGTGCGCTTCGAGCTGGAGGACGCGCGGGGGCTGTCGGCGCCGGTCAAGTACGCCGAGACGGCTCGTGCGCTCGGCGTGGAGCCCGGGGACCGTGTGCCCCTCGGTGCCGCCCGCGAGACCGTCCTGAAGCTGCGTGCCGGTAAAGGCATGGTGCTCGACCCCGAGGACCACGACACCTGGTCCGCCGGGTCGTTCTTCACCAACCCGATCCTCACGGACGAGGCGTTCGCCGCGTTCCACGCGCGCGTGAAGGCGCGGCTCGGCGCGGACGCCGTACCGCCGGCGTACGCGGCCGGTGAGGGCCACACCAAGACCTCCGCGGCCTGGCTGATCGACAAGTCGGGCTTCACCAAGGGTTACGGAACCGGGCCCGCCCGCATCTCCACCAAGCACACGCTGGCCCTGACGAACCGGGGCGGGGCCACCACCGAGGACCTCCTCGCGCTGGCCCGGGAGGTCGTCGCCGGTGTCCACGACGCCTTCGGGATCACCCTCGTCAACGAGCCGGTGACGGTGAACGCAGGCCTCTAGGGCCAGAAGTCGCTGAAGGCACGCCCTAGTAGGCGACGCCCACGCCCTGCTTCACGGTCCCCGGGTCGTCGATCATCGCCAGCATCGCGTGGGCCACGTCCGCGCGCGCGATGAAACGGCCCTTGGGCGGGAAGCCGCCCACCACCGTGCGGTACGAGCCGGTCAGCGGCTTGTTCTGGAGCCGGGGCGGACGGACGGCGGTCCAGTCCGTCGAACTGGCCGCCAGTTCGCCCTCCATCTCCCGCAGGTCGGCGTAGACGTCCTTCAGGATGCTGGAGATCAGACTCCGCATCGCGCGGTCGACGCGTGTGTCGTTCGCGGCGCCGGGGCCGACCGGACTCGCGCTGACGACGATCAGGCGCCGCACCTGCTCCGCCTCCATGGCGCCCAGCACCGTAGGGGTGAGCCGGGCCGCGACCCCGGCGTCCTTGCGGCTGCGCGCGCCGAGACCGGACAGGACCGCGTCCCGGCCCGCGACGGCGGGGCGCAGCGATCCCGGGTCGGTGAGATCCGCGCGGAACACCTCCAGACCCGCGCCCGTGACGGTCAGCCGCGCGGGATCCCGTACGACGGCCGTGACCTGGTGGCCCGCGCCCAAGGCCTGGCGGACGATCTCCTGGCCGATGCCTCCGGTGGCACCGAAAACGGTGAGTTTCATGACCTGCTCCGCATGAGGTGGAGATGGGTGGGTGAGTGTTCACTCACCCGTGCTTCTTCTAGAGTGAGTAAGTACTCACCCACCCGTCAACCCCGTGAGGACGTGTCATGGAATCCTTGGGCCGCATGCAGCAGAAATCCGCCACGGAGCCCCTGCCGTCGAAGCCGGCCAGGATCCGCATCCTCGACGCGGCGCACGAGCTCATGCTCACCCTCGGCATCTCGCGCGCCACCACCAAGGAGATCGCCAGGGCGGCCGGCTGCTCCGAGGCCGCGCTCTACAAGTACTTCGCGAGCAAGGAAGAGCTGTTCATCAGGGTCCTTCAGGAGCGGCTGCCGCGGCTGGGCCCCCTCCTGGAGCGGCTGACGGCCGAGCCGGGGGAGCATTCCCTGGAGGAGAACCTCACCGAGATCGCCCGCCAGGCGGCCCTCTTCTATGAACAGAGTTTCCCGATCGCCGCCTCCTTGTACGCGGAGACACAGCTCAAGCGCCGCCACGACGACGCCATGCGGGCCATGGGCGCGGGCCCGCACGTGCCCATCCGGGGCGTCGCCGCGTATCTGCGGGCGGAGCAGCGGGCGGGGCGCGTCCAGCCGGACACCGACACCTACGCGGCCGCGTCCCTCCTCCTCGGCGCCTGCGCACAGCGGGCGTTCGCCTACGACGCCACCCAGGAGGGCGCGCCCCCGCCCCTCGACACCTTCGCCCCGGCGCTCGCCCGGACCCTTCTCGCCGGGATCGAGCCCAGGAACACGGCGGGGCCCGCGGGGTCCGCGGAGGCCTGAGACCCGACAGGTCCTAGGCGGTCAGCCAGTCGTCGACACCGGCCAGCAGCTTCGCGCGGACGTCCTCCGGTGCCGCCGAGGCGCGGATGGACTGGCGCGCCAGCTCGGCCAGTTCCTGGTCCGTGAAGGCGTGGTACCGGCGGGCGATCTCGTACTGGGCGGCGAGCCGTGATCCGAAGAGCAGCGGGTCGTCGGCGCCGAGGGCCATCGGCACACCGGCTTCGAACAGAGTTCGCAGGGGGACATCGGCGTGCTTCTCGTAGACGCCCAGGGCGACGTTCGAGGCGGGACAGACCTCACAGGTCACCCCGCGGTCCGCGAGGCGCTTCAGCAGCCGCGGGTCCTCGGCGGCCCGTACCCCGTGGCCGATCCGTGAAGCGTGCAGGTCGTCCAGGCAGTCGCGGACCGAGGCGGGCCCGGTCAGTTCGCCGCCGTGCGGCGCGGACAGCAGGCCGCCCTCACGGGCGATGGCGAAGGCCCGGTCGAAGTCCCGCGCCATGCCCCGCCGCTCGTCGTTGGAGAGCCCGAAACCGACGATCCCCCGGTCCGCGTACCGCACGGCGAGCCGGGCCAGCGTGCGGGCGTCCAAGGGGTGCTTCATCCGGTTGGCCGCCACCAGGACGCGCATGCCGAGTCCGGTCTCCCGTACGGCCGAGTCGACCGCGTCGAGGATGACCTCCAGGGCCGCGATCAGACCGCCTAGGCGCGGGGCGTACGACGTCGGGTCGACCTGGATCTCCAGCCACCCGGAGCCGTCCTTCAGGTCCTCCTCGGCGGCCTCGCGCACCAAGCGCTGGATGTCCTCGGGCTCTCTCAGGCAGGACCGCGCGGCGTCGTACAGGCGCTGGAAGCGGAACCAGCCGCGCTCGTCGGTCGCCCGCAGTTTCGGCGGTTCGCCGCTGGTCAGCGCGTCCGGCAGCCGTACGCCGTATTTGTCGGCCAGTTCCAGCAGCGTGGTGTGCCGCATCGAACCGGTGAAGTGCAGGTGCAGATGGGCCTTCGGCAGTTCACTCACATCACGTACGCGCTCCATCCGAAGATCCTGCCGTACGTGTGTGTCGTGCCGGTAGCGCTTTCGCTGATCGGAGGCCTGCTCGAACGAACGAACGGGGGCCGGCCACTCCTGAGAGTGACCGGCCCCGGCACGCGCGCGTGGAGCGCGATGACGTCACCGGTGCCCCGAAGGGCACGAAAGGACGAAGGAGGTCAGTCCTTCGCCTCGGACAGCAACTGCTGGATCCGGCTGACGCCCTCGACCAGGTCCTCGTCACCGAGGGCGTACGACAGGCGCAGGTAGCCCGGCGTGCCGAAGGCCTCGCCCGGGACGACCGCGACCTCGGACTCCTCCAGGATCAGCGCGGCCAGCTCGACCGTGTCGGCGGGGCGCTTGCCGCGGATCTCCTTGCCGAGGAGTCCCTTCACCGAGGGGTACGCGTAGAAGGCGCCCTCGGGCTCGGGGCAGACCACGCCGTCGATCTCGTTCAGCATGCGCACGATGGTCTTGCGGCGGCGGTCGAAGGCCTCGCGCATCTTCGCGACGGCCGTGAGGTCGCCGGAGACGGCGGCGAGCGCCGCGACCTGGGCCACGTTCGAGACGTTCGAGGTGGCGTGCGACTGGAGGTTGGTCGCGGCCTTGATCACGTCCTTCGGGCCGATGACCCAGCCCACGCGCCAGCCGGTCATCGCGTACGTCTTGGCGACGCCGTTGACGACGATGCACTTGTCGCGCAGTTCGGGCACCACCACGGGCAGCGAGTGGAATTCCGCGTCCCCGTAGACCAGGTGCTCGTAGATCTCGTCGGTCAGGACCCACAGGCCCTTCTCGGCGGCCCAGCGGCCGATCTCCTCGATCTGCTCGCGGGTGTAGACCGCGCCCGTCGGGTTGGACGGGGAGACGAAGAGCAGCACCTTGGTGTTCTCGGTGCGGGCCGCCTCCAGCTGCTCGACCGAGACGCGGTAGCCGGTGGTCTCGTCCGCGACGACGTCCACCGGGACACCGCCGGCGAGACGGATGGACTCCGGGTAGGTCGTCCAGTAAGGCGCCGGGACGATGACCTCGTCGCCCGGGTCCAGGATCGCGGCGAAGGCCTCGTAGATGGCCTGCTTGCCGCCGTTGGTGACGAGGACCTGGGCGGCCTCCACCTCGTAGCCGGAGTCGCGCAGGGTCTTCGCGGCGATCGCGGCCTTCAGCTCGGGGAGCCCGCCGGCCGGCGTGTAGCGGTGGTACTTGGGGTTCGAGCAGGCCTCGATGGCGGCCTGGACGATGTAGTCCGGGGTCGGGAAGTCGGGCTCACCGGCGCCGAAACCGATCACCGGACGTCCGGCGGCCTTGAGTGCCTTGGCCTTGGCGTCCACGGCGAGGGTGGCGGACTCGGAGATCGCGCCGACTCGGGCGGAGACCCGGCGCTCGGTGGGAGGGGTTGCAGGGCTCATGGGACCCATCGTTTCAGACCGGAAACGCCCCCGGCACGCGGGTTTCACAGACTGAACAACGGCAGAACATCCGTCCGGATCCGCGCGCCCCACCAGTCGATCTTCAGCGGAGGAAGCCCGTACGGACACTTTCTGTTCGACGACCGGCTCCGGACCACGTACACTCTCACCTCGTTGGCCTTCACCGGCCGTACTCAACCGGTGCACACCGAGCACCCGGTCGGATGCGGTACGTTGGGGGAAATCAAAGGGTCGTAGCTCAATTGGTAGAGCACTGGTCTCCAAAACCAGCGGTTGGGGGTTCAAGTCCCTCCGGCCCTGCTACACACACCTTTCGCCAGGATGTGTGCGCGTGTACGTACTGCAATGCACCGCCGTGCGGCTCATACCGGGCGCGGCACGGTCACGACCCGGGAATCAGGTGAGGACGAGTGACGGACGCCGTGGGCTCCATCGACATGCCTGATGCCGAGGCGCCGGAGTCCAAAAAGAAGGCCCGCAAGGGCGGTAAGCGTGCCAAGAAGGGCCCGCTGAAGCGCCTTGCCACTTTCTACCGCCAGATCATCGCGGAGCTCCGCAAGGTCGTCTGGCCGACTCGCCATCAGCTGACGACATACACCACAGTGGTGATTGTGTTCGTCGTCATCATGATGGGCTTGGTGACCCTGATCGACTTTGGGCTCAACCACGCCGCCAAGTACGTCTTCGGCTGAGCCGACAGCGAAGGGCGCCGTCACCGGCGCCCCTTTCGCGTGTTCCACCCCCATGTATCCAGGAAGAAGCAGCCACCGTGTCTGACCCGAACCTGAACGACGCCACCGAGTCGGTCGAGTCCGTTGACGACGAGCTCGAGATCGTCGAGGGAGCGGACGTCGTGGACGAGTTCGAGGCTGCCGATGCCGCCGCCGGCGAGCCCGCCGAGGACGCGGCCCTGCACGTCGAGGACGAGTCCGGTGAGGACGTCGAGGACGAGGACGTGCCCGCCGAGGCGCTCGCCGACGACGCCGATGAGGCCGACGACGCCGATGAGGCCGACGACGCCGATGAGGCCGACGACGCCGATGAGGCCGAGGCCGAAGTAGAGGCCGAGCCCGTCGACCCCGTGACCGCCCTGCGCGAGGAACTGCGTCTGCTCCCCGGCGAGTGGTACGTCATCCACACGTACGCCGGTTACGAGAACCGCGTGAAGACCAACCTCGAGCAGCGTGCCGTTTCGCTGAACGTCGAGGACTTCATCTTCCAGGCCGAGGTGCCGCAGGAAGAGGTCGCGCAGATCAAGAACGGCGAGCGCAAGACGATCAAGCAGAACAAGCTCCCGGGCTACGTCCTGGTCCGCATGGACCTGACGAACGAGTCCTGGGGTGTCGTCCGCAACACGCCCGGCGTCACCGGCTTCGTGGGCAACGCCTACGACCCGTACCCGCTGACCCTGGACGAGATCGTCAAGATGCTCGCCCCGGAGGCCGAGGAGAAGGCCGCCCGCGAGGCCGCCGAGGCCGAGGGCAGGCCCGCTCCGCAGCGTAAGGTCGAGGTCCAGGTGCTGGACTTCGAGGTCGGCGACTCGGTCACCGTCACCGACGGCCCCTTCGCCACGCTGCAGGCCACGATCAACGAGATCAACGCCGACTCGAAGAAGGTCAAGGGCCTCGTCGAGATCTTCGGCCGCGAGACCCCGGTCGAGCTTTCCTTCGACCAGATCCAGAAGAACTAGCACCTTCTGGACGTACGTCTTCCGAACAGGTCAGACGGGCTGTCACAGCCTGTCTGACCTGCTCGGTTTTTAGCCGCGCACAGATACCCGTTATCGTTGTGCGGTATGCCTCCATCCGGATCATCACCTCGGTTGAAGGCAGCCGTCCGGGGCGACTCGGACGTAGGAAGGCGAAAACGAAAGAGGACCCGGAATGCCTCCCAAGAAGAAGAAGGTCACGGGGCTTATCAAGCTCCAGATCAACGCCGGTGCGGCGAACCCGGCCCCGCCGGTCGGCCCCGCGCTCGGTCAGCACGGCGTCAACATCATGGAGTTCTGCAAGGCCTACAACGCGGCGACCGAGTCGCAGCGTGGCTGGGTCATCCCGGTGGAGATCACGGTCTACGAAGACCGCTCCTTCACCTTCGTGACCAAGACTCCGCCGGCCGCGAAGATGATCCTCAAGGCCGCGGGTGTCGAGAAGGGCTCCGGCGAGCCGCACAAGACCAAGGTCGCCAAGATCACCCAGGCGCAGGTCCGCGAGATCGCCACGACCAAGATGCCCGACCTCAACGCCAACGACCTGGACGCCGCCGCGAAGATCATCGCCGGCACCGCCCGTTCCATGGGCATCACGGTCGAGGGCTGACACCCACCTTCGTAGGAACCATGCGGCTCCGGCCGCACGTGGCAGGGCCTGCTCGGCCCGTACCACGACTCCTCAGAACACATCAGGAGCAGTAGTGAGCAAGCGCAGCAAGTCTCTCCGCGCTGCGGACGCCAAGGTCGACCGGGAGAAGCTCTACGCCCCGCTCGAGGCCGTCCGTCTCGCCAAGGAGACCTCCACGAGCAAGTTCGACGGCACCGTCGAGGTCGCCTTCCGCCTGGGTGTCGACCCGCGCAAGGCCGACCAGATGGTCCGTGGCACCGTGAACCTCCCGCACGGCACCGGTAAGACCGCCCGGGTCCTGGTCTTCGCGACCGGTGACCGTGCCGAGGCCGCGACCGCCGCGGGCGCCGACATCGTCGGCTCCGACGAGCTCATCGACGAGGTGGCGAAGGGCCGTCTGGACTTCGACGCCGTCGTCGCCACCCCGGACCTCATGGGCAAGGTCGGCCGCCTCGGCCGCGTGCTCGGTCCCCGTGGTCTCATGCCGAACCCCAAGACCGGCACCGTGACCCCGGACGTCGCCAAGGCTGTCACCGAGATCAAGGGTGGCAAGATCGAGTTCCGCGTCGACAAGCACTCGAACCTGCACTTCATCATCGGCAAGGTGTCCTTCGACGACACCAAGCTGGTGGAGAACTACGGTGCGGCCCTCGACGAGATCCTTCGTCTGAAGCCGTCGGCCGCCAAGGGTCGCTACATCAAGAAGGCCGCGATCAGCACCACGATCGGCCCCGGCGTTCCCGTCGACTCGAACCGCACCCGCAACCTCCTCGTCGAGGAGGACCCGGCCGCCGTCTGAGCCTCCCGCTCACCCCGGTGACCGCGTCGCGCACGCGTTTCTGAACGGGCCCCGCAACCTTTCGAGGTGCGGGGCCCGTCCTCATGTCCGGAGGCCTTTCCGGGGTGATCGCCCCGGAAGGAATTCGGATACGTGTGTCAGTGGGCCGCGCTAGCGTGCCGTCCACACAATTCGCATAGGGGTGGGACGAATGAACAGCACCATGGTGCGCCGCGCGACTCTCTCGATCACGCTGGCGGCCGCTCTGGCGGGGGTGACGGCCTGCAACTCCTCGAATTCCGCAGGGAGTTCGGGCAAGGACGACAAGGCCGGGCACAAGGGCACCACACTGGTCAGTCCCATCGCGGCCCTGCGCTCCGCGGAGAAGTCCACCGACGGCGCGGACTCCGCCAAGGTCGAGTCCACGATCACCATGGGCTCGGTGATGTCCATGAAGTCGGACGGCGTCATGGGCTGGGGCAACGGCCTCACCGGCGACATGACCATCACGTACACCGGCGGCACGATGGCCGAGACGATGCGCAAGATGGGCAGCGCCTCCATGGAGGCCCGCTATCTGTCCGACGCCTATTACGCGAAGATGGGCGACCTGTTCGCCCAGCAGACGGGCGGCAGGCACTGGATCAGGTACGGGTACGACGACCTGGCGAAGTTCGGCGGCGGTTCCGGCGCGCTCCTGAAGGACCAGGCGCAGAACAATTCACCGAACCAGACGGTGAAGGTCCTGCTGGCGTCGGGCGACGTCAAGAAGGTCGGCGACGAGACGGTCCGCGGCGAGAAGACCACGCACTACGCGGGCACGGTGAACGTCGCGGACTTCGCGGCCAGGAGCTCCCGTCTCACCGCGGCTCAACTCGCCGACATGAAGAAGCAGTTCACCCAGGCCGGCATCACGACGGAGGCCGTCGACATCTGGGTCGACGGCAAGGACCTGGTCGTCAAGGCGGTCTCCAAGGCCGCGATGTCGAGCGGCACGATGTCCTCCACGACGTACTACAGCGACTACGGAGTGAAGGTCTCCGCCGCGGCGCCCCCGGCCGGTGACACCGCGGACTTCAAGGACCTCCTGAAGCGGCAGGGTGGGACACCCGGCAGCGGCGGTACGTCGACAGGATCCGGCACGAGCTCCGGCTCCTGACGCCGGCCCCTGCCCCCGTCCTCACACCCGTCCTCGCCCCCGCTCTCGCCCCGCCGTTCCCTCTCTCGACCCCGGGGAAAATCGGGTGATCGCTTGAGCCCTTCTGGATACGCTCGCGTCGAAGCTGTGAATCACTCATCTGTTCCCTGGGGGGAATCTTGAGGCTTCCTGTGAACGGCTCGGTACGGCACCGGGCGGCCGGCGCGGCACTCGCGGCGCTGGTGCTCGGCGGGGGCGCGGTGGGCTGCGCCAAGGGCGCCGCGGAGGAGTCGCCCGCGCTCACCCCCGCCGCGGCCGTGGCGAAGGCGGCGAAGAAGACCGAAGGCATCACCTCTCTGCGCTACCGGATGACCGGCCAGGTCCCTGAGCAGGGCAAGGTCAGCGCGGAGGCGGCGATGAGCATGAAGCCGCTGGCCATGAGCATGAAGATGACCGTCGAGGACCAGGCCGCCGACGGCCCCGTCGAGATCCGGCTGGTGGGCAAGGCGATGTACATCGGCGGGGGCGCCCAGGCCGCCAAGGACATGGACGGCAAGCACTGGATCAAGTTCGACATGTCCGCGCTGGGCGCCGACAAGGAGCTGAACGCCGGCCGGCTGGGCGGTGGAGCGGCCGACAAGAACCCGGCCACCGAGTCGACCTTCCTCACCGGCGCGAAGGACGTGAAGAAGGTCGGGACCGAGACCGTCGACGGAGTGCGGACCACGCACTACAAGGGGAAGGTCACCCTCGACGAGTTCCGCAAGTCCCTCAGGAGCGAGGACAAGACCACCCGCGAGGCGCGGCAGAAGAGCCTCGACCAGTACACGAAGATGGGCGTCGACGCGCTCACGATGGACATGTGGGTCGACGGCACCGATCACACCAAGCAGTTCCGTATGCGCGGGACCGCCGACAAGGGACCGCTCGACATGACCGTCACCTTCCTCGACTTCGACAAGCCGGTGACGGTGACGGCCCCGCCCGCCAAGGACACCGTCGACCTCGCCGAGATGATGAAGGGCGCCCGGCAGGGCTGACCCCTCCGGGCGGCTGGGCTGACCCCTCCGGGCGGATTTGCTTGGCGACGTCCCCTTCACGTACTCTCCTCGAGAAGCCAAAGACCGCTGGTCGTTGCCTCGTGCTCGCAAGAGGGCGTGGTGACCGAAGGATCCGCTGAAACTGCGGACGACCCGCGTAGGTGATTCGTGGATGTGTTCCCGGAGTTCGCACGCCCAGCGTGCGGAGGAATCCGGTAGAGCTACGCCCCGTGCGCCTGCGCCGGGGCGTTTCGTTTTGTCAGTCCTTCTGAGCGGTCCTCATCACCCGGAAGGAGGCCGACGCTCTATGGCAAGGCCCGACAAGGCTGCCGCGGTAGCCGAGCTCGCGGACCAGTTCCGCAGCTCGAACGCCGCCGTGCTGACCGAGTACCGGGGTCTCACCGTGGCGCAGCTCAAGACGCTGCGTCGTTCGCTCGGTGAAGACGCCCAGTACGCCGTGGTGAAGAACACGCTGACCAAGATTGCGGCCAACGAGGCCGGGATCTCTTCGCTCGACGACCTGTTCAACGGTCCGACGGCGGTCGCCTTCATCACCGGTGACCCGGTGACGTCTGCGAAGGGTCTTCGTGACTTCGCCAAGGACAACCCGAACCTCGTCATCAAGGGCGGTGTCCTTGACGGCAAGGCGCTGTCCGCCGACGAGATCAAGAAGCTTGCGGACCTCGAGTCCCGCGAGGTTCTGCTCGCCAAGCTGGCGGGTGCCTTCAAGGGCAAGCAGACGCAGACTGCTCGCCTCTTCCAGGCGCTCCCCTCGAAGTTCGTCCGCACCGCGGAGGCGCTTCGTGTCAAGCAGGCCGAGCAGGGCGGTGCCGAGTAATTCGGCTCGCGCATTGACCGCCGCCTGAGGCGACGGTCGTAGCGGGCCGAACGTACGCCCGCCTCACCAGTACATCCGGCACCTGCCGAATTAGTGGAAGGACGCCATCATGGCGAAGCTGTCCCAGGAAGAGCTGCTCGAGCAGTTCGAGAACCTCACCCTCATCGAGCTCTCCGAGTTCGTGAAGGCCTTCGAGGAGAAGTTCGACGTCACCGCCGCCGCCGCGGTTGCCGCTGCCCCGGTCGGCCCCGCCGCCGCCGCTGAGGCCGTCGAGGAGCAGGACGAGTTCGACGTCATCCTCACGGGTGCCGGCGAGAAGAAGATCCAGGTCATCAAGGTCGTGCGTGAGCTCACCTCGCTGGGTCTGAAGGAGGCCAAGGACCTCGTCGACGGCGCTCCGAAGCCGGTTCTCGAGAAGGTCGCCAAGGAGGCCGCCGAGAAGGCTGCCGAGTCCCTCAAGGCCGCTGGCGCCTCCGTCGAGGTCAAGTAACTCGACGAGTCCCCCGAGGACTCCTGTGAAGCTGTGACAGCCGCTCGAGAAGCGCTGTAACGCTGACGCACCGAAGAGCGATCACCCAACTGGGTGGTCGCTCTTCGGCGTTCCAGGGGGTCCCCGAAGCGGCAGCCTTGCGCTGCAGGTCGCGACGAGTATGGTGATCTTCGTTGTGCCCCCGGCCACCCTGTGACAGGCAGAGGGGCGGGTTGCAAGACGAGCCGCACGTGACGATCGCGGCACTTGCTCGGGGCTTGGGGGGCCTTGACGAACGGCACGCAGCGCGCAATTCTCAGGACGCGTCGTCACAACGATCCGTATCCGAGGCATGGATCGCTGACGAAGAGGGCAGTATCGATGTGCATTGAGGGCGTGGCTTGCCGCAGGTGTTGACAACAATGAAGGTCTCCCGAAACCGGGACTGGACATCAGTGGGCCTAGTGGCTACACTGACCCTTTGCGCTGCCTGTTAGCTGCCTCCTGCCCGTCACCAGGGGCATACCCGTGTGTGAGCAACGACGGTTGGACTATCCCTGACCTGGCCTTATCCGGCCGGATCGGGAACGGCCCGACGCTTTGTCCGACATGGGACCGGTACGCGCGTAGTGAGTCCGAGCCCTCGGAAGGACCCCCTCTTGGCCGCCTCGCGCACTGCCTCGACCGCGAATACGAACAACGGCGCCAGCACCGCCCCGCTGCGCATCTCCTTTGCAAAGATCAAGGAGCCCCTCGAGGTTCCGAACCTTCTTGCGCTGCAAACCGAGAGCTTCGACTGGCTGCTCGGCAACGACGCGTGGAAGGCTCGTGTCGAGGCGGCTCTGGACAGCGGACAGGACGTCCCCACCAAGTCCGGTCTGGAGGAGATCTTCGAGGAGATCTCCCCGATCGAGGACTTCAGCGGGTCGATGTCCCTGACGTTCCGCGACCACCGCTTCGAGCCCCCGAAGAACTCCATCGACGAGTGCAAGGACCGCGACTTCACGTACGCGGCCCCGCTCTTCGTCACCGCCGAGTTCACCAACAACGAGACCGGCGAGATCAAGTCCCAGACGGTCTTCATGGGCGACTTCCCGCTCATGACCAACAAGGGCACCTTCGTCATCAACGGCACCGAGCGTGTCGTCGTGTCGCAGCTGGTCCGCTCGCCGGGTGTCTACTTCGACTCCTCCATCGACAAGACGTCCGACAAGGACATCTTCTCGGCCAAGGTCATCCCGTCCCGGGGTGCCTGGCTGGAGATGGAGATCGACAAGCGCGACATGGTCGGTGTCCGCATCGACCGCAAGCGCAAGCAGTCCGTCACCGTTCTCCTGAAGGCTCTCGGCTGGACCACCGAGCAGATCCTCGAGGAGTTCGGCGAGTACGAGTCCATGCGCGCCACCCTGGAGAAGGACCACACCCAGGGCCAGGACGACGCGCTGCTGGACATCTACCGCAAGCTGCGTCCGGGCGAGCCGCCGACCCGTGAGGCCGCGCAGACGCTTCTGGAGAACCTCTACTTCAACCCGAAGCGCTACGACCTCGCCAAGGTCGGCCGGTACAAGGTCAACAAGAAGCTGGGCGGCGACGCCCCGCTCGACGCCGGGATCCTGACCGTCGAGGACATCATCTCGTCGATCAAGTACCTGGTGAAGCTGCACGCCGGTGAGACCGAGACCGTTGGTGACAACGGCACCTCGATCGTCGTCGAGACCGACGACATCGACCACTTCGGCAACCGTCGTCTGCGCAACGTCGGCGAGCTCATCCAGAACCAGGTCCGCACGGGTCTGGCTCGTATGGAGCGCGTCGTCCGCGAGCGCATGACGACTCAGGACGTCGAGGCGATCACGCCGCAGACCCTGATCAACATCCGGCCGGTCGTCGCCTCCATCAAGGAGTTCTTCGGCACCAGCCAGCTGTCGCAGTTCATGGACCAGAACAACCCGCTGTCGGGTCTCACCCACAAGCGCCGTCTGTCGGCTCTTGGCCCGGGTGGTCTCTCCCGTGAGCGGGCCGGCTTCGAGGTCCGTGACGTGCACCCGTCGCACTACGGCCGCATGTGCCCGATCGAGACCCCCGAAGGCCCGAACATCGGCCTGATCGGCTCGCTCGCCTCCTACGGCCGGGTCAACGCGTTCGGTTTCGTCGAGACCCCGTACCGCAGGGTCACGGGCGGCTTCGTCACCGACGAGGTCGACTACCTGACGGCCGACGAAGAGGACCGATTCGTCATCGCGCAGGCCAACGCGCCGCTGACGGAGGAGTTCCGCTTCGAGGAGTCCCGCGTCCTGGTCCGCCGTCGTGGCGGAGAGGTCGACTACGTCCCCGGTGACGACGTCGACTACATGGACGTCTCCCCGCGCCAGATGGTGTCGGTCGCGACCGCGATGATCCCGTTCCTGGAGCACGACGACGCCAACCGTGCCCTCATGGGCGCGAACATGATGCGTCAGGCCGTTCCGCTCATCAAGTCCGAGGCGCCGCTGGTCGGCACCGGCATGGAGTACCGCTGCGCGGTCGACGCCGGTGACGTCCTGAAGTCGGAGAAGGACGGTGTGGTCCAGGAGGTCTCCGCGGACTACATCACCACCGCCAACGACGACGGCACGTACACCACGTACCGCCTGCACAAGTTCTCCCGGTCGAACCAGGGCACCTCCGTCAACCAGAAGGTTGTCGTGGACGAGGGCGCCCGCGTGATCGAAGGCCAGGTCCTGGCCGACGGTCCCGCGACCGAGGACGGCGAGATGGCGCTCGGCAAGAACCTGCTCGTGGCGTTCATGCCGTGGGAGGGTCACAACTACGAGGACGCGATCATCCTGTCGCAGCGCCTCGTGCAGGACGACGTCCTCTCCTCGATCCACATCGAGGAGCACGAGGTCGACGCCCGTGACACCAAGCTCGGCCCGGAGGAGATCACCCGGGACATCCCGAACGTCTCCGAGGAGGTCCTCGCCGACCTCGACGAGCGCGGCATCATCCGTATCGGTGCCGAGGTCGTCGCCGGCGACATCCTCGTCGGCAAGGTCACGCCCAAGGGCGAGACCGAGCTGACGCCGGAGGAGCGCCTGCTGCGCGCGATCTTCGGTGAGAAGGCCCGTGAGGTCCGTGACACCTCGCTGAAGGTGCCGCACGGCGAGATCGGCAAGGTCATCGGCGTCCGCGTCTTCGACCGTGAAGAGGGCGACGAGCTGCCGCCGGGCGTGAACCAGCTGGTTCGTGTCTACGTGGCGCAGAAGCGCAAGATCACGGACGGTGACAAGCTCGCCGGCCGTCACGGCAACAAGGGTGTCATCTCGAAGATCCTGCCGATCGAGGACATGCCGTTCCTGGAGGACGGCACCCCGGTCGACATCATCCTCAACCCGCTGGGTGTCCCGTCCCGAATGAACCCGGGACAGGTCCTGGAGATCCACCTCGGCTGGCTCGCCAGCCGCGGCTGGGACGTCTCCGGCCTCGGGGAGGACTGGGCCCAGCGCCTGCAGGCCATCGGGGCCGACCAGGTCGCTCCGGGCACCAACGTCGCCACCCCCGTCTTCGACGGTGCGCGTGAGGACGAGCTCGCGGGTCTCTTCGAGCACACCCTGCCCAACCGTGACGGCGACCGTCTGGTCCTCCCGTCCGGCAAGGCGAGGCTGTTCGACGGCCGCTCCGGTGAGCCGTTCCCGGACCCGGTCTCGATCGGGTACATGTACATCCTCAAGCTCCACCACCTGGTCGACGACAAGCTGCACGCCCGCTCGACCGGTCCGTACTCGATGATCACCCAGCAGCCGCTGGGTGGTAAGGCTCAGTTCGGTGGCCAGCGCTTCGGTGAGATGGAGGTGTGGGCGCTGGAGGCGTACGGCGCCGCTTACGCCCTCCAGGAGCTGCTGACGATCAAGTCCGACGACGTGACCGGCCGCGTGAAGGTCTACGAGGCCATCGTCAAGGGCGAGAACATCCCCGAGCCCGGCATCCCCGAGTCCTTCAAGGTGCTCATCAAGGAGATGCAGTCCCTGTGCCTCAACGTGGAGGTGCTGTCCTCGGACGGCATGTCCATCGAGATGCGCGACACCGACGAGGACGTCTTCCGCGCGGCGGAGGAGCTCGGCATCGACCTGTCCCGGCGCGAGCCGAGCAGCGTCGAAGAGGTCTGACGGGAGTCCGGCCGGGCCTTGGCCACCTGTGGAAAAGGTGATCAAGGCCCGCCGGCCCCAGGACCCCCGTTTCAGACCCCTAAGACTTACAACCCTGAGAGGGATTGACGCATAGTGCTCGACGTCAACTTCTTCGATGAGCTCCGGATCGGTCTGGCCACCGCTGACGACATCCGTCAGTGGAGCCACGGCGAGGTCAAGAAGCCAGAGACCATCAACTACCGCACCCTCAAGCCCGAAAAGGACGGACTCTTCTGCGAGAAGATCTTCGGTCCGACCCGGGACTGGGAGTGCTACTGCGGTAAGTACAAGCGCGTCCGCTTCAAGGGCATCATCTGTGAGCGCTGCGGCGTCGAGGTCACTCGCGCCAAGGTGCGTCGTGAGCGGATGGGCCACATCGAGCTGGCCGCTCCCGTCACCCACATCTGGTACTTCAAGGGCGTTCCGTCGCGTCTGGGCTACCTGCTCGACCTCGCCCCGAAGGACCTCGAGAAGGTCATCTACTTCGCCGCGTACATGATCACGTACGTCGACGAGGAGCGCCGCACCCGCGACCTGCCCTCGCTGGAGGCCCACGTCTCCGTCGAGCGCCAGCAGGTCGAGAACCGCCGCGACGCCGACCTCGAGGCCCGCGCCAAGAAGCTCGAGACCGACCTGGCCGAGCTCGAGGCCGAGGGTGCCAAGGCCGACGTGCGCCGCAAGGTGCGCGAGGGTGCCGAGCGTGAGATGAAGCAGCTGCGCGACCGTGCGCAGCGCGAGATCGACCGTCTCGACGAGGTGTGGACCCGCTTCAAGAACCTCAAGGTCCAGGACCTGGAGGGCGACGAGCTCCTCTACCGCGAGCTGCGTGACCGCTTCGGCACGTACTTCGACGGTTCGATGGGTGCCGCGGCGCTGCAGAAGCGCCTGGAGTCCTTCGACCTGGACGAGGAGGCCGAGCGCCTCCGCGAGATCATCCGCACCGGCAAGGGCCAGAAGAAGACCCGCGCGCTCAAGCGCCTCAAGGTCGTCTCCGCGTTCCTGCAGACCAGCAACAGCCCCAAGGGCATGGTGCTCGACTGCGTCCCGGTCATCCCGCCGGACCTTCGCCCGATGGTGCAGCTGGACGGTGGCCGCTTCGCGACCTCCGACCTGAACGACCTGTACCGCCGTGTGATCAACCGCAACAACCGCCTGAAGCGACTCCTTGACCTCGGTGCCCCCGAGATCATCGTGAACAACGAGAAGCGCATGCTTCAGGAGGCCGTCGACGCGCTCTTCGACAACGGCCGTCGTGGGCGCCCGGTCACGGGCCCCGGCAACCGTCCGCTGAAGTCGCTGTCCGACATGCTCAAGGGCAAGCAGGGTCGATTCCGTCAGAACCTGCTCGGCAAGCGTGTGGACTACTCCGCGCGTTCCGTGATCGTCGTCGGTCCGCAGCTGAAGCTGCACCAGTGTGGTCTGCCCAAGGCCATGGCGCTGGAGCTCTTCAAGCCGTTCGTGATGAAGCGCCTGGTCGACCTGAACCACGCGCAGAACATCAAGAGCGCCAAGCGGATGGTCGAGCGCGGCCGCACGGTCGTGTACGACGTCCTCGAAGAGGTCATCGCCGAGCACCCGGTTCTGCTGAACCGTGCGCCCACGCTGCACCGCCTCGGCATCCAGGCCTTCGAGCCGCAGCTGGTCGAGGGCAAGGCCATCCAGATCCACCCGCTCGTCTGCACCGCGTTCAACGCGGACTTCGACGGTGACCAGATGGCCGTGCACCTGCCGCTCTCCGCGGAGGCGCAGGCCGAGGCCCGCATCCTGATGCTGTCCTCGAACAACATCCTCAAGCCGGCCGACGGCCGCCCGGTCACGATGCCGACCCAGGACATGGTCCTCGGTCTGTTCTTCCTGACCACCGACGGCGACCTGCGGAACGTGAAGGGCGAGGACCGCTCCTTCGCTTCCGTGGCCGAGGCGATCATGGCGTTCGACGCCAAGGAGCTCTCGCTCCAGTCGCGCGTGGACATCCGCTTCCCGGTGGGCACCATCCCGCCGCGCGGCTGGACCCCGCCGGCGCAGGAGGAGGGCGACCCGGAGTGGCAGCAGGGTGACACCTTCCGCCTGCGGACGACCCTGGGCCGCGCGCTCTTCAACGAGCTGCTGCCCGAGGACTACCCGTTCGTCGACTACGAGGTCGGCAAGAAGCAGCTCTCCGAGATCGTCAACGACCTCGCCGAGCGCTACCCCAAGGTCATCGTGGCGGCGACGCTCGACAACCTGAAGGCGGCCGGCTTCTTCTGGGCGACCCGCTCCGGCGTCACCGTGGCCATCTCCGACATCGTCGTTCCGGATGCGAAGCGCGCGATCGTCAAGGGCTACGAGGACCTGGACGAGAAGGTCCAGAAGCAGTACGAGCGTGGTCTGATCACCAAGGAAGAGCGCACGCAGGAGCTCATCGCGATCTGGACCAAGGCGACCAACGAGGTCGCCGAGGCGATGAACGCGAACTTCCCGAAGACCAACCCGGTCTCGATGATGGTGAACTCGGGCGCCCGAGGCAACATGATGCAGATGCGTCAGATCGCCGGTATGCGTGGTCTGGTGTCCAACGCCAAGAACGAGACGATCCCGCGTCCCATCAAGGCGTCCTTCCGTGAAGGTCTGTCCGTGCTGGAGTACTTCATCTCCACCCACGGTGCCCGTAAGGGTCTGGCCGACACCGCCCTGCGTACCGCCGACTCGGGTTACCTCACCCGTCGTCTGGTCGACGTCTCGCAGGACGTCATCATCCGCGAGGAGGACTGCGGCACCGACCGTGGTCTGCGTCTGGCCATCGCCCAGCGCGGCGAGGACGGCGTGCTGCGCAAGACGGAGAACGTCGAGACCAGCGTGTACGCACGTGCGCTGGCCGAGGACATCACCGTCGACGGCAAGGTGCTGGCCCCGGCCAACACCGACCTCGGCGACGTCCTCATCGACGAGCTCGTCAAGCACGGCATCGAGGAGGTCAAGACCCGTTCGGTCCTGACCTGTGAGTCCGCCGTCGGCACCTGCGCCATGTGCTACGGCCGCTCGCTGGCCACCGGCAAGCTGGTCGACATCGGTGAGGCGGTCGGCATCATCGCCGCCCAGTCCATCGGTGAGCCCGGTACCCAGCTGACGATGCGTACCTTCCACACCGGTGGTGTGGCCGGTGACGACATCACCCAGGGTCTGCCCCGTGTCGTCGAGCTCTTCGAGGCTCGTACGCCGAAGGGTGTCGCCCCGATCTCCGAGGCCTCCGGCCGCGTGCGGATCGAGGAGACCGAGAAGACCAAGAAGCTCGTGGTCACCCCGGACGACGGCAGCGAGGAGACGGCGTTCCCGATCTCCAAGCGTGCCCGGGTCCTGGTGGCCGAGGGCGAGCACGTCGAGGTGGGCCAGAAGCTCACCGTGGGTGCCACCAACCCGCACGACGTGCTGCGCATCCTGGGTCAGCGTGCCGTCCAGGTCCACCTGGTCGGCGAGGTCCAGAAGGTCTACAACTCGCAGGGTGTGTCGATCCACGACAAGCACATCGAGATCATCATCCGGCAGATGCTGCGCCGTGTGACGATCATCGAGTCGGGCGACGCGGAGCTGCTGCCCGGCGAGCTGGTCGAGCGTTCGAAGTTCGAGACCGAGAACCGTCGTGTGGTCCAGGAAGGCGGCCACCCGGCCTCCGGCCGTCCGCAGCTGATGGGTATCACCAAGGCCTCGCTGGCGACCGAGTCGTGGCTGTCGGCGGCGTCCTTCCAGGAGACGACCAGGGTTCTGACGGACGCGGCGATCAACGCCAAGTCCGACTCCCTGATCGGCCTCAAGGAGAACGTCATCATCGGTAAGCTCATCCCGGCCGGTACGGGTCTGTCCCGCTACCGCAACATCCGGGTCGAGCCGACCGAGGAAGCCAAGGCCGCGATGTACTCGGCCGTCGGCTACGACGACATCGACTACTCGCCGTTCGGCACCGGCTCCGGCCAGGCCGTCCCGCTGGAGGACTACGACTACGGTCCGTACAACCAGTAAGCGGTAGGCAGTAGGCAGTAGTGCGAAGGGCGGTCATCCCCGACGGGGGTGACCGCCCTTCGGCGTGAGGGGCCCGGCGTACGGGGATCGATCCTCGGCGTACGGAGGCCGGCCCCTGTGTGGTGTGGCCAGCAGGCCCGGCGTGACTGGGCCCGACGGGCCTGGGTGTGAGACTGGCCCGGACACGGCCGCTGAGGCGGTGTCTGCGGCGCTCCGGGGGTGGCCCCGGTGGCCGAGGGTCCCTGCCCGTTCCGCGGGCCCGGAGACGTCCGCTGCCGGATCGGCCCGTCGGCGGCCCGCAGGGGTGAACGGTCCGGCTCCGCCGTCCGGCCGGCCCCTCGGCCGACGCACAGTGACCGACGGGCGGCAACCGGTCAACGTACTCACCCTGCGTGTGCGGCGCCCTCGGAATCGGGTGTCACCGCTGAACCGGTGACAAGCTGCGCCGGACGTGAAGAGCCCCGAGAATGGACCGGGAGAAGTCCGGCGTGTCGGGCACCACGGCATTTGTTTTGACCGACGTCCGTGAGGTAGGTAAGCTCCTACCTTGTGCCTGGGGTGTGCCCTGGCTCTCGTGCGTGCCTTCAGACCGCAAGGAGAGTCGTAAGCGGCCACCGCAATCTGCGCCCTTTTCGCCTTACGGCGAGAGTCTGCAGTATTCGACACACCCGACCGCGTGGGTCGGTGGCGTTCCAGGTTAGCTTCACCATTCGGCACACAGAAACCGGAGAAGTAGTGCCTACGATCCAGCAGCTGGTCCGGAAGGGCCGGCAGGACAAGGTCGAGAAGAACAAGACGCCCGCACTCGAGGGTTCGCCCCAGCGTCGTGGCGTCTGCACGCGTGTGTTCACGACCACCCCGAAGAAGCCGAACTCGGCCCTGCGTAAGGTCGCGCGTGTGCGTCTGACCAGCGGGATCGAGGTCACGGCTTACATTCCGGGTGAGGGACACAACCTGCAGGAGCACTCCATCGTGCTCGTGCGCGGCGGCCGTGTGAAGGACCTGCCGGGTGTTCGCTACAAGATCATCCGTGGCTCGCTCGACACCCAGGGTGTCAAGAACCGCAAGCAGGCCCGCAGCCGCTACGGCGCCAAGAAGGAGAAGTAGAAAATGCCTCGTAAGGGCCCCGCCCCGAAGCGCCCGGTCATCATCGACCCGGTCTACGGTTCCCCTCTGGTGACCTCCCTCATCAACAAGGTGCTGCTCAACGGCAAGCGCTCCACCGCCGAGCGCATCGTCTACGGCGCCATGGAGGGTCTGCGTGAGAAGACGGGCAACGACCCGGTCATCACGCTGAAGCGCGCGCTGGAGAACATCAAGCCCACGCTCGAAGTCAAGTCCCGCCGTGTCGGTGGTGCGACGTACCAGGTTCCGATCGAGGTCAAGCCCGGTCGTGCCAACACGCTCGCGCTGCGCTGGCTCGTCGGTTACTCCCGCGCCCGTCGCGAGAAGACCATGACCGAGCGTCTGCTCAACGAGCTTCTCGACGCCTCCAACGGCCTTGGTGCCGCTGTGAAGAAGCGTGAGGACACCCACAAGATGGCCGAGTCCAACAAGGCCTTCGCGCACTACCGCTGGTAGTCGTTACCCACATCGAGACCGAGAGAAGACTGAAGCCTTATGGCTACCACTTCACTTGACCTGGCCAGGGTCCGCAACATCGGGATCATGGCTCACATCGACGCGGGCAAGACGACCACCACAGAGCGGATCCTCTTCTACACCGGCGTCAGCTACAAGATCGGTGAAGTCCACGACGGCGCCGCCACGATGGACTGGATGGAGCAGGAGCAGGAGCGTGGCATCACGATCACCTCTGCTGCCACCACCTGTCACTGGCCGCTTGAGGACAACGACTACACGATCAACATCATCGACACCCCGGGACACGTCGACTTCACGGTCGAGGTGGAGCGTTCGCTCCGCGTCCTCGACGGTGCCGTCACGGTGTTCGACGGTGTCGCCGGTGTCGAGCCGCAGTCCGAGACGGTGTGGCGTCAGGCCGACCGTTACGGCGTGCCGCGCATCTGCTTCGTGAACAAGCTGGACCGTACCGGCGCCGAGTTCCACCGCTGCGTGGACATGATCAAGGACCGCCTCGGCGCTGTCCCGATCATCATGCAGCTCCCGATCGGTGCCGAGATGGACTTCAAGGGCGTTGTGGACCTGGTCCGCATGAAGGCGCTCGTGTGGTCCGCCGAGGCGGCCAAGGGCGAGATGTACGACGTCGTCGACATCCCGGCCACGCACGTCGAGGCCGCTGAGCTGTACCGCGGTCAGCTGGTCGAGACCGTCGCGGAGCACGACGACGAGATCATGGAGCTGTTCCTGGAGGGCCAGGAGCCCACCGAGGAGCAGCTGTACGCCGCGATCCGTCGCGTCACCATCGCGTCCGGCAAGTCCACCGATGTCACGGTCACCCCGGTGTTCTGCGGCACCGCGTTCAAGAACAAGGGCGTTCAGCCCCTGCTCGACGCGGTCGTGCGCTACCTGCCGACTCCGCTTGACGTCGAGGCCATCGAGGGCCACGACGTGAAGGACCCGGAGCTGGTCGTCAAGCGCAAGCCGTCGGAGGACGAGCCGCTCTCCGCCCTCGCGTTCAAGATCATGAGCGACCCGCACCTGGGCAAGCTCACCTTCGTCCGGGTCTACTCGGGCCGCCTGGAGACTGGCACCGCGGTGCTGAACTCCGTCAAGGGCAAGAAGGAGCGCATCGGCAAGATCTACCGCATGCACGCGAACAAGCGTGAGGAGATCGAGGCGGTGGGCGCCGGCGACATCGTCGCCGTGATGGGTCTGAAGCAGACCACGACCGGTGAGACGCTGTGCGACGACAAGAACCCGGTCATCCTGGAGTCCATGGACTTCCCGGCGCCGGTCATTCAGGTCGCCATCGAGCCCAAGTCCAAGGGTGACCAGGAGAAGCTGGGTGTAGCCATCCAGCGTCTCGCGGAGGAGGACCCCTCCTTCCACGTTCACTCGGACGAGGAGACGGGCCAGACCATCCTCGGCGGTATGGGCGAGCTGCACCTCGAGGTGCTGGTCGACCGTATGAAGCGCGAGTTCAGGGTCGAAGCCAACGTCGGCAAGCCGCAGGTCGCGTACCGCGAGACGATCCGCAAGGCCGTCGAGCGTCACGACTACACCCACAAGAAGCAGACCGGTGGTACCGGTCAGTTCGCCAAGGTGCAGATCGCGATCGAGCCCATCACCGAGACCGATGGCCCGGCGTACGAGTTCGTGAACAAGGTCACCGGTGGCCGTATCCCGCGGGAGTACATCCCGTCGGTGGACGCCGGTGCGCAGGAGGCCATGCAGTTCGGCATCCTGGCCGGCTACGAGATGACGGGCGTCCGCGTCATTCTTCTCGACGGTGGCTACCACGAGGTCGACTCCTCCGAGCTCGCGTTCAAGATCGCCGGTTCGCAGGCCTTCAAGGAGGCCGCGCGCAAGGCCTCTCCCGTGCTCCTCGAGCCGATGATGGCCGTCGAGGTCACCACGCCCGAGGAGTCGATGGGTGATGTCATCGGCGACCTCAACTCCCGCCGTGGCCAGATCCAGGCCATGGAGGAGCGCAGCGGCGCTCGCGTCGTGAAGGGCCTCGTGCCCCTCTCGGAGATGTTCGGCTACGTCGGAGACCTCCGCAGCAAGACGTCGGGTCGCGCAAGCTACTCGATGCAGTTCGACTCCTACGCCGAGGTTCCCAGGAACGTCGCCGAGGAGATCATCGCGAAGGCCAAGGGCGAGTAACACACCCCGTTTACACGCTTTAGGCTTGACACCGACCGCCGGGGCTTACCCGGGAGGGAAAACCCCGGCGGGCGGCATCCCAGCAAAGATCACCTGGCGCCGATGAGTAAGGCGTACCAGAACCACTCCGCAGGAGGACCCCAGTGGCGAAGGCAAAGTTCGAGCGGACTAAGCCGCACGTCAACATCGGCACCATCGGTCACATCGACCACGGTAAGACGACCCTCACGGCCGCCATTACCAAGGTGCTGCACGACGCGTACCCGGACCTGAACCAGGCTTCGGCGTTCGACCAGATCGACAAGGCTCCTGAGGAGCGCCAGCGCGGTATCACGATCTCGATCGCGCACGTCGAGTACCAGACGGAGGGCCGCCACTACGCCCACGTCGACTGCCCCGGTCACGCGGACTACATCAAGAACATGATCACGGGTGCGGCGCAGATGGACGGCGCCATCCTCGTCGTCGCCGCGACCGACGGCCCGATGCCGCAGACCAAGGAGCACGTGCTCCTGGCCCGCCAGGTCGGCGTTCCGTACATCGTCGTCGCCCTGAACAAGGCCGACATGGTGGACGACGAGGAGATCCTGGAGCTCGTCGAGCTCGAGGTCCGTGAGCTCCTCTCCGAGTACGAGTTCCCGGGCGACGACCTTCCGGTCGTCAAGGTCTCGGCGCTCAAGGCGCTCGAGGGCGACAAGGAGTGGGGCCAGACCGTTCTGGACCTCATGGCCGCCGTCGACGAGGCGATCCCGACCCCGCCGCGTGACACCGAGAAGCCGTTCCTCATGCCCGTCGAGGACGTCTTCACGATCACCGGTCGCGGTACGGTCGTCACCGGCCGTATCGAGCGTGGTGTCCTGAAGGTCAACGAGACCGTTGACATCATCGGCATCAAGCAGGACAAGACCACGACCACGGTCACCGGCATCGAGATGTTCCGCAAGCTGCTCGACGAGGGCCAGGCCGGTGAGAACGTCGGTCTGCTCCTCCGTGGCATCAAGCGCGAGGACGTCGAGCGCGGCCAGGTCATCATCAAGCCGGGTTCGGTCACGCCGCACACCGAGTTCGAGGCCCAGGCCTACATCCTGTCCAAGGACGAGGGTGGCCGTCACACGCCGTTCTTCAACAACTACCGTCCCCAGTTCTACTTCCGTACGACTGACGTGACCGGTGTTGTGACCCTCCCCGAGGGCACGGAGATGGTCATGCCGGGCGACAACACTGAGATGACCGTTACGCTCATCCAGCCCGTCGCCATGGAAGAGGGCCTGAAGTTCGCCATCCGTGAGGGTGGCCGGACCGTGGGCGCCGGCCAGGTCATCAAGATCAACAAGTAATTGTTGACCGCATGACCTGGTAGCTCCTTCCAGAGCTCCAGAGAGGGCCCGTACGACTTCGGTCGTACGGGCCCTTTCGTTGTGCCGACGCTCGTCGCCGTCTGCCATCCTTCACGGAGCGGTCTCGGTGGCGGGCGGCGTCAACGCGTCGGGGCATCGGCCGTTCTCTCTTCGTAGCGGGGCAGCTCGGCGGTCGAGATGGTCCACTCGGCGATGGTGACGTCCTCGCCGTAGACGAAGTCCTTGCGGGTCGCGTACCGGGGGCCGCTCGGCGTCTGATGGATGTCGGACAGCACAGCGCCCGAGCCCGTGCGCGGATCGAAGACCGCGTAGACCGAGATGCCCAGGAGTGGGTAGTCGCGCATCTTGCCGACCCAGTCGTTGTCGGGGTTGGAGCGGGACACGACCTCGATGGCGGCGATGAGCGTGCGTGCGTCGAAGGAACCCGGGACGTCCATGTCCGCCATGGCGATGACCATGATGTCGGGGTGTCGCATGATGCCCTCGGGTTCGGCCTCCACGTCAGGGGTGCCGGTGTGAGCCACCAGTTCTTCCGGCATGACCTTCTCCAGGCGCTTCCGGAGGTGCAGAGTGGTCAGCTCATGCGGGCCGACGGGCGCCATCATGTCGTGGACGATCCCTTCCCTGGTGATCTCGAATTTGCCCGGAAGTGTGTCGTCCATCGACTCAAGGAACTCGCGCATTGCCCGGTACAGATGGTGGGTGTCCCGCCGTGCGTTGTCAGGGGCGATGCTCATAGCGTGCGCTCCTCGTCGTCTCTGCCCGGGGGCAAGGGTCGTCACGTTCATGCTAGGCGGCTCCCAAGAGATCGGATCGGCAGCCGCGGCAGCGGCCCGGATCGGGTGCGCGGAAGGCGCGGTCGCAGCCGTCGCAGTTCTGGAGCGGGTGGGGCTGCGAGCGCTGTGGGTGTGATCGCGCGACAGGCGGGGCGATGGTGGGCAGCCGCGGTGGGAGCAGTTCGGTGAGGCGGTGGGCCAGGAGGGACGCCGGGCGGTGCACGCGCTCGCGGGGTAGCCCGCCCGTCAGGGTGAGGCGTACGGCCTCGGGGGCGGCGCCGCGCTCCAGCCAGGCGGCGACGGCCGGGGCGAGACGGTGCACATCGCGTTCCGCGAGCAGCAGGCGCGGGTCCTCGCGGTGCAGGCTCGCGAGGAGGGCGGTGGCCGCGCGGTCCCGGTCCGGGTTGTCGGTGTCGGGGGTGGGGAGAGGACGTGCCGGTGCCGGTGCCCGTCCTGGCATGGATGGGGGTGTGGGCGGGGCCTCGGATGAGGGCGCCTGCGGCACGGGGCTCACGCCGGCGGAGTTCGGTGCGGGCGCTGGTCCTGCCCCTGGGCTGGGAGGGGAAGCCTGGATGGGGGCTGACTCATGAACCGGTCCGGGCGCGGGCGCTGGTCCTGGCGCCGGGCCGGGAGGGGGAGCCTGGACGGGGGCCGACTCATGAACCGGTCTGGGTCCGGGCGGGAGTTCGGGCACGTGCACGGGGCCGGACGCAGGCGGCCGCACCGCCGGCTCGACGAGCCCGCGCGGCTGGTTGTACGACACCGTGTGCGTGACGATCCGCCCGCTCGGCAGCCGCTCCCGCCTGCGGGAGAGATAGCCGTGCGCCTCCAACTCCCGTAGGGCCGCAGCGATCCGCACCTCTCCCTCGGGCAGACGCGCGGCGAGCGACTTGATGTCCACGCGGGCGCCCTCGGGCAGCGACTGGATGTGCAGGGCGAGCCCGATCGCCGTGAGGGTCAGCTCGCGGTGCTGGGCGAGATGGTTGCCGACCACCGTGTACCGGGTGGAATGGCGGACATTGACGTGCGTAACACCCCGCGGAACACGGGGCTGGGCGCACGAGGGCGCGCTAAGGTTTTGAGAATCCATCGGGAAGTGTGTCTCTTCCTCGTTGGTCAGGCCCTCGATCGGGATGCCAGTCCCGGCCGGGGGCCGTCGGGTGTCTGCGGTCGCTGTGGTCACAGCGCGCTGGAGCGCAGCCATGACGCCGGTACGCCGGGACGTCGTGGGGCACTCGTGACGCTGTCGCGGCGAGCATATGCCCGCCCCTGGGCGGAAGATCCAGCTGAGTTGGCAATCACCACCCTTGCGAGTGATGGGCCGTCTATGGGTGGACGGGTGGGGTTGGGAGGTTTTTTCTTCCTCCGGATTTAAAAGCCTTTTTGATGTCGTGCGGGGCCGGGACGTCGATCACCGGGACGTTGAAATCCGCGATGCGGTGGCGGGGAGGGCGAGTTCGGCCCAGACGGTCTTGCGTGGGGCGGGTCCTGGTGCCACGCCCCAGCGGTCGGCGAGGGCCGCCACGAGGAGCAGACCACGGCCGCGTTCGGTGCCGGGGTCTGTCGTGCGGGCCCGGGGGAGCCGGTCGCCCCGCGTGTCGGTCACCTCGATACGGAGGGTGTCGCCGACGACGTACAGGGTCAGCCGGAAGCCCCGCCCCGGCACGTGCCCGTGGGTCGACGCGTTGGCCGCGAGCTCGGCGACGATCTGATCGGCCGGGCTCAACGGGAGCTCCCAAGAGCGGAGTTGTTCGACGGCGAGCAGCCGGGCCAGGCGAGCACCGCGTGGCGTGGAGGACAGCAGCACGCTGAAGTTGCGGACGGGCTCCGCGAGTTGGTCGCCGGGACGGTCGGTTTCTCGGTTCATGTCACTCAGCGTGGCGAACTCTGTCTACCGTGAGCTGCGATGACGCCTGTGCGTACAGGGATTGTCCGGTCGCTGTCCTGATCTGTCCCGGCTGTCCCGAGTGCCGTACGGGAACGGTGGGCGTTGGAGGTGGATGGGCGTGAACAGCGAGAGCGCGGACGAGCCCGGGTGGGACGTCAGTCCGGACGACGAGATCGCTCCGGTGGTGGAAGCGACGGGCCGCCAGGTCAGGCTCTGGCGCGAGGCCGCCGGGATGCGGGTGGTGGAGTTCGGGCGGGCGATCGGGTACGGAGAGGACCTGGTCCGCAAGGTGGAGCGCGGGGCGCGGATTCCGCGGGCGGACTTCCTGGACCGGGCGGACGAGATCCTGAACGCCGGTGGCCGTCTCCAGGCGTTCAAGGAGGACATGGAGAAGGCCCGCTACCCGAAGAAGGTGCGCGAGCTGAAGATGCTGGAGGAACGGGCGGTCGAGCTTGTTGCCTACTGCGACCACAATCTCCATGGCCTGTTGCAGACGGAGGACTACGCGCGCTCGCTCTTCGAGATGAGGCAGCCCGCCTATTCGCGGGACGAGGTGGAGCGGGCCTTGGCGGGGCGGATGGCCCGCCGGTCGATCTTCGAGCGGGATCCGGCTCCCGCGCTGGTCTTTGTCCAGGAAGAGGTGACCCTGCGGCGTCCCCTCGGCGGGAGGATGGTTCTGCGTCGGCAGCTCGAACGCCTATTGGAAGTAGGTCAGTTGAGGAACGTCACCATCCAGGTGATGCCGACGGATCGCGAGGAACATGCGGGGATGCAGGGTGAGACCCAGGTGCTGAAATTCGAGGACGGGACGGCGGTGGGACGTTGCGAGGGTGCGTTCAACGGCCGCCCGGTATCCGAGCCCAGGCACCTCCGAATCCTTGAGCTGCGCCATGGCATGATCCGGGCCCAGGCTCTCAGCCCAGGGGAGTCATCGGCCCTCATCGAGCAAGTGCTGGGAGAGACATGACTCTGAAGCCCTCTGTCGGAGACAGCCCCGAGCTGGAATGGTTCAAGAGCAGCTACAGCGACAGCAGCAACAGCAGCGAATGCGTCGAGGTTGCCCTGGAGTGGTTCAAGAGCAGCTACAGCGGCAGTAGCAATCCCAATAACTGCGTCGAGATGGCGCTGGGATGGCTCAAGAGCAGCCACAGCAGCAGCGAAGCCGGTGACTGCGTCGAGATAGCCCCCACCCCCACCAAGATCCACCTCCGCGACTCCAAGAATCCTCAGGGGCCACAACTCACCTTCGCCCCCACGACATGGGCCACCTTCCTCCCGTACGCCACGCGGGCGTGAGTCAGGAGAACAGCTCGCGGTGGTCTGCGGAGACGGATCGCGTTTTGCGGAGGGCTGGTTGGTTTCCGGGCCGCTCGGTGCCCACCGACGCGTGGGGCCGCAGTCTCGGCGAGCGCGGTGGCTTCGAGATGCACGAGGGTGCTCGGAGGTTCCTCGCCGAGTTCGGTGGGCTGGAGAGCGACGAGCGAGGGCCTGGGAGAACCATGGCCCGGATGGGGTTCAGCTTCGACCCGACCGTGGCCGAGTGGGACGCCGAAGTCTTCGACGTGCTCAGCGAAGAGGCCGGCGTCGATCTCTACCCCATCGGGGAGTCCGACCGTCGCAACAGCTACCTGGGCATCGCCCCGAACGGTGCGGTCTACATCGGCATGGACGCCGTCACGCTGCTGGCGGAAACCGCGGACCGGGCGCTGGAGAAGCTCGTCGAGGGGATCCGTTAGGCAAGGGCTCCAGAGGTCCGGTTGCCCTCCGTGGAGGATGCGGCTCGGCTGCGACCGCGCACAGTGCGGGTCGGCTGCACGCTGAAGTGGTGGACGGGGCAGCTGAGTTGGTTGCCCGGCCCGGCGATGTCCTCGCCTACCCCTACCCCCAGGCTTCGGACACCCCGGTCTTGCCCGATGCCGGCCCTCGGTGGCCCCTGACCCGTCTCGACAACGGCGGCTACCGTGTCGATGACCCGCTGATGGGACAGCAACGACACTTCGCCCTCCGATCCGACGGCATCGCCCTGCTGACCCGGATCGTCGACCGCAACGCCAACACGATCACCTTCGACTACGACGACAACGGCACCCCGCTCGCCATCCGTCACTCAGGCGGCTACCGACGACCCTGCCGAGGTGGACGCCGCGTTCGAGCGGGGCGCGGATCATCTCGGTACGGCGGTGATCGGGTTGGCCTTCAACTGCTCGCTGGAGGAGGCGTCGCCGCGGATCGTCAGGGCGATGGAGCTTTTGGACCGTGCTCAGCGGGGGTTCGCGTTCACGGCGGCGGGCGCCGCGGCCCGAATCCACGGTGAGTTGACGCCGGAGCTGTACGCCGCACTGCGAGCCGAGGGTCCCGGCGGCATTGCCGACAATGCCATCAGGGACACCCTCACCTTTGTGCCGATCCGGCGGCTGCCGCCGTGGTTCAGGTGGCAGATGGTGCGGACAACCGTGCTGGACAAGCTGGAGTACTGGCGGATGCGGTCCAAGGATGTCGTCGGCGACGCCTGGGGATGGCCGCGTCGAAGGCACTGACCACCGATCGGGGGAGTGTGTGACGCCAGAGCAATCCTGGGAAGCCGCGAAGCGGCTGTACCCGTTGGGAAGCGTCGCCCGGGGCACGGTGAAGGACCGGTTTCCTTACGGAGTCTTCCTGGAGCTCGATACCGCTCCCGGCGTCACCGGCTTCCTCGATCTGGTGTCGTACAACCCCGACGGCACCCTCAACGATCCCGAAGTCCCGCCGGCCGAATTGCCCGGCGTCGGCGATCGGGTGGAGGGAGCCGTAGCGGACCACGTCGAGCGAGACCGGCAGATTCGGATTCGGGTCGGGCCCCCGTTCTGGGAGTCGTGAACCCGGCGCGCTCACTGTCGGTCCAACGGGGCCATCGTGTCGGCTTTCAACTGTTCGCTGTCGAAGTCGCGCGGCCGGCATGGGATTCAGGCTCGACCCGGACGCCGGCCTCTAGTGCGTCAGCCGTTGCCCCAGGACCGGCAACAACTGATCCCTCAGCAACCGTCCCGCGGGCTCCGACGACAGCCACAGGAGCTTGTGGCGAGTGCCGTCCCGCATCGTCGCTGTCATCCCGGACGTCGTGAGACCCCTGTGGAGGCGGGCCTCGGACAGCTCCGCCAGGGTGATCACCTTGTTCGTGCGGTGGGCCGACCGGATGCCTTCCGCGTCGTAGGCGATCACCTGGTAGGGGTCCTTCGCCGTCACTCCGGAACCGCTCATCGAGTTCGCCACGGAATCCATCAGGCCGCTGCGCACGCGGATCAGAGCGTCCGGGAGCAGCAACAGTTCGCCGTGTATCCAGTCCAACCACCCCGTCGTACAGGTACGGGCCAGGAGGCGGGCGGGGAGCAGGCGCAGACGGGAGGCCCGGGTGACAGCCTCGTCCAGAAGGGCGCTCCAGGCATCGAGGGAGCGGACGCGGCGGGGCTCCTGGCTGGTATGAGTGGGGGAGATGAAGAAGAGGTGGGCCCAGCCGCTCCGGTGCAACTCCACGGTCAGATGGACGTGCCAGTCGGCCGATGCGATCTGAAGGGCCAGGTGCTCGCGGTCGTCCGTCCACAGCACGGGGGACACCTGGAGGCCTTCTGCCGACCAGAACCCGCCGCGCTGCTCCAGCAGCTCCGCCATCCCGTCCAGGGGTATGCCTTCTCGCGTCACGTCGGTGATCCTTGCGCAACGCGATCTCTCCGTGCAGCGCCTGCCCACGGCATGTTCGCGCCATCAAGGGAGGGTGCCGGCTCGGGATCGGGGGCTTCGGTGGGACTCGACCCGGGATCTAGATCGTGCCGGGGTTTGACCTTCGTCACCTTAGGGGTACGATCTCCGGCTCGATTGGCCAGCCCCCCGTCCGGTATGGCAGACTAGCGGGGTTGCTCGGTCGAGTGCCGATGCTGCGCGCCTCCCGTCGGGAGGACTGGAAGCGAGTCCCACAGTACTCGTCGCTTGATCTGCCGTAAGGCAGCGCTCGGGCGGACGTACGGGAATCTTCCGGGAAGTGTCAGCGGGGTGCAGGCCAGGCGCCCGGTGGGTGTTCAGCCCCCGGTCCAGCGGTTGCTTTCGGGCGAGCCGCGTCCCTCGTAGGGAAATCCGCTTACGGATATCTGTGCGGCAGGAGCGCGACACACCCGACCGCGTGGGTCGGAGGATAGGACGCGAACCCCCGGGTTCCGGAGCGTTTCACTAGACAAAGGACTACTGAGTAGCCATGGCGGGACAGAAGATCCGCATCCGGCTCAAGGCCTACGACCACGAGGTCATCGATTCCTCGGCGAAGAAGATCGTCGAAACGGTGACCCGCACTGGTGCGTCGGTCGCAGGCCCGGTGCCGCTGCCCACTGAGAAGAACGTGTACTGCGTCATCAAGTCGCCGCACAAGTACAAGGACTCTCGCGAGCACTTCGAGATGCGCACGCACAAGCGCCTCATCGACATCCTCGACCCCACGCCCAAGACCGTTGACTCTTTGATGCGACTCGACCTCCCGGCCGGTGTCGACATCGAGATCAAGCTCTAGGGATCGGTGATCTGAGAATGGCTAAGCAGATCAAGGGAATCCTGGGCGAGAAGCTCGGCATGACGCAGGTGTGGGACGAGAACAACCGCGTTGTTCCCGTCACCGTCGTCAAGGCCGGCCCGAACGTCGTGACCCAGGTCCGTACGAATGACTCCGACGGCTACGAGTCGGTCCAGATCGCCTTCGGCGAGATCGACCCGCGCAAGGTGAACAAGCCCCTCAAGGGTCACTTCGCCAAGGCCGACGTCACCCCCCGCCGCCACCTCGTCGAGATCCGTACCGCTGACGCCAGCGAGTACACCCTCGGCCAGGAGATCACCGCTGAGGTGTTCGAGGCCGGCATCAAGGTGGACGTGACCGGCAAGAGCAAGGGCAAGGGCTTCGCCGGTGTCATGAAGCGTCACAACTTCAAGGGCCTCGGCGCCGGACACGGTGTCCAGCGCAAGCACCGCTCCCCCGGCTCCATCGGTGGCTGTGCCACCCCGGGCCGTGTGTTCAAGGGCGTCCGCATGGCGGGCCGCATGGGCAACGAGCGGGTCACCACCCAGAACCTGACCGTTCACGCCGTTGACGCGGAGAAGGGCCTGCTCCTCATCAAGGGAGCCATCCCGGGTCCGAACGGCGGCCTCGTCCTGGTCCGTACCGCGGCCAAGGGGGCTTGAGGACATGAGCACCATTGACATTCTGTCGCCCTCCGGCGACACCGCCGGGACCGTTGAGCTCCCGGCCGAGATCTTCGACGTCGAGAAGATCAGCATCCCGCTGCTCCACCAGGTTGTCGTCGCGCAGCTGGCCGCGGCCCGTCAGGGCACGCACAAGGTCAAGCGTCGTGGCGAGGTCCGTGGTGGTGGCCGCAAGCCTTACCGCCAGAAGGGCACCGGCCGCGCCCGTCAGGGCTCGACCCGCGCGCCGCAGTTCGCCGGCGGTGGCGTCGTTCACGGCCCCACCCCGCGTGACTACTCGCAGCGGACCCCGAAGAAGATGAAGGCCGCGGCCCTGCGCCACGCCCTCACCGACCGGGCCCGCAACGCTCGCATCCACGTCATCACCGGCGTGATCGAGGGCGAGACCCCCTCCACCAAGGCCGCGAAGAGCTTCCTCGGCAAGGTCAGCGAGCGCAAGAACGTGCTCCTGGTCATCGAGCGCTCCGACGAGGCCGCGCTGCTCTCCGCGCGCAACCTGCCCCAGGTCCACATCCTGGAGCCGGGCCAGCTGAACACGTACGACGTTCTCGTCTCGGACGACGTGGTCTTCACCCAGGCCGCTTTCGAGTCCTTCGTGTCTGGCCCCCAGGCCGCTGACACCGAAGGGAGCGAAGCCTGATGGCTACGCGTCACCCGAGCATTGCCTCGAAGGCCGCCAAGGCCAAGAAGGTCGCGCGCGTCGCCAAGGCGAAGCGCCACGAGGCCGAAGGCAAGAACACCGTCGAGACCCCGCTGAGCAAGAGCTTCACGGATCCCCGTGACGTCCTCCTCAAGCCGGTCGTCTCGGAGAAGAGCTACGCGCTGCTCGACGAGGGCAAGTACACCTTCGTCGTGGACCCGCGGGCCAACAAGACCCAGATCAAGCAGGCCGTCCAGGCGGTCTTCTCGGTCAAGGTCACCGGGGTCAACACGATCAACCGTCAGGGCAAGCGCAAGCGCACCAAGACGGGCTTCGGCAAGCGTGCCGACAGCAAGCGCGCGATCGTGACCCTCGCTGAGGGCGACCGTATCGACATCTTCGGCCAGGCCTCCTAACGGAGTGCCCTGGTCCGAATATCGGACGAGGACTGAGAAATGGGAATCCGCAAGTACAAGCCGACTACGCCGGGCCGTCGTGGCTCCAGCGTCGCCGACTTCGTCGAGGTCACGCGGTCCACGCCGGAGAAGTCGCTGGTTCGCCCCCTGCACAGCAAGGGCGGCCGTAACAATTCCGGTCGTGTGACCGTTCGCCACCAGGGTGGCGGACACAAGCGCGCCTACCGAGTGATCGACTTCCGTCGTCACGACAAGGACGGCGTGCCGGCGAAGGTCGCGCACATCGAGTACGACCCCAACCGCACCGCGCGCATCGCGCTGCTTCACTACGCGGACGGCGAGAAGCGCTACATCCTCGCCCCCCGCAACCTGTCGCAGGGTGACCGCGTCGAGAACGGTCCCGGGGCCGACATCAAGCCGGGCAACAACCTGGCGCTCCGCAACATCCCGGTCGGTACCACGATCCACGCGATCGAGATCCGTCCCGGTGGCGGCGCCAAGTTCGCCCGCTCCGCCGGTGCCTCGGTGCAGCTGCTCGCGAAGGAGGGCACCATGGCCCACCTCCGCATGCCCTCCGGCGAGATCCGCCTGGTCGACCAGCGCTGCCGCGCCACGGTCGGGGAGGTCGGCAACGCCGAGCAGAGCAACATCAACTGGGGTAAGGCCGGCCGTAAGCGCTGGCTGGGCGTTCGCCCGTCCGTCCGCGGTGTGGCGATGAACCCGGTTGACCACCCGCACGGTGGTGGTGAGGGCAAGACCTCCGGTGGTCGCCACCCGGTCTCCCCGTGGGGTCAGAAGGAGGGTCGTACTCGTTCGCCGAAGAAGGCTTCGAACAAGTACATCGTCCGCCGCCGCAAGACGAACAAGAAGCGCTAGGAGCGGGTTTAGATGCCGCGCAGTCTCAAGAAGGGACCCTTCGTCGACGGACACCTTGTAAAGAAGGTGGACGTACAGAACGAAGCCGGTACCAAGAACGTCATCAAGACCTGGTCCCGTCGCTCGATGATCATCCCGGCCATGCTCGGCCACACGATCGCGGTGCACAACGGCAAGACCCACATCCCGGTGTTTGTCACCGAGTCGATGGTCGGCCACAAGCTCGGCGAGTTCTCGCCGACGCGCACCTTCCGGGGTCACGTCAAGGACGACCGGAAGTCGAAGCGCCGCTAACGCGGGGTGGAATCGACCATGACAGACACTGGAAGGACAACCATGGAAGCCAGGGCCCAGGCGCGGTACATCCGCGTTACGCCCATGAAGGCCCGCCGAGTGGTGGACCTTATCCGTGGCATGGATGCCACGGAGGCTCAGGCGGTCCTGCGTTTCGCCCCGCAGGCCGCGAGCGTGCCGGTCGGCAAGGTGCTTGACAGCGCCATTGCCAACGCCGCACACAACTACGACCACACCGACGCCGGCAGCCTCGTCATCTCCGAGGCCTACGTCGACGAGGGTCCGACCCTGAAGCGGTTCCGGCCGCGTGCCCAGGGCCGTGCCTACCGGATCCGCAAGCGGACCAGCCACATCACCGTGGTCGTCAGCAGCAAGGAAGGAACCCGGTAATGGGCCAGAAGGTTAACCCGCATGGGTTCCGGCTCGGCATCACCACGGACTTCAAGTCCCGCTGGTACGCCGACAAGCTGTACAAGGACTACGTCAAGGAAGACGTCGCCATCCGTCGGATGATGACGTCCGGCATGGAGCGCGCCGGCATCTCGAAGGTTGAGATCGAGCGCACCCGTGACCGCGTGCGGGTGGACATCCACACCGCGCGTCCCGGCATCGTCATCGGCCGCCGTGGCGCCGAGGCCGACCGCATCCGCGGTGACCTCGAGAAGCTCACGGGCAAGCAGGTCCAGCTGAACATCCTCGAGGTCAAGAGCCCCGAGACCGATGCTCAGCTGGTTGCCCAGGCCGTTGCCGAGCAGCTGTCCTCCCGCGTCTCCTTCCGTCGCGCCATGCGTAAGAGCATGCAGGGCACGATGAAGGCCGGCGCCAAGGGCATCAAGATCCAGTGTGGTGGCCGTCTCGGCGGCGCCGAGATGTCCCGCTCGGAGTTCTACCGCGAGGGCCGTGTGCCCCTGCACACGCTCCGCGCGAACGTCGACTACGGCTTCTTCGAGGCCAAGACGACCTTCGGCCGTATCGGTGTGAAGGTCTGGATCTACAAGGGCGACGTCAAGAACATCGCCGAGGTCCGCGCCGAGAACGCCGCTGCCCGTGCGGGTAACCGCCCGGCCCGTGGTGGCGGCGCGAGCGACCGCCCCGCCCGTGGTGGCGGCCGTGGTGGCGAGCGTGGCGGCCGCGGCCGCAAGCCGCAGCAGCAGTCCGCGCCGGCTGCCGAGGCCCCCAAGGCCGAGGCTCCCGCCGCCGCTGCCGCTCCGGCTGAGAGCACCGGAACGGAGGCCTGACCGACATGCTGATCCCCCGCAGGGTCAAGCACCGCAAGCAGCACCACCCGAAGCGCCGTGGTCAGGCCAAGGGCGGTACGCAGGTTTCGTTCGGCGAGTACGGCATTCAGGCCCTCACGCCGGCGTACGTGACGAACCGCCAGATCGAGGCCGCGCGTATCGCGATGACCCGCCACATCAAGCGTGGCGGCAAGGTCTGGATCAACATCTACCCGGACCGCCCGCTCACGAAGAAGCCCGCCGAGACCCGCATGGGTTCCGGTAAGGGTTCCCCCGAGTGGTGGGTCGCGAACGTGCACCCGGGCCGGGTCATGTTCGAACTGTCCTACCCCAACGAGAAGATCGCCCGTGAGGCCCTCACTCGCGCAGCCCACAAGCTGCCGATGAAGTGCCGGATCGTCAAGCGCGAGGCAGGTGAAGCGTGATGTCGGCCGGTACCAAGGCGTCCGAGCTGCGCGAACTGGGTGACGAGGAGCTTCTTGCGAAGCTCCGCGAAGCCAAGGAAGAGCTGTTCAACCTCCGCTTCCAGGCGGCGACCGGTCAGCTCGAGAACCACGGTCGGCTCAAGGCCGTCCGGAAGGACATCGCGCGGATCTACACCCTGATGCGTGAGCGCGAGCTGGGCATCGAGACGGTGGAGAGCGCCTGATGAGCGAGAGCAACGTGACTGAGCAGAAGACCGAGCGCGGTTTCCGCAAGACCCGTGAGGGTCTGGTCGTCAGCGACAAGATGGACAAGACCGTCGTCGTCGCTGTCGAGGACCGCGTGAAGCACGCGCTGTACGGCAAGGTCATCCGCCGTACGAACAAGCTCAAGGCCCACGACGAGCAGAACGCCGCCGGCGTCGGCGACCGCGTCCTCCTGATGGAGACCCGGCCGCTGTCCTCGACGAAGCGCTGGCGCATCGTCGAGATCCTCGAGAAGGCCAAGTAATTTCCTGAGGGGTATTCCTCAGGTTCGTTCCGCCAGGCTCGGGGCGGGACCGTCCTCGGACGGACCCGCCCCGGGAACCGGCAGACAATCAGGAGATAGACGTGATCCAGCAGGAGTCGCGACTGCGTGTCGCCGACAACACTGGTGCGAAGGAAATCCTTTGCATCCGTGTGCTCGGTGGCTCCGGTCGCCGCTACGCGGGCATCGGTGACGTGATCGTCGCCACCGTCAAGGACGCGATCCCCGGCGGCAATGTGAAGAAGGGTGACGTCATCAAGGCGGTCATCGTTCGCACCGTCAAGGAGCGTCGCCGTCCGGACGGCTCGTACATCCGCTTCGACGAGAACGCCGCTGTCATTCTGAAGAACGACGGCGACCCTCGCGGCACCCGTATCTTCGGCCCGGTCGGCCGTGAGCTGCGCGAGAAGAAGTTCATGAAGATCATCTCGCTCGCGCCGGAGGTGCTGTAAGCATGAAGATCAAGAAGGGCGACCTGGTTCAGGTCATCACCGGTAAGGACAAGGGCAAGCAGGGCAAGGTCATTGCCGCTTACCCGCGCGACGAGCGCGTCCTGGTCGAGGGTGTCAACCGGGTCAAGAAGCACACGAAGGCCGGACCCACCGCCAAGGGTTCGCAGGCCGGTGGCATCGTCACGACCGAGGCGCCCGTCCACGTCTCCAACGTCCAGCTGGTCGTTGAGAAGGACGGCAACAAGGTCGTCACGCGCGTCGGTTACCGCTTCGACGACGAGGGCAACAAGATCCGCGTTGCCAAGCGGACGGGTGAGGACATCTGATGGCTACCACCACGACTCCGCGTCTCAAGACGAAGTACCGCGAGGAGATCGCGGGCAAGCTGCAGGAAGAGTTCTCCTACGAGAACGTCATGCAGACCCCGGGCCTCGTCAAGATTGTGGTCAACATGGGTGTGGGCGACGCCGCCCGCGACTCCAAGCTGATGGACGGCGCGGTTCGCGACCTCACCACGATCACCGGGCAGAAGCCGGCCGTCACCAAGGCCCGTAAGTCCATCGCGCAGTTCAAGCTGCGTGAGGGTCAGCCGATCGGTGCCCACGTCACGCTCCGTGGCGACCGCATGTGGGAGTTCCTGGACCGCACCCTGTCGCTCGCGCTTCCGCGCATCCGCGACTTCCGTGGTCTGTCCCCCAAGCAGTTCGACGGCCGTGGCAACTACACCTTCGGTCTCACGGAGCAGGTCATGTTCCACGAGATCGACCAGGACAAGATCGACCGCACCCGGGGTATGGACATCACCGTGGTGACCACGGCGACCAACGACGCTGAGGGCCGCGCGCTCCTTCGTCACCTCGGCTTCCCCTTCAAGGAGGCGTAAGCGAGATGGCGAAGAAGGCTCTGATTGCCAAGGCTGCTCGTAAGCCCAAGTTCGGTGTGCGTGGCTACACGCGCTGCCAGCGCTGCGGTCGTCCGCACTCCGTGTACCGCAAGTTCGGCCTGTGCCGCGTCTGCCTTCGTGAGATGGCTCACCGTGGCGAGCTGCCGGGCGTGACCAAGAGCTCCTGGTAGTCCCTGTAATTCAGGGATTTCAGGACTCTCGGTAAGTAAAGGGCTCGGTCAGGTGCCCACCTCTCCATGGCTTAGGCTAGGAGGGTTGGGCGCCTGACGCCCAAACGACTTACTACGCCGTAGGTCCCCGCACCGCACCCGTCCCGCCCATGAGTGGGGAGAGGGATGGCGCATACAGGAAACCCCGGCGAGAGAGGCCGAAGGCCAATTCATGACCATGACTGATCCGATCGCAGACATGCTTACGCGTCTGCGTAACGCGAACTCGGCGTACCACGACACCGTGGGAATGCCGCACAGCAAGATCAAGTCGCACATCGCGGAGATCCTCCAGCAGGAGGGCTTCATCACGGGCTGGAAGGTCGAGGACGCCGAGGTCGGCAAGAACCTCGTTCTCGAGCTGAAGTTCGGCCCGAACCGTGAGCGCTCCATCGCGGGCATCAAGCGGATCTCCAAGCCCGGTCTCCGGGTTTACGCGAAGTCCACCTCCCTGCCCAAGGTGCTTGGCGGCCTCGGCGTGGCGATCATCTCCACGTCGCACGGTCTCCTCACCGACAAGCAGGCCGGCAAGAAGGGCGTAGGCGGAGAAGTTCTCGCCTACGTCTGGTAGCGGAAGGGAACGGAGGAAACAGCTATGTCGCGTATTGGCAAGCTCCCCATCACGGTTCCCGCCGGCGTGGACGTCACCATCGACGGCCGTACGGTTGCGGTGAAGGGGCCCAAGGGCACCCTCTCTCACACCATTGCGGCGCCGATCGAGATCGCTAAGGGTGAGGACGGCGTTCTGAACGTCACCCGCCCGAACGACGAGCGTCAGAACAAGGCCCTCCACGGCCTGTCCCGCACGCTGGTGGCGAACATGATCACCGGCGTGACCACGGGTTACGTGAAGAAGCTCGAGATCAGCGGTGTCGGTTACCGCGTCCTGGCGAAGGGCTCCAACCTGGAGTTCTCGCTCGGCTACAGCCACTCGATCACTGTCGAGGCCCCCGAAGGCATCACCTTCAAGGTCGAGAACCCGACGCGGTTCTCGGTCGAGGGCATCGACAAGCAGAAGGTCGGCGAGGTTGCGGCCAACATCCGCAAGCTGCGCAAGCCCGACCCGTACAAGGCCAAGGGCGTCAAGTACGAGGGCGAAGTCATTCGTCGCAAGGTCGGAAAGGCGGGTAAGTAAGCCATGGCATACGGTGTCAAGATTGCTAAGGGCGACGCTTACAAGCGTGCTGCCATCAAGCGTCGTCACATCCGGATCCGTAAGCACATCTCGGGTACGGCTGAGCGTCCGCGCCTGGTCGTGACGCGCTCCAACCGTCACATCGTGGCCCAGGTCATCGACGACGTTAAGGGTCACACCCTCGCGTCGGCGTCGACCCTGGACACCGCGATCCGCGGTGGCGAGGCCGACAAGTCGGCTCAGGCGAAGTCGGTCGGCGCCCTGGTCGCCGAGCGCGCCAAGGCCGCCGGTGTCGAGGCTGTCGTATTCGACCGTGGTGGCAACCAGTACGCCGGGCGCATCGCCGCCCTGGCGGACGCCGCCCGCGAAGCCGGACTCAAGTTCTGAGTCGCCCGTCGCGCTAGCGACTTGATTGTCGCTGCGTAGCTAGCGGAAAAAGAGAGAGGTAATCCAATGGCTGGACCCCAGCGCCGTGGAAGCGGTGCCGGTGGCGGCGAGCGGCGGGACCGGAAGGGCCGTGACGGCGGCGCTGCTGCCGCCGAGAAGACCGCGTACGTTGAGCGCGTTGTCGCGATCAACCGCGTCGCCAAGGTTGTGAAGGGTGGTCGTCGCTTCAGCTTCACCGCGCTGGTCGTGGTGGGCGATGGTGACGGCACCGTCGGTGTCGGTTACGGCAAGGCCAAGGAGGTGCCGGCCGCGATCGCCAAGGGTGTTGAAGAGGCCAAGAAGCACTTCTTCAAGGTCCCCCGTATCCAGGGCACCATCCCGCACCCGATCACGGGCGAGAAGGCCGCGGGCGTCGTCCTGCTCAAGCCTGCTTCCCCCGGTACCGGCGTTATCGCCGGTGGCCCGGTGCGAGCTGTCCTGGAGTGCGCCGGCGTTCACGACATCCTGTCGAAGTCGCTCGGTTCTTCCAACGCGATCAACATCGTGCACGCGACCGTGGCGGCCCTCAAGGGCCTGCAGCGTCCCGAGGAGATCGCGGCTCGCCGTGGTCTGCCCCTCGAGGACGTCGCCCCCGCGGCTCTCCTTCGTGCACGTGCCGGGGCGGGTGCGTAATGGCTCGCCTCAAGGTCACGCAGACGAAGTCGTACATCGGCAGCAAGCAGAACCACCGTGACACCCTGCGTTCCCTTGGTCTCAAGGGCATCAACACGCAGGTCGTCAAGGAGGACCGCCCCGAGTTCCGCGGAATGGTTCACACCGTCCGCCACCTCGTGACGGTCGAGGAGGTCGACTGATCATGGCGGAAAACAACCCGCTCAAGATCCACAACCTCCGTCCCGCCCCGGGCGCCAAGACCGCCAAGACCCGTGTTGGTCGTGGTGAGGCGTCGAAGGGTAAGACGGCTGGTCGTGGTACCAAGGGCACGAAGGCCCGCTACCAGGTTCCGGAGCGCTTCGAGGGTGGCCAGATGCCCCTCCACATGCGTCTTCCGAAGCTGAAGGGCTTCCGCAACCCGTTCAAGACCGAGTTCCAGGTCGTGAACCTCGACAAGCTGGGCGCGCTGTACCCGGAGGGTGGCGAGGTCACCGTCGAGGGTCTCGTCGCCAAGGGTGCCGTTCGCAAGAACAGCCTCGTCAAGGTCCTCGGCCAGGGCGAGATCTCCGTGGCGCTGCAGGTGACGGTCGACGCCGTCTCCGGCTCCGCCAAGGAGAAGATCACCGCCGCCGGCGGTACCGTCACCGAACTCGTCTGATTTCATCAGGCGTCTCGATGACCTGAACGATCCCGACCGGGGGTGCCCCACAAAAGGGGCATCCCCGGTTGGTCGTTCCTAGGGGGGCAGTGTCGCCGGTAAGGTGGCCTGCACTGTTAATTTTCGTCCGGCGTGCCTCAAGGGAACTCCGGACGGGCTTTGACTGTTGGTTAGCTGTCAGTCATCCGTCGAACCTCAAGACCGTCACCTCTGACGCTGTAGCGCGGGGGTCGCAGGAGGCACCGTGCTCACCGCGTTCGCCCGGGCGTTCAGGACGCCCGACCTGCGCAAGAAGCTGCTCTTCACGCTCGGCATCATCGTGGTCTACCGGGTCGGTACCCACATTCCGATCCCCGGCGTGGACTACAAGAACGTCCAGACGTGTATGGACGTGGCCGACTCGAACCGAGGGCTGTTCAGCCTCATCAACATGTTCAGTGGCGGCGCGCTGCTGCAGATCACGATCTTCGCGCTCGGCATCATGCCGTACATCACGGCGAGCATCATTCTCCAGCTGCTCACCGTGGTGATCCCGCGACTGGAAGCCCTCAAGAAGGAGGGCTCGGCCGGTACGGCGAAGATCACGCAGTACACGCGTTATCTGACGGTCGCTCTCGCCATCCTGCAGGGCACCGGCCTGGTGGCCACCGCCCGCAGCGGCGCGCTGTTCACGGGCTGCCCCGTGGCCAACCAGATCGTGCCGGACCAGTCGATCTTCACCACGATCACGATGGTCATCACGATGACCGCCGGTACCTGTGTCGTCATGTGGCTCGGTGAGCTCATCACCGACCGCGGCATCGGCAACGGCATGTCGATCCTCATGTTCATCTCGATCGCCGCGACCTTCCCGAGCGCGCTGTGGACCGTCAAGATCCAGGGCAAGCTGGCCGGTGGCTGGATCGAGTTCGGCACGGTCATCGCGGTGGGTCTGTGCATGGTCGGCCTGGTGGTGTTCGTCGAGCAGGCGCAGCGCCGGATTCCGGTCCAGTACGCGAAGCGCATGATCGGCCGCCGTTCCTACGGTGGAACGTCGACCTACATTCCGCTGAAGGTCAACCAGGCAGGTGTGATCCCTGTCATCTTCGCCTCGTCGCTGCTCTACATTCCGAGCCTGATCGCCCAGTTCTCGAAGAGCAACTCCGGGTGGAAAACCTGGGTCACGAACAACCTGACCAAGGGTGACCACCCGATTTACATCGCGCTGTACTTCCTCCTGATCGTTTTCTTCGCGTTCTTCTACGTGGCGATCTCGTTCAACCCCGAGGAAGTAGCCGACAACATGAAGAAGTATGGTGGCTTCATCCCGGGCATCCGGGCTGGCCGGCCGACCGCTGAGTACCTGAGTTACGTACTCAACCGGATCACCTGGCCGGGTTCGCTGTATCTGGGGCTGATCGCTCTCGTGCCGACGGTCGCGTTGGTTGGTTTCGGGGCAAACCAGAACTTCCCGTTCGGTGGTACCAGCATCCTGATCATCGTGGGTGTCGGTCTCGAGACGGTGAAGCAGATCGAGAGTCAGCTTCAGCAGCGCAATTACGAAGGGTTCCTCCGCTGATGCGAATCGTCCTCGTCGGGCCGCCCGGTGCCGGGAAGGGAACGCAGGCCGCGTTCCTCGCCAAGAATCTGGCGATCCCGCACATCTCAACGGGCGACCTGTTCCGCGCCAACATCTCTCAGCAGACGGAACTCGGCAAGCTGGCGAAGTCCTACATGGACAAGGGCGAACTGGTGCCGGACGAGGTCACCATCGCCATGGCCAAGGACCGCATGGAGCAGCCCGACGCGGAGAACGGCTTCCTGCTCGACGGCTTCCCGCGCAACGTCTCGCAGGCCGAGGCGCTGGACGAGATGCTGGGCACCGAGGGCATGAAGCTGGACGCGGTGCTGGACCTGGAGGTCCCCGAGGACGAGGTGGTCCGCCGTATCGCGGGCCGTCGCATCTGCCGCAACGACTCGGCGCACGTCTTCCACGTGTCGTACAAGGCGCCGAAGCAGGAAGGCGTCTGTGACGTCTGCGGCGGCGAGCTGTACCAGCGCGACGACGACTCCGAGGACACCGTCCGTACGCGGCTGGAGGTCTACCACACCCAGACCGAGCCGATCATCGACTACTACAAGGCCCAGGGCCTGGTCGTCACGATCCCGGCGCTCGGCAAGGTGGAAGAGGTCACGGCGCGCTCGATGGAGGCGCTGTCCCGCGAGGACGCCTAGTCCGTGCGGGACGCGCTCGGCGGTACCCGCGTGACGCGGGGAGCGTGAAGCAGTACGTCGCATCGGCCGCGGCGCCCTCACCGGGTGCCGCGGCCGACGTGTGAGGCGGGCGGGGCGAAGGGTCCTGCGCGTGCCAGGGGTCCCCGACCCCGGGCGGGGTGGGTCCGGTCCCCCGTATCGTTGGAACAGTCCGTAGTCCCGGTCCAGAAAGGCCGCAGCCACCATGGTGCAGATCAAGACCCCCGAGCAGATCGCCAAGATGCGTGAGGCGGGGCTGGTCGTCGCGGCGATCCATGCGGCCACGCGGGAAGCGGCCGTGCCCGGTGCCACCACCCGGGACCTGGACGAGGTCGCCCGCAAGGTGCTCGAGGAGCACGGCGCCAAGTCGAACTTCCTCGGGTACGGCGGTTTCCCCGCGACGATCTGCACCTCGGCCAACGAGGTCGTCGTCCACGGCATCCCGGACGACAAGACCGTCCTGAAGGACGGCGACATCATCTCCATCGACGCCGGCGCGATCGTGGACGGCTGGCACGGCGACGCCGCGTACACGGCGTTCGTGGGCACCGGCCACGCTCCGGAGCTGATCGAGCTCTCCCGGGTGACCGAGGAGTCGATGTGGGCGGGCATCGCGGCCATGAAGGCGGGCAACCGTCTGGTCGACGTCTCGCGGGCCATCGAGACCTACATCCGCCGGCAGCCGAAGCCGGGCGGCGGCAAGTACGGGATCATCGAGGACTACGGCGGCCACGGCATCGGCACCGAGATGCACATGGACCCGCACCTGCTGAACTACGTCGAGCGGAAGCGGGGGAAAGGACCGAAGCTGGTCCCCGGGTTCTGCCTCGCGATCGAGCCGATGGTGTCCCTCGGCACACCGCGGACCGACGTGCTGGAGGACGACTGGACCGTGATCACCACGGACGGGACCTGGTCCTCGCACTGGGAGCACTCCGTGGCGCTGACGGAGGAAGGGCCGCTGGTCCTGACGGCACCCGACTGCGGCAGGGCGAAGCTCGCCGAGTACGGGGTCACGGCGGCGCCCGACCCCCTCGCGAGCTGAGGCACCGCCCGTTCGGGCGTTCGCAAGATCACATAATATCGATCTTACGTTCGATATTGCTCATCGCTTTTCGTCCGCTCCCTTCTCTGTCGACCCTGCAATCGGTCAGCCCCGCCCCTCGCGCATACGGCGCCGAGGGGCGGGGCATCTTCATGAGTGGCGGAGGAGGACGGAGATGAATTCGTCTTTCCGGGGGCCCTGACGTAGACTGACTCGTCGGCTCTCGTGCACCCGCATGTCTGCATGCGCTAGCGCGGAGTCGATCAAGGTAGTCGATTCGAAGGGCAAAGCGTGGCCAAGAAGCAAGGTGCCATCGAGATCGAGGGCACTGTCGTTGAGTCTCTTCCGAACGCGATGTTCAAGGTGGAGCTCCAGAACGGCCACCAGGTCCTGGCGCACATCAGCGGCAAGATGCGCATGCACTACATCCGCATCCTCCCTGACGACCGGGTCGTGGTGGAGTTGTCTCCGTACGACCTGACGCGCGGCCGGATCGTCTACCGCTACAAGTAGATCTTGCCTTGCTCCGTGTTCCGTTCCGGGACGCGGGGGGTGGCACTGACCCGGAGAACCTCACCTAATGAAGGTCAAGCCGAGCGTCAAGAAGATCTGCGACAAGTGCAGGGTGATCCGCCGTCACGGTCGGGTCATGGTCATTTGCGAAAACCCGCGCCACAAGCAGCGCCAGGGCTGACGCACGACCGCACCTTCTGCACTCCGCAGATACTTCGCGCGACGCAGCAGTACATGTTCATACGCAGGATCCAGGGCTGAGTCTCATCAGGCCTGACACCCCCGGTCGGAGGCCGGGGACCCGGTTCGTACCGAATGCTCGATCCCTTGGATCGGGGCAGGACGGCGGGCGGGATCCGATTCTGCGGAAGACCTCCGAACGACAACTGGAGCCATTGAATGGCACGCGTTTCCGGTGTTGACATCCCGCGCGAAAAGCGTGTGGAGGTCGCCCTCACCTACGTGTTCGGCATCGGCCGGACCCTTTCCCAGCTGACGCTGGCCGAGACTGGCGTGAACCCCAACACGCGCGTTCGTGACCTCTCCGAGGAGGAGCTGGTCAAGATCCGCGAGTACGTGGACGCCAACATCAAGACCGAGGGTGACCTCCGTCGCGAGATCCAGGGCGACATTCGCCGCAAGATCGAGATCGGCTGCTACCAGGGCATCCGCCACCGTCGTGGCCTGCCCGTGCACGGTCAGCGCACCAGCACGAACGCTCGTACCCGCAAGGGCCCGCGTCGCGCGATCGCCGGCAAGAAGAAGCCGGGCAAGAAGTAGTCCTCAGCGGACAACGCTTCATCAGCGGTCTTCGCTGTAGGACCGACCACCTCCCCGTAGGAGAAATAGATGCCCCCCAAGGGTCGTCAGGGCGCTGCCAAGAAGGTGCGCCGCAAGGAAAAGAAGAACGTCGCTCATGGGCACGCCCACATCAAGAGCACGTTCAACAACACGATCGTCTCGATCACGGACCCCTCGGGCAACGTGATCTCCTGGGCCTCCGCCGGCCACGTCGGCTTCAAGGGCTCGCGCAAGTCCACCCCCTTCGCCGCGCAGATGGCCGCCGAGTCGGCCGCCCGTCGCGCGCAGGAGCACGGCATGCGCAAGGTTGACGTCTTCGTGAAGGGCCCGGGCTCCGGTCGCGAGACCGCGATCCGCTCCCTCCAGGCCACTGGCCTCGAGGTCGGCTCGATCCAGGACGTCACCCCCACCCCGCACAACGGCTGCCGTCCGCCGAAGCGCCGCCGCGTCTGACGCACGGCTGCTCGGTCGTCGATCTCGACGGCCCTGTGCTGGTTCGAGGTTTCCGGGCGGTACGGCTCCGTAAAAGGGCCGTATCGCCCGTACCCTTGCTGTACCCGGCCTCTTGTGAGGCGCGGTTCCGTCGGGCGTCAAATAGCGGGCGTCCACGAAAGAAGGATCTGATCACCACATGCTGATCGCTCAGCGTCCCTCGTTGACCGAAGAGGTCGTCGACGAATTCCGCTCCCGGTTCGTGATCGAGCCGCTGGAGCCGGGCTTCGGCTACACCCTCGGCAACTCCCTGCGCCGCACCCTCCTCTCGTCGATCCCCGGCGCTGCTGTCACCAGCATCCGCATCGACGGTGTCCTGCACGAGTTCACCACCGTGCCGGGCGTCAAGGAGGACGTCACCGACCTGATCCTCAACATCAAGCAGCTCGTCGTCTCCTCGGAGCACGACGAGCCGGTCGTGATGTACCTGCGCAAGCAGGGCCCGGGTCTGGTCACCGCCGCCGACATCGCGCCCCCGGCCGGTGTCGAGGTCCACAACCCCGACCTCGTCCTCGCCACGCTCAACGGCAAGGGCAAGCTGGAGATGGAGCTGACCGTCGAGCGCGGTCGCGGCTACGTCTCCGCCGTTCAGAACAAGCAGGTCGGTCAGGAGATCGGGCGCATCCCGGTCGACTCGATCTACTCGCCGGTGCTCAAGGTCACGTACAAGGTCGAGGCGACCCGTGTCGAGCAGCGCACCGACTTCGACAAGCTGATCGTCGACGTCGAGACCAAGCAGGCCATGCGTCCGCGTGACGCCATGGCGTCGGCCGGTAAGACCCTGGTCGAGCTGTTCGGTCTGGCCCGCGAGCTCAACATCGACGCCGAGGGCATCGACATGGGCCCGTCCCCCACGGACGCCGCCCTCGCCGCTGATCTCGCCCTGCCGATCGAGGAGCTCGAGCTCACCGTTCGGTCGTACAACTGCCTCAAGCGTGAGGGCATCCACTCCGTGGGTGAGCTCGTCGCCCGCTCCGAGGCCGACCTCCTGGACATCCGCAACTTCGGTGCGAAGTCCATCGACGAGGTCAAGGCGAAGCTGGCCGGCATGGGCCTGGCCCTCAAGGACAGCCCGCCCGGATTCGACCCGACCGCCGCCGCCGACGCCTTCGGCGCCGACGACGACGCGGACGCGGGTTTCGTGGAGACCGAGCAGTACTGAGCCGGTACTGGGACGGCTTCCGTCCTCCGGGGGCCCTCGGGACCCCGGATCTTCGACGGGCAATCGCCCGCTCGGACACTGTCCCCGGTACCTGATACGGCCGGGGCAGACACCTAGGAGAAACCATGCCGAAGCCCGCCAAGGGTGCCCGTCTGGGCGGCAGCGCCGCGCACGAGAAGCTGCTCCTCGCGAACCTCGCGAAGTCGCTCTTCGAGCACGGCCGCATCACCACCACCGAGGCCAAGGCCCGTCGTCTGCGTCCCTACGCGGAGCGTCTGGTCACCAAGGCGAAGAAGGGTGACCTTCACAACCGCCGTCAGGTGCTCTCGGTGATCACGGACAAGAGCATCGTGCACACGCTCTTCACCGAGATCGGCCCGCGCTACGAGAACCGCCCGGGTGGCTACACCCGTATCACCAAGATCGGTAACCGTCGTGGCGACAACGCGCCCATGGCTGTCATCGAGCTGGTGGAGGCCCTGACCGTGGCCCAGCAGGCCACCGGTGAGGCCGAGGCGGCCACCAAGCGTGCCGTCAAGGAGACCGAGGCCCCGGCCAAGGTCGAGGACACCAAGGTCGAGGACGCCGTCGAGGCTCCCGCCGAGGAGTCGAAGGACGCCTGAGGCACTTGCCTTGCTGTGAGCGGGTCCGTCCCTTCGGGGGCGGGCCCGCTTTCGCGTTGCCGGGCAGACGCCCGGGCTTGAGAGGATCTAGGTGTGAGTGACGAAGCGGAGCCCGGGTTCGTGCGGGTGCGGTTGGATCTGTCGTACGACGGGAGCGAGTTCTCGGGGTGGGCCAAGCAGGCCGGGGGACGCAGGACCGTGCAGGGCGAGATCGAGGACGCGCTGCGCACGGTGACGCGGACGAAGGACACCACGTACGAGCTGACCGTGGCCGGGCGGACCGACGCCGGAGTGCACGCGCGTGGCCAGGTGGCCCATGTCGACCTCCCCGCGGAGCTGTGGGCCGAGCACCGCGAGAAGCTGCTGAAGCGGCTGGCCGGGAGGCTGTCGAAGGACGTGCGGGTGTGGTCGCTCACCGAGGCGCCGCCCGGCTTCAACGCGCGGTTCTCGGCGATCTGGCGGCGCTACGCCTACCGCGTCACCGACGAACCCGGCGGTGTCGACCCCCTCTTGCGCAGTCATGTCCTGTGGCACGACTGGCCGTTGGACGTCGATGCCATGAACCAGGCGGCCGAACGGCTGCTGGGGGAGCACGACTTCGCCGCCTACTGCAAGAAGCGCGAGGGCGCGACGACCATCCGTACGCTCCAGGAACTGAGCCTGGTGCGCGGTGAGGACGGGGTCATCACCGCGACCGTGCGGGCCGACGCCTTCTGCCACAACATGGTGCGGTCGCTGATCGGGGCCCTGCTGTTCGTGGGGGACGGGCATCGCGGGCCCGAGTGGCCGGGGAAGGTGCTCGCCGCAGCCGTACGGGACTCGGCCGTGCACGTCGTACGGCCGCACGGGCTGACGCTCGAAGAAGTCGGTTACCCCGCGGACGAGTTGCTGGCCGCGCGGAGCAAGGAGGCCAGGAACAAGCGGACGTTGCCGGGTGCGGGCGGCTGCGCGACCTGCTGACACCGGCGGGCCTGCCGGGCGGGCGCCTCGGCGGCGGGTGCCTCAACTGCCTTGGGCGGTACGGGGGCGGCGGCCGGGGCCGCCGCCCGGAACCGCTACTGCTCGGCGGCGGCCGATGCCTGGGCCTGGCCCCGTCGGCTGATCTGGAGGAAGGCGAACTGCGCGAGATCGTCGCCGGTCGTGAACACCGCGGTGTCCTTCGTCGTCACGTCCTTGCCGTTGGTGAAACCGGCGAGGGTGAAGTAGGCGTAACGGCCGTAGGAGTTGGTGGTCGAACGGCAGACGGCCGAGTCGCAGAACGACTTGATGCCGTTGCCGGGGAGCGAGGCGATGATGCTCTTGGTGTCCGCGTCCGCCTTGGCCTTGGTCGCCTGGGCCTCGGTGTCGAAGACCGCGACGCCGACCGTCACCGCCACCCCGTCCTTGACGTAGGTGACGCGCAGGAAGCGGGTGCAGCCGTCCTTGGTGAGGACCGGCGGCAGCGTGCCCTTCGCCGCCGAGGCGCAGTTCTTGGTGTCGGCCGTCGGACCCTTGCGGTACACGCGGTCGCCCATGGTGAGCTGCGTACCGGGGAAGAGGATGTCCGGGCTCAGCGGCGCGGTGTCCTTCTGCGCGCTGGCTATGAACTGCTTCGGATCCAGCGGCGGCGGAGCCGAGGTCGGCGCGAAGGACGGAGCCGGCGTCGTGGCACCCGGGATGTCCGCGCTGGCGGGCAGTTGGGACGGCTGATGGCCCGCCTGGTTGCTCCCGTTCGCGTTGGCGACGGCCATGGCCACGGCAGCGCCGACCGCGACGGTGGCCAGGGCCCCGCCCACGATGAACAGCACTTTGCGGCGCCTGTTGCGCGTTTCGGAAGCCTCTGCCATTGCGGCCCAGTCGGGATTCCCGCCGGACCGCTGATTGCCCCACTGAGGCGGTTGCTGAGATCCCGGCTTCCAGGGGTCCCACGGGGGCTGCCCCTGCCCACCCTGCCCATAACTCATGCGCCGCATCTTAGACGGGCGTTGGGGGGTGCCGGTCCGCTCCACCGGGCACTTGAGCCCCTAGCGTGATCTGAATGCGTACGCGCAAAAGTGACATCTCAGGGTGGTTGGTACGTAGGGCCTCCCGGCATGCGCGGGCGGTGTCGGGTGCGGTGCTGTGCGCGCATGCCGTGGGGGTCGCGCGCGACACCGTGGCGGGCGGGATGGACAACGCGATCGTCGTACGGGCGGCGCGCACCTGACCGGCCGGCGGCTCGCCCTACGCCGACCGGCGCTTCCCCCATCTCCCGGGCGCGGTGCTCGCCGCGATGCCGCAGGCGCTGCTCGCGGCGGACGCGCTGCGGTCCCTGGTCCCGCTGACGGCGACCGCCCTGCTGGTGGCGGGCTGGGCCTGGGCGCTGCGGGTGCACGGGGGTCCCCTTGCGCAGCCGCCCCGGGGTGCTCGGCCCCGCCGGGCTCGCGCTGGGCTTCGCGCCCCTCGGGCACCTGGTCTCGCTCGGCGACTGGACGGTGACCGCCGCCGCGGCACCGCTGATGCCGGATCCTGCGGGATTCGTCACACGGACGCTGCCGTTTCCGCTCCGGAGCCATGATCGATTCGTACGCCTTTACGAGGCTTCTCCGGTGGCCGTGCTGCCGCGGCTCGGGGTGCCGTCCTGGGTGGCGGTGCCCGCTCGCCCGCGCGGCGGCGGGCGCGGGAGTCCCCGCCGCGTACCGGCGCTGGTCCCGGCGGGTTCCCGGGCCGCTGCGGCTTGTTGAGACCGCGGTGCTGCTGACGCTGTCGGCGTTCCTGGTGTCCCGGCCGTCGTGCGACCACTGTCTGCTCGTCGTGGTGCCGCTGCTGCTCGCGGGGCTGCCGTATCCCGCTTCGGCGGCCCGTGGGCCGGTGGTTCTGGCCGACGCCGGTGCCGCAGGGGCCCGGTGCCGACCGGCCCTGGCTGGAAGCGGTGACCCGACGTTCCCTCCGGGACTGCTTTACCCTGTGTGTATTGACTGCATCGGTGGCGCTTTGGCGTCCCCGGCATCCGCCGCTCGGCGGCCCCGACCACTTCGTCGCTCAGCGACAGGGACGACGGGCCACGACGGGGTGAGCACTCGCGTTTTGACCCTTCCGGGCCACCGCGGGTAAGCTTGCAGTTCGTTATGTGTATTGGCTTGCTCATTCTCACGTGAGGGGCCCTTACACCGGTCCACCGGGGCTGATGACCAGCGATCTGCACGCGGTATGCGTCACCGCAGTGCGGTCAGGGCTGTCGTGATCGTCCGTGGTGGCCATGTCAGGACCCACTCACTGAAGAAGCGAAGGCTACGACCGTGCGTACGTACAGCCCCAAGCCCGGCGACATCACTCGCCAGTGGTACGTCATCGACGCCCAGGATGTCGTCCTGGGCCGTCTGGCGACCACTGCTGCGAACATTCTGCGCGGCAAGCACAAGCCGATCTACGCGCCCCACGTCGACGCTGGTGACTTCGTCATCATCATCAACGCCGACAAGGTGCACCTCTCCGGCAACAAGAAGACCCAGAAGCTGGCGTACCGCCACTCCGGTTACCCGGGTGGTCTGCGCTCCGTCCGTTACGACGAGCTGCTGGCGAAGAACCCCGAGAAGGCCGTCGAGAAGGCCATCAAGGGCATGGTTCCCAAGAACACCCTGGGCCGTCAGGTGCTCTCGAAGCTGAAGGTCTACGCGGGCGAGAACCACCCGCACGCTGCGCAGCAGCCGGTCCCGTTCGAGATCACCCAGGTCGCGCAGTAGTTCCGGCCACCCCCTAAGACGAAAAAGAATCTGAGGAGAATCGTGGCCGAGACCACCGTTGAGCAGCCGGTCGAAGAGACTGAGACCGAGCTTGTCGACATCGAGAGCTACACCAGCGAGTCCGAGGTCCCCGTAGAGGGCGAGTACACCTCGGAGTCGCTCGCGGGCCGCTTCGGCGACCCGCAGCCGGCCGCAGGCCTGGGCCGTCGCAAGAACGCCATCGCCCGCGTCCGGATCGTCCCGGGCACCGGCAAGTGGAAGATCAACGGTCGCACCCTTGAGGACTACTTCCCCAACAAGGTGCACCAGCAGGAAGTCAACGAGCCCTTCAAGGTGCTCGAGCTCGACAACCGCTACGACGTTGTCGCCCGCATCTCGGGTGGCGGCGTCTCGGGTCAGGCCGGTGCCCTGCGCCTCGGCGTGGCCCGCGCGCTGAACGAGGCCGACGTGGACAACAACCGCGGCGCCCTCAAGAAGGCCGGCTTCCTCAAGCGCGACGACCGTGCGGTCGAGCGCAAGAAGGCCGGTCTCAAGAAGGCCCGCAAGGCGCCGCAGTACAGCAAGCGTTAATCTTCGCTGCTTGCTTCTGCGCGTCAGTACGCGTAGCTCCGAACGCCCCGGCTGCACGCCACAGTGCCGCCGGGGCGTTCGTTTATCACAGTGGTTGGGCGTATAACGGCACAAGGTGCTCAAAGGCTCATGTGATCGGATGGCTCCGTATCCTTCGGAGGACTTCCGTACTCTGCAGCTTTCTCAGGAGGACAAGTGGGACGACTCTTCGGCACGGACGGCGTGCGCGGTGTCGCCAACGCGGATCTGACGGCCGAGCTCGCGCTCGGGCTTTCCGTGGCAGCGGCACACGTACTCGCCGAGGCGGGCACGTTCGAAGGCCACCGGCCAGTAGCGGTGGTCGGGCGGGACCCGCGCGCGTCCGGGGAGTTCCTGGAGGCCGCCGTGGTCGCCGGCCTCGCCAGCGCCGGTGTGGACGTCCTGCGCGTCGGTGTGCTGCCCACCCCGGCGGTGGCCCACCTCACCGGGGTACTGGGTGCCGACCTCGGTGTGATGCTCTCGGCCAGCCACAACGCCATGCCCGACAACGGCATCAAGTTCTTCGCCCGCGGCGGGCACAAGCTCGCCGACGAGCTGGAGGACCGGATCGAGGGCGTCTACGAGGAGCACCGCACCGGCGCTCCCTGGGACCGCCCCACCGGGTCCGGCGTCGGCCGGGTGAACTCGTACGACCAGGGCTTCGACCAGTACGTCGCCCACCTCATCGGTGTCCTCCCGAACCGGCTCGACGGTCTGAAGGTCGTTCTCGACGAGGCGCACGGCGCGGCGGCCCGGGTCTCGCCCGAGGCCTTCGCGCTGGCCGGTGCCGAGATCATCACGATCGGAGCGGAGCCCGACGGGCTCAACATCAACGACGGTTGCGGCTCCACCCACCTGGAGCTCCTCAAGGCCGCCGTCGTCGAGCACGGCGCCGACCTCGGCATCGCGCACGACGGCGACGCCGACCGCTGCCTCGCCGTGGACCACACGGGCGACGAGATCGACGGCGACCAGATCCTGGCCGTCCTCGCGCTGGCGATGCGGGAGCGTTCCGCACTGCGCTCCGACACCGTTGTCGCGACGGTCATGTCCAACCTGGGGTTCAAACTCGCCATGGAGCGCGAGGGCCTGGCCTTCGTCCAGACGGGAGTCGGCGACCGCTACGTCCTGGAAGAGATGAAGCGCCACGGCTACGCCCTCGGCGGCGAGCAGTCCGGGCACGTCATCATCCTCGACCACGCCACCACCGGTGACGGCACGCTGACCGGCCTGCTGCTCGCCGCCCGGGTCGCGCAGACCGGCCGTACGCTCCGCGACCTCGCCTCGGTCATGGAGCGGCTGCCGCAGGTCCTCATCAACGTGCCCGACGTCGACCGGTCGCGGGTGAACACCTCCTCCGAGCTGGCCGCCGCGGTCGCCGACGCCGAGCGCGAACTCGGCTCCACCGGACGGGTGCTGCTGCGCCCCTCCGGCACCGAGCCGCTCGTCCGCGTCATGGTCGAGGCCGCCGACATCGACCACGCACGGTCGGTGGCCGGCCGCCTCGCCGACGCGGTGAAGTCGGCGCTCGGTTAGAACAGGCGCTGGTCCCCCCACCCGCACAGCCGTGAGGCCCGGCACCCCAGGGGTGCCGGGCCTCACGGCTGTGCGGGTGGCGGCTGTGCGGGTGTCGGGTGTCGCCGCCGGGCGGCCTGTCAGCGGGCGGGGTCCGGCAGGACGGCCCGGCGCCTGCGCTGCATCGCCCAGAACCACTTCTGGGCGAGCAGCGTGAGGGTGCCGGCGACGACGATGCCGAGCAGGTTGAACAGCAGTTGCTTGGTGGATCCCCAGGTCTGGGAGTACTCCGTGTAGCTGAGGGCCACGGCGGCGTTCGCGGCGGCCGGGACCGTGGTCACCGAGATCGCGACGCCGATCAGGGCGCCCGACTTGGCGGACGTGAGGGACAGCGTTCCGGCGATTCCGGCGAGGAACGCCACCACGAACGACATCCAGTCCGGCTTCCAGATGAACGCCGTGTTCGGCCGGGCCGCCTCCACCATGGACTTGTCGAACAGCCCGAAGACGTCCATCAGCCAGCTGAAGCCCGCGGTCATGACCATCGCCGCCGCGAAACCGGCGAGCAGCGCCCACAGCGACCGCCACACCAGGTGCGGGGCGCGTTCCACCAGCGCCGTGGAGATGCCCGCCAGCGGTCCGAACTCCGGACCCACGGCCATCGCGCCGACGATCAGGATCGCGTTGTCGAGCATCACACCGCAGGCCGCCAGCATCGTGGCCACGGTGAGGAACGCGAGATAGGTGACGTTGAGCGTCGACTCCTCGTGCGTCACGTCCCTGAGCTGTTCCCACAGCACGGCGTCCGCTCCCTCGCCCGGGGCCTCGTCCTCCGCCTTGTCGGCCCGCTTCGACAGCGACAGTTCGATGGTCTCGACGGCGATCGACCCGGTCCGGTCGAGCCCCGTCTCCCGCAGCGCGCCGATGAGTTCGTCGCCCGCCTCGCGTGCGACGTCGCACATCACGACATCGCCCGCGGGATTGCGGGCGGCACCGGGGAGCACGACGAGGTGCGTGGTGCCGACTGTCTTCTCGATCAGGCGTACGACGTCGTCGGTCCGGTCGGCGGGAGTGATCAGGCGCAGGTGCAGCATGGCGGCAGATTAGTCGTACATGCGCGAGCGCCGTACGGGCCTACAGTTTGCGCAGGCTCAGGCGCTGCACCTTGTGGTCCGGGCCCTTGCGCACGACGAGGGTCGCCCGGCCGCGGGTGGGGGCCACGTTCTCCAGCAGGTTCGGCTTGTTGATGGTGCGCCAGGTCGTACGGGCGTAGTCGAGGGCTTCTTCCTCCGAGACCTGGGTGTACCTGCGGAAGTACGAGTCGGGCTTCTGGAAGGCCGTCGCGCGGAGCTTGCCGAAGCGGTTCAGGTACCAGCGCTCGATGTCCTCGGGGCGGGCGTCGACGTACACACTGAAGTCGAAGTAGTCCGCGAGGCCGACGCGGGTGCGGCCGTCCTTGCCGGGCAGCGCCGGCTGGAGCACGTTCAGGCCCTCGACGATGAGGATGTCGGGGCGGCGGACCGTGAGCCGCTCGCCGGGCACGATGTCGTAGATCAGGTGCGAGTAGACGGGCGCGGTCACCTCGTCCTTGCCCGCCTTGATGTCGGCGACGAACCGGGTCAGGGCCCGGCGGTCGTACGACTCGGGGAAGCCCTTGCGGGACATCATCCCGCGCGCTTCGAGCTCCTTGGTGGGGAGCAGGAAACCGTCCGTGGTGACCAGCTCGACGCGCGGGTGCTCGGGCCAGCGGGAGAGCAGGGCCTGGAGCAGCCGGGCGACGGTGGACTTGCCGACCGCCACGGAACCGGCGACGCCTATGACGAACGGGGTGCCGGACTGGGAGCCCTTCTCGCCGAGGAAGGTGTTCAGGGCGCCCCTGAGCCGGTCCGTGGCGCCGACGTACAGATTCAGCAGTCTGGACAGCGGCAGATAGATGTCCCGCACCTCGTCGAGGTCGATGACATCGCCCAGACCGCGCAGCTTCTCGACCTCCTCGGCGTTCAGCGGGAGCGGCGTCTTTTCGCGCAGCGCGCTCCACTCGGCACGGGTGAGGTCGACGTAGGGAGTCGCCTCCGGCTTTGACCGGTGGGCGCTCCGCGGCAACGAGGAGACCGGAGAGATCACAGTCCATTGTTAACGGAGTTTGAACGGGGTGGGAGGTGGGGTGCGTCACGTGGGCGCCGGCCACCCCCGGCTTTCGGGGTGCGTCACGTGGGTGCCGGGCCCCCGACGTGCCGCGGAGGCGAGCGCCGGGAGGGTCTCGTGGCTGCCGGGAATTTCCGATTTCGGGCAGGCGGCGTCTCTTTGGGGGGCGTCTTCGGCCTCTAGGCTGCCGAACATGTGTGGAATCGTGGGATACGTGGGGTCGCAGTCGGCGCTCGATGTGGTGATGGCCGGACTGAAGCGGCTGGAATACCGGGGATACGACTCGGCGGGTGTCGCCGTCCTGGCGGACGGGGGGCTAGCCGTCGCGAAGCGGGCCGGGAAACTGGTCAACCTGGAGAAGGAGCTGGGCAGTCGGCCGCTGCCGGACGGAACGACGGGGATCGGGCACACCCGCTGGGCCACCCACGGGGGACCCACGGACACCAACGCCCATCCGCACCTCGACAACGCGGGCCGGGTCGCCGTCGTCCACAACGGCATCATCGAGAACTTCGCGCTGCTCCGCGCCGAGCTGGCCGAGCGGGGCCACGACCTGGCCAGTGAGACGGACACCGAGGTGGTCGCTCATCTGCTCGCCGAGGAGTTCTCCTCGTGCGCGGACCTGGCGGAGGCGATGCGGCTGGTCTGCCGGCGCCTGGAGGGCGCGTTCACGCTGGTCGCGGTGGACGCCGACGATCCGGACGTGGTCGTCGGCGCCCGCCGGAACTCGCCGCTCGTGGTGGGCGTCGGAGAGGGCGAGGCCTTTCTCGCCTCGGACGTCGCCGCGTTCATCGCCCACACCCGCTCCGCGATCGAACTGGGGCAGGACCAGGTGGTCGAGCTCCGCCGCGACGGTGTGACCGTCACCGGGTTCGACGGCAGTCCCGCCGAGGTCCGCTCGTACCACGTCGACTGGGACGCCTCGGCGGCGGAGAAGGGCGGCTACGACTACTTCATGCTCAAGGAGATCGCCGAGCAGCCCAAGGCGGTCGCCGACACCCTGCTGGGCCGGATCGACGCGGCCGGTTCGCTGACGCTCGACGAGGTGCGCATCCCGGTCCAGGTGCTGCGCGAGGCCGACAAGGTCGTCATCGTCGCCTGCGGGACCGCCTTCCACGCCGGGCTGATCGCCAAGTACGCCATCGAGCACTGGACGCGCATCCCGTGCGAGGTGGAGCTGGCCAGCGAGTTCCGCTACCGGGACCCGATCCTGGACCGCCGAACGCTCGTCATCGCGATCTCGCAGTCCGGCGAGACCATGGACACGCTGATGGCGCTGCGGCACGCCCGTGAGCAGGGCGCCCGGGTACTGGCGATCTGCAACACCAACGGCTCGACGATCCCGCGCGAGTCCGACGCGGTGCTCTACACGCACGCCGGTCCCGAGGTCGCCGTCGCCTCGACCAAGGCGTTCCTGACCCAGCTCGTGGCCTGCTACCTGGTGGCGCTGTATCTGGGCCAGGTGCGCGGCACCAAGTGGGGCGACGAGATCCAGGCCGTGATCCGGGAGCTGTCCCGCATCTCCCGCGAGGTCGAGCGGGTCCTGGAGACCATGGAGCCCGTACGGGAACTCGCGCGATCCCTCGCCGACAAGGACACCGTGCTCTTCCTCGGGCGGCACGTTGGCTATCCGGTGGCGCTCGAAGGTGCCCTGAAGCTCAAGGAGTTGGCGTACATGCACGCCGAGGGCTTCGCGGCGGGCGAGCTGAAGCACGGGCCGATCGCGCTGATCGAGGAGGACCTGCCGGTCGTGATCGTGGCCCCGTCACCGCGCGGGCGCTCGGTCCTGCACGACAAGATCGTCTCCAACATCCAGGAGATCCGGGCCCGGGGCGCCCGCACGATCGTCATCGCGGAGGAGGGCGACGAGGCGGTCGTCCCGTACGCCGACCACCTCATCCGCATCCCGGCCACGCCGACGCTGTTGCAGCCGCTGGTGTCGACCGTCCCCCTCCAGGTGTTCGCCTGCGAACTGGCCACCGCCCGGGGCAACGAGGTGGACCAGCCGCGCAACCTGGCGAAGTCGGTGACGGTGGAGTGAGCGGCGCCGCGGTGTGAGGCCGTGCCGGGGCCCCGACCTCTAGGGTGCGAGCATGAGCATCATCGGGGTCGGTATCGACGTGGCCGAGATCGACCGGTTCCGGGCGTCGCTGGAACGGACGCCCGGGCTGGCCGAACGTCTCTTCGTGGAGAGCGAGTTGCTGCTGCCCAGCGGCGAACGGCGGGGCATCGCCTCGCTGGCGGCCCGCTTCGCGGCGAAGGAGGCGCTCGCCAAGGCGCTGGGCGCCCCGGCGGGACTGCACTGGACGGACGCCGAGGTCTACGTGGAGGGCAGCGGCCGGCCGAGGCTGCGCGTGAAGGGCACGGTGGCGGCCTGCGCGGCCGAACTGGGCGTGCGCTCCTGGCATGTGTCGCTCAGTCACGATGCCGGGGTGGCCTCGGCGGTGGTGGTGGCGGAGGGGTAGCCGGGCGGCGCGGCAACCGGGAGGCACCGCTCCGGCCGGGCGGGGCGATCCGGCAACCGGGAGGCCCCCGCTGCGGCTGGGGCGGCTCGGCCGGACCGGTTGTGGGCGAGGCGGTACGGCAGCCGCGAGAGCTTGCCCGGTACCTGGAACACGGGCATCACCCGGTCCACGGTTGTTCGGTCCGGTAGCGAGGGTGGTCCGGCGGTCCGGGAGGGTGCTGCAGGCGTACTGGAGTCCGGGCATCACGAGGGCCCCGGCCCATGGTCCGGGGCCCGAGGCGGCCGTCCGGCCGCGCGCCGGGACCGGGGTCGCCGGCGAGGGGGCCGGTTCGGCGGTCCCGCTGCACCCGCCCCCGGCCGGGGCGCGGCCGGGGGCTGGTAGGTGTTCTGGACGGGGCGCACGGGGCGTCCCGGTGCGGGAGACTCGGCTGCATGCGTACTGCGTACAGCGTGGAGACCGTGAGGGCCGCCGAACGGGAGCTGATGGCACGGCTCCCCGAGGGGGCGCTGATGCAACGGGCGGCCGCCGGGCTCGCCGCCGCCTGCGCGGACCTGCTCGGGCGGGTGTACGGCCGCCGGGTGGTGCTGCTGGTCGGCAGCGGGGACAACGGCGGCGACGCCCTGTACGCGGGGGCGCGCCTCGCCCGGCGCGGCGCCGGCGTCACCGCGGTGCTGCTCGCCCCCGAACGGACCCACGCGGGGGGACTCGCGGCGCTGCTGCGGGCCGGCGGCACCTCGGCCGCGCCCGGTGCCGCCGAACCGCTCGTGCGGCGGGCCGATCTCGTCGTCGACGGGATCGTCGGGATCGGCGGCAAGGGCGGCCTGCGGCCGGATGCGGCGCGGCTCGCCGAACTCGCGCACGCGTCCCGCGCCGCCGTCGTCGCCGTCGACCTCCCGAGCGGGGTCGAGGCGGACACCGGAGAGGTGCTCGGCGCCGCCGTCCGCGCCGACCTCACCGTCACCTTCGGCACCCACAAGCCGGGGCTGCTCGTCGATCCGGCGCGCGGGTACGCCGGTTCCGTACGCCTCGTCGACATCGGGCTCGACCTGCCCGATCCGGCCGATCTGGAGGCCCTCCAGCACGCGGACGTCGCGGCCCGGCTGCCGATGCCGGGGGCGGAGAGCGACAAGTACCGGCGCGGAGTCGTCGGGATCGCCGCCGGGTCCGCCCGCTACCCCGGAGCGGCGGTGCTCGCCGTGTCCGGGGCGCTGCGGGGCGGGGCGGGGGCCGTTCGCTACGTCGGGCCCGCCGCGCACGCCGTCATCGCGCGCTTTCCCGAGACGCTGGTGTCCGACACGGGGCCGTCGAAGGCGGGCCGGGTTCAGGCCTGGGTGGTGGGCCCCGGGGCCGGGGACGACGCGTCGGCGGTCGGGGAGGTGCTGGACGCGGACGTGCCGGTGCTGGTGGACGCGGACGGGCTGCGGCTCGCCGAGCGGGGGGCCGTACGGGCCCGCAGCGCGCCGACGCTGATGACTCCGCACGCCGGGGAGGCCGCCGCGCTGCTCGGGGTCGCTCGGGAGGCGGTGGAGGAGGCCCGGCTCGCCTCCGTACGGGAGCTCGCGGGGCTGTACGGGGCGACCGTGCTGCTCAAGGGGGCTACGACGCTGGTCGCCGATCCCACCGGCGGCGCGGTGCGCGTCAACGCCACGGGGACGGCGTGGCTGGCCACCGCGGGGAGCGGGGACGTTCTGTCGGGGCTGGCGGGGTCGCTGCTGGCGGCGGGGCTGTCCGCGCTCGACGCGGGGAGTGTCGCCGCGTACCTGCACGGGCTCGCCGGCCGCTTCGCCGCGGACGGCGCCCCCGCCGGCGCCCACGACGTGGCAGCCGCCATCCCACAAGCCTGGCGCGACACCCTCGACTGACGACACCCCGCCCAGGCTCCCCCGACGCGTCCACCGGGCTGTCCCTCACCGTCGGGGTGTGTCGGCCGGGGTGCCCCGGACGCGTTGCCCAGATCGGGGGACCTTTCCGCGCGGCTCACCCGGGGGCGGCGCGTTGTTGCGTATGGCTGTTCGCATGATGAGCAGACGAAGGGTGTGCCGGGGGATCGCGGTGCTGCTGGCGGTGGTGGCGGCCGTGCCCGTGGGGACGGTGGCGGTTGCGTCCGCGCCGCCGGTGCCCGCCTCCGGGCCCGTCGGCGAGCGGTGGCCCGGTGCGGCGGAAGGACCGTATCCGTCCTGGCAGGAAGCGATCCTGGGCCGCCCGGTATCGCCACCGGCCGTGGAAACCGCCGCGGACACCGCGGGAGAGAACGCGCGCGACGCCCCCGAGGGCGCCGGCGTGCCGATGACGTACGCGCCGTTCGGAGAGGCCGGTGCCCGTCCGGCGGCGGCCTGCGACGGGCGCAAGGGCCCGTACCAGCGGCAGGTCGAGCGGTGGCTGAGACGGCGGGTGGACGGGAAGCAGTCGGCGGCCGACTGCCGGGCCATCCGCGCCTTCCAGAAGAAGCACGGCATCGAGCCGGTCACCGGAATCGCCGGTCCGGTGACCTGGGCCCGCATGCGGGCGCTGGCCGCGCGGAGCGCCCCGCACGCCACCCGCGGCTGCCCCGAGCGCTCCTACCGGGTCGCCTGCGTGGATCTCACCCACAGTCTCACCTGGGTGCAGCAGCGCGGCAGGATCCTGTACGGGCCGGTGCCGATGCGCAGCGGCGGGGTCGGGCACCGCACCCGGACCGGCTGGTTCAGGATCTACTGGAGGCACCGGTTCCACTGGTCGACCCTGTACAACACCCCCATGCCGTACGCCCAGTTCTTCAGCGGCGGGCAGGCCTTCCACGCCATCTACGGCAGCATCCGCACGGCCGCGGGTTCGATGGGCTGCGTCAACCTGCGGCTCGCCGACGCCCGCGCCCTCTGGAAGGTGCTGAGGACGCGCGACCGCGTCTACGTGTGGGGCCGAAGGCCCGGCAGCTAGGACCTGTCCGGTCCGTTCGCCCGGACAGGCCCCTGTGCCGTCGGCAGGACGGACCCTGAGCCGTCGCACCGGCCGGGACCTGCACGGGCCTCGCCCCGGCCGGGACCGGCACCGGGCCTGTCCCGGGACCGGCCTGGCACCGGCCGGGACCTGCACCGGCCTCGCCCCGGCCGAGACCGGCACCGGGCCTGTCCCGGGACCGGCCTCGCACGGGCCGGGACCGGCACCGGGCCCCTCCCGGGACCGGTGCCGGAGGGCTGGCCTGCGCCTCTGAGAGACTGGGGCGCGATGACAGAGACAGCACACCCGCGGACGGCACCCCTGCGCGCCCGCGCCGAGATCGATCTGGCCGCCCTGCGAGCCAACGTGCGGACCCTGCGTGCCCATGCGCCGACCGCGGCCGTGATGGCCGTGGTCAAGTCCGACGCGTACGGCCACGGCGCGGTGCCGTGCGCCCGCGCGGCGCGCGAGGCGGGCGCCACCTGGCTCGGCACGGCCACCCCGGAGGAGGCGCTCGCCCTGCGGGCGGCCGGCCTGCCGGGGCGCGTCATGTGCTGGCTCTGGACCCCGGGCGGCCCCTGGGCCGAGGCCATCGAGGCCGATGTCGACGTGTCGGTCAGCGGGATGTGGGCGCTGCGCGAGGCCGTGGCGGCCGCCGAGACCGTCGGCACGCCCGCCCGGGTGCAGCTCAAGGCCGACACCGGCCTCGGCCGCGGCGGCTGCCAGCCAGCCGCCTGGCCGGAGCTCGTCGCCGAGGCCCTGGGCGCCGAGGCGCGCGGGCTGATCACGGTCACCGGGCTCTGGTCGCACTTCGCCTGCGCCGACGAGCCGGGGCACCCCTCGATCCAGGCCCAGCTCGCGCTCTTCCGCGAGATGGTGGCGTACGCCGAGGCACAGGGGGTGCGCCCCGAGGTGCGGCACATCGCCAACTCACCCGCGACGCTGACCCTCCCCGAGAGCCACTTCGACCTCGTACGGACCGGGATCGCCGTCTACGGGATCTCGCCGAGCCCGGAGCTCGGCACCCCGGCCGACTTCGGACTGCGCCCGGTGATGACGCTGAGCGCGTCGATCGCGCTCGTGAAGCACGCCCCGGCGGGCCACGGCGTGAGCTACGGCCATCACTACGTCACCCCCGGCGAGACCACCCTCGGCCTCGTCCCCGTCGGCTACGCGGACGGCATCCCGCGGCACGCCTCCGGCACCGGCCCTGTCCTGGTCGGCGGCAAGTGGCGTACGGTCGCGGGCCGGGTCGCCATGGACCAGTTCGTCGTCGACCTCGGCGGTGACGAGCCGGAGCCCGGCGCCCGGGCGGTCCTGTTCGGGCCCGGCGACGGCGGCGAGCCCACCGCCGAGGACTGGGCGCGCGCGGCGGGCACGATCGCGTACGAAATCGTCACACGCATCGGAACCCGCGTTCCCCGCGTCTACGTGAATGTGAAAGAGGAACAAGACGGGTAACACCCTTTAGCCGAACAGGCGCGCGGGGCCCGGCGAGCGGCGGGCGGCACACGGCGCGCGGGAGCCGCACCGGCGCGCACAGCCAGAACCGACAGCGGACACGACAGCGGACAACGGACGGCCGACAGCCGGAGCGAAGAGGAGCGGGACGTGAGCGAGAGCAGTGCGGAGGCCGTCGTGAGCGCGGCCTCGGCGGCCGCCGCCTCCGCCGGGAACTGGCGCAGGGCCGGAGTCGCCGGCGCCGCGATAGGCGTGGTCGCGGCGGGCGCCGCGGCCGGAGTCGCGATCGAGCGGCTCACGGTGGGCCGCGGCATGCGCAAGAAGGCGCGCCTCGCCCTCGACTCGACCGGCCCGTACGGCTCGCTGCGCGGCACGCCCGGCAAGGCGTACGCCGACGACGGCACCGAGCTCTACTACGAGGTCGACGAGGCCGAGCCGGAAGCCTCGCTCGCCCCGCGCCGGCGCAGGCTCTTCGGCCGCAAGGCCCCGGCCCCCGTCACGGTCGTCTTCAGTCATGGCTACTGCCTCAACCAGGACTCCTGGCACTTCCAGCGCGCCGCGCTGCGCGGTGTCGTGCGCACGGTGCACTGGGACCAGCGCAGCCACGGACGGTCCGGGCGGGGCGTCGCCCAGCTGGAGGACCGGACGCCGCTCACCATCGACCAGCTCGGCCGCGACCTTTTGGCCGTCATCGAGGCGGCGGTGCCCGAGGGCCCGATCGTGCTCGTCGGGCACTCCATGGGCGGTATGACCGTGATGGCGCTCGCCGAGCAGTTCCCCGAGCTGATCCGCGACCGGGTCGTCGCCGTCGCCCTGGTGGGTACGTCGTCGGGGCGGCTCGGCGAGGTCAACTTCGGGCTGCCCGTCGCGGGCGTCGCCGCCGTGCGGCGCGTCCTGCCCGGAGTGCTGAAGGCGCTCGGGCAGCAGGCCGCCCTGGTGGAGCGGGGACGACGGGCCACGGCCGACCTGTTCGCCGGGGTCATCAAGCGGTACTCGTTCGCGAGCCGGGACATCGATCCGGCCGTCGAGCGGTTCGCCGAGCGGATGATCGAGGGCACGCCGATCGACGTGGTCGCCGAGTTCTACCCGGCGTTCACCGAGCACGACAAGACCGCCGCGCTGGCCCGTTTCGCCGAGATGCCCGTTCTCGTGCTCGCCGGGGTCAAGGACCTGGTGACGCCGAGCGAGCACAGCGAGGCCATCGCCGACCTGCTGCCGGACGCGGAGCTGGTGCTCGTCCCCGACGCGGGACACCTGGTCATGCTGGAGCATCCCGAGGTCGTCATAGACCGCCTCGCCGACCTCCTCATGCGCGCGGGAGCCGTGCCCGCAGGGGCTACCGTTGGCGGCTATGGAAGCACCAGCAGCAGCGCACAACCCGGCTGAGCCCGCCCAGGACGGCGTCGGCGCGCAGATCACCGTCAACTCTCCCGAACAGATGCAGGAGTTGGGCCGCAGACTGGCCAAACTGCTGCGCGCGGGCGACCTCGTGATGCTGAACGGCGAGCTGGGCGCGGGCAAGACCACGCTGAGCCGCGGACTCGGTGAGGGGCTCGGCGTCCGCGGCGCGGTCACCTCGCCGACCTTCGTCATCGCCCGTGTGCACCCCTCCCTCGGCGACGGGCCGCCGCTCGTGCACGTGGACGCGTACCGCCTCGGCGGCGGGCTCGACGAGATGGAGGACCTCGACCTCGACGTCTCGCTCTCCGACTCGGTGATCGTCGTCGAGTGGGGCGAGGGCAAGGTCGAGGAGCTGACCGACGACCGGCTGCACGTCGTCATCCACCGGGCCGTCGGGGACACCACCGACGAGGTGCGGCACGTGACGGTCACCGGACTCGGGCAACGCTGGGCCGCGGCCGACCTGACCGTGCTCGCGGCCTGAGACCGTACACGCGGCCCGACGGCGGCCACCGGGGTCTTCGCCGCGCGGGCGCCCTCCCTCGTGCCTGGCGCGGCGCCTTCCCTCGCGCACGGCGCGGGCGTCCTCGCTCGTGCACCGCGGCGCGCCTTCGCTCGTACACGGCGCGGGCGTCCTCGCTCGTGCACCGCGGCGCGCCTTCGCTCGTACACGGCGCGGGCGTCCTCGCTCGTACATTCGGCCAACGTTTCCGACAGGACGTCGGCAAAATATTGCGTTCGGCGTCCCGGCCGTGGTCACATGGACATCACTACGTAGTTAGGTCTACCTAACCACGCTGGCCCCCGAAGCCCGAGGAGGCGTCCATGTCGGCATCAGAGTCGACTGCAGTGCCGGCTTCAGAACGTGACGTGCCGGCCGCGCCGCGCGCGATGGCCGGGGTGTCGATGCGGGAGCTGCTGGCGGCGTGCGCCGCCGCCGAGGCGGTGTCCAGGCCGCCCCGCGCGCCCCAGGGCGAACCGGGCGCCGCGGAGCGCCCCCGCAAGGCCGCCTGAGACCGACGCGCTCCCCGGCGGGGCCGCCTGACGCCGACGGGCGCCTCTGTCAGGCTGTCTGGGAGGCCGACGCGCTCCCTGGCGGGGCCGTCTGACGCCGACGCGCGCCTTCGCGAGGCTGCTTGAGAGGCCGACGCGCTCCCCGGCGGGGCCGTCTGACGCCGACGCGGTGCCGCTCGGGCGTAGCGCGGACGGGCGTCGCTACTTGACGACGACGACCTTCGCGCCCACGGTCGCGAACGCCCACATCGCGTCGCCGTCGGCGCGCGAGGCACGGATGCCGCCGAGCTTCTTCTCGGGGTCCGGGGGCTCGGTGGAGCCGCTCACCGCGGCGCTGAAGCCGACCGCGATGCCGTTGACCAGCGTGAACCGGACGATGTGCTCGATCTGCGTCCCGTCGGACCCGGAGGCCGCGCCCGTCCGCGAGGTGACGACGTAGGTGCCGGCGTCCGGGTCGACCGTGCCGGGGGTGACCTTGAAGGTGCGCCGCACCTTGTTGCCCGCGCCGACCAGCCAGACACGGTCGCCGCCGGTCGAGTAGACGACCCGCACACCGGTGCCGGACGGGGACGGCAGTGCGGCCGGGTCCGTCTTGGCGTGAGGTGCCTTGGGGGTGGTGGACGTGGTCGAAACGGTTTTGCTCGGTTTGCCCAGGGTGTCCGGAACGTTCGCGGATGCCTGGAAGGCGAGGAAGCCGACGGCCGCGACCGCTGCCACGGTGAGCCCGGCCACGATTCCCGAGCTGCTCCTAGCCACCTTGTGTGCCCACCTCTCGACCTTCGTACGTCCTTGCTGTTGACGGTAGCAGCCGAGGGACGGGAGTCCCGGACGGCCTTGCGTCAGGCTCCGGCGCCGTACGCTGTTTGCGTGCTCTTGCTCGCTCTGGATACCGCCACCCCCGCCGTGACCGTCGCCCTGCACGACGGCACGTCCGTCATCGCCTCGTCGAGCCAGGTGGACGCGCGCCGGCACGGGGAGCTGCTGCTGCCGGCCGTCGACCGGGTGCTCACCGAGGCAGGCCTCAAGCTGGACGCCGTCACCGGCATCGTCGTGGGCATCGGCCCCGGCCCGTACACGGGGCTGCGCGTCGGCCTCATGACCGCCGACACCTTCGGACTCGCGCTCGGCGTGCCCGTGCACGGTGTGTGCACCCTCGACGGGCTCGCGTACGCGGCCGACGTGGAGGGTCCCTTCGTCGTCGCCACGGACGCCCGGCGCAAGGAGGTCTACTGGGCGCGCTACGCCGACCGCCGCACGCGGCTGTCGGAGCCCGCCGTGGACCGCCCCGCCGAGATCGACGGGACGATCACCGTGCTGCCCGCCGTCGGCGCGGGCGCCCTCCTCTACCCCGACACCTTCGAGGACGCCCGCGCGCCCGAGTACGTCTCGGCCGCAGCGCTCGCGTCCCTGGCCGCGGAGCGGCTGGCCGCCGGCGAGGAACCGGAGCCGCCCCGGCCGCTGTATCTGCGCCGCCCGGACGCCCAGGTGCCCAAGAACTACAAGGTGGTCACCCCCAAGTGACCGTCGTGCTGCGCGAGATGCGCTGGTGGGACATCGATCCCGTACTGGAGCTGGAGAAGGAACTCTTCCCCGTGGACGCCTGGTCCCGGGGCATGTTCTGGTCCGAGCTGGCCCACTCCCGCGGGTCGCAGGCGACCCGGCGCTATCTGGTCGCCTGCGACGGCGACCGGCTCGTCGGATACGCCGGGCTCGCCGCCTCGGGAGACCTGGGCGACGTGCAGACCATCGCGGTGCGGCAGGACCAGTGGGGCACCGGCCTCGGCGGCCGGCTGCTCACCGAACTGCTGCGGGCCGCGAGCGAATTCGACTGCGCCGAGGTGATGCTCGAATGCCGCGTGGACAACGTCCGCGCGCAGAAGCTGTACGAGCGCTTCGGCTTCGAGGCCATCGGTTTCCGGCGCGGCTACTACCAGCCGGGGAACATCGACGCCCTGGTGATGCGGCTGCACGACCCATCGACCTCCGTACAAGGAACAGAGACCCATGGCTGACGAACCTCTCGTCCTCGGCATCGAGACCTCCTGCGACGAGACCGGTGTCGGCATCGTTCGCGGTACCACCCTGCTCGCGGACGCGATCGCGTCGAGCGTGGACGAGCACGCGCGCTTCGGCGGGGTCGTGCCCGAGGTCGCGTCCCGGGCGCACCTGGAGGCGATGGTCCCGACCATCCAGCGGGCGCTGAAGGACGCGGGGGTGTCGGCCGGGGACCTGGACGGCATCGCCGTCACCGCGGGACCCGGGCTCGCCGGCGCGCTGCTCGTCGGGGTCTCGGCCGCGAAGGCGTACGCGTACGCGCTGGGCAAGCCGCTGTACGGCGTCAACCACCTCGCCTCCCACATCTGTGTGGACCAGCTGGAGCACGGCGCCCTGCCGGAGCCGACGATGGCCCTCCTGGTGTCCGGCGGCCACTCGTCGCTGCTGCTGTCCACCGACATCACCTCCGACGTACGGCCGTTGGGCGCGACCATCGACGACGCGGCCGGCGAGGCCTTCGACAAGATCGCGCGCGTGCTGAACCTCGGCTTCCCGGGCGGCCCGGTCATCGACCGGTACGCGAAGGAGGGCGACCCGAAGGCGATCACGTTCCCGCGCGGTCTGACGGGTCCGCGCGACCCGGCGTACGACTTCTCCTTCTCCGGTCTGAAGACCGCCGTGGCCCGCTGGATCGAGGCCAAGCGGGCGGCGGGGGAGGACGTGCCGGTGCGTGACGTGGCCGCGTCCTTCCAGGAGGCCGTGGTGGACGTGCTCACCCGCAAGGCCGTCCGCGCGTGCAAGGACGAGGGCGTCGACCACCTCATGATCGGCGGCGGTGTGGCCGCGAACTCGCGGCTGCGCGTGCTCGCCCAGGAGCGCTGCGAGGCCGCCGGGATCCGGCTCAGGGTGCCGCGCCCCAAGCTGTGCACGGACAACGGCGCGATGGTCGCCGCGCTGGGCGCCGAGATGGTCGCCCGGAACCGGGCCGCCTCCGACTGGGACCTGTCGGCGGACTCCTCGCTGCCGGTGACGGATCCGCATGTGCCGGGGCGCGGGCATACGCACACGCACGATCACGTGCACGAGGTCGCGAAGGAGAACCTCTACCCGTGACCGTCGCGCTGATGTGGGAGGCCCGGGCCGTCGCCGGCCGGGGCGAGGAACTGCTCGCCTGGGTGCGGGAGCAGGAGATCCCCGGCGTCCCGGTGCGGCGGGAGATCCTGCGGGCGCCCCAGGACCGGGTCCTCGTCATCACCTGGTGGGACGCGGACTACGACGCGGAGCTGCCCGAACTGCCCGAGCCGGACAGGGAGTTGGTGACCCGGGCGGTGCACAGGTGGCGCTTCGAGTCGGTGGGCTGACCGGTGGTCCGGTCGACGGTTCGGTCGGCGGTCCGGTCAGCAGTCCGGTCAGGAGCCCGATCGGTGGCCTGACGGACGGCTGACGGCTGACGGCGGCCGGTGCCCGGCGGTATGGCGCTGCGTGCCCGTCTTCCGGCGCGGTGTCCCCGGTCTTCGGCCGCCGATTCTCCGGCCTGCGGCCGCCCTGTTTTCGGGCCGGGCTTCCCGTCGACCTGGGTTTTCCGGAAGACTCCTGCAAAGTTTCGTACGGGTGTGTGGAACCGTAGGGGCGTCTTGGACACGTCGACGGAGGTGGGCGCAGTGGCCCGGGAGAGCATCAAGAACAAGGTCACGATCACGGAGATCGCCCGGGAGGCCGGGGTCTCGGTGCCCACGGTGTCGCGCGTCGTCAACGGCCGCTCCGACGTGTCACCGGAGACGCGGGCCCGGGTCGAGGACCTGCTGCGCCATCACGGCTACCGGCGCAAGCCGTCCGCGCCCGGCGACCGGGCCGCCCTCATCGACCTGGTCTTCAACGACCTCGACAGCCCCTGGGCCGTGGAGATCATCCGCGGGGTCGAGGAGGTCGCGCACGCGGCCGGAGTGGGCACCGTCGTCTCCGCGATCCACGGCGCCTCCGGATCGGCCCGTCAGTGGATGACCAACCTGCGGGCCCGCGCCTCGGACGGCGTGATCCTGGTGACCTCGGTCCTCGAACCCCGGCTGCACGAGGAGCTGCGGCGGCTCGGGGTGCCGCTCGTGGTCGTCGACCCGGCCGGTTCGCCCGCGCTGGACGTGCCGACCGTCGGCGCCACCAACTGGGCGGGCGGGATGGCCGCGACGGAACATCTGCTCGGCCTCGGCCATCGCCGGATCGGCTTCATCGCCGGACCGCCTCGGCTGCTGTGCTCGCGGGCGCGGCTGGACGGGTACCGGGCCGCGCTGGAGGGCGCCGGAGTCGGTGTCGACGACGGCCTGATCGTGCCGGGGGACTTCTACCACGCGGCGGGGTTCGAGGGCTGCAACACGCTGCTCGACCTGGCCGAACCGCCCACCGCACTGTTCGCGGCGAGCGACCAGATGGCGCTGGGCGCCATCGAGGCGCTGCGGCGGCGCGGGCTGCGGGTGCCGGAGGACATGAGCGTGGTGGGGTTCGACGACCTGCCCGAGGTGCGGTGGTCGGCGCCGCCCCTGACCACCGTCCGCCAGCCGCTCGCCGACATGGGCAAACTGGCGACCCGTACGGTGCTGCGGCTGGCCCTGGGGGAGGAGCCGGCGTCCCCCAGGGTCGAACTGGCCACCGAACTGGTCCTCAGGTCCAGCACCGCCCCGCGCACCGCCTGACGCCGCGCCACGGTCCGCGCACCGCCTGACGCCGCGTCACAGTCCCTGCATCGGCTGACGCCGGGGGTGTGGCCCCCGCATCGGCTGACGCCGGGGGTGTGGCCCCCGCACCGCCTGACGCCGGGGGTGTGGCCCCCGCACCGCCTGACGCCGCGCCACGGCCCCCGCACCGCCTGACGCCGTGCCACAGTCCCTGCATCGGCTGACGCCGCGCCACGGCCCCCCGCACTGCCTGACGCCGCGCCACGGCCCCCGCACCGGCTGACGCCGCGCCACGGCCCCCGCACCGGCTGACGCCAGGCCACGTCCCCCGCACCGCCTGACGCCAGGCCACGGCCCCCGCACCGCGACGTCGTGCCGCGGTCCCGTGCGTCGGCTGGCGCCGGGCCACGGCCCCGCACCCCCTGACGCCGGGCGGGCGAAACGTGTGTGCCCGGCGTGCTCGGCGCGGGCCTGTGCCGGTCAACTCCGATATTTGTCAGGAGCGTTGACATACCTGTCCTGCGCCCGTAACTTCCGTGCGCACTCGACCGATAATTTTCGGCTCTCTTCCGGAAGGTGTGCGATGCGAGCGTTGGGCAACACCTCTCTTTCCCGCCGTGGGTTTCTGGCGGCCTCCGCCGCGACCGGACTGGGGGCGGCCGCCCTGAGCGCGTGCGGCTCGTCCGACAGCGGGAACAGCTCGGGCAAGACCACCATCGAGTGGTGGAACATCACCACCACCGACCCGGCGAAGAAGATCTGGGCCCAGCGCGCCAAGGACTTCGAGGCCGCGCACCCCGACGTGAAGATCAAGATCGTCACGCTGGAGAACGAGGCGTACAAGTCGAAGATGACGGCCCTGACCACCTCGGGGAAGCTGCCGGACGTCTTCCACACCTGGGGCGGCGGAGTCCTCAAGCAGCAGATCGACGCCGGCCTGGTCGAGGACCTTACCGGAAAGGTCTCCTCCTGGACGAAGGACTACCTTCCGGCGGCGCTGGCGGCCTACCAGTTCGACAGCAAGACCTACGCCGTCCCGTTCGACATCGGCATGGTGGGCTTCTGGTACAACAAGGCGCTCTTCAAGAAGGCCAAGATCGATGCCCCGCCCACCACATGGGCCGGTTACCTCGACGCGGTCAAGGCACTGAAGAGCGCCGGAGTCACGCCCATCGCCCTGGCCGGCAAGGAGAAGTGGCCCGGCATGTACTTCTGGGCGTACCTCTCGATGCGCGTCGCCGGGCTCGACGCGATGCAGAAGGCCGCCACCGACGCCGACTTCACCGGCGACGGCTTCGTCAAGGCCGGTCAGCACCTCAAGGACCTCGTCGCCCTCGACCCCTTCCAGAAGGGCTTCCTCGGCGCCGCGTACTCCCTGCCCAACGGCGAGGCCGCCACCATGGGCAACGGCAAGGCGGCCATGGAACTGATGGGCCAGTGGGCGCCCAGCGTCGAGAAGTCGTCCGGCAAGGGCATAGGCGACGACCTCGGCTTCTTCTCCTTCCCGGCCGTCGAGGGGGGAAAGGGCGCGCTCACCGAGGTGTTCGGCGGAGGCGGCGGACACGCGGTGCGCAAGGGGGCGCCGGACGCTGCGGTGGAGTTCCTGAAGTTCTTCGCCGAGCAGGAGTTCGCCGCGAAGCTCGTCAAGGAGACCGGCCTGGTGCCCGTGTCCAAGGACGTGCGCTCAGCGCTGACCGACCCCAACCTCAGCGCCGTCACGGACGCGCTGAGTTCGTCCACCGGCTTCCAGCTCTACCTCGACCAGGCGTACGCCCCCGCCGTCGGCCAGGAGATCAACGACAGCGTCGCCGCGCTCATCGCCGGCTCCAAGTCCCCCGAGCAGGTCACGCGTTCGGTGACCCAGGCCGCCAAGAGCGAGAAGAGCTAGCGGCCCGGCGATGACGCACTCGACGACCTCGACGTACCCACCGGTCATCGGCACGCCCTCGGGCCCGGTGACCGGTTCCCCGGGTCCCTCGGCGCGGGCGCCCGTCCGGCGCCGGGTGCGCGCCTGGCTGGGAGCCTTCGTCTTCACCGTTCCCGCGCTCGCGCTCTTCGGGATGCTCGTCCTCGTCCCGATGGGCTACGCCTTCTACGTCAGCTTCTTCAACTGGGGCGGCTTCGGCTCGCCCTCGGACTCCGTGGGATTCGCCAACTACACCCGGCTGCTCGACGACCCGGTGTTCCTCGGCGACCTGTGGCGCGGCTTCCTGCTCATCGTCTTCTCGATCGTGCTGCAACTGCCGTTCGCGCTCGCCATGGCCGTGCTCCTCAACCAGCGGCTGCGCGGCCGGGCCGTCTACCGGATGCTGTTCTTCGCGCCGTACGTCCTCTCCGAGGTCATCACCGGCGTGCTGTTCGGCATGATCTTCGCGCCGGACGACGGACTCGCCGACAAACTGCTCGGCCCGATCGGTCTCGGCGGCGTGGGCGGACTCTGGTTCGCGGGCCAGAACACGGTGCTCCCCACCCTCTTCCTGGTCATGACCTGGAAGTACTTCGGCTTCCACATGATGCTCTACCTGGCCGGACTCCAGGGCATTCCCGCCGAACTGCACGAGGCGGCCCGCATCGACGGCGCCGGCGCCTGGCAGCGCTTCCGGCACATCACCCTGCCGCTGCTCGCGCCGACCCTGCGGATCAGCGTGTTCCTGTCCGTGATCGGCGCCATCCAGCTCTTCGACCTGGTGTGGGTGATCTCCGCGGGCGGACCCGACCATCACTCCGAAACCATGGTCATCAGCATGTTCCAGTACGGCTTCAAGCGCTACCAGATGGGCTACGCCAGCGCCATCAGCGTGGCCATGTTCCTGATCAGCCTCGTCTTCGCCCTGGCCTACCAGCGCTTCGTGCTGCGCCGCGACACCGAAGGAGCCATCACCACCATGCGAGCGGGCCGATGACCACCCTGCGAGCGGCCGACGACCACCGCGCGAGCGCGCCGAAGAGTGTCCCGCGCCGCCGACGGCTGCGCTCCCTCCCCGTGTACGTCGTCCTGTGGCTGGTCGCCGCCGTCATGGTGACGCCCCTGCTGTTCGCGCTCGTCTCCGGCTTCAAGACGACCGACCAGCTCTCCAGCAACACCTTCGGCCTGCCGCACCCGTGGGTGACCTCCAACTACACCTCGCTGCTCGGCTCGGGCCCGTTCTGGCGCTCGGTCGGCAGCAGCACGCTGATCGCGGTGGCGACCGCCGTCCTGACCGTGGGGGTGTCGGCGCTCGCCGCCTACGCGCTCGCCCGGTTCGCCTTCCGCGGACGGGAGGTGCTGTTCACCGTCTTCACCATGGGGCTGATGTTCCCGTTCGCGGTGGCGATCCTGCCGCTGTTCATCCTGCTCCGCACCGTCGGGCTGCTCGACAACCCCTGGGGCGTGATCCTGCCCCAGGCGGCCTTCGGACTGCCGCTGACGATCGTCATCCTGCGCGGCTTCTTCCGGGAGATCCCCGGGGAGCTGGAGGAGGCGGCGACCCTCGACGGCTGCTCCGCCTTCGGCTTCTTCTGGCGCATCCTGCTGCCGCTGGCCCGCCCGGCGCTCGGCACGGTCTCCGTGCTGGCCATCGTCGGGAGCTGGAACAACTTCCTGCTGCCCCTGCTCGTCTTCAGCGAACCCACCTGGTGGACGGTCCCCGTGGGCATCCAGCAGTTCCAGGGCCAGTACGCCTCCGACGTGGCCCGCATCTTCGCCTATCTGGTGCTCGCCATGGCACCCGCCCTGGCCTTCTACGCGGTCGCCGAACGACAGCTCATCGGCGGCATCACTCTCGGCGCGACCAAGGGCTGAGCCGCGGCGGGGCCTGCCCGGGGCCTTCGCGGAGTCCCCGGATTCCGCGGACTCCCCGGACACCCCACGACGCCGACGACGACGCCCGAGATGCCCCGGATTCCCTTACGGATGCGAGGAGTTACATGATCCACCCCTGGCAGGACCCCGCTCTGCCCGCAGGCGTCCGCGCCGCCGACCTGCTCGCCCGGATGACCCCGCGCGAGAAGACCGCCCAGCTCTACAGCGTCTGGCCCGGCTCGAACGAGACGCCCGGCGGCGACATGGCACCCCTCCAGCACGCCCTGTCCGAGGACATCGACCTGGCCGGACTGCTGCCCGACGGACTCGGCCAGCTCACCCGCCCCTTCGGCACCGTGCCGGTCGAACCCGCCGAGGGCGTCGCCCGGCTCGCCTCCCTCCAGGAACGCATCCGCTCCGCCAACCGCTTCCGGCTGCCCGCCCTCGCCCACGAGGAGTGCCTGACCGGCTTCACGGCCTGGCGGGCCACCGTCTTCCCCACCCCGCTGGCCTGGGGCGCCACCTTCGACCCGGTCCTGGTCAAGGAGATGGCCGCGGCGATCGGCGCCTCGATGCGCTCGGTCGGCATCCACCAGGGCCTCGCCCCCGTCCTCGACGTCGTACGCGATCCTCGCTGGGGCCGTACGGAGGAGTCGATCGGCGAGGACCCCTACCTCGTCGCGACCGTCGGCACCGCGTACGTCCAGGGCCTCCAGTCCGCGGGTGTGGTCGCCACCCTCAAGCACTTCGCCGGCTACTCGGCCTCGCGCGGCGCCCGTAACCACGCGCCCGCCTCCCTCGGCCCGCGCGAACTCGCCGATGTGATCCTGCCGCCGTTCGAGATGGCCGTACGGGAGGGCGGTGCCCGCTCGGTGATGGCCGCCTACAACGACCTCGACGGGCTGCCCGCCCACGCCCACCACCAGCTCCTCACCCAACTCCTCAGGGAAGAATGGGAGTTCGCCGGGACGGTGGTCGCCGACTACTTCGGGGTGTCCTTCCTGGAGTCCGCGCACGGGCTCACCGACTCCCCGGCCGGCGCGGCCGCGCTCGCGCTCGCGGCGGGCGTCGACGTCGAACTCCCCGCGGTGCGCTGCTACGGGGCAGGCCCGCTCGACGAGAGCGACGTGGACCGGGCCGCGCTGCGCGTACTGACGCAGAAGTGCGAACTGGGCCTCCTCGACCCCGACTGGGCCCCGCCCGCCACCGATACCCCGGTGGATCTCGACCCGCCCCCCATGCGCGCGCTGGCCCGCCGGTTGGCCGAGGAGTCGGTCGTCCTGCTGGCCAACGACGGAGCGCTGCCCTTCGGGCCCGGCGTGCGCCGGATCGCCGTGCTCGGACCGCTCGCCGACGATCCGGCGGGCCTGCTCGGCTGCTACACCTTCCCCCGCCATGTCCTGCTGGACCACCCCGACGTGCCGATGGGCGTCGCCGTGCCGACCCTGCTCGAAGCGCTGCGCGCGGAACTGCCCGACGCGGAGGTCACGGACGACGCGGTGGGAGCCGACGTCTGCGTGATCGCGGTCGGCGACCGGTCCGGGCTGTTCGGCCGGGGCACCTCCGGCGAGGGCTGCGACGCGGCGGACCTCGAACTACCCCAGCAGCAGGGTGAGTTGGTGGACAAGGCGCTCGCCTCCGGGACACCGGTCGTGCTCGTGCTGCTCTCCGGACGCCCCTACGCGCTGGGCCGCTGGGCGGACCGCTGCGCGGCGGTCGTGCAGACGTTCTTCGCGGGACAGGAAGGCGCTCCCGCGATCGCCGGGGTCCTCTCCGGACGCGTCAACCCCTCCGGACGGCTCCCGGTGAGCGTGCCGCGCGACCCGGCGGGCCAGCCCTGGACGTACCTCGCCCCGCCACTCGGCCTGCGCGGCGAGGCGAGCACCCTCGACCCGACCCCGCTGTACCCCTTCGGGCACGGCACCTCGTACACCTCGTACACCTGGCTGCCGCCGGTGGCCGACGACCGGGAGGTCGCGACGGACGGCGAGACGACACTGCGGCTCACCGTGCGCAACACGGGGGAGCGGGCCGGCACGGAGGTCGTGCAGCTCTACCTCCACGACCCGGTCGGCAAGGTGGCCCGGCCCGTGGCCCGGCTCATCGGCTACGCGCGCGTCCCGCTGGAAGCCGGCGCCTCGGCCGAGGTCCACTTCACGGTCCCGGCCGACCTGGCCGCGTACACCGGACCCGACGGGCAGCGGATCGTCGAACCCGGGGAACTGGAACTGCGGTTGGGGGTGTCCAGCGCGGACGGCGGCGTGCGGTACACGGTGCCGGTGACGCTGACCGGACCCGAGCGGGTGGTGGGCGCCGGACGGCGGATGCGGTGCGAGGTCCGGGTGAAGTGAGGAGCGAATCTTTCGGGCCACACCGCACGGCCGTGAGGAGGTGATTGGCGCCAAAGGGGGGTTCGACGTTCCGGTGGGCGCGGCTACGATCCGGCCCATGACTCCCTCGAACGCGTCGAATCCGCCATCGGCCACCAGTGAGAACGGGTCGAACGGGTCGAACCGGCCGAGCGCGCGGTCGACACGGACCGCGACGCTCGCCGAGATCGCCCGCGAGGCCGGAGTGTCGGCTCCGACTGTTTCGAAGGTGCTCAACGGCCGCGCCGATGTCGCCCCGGCGACCCGCACCCGCGTCGAGGAACTGCTGCGCGACTACGGATACCGGCGACGCAGGGCAGAGGCGACCCGGTCACCCCTCATCGACCTGGTCTTCCACGAGCTGGAGAGCGCCTGGGCGATGGAGGTCATCCGGGGGGTCGAGAACGTCGCCCGGGACGAGGGGCTGAGCGTGGTGCTGTCCGAGAGCGCCGGCCGACTGAGCCCCGGCCGCACCTGGGCCGACCAGGTCGCGGCGCGCCGCCCGTACGGGGTGATCCTCGTACTGTCCGGGCTCGACGAGTCCGGGCGGGCGCTGCTGACCAGCAGATCCGTCCCGTTCGTCGTGATGGACCCGGCCGGTGACCCCGGCGACGACGTGCCGTCCATCGGCGCCACCAACTGGCACGGCGGGCTCGCGGCCACGCGCCATCTGATCGAACTCGGCCACACCCGCATCGGCGCGATCACCGGGCCCTCGCGGATGATGTGCAGCCGCGCCCGGGCCGACGGCTACCGCGCCGCGCTGGAGACGGCGGGGCTGCCCGTCGACCCCGCCCTGATCCGCCCCGGCAACTTCCATCACGACAGCGGCTACCGGGCCGGGCTCGAACTCCTGCGCGGGCCCGACCGGCCCACGGCCGTCTTCGCCGGCAACGACCTCCAGGCGCTCGGCCTCTACGAGGCGGCCCGTGAGCTGGGGCTGCGCGTTCCCGAGGACCTGAGCGTCGTCGGCTTCGACGATCTGCCGGTGGCGCGCTGGGTGGGCCCGCCCCTGACGACCGTACGGCAGCCGCTGACGGAGATGGCCGAGGCGGCGGCCAAGCTCGTGCTCGAACTGGGCCGCCAGGAAAGGCCGTCGGCCGGAACGAGGATGGAACTGGCGACGAGCCTGGTCGTCCGCAGCAGCACGGGGGCACCTCCGGCGTGATCGCGTGCGCTCTTGAGCGGTGAGTGGTGAACCGGTGTGCTCCAGAGCGGTGAGCGGTGTGGTCTTGATGACCGTGTGACTGTGTTGTGAGCCGTGGGTCCCGGGTGTCCGCGTGGTCCGGAGTTCGCCATGGGGCCAAGGCGGCCGGATCGGCTCGAAGTTGGCGCGGGGACCATGTTGACGGGTGGGGCATCCGCCTCCACACTCCTTCGAAGTCAATCGGTTGTACGACCGAAACTTTCGGAGGCACCCGCCATGAGAACCTCCAGAACACGCCCCTTACGCCGGCGCTTCGCCGCCCTGTTCGCGGGCGCCGTGACCGTGGGCGCCCTGCTCGCGGCCGGTACGACGGCGCACGCCGCCGACACCCCGCTGCGCGACCTCGCGGCCGCCAAGGGAAAGGTCATCGGTACCGCTGTCACCGGCTCCAAACTGACCGGGACCTACGGCGACCTCGCCGGGTCCCAGTTCAACTCGCTGACGCCGGGCAACGCCATGAAGTGGGGCACCGTCGAGCCCACCCGGGGCAGCTTCAACTGGGCCGAGGCCGACCAGATCGTCGCCTTCGCGCAGGCCCACAACGAGCAGGTGCGCGGTCACACCCTGGTCTGGCACAGCCAGAACCCGAGCTGGCTCACGAACGGCACCTGGACGACCGCGGAGCTGAGCGGTCTGCTCCAGGACCACATCACCACCGAAGTCACCCGTTACAAAGGGAAGCTGGCCGCCTGGGACGTGGTCAACGAGCCCTTCAACGAGGACGGCACCTACCGCTCGACGCTCTGGTACAACGGCCTCGGCGCCGACTACATCGCCCAGGCGCTGACCTGGGCGCACGCCGCCGACCCGAGCGCCAAGCTCTACATCAACGACTACAACGTCGAGGGCGTCAACGCGAAGAGCACCGCCCTCTACAACCTGGTCAAGTCCCTCAAGGAGCGCGGCGTCCCGATCGACGGCGTCGGCCTCCAGGCCCATCTCATCCTCGGCCAGGTCCCCGGCACCCTCCAGCAGAACATCCAGCGCTTCGCCGACCTCGGGGTCGACGTCGCGATCACGGAGCTGGACATCCGGATGCAACTCCCGTCCGACAGTACGAAGCTGGCGCAACAGGCCACCGACTACAAGGCGGTGTTCGACGCCTGCGTCGCGGTGACCCGTTGCTACGGAGTGACCGTCTGGGGCTTCACGGACTCCGACTCCTGGATCCCGGACGTCTTCTCGGGCTACGGCGCGGCGACACCATACGACGAGAACTACGCGCCGAAACCGGCCTACTACGCCATAGCTACCTCGCTCGGCGGTGGAACCTCGACACCGCCGCCCACGGGTGCCTGCACGGCGACGTACAGCGTCCAGAGTCAGTGGAACACCGGTTTCACCGGGCAGGTGCGCATCGCGTGCTCCGGGGCCGCGCTGGCTTCGTGGAAGGTGAACTGGACGTACGGTGCGGGTCAGCGGATCACCCAGGCCTGGAACGCGACCTGCAACCAGACCGGCGCGGCGGTGAGTTGCGCCAACGCCTCCTACAACGGGACTGTCCCGGACGGCGGTTCGGTGACCTTCGGGTTCAACGCCTCCTGGAGCGGCGGCAATCCGGTCCCGACGGTGACGCTGGGCTGAGGTCGGGCGTGGGGTTGTACGGAGGTTGGACTGAAGTCGTTCTGAGAAGCGTGAGAGTTTGCGAAGAAAATCGTTTCGTGCCTCTTTCGCTAACAGTCCCCTAATAATTCGGACTTACGTTCCTCCTTGTGACGGGACACGAGGACATCGGGGACGGGGTCGGGCCGGTGGGCCGGCGGTCATGGGCATGGAAGGCCGTCGGCCTCACCCTGGCGGGGCTGCTGGTGCTCGGCATCGGCACTGCGGGCTGGGCCTACTGGCATCTGAACCGGAACATCAAGAGCGTCGACATCAACAGCGCGCTCGGCGACGACCGCCCGGCGAAGGCCGTGCCGACGCCCTCGTCCCCGGCGTCCGCCTCGGCCTCCGCCTCCCCGCCGCCCAGCGGCGCCCTCAACATCCTGGTCCTCGGCTCCGACTCGCGCAGCGGCAAGGCGAACGCGAAGCTCGGCGGCGGCAACAGCTCCGGCGCGCGTTCCGACACGGCGATGGTCGTGCACATCGACGCGGGGCGCACCCGCGCGACCGTGGTGAGCATCCCCCGGGACACCCTGGTGACCCGGCCGTCCTGCCCGACGTCCTCCGGAGGGACGACGGCGGTGGCGTACAACGCGATGTTCAACAGCGCCTATTCGATCGGCGGTCCGGTCTGCGCGGTGAAGACGGTCGAGTCCCTGACCGATGTCCGTATGGACCACTACATCGAGATCGACTTCTCCGGCTTCGCCGCCCTCGTGGACGCGCTCGGCGGTGTCACGGTCACCACGGACGTGAGCATCGACGACAGCAAGAGCCATCTGCACCTCGCCGCGGGCGAACACCACCTCGACGGCACGCAGGCGCTGGCGCTCGCCCGCACCCGGCACGGCATAGGCGACGGCAGCGACCTGGGCCGCATAGGCCTCCAGCAGAAGCTCGTGAAAGCACTGCTGGCGCAGATCTCGTCGGCCGGACTGCTCACCGACCCGGCCAAGCTCTACGACGTCGCGAACGCGGTGACCGGCAGCCTGACCACGGACACCGGGCTGAACTCGCTCGGCGAACTGACGAGCCTCGGCCGGAGTCTCAAGTCCCTCTCCTCCGACGCGGTCACGACCGTGATGATGCCGGTGGTGACGGCCCCCTCGGACCACAACCGCGTGATCGCGAACGAGCCGGAGGCGAGCGACCTGTGGGCCTCGCTCAAGTAGCGATCCCCGGGCTCCGCTCAGGTGACGCCACGACTCCGGTGACTCAGCCGGAGCCGGTCCACGGGACTTGAGCTTCGGGGCCCGGGATTCGAGCCTCTTTTGTATGGAATGGGTGGGAGGTCCAACCCGCCCACCCTCCCTTGCCGACGGCCGAAGTGCCGTCCGGGCCAGGGGGTATGACTTTTCGTGATCGGGTCGCGGCGGAGCGTGGCGGACGTGTAGCGTGCGCCACGAACTGATCGACCCCCGTCGGTGTTGGCGCACCGAGCGGGGGTCTGACCAACTGATCGAAAGCGAGTCGATCCATGGCTGTCACTCAGCCTAGTGCTGCCCCGCGCCCGTCCGCCCATCCCCTGGCCAACCCGGGCTACGGAAAGAAGTCGGCGCCCGACCAAACGCCACGTACGGGTCGCGACTTCGCGCATCTGCCCACCCGTGAGGCGTCGATCGCGACGTACGTCGACCGGCTCGCCGACGAGTCCGACCTCTCGATCAAGACCCTCGCCAAGCACCTCCCGTACGGCCAGTGCGCCCTCTCCACGGCCCTCAACAACCTCTCCGCGGCAGGGCATTTGCGCCGGGTGCGCCGCCCCGTCACCGTCGACGGCTGCCCCCGCTGGGTCTGGCACACCTTCTTCTCGCGCACCGCGCACGACGACGCCTGGTGGAACGCCTTCCTCGCCGGAGAGACGCCGGTGACCGAGCGGCCCGTCGCCGCGGCGGCGCGCTCGACCGCCTACGGCGTGCTGGCCCGGCTCGGCCGGATCGACGCCCGGCTGACGCTGTCGGCGGGGGAGTGCGCGGCACTGGAGGAGGAGGCCGCCGAGTGGTTCGCGCGGGGCGCGGGTGAGCCGCAGCTCGTCCAGGCGCTGACGGCGGGGCTCCCGGAGCGGGTGGCGCACGCTTACGCCTTCGTACGCGCCCGGCTCCTCGCCAAGCTGCCCCCGCGGTCCGAGCCGCGGCCACCGGCGCCCCCCTACGAGGTGGTCTGCACGGCCTGCGGGGAGCCGGGCGGGGACGGTGTCGAGCTGCGGGGCGGGTTGTGCGGGGGGTGCCGGGGCGGGCGGCCCGCCCTCGCGGCGCATGAGGTCCGCGCCCATGTCGGACGGTTGCGCGCCGCGCTGCGTACCGGGACCCGCACGGAGAAGACCGAGAAAGGAGCGGGCACATGACGACCTTGCAGCACGGTCCGTCCGTGACCGGGGCAGGATGGAGGGGAGGAGGCGACGCCATGACCCGCAGTCCCAGCACAGCCGACCGGCCCCAGATGCTCGTCGAGGAGTTCGAGGAGCTCGCTCGTCACGCGCCCGAGTCGGCGCGGCTGGAATTCCTGAACGGAAGGATCGGGGTCAAGCCCACGCGGGACGGCAATCACGGCGAGATCGTCGCCTGGCTCCTCGAGCGGTGCATGCAGCACCGTCCCGAACTGTTCCTGTATCCGGAGCAGGGGCTGAAGGGCGAGGCCTACCGCAAGGGGCGGGCCAAGCCGGACGGGGTCTTGGCGCCCGAGGAGTACTTCGCCGGAAGGGGCGAGTGGTCCGAGCCCACGGGTGTCCTGATGGTCGTCGAGGTCACCTCGCACGACCGGGACGCCGACCGTCGCGACCGGATCGAGAAGCCCGACGGATACGCCGCTGCCGGCATCCCCGTCTACCTCCTCGTCGACCGGGACGCGGACAGCGTGACCGTGTACTGCGACCCGGAGGGCGGTGTCTACCGCTCTCGCACCACCCGGGCCTTCGGAGCGGCGGTCGAGTTGCCGGATCCGGTCGGGTTCACGCTGGACACGCAGAAGCTCAAGGACTTCGCCGACTGATCCGATGGCTCGATTGACCCGATCAGCCCGTCCGACCCCGCCCGAAGAAAGAAATCGAAGAAATCCGGGGACGGTGTCGAAACAGGTGTCTCCCGGTCGACGCACGGGTGAGAGGCAGGGAGCAGCCCCGCCTCCGAGGCACCACCGACACGAGGAGTCACCATGCCCCGCTACCTTTCGCTCGTCCAGATCGACGAGAGCACCGCGCCCGCCGAGGGCCCCAGCCCCGAGCTGATGCAGCGGATGGGCGAGCTCATCGAGGAGATCACCAAGGCGGGCGTCATGCTGGAGACCGACGGCCTGGCGCCCACCGCGCAGGGCAAGCGCGTCCATTGGTCGGGCGGGCAGCTCTCCGTCACCGACGGGCCCTTCACCGAGTCCAAGGAGGTCGTCGGCGGCTACGCGATCATGCAGTGCAAGGACATGGACGAGGCCGTGGAGTGGACCAAGCGCTTCCTGAAGACGCACGAGGAGTTCTGGACGGTCACCTGCGAGGTGCGGGAGATCGCCGGAGGCTGAGCGCTCTCCTTGGCCTGAGAGGTCCCCACTGCCTGACCGGTCCCCACTGCGTGAGTGGTCCCCACCGCCTGAGTGGTCCCCTCGGCCCGAGTGGTCTCCTTGGCCTGACGCCGCCGCGGGTGTCTGATGGTGAACTGTGGAACAGCAGCCCAGCCGAGCCCCCGCCGGCGGCGTCGACACGGCCGTCGAGACCATCTTCCGTATCGAGTCCCCCCGCATCATCGCGCGCGTCGCCCGGATCGTCCGAGACGTGGGCATCGCCGAGGAACTCGCCCAGGACGCCCTGGTCGCGGCGCTGGAGCAGTGGCCGCGGGACGGCGTGCCGGACAACCCGGGCGCCTGGCTGACGGCCACGGCCAAGCACCGGGCGATCGACCTCGTCCGCCGCCGGGATCGCTACGCGCGCAAGCTGGAGGAGGTCGGGCGGGACCTCTCGCTGTCCGCGCCGCACCACGTCGACGAACCCTCCGATCCGGACGACATCGACGATGACCTGCTCCGGCTGGTCTTCACCGCCTGCCACCCCGTCCTGTCCGCCGAGGCCCGCATCGCGCTCACCCTGCGGCTCCTCGGCGGCCTGACGACGCCCGAGATCGCCCGCGCCTTCCTCGTCCCGGAGGCGACGATCGCCCAGCGCATCGTGCGGGCCAAGCGGACACTGGCGGCGAAGGGGGTCGCCTTCGAGGTTCCCTACGGACCCGACCGCGAAGCCCGGCTCGGGTCCGTCCTGGAAGTCATCTACCTCGTCTTCAACGAGGGGTACGCGGCCACGGCCGGCGACGACCTGCTCCGCCCGGCACTGTGCGAGGACGCGCTCCGGCTGGCCCGGGTGCTCGCCGAGCTGATGCCCAAGGAGCCCGAGGTGCACGGTCTCGCCGCCCTGCTGGAACTCCAGGAGTCCCGGGCGGCCGCCCGTACCGGGTCCGGCGGCGAACCCGTCCTCCTCAAGGACCAGAACCGCCGCCGCTGGAACCGCATGCTGATCCGCCGGGGCTTCACCGCGCTGAGCCGCGCCAACACCGCCGCCACCGGCAGTCCGGGGCCGTACGCCCTCCAGGCGGCCATCGCCGCCTGCCACGCGCAGGCCTACGCCTACGAGGACACGGACTGGCGGCGGATCGCCACCCTGTACGGCCTGCTGGCGGCCCGCACCCCTTCTCCCGTCGTCGAGCTGAACCGTGCTGTTGCGGTCTCCATGGCCGACGGACCCGGCCCCGCCCTGGAGATCGTGGACGCCCTCGCCGAGGAACCCGCCCTGCGCGACTACCACTTGCTGCCGAGCGTGCGCGGAGACCTGCTCGCCCGGCTGGGCCGTACGGCGCAGGCGCGGGCGGAGTTCGAACGGGCCGCCACGCTGGCGCGGAACGAGCGGGAGAGGGAGCTGCTGACGGCACGCGCCCGTGAGCTGCGGGGTTCGTGAGCGTCCCGCCGGCACCGGTCAGGTGTCCTGGCCGCCGGACGTCAACGGAACGGTCGTATCGGCTGTATCGGCACCGGTACCGGCCGCGTCACCGGTGCCCGGCGTCGGCCGACACCGCCGGTGCTCCGACGAGCATGGTCGGGGCGCCCGCCACCCGGGTCATGAACACGGTCGCGGACCGGGGGCCCCGCGGCTTCACCTTCCGCCGCAGCTCCTCCGGCTCGACGGCCGACCCGCGCTTCTTCACGGTCAGGACGCCGACCTCCCGCTCCCGCAACAACGCCTTCAACTTCTTTACGTTGAAGGGGAGTTGATCGGTGATCTCGTAGGCGGAGGCGTACGGCGTCGGGCGCAGTTCATCGGCGGTGACATAGGCGATCGTCTCGTCGACGAGCCCGCCGTCCAGGTCCTCGGCCACCTCGGCGACCAGGTGGGCGCGGATGACGGCGCCGTCCGGCTCGTACAGATAGCGGCCGACCGCTCGCACCGCCGGATCCGGCAGCCCGCGTCCGCGCAGCTCGCGCGGGCCCGGCAGCAGGGTGGCGCGCACCAGGCCCGGCTCGGTGCCGAACCACAGCACCGCCTCCTTCACGTCCCCGCCGTCCGAGATCCACTCGGCCTCCGCTCCGGCGGGGATCGCCTCGTGCGGGATGCCGGGGGCGATCTTCAGGGCTGCGATCGGAGCCTTCAGGGCCGCGCCGACGGCCCAGGACAGCGGCGGCGAGTAGGCCTCCGGGTCGAAGATCCGGCCGCGGCCGCCCCGGCGTGCCGGGTCCACGAAGACCGCGTCGTACGACGAGGTGTCCACCTGGGTCACATCCGTCTCGCGCACCTCGATCAGGTCCGTGAGCCCCAGGGCGTCGGCGTTCGCGCGGGCGGCGGCGGCCGTCAGCGGATCGCGGTCGACGGCGAGGACGCGGATTCCGGCGCGGGCCAGGGCGATGGCGTCGCCGCCGATGCCGCAGCAGAGGTCGGCGACGGAGCGGACCCCCAGCGCGCGCAGCCGCTCGGCGCGGTGTGCCGCCACGGTCGTCCGGGTGGACTGCTCGACCCCGTTGGGGGTGAAGAACATGCGTCCTGCGTCCTCGGCCCCGAACTTCGCCGCCGCCCGCTGCCGCAGCCGTGCCTGTCCGAGGGCCGCCGAGACCAGTTCGGCGGGGTGCTCGCGGCGCAGCCGGGTGGCGACGGCCAGTTCCTGTGCCGGTTCGGTGGCGCGGACCTCGTCGAGCAGGGCGCGGCCCTCGGCGGTGAGGAGGGGGGCGAAGGAGACGTCGTTCACCCGGCCATTGTGGGCCAGTCGGTGGACGGTGTGCTTCCGGCGGCGGTGTCGGAGCCTTCGCGGGGCCGGTGACCTGGGAGGATCCGGCTCCATGCGACCCGTACGACAAAATGATAAAAACGGCGCAAACGGGGCCGGCGCGCGCTGGGGAGTCGGTGTCCTCGCCCTCGCCCTCCTCGTCTCCGGCTGCGCCGATACCGGCTCGTCCTCCGGCCCCGGCGCCGACGGCGCCAAGCCGGCCCACGGCCCGCTGGGCGTCGGCGCAGCCAGGCCGGTTCACGGCGGGCTGCACGCCGCCGATCCGGCCCACGGTCCGCGGGCCGGAATCCAGGCGCCCGCCGCCCGCGCCCTCGCCGGGTACGCCTCCCGGCTCCGTCTGGCCGAGGCCCGGCGCGCCGCCGTCGCCAGGCGCTGGGGACTGGCCGAGGTGCCGCTGACGCCCCCGGCGCCGCCCGCCAGGAAGCCGGTCATCCAGGCCCGCAAGGGGTTCGAGGTCGACGACCAGGAGGAGCTGGGGCTGCCGCCCGTCTTCACGACCGTCCCCACCAAGGACAAGGTCGTCTTCCTCACCGTCGACGACGGCGAGGAGAAGGACCCCGCGTTCCTGCGGATGATGAGCGACCTGAGGATCCCGTACACCGCCTTCCTCAGCGACTACCTCGTCAAGGACGACTACGGGTACTTCCGGAAGATGCGCGACCACGGCATCACCCTCGACAACCACACGCTGCACCACCCCTATCTGCCCGCGCTGTCCTACGAGGCGCAGAAGCACGAGATCTGCGGCATGCAGGACGTGATGAAGAGGGAGTTCGGCAGGCGCCCGACCGTCTTCCGCCCGCCGTACGGCAACTACGACCAGGACACCCTGCGCGCGGCCAAGTCCTGCGGGATCGCGTACGCGCCCATCTGGGACGAGGAAGTGTTCGTCGACCACTGGGAGTACCGCGAGGAGGACCAGGACCTGCACCCGGGAGACATCGTCCTCACCCACTTCCGGGGCCGCGAGGACTGGAAGGGCACCATGCCCGACATGGTCCGCCGCTTCCTGAGGACGGTCACGGCCAAGGGGTACGCGGTCGCGCGCCTGGAGGACTACCTGTGAGGGTGCGGGTGCCGCTCGCCGGGCTGGTCGTGGCGGCGCTTCTGGGCGGCTGCGCGCAGTCCGTCGACCCCATCGAGCGGCTCGGCAAGAAGGCCGCCCAGCGGGTGCACCCGCAGGAGTCGGCGTACCGCCGCTGGGGTCTGGCCACCCCGCTCGCCGCGGCGCCGAAGGTGCCCGCCCGGACCATCGCGCGCACCGCGGGTCCGGGACTTCCGCCCGTCGTGGACCGGGTGCGCACCCGCGACAAGGTGGTCTTCCTGACGTACGACGACGGGGCGGAGCGGGATCCACGGTTCGTCGACATGGTCCGCGAACTGCGGCTGCCGGTCAGCATGTTCCTCACGGACAGCGTCGTCGGGCCGGGGTACGGGCACGTCGCCCGGCTGCGCGCGGTCGGCGCGAGCGTCCAGAACCACACCCTCGACCACGCCTCCCTGCGCGGTCTGCCCTACGCAGGCCAGCGCGCCGAGATCTGCGGACAACAGGACAAGCTCAGAAGGCGCTTCGGTGTCAGGCCCCGGCTGCTGCGGCCCCCGTACGGCCGGTACGACGAGATCACCCTGCGCGCCGCCGCCGACTGCGGGGTCGCCGCGATCGTCCTCGGCCGGGCGGCCGACGCGCACCGGCTCCGGCCGGGCGACATCCTCGCCGACTTCGGCGAACCCGATCTCACGCGCGCCACGCTCCGGCTGCTCCGCCGTATCCAGCGGGAGGGCTTCACCCCGGCGCGGCTGGAGAACTACCTGTAGGCGGCGGCCGGAGAACGGCCTACGGGGGCGGCTGGAGAACGACCTCCAGCACACCGCCGTTCGGTGCGGTCCGGGCCCGTTCGGAGCACGCCACGCCCACGCCTTTGGCACTCCGCTTGACCGAGTGCTAATCGCAGTCATAGTCTCAGGTCTGGCACTCCCCCCTGGAGAGTGCCAATAGCGACAGGCAGGTCCGGCACCCGCGACGACGGATCGACCTGGTCGCCACCTCAGACAGTTAACCCCGTGAGATCTCCGAAGGGGGAGGTCGGATCGTGACGACCACCAGCTCCAAGGTTGCCATCAAGCCGCTCGAGGACCGCATTGTGGTCCAGCCGCTCGACGCCGAGCAGACCACGGCCTCTGGCCTGGTCATCCCGGACACCGCCAAGGAGAAGCCCCAGGAGGGCGTCGTCCTTGCCGTGGGTCCGGGTCGCTTCGAGGACGGTAACCGTCTTCCGCTCGACGTCACCGTCGGCGACGTCGTGCTTTACAGCAAGTACGGCGGCACCGAGGTGAAGTACAACGGCGAGGAGTACCTCGTCCTCTCGGCTCGCGACGTGCTCGCGATCATCGAGAAGTAATTCACCCGGTAAGGGCGTTCGGGGTCATTCCCCGGACAACCCCGCACCAAGCATTGCAGTGAACTGCGCCCCTGGCCCCCGCTACCTCTATGAACCGGGCGCTGGGGGCGCCGTTCGTTTCTCCCAAGTTTTCCGAGAGGGCTGAACCGCTCCCATGGCGAAGATCCTGAAGTTCGACGAGGACGCCCGTCGCGCCCTCGAGCGCGGCGTCAACAAGCTTGCCGACACGGTGAAGGTGACGATCGGCCCCAAGGGCCGCAACGTCGTCATCGACAAGAAGTTCGGCGCCCCCACCATCACCAACGACGGCGTGACCATCGCCCGCGAGGTCGAGCTCGACGACCCGTTCGAGAACCTCGGCGCGCAGCTCGTGAAGGAGGTGGCGACCAAGACCAACGACATCGCGGGTGACGGTACGACCACCGCCACCGTGCTCGCCCAGGCGCTCGTCCGCGAGGGCCTGCGCAACGTCGCCGCCGGCGCGTCGCCCGCCCTCCTGAAGAAGGGCATCGACGCCGCGGTCAAGGCCGTCTCCGAGGAGCTCCTCGCGACGGCCCGCCCGATCGACGACAAGTCCGACATCGCCGCCGTGGCCGGGCTCTCCGCCCAGGACAGCCAGGTCGGCGAGCTCATCGCCGAGGCGATGGACAAGGTCGGCAAGGACGGTGTCATCACCGTCGAGGAGTCCAACACCTTCGGTCTGGAGCTGGACTTCACCGAGGGCATGGCCTTCGACAAGGGCTACCTGTCCCCGTACATGGTGTCCGACCAGGAGCGTATGGAGGCCGTCCTCGACGACCCGTACATCCTCATCCACCAGGGCAAGATCAGCTCCATCCAGGACCTGCTGCCGCTGCTGGAGAAGGTCATCCAGTCGAACGCGTCGAAGCCGCTGCTGATCATCGCCGAGGACGTCGAGGGCGAGGCCCTGTCGACCCTGGTCGTGAACAAGATCCGCGGCACGTTCAACGCCGTCGCCGTGAAGGCCCCCGGCTTCGGTGACCGCCGCAAGGCCATGCTCGGCGACATCGCCACCCTCACCGGTGGTCAGGTCATCGCCGAGGAGGTCGGCCTCAAGCTCGACCAGGTCGGCCTGGACGTGCTGGGCAGCGCCCGCCGCGTGACCGTCACCAAGGACGACACCACCATCGTCGACGGTGCCGGCAGCAGCGACGAGGTCCTCGGCCGCGTCAACCAGATCAAGGCCGAGATCGAGAACACCGACTCCGACTGGGACCGCGAGAAGCTCCAGGAGCGCCTCGCGAAGCTGGCCGGCGGCGTGTGCGTGATCAAGGTCGGCGCCGCCACCGAGGTGGAGCTCAAGGAGAAGAAGCACCGTCTGGAGGACGCCATCTCCGCGACCCGCGCCGCGGTCGAGGAGGGCATCGTCTCCGGTGGTGGCTCCGCGCTCGTCCACGCCGTGAAGGTCCTCGAGGGCAACCTCGGCAAGACCGGCGACGAGGCGACGGGTGTCGCGGTCGTCCGCAAGGCCGCCGTCGAGCCGCTGCGCTGGATCGCCGAGAACTCCGGCCTCGAGGGTTACGTCATCACCGCCAAGGTCGCCGAGCTCGACAAGGGCCAGGGCTTCAACGCCGCCACCGGCGAGTACGGCGACCTGGTCAAGGCCGGCGTCATCGACCCGGTCAAGGTCACCCGCTCCGCCCTGGAGAACGCCGCCTCCATCGCCTCCCTGCTCCTCACGACCGAGACCCTGGTCGTCGAGAAGCCGGCCGAGGACGAGGGCGACGCCGGTCACGGCGGCCACGGGCACTCCCACTGACGCACACGGAGTACGCCGCCAGGCCATGAGCCGACGCTGACGTCCCCCGGCCGGGGTGCCGTCGGCTGAACCGGGCCCGGCAACTTTGCCCCGCCGCTCCGCGGCGGGGCAAAGTGCTGTCAGAGTAATCGTGATCATCAAGGCTCGGTACCACTACAGAGGGACCACCGCGCACAAGCCCGTGTGGGGCGACTGCGGCGAAGTCCTGCCGCGGTGGTTGATGCCCCGCAGCACCTGGTACTCGCGTCGGGCAGCCCGGTCCACCCTCGCGCGCTGCTCCTCGGAGGCGGCGGCTCCGGCCAGGTTTATACGGACGCGGCCGCTCTCCTGCGCGAGCCCGTCGTCAGGCACAGCCGACCTGTCCTCCCAGCCGGGGCCCGCGTCGAGGGCGCGGGGTTCGAGCTTCCGGTCGTCCCCGAAGCGCAGAGGGGCCGTGGAGGCCGGTGGATCAGCTCTCCATTGCGTCCAGCGCGCCGAGCCCGGCCATCAGGCCCAGCCGGTCGTACTGCCACCAGCCCTCGACGATCTTTCCGTCCTCCCCGCACCGGAAGATGGTCGCGCCGGTCATGGAGACCTTCTTCCCGGACGCCGGGATCCCCATGAAGTCGCCCGTGTGCGTGCCGTTCCAGGCCCACCGCGTGCAGACGCGGTCGCCCTCCGTGATCTGGTCCTCGATCGTGAACGCCATGTCGAAGGCGCCGCGCCACATCTCGATCACGCGCCGCACGGCGTCGAGCCCGATGGCGTCCTGATCCCGGGAGGGATCGTGGTCGTGATAGCTCTCCGCCATCAGTCCGTTGAGCGGCGGCAGCTCACCCGGGGCCTCCGCCATCTCGAAGAACGCGCGGATGTTCGCCGCGTAGAGCTGCTCGTCCCGCACCACGTCCAGGTCCGTGAACGTCGGCATCCCGTCGCAGAGCGCCACCATCTCCTGGAAGATCGTCTCGGTCTCCGGGAGCTTCGAGTTCCGCATCGCCTCTTCGTACGACGGGAACTCCACGATCTCCACGAAGTGGTTCGCGTCGGAGCGGTCCTTGCCGATGACGCTGTGCGTCGCGGTCCGTTTCCCGTTGGTCTTCTCGACCCATGTGTCCATCAGCTGGTTCATCTCGTCGAACCGACTGGTTTTGCAGTCAATCAGCTGTACGAAAGTCATGGCGCAACCTCCGGCTCCCCTGGTCCGGTTGAATCGGTCGAATCACCCCAATCTTCCCACCGGAGGGGCGACACCACCCACCGCACGACCGGCGCGAGCACACTTCGTACGGCCCGTACGGCCGGCGCCGGCACCGGGCACGCGACCGTGCGGCCCGGGTGATCGCCCTTACCGGGGGCCGTACTTCCTGGGGGACGTCACTGGGGCCCGTACTTCCGCCCGGTCTTCGACGTGATGCCGCCCAGCAGCGCCCGCGGGGTCACCTTCACCACGCCCATCAGCACCTTGTAGCGCGGATCCGGGACGGACAGGGTTCTTCCGCGCGCGAGATCGGCGAGCGCGGCCGAGACCAGCTTGTCGGCGTCGAGCCACATCCAGTTCGGAATGTTGTCCGTACCCATGCCGGCCCGCTCGTGGAACTCGGTGCGCACGAAACCGGGAGCCAGCGCCATCAGCCGTACGCCGCTGCCCGCGAGATCCTTCGCCGCGCCCTGCGTGAACTGAACGACCCAAGCCTTCGACGCCCCGTACGTACCCCGCGGCACGAACGCGGCCACCGACGCGACGTTGACGACGCCGCCCCGGCCGCGCTCCCGCATGGCCTCGGTCGCCGCCGACGTCAGCCGGAGCACCGCCTCGCAGTGCACCTTGAGCATCTTCAGCTCGTCCGCCATCGATACGTCCAGATAGCGGCCCTTGTTGCCGAAGCCGGCGTTGTTGACCAGCAGGTCGACCGGGTTCTTGCGGTCGGAGAGACGGGCGGCCACCGTTTCGATGCCCTCGTCCGTCGCCAGGTCGGCGGTGAGCACCTCCGCCTCGATGCCGTGCCGGTCGTGCAGCTCGGTCGCCTGCTCCCGCAGCCGCTTCGTGTCCCGCGCCACCAGCACGAGGTTGTGCCCGTCCGCCGCCAGCCGCCGCGCGAAGGCGGCACCGATTCCCGCGGTCGATCCCGTAATCAGAGCCGTCGTCATGGCGCAAGGTTAGTGACCGGCCGGGGGCCCCGCCGCCCGGTGCCGCCCAACGCCCGACCGCGCTCCACACGATCTCCGTACCCCGGCCGGCAAGGGAACGGACACCCCATCGACATCCCTGGGGGTGCCGCTCGGGCCGCCCCTAACCGCCGTACTTCGCCACGTACTCCAGAGCCGTCTCCCGCGACTCCGCGTGCAATGCGCTGCCCGCCGCCAACAGCCTTGGCAGCAGCTCCCGTTCGGTCGTCGAGGCGCGGAACTGGACGGCGACGGTGACATCGTGGCCGGGCCGGTGCACGATCTCGACCGGGTCCCCGGAGCGGATCTCGCCGGACTCGATCACCCGCAGATACGCGCCGGGCGCACCCCGCCGCGTGAACCGCTTCACCCAGCTCTTCTCACCGAGATGCTCCTGGAAGGTGCGGCAGGGGACACGCCCGGAGGTGACCTCCAGGACGACATCGGGGCCTATCCGCCAGCGTTCGCCTATGAGCGCGCCTGACACGTCGAGCCCCAGCGTCGTGAGGTTCTCGCCGAACACGCCGTTCGGCAGCGTCCGGCCGAGCTCGCGCTCCCAGTCGTCGAGGTCCTCGCGCGCGACCCCGTACACGGCCTGGTCGTCACCGCCGTGATGCCGCAGGTGGCACACCGCGTCCCCGGCGAGCCCGCTCCCGCCGACGCCCTTGGGCCCCGGGGCCGTCACGCGCACCGGCCCGTCGACCGGTCGCTTGTCGATGCCGGTCACGCCCTCCGGCTGGTCCGTGTACTCGACGGACCGCGCCCGGCCCAGGTTCAGCGACAAGAGCTTCATGGCACCAAGTTAGGTGATACAGCCCAAAGCGTCGACGCGATATTCGCCGCCCCATCCAAGATGCGCTTATGCTCGAACAGTGATCGAGGCTCGTCATCTCCGTGTCCTGCGCGCCGTCGCCACCACCGGATCCTTTTCGGCGGCGGGCCGCGAGCTGGGCTGCACCCAGCCCGCCGTCAGTCAGCAGATGAAGGCCCTGGAGTCGTCGGTCGGCACCCCGCTGCTCGTCCGGACGGGGCGCGAGATGCGCCTCACCCAGGCGGGTGAGGCCCTGGTCAAGCACGCGACGAGCATCCTGGCGGGTCTCACGGCCGCGGAGGAGGAGGTCGCCGCGATCGCCGGTCTGCGCGCCGGCCGCGTCCGCCTGGTCTCCTTCCCCAGCGGCAGCTCCACCCTCGTTCCCACGGCCCTCGCCGCGCTGCGCGCCGCCCACCCCGGCACCCGCGTCTCCCTGGAGGAGGCCGAACCGCCCGAGTCCGTCGAGAAGCTGCGGGCCGGCGACTGCGACATCGCGCTCGCCTTCCGCTACGAGGGCGCTCCGGGCGTCGAGGAGTGGGACGACCTCGTCGTACGGCCCCTGCTGATGGACCGTCTCGTCGGTCTGGTGCCCGAGGGTCATCCGCTCGCGCGGGCGGAGTCCGTCTCGATCGGCGAGTTCGCCGGTGAGTCGTGGATCGCGGGCTGCCCGCGCTGTCGCGGTCAGCTTGTCGAGGTCTGCCGGGGCGCCGGCTTCGAGCCCCGTATCGACTTCGCCACCGACGACTACCCGGCGGTGGTCGGGCTCGTGGGCGCGGGACTCGGCGTGGCCGTCCTGCCGGAGCTCGCGATCGAGTCCGTACGCCCGAAGGGGGCGCGGACCGTGACGGTGGAGCCCGCGGTGCGCCGCGAGATCGTCGCCCTCACCCTCCCGGACCTCGCGGAGGTGCCGGCGGTGGCCGCGACGCTGGACCGGCTGGCACGGGCGGCGGCCCGCTAGCGGCCTCCCTGTTCACCCGTCCTGCACGGGTACTGCCTGCTCGGGTACTGCCTTGCCCGGACGTGTACTGCCCGCACGTATAGCGGCGGGTGCTGCCGACAGGCGTACCGCATGCACGAATACTGCCGTGGGTGCGTCAGCCCGCACGCGCCTGCTCCTGCCTGCACGTGCCTGCTCCTGCCCGCACGTGCCTGCCCGTAAGCGCCGCTGTCGAGCACCTTCAGGGCAGAAACGTTCCTTCAGTTGTTCGAAGCGGTGGCGTTTCCGGTGGCCGATGCCGAGACCAGTCGGTTGCGTGCCCGCCCCATGAGCTCTTCGCGCTCGTCCTCGGTCAGTCCGCCCCACACGCCGTACGGTTCGCGCACCGCCAGCGCGTGTGCCGCGCACTCCGCGCGCACCGGGCATCTCATGCAGACCTCTTTGGCCGAGTTCTCACGAGCGCTCCGTGCCGCACCACGCTCGCCCTCCGGATGGAAGAAGAGCGAGCTGTCGACCCCGCGGCAGGCCGCGAGGAGCTGCCAGTCCCAGAGGTCCGCGTTCGGACCGGGAAGGCGGGAGAAATCTGCCATTGCGTGTCCCCTTGTTGCCGTTCTGGGCTGCTCTGTGCCCACCGACCGTACATCTACGATCTAAGGAGATGAAAATATGACTCATTGCGAATCTAGCCTCAGACACCAGCAAATGGGAAGAAAACAGGCTAAATGGGGCACGGGTTGTGATGAAACGTTGAGGGTCGGCGCGCATGTCTGCACCGTGTCCGCGCCCTCACGTACAGTGCCGATGACGGCCGACTGCCCCGTAACTCTTTCGAGTGACCATCGTTGAGATGGCTGAGGCGGTTGAAGGAACAAGCGCTCGGGTAGGCGGTCATATCCGCCTGCGAGTGTCGACCGCACAGGTGACGATTCGTAACAGCCTGGAGGCTCAAGGTGACGCGCATCAGCTGCGGAGGACGGTCATGACATCCGTCCTCGTCTGCGACGACTCCCCGCTTGCCCGAGAGGCGCTCCGCCGTGCGGTCGCGACCGTGCCCGGTGTCGAGCGCGTGACGACGGCGGCCAACGGCGAGGAAGTCCTCCGCCGCTGGGGAGCCGACCGTTCGGATTTGATTCTGATGGACGTACGTATGCCCGGACTGGGCGGCGTCGAGACGGTCAGGCGGCTGCTGTCCGCCGACCCCGGTGCGCGCATCATCATGCTCACCGTGGCCGAGGACCTGGACGGTGTGGCGCTCGCCGTCGCCGCCGGCGCCCGCGGCTATCTGCACAAGGACGCCTCACGGGCGGAGCTGCGCGCCACCGTGACCCAGGCGCTCGCCGACCCGACCTGGCGGCTCGCGCCGCGCAGACTGCGTTCGGCGGAGATGGGCGCCGCGCCCACCCTCACCGCGCGTGAGATCCAGGTCCTGGAAGGAATGAGCCACGGTCGCTCGAACGCGGAGATCGGTCGTGAGCTTTTTCTCTCCGAGGACACGGTCAAGACGCACGCCCGGCGGCTCTTCAAGAAGCTCGGCGCCTCGGACCGGGCGCACGCGGTCGCGCTCGGATTCCGGTGGGGCCTGGTCCGCTAGGTGAGCCGTCTCGAGGGTATGACGGTAGTAGTCCCTGCCCGCCGGACGGCGGGTGGGGCCGGGCCCTCAGGGAGAGCCTCTTCGGTGTCCGAGCCCCGTTTCCCGGCGGATGCCGCATCCTTGAGGTGTGGAGTTCCTTGGGGACAAGTCGGTCGAGCGGAAGGGGAGGGCGCAGGAGATGAGTTCCGGCGCACCTGCTCATAACGCTTCGGTGCACAACTATGGACGCGGTGCCACGGACAGGACGACGTCAAGGCACCATGGACCGATGCGTGAAGACGAGACGACGGGGATCGGTGCGCTCGTCCATCGCGCGGTCGACGGTGACGAACAGGCCACACACGACCTGCTCGCCCATGTACATCCGCTCGCGCTGCGTTACTGCCGCGCCCGTCTGTCCCGGCTTCCGGGGGACGCGCGGCACTTCGTGGAGGACCTGGCGCAGGAGGTCTGTGTCGCGGTACTCCTGGCGCTGCCGCGCTACAAGGACACCGGGCGCCCCTTCGAGGCGTTTGTCTTCGCGATCGCCGCGCACAAGGTCGCCGACCTCCAGCGCGCCGCGATGCGCCATCCGGGGTCCACGGCCGTTCCCTCCGACGAGATGCCGGAGCGGCCCGACGACTCCCTCGGCCCCGAGGAGCGCGCGCTGCTCAGCAGTGACGCCGAATGGGCCAAGAAACTCATGGCCAACCTTCCCGAGAACCAGCGGGAGCTGCTCCTGCTGCGCATCGCGGTGGGCCTCACGGCCGAGGAGACGGGCCAGATGCTGGGAATGTCACCGGGCGCCGTCCGGGTGGCCCAGCACCGGGCGCTGAGTCGGCTGCGGGCGCTGGCGGAGCAGTAGGAACGCGGTCCGGTCGCGGCGACGCGACCGGGGCGGCATGTTCCGGCCCGCACCGATCGGGTCCCGTTCCGAATGAGCTGAGCGGGTCCCGATACCAACGAGCTGATCGGATCCCGTTCCGAACAAGCTGAAGGGATTCCGTTCCGAACGAGCCGATCGGATCTCGTTCCGAACGAGCCGATCGGATTGTCTTCGGAGCAGCAACACGTTCCGGTGGCGATCGATGTCCGATCGGGCGGCGGTCCTGCGAGCCGCCGCGCCGGATCCCTTTCCCTCCGCAAATTGCAGGCAAAAGGTGACGGACCCCGACGGCGCCGGACCGGCTCGCCCGGGATGGACGCGTACCGCCCTCGACCACGCACGCGGGGTGCCGGCCGGTGAGGACTCACGCAGGCGGGGCGGTCCCGACCGGGGCCTCGGCGCCTCTCCGGACACGGGTCTGAACGGCGATGACCTGCGACCCGTACGAACATACGAAGCCGAAGCCCACCCTCAACCGTGGAATGAGAGAGCCATGCTTCCCGTTAGCATGGACATCCGCACCGATCAAGGCCATTTGGGGAAGGTGTCATGACTGCCAACGTCGACGGAGTGCCCGCCAAGTTCGCGACACTCGGGCTGACCTACGACGACGTGCTGCTGCTGCCGGGCTCGTCGGACATGGCGCCCGACCAGATCGACACCGCCTCGCACATCTCGAAGAACGTCCGGGTCAACATCCCGCTGCTGTCCGCCGCCATGGACAAGGTCACCGAGTCGCGCATGGCGATCGCGATGGCCCGCCAGGGTGGCGTCGGTGTTCTGCACCGCAACCTGTCCATCGAGGACCAGGCCAACCAGGTCGACCTGGTGAAGCGCTCCGAGTCCGGCATGGTCACCGACCCGATCACCGTGCACCCGGACGCCACGCTCGGCGAGGCCGACGCGATCTGCGCCAAGTTCCGCATCTCCGGTGTGCCGGTCACCGACGGCGGCGGCAAGCTGCTCGGCATCGTCACCAACCGCGACATGGCCTTCGAGACCGACCGCTCGCGCCAGGTGCGCGAGGTCATGACGCCGATGCCGCTGGTCACCGGCAAGGTCGGCATCTCGGGCAACGACGCGATGCAGCTGCTGCGCCGCCACAAGATCGAGAAGCTTCCGCTGGTCGACGACGCGGGCGTCCTCAAGGGCCTCATCACGGTCAAGGACTTCGTCAAGGCCGAGAAGTACCCGATGGCCGCGAAGGACGCCGAGGGGCGACTGCTGGTCGGCGCGGCCGTCGGTGTCGCGGGCGACGCCTTCGAGCGCGCCCAGGCCCTGATCGAGGCGGGCGTCGACTTCATCGTCGTCGACACCGCGCACGGCCACTCCCGCCTGGTCGGTGACATGGTCGCCAAGATCAAGTCGAACTCCTCGGGCGTCGACGTCATCGGCGGCAACATCGCCACCCGTGACGGCGCGCAGGCGCTCATCGACGCCGGCGTCGACGGCATCAAGGTCGGTGTCGGCCCCGGTTCCATCTGCACCACCCGCGTCGTCGCCGGCATCGGCGTCCCGCAGGTCACGGCCATCTACGAAGCGTCGCTCGCCGCCAAGGCGGCCGGCGTCCCGGTCATCGGCGACGGTGGCCTCCAGTACTCCGGTGACATCGCGAAGGCCCTGGTCGCGGGCGCCGACACGGTGATGCTCGGCTCGCTGCTCGCGGGCTGCGAGGAGTCCCCGGGCGAGCTGCTCTTCATCAACGGCAAGCAGTTCAAGTCGTACCGCGGCATGGGCTCCCTGGGGGCCATGCAGTCCCGCGGCGAGCAGCGCTCCTTCTCCAAGGACCGCTACTTCCAGGAGGGCGTCGCCTCCGACGAGAAGCTCGTCCCCGAGGGCATCGAGGGCCAGGTGCCCTACCGGGGCCCGCTCTCCGCGGTCGTCCACCAGCTGGTCGGCGGTCTGCGCCAGTCGATGTTCTACGTCGGCGGCCGCACCGTGCCCGAGCTCCAGGACCGCGGCCGGTTCGTCCGCATCACCTCGGCGGGTCTCAAGGAGAGCCACCCGCACGACATCCAGATGACGGTCGAGGCGCCGAACTACAGCCGCAACAAGTAGTCACCCGTACGCGTGAGCGGGCTGCACGCGCGCGCGTGCAGCCACGACAAGGGCGGCCCCGGAGGTTCCGGGGCCGCCCTTGTCGTGGGCGTCGGGGATACTGGGGAGCGCAGAAGCGAAGACGGAAAGGCCACAACGTGACTGAGATCGAGATCGGGCGCGGCAAGCGCGGCCGCCGGGCGTACGCCTTCGACGACATCGCCGTCGTCCCGAGCCGCCGTACGCGGGACCCGAAGGAGGTCTCGATCGCCTGGCAGATCGACGCGTACCGCTTCGAGCTGCCCTTCCTGGCCGCCCCGATGGACTCGGTCGTCTCCCCGGCCACCGCGATCCGTATCGGCGAGCTGGGCGGCCTGGGTGTCCTGAACCTGGAAGGCCTCTGGACGCGGTACGACGACCCGCAGCCGCTGCTGGACGAGATCGCCGGGCTGGACTCGGAGACCGCGACACGCCGCCTCCAGGAGATCTACACGGCTCCCATCAAGGAGGAGCTGATCGGGCAGCGCATCAAGGAGGTGCGCGACTCCGGAGTCGTCACCGCCGCCGCCCTGTCCCCGCAGCGCACCGCGCAGTTCTCCAAGGCCGTCGTCGACGCGGGCGTGGACATCTTCGTCATCCGCGGTACGACGGTGTCGGCCGAGCACGTCTCCGGTGCCGCCGAACCGCTGAACCTGAAGCAGTTCATCTACGAGCTCGACGTCCCGGTGATCGTCGGCGGCTGCGCCACGTACACCGCGGCCCTGCACCTGATGCGCACCGGCGCGGCCGGTGTCCTCGTCGGTTTCGGCGGCGGCGCCGCGCACACCACGCGCAACGTGCTGGGCATCCAGGTTCCGATGGCCACCGCCGTCGCGGACGTCGCCGCGGCCCGCCGCGACTACATGGACGAGTCCGGCGGCCGGTACGTGCACGTCATCGCCGACGGCGGGGTGGGCTGGTCCGGCGACCTCCCGAAGGCCATCGCCTGCGGCGCCGACTCCGTGATGATGGGCTCCCCGCTCGCGCGCGCCACCGACGCGCCCGGCCGTGGACACCACTGGGGCATGGAGGCGGTGAACGAGGAGCTGCCGCGCGGCAAGAAGGTCGACCTCGGCACCGTCGGCACCATCGAGGAGATCCTCACCGGTCCGTCGCACATCCCGGACGGCTCGATGAACATCTTCGGCGCCCTCCGCCGCGCCATGGCCACCACCGGCTACAGCGAGCTCAAGGAGTTCCAGCGCGTCGAGGTGACGGTCGCGGACTCGCAGCACAAGCGCTAGCCGGCACGCGCGCCTGAACATCCGAGGGGCCCGTCCACCCAGTGGTGGAGGGGCCCCTCGCGTGTGAGGCCGTTCCGTCAGGCGCCCGGCACGGGCGTTCTCAGAGGCCGGCCTTGCGGGTGCCCTGGAACGCCACGTACGCCGCGATCGCGAAGAAGGCGAAGGTCAGCGGGTCGGCGTTGTCCTTCCACGCCTGCTGGACCACGTCGAAGTGGTCGAAGAAGACCGTGCTGAACCCGAGGCCGGACTCCTTGGCGCCGATCATCGCCTCGCCGATCAGCTGGCCGAGATAGACCGCGGCGACGGACACGATCACGCTGACGACCGGCAGGGTCTGGTTGCGGCCGCCGACGCGGCCCGCGGCGATGCCGACGAGGAAGCCGACACCGACGGCCGCGTAGCCGATCTCGTGCTTGGTGAGGCCCACGACCAGGCCGTACAGAACCGCGGAGACCACGCCGGCGCCTACGGCGGCGACGGCCCCGAGCGCGAAGTTGTTGCGCGCAGGGGCGGCCGGGGCGACGGGCGCGGCCGGGAAGCCCGGCTGGGGCGCGCCCTGCGGTACGGCCTCCTGCGGCACGCCCTGCTGCGGGACGGGCGGCTGGTCGACGGGCTCGCCCGCGTACGGGCTGTCGACCGGTGGACCGGACGGCGGCGTCGGCTGACTCATGTGGTTCCCCCCAGGGATGCGGGCGCACCGTGGTGTGCGCGTGGGATGGCACCGCACAGCTGCAGGCGCCCGGGGCGCGGGCGCACGTGTGTGCGAGAGCTGCCGCAGATTAGCAGGGGGGAATGACAATCTGTCAGGGATTTCCTCCGGGTCAGAGCCGGTGTGCCGCCCCCGTCGGGGTCGCTCCCCTTGTGTCCAGGAGGAGTTGGGCCTTCACGGACAGTCCTTGCAGGTCGTACGTGCGGTGCTGCTGGAGCAGGATCGTCAGGTCGGCGTCGGCCGCGGCCTCGTAGAGGGAGTCCGCGCGCGGTACGGGGCGCCCGAAGACGCTCCAGGCCGGGACGTGCGGGTCGTGATAGCTGACGGACGCGCCGAGTTCCATCAGGCGTACGGCGATCTCGTGGGCGGGGGCGCCCTGTTGATCGGCGATGTCCGCCTTGTAGGTGACGCCGAGCAGGAGCACGCGCGCGGCACGGGCGGACTTCCCGTGCTCGTTGAGCAGCGCGGCGGCGCGCTGGATGACGTACTGGGGCATGTGGTTGTTGACCTGCTGGGCCAGTTCGACCATACGAAGAGGGCGTCCCGAGGGGCCGCCGAGGTCCTGGGCGGTCCCGTGCCCGCCGACTCCCGGTCCTGGCCGGAACGCCTGGAAGCCGAACGGCTTCGTCTCCGCGCAGCGGATGACGTCCCACAGGTCGACGCCCAGGTCGTGGCAGAGCACGGCCATCTCGTTGACGAGCGCGATGTTGACGTGCCGGAAGTTGGTCTCCAGGACCTGCACGGTCTCCGCCTCGCGGGGTCCGCGCGCGCGGACGACCTTGTCGGTGAGCCGCCCGTAGAAGGCGGCGGCCGATTCGGTGCAGGCGGGGGTGAGGCCTCCGATGACCTTCGGTGTTCCGGCGGGCGTGAAGTCGCGGTTGCCGGGATCGACCCTGCTGGGCGAGTAGGCGAGGTGGAAATCTCGCCCCGCGCGCAGTCCGGAGCCGGTTTCGAGGAGCGGGCGGAGGAAGCCCTCGGTGGTGCCGGGGTGCACGGGCGATTCCAGGATCACCGTGGTGTGCGGGCGCAGCCGTGCGGCGAGGGTGCGGGCCGCCGCCTCCAGCTGGCCGAGGTCCAGGGTGCCGTCCGCGCCCCGTGGGGTCGGGGCGCAGATGACGGCGGTGCGTACGCGGCCCAGCTCGGCCGGGTTGGTGGCGGGCCGGAAGCCCCCCGAGAGCATCCGGCGCAGTTCCGCGGGGGTGAGGGAGCCGCCCTCCGGTCCTGTTTTGTAGCCGAGCGTGGAGATGCCGGCGGCGACGGCGGCCTGGGCCAGGGGCAGGCCGAGATGACCGAGTCCGATGACGGCGAGGTCTGCGGGCATGGAGTGGGCCGTCCTTCCCAGTAACCGATGCGGGACAGGTGCGCAAGCCCTGTGGACAGGATGGGCGAGAGCAATGTCAGACTAGGAGTAAATATGACCGATTTGTGGGATTGATCGATCAAGATTCCGTACGCGTCGCCCAGTGTTGTCCACAGGCTGCGGATGGACGGTGGCCGATGAGGGGCAAGGCGGTCAGACTTTGGGCAGGAGGATGTGAGCCGGGCGTCGCCGGACAGGTGCGGCCAGCGCGACCAACAGCGGGAGGCAGCGGTGAGGACAGCGACACTGGGGCCGGCGGAGCGCGCCGAGTCACTTGCGGGAATGGCCGAGCGTGAGCTGGACGTGCTGGTCGTGGGCGCGGGCGTGGTCGGCGCGGGCACCGCGCTGGACGCCGTGACACGCGGCCTGTCCACCGGCCTGGTCGAGGCGCGGGACTGGGCGTCGGGCACATCGAGCAGATCCAGCAAGCTGATCCACGGCGGCCTGCGCTATCTGGAGATGCTCGACTTCGCGCTCGTCCGCGAGGCGCTGAAGGAGCGGGGCCTGCTGCTCGAACGGCTCGCACCGCACCTGGTGAAGCCCGTCCCGTTCCTCTACCCCCTCCAGCACAAGGGCTGGGAGCGGCTGTACGCGGGTTCCGGCGTGGCACTGTACGACGCCATGTCGATGGCCCGGGGCCACGGCCGCGGCCTGCCCGCCCACCGCCATCTGAGCCGTCGCCACGCCCTGCGCGTCGCACCGGCCTTGAAGAAGGACGCCCTGATCGGCGCCCTGCAGTACTACGACGCACAGATGGACGACGCCCGCTATACGGCGACGCTGGTGCGCACGGCGGCTTCGTACGGCGCGAAGGTCGCCAACCGCGCGCGGGTCACCGGCTTCCTGCGCGAGGGCGAGCGGGTGGTCGGGGCCAGGGTGCGCGATGTCGAGGGCGGCGGCGAGTACGAGGTCCGCGCCAAGCAGATCGTCAACGCCACGGGCGTGTGGACCGACGACACCCAGGCCATGGTCGGCGAGCGGGGCCAGTTCCACGTCCGGGCGTCCAAGGGCATCCACCTGGTCGTGCCGAAGGACCGGATCAACTCCTCGACGGGCCTGATCCTGCGCACCGAGAAATCCGTGCTGTTCGTGATCCCCTGGGGCCGCCACTGGATCATCGGCACCACCGACACCGACTGGGACCTGGACAAGTCCCACCCGGCGGCGTCCAGCGCCGACATCGACTATCTGCTGGAGCACGTGAACTCGGTGCTCTCCGTGCCGCTCTCCCGCGACGACGTCGAGGGGGTGTACGCCGGGCTCCGGCCGCTGCTGGCCGGGGAGTCGGACGCCACCAGCAAGCTGTCGCGCGAGCACACCGTGGCCCACCCGGTGCCCGGACTCGTGGTGGTGGCCGGCGGCAAGTACACGACCTACCGGGTGATGGCCAAGGACGCCGTGGACGAGGCGGTGCACGGCCTCGACCAGCGCGTCGCCGAGTGCGTCACCGAGGACACCCCGCTGCTCGGGGCCGAGGGCTACCGGGCGCTGTGGAACGCGCGAGCGCGGATCGCGGCACGCACCGGGATCCATGTGGTGCGTGTGGAGCACCTGTTGAACCGGTACGGGGCGATGGCCGAGGAGCTTCTCGACCTCATCGAGGAGGACCCGTCCCTCGGCCAGCCCCTGCCGGCCGCCGAGGACTACCTCCGGGCCGAGATCGTCTACGCCGCCTCGCACGAGGGCGCCCGTCACCTGGACGACGTCCTGACCCGGCGCACCCGCATCTCCATCGAGACCTTCGACCGGGGCACCCGCAGCGCCCGCGAGGCCGCCGAGCTGATGGCGCCGGTCCTCGGCTGGGACAAGGACCAGATCGAGCGCGAGGTGCAGCACTACGAGAAGCGGGTCGAGGCCGAGCGCGAGTCCCAGCGCCAGCCGGACGACCTGACGGCGGACGCGGCCCGGCTGGGGGCGCCGGACATCGTGCCGTTCTGACCGCCGGTTCCCGCCATGTCACTCGAACGGGTGCGGTGAGCCGGGATCTTCGCTCGCGGCCCGGCCGTTCTACGGGGTGCGGGGACAGAACTCGGCGGCGAGCGGGGCCGGTTCGAGCGTCGGGTCCGTGACCCCGTCCGTGTTCACCCGGGAGGTGAGGACACGACGACCGTCGACGGTGGCCGCGCCGCGCACGTGGCTGCCGGAGATCCGGCCGTTGCGCCCCCGCGCCCTGGTTCCGCACGGCAGTTTCACCGGGAACAGCCGCCCCCTGCCGCACGAGCCACGCGCGGCGCGGCGGGCCCGTCCTTGTAACAGTCCGTCATGAGGCACGTTGGTGCGCCCGGGGCCGGGCCAGGGCCGGGATAAGGCCGAGCCGGCGGATAGGTGCGGCGGATGTGCGGAAGTCCGGATACGGGGTAGTCGGTGGGTCCGGAACGCCGGTTGTGCGGCGCCCGGCGTGTGCGGGGTGCGACCGGCGGTGAGCCGTCTGTGGCCGAAGGCCGGGCTCGGGCGTCTCATTGGCTGAGCTGTTGCGGTTCGAGGGGCCCCCTGGGCGTTGGGCACTTGTCGGGTAGGGGACAATGGAGGCTCTGTCAGGGCGGGTTGCATGAGGGGACGCATGTCGGAGGCGGAGCGGGCGGGAGCATCCCGTCAGGACAAGAGCGAACGTCTCCTCGCCGGGCGGTACCGGCTGGGGGATGTTCTCGGCCGCGGCGGCATGGGCACGGTGTGGCGCGCCGAGGACGAGACCCTGGGCCGCACGGTCGCCGTGAAGGAGCTGCGGTTCCCTTCGGCCATCGACGAGGACGAGAAGCGCCGGCTGATCACGCGCACGCTGCGGGAGGCCAAGGCCATCGCGCGGATCCGCAACAACGGCGCGGTGACGGTCTTCGACGTGGTCGACGAGGACAACCGGCCCTGGATCGTGATGGAGCTCATCGAGGGCAAGTCCCTCGCCGAGGCCATCCGCGAGGACGGACTGCTCACGCCGAAGCGTGCTGCCGAGGTGGGCCTGGCCATCCTCGACGTGCTGCGCTCGGCGCACCGTGAGGGCATCCTGCACCGGGACGTGAAGCCGTCGAACGTGCTGATCTCCGACGACGGCCGGGTCGTGCTCACCGACTTCGGCATCGCGCAGGTGGAGGGCGACCCGTCCATCACCTCGACCGGCATGCTCGTCGGCGCGCCCTCCTACATCTCGCCGGAGCGGGCGCGTGGCCACAAGCCCGGACCCGCGGCCGACCTGTGGTCGCTGGGCGGTCTGCTGTACGCGTCGGTGGAGGGCGTGCCGCCGTACGACAGGGGCTCCGCGATCGCGACGCTCACCGCGGTGATGACCGAGCCGGTCGAACAGCCGAAGAACGCGGGCCCGCTGGAGAACGTGATCTACGGCCTGCTCGCCAAGGATCCCGAGCAGCGGCTCGACGACGCGGGCGCACGGGCGATGCTCAACGAGGTGCTGCGCGCGCCCGAACCCGAGCAGAGCGTGCCGGAGCCGCCGGACGCGACGAAGGTCGTGGCCATGCCGCCCCTGCCGGAGGAACCGGTGCGCCGGGGTGCGGGCGGTTTCGGTTCCGGCGCCAAGAAGGGCGAGGAACCCGCGGAGCGGCTGCGTGGGGCCATGCGTTCGGTACGCAAGGTCGCGACCGCGGCCGGGGCCGCCACGGCGGCGGCCACCTCGGCGGCGACGGCCCGCGCCAAGACGGTCGGCGGCCCGGACACCTCCACGGCGGCGGGAGCGGCGGGAGCGACCTCCCCGCGCACGGGTGCGGGATCAGGCGGGGCTGCCGACGGCACCTCCGGTTCGGCGGGTTCGGCCGGGTCCGGTGCGTCGTCCGTGCCGGAGCAGGCGGGCAGTCGTGACGGTACGTCGGTGAACTCCAGTTCGGCCGGGCTCGCCGGACGGGCGGGCGCCGCCGGTACGCGCGGCGGCTCGGGGTCCGGGTGGCCGGTCGCCCCCGAGCGCCCGGCGCGGCCGGTGCCGAAGGCCTCGCTGACGGATGTCGTGCCGCTGCGGACACTGGTGATCATCGCGGTGGCCCTGGCCCTGGTCGTGATCGGCACCGTGCTGGCTCTCACGCTCGGCGGCGGGGACGACAACGGCTCCAAGGGCGCCAAGAGCAACGGCGCCAAGACGACCGCTTCCAGCACGGCGACGTCCGGAAGCGGGAAGAACGGCACCGGCAGCAAGGGCGGCGACGACACCGCGCACACCGACAGCGGCGACAAGTCGGGCTCCGGTTCCGGGGACGGGAACACGAACTCCTCTTCGGGCACGGACGCGAGCGCGAGCACGTCGGCCGGTTCGAGCGGTGACGGCAAGGAGTCGGGCTCGGGTTCGGGTTCCACCGCCGTCACGACGTACAAGAGCGGCCAGGGCTTCTCGATCGGGCTGCCGAAGGGGTGGGAGTTCCAGTCCCAGGACGCCGCGGGAGCCCGGTTCGCGGGTCCCGACGGGCAGAAGCTCCTCGTCGGCTGGACGAACACGCCCAAGGACGACCCGGTCGCGGACTGGGAGAACCAGGAGCGCTACATGACGCGCTCCCAGTACTCGAAGATCGGCATAGAGAAGGTGGACTACCGAGGCTGGAACACGGCCGACTGGGAGTTCACTTATGTGGACGGAGGCACCAAGTACCGCTCGATCGACCGCGGTTTCGTCGTGAACCCGCATCAGGGGTACGCGTTGATGTACACGGCGAAGGCGTCCGCGTGGGACAGCGATCTGCGCAAGAGCACGTGGAAGACGCTGACCGAGACGTTCCAGCCGAAGTCGTGATGTACCGCTCGCCGAGGTGACGTTCCGCCACGAAGGGGAGCCCGAGATCTCGCATCACCGCTCTGCGGGTTGCCTCGGGCACGTATCGTGAGTGGTTGCGGACCGAACGAAGCCACAACGGGACGCACGGCGAACGGAATTGACCAACCGGTCGGCTGGGGGAAGCATCGTGGACGACTACGCGGGACGGGTACTCGCCGACCGCTACCGCCTGCCTCTGCCGCCGTCCGACGAGTACGAACTCGCCGAGAGCCGGGCCTTCGACACCTACAGCGGGCAGGAAGTCCTGGTACGGCAGGTGCCGTTGCCGGAAGTCGTCGAGGCCGAGGTGCTCGACGCGGACGGACTGCCCGACGGGTTCGTGGCCCGGGACGGCGGGGTGCGGCGGGCGTCCGCCCGGACCACGCGCCGGCCCACCGAACCGGCGGTCCGGCGGGCGATCGAGGCCGCGCAGGCCGCCGCGCAGATCCCCGACCACCCCCGGCTCGACCAGGTCTTCGACGTGTTCGCCGAGGGCGGGTCGCTGTGGATCGTCAGCGAGCTGGTGCCCGCGAGGCCGCTCGCCGCACTGCTCGCCGAGAAGCCGCTCAGCCCCTACCGGGCCGCCGAGGTCGCCGCCGACGTGCTGACCGCGCTGCGGGTCCTGCACGCGCACGGATGGGTGCACCGGAACATCACCGTGCGCACGGTGCTCGTCTGCGACGACGGCCGCGTCCTGCTCACCGGACTGGCGGCCGGGGCGGCCGAGGAGGCGCTGTGCGGGTACGACCCGGTGCCGGCGCCGGAGGGCGACTTCACGGCCGAGCCCGGATCCGGGTCGGGCTCCCGCGCCGGGCAGCCGGGGAACGCCGGTCCTGCCGGGGCGGGCGCTTCCCGGGGTGCCACCGGAGGCGGGCCGGGTGCCGCGGGCGGGCGGGGTCCCGCCGGTGGCATCGGATTCGGCGGTGCGGCGCGCGGTGTCGCCGTGGCGGCCACGAGCGGCGCCGATGCCGAAGCGGCCCGGCGGGCGGCGATCGAGGCCCGCGCGGAGCAGGGAACACCGGTTCCGGGGACGCCCACGGCGGGCCGGGGCCCGCGTGCGCTCGAAGCGGGCGGTCCGGCGGATCCGGGCCGTCCCGAGGGAGCGGCCGGGCCCGGCCGCTCGCCCGACGCGAGCGGGGGAGCGGAGGACGCCGGGGACGAGATCCGTGCCGCGCGCGCCGGAGCCATCGCCGCGTACCGGGCCGGAGCACGCGCCGCCGCTCGCGTACAGGGGGAGCAGCGGGGCGACCCGCTCGCCCTTCCGGCACCCCGGCCCTCGGCACCCGGCGAGCAGGGCGAGCCGACCGGCCAGGACAGCCGCTACGGCGTCTCCCCGCACTCCCCCCAGGCCCAGGCCCAGGCCCAGGTCCACGCCCCGCCGCAGTTGCCCGGCCAAGGCGGGCCGCAGCGTCCGTACACCGTGCCTCCGGGGCAGATAGCCGACCCGTACGGAGTCGGTGGCAGCGGCGGGTACGGGGCTCCCCCGCGCCCCGTCGGAGCCGTCGGCGGGGACAACGGCCGGCGCCCCACGCTCCCCTCAGGATCGGGATCAGGATCAGGATCGGAGCCGGGAGCCGGATCGGGAGCGGGCGGCAGGCCGGTCCCGGGTGCCACGGGGTACGGCAACCCCGCGCTCGCGCCCGGCCAGGGGTCCTACCCCGCAGGACACGGCGGCCGTCCCGGCGTCCCGGCCCCCGGACAGCCCCTCGACAACGAACGGCTTCCGGACAACGGCCGTTTCTCCGGCGGCTTCCAGGCCTCCGGTCCCACCCAAGTACCGGGACGTTCCGGCGGGTTCACGGATTCCGGGCACGCCCGGGTTCCCGGAACCTCCCCTGCCTCCGGCCACACCAGGGTCCCCGGCGCGCCGCAGGGCCCCGCCCCCGTCCCGCACAACCCCGGTCGCCGGGGCGGCGGTTGGGGTGAGCTCGTCGTCGGGACGCCACCGCGCCGAGGGCCGGCCACCGCGCTCGCGGCGGAGCGGGCCCGGCAGGCACGGATGGCGGTGGTCGGTCCTGTCACCGAGCGCTGGGCGCCCGAGCAGGCCGGACCGGTGCACGAGAACTGGCAGTTGGCCGCCCCGATCGGACCCGCGACCGACCTGTGGGCGCTGGGCGCGCTGCTCTTCCGCGCCGTGCAGGGACACGCGCCCTACCCGGAGGAGAACACCGCCGAACTGGTGCAACTGGTGTGCGCGGAGCCGCCCGCCTTCGCCGAGGAGTGCGGCCCGCTGCGCCCCGTCGTCGAGTCGCTGCTGCGCCAGGACCCCACCGAGCGGCTCGACTTCGAGGAACTGCGCGGCTGGCTGCGGTCCCTGGTGCGGTCCGCGCCGGAACCCGAGGCCGGGGCGCATGTCGTGCCCGTGCCGCCCGTCGACCCGAGCCGGCTGCCGATCGTGCGGCGCCGGGGCGAGCTGGTCCGCAGGCGCCGCGCCGGGCTGCCCGCGACCAGCCCGCACGCCCGCCACAAGCGGGCCAGAGAGGAGAGCTCCGCGGGACCCCGCCGACTGGGCCGCAACCTGCTCCTGCTGGTCCTGCTCCTGCTGGCCGCGGCGGTCGCGTACGCCGTCGTCTTCATGCCCAAGTCGGACCGGAGCGGCACCGGTGACGGGCGGACCGGCGCCGCCGGACAGGCCGACCCGGCCCCCGACACCGGCGGCGACGCGACGGCGAGCAGCCAACCGCGCCCCGACCAGACCTCGCCGGACCCTGGCAAGAGCCCTTCGAGCAAGTCCAGTTCGACGTCCTCGCACACCGCCGGGGACCCGAACGTCGCCCAGGGGTTCACACTGCGCAAGGACCCCGAGGGATTCCAGGTCGCCGTGGCGAGCGGCTGGACCCGCTCGCCGAAGAACGGCAGCGGCCAGGTCGTCTACTCCCAGGGGGACTTCGAGCTCATCGTCGTACCCGGACGGGACGGCACCACCACGTACGGCAGCGACCCGATGACCTACCAGCGGGAGAGCGAGAAGGAGTTGCAGCCCTTCCGCGACTCGACCTGGGCCACCTCCAGCGGCATGCGGCGGATCGACGTGGGCGGCAAGGTGATGGCCGAGGGCCAGTTCACCTGGCAGGACTCCGCGGGGCGTTCGCTCTATGTGCGCAACCTCGCGATCCTCGTCGGCGGGCACTACCACGTGGTGCAGGTACGCGGCCCGGACGCCGAGCGCGACGAGGTGACACGGCTGTACGAGCAGGCGTCGTCGACCTATCAAGTCACCGGCTGAACAAGCCTTTTGCGCCCCGGATGCCACGTTTGGGCAGGCGAGGGCACCTGAACGCCGAACGGTTCCCTTCCGTACAAGGAAGGGACAACCGTCACAGTGCGGTCTCCGTACGACCCCGCTTGTTCCCTGGGTGGGCACCGCTCTTTAGTCTGACCCTGTCAAGACCATTGCGGGGAAACGTGAATCAGATGCAGGGCCTGCTCCTCGCGGGCCGCTACCGGCTTGTCGACTCGATCGGCAGCGGTGGCATGGGCCGGGTTTGGCGCGCCCATGACGAGGTGCTGCACCGCGCGGTCGCGGTCAAGGAGCTGACCGCCGCGCTGTACGTCGCCGAGAGCGACCTGGCCCGGCTGCTCGCCCGGACCCATGCCGAGGCGCGGGCCGCGGCCCGGATCAACCACTCGGCCGTCGTCACCGTCCATGACGTGCTGGAGCACGACAACCGGCCGTGGATCGTCATGGAGCTGGTCGAGGGCAACTCGCTGGCCGACGAGGTCAAGGAGCAGGGTCGTCTCGAACCGGAGGAGGCGGCGCGGATCGGGCTGTGGGTGCTGCGCGCGCTGCGCGCCGCGCACACGGCCGGGGTGCTGCACCGGGACGTGAAGCCGGGCAATGTCCTGCTGTCCACCGACCGGCGGGTGCTGCTCACCGACTTCGGGATCGCGCAGGTCGAGGGTGACACGACCATCACGCGCACCGGCGAGATCGTCGGTTCCGTCGACTATCTCGCGCCGGAGCGGGTGCGGGGCCACGACCCCGGTCCGGCCGCCGACCTGTGGGCCCTCGGGGCCACGCTGTACACGGCGGTGGAGGGGCGGTCGCCGTTCCGGCGCACGTCGGCGCTGTCGACCATGCAGGCCGTCGTGGACGAGGAGCTCACGCCCCCGCAGTACGCCGGTGCGCTGGAGCCCGTCATCGTCGCGCTGCTCAGCAAGGACCCCGCCGGACGCCCCTCGTCGGCGGAGGCCGAGGAGATGCTCGCCGAGGCCGCGGAGGGCCGCCGGCCGAGGACGGCACAGGCGTACGTGCCGACACAACATGTGGACAGGAACGGGGGGCAGGACTCTGCCCACGGGGGCGGGACACATGGGGGTGGAACCCATGGTGGCCAGACCCACGGGGGTACCGCCCACACCGGTCCGTCCTACGGCGCACCGGTCACGGGCGACCACGGCCCCGGAACCGGCGCCACCACGCAGGGGACCGCGTCCCAGGGCGGCGGCCCAGCCGGGACGATGTACCAGCTTCAGTCCGGCGCCCAGCCCCGTAAGCGGCGGCGTGGCCGCACCGTCGCCCTCGTCCTGGTCATGGCCGCGCTCGTCGGCGGCGGCGGTGCCGTAGCCATGCGGTACGCGGACAACTGGCGGCAGAACAGCGAGAACTCCGCCGGGACCGGCGGCAGCAAGGGCGGCGCCACCGACAAGCCCAGCGAGTCGGCGGGGAGTGGGACGGGGAACGCCACCGGCACCCTCCCCGCCGGCTGGGTGAACGTGGACGACCCCGCCGGCTTCGCCCTCGCCCTTCCCGGCAAGAACTGGAAGCGGATTCCCAACAGCTCCCAGATCGACTACAGCCCGGACGGAGGCAAGCACTTCGTCCGCTTCGCCGTGGACGACTCACCGGACTTCCCGGACCCGCACAGCCACCAGCTCGACCTGGAACAGCAGTTGACGAAGCTCCAGGACTACAAGCGGGTGAGCCTCGAAGCGAACACGTTCCGGGACTGCCACGGCTCCGTGTGGGACTTCACCTGGACCGCGCTGCCGAAGCAGACGCCGTTCCCGGGGCAGCGTCGTGCCATCGAGCAGACCTACCTCGGCCGGAACGGCGTCGAGTACGCGATCTACATGTCCTCGCCCGCCGCGGACTGGGACACCGCGCTTCAGCAGTTCAAGGTGATCCTGCGCAGCTGGAACCCCAAGGCCTGATAACACCTACGGCGACGTCATCGCTCCGGAGCGTCGCCGTCCGGTGCGGCATGATGGGGCCCATGGGGACCGAGGGGGAGAACGTCCGTGTGATCGCGGGTCGTTACCGGCTGGAGGCCAGAATCGGCCGGGGCGGCATGGGCATCGTCTGGCGTGCCACCGACCAGCTGCTCGGCCGCCGGGTCGCGGTGAAGGAGCTGGTCCTCGACGACTCGCTCTCGGCGGAGGAGGCCCGGCTCCAGCGCGACCGCACCCTGCGCGAGGCGCGGGCCGTGGCGCAACTGCACCACCCGAACATCATCGTCGTCCACGACGTCGTCGAGGACGACGAACGCCCCTACATCGTCATGGAGTTGATCGACGGCGGCTCGCTCGCCGAACGGATCTCCGCGGACGGACCGGTCGACGCCCGTGAGGCCGCCCGCATCGGCATCGACCTGCTCGGAGCGCTGCGCCGCGCGCACGAAGCGGGGGTCCTGCACCGCGACCTCAAGCCCGCCAACGTCCTCGTCGAAGCGGGCACCGACCGCATCGTGCTCACCGACTTCGGGATCGCCCAGGTCGCGGGCGCGACGACGCTCACGGAGACCGGCGCGTTCGTCGGCTCGCCCGAGTACACCGCGCCCGAACGGATGGCCGGGGCACGGACCGGCCCGGAGTCCGACCTGTGGTCGCTCGGCGCGCTGCTGTGCACGGTGCTGAGCGGAGCGTCGCCGTTCCGCCGCGACTCGCTCGGCGGCATCCTGCACGCGGTCGTCGTCGACGAGATCCGTCCACCGGCCCAGGCCGCGCCGCTGCTGCCCGTCGTACGAGGGCTGCTGGAGCGCGATCCGGAGCGGCGGCTCGACGCGGCGGAGGCGGAGCGGATGCTGCGCACCTTCCGGGACACCGGCCGTACGCCGAGGCTGTCGGTCCCCTACACCCCGACGCGGCGGGACGTACCCCTGCACAGACCCTCGCCCGTGCCGTCGCCCGGTTCTTCCGCCACCCCGGCGGACCAGCCGCCCAGGCAGTCCACGCGCAGTCTCCTCGTCGCCGCCGCGCTGGTCGCCGCGATGGCCGGTGCGGGGGTGTCGGCGGCCGCGCTGCTGATGGGCGACGGCGGCGGGGACGGCAAACCGGCCTCGTCGAGTTCGCCGGGCACGTCACGGACGGCGGGTACGTCTTCGGCTTCACGCACACCGAGTACGTCGTCCGCGGCGTCCGGCACGCACTCGGCCCCGCCCGCGGGAGCCGACCCCACGGTCACGGTGACCCGGCGCCAGTCGCCGGCCGCCACCCCCCGCACGGCACCTTCGGGATACCGCACCGCGTCGGATCCGAACGGTTTCTCGCTCGCCGTGCCCAACGGCTTCACGCGGGATCCCCAGGGGGAGCGGATCTTCTACATGTCGCCGGGTGGCACCTTCCGCATCGGCATCAAGGTGGCCGATCCCGAGACGGGCGGTCCGCTCGGCGTGATGCGCCGGGCGGACGCCGACGGGCCGGCCAACAACCCCGGCTATCGCGACGGCACGGTCGCCCGGACGGTCCACGACGGACACCTCGCCGCCCTCTGGGAGTTCACCTGGAACGGCTTCACCGCGGCGGAGGGCGCACGGCACACCTACGACCTGTGCTGGGAGGAGGGCGGCCGCATGTACGACGTCTGGGTCTCCGCGCCGGTGGGCCGGGTGACGGAGGCGAAGGAGTACTTCGACGTGGCGGTCGATACGTTCGTGGCCCCGTGAAGCTCGCAGCCTCGCTCCTCCCCGGTGACCGGACTGAAACCGGAGAAACGATCCCCCGGTGATCGTCGGATCGACAACGCCCTGATCAGCGTATTCGCTGCCAGTGATCACTGGCGGTGTGTGAGTACTCCGTGAAAGGCCATTACCGACGGGTACCCAAAGGGAGCGAGCGGGCATACCCTGCGGCTCATGACGGACTCGCAGGCCGCGGAGCAGGCCACGGAAAACACCGGCACCGACGAGACGGCCGGTACCGGCGCGGCGGTCGACGCGACCACGCCGACCGCCACGGACCTGACGTCCGCCGCCGACGTGTCGGCCGACGCGGACGACAAGGCCGGGACGAACGCGGGCACGGACGAAACGCCTGCCACCGTGGAGACGCCCGTCGCCGTGGGGACGCCTGCCACCGTGGGGACGCCCGTCGCCGTGGGGACGCCCGTCGCCGTGGGGACGCCTGCCACCGTGGAGACGGCCGCGGCTGCGGAGACGCCCGCCGCCGTGCAAACGGCCGGTCCGGACGAGGCCGCGGAGGCTGTGGTCGCGGAGACAGTGGCCGCGGAGGCCGTGGTCGCCGACAGCGGCGCGGACGACACCGCGGCTGCGGACGGGGCCGGTACCTCAGGGGCCATCGGCACCAACCCCCTCGCTCCCGCCCCGGCCGGCGCCCGTACCGCCGCCGACGTGGTCACCCCCGAACTCGTCGCGCAGCTCACCAAGGGAGTGGCCGGCTCCGGGCGGACCGCCAACCACACGCCGTTCACCGGCGAGAAGCTGGCCGACGTGCCCGAGTCCACCCCGGAGGACGTCGAGAAGGCCTTCGAGCGGGCCCGCGCCGCCCAGGTCGCCTGGGCGGCCACCCCGGTACGGCAGCGCGCCGCCGTCCTGCTCCGCTTCCACGACCTCGTGCTCGCCCGGCAGGCCGAGGTGCTGGACCTCATCCAGCTGGAGACCGGCAAGGCCCGGCTGCACGCCCACGAAGAGGTCCAGGCCGTCGTGGTCGCCGCGCGCCACTACGGACGCAAGGCGCCCTCGTACCTGCGTCCCAAGCGGCACGCGGGCGCGGTCCCCACCCTCACCAAGGTCACCGAACTGCGCCACCCGCGTGGTGTCGTCGGGCAGATCGCGCCCTGGAACTACCCGCTGGAGCTGTCGGTCGGCGACGCGCTGCCGGCGTTCGTCGCGGGCAACGCGGTCGTCATGAAGCCTGACACCGAGACCTGCCTCACCGCCCTGTGGGCGCGTGACCTGCTGATCGAGGCCGGGCTGCCCGCGGAGATCTTCCAGGTCGTCATCGGCGAGGGGCCGGTCGTCGGACCCGAGGTCGTCAAGCACGCCGACTACGTCTCCTTCACCGGGTCGACCCGGACCGGCCGCGAGGTCGCCCAGGGCGCCGCGGCCCGTCTCGTCGGGGTCTCCCTCGAACTCGGCGGCAAGAACGCCATGGTGGTCCTGGAGGACGCCGATCTCGACAAGGCCGCCGCCGGTGCCGTCCGCGCCTGCTTCTCCTCCGCCGGTCAACTCTGCATCTCCATCGAGCGGTTGTACGTCCACGAGTCGATCGCCGACGCCTTCGCCGAGCGGTTCGCCGCCCGGACCCGGGCCATGCGGCTGGGCACCTCCCTGGCGTACGGGGCCGACATGGGGTCGCTGGTCGGGGAGCGGCAGCTGGAGACCGTGACGCGGCACGTCGAGGAGGCCGTCGCCAAGGGGGCCAGGGTCGTCACCGGCGGTGTCGCCCGGCCCGACATCGGCCCGTACTTCTACGAGCCCACCATCCTCGACGGAGTGGAGGCCCCGATGGCCGTCTGCGCCGAGGAGACCTTCGGACCCGTCGTCTCCCTCTACCGGTTCACGACCGAGGACGAGGTGGTCGAGCTCGCCAACTCCACCTCGTACGGCCTCAATTCGTCCGTCTGGACCAAGGACGGGCGGCGCGGTCGCGCGGTCGCGGCCCGGCTGCGGACCGGCACGGTGAACGTCAACGAGGGGTACGCGCCCGCGTACGGCAGTGTCCAGTCGCCCATGGGCGGCATGAAGGACTCCGGCCTCGGCCGCCGGCACGGCTCGGAGGGCATCCTCAAGTACACCGAGGCGCAGACGGTCGCCCATCAGAGGCTGCTGCCGATGGCGCCGTCCCTCGGCATGGACGACGAGAAGTACGCGGCGTTCATGAGCCGGAGCCTGAAGCTCATGAAGGTGTTCCGGCTGCGCTAGTCCCCTGGCCCTTCGCGGGTCCTCGACAACGATCCACGGTCCCCGACCGGTTCTCGATGAGGAGAGCGGCACGTGTCACAGGAGAGCTCTGTCCAGGAACAGCCGGACGAGGCAACGGACGGGGGAACGTACGACTACGACGTCATCGTCGTCGGCTCCGGCTTCGGCGGCTCCGTCACCGCTCTGCGGCTGACGGAGAAGGGGTACCGGGTAGGAGTCCTCGAAGAGGGCCGGCGCTTCACCCGCGACACGCTCCCCAAGAACTCCTGGGACATCAAGAACTACCTCTGGGCCCCACGGCTCGGCATGTACGGCATCCAGCGCATCCATCTGCTGGGCAACGTGATGGTGCTCGCGGGGGCGGGTGTCGGCGGCGGTTCGCTCAACTACGCCAACACCCTCTACGTACCGCCGAAGCCGTTCTTCGAGGACCCGCAGTGGAAGGACATCACCGACTGGGAGGGAGAGTTGAAGCCGTACTACGACCAGGCCCGGCGCATGCTGGGCGTGCGGCTCAACCCGACCATGACCCCGTCGGACGTGCACCTCAAGGCCGCCGCGGAGCGGATGGGGGTCGGGGACACCTTCCACATGGCGCCCGTCGGCGTCTTCTTCGGCGACGGACAGGACGCGGACGGGTCGGCCGGGGCGAAGCCCGGCGAGGAGGTGGCCGACCCGTACTTCGGGGGCGTCGGGCCCTCCCGCAAGGCCTGCACGGAATGCGGCGAGTGCATGACCGGCTGCCGCCACGGCGCCAAGAACACCCTCAACGAGAACTATCTCCACCTCGCCGAGAAGGCGGGCGCGGTCGTCCATCCCATGACGACCGTCGTGTCCGTCACCGACGACTCGCGGGGCGGGTACGCCGTCCAGACCCTGCCGACGGACGAGCGGCGCAAGGGGGAGGGGCGGACCTTCACGGCGCACCGGGTCGTTCTCGCGGCCGGCACCTACGGCACCCAGACCCTGCTGCACCGCATGAAGGCGGGCGGCCAGCTGCCGTACCTGTCGAAGCGGCTGGGCGAGCTGACCCGCACCAACTCCGAGGCGCTGGTGGGCGCGCAGACGGACAACCGCCGCTACCGGAAGGCGCACGGGACGCCCAGGGCCGACTTCACCCAGGGTGTGGCCATCACGTCCTCGATCCACCCGGACGAGAACACCCACATCGAACCCGTCCGCTACGGCAAGGGCTCCAACGCGATGGGCGGCCTGTCCATCCTCCAAGTCCCCTACGCGGAGGGCTCGTCGAGGGTGGCCGGATGGCTCGTCAACGCGGTCAGGCATCCGGTGCTGGTGCTCCGGTCGCTGTCCAACCGCCGCTGGTCCGAACGCACCATCATCGGTCTTGTCATGCAGTCGCTCGACAACTCCCTGACGACGTATCTGAAGCCGAAGGGCGCGGGCAAGGGGCTGTTGACGGCCCGTCAGGGGCACGGTGCTCCCAACCCCAAGCAGATCAGGGCCGCTTCGCAGGCCGCCTCGGTCATCGCCGAGGAGATCAACGGCTTCGCGGGCAGCAATGTCGGCGAGCTGATGGGTACCCCGCTCACCGCGCACTTCCTCGGCGGCTGCCCGATCGGCGCCGGAGCGGAGGAGGGTGTCATCGACCCCTACCACCGGCTCTACGGCCACCCGGGCATCTCGGTCGTGGACGGTGCCGCCGTCTCCGCGAACCTCGGCGTCAACCCGTCGCTCACCATCACCGCGCAGGCCGAGCGGGCCATGTCGTTCTGGCCCAACAAGGGCGAGGCCGATCCGCGTCCGGCGCCGGGAGCCGCGTACGAGCGCCTCAATGCGGTGGAGCCAAGCCGGCCCGCCGTCCCCGCGGACGCCTTCGGCGCGCTGCGGCTGCCGTTCCTGGGCATGCCGACGATGCCACCGAAGCCGTAGCGCAAGCCCCGGCCGCTACAACACCGGCCCGGGGCCGGACCCCGAGCCCGGACCCGGCCCGGACCCGAACCCGGCCCGGACCCGAACCCGGACCGGACCCGGACCCGGGCCGACCCCGAACCCAGGCCGGTCCTGAATCCGGACCCGGTCCCGACCCGGTCCCGACCCGGACCCGGGCCGGGTTCGAAGCCGGGCCGACCCCCGAACCTGGACCCGACCCGGACCCGACCCGAACCCGGCCGGGCTCGAAGCCGGGCCGACCACCGAACCTGGGCCGGACCCGTTCCCGACCCGGACCCGGACCCGGTCCTGAATCCGGACCCGGTCCCGACCCGGACCCGGACCCGACCCGGCCGGGCTCGAAGCCGGGCCGACCCGGACCTGGGCCGGACCTGGGCCGGACCCGGCTCGAAGCCGGACCCGAATCCGGGCCCGGCTCGAAGCCGGACCTCGACCCCGGCCCCGACCCGGACGAGCGGCCCCCCTGCTCGAACCCGAACTCCAGCCCCCGGACAGCGAAAAGAAGGACCTGCGCCCCCCTCCGAGCACAGGTCCTTCTCTTCTCGCGGCCTTGTGTGACTTCTCGCGACGTCCGGCGAGGCTTGGTGGCCGCCTCGGTCTGGCCGGGCCGTGTTACGCGGTCGCGCCACCGGACTTGCGGCGACGGACGACGACCAGCGCGCCGGCACCGGCGACGACGGCGATACCGCCGGCGAGGCCGATCATCGGCAGGGCGGAGCTGGAGCCCGTCGCGGCGAGACTGCCGTCCACCTGCGGCGTGTTGCCCTTGTCGGCAGGCTTGTCCGAGACCGGAACCTTGCCGCCTTCCTGCGGCTTGGTGCCGTCGGTGTCCGTGCCGGACGAGACGATCTGGAACTTGTACGCGACCTCGCCGAAGCCGGTGCACGCCGCGTCGGCGTCGCCGTAGATGCTGGCGCCGAGGGAGAAGCCGGCGCCGACCGGGGCGCTGGACTTCACGTTGATCCGGAGCGGGATGTCGACCTCGTAGTCGGGCTTGAGCTCGTCGGTGTAGCCGACGAAGCCGACCGCGTAACCCTCGGAGTCGACGTCCTCCCAGGTCTTGTCGTCCGGGTTGTACGCCTGGAGCTGGACCTTCTTGCTCTGGAAGAGGTCGTCGCCGGCCTTGTCGGAGGACGCGCCGGCGAAGAAGCCGAGGTCGCTCAGGGTGGAGTCGGAGTTGTTCAGAACGGCAAGGGAGAACTTGTGCCAGCCGCTGCCCGCCGCGATCTTGCCGGGCAGTCCGGCGATGGACACCTGGACCTTGGAGTCCGAGCACTCGGAGGGCTCGGGGTCCGGGGACTCCGACGCGGAGGCGGAAGCGGAGGCCGACGCCGAGGCGGAGGCGGAGCCGCTCGGGGCCGGAGCGGACGCGCTCGCGGACGCCGACGCCGACGCGGACGCGGACGCCGAGGCGGACGCCGAGGCGGACTCCGACGTGCCGGCGCTCGGCGACGCCGACTGGGACGGGGACTCGGATGTGCTCGCGCTCGGGGACGGGCTTTCGTCCGCGAACGCGGCCGGCGCGACCGACAGCAACGCGAGCGGGGCTATGACAGCCGTCGCGGCCGCAGTGGCCATGGCACGGCGAAGCTTCATGAAGACCTCAGATGTCCGGTGCGCCGTGAACTCGTGGCGCGTATATGGCGTTTATGGGTGAGGCCTCCGCGTGTGGGGCGCGGGTGTGGCCGTTGGTTCTGCAGGTGTGACCGGCGAAACCTGAGAATGGTTGTCCGGCCTCTCACTGAATTCTTATGTGGCCTGAGTCACACACCGGTCGGGCTTGCGTACGCCCGTTCGAGCCGCTTACAAATTGGCTTCGTGTCCGAAAAGCAGCCGGGGGAAGCCGGGGAGCCGACGGTTCCTGACGATGTGTGGGAACGCTTCGCGCGCGACAGTGAACGCGACATCCGCGGCTCGGCCCCCAAGGAGCCGTCCGCCCGGGCGCGCATGGTGACGGAGCGGCTGCGGCTGCAGGACGCCCGGGAGGCCGAACGGGCAGCCCGCCGGGCCACCCGCAAGGAAGCGCGGCCGGCCGCCCAGCCCGAGGGCTGGCGGACGGGTCCCGCCTGGCGTGAGATGGACGGGCGCGCCGCCCGGCGCCGGAGGCTGTGGGCGATCCTCGGGATCCCGCTCGCCGTCGCCGTGGTGGTCGTCGCGATGAAGCCGTCGCTGCTGCCCGGTGATCCCTTCGGCGCGGCGGCCAGGTCCGCCTCGGCCAAGTCCGCGTCGGCCGCCCCCACGTTGCCCGCCGAGACGGCGGCCCCGACCGCGCCGCCCTCCGCCCCGGACGCGCAGACACCTACCAGGGAACACCCGTTCGCCGGATCGCCCGCCGAGCGCTGGGCCGACGGCTCGGCCGCCATCGTCGTCCCCGAGGCCACCCCGGTCGGCTCCCTCACGAAGGGGCAGGTGGCCACCGCGCTGAAGCAGACCAAGAACCTGCTCGTCGGGGCGAACCTCGACCCGGCGACCCTGCGCGGTGAGCGTCCCGAGGCGGCGCTCGCCGTCCTCGACCCCAAGCAGAACCGGGTGGTGGACGAGGTCAACCGCCGACTGCGCGCGCCGGACAGGAAGCACGATCCGCTGGGCATGTTCAGCCGCTTCGATCCCCACGAGGCACGCCTGGTCGGGCGGGTGGTCAAGGTGCACGGCCGGATCACCTTCAAGGCGGGCGAGGACGCGTCCGTCGCCATCCACGCCGACTACACCTTCGTCTACCCGGTGTCCCCGGCACGCGGGAACTCGGCCGAGGTGACCCGCACCATCGTGCGCCGCGTCCTCGACGTCTCGTTCTCCGACCCGAGGAAGTTCCTGGTCACCCCCGGCAAATTGACGATCCGTCGGTACGACGAGAGCATCGGCAACTCCGCCTGCGACATCTACGACGGCTTCCTGCACCCGCAGTTCGTGTCGGACTCGGTGTCGGCCACCCCCACCGACGCCTCGCCGTCCGGTCCGACCACCGACCCGTACGACCGCAGGCGTGACCTCGATCTCTCCCGCTCGGCCGACTGCGGCACGGTGTCCCGCGTCTGACCGCGTCCGCCGCGGGTTCCGGGGACCGTGCCCCGGCGGCCGCGCCCGCCCCACGTCGAAGGGCCCCGCGGGACGGCTGTCCGCGGGGCCCTTCTTCCGACAGCACCGACGTCAGGGAGGCGCCGGTGCCTTGAGGCGGCGTCGGGGGATGCGCCGCTGGTCGCGGGAGTGGCCGCCGGTCGAGCGCGGCGGCACACGAGGGCGGCGCACATGGCGCCGGCCCTGAACGGTTCCGTCGGACGGCCCCGGGCGTCCCCGGGGCCGACCGTTCTCTTGAGTGACCGGGCTGCTGTCCCCTGCCGTCCGGTCACACCACCTGGAGCGAGGTCCCACGACGCACGGCACGATCCGTACGTCTCATCGCTCCAGCGAAGCCACGCGTGGTTCCTTCGGGCCCGCCCCTGGCTGACACGGACACCAGAAGAAACGAAGTCCGCGACCTCCCGGTCATGCGCCGTACGGGTGAGAGGGCATGCGTACGTGCGTACGCCGGGTGTCGGACGCCGTACCCCTGTGGGGAACTCAGACCCGGCCGCGGCACAGTTCGAGCAGGGTCATGGCCAGCGAGGTGCCCGGCTTGCCGAGCGCGTCCCGGTAGTGGGCGAGGATCTCCATCTCGCGGGAGAGGTTCACCCGGCGGCCGCCGGAGGTGATCCGGGCCTCCTGGATCACGGCCGAGACGGCCATCCGTTCCTGCACGAGACCGATGATCCGGTCGTCCAGGGCGTCGATGCGCTCACGGGCACCGGTGATCACGTCGGCGGCCTCGTCGGTGCGGGCGCCGGTCTTGTCGAGTACGTCGGCCATGGTGGGGCTCCTCGGTGGAAGGGGTGCCCCGGAGCGGCAGGGCCCGGAAACGGCAGACGCCCCGGGCCTTGTCGGCCCGGGGCGCCTGGGAAGTCGCTTGTCAGTTGCTCAAGCGGCACGACCATGGCAGCCGGTGGGCCGGTTGCCATAGGTAAACAGGTAGGTCGTGTGCGTGAGCATGACGGCAGTATGCACGCCCACGAGGGCGCCGGCCAAGCAGGTTCGGATGGTGAGACCGAGGCCCGGAACCCCGCGGGCGCCGGACCCACCGCGGCCCCCGGTAGAATCGGCCGTACACACCCTTTTGCTCACCGCCGGAAGGCAGACCGTGCCAGAAGCGTCCCCCGCCGCCCCCGACACCGTCCTGGTCGTCGACTTCGGTGCGCAGTACGCCCAGCTCATCGCCCGTCGCGTCCGTGAGGCCCGGGTCTACAGCGAGATCGTGCCGAGCACCATGCCGGTCCAGGAGATGCTCGCCAAGAACCCGGCCGCGATCATCCTCTCCGGCGGTCCCTCGTCGGTCTACGCGGAGGGCGCCCCGCGCCTGGACCGCGAGCTCTTCGAGGCGGGCGTCCCCGTCTTCGGCATGTGCTACGGCTTCCAGCTGATGGCGACCACCCTCGGCGGCACGGTCGACAACACCGGAGCCCGCGAGTACGGCCGTACGCCCCTGCACGTCTCGAAGTCGGGTTCCACCCTGTTCGAGGGCACCCCGGACGAGCAGCCGGTGTGGATGTCGCACGGCGACGCCTGCTCCGCCGCTCCCGAGGGCTTCACCGTCACGGCCTCCACGGACGTCGTCCCGGTCGCCGCCTTCGAGAACGACGAGAAGAAGCTCTACGGCGTCCAGTACCACCCCGAGGTCATGCACTCCACGCACGGCCAGCAGGTCCTGGAGCACTTCCTGTACCGCGGCGCGGGTCTCACCCCGTCCTGGACGACCGGCAACGTCATCGACGAGCAGGTCGCCCTGATCCGCGAGCAGGTCGGCACCAAGCGCGCGATCTGCGGTCTGTCCGGCGGAGTGGACTCGGCGGTCGCCGCGGCCCTCGTGCAGAAGGCCATCGGCTCCCAGCTCACCTGTGTGTACGTCGACCACGGTCTGATGCGCCAGGGCGAGACCGAGCAGGTCGAGAAGGACTTCGTCGCCGCGACCGGCGTGCAGCTCAAGGTCGTGGACGCGGAGGAGCGCTTCCTCACCGCGCTCAAGGGCGTCTCGGACCCCGAGGAGAAGCGGAAGATCATCGGGCGCGAGTTCATCCGCGTCTTCGAGCAGGCCCAGGCGGAGATCATCGCCGAGGCCGCCGAGGGCGAGGACGTCGCGTTCCTGGTCCAGGGCACGCTCTACCCGGACGTCGTCGAGTCCGGCGGCGGCACCGGCACCGCCAACATCAAGTCCCACCACAACGTGGGCGGCCTCCCCGAGGACCTGGAGTTCCAGCTCGTCGAGCCGCTGCGCAAGCTGTTCAAGGACGAGGTCCGGATGGTCGGCCAGGAGCTCGGCCTCCCGGAGGAGATCGTCCAGCGCCAGCCGTTCCCCGGCCCCGGCCTCGGCATCCGGATCGTCGGCGAGGTCACCAAGGAGCGTCTCGACCTGCTCCGCCAGGCCGACGCCATCGCCCGCGAGGAGCTGACCGCCGCCGGTCTCGACCGGGACATCTGGCAGTGCCCGGTGGTCCTGCTCGCCGACGTGCGCAGCGTTGGCGTCCAGGGTGACGGCCGCACGTACGGCCACCCGATCGTCCTGCGTCCGGTGTCCAGCGAGGACGCCATGACGGCCGACTGGTCGCGGCTGCCCTACGAGGTCCTGGCGAAGATCTCGACGCGCATCACGAACGAGGTCGCCGACGTCAACCGCGTCGTGCTCGACGTGACGAGCAAGCCCCCGGGCACCATCGAGTGGGAGTAGTCCCCTTCCGGGGGATTCCCCAGGGGGAGTGACCCTCCCCTTCAGGTCCGCTTGAGCGTGCGCACCGGCGCGCCGGGCTTCCAGACCTGGACGACCAGATAGGTCTCGTCCTCCACGTAGGTCCGCGCGACCTCCGTCAGCTCGGTGCGGAAGAGGTGGAACGGCTCCGGCGGTTCCACCTCTTTCACGTACGTGGCCTTCGCGGGGACGTCGTCGCCCACCTCGACCGCCCGCCCGCTGATCCGCACGTCGCCGCCGCCCATCCCGGTGCCGGCCCCCGGATTCGCCTGGAGCGCGAAGCGCGGGTCGCGGCGCAGGTCGAGCGCCTTGAGGGAGTCCGGCATCATGCCGAGCCACAGCTCGCCATGCAGGAAACGCACCTCGATGCCGGAGGTGCGGGGCGAGCCGTCCCTGCGGAGCGTGGCGAGGACGTGGTGGGTGAAGGCGCCGAAGCGCTGTTCGACGGTGCCGGCGAGATCCGGTTCGGCCGTGGAGAGAGCTGCCCAGTTCATGACCCGAGTCTGGCGCGCATACCCGACATCTTCTGTCGGGTATTGCGGGTGTCCCTCTTTGTTCCTCTTTTTTCTCTCACGGAACACCCCTGTTCTCCTGCGCTGACCCCGGGTAACTTCCGCTCCGTACCGAACACGCCAGTGCTGGAGGACCTATGCAAGGGCCCACTCCGCCCCTGCCCCGCCCCACCGACCAACTGCGCTTCGCCATGCCGCCGATGCACGAATCGACGGACGACGAACGGCAGCACCGCAAGGAGCGCCTGGCCGGCGCGCTGCGGCTGTTCGGACGGCTCGGCTTCGAGGACGGCGTCTCCGGACACATCACGGCACGCGACCCGGAGTACAGCGACTGCTTCTGGGTCAACCCGTTCGGCATGCCGTTCAAGCACGTCACCGTCAGCGACCTGGTCATGGCCAACCAGGACGGCCAGGTGATCCAGGGCCGCTACCACGTGAACCAGGCGGCGTTCACCGTGCACTCCCAGGTCCACGCCGCCCGCCCCGACGTCGTCGCCGTCGCCCACTGCCACTCCGTGCACGGCCGCGCCCTCGCTGCCCTCGGCGATCTGCTCGACCCGATCACCCAGGAGAGCTGTGCCTTCTACGAGGATCACGCTCTGTACGACGCCTACACCGGGGTCGCCGTCGACGCGGAGGAGGGCCGCAGGATCGCGTCCGCGCTGGGCACCCGCAAGGCGCTGGTGCTGCGCAACCACGGGCTGCTGACCGTCGGGGACTCGGTGGACGCGGCGGCCTGGTGGTTCCTGTCCATGGAGCGGTCGAGCCAGGTCCAGCTCACCGCGAAGGCCGCGGGCCGGCCCCTCCTCATCGACCACAAACAGGCGGTCGCCACCCGCGAACAGCTCGGCGGCGACCTGGTGGCATGGATCAACTACCAGCCCCTGTGGCAGGACATCAGCCGCAGCGAACCGGATCTCCTCAGCTAGCACTTGTCCGGATATGGGTCGGTACGGGCGGACGGAGCGGTCACGGCGTAGGCCGCTAGAAACCCCGTAGGACGGCCGCCTTCGTCAGGGCGAACTCCTCGTCCGTCAGGACGCCGTCGCGGTGCAGCTCGCCCAACTCCCGCAGACGGCGCAGCAGTACGTCGTGGTGTTCGGACGGCGCAGGGGCCGTGGCGGGCCGGTCCGCGTACGCTCCGGTGCGCGCCGAGGGATGCGGCAGCCGTGCCGTGACCGCGGTGGCGACCAGCGCGGTGAGCAGGTCGCGGCGGGAGCTGCCCCACAGATCGAGGGCGTACGGGTCCTTCTCGGGCGGCAGTTTGGAGAACACCGCCTCGCTCGTCACGAACCGCAGGAAACCGTCCTCGTAACCGGAGTTGGGCAGCCACTCGACCTGCACGAGGTCGCCCAGGGCGATGATCCGGGGGCCCGTCGCCCGCTTGACCCGGTCCGAGGTGTCCGCCCAGTCGATGCGCACCTGCGTCCCGTCGAAGGAGACCGTGCCGTCGCTGGAGCGGACGGACACCGGGACGGGCGGTCCCGCGAGCAGATACGTCTTCGCCGGTTCCTTGGGGATCTGCTCCAGGAGCAGCGCGCGGCGGATCTCCTCGGCGACGTACTCGGCCACTCCGGAACGGTCGACGTCGACCGACAGCCGGTAGGGGTCCGCCGCGTCGGGCAGCCGGCCCCCGGTCGCCTGAAGCAGCGGGTCGGCGCCCTCGCGCAGCCGCAGTCGCAGCCGGCCACGCTTGCGTTCGGGTTCGTGGACGATGCCCGACACCGCCTCCAGAGGAACGGCGATCTCCCCGTACGTCTGCCGGAACAGCGGCACGGTGCGGTGCAGTCCCGGCGTGATCCTGACCGTGCTGCCGTCGAAGGCCCAGGTCCCGTCGCGCTGGATGATCTCGGCCATGGACAAATTCTCGCAGCCGGGTCAACAGGCGGTCTCTCGCTTCCTTCGCGCCGAACCGACCTGACGCGTGCGCGCCGTGCTCCGTACGGCACAATTCGCTGTCATCACTGAACAGTTCTCAGGCAGGTGTGCGGCAGCCAGGCGTACGGACGCTCCGGTGTGCGATGGTCGGGGCACATCGGGTCCGGCCGTACGGCGGCCGGGCACGTCCGGGGCGTACCGGATCGGGCCGTACGGCCGGCCGGAGGGGCGTGCGTGCCCGGATTCGGGTCGCGCGGCGGCCTGACGGGTGCTGCGCATCGTGGCGGACAGGCGGCTGGGCGGCCGGTCGGTCTCGTGTGCGGGCTTCGGGCGGGGCGACGGTCGGGCGTGCGTGGCGCTTCGGCGGTGTGGTGGTCGGGCGTGCGTGGCGCTTCGGCTGTACGGATTTTCTGGCGCGGGAAGGCGGCAGTGGGCGTGGCGGTGCAGGAGGCGAGACACGGTGCGGGGCACGGTGCCGGGTCGGGTGCCGGGTCGGGCACCGGACCGGGTGGCGGGCGGAGCGGTGGTCCGGGCGGCGGGCCGGGCGGAGGCCTGGACGGGGGTTCGGGCGTGCACGAGGGCGGCTGCACGTGCGGGGACTGCCCGCACGGGGCGCGTACGGGACACCGGCGGGCTGTCGCCGCGTTCCTCGCCAAGCGCGACGCGCTGGCGTCCGGGCAGGGACTGCCCGCCGGCGTCGCGCACTCGGCCTCCGCGTCCCGGCAGTGGGTGTCCGACGAACTCACCCAGTCCGCCGACCTCGTCGCCGAACGCGGCCGTCTCGACGGCGAGGCCTGGCTGGGCCGGCTGTGGCGCCACACCGCGTACACCGTCTGGGCCGCGGTCGTCGTCCTCCTGCTCGTGCAGGCGCTCACCGCGATCGGGGCCGGCTGGACGGCCGCACGGACGGCAGGGCTGCTCGCCGCGGCCGTCCTGGCCGGACTCCTGACCGGCGCGGCCTGGCTGCACCGCGCGCGGGGCGGGGCTCTGGCGCCGGTCATCGGCGAGGACAACCGGCTCTCCACCTCCCGCGCGGTCGCCGCCGGTTGGGTGCTGCTCGTGGCGTACGCGGTCCTCGTGCTGGTGGGGCAACTGGCGGCGGCCTCCGCGCCGCGCAGCCGGGACGCGCTCATCGCCGGGCTCGAACTCGCCCGGGGCGCCGGTGTCGTGACCGTCGTCGCCGTGTCGTGCGGGGTCGCGGTGCTGGTCCGGCGGGTGGTCGGGCTGCGGGTGCTGGGGCAGCGGCTCCAGAAGGTCCGCGCGGACCGGCCGCGCGCGGCGGACCTGCTGACCGACGACTCGGGGCGAGGGAGCTTCGCCGACATCCAGTACGTCGTGATCAGCGCGGTCGCGCTGGTCTTCGCGGCGGTGCGGCTGGCCCGGCGGCCCTCGCAGTTGCCCGATCTCCCGTGGGGGCTGGCGCTGTTGGTGCTGGTGTCCGCCGCGACCTACCTCGCGGGGAAGTACGCCGAGGGCGGGCGGCCGGTGATCCTCTCCGTGGTCCGCTCCCGTGAGGCGGGCGATCTGGACGCTCCCATCCGCACCGGGGACGACATCGAGATCCGGGGGGCCGGGTTCGTGCCGCCCGGGGCGCAGACCGCGAACCGGCTGTCGCGGATGGTCGTGCGGATCGGACCGGTGCACGTGCATGTGCCGCTGGTGCCGGTCTCCGGGGGGTTCAGCAATCCCACGGACGCGGTGCTGACGGTGCCCGTGCCGGTGGATGTGGAGCCGGGCCGGGTCGAGGTGCAGGTGGTCACGGCGGCGGGCGTCGAGACGAATCGCTATGAGATCGACGTGATGGACTGAGGAGTCGCGGGATCCAGTCCCTCCGGGGTTCGGGGAGCGAGTTTCTGGGACGGGGCCCCGGCTACGGGAAGGGCAGGGCAGGGCACAGGGGGAACGAGGGCTGTGGGGCGCCCCGTGCAGACGGGGTGGGCCGGCGCATTCCGTGAGGTGGAGCCCGAAAAAAGGTTCCAGCCCCTGAGTGGGGGAACCGATTCGTACGTATGGTCTGTTGAGTGGTCAACGGCACGCGGGCGAAAGGCGGCGGAGAACGATGACTCACGGTATGCGGACGGATACTCACACCCAGTATCTGGAGGAGAGGCGGGACTGGCGAGAGACCGCTACCCGTTACGCCCTGTTGCCACTCCGCCTCTTCCTGGGTGTCACCTTCATCTACGCCGGCCTGGACAAACTCACCAACAGCGCTTTCATGAAGGCCTCCGGATCGGGCTCGATCGGCGACATGATGCGCACGGTGCGTGACTCCTCCGCCATACCGGCCCTCGTCGACCTGTCCCTGAAGAACCCCGTCGGCTTCGGCTACGCCATCGCGTTCGGTGAACTGGCCGTCGGCATCGGCACCTTGATCGGCCTGTTGGCCCGCCTCGCCGCACTCGGCGGCGCACTCATCTCGCTCAGCCTGTGGCTGACGGTGAGTTGGGCCTCCGACCCGTACTACTACGGCAACGACCTGGCCTATCTGATGGCCTGGACCCCCCTCGTGCTGGCGGGCGCCTCGATCTTCTCCGTGGATTCGGCTCTACGAGCCCGGCGCAGGCAACGCGCCGGGGCCTACCGCTAGAACCGTCCTAGGAGTTCACGCCGCGCGGACCCCGGTCCGCGCGGCGTCTGCGTAGGGCGTGGTTCACGGACGCCACGGCGCCCGCGAGGCACAGGCCGGCGACGACGACCGGGATGATGGCGAACCACTCGGTGTCCCACCAGCCGCCCGCGTCCCCGGCATAGGCGACGCCCCCGGCGGTGAGAACGAGGCCCGCCACCAGCTTTCCGGGCTGGAACTCATGACGAGGCACGGGCCACCTCCGCCTGGCCGACGCCGACCTGGAGGTCGAGGTCGAAGGTGCCGCCGTTCTTGGAGCCCGCCGTCGGGGCCAGGGTCACCTGCTTGTGCTTTCCCGGTTCCACGTCCACGTCCTTCTGGTTGTCACCCGGCAACTGGATGTCTCCGACGCCCACCTCGATGGTGAGCCGTACGGTCGCGTCCTTGGGAACGATCACCTTCAGCCGGCCCGCGCCGACCTGGGCGTCGGTCTTCACCGTCTGTCCCTTGGCGAGGTCGACGCGGCTGAGGTCGAGGGTGCCCACGCCCGTGCCGAGGTCGTAACCCGGCCGTACGTCGGCCGCCGTCGCCGGGGTCCAGTTCGTCCGCACCCAGTGGGTGCCGATGTCCTTGGGCAGGGCCGCGGAGGCCGCGAGGAGCCCGGCCGTGATCACCGCCAGGAAGATCGTTCCCGCGCCCGTGCGGCCCCGGAAGGCGCTGACGGTGATGCCCAGGCCGAACACGATGAGGGCGGCGGCCAGTCCGGCCTGAAGGCTGGTGCCGAGCGCCTGGTCGTGCCAGGTCAGGCCGGTGCCGAGGCCACCCGCCAGCAGGGCGAGCAGAAAGATCCGGCCGCCTATGGGACGGGGGCCGCGCGGCCTGCGCTCCCGTTCCGTGCGCGCCTCGGAGCGGGAGGTGCCGCGCGCGATGTTGAGCGCGGCCGCGACATCCCGGTCCCCGGTCTCCGGCGGGCCCCACATGTAGCCGGTGCCGCCGACGTGCGAACCGTCCTTGACGATCGGGTCGCGCCACCAGGAGGGATAGGAGGCGGGAACGGGCGGGGCCTGCGCCTCCGGCGGGGCGTCGGCGACGGCCTGCGCGGCGATGGGGCCGCCCCTGTTCGAGCGCGGCCCGGAGCTGGGGGAGGGGTCCGGGTCGGTGGCGGCGCGATGCTGCGACCAGTAGCCCGCACCGGCCAGCAGCAGGGACAGGACGACGGCGAACGTCAGCACGCCGCCGTTCTTGAGCATGGACAGGAACACTCCGCAGCCGACCAGCGCGAAGAGCACGGCGGTCAGCGCCTGGCCGTCGACACGGCCGGTGAGCAGCTTGCGGACCTCGTTCTCCTCTTCCTCCTCGTCGTACGGCACGAAGAGCCAGGCGAAGCCGTAGAAGATGAGGCCGATGCCGCCGGTCGCGGCGAGCACCGCGAGCACGATCCGGAAGATCACCGGGTCCATGTCGCACTGCCGTCCGAGCCCGGCGCACACCCCGCCCAGCATCTTCTGCCGACGGTCGCGCCGGAACCTGCGCGGCACCTCGGGGGCGGCACCGGCGTCCGCGGGCCGCGCCGTGGCCCCTTCCCCACGAGCGCGCGGCTCATCACCCGGAGCGGCGCCGTGGTCCGGCTCCGCCGCCGCGTGCTGCTGATCTGTCATGCGTCCATGGTGACGGGCGGGACGGCCCGGCGGCAGTCGGGATGACCCTGGCCGAACCCTGATATCCGCCCGGAGGGGAGGGCGGGGACCGTTCGCGTGCCGATTTCTGAAGATCAGGGGAGTATCGGGGGCCGACCCTGATGCTCCGGTCCGCCGGGCGTGTGAACATCGATGGCATGCCGGAAGCCGCAGCCATGCCCGTCGACGAACCGCGGCCCCCGCGCAAGCTCTACCGCAGCAGCGACGGACGCTGGCTCGGGGGCGTGGCGCGAGGGCTCGCCGGGCACCTCGGGCTGCCCGTGGTCTGGGTGCGGCTGATGTTCGTCGGACTGTTCATGGCGGACGGACTCGGCGCGCTGCTGTACGCGGCGTTCTGGTTCTTCGTGCCGCTCGGCGTCGGCGGCGTCGGCTCCGGCGCCCGGACACCGGCCTTCACCACCGAGACCTCGCCCGACGGCCGGCGCAGGATCGTGGCCCGCAAACCGGACAAGGGCCAGATCGTCGCCCTGCTCCTCATGGTCGTCGTGGCCATGGTCTTCGTCGGCAACGTGAATCTCGGCGGCGGCACGAAGGCGTATCTGTGGCCGACGGTCCTCGTCGGCGCGGGTGTCGCCCTGGTCTGGCGCCAGGCGGACAACGCGCGGCGGGCCCGCTGGGCGGAGGTCGGCCGCCGTCGCCGCACGCTCACACTGCTGCGGTCCGCGGCGGGCGTCCTGCTCGTCACCGCCGGCGTCTCCGGGATATTCGTCCTCCAGGGCTCGGCGGCCCACCTCGGCTCGGTGCTCCAGGCCGCGCTCGCGGTCCTCGTCGGCGTCGCGCTGCTCGCCGGCCCCTATCTGATCCGGATGACGCAGGACCTCTCCGAGGAGCGCCTGATGCGCATCCGCGCGCAGGAGCGGGCCGAAGTCGCCGCCCACGTCCACGACTCGGTGCTGCACACCCTGACCCTGATCCAGCGCAACGCGGAGAACGCGAACGAGGTGCGGCGGCTGGCCCGCGCCCAGGAGCGCGATCTGCGGGCCTGGCTCTACAAGCCGGAGGGCAGCGGCAAGGACGAGGACGAGGAGCCCGACACCCTCGCCGAGGCGGTCCGCCGCCATGCCGCCGAGGTCGAGGACAAGCACGGCGTGCCCATCGAGGTGGTCGTCGTGGGCGACTGCCCGCTCGACGACCGCCTGACCGCGCAGATGCAGGCGGCGCGCGAAGCGATGGTGAACGCGGCCAAGTACGGTGGCGAGGGCGGCGCGGTACAGGTCTACGCCGAAGTCGAGGGCAGGACGGTCTTCGTGTCCGTCCGTGACCGCGGCCCCGGCTTCGACCTCGACGCGATACCCGCCGACCGCATGGGCGTCAGAGAATCGATCATCGGCCGCATGGAGCGCAACGGCGGCACGGCGCGACTGCGCGCGGTGCCGGACGGCGGCACCGAGGTCGAGCTGGAGATGGAAAGGGCGGAGAAGACGTCATGAGCGACACGAACGAGCCTGTGGAGTCCGGCGGTCCGGCCGGGGAGTCCCCCGTGGCCGCCGCTTCCGGAGCCGCCGCCCCCGCGGCCGGAGCGGCCGGCGCCGAGGGCGGGCGCCGGGTGCGCGTGGTGCTCGTCGACGACCACCGCATGTTCCGTACGGGGGTCCAGGCCGAGATCGGCGAGACCGACCGGACCGGCGTCGAGGTGGTCGGTGAGGCCGCGGACGTCGACCAGGCGGTCACGGTCATCACGGCCACCCGCCCCGAGGTCGTCCTCCTCGACGTCCACCTTCCCGGCGGCGGCGGTGTCGAAGTACTGCGCCGCTGCGCCCCGTTGATGGCCGCCGCCGAACAGCCGGTCCGCTTTCTCGCGTTGTCCGTGTCGGACGCCGCGGAGGACGTGATCGGCGTGATCCGCGGCGGCGCCCGGGGGTACGTCACCAAGACGATCACCGGCACGGATCTCGTGGACTCCGTCTTCCGCGTCCAGGACGGCGACGCGGTGTTCTCCCCGCGCCTCGCCGGGTTCGTCCTCGACGCCTTCGCCTCCACCGACGCCCCGCCCGTCGACGAGGACATGGACCGCCTCACCCAGCGCGAGCGCGAGGTCCTGCGCCTCATCGCCCGGGGGTACGCGTACAAGGAGATCGCCAAGCAACTCTTCATCTCCGTCAAGACCGTCGAGTCGCACGTCTCGGCGGTCCTGCGCAAACTCCAGCTCTCGAACCGCCATGAACTGACCCGCTGGGCGACGGCACGACGGCTGGTCTGATCCGGCCGGGACCGCGAGGAGCGGGAGCACCGCAGGCGCGGCGCCGGTGGTGATCACGCGACCCGGGTGGCTCCCGCGAAGGGCATCTCGCTGATCGGGGCCAACCGTACGGGCGCCGACGGATTGGGGGCGTGGATCATCTGGCCGTTGCCAACGTAGATGCCCACGTGGGTGATGCCCGCGTAGAAGAACACCAGGTCGCCGGGCTGGAGTTCGGAGAGGGTGACCCGCTGGCCCGCGTTGATCTGGGAATAGGTCGTGCGGGGCAGGGAGAGGCCCGCGGAACGGTACGCGGCCTGCGCGAGCCCGGAGCAGTCGAAGGCGTCGGGGCCGGTGGCGCCCCAGACGTAGGGGCTGCCGAGCTTCGAGTAGGCGTAGGCGACGGCCGCCGCCGCCCGGGAGCTGGGCGCCGCGACGGCGGTGCCGCCCGCACCGGTGGCACCGGATGTGCCGGACGACGCGAGCGGGGCCGGCTCACGGGCCGAGGAGCGTGAGACGTGCTGCTGCCCGCCCGCGCCGCCCCGCTCCACGTACTGCGTGCGCTGCTCCGGGGTGAGTCGCGTGAGCAGCCGGCGGGCCGCGTCGAGCTTCTCGTTGATCGTCTTCTTCTGCCGCTTCAGCTCGGTCTGCCGCGACGTGAGCGCGGCCAGCTCGATGTGCGCCGCTCCGCGCAACTGCTCGATCTCGCGCAGTTGTTTGCGTACCCCGGCGACCTCCGCCGACTGCCGGGTGCCGACCCGCTCGGCGAACGCGGCCCCTTCCAGGTACTGGTCGGGGTGGTCGGAGAGGGCGAGCTGCACCACCGGGTCGAGTCCACCGCTGCGGTACTGCGCCGCCGCCATCGAACCCAGCGCCTCCCGCGCCGAGTTGAGCCGGTCCTCGCGGCGGGCCGCCTCGTCCCGGAGGGTGCTCAGGTGCGCCTCCGCCTGGTCGGCCTTCTCCTTGGCGCCGTCGTACTTCTGGGTGGCGACCTCCGCCTCCTGGTACAGCTTGTCGACCTGGGCCTTCACCTGCGCCGGCGAGAGCTGGGGGTCGGCGTGCCCGATCCCGTCGAAGCCGGTCGCCGTCGCCGCGCCCGCGAGGGCGATGGTGACTGCTGTGCGGGCCGTGTTTCCGCCGATCGAGCGCTGTTTGGTCTTGCGGTGCGCTGCCACGAGGGCCCACATCCTTCCGTGCGACCGCCCTTGCGGGTGCGGTCAAGCGGTGACACGTCCGGCGACGGCTCACACAGGGGGAGCGGGCCGCCGCCGGACCTTCTCGGCGGTGGTGTCCGACTGCCGCCCCCGGCCCGGACGGCGATGGGGAGCCGGTCACCTGGGGGAGGACGCTAAACCTGGGAGTGCGGCGTTGGTAACGCTATGTACGGAACTGTCGCCATTGGATCGCCGGGTGACCGAATGTGACCGAGATTCCCGCCTGGCCTCGTCGACTTCACACAGGGTGATGACCGATGCGCCGAATCCAGGACAACCGGAGCGGTGCCGGTGCTATGGATGACACGCGATGGTCTGGTGACAAAAGGGTGACAAGAGGGGGCGGAGCAAGGGGGTGGGGCTAGGGGGCGGCCCGGTGAGAAGGGGCGTCAAGGTGTGCGATTAGGCTCCGGCCCCATGGGCGTACTCATCCACCTCTTCGTCGGCCTGCACATCATCGGCATCGCCGCGCTTCTCGGCGGCTTCCTCACCCAGATGAAGGCGATGGGCAAGGGCACCGCCCGCTTCGTCCCCGGGATGCTGCACGGCGCGCTGACCATGCTGGTCACCGGTGTCGCCCTGGTCGGGCTCAACCAGGCCGACGGCAACACGATCAACACCGTCAAGATCGGTGTGAAACTGGCCCTGCTGATAGTGATCCTCGGGCTCGTCTATGTGAAGCGGGACGACGAGAAGGTCGACAAGGGCCTCTTCGGTCTCGTCGGGCTGCTGACCGTCGCGAACATCTTCATCGCCGTCCTGTGGACCTGACAGGCGCCTTCACCCCCGCGTGCGGGGGCCGAGCGGCCCCCGCCATAGTGAGGCGGGCTCGGCCGGCCCCCCCCGTAGCTCCGTGAGACCGGCTTGAATGGCCCCCAGCTCCGTGGGGCCCCGGCTTGACCGGCGCCGTCAGGCTCGCGCCGAGGACCTGACGGCGAGGACGGCGCCCGCGGCGACCGCCAGCCATGCCGCCACCGCGATCCACAGCAGCACCTGCCCCGTCCCCTTGAGCCAGAAGACGTCGAGGGCGGACGCGACGGAGAGGGTCGCCACCGCCGTCATCCCCAGCGGGAAGACGGTCGCCCAGCGCCGCATGTCGTACCGCGGACGCGGCCACACCGCCTCCGCGATGACCAGGAGGCAGTAACAGGCGAGGTCGAGCACGAGCAGCGTGCCGGTCGCGGCGCGCAGGACGCCCTGGTCGTCGTTGTTCCACAGGTACATGTTCACGTGGTGCGCGCTGACGAGTTCCGCCCCGGCCAGGGCCGAGATCGCGAGCGCGCCGCCCGCCACCCAGTGGTCCCCGGCGCCCTTCCTCACCTCCCACAGGTCGAAGTGCGCGAACGACACCCCGTAGAGCACGATCCCCAGCCAGAACAGCACCATCGCCGCGTGCGCGAGCCAGTCCGGACCCACGGCGGTGGCGATCGTCGAGCCGAGGACCGAGAGCCCCTGCGTGGCCACGCAGACGAGGAACACCTCTCCCGCCATACGGCGCCGCCAGTGCCGTACGACGGTCAGCAGCAGGATGGGCCACAGGGCCGCCGACAGCGCGAGCAGGGCCTCGGCGAGCCCCTGCCACCCCAGCACGGAGAACCTGGTGCCGAGCACGGTGGTCGCCGCGACCGCGGTGAGGCCTGCCGGCGTGCCGGCCTGTCGCACCCATTGCTCCCGGTCGCCCATCAGCCGGACGAGGAAGTCCGCGGCGAGCCCGAGCCAGGCGAGCGACGCGAGGACCAGCGCGATCCGGGAGAGGGTCTCGTAGCCGGTCAGGTGCAGCCCGATCGAGATGATGCCGGTGGCCATGACGGCGGTTCCGGCGGCGGGCGACCGCCCCGCCCACCAGGCGCGGAACGAAGCGGTGTCCGGCATGTCCGGTGTATCTGGCATGCGCCCGATGCTAGGGATCTCCGGACCCGTTACCGGTGGGGCACGCGCGTGAGGAGCGCGAAAACACCGGGCACGCGCGCGGGGGGCACGAAAACTCGGGGCACGCGGGCACGGAGCCTCGGTCGCTCCCCGCGCGCGTGCCCCGCGAAGGGCGTCGCTCGTACCCCGGTCTACGCCGGGCGCACCACGCTGTGGATCGCCGAGGTGCCGTCGTAGTAGATCGACTCCTCGCGGACGTACGCTCCCGGCTTCGGCGCGTGGATCATCATGCCGTTGCCGATGTAGAGGCCGACGTGGCTGATGTCGTTGTAGAAGAAGACCAGGTCGCCGGGCTGGGCGTCGGCGAGGGGGACCGTCGTGCCGGCGTTCACCTGGTCATAGGTGACGCGCGGGAGGCTGACGCCGGCGGCCTTCCAGGCGGCCTGGGTCAGGCCCGAGCAGTCGTAGGAGTCCGGGCCGGTGGCGCCCCAGACGTACGGCTTGCCGATCTGTGCGCGAGCGAAGGCGAGCGCCTCGGCCGCCTTCGACGAGGAGCCCGTGGCCGTCGATCCCGTCGCCGATCCGGCAGTCGAACCGGCCGTCGAGCCGGTCGTGGTGCCCGACGACTGCTGCTGGGCGGCCTTCGCGGCGGCGGCCTGCTGCCGTGCCAGCTCCGCCGCCTTGGCCGTGGCCTGCTCCTGCTTCTTCTTCTCGATCGCCGCCAGCCGCGCCTTGTCCTCGGCGTTCAGCTTCGAGAGCAGGCTGCGGGCCTCGCCGAGCTTCCGCTGCACCGCGGCCTTGGACGTCTTGAGCGCCTTCTGCGAGGCGGTCAGCGACTCCAGGCTCTGGGAGGCCTCCGTGCGCTTCTTGGCGGTGGTGGCCTGCTCCGTGATGTAGTCGTCGACGGCCGCCTTCTGGCGGTTCGTCAGGCGGCTCATCAACTGGGTCTGGTCGAAGTAGTCCTGCGGGTTGTCGGCGAGCAGCAGGGTCGCGGTGCTGGGTGCGGCGGCCCCGGTGCGGTACTGCGCCGCGGCGAACGAACCCAGCTCCTCGCGCGCGGTGTTGAGCTTCTCGGTGCGCTGGGCGACGTCGTCGAGGAGGGTGTCGACGCGCTTCCGCTGCTCGGCGGTCTTCTCCCGGCTCGCGTTGTACTTGTCGGTGGCCGTCTCGGCCTGGTGGTAGAGGGCGTCGACCTTCTTCGAGACCTCTACGACGCTGGGCCTGGGTTCGGCCGAGGGGGCGGCGTTCGCCGTCTGGGAGAGCAGGGCCACGGAGGTGAGGGCCGCCGTGGCGAGGGCCGGGGTTCGTATGCCTGCGATGCGCGTACCCGTAGGACGCCCTTTGCGGTGTGACGCCAAGAGAGGCGACTCCTTCCGTCATCCGCCTGCCGAGTTAGCTGTCGGGTTCGGGCGGGTGGTTCCGGAAGGTTGCCCTACGGTCCTTGCCCCACAAGGCGGTTGGACCGATTCACCCCAAGTTCGGTGGGTCCCCGGCTCCGGCGGCCCGTGGGCGTGCCGAACTCGGCGGAGGCCGCTCGGCCCGGCGAGGTTCGCCGGTTGCGGTCGGGCGGCCTTCTGGCACGCTAGCCAACTGCTGTGGCCCGTGTGAAGGTTGATGTGCGATATGCCCGATACATTTTCGTGACCTTTCCCGCACCCTCCGCCTCCCGTGACGCGTTCGGGGTGATTCATCCGCATTGCGGACCCTTGGCCTCGTGTGTCCCATGCCCTGCGTGCCGCGGCCGCTCGGTAGCACCCTCGGGCACACTGACCGTCGCCGATCCGTCGCGCACGGTCACGGTCATGGACCGTGAGGTGCGATGCGGGGAAGCCGGGAGGCCCGGGAAGCCGGGAGCCGGGGAGCCCGGGAGGCCCGGGAGGCTCGGAGGCCCGGAGGCTCGGAGGTCCGGGAAGCCGACCGTGGGGTCGGCCACCGACTCGGAGGGGGAGCCGGAAGCCGGGGAGCCCGGGAGGCCGGAAGCCGGGAGGCCCGGAAGCCGGGAGGCCCGGGAAACCGGAAGCCCGGGAGGCCCGGAGGTCCGGAAGCCGGAGGCCCGGAAGTCGGGAGCCGGGAAACCGGAAGCCCGGGAGGCCCGGAGGTCCGGAAGCCGGAGGCCCGGAAGTCGGGAGCCGGAGGCCCGGAAGTCGGGAGCCGGAAGCCCGGAAGTCGGGAGCCGGAAGCCCGGAAGCCCGGAAGCCGGGAGGCCCGGGAAACCGGAAGCCGGGGAGGCCCGGAGGTCCGGAAGCCGGAGGCCCGGAAGTCGGGAGCCGGTAGCCCGGAAGCCCGGAAGCCGGGAGGCCCGGGAAACCGGAAGCCGGGAGGCCCGGAGGTCCGGTAGCCGGAGGCCCGGAAGCCCGGGAAACCGGGAGGCCCGGGAGCCTGTGCGGCCGGGATTCGTGTCACGAGTTCCGGTCGAGTTCTCGGGGTGGCGGCGGGCTGTCAGTGGGGCGGCCTAGACTCGGAGAGCGATGAGCAGCCTCTTTGACGACAGCTTCCTGGCGAACCTCAAGCCCTCCGCGGCCCACGAGGACGAACACCCCCCGCCGCCCGAGGACGATCACGTACCGGAGCCGGTTCCGGACGATCTGTTCGGCGGGAAGTTCGACATGCCCCCGAGCCGGGACGCGTACTACCGCGACGGCGCTCCCAGGCCGGCCGTGGACCCGGCGGCCCTGCTGGACGGACTGAACGAGAACCAGCGCGCGGCCGTGGTGCACTCCGGCTCCCCGCTGCTCATCGTGGCCGGCGCCGGCTCCGGCAAGACCCGGGTGCTGACCCACCGGATCGCGCATCTGCTCGGCGAGCGCAACGTCCACCCCGGCCAGATCCTCGCGATCACCTTCACGAACAAGGCCGCGGGCGAGATGAAGGAACGCGTCGAGGCGCTCGTGGGCCCGCGCGCCAACGCGATGTGGGTGATGACCTTCCACAGCGCCTGCGTCCGCATCCTGCGCCGCGAGAGCAAGACGCTCGGCTTCACCTCGTCCTTCTCGATCTACGACGCCGCCGACTCCAAGCGTCTGATGGCGCTCGTCTGCCGTGATCTCGACCTCGACCCCAAGCGCTTCCCGCCGAAGTCGTTCAGCGCCAAGATCTCGAACCTGAAGAACGAGCTGATCGACGAGGAGGACTTCGCCGCCCAGGCCTCCGACGGCTTCGAGAAGACCGTCGCCCAGGCGTACGCGATGTACCAGTCGCGGCTGCGCGAGGCCAACGCGCTCGACTTCGACGACCTGATCATGACCACGGTCAATCTGCTGCGCGCCTTCCCGGACGTCGCCGAGCACTACCGCCGCCGCTTCCGGCACGTCCTGGTCGACGAGTACCAGGACACGAACCACGCGCAGTACGCGCTCGTCCGGGAGCTCGTGGGGACCTCCGAGCACCCCGTGGACGTACCGCCCAGCGAGTTCGACCTGCCTCCCGCCGAGCTGTGCGTCGTGGGTGACGCGGACCAGTCGATCTACGCCTTCCGCGGCGCGACCATCCGCAACATCCTCCAGTTCGAGGAGGACTACCCGAGCGCGACGACGATCCTCCTGGAGCAGAACTACCGCTCCACCCAGACGATCCTGACCGCCGCCAACGCGGTCATCGAGCGCAACGAGTCCCGCCGTCCCAAGAACCTGTGGACCAACGCGGGCGCGGGCTCGAACATCACGGGCTACGTCGCGGACACCGAGCACGACGAGGCCCAGTTCGTCGCCGACGAGATAGACCGTCTCACCGACGCGGGCGAGGCCAAGGCCGGCGACGTCGCGGTCTTCTACCGTACGAACGCGCAGTCCCGTGTCTTCGAAGAGATCTTCATCCGCGTAGGCCTGCCCTACAAGGTCGTCGGCGGCGTCCGCTTCTACGAGCGCAAGGAGGTCCGGGACGTCCTGGCGTACCTCAGGGTGCTGTCCAACCCCGAGGACTCGGTCCCGATGCGCCGCATCCTGAACGTGCCCAAGCGCGGCATCGGCGACCGCGCCGAGGCGATGATCGACGCCCTGTCGCAGCGCGAGAAGATCAGCTTCCCGGCGGCGCTGCGCCGCGTCGACGAGGCCTACGGCATGGCCGCGCGCTCCACCAACGCGGTCAGGAAGTTCAACACGCTCATGGAGGACCTCCGTACGATCGTCGAGTCCGGTGCGGGCCCGGCCACCATTCTGCAAGCCGTCCTCGAACGCACCGGCTATCTCGCCGAGTTGCAGAACTCGACCGACCCGCAGGACGAGACCCGGGTCGAGAACCTCCAGGAACTGGCCTCCGTGGCCCTGGAGTTCGAGCAGGAGACCGGTGAGGGCGAGAACGCGGGCGGACTCGCCGCGTTCCTGGAGCGGGTCGCGCTGGTCGCCGACTCCGACCAGATCCCGGACGAGGAGGACGGCAACGGCGTCATCACCCTGATGACCCTGCACACCGCCAAGGGCCTCGAATTCCCCGTGGTCTTCCTGACCGGCATGGAGGACGGCGTCTTCCCGCACATGCGCGCGCTGGGACAGGTCAAGGAGCTGGAGGAGGAGCGGCGCCTGGCATACGTGGGCATCACGCGCGCGCGGGAGCGGCTCTACCTCACCCGGTCGTCGATGCGCAGCGCGTGGGGGCAGCCCTCGTACAACCCGCCCTCCCGCTTCCTGGAGGAGATCCCGGCGACCCATCTGGACTGGAAGCGCACGGGGGCGACCGCGCCCATGCCGGCCGGTCCGGTCTCCGGTGTCGCCGCCTCCCTCTCGTCCTCGCGCTCGCGGTCCGCGGCCTCGGGCGCCTCCGGGTTCGCCACACGCCGTGGTGTCTCCGAGAAGCCGGTGGTCTCGCTGACCGTCGGGGACCGGGTCACGCACGACCAGTTCGGCCTCGGCACCGTCGTCGGCGTGAAGGGGACGGGCGCGAACGCGGAGGCGACGGTCGACTTCGGAGAGCCCAAGCCGAAGCGGCTGCTGCTGCGGTACGCGCCGGTGGAGAAGCTGTAGCCCGGAAGATCGTGCGCGGGACCGGATCGCGGGACCCTCGGCTGTCGGAAGACGGCCGGGGCTCCGGCGGTCAGCCGCCCCTCGCGCCCCCGGCCGGTACACGCGCGCCGGTTGCCGCGTGGGGTCCGGCTGTTACGTGGGGTCCAGGCCGTGGCTGCGGAGCCAGGGCAGCGGGTCGATCGCCGCGCCGCCGGCCGGCCGGACCTCGAAGTGCAGGTGCGGACCGGTCGAGTTGCCGGAGTTCCCGGAGAAGGCGATCTGGTCACCGGCCCTGACGGTGGTGCCGGAGGGGACCTTGTACGAAGAGAGGTGGCAGTACCACGTCTCGGTGCCGTCCATCGCGGTCAGGATCAGCATGTTGCCGTACGCGCTGTTCCACTGCGTCCGCACGGTCCCGTCGGTCGCGGCCATCACCGACGTCCCGTAGGAGACGGGGAAGTCGATGCCTGTGTGCACGGACATCCAGTTGACGCCGGCCTGGCCGAAGTAGGCGCTGAGGCCCCGCTGCGTCACGGGAAGGACGAACTTCGGACGCAGCCGCTCCTTGCGGGCCGCCTCCTCCGCCGCCTTCTTCTTCTCCGTCGTCTGCTGGGCCTTGAGGTCGATACGTTCCTGCGTGCGGCTCGCCCGGTCGGCGAAGTCGTCCGCCCCCGCGGAGAGACTCTGGAGCTGGGTGTCCAGCTTGATGTTGGCTGCCGACGGCTTCACGGAGGTCGCGTCGGGGGCGCTGGCCGTGGTGTTCTTCGAGTCGTTCCCGCCGAGGCCGCCGAGGCCGCCGACGCCGCCCACCGAGGCGGCGGCGATCCCCGCGACCCCCATCACACAGACCGAGGGCACCGCGACGGTCAGCAGGGCCGAACGTTTCGCGGGGCTGCGGCGCCGGGAACGGGAGGCGGTCCGCGTCGCGGGACGCCGCACCGGGGTGATCTCTTCCATGTCGTCGAGCAGCGGCCTCTCGGGCCCCTCGTCGTACGCGTCCTCGGCGTCGTCCGTGTCCGCGAAGTCCTCGGCCTCGTCGAACTCGCCCTCGTCCGAGGCGAGTTGATCGTGGGCCGCCTGGTCGAAGGTCGTGGTCGCCTGCTGGTCGAAGGGAACCTGGCCCCCCGGACCCGACTGCTGCTCGTACGTCATGTCGAGCTGCGTGAGCTCGTGTTCGTACGACCCGGGCTCCGCCTGCGGCTCTTCGTAGGACTCGGAGCGCGGGTGCTGCTGTTCGTAGGACCCGGACTCCGCCTGCGGCTGTGGGTACGACTCGGACCGCGGGTGCTCGTACGCCTGGTACGCGTCCTGGCCGCCGGCAGTGTTCCACTGCGTTGCGTCGTACGCGCCCGTGTCCTGCGTCGGCACGGTCCACTGCTGGGTCCCGCCGAGCGGCTGCTCGGGCTGGATCCAGGCGTTCGCGTCCCACTGGCCCGAGGCGTCGGGGCCCGGATGCTGCGCGGGGATGTCGGCGAGGTAGCCGTTCGTCCATGCCGTCGTGCCGTGGGCGCCGGTGTCGTAGGCGGCCTGGTGGTGCGCCGCGTACGGGTCGTAGTTCTGCGGCTGCTGGGCTCCGGCGTTCCATTGCGTGGCGTCGTACGAACCGGTGCCGCCGCCTCCGCCCGACATGTCGCCGAAGAGCGGGTCACCGGCGAAGTCCGTGCCGGCGTAGGAGCCCGCGCCGGTCGCGTTCGTGCCCGAGGCGAAAGCCGTGGTGGCGGAGTAGTCGCCGTACGCGGTGAAGTCGCCGTACTGGGCTTCTTGCGCACCATAGGGCGCGTAGAGCGCCGAGGCGGCGTCGGAAGCCGGAGCCGGAGGAGTCGCGATCCCCGACGGGTGACGGTCGTTCACCAACTTCTCTTTCGCCTCGACAACAGGGGCTGGCAGAGCAGTGCGGTGACTGTACCCGGCGGTATGCGGGCGCGACAATCTTCGGCAGGTTTCCCCTTCGCGGGAAACGGGCATTCGCCCGTGTTTCGGGGGAGGGCGGGCAAGGCCTTGGCCTGGCGTTCGATAATCGTTCGAAGCGCCGGGGCTGTGGAAGGGCTGTCAGACACCCCATGCCGTTTGAGGTCAAGCGGCTTGGGGGTGTGCGTGGTGCGACCAAGCGATTGCTTCGTCGTAGGAGGTGCGGGCTTTGA
>NZ_JBIVVR010000019.1:0-161262 GCF_044757755.1 Streptomyces sp. NPDC091209 | reverse complement strand
GCCCGGTTACATTCCGAACCCGGAAGCTAAGCCTCACAGCGCCGATGGTACTGCAGGGGGGACCCTGTGGGAGAGTAGGACGCCGCCGAACAAATTTTAGAGAGCTGGTCCTCGAACTTCGGTTCGGGGACCAGCTCTTTTTTGTTTTACGTTACTTTGCGTTCACGTTGCGCGCCCAATATCCGGACCATGGGTACTGCTGCAATGCTCAGAGCCGCGGGCGTCGGAGCCGGTGACGAGGTCATCGTTCCGGCCTTCGGGAACGTGGAGGTCGCCGACGCCGTGGCCCAGGCCGGCGCCACGGTCGTCTTCGCCGACATAGACCCGGCGACGTACTGCCTCGACCCTCGCGCGATCGAGGGCGTCATGACGCCCCGGACGTCGGCGCTCGTCGTCGTGCACCGGTTCGGGCGTACGGCCGACATGGTGCGGCTGCGGGAACTCGGCCAGCGGCATGAGGTGCTGGTCCTGGAACAGGGCGAGTCCGAGGCGCCGTACGACGAGATCGCGCAGCGCAGGGAGCGGGCCGCCTACCTCGACGGCCGGCTGAGCGGCGTACGCACGCCCGTCAGTGGCGACGGACACACCTACCAGCAGTACGTCGTACGGGTGCCCGGCAACGGGCGGCCGGACCGGGACGCCTTCGCACGGGCCGTACGGGCCAGGGGAGTCGAGTGCCGGGTGCCGGTGAAGACACCGGTGCACCGCCTGCCCGGGTTCCGGCGGGACGTACAGCTTCCCGAGACCGAGCGGGCCGCCGACGAGACTCTTTCGCTGCCGGTGGACGGGGCGTTGACGAAGCGGGAGATGCAGCGGATCGTCTCCGCGTGCAACGCGCTCGGCGGACTGCTGCAGCCGGCCTTCTGATCCGGGGCTGGACTGGTTGGGAACACGGTTCAGTTCGGGGTATGATCTATCTCGTTGCCGCGAGGGAAACCTCGAAAAGGCGACAGGCCCCCCTAGCTCAGTCGGTAGAGCGTCTCCATGGTAAGGAGAAGGTCAACGGTTCGATTCCGTTGGGGGGCTCAGACAGAAAAGGCCTCCGCCCTTGTGGGCGGGGGCCTTTCGCATGTCCGGGACCGGTGGGGGCTCAGTCCGGGGGACTGAGCCCGTGCGGCCTCAGTCCGTCTGGAGGCCCGGGACACGCATCGCCAGGATCGCCATGTCGTCCGACGGGGCGTCGGAGGCGAAGCGCTCGACCGCGCGCATGATGCGTGCGGCGACCGCGCCGGCCGTCAGCCCGGTGCAGGTGGTGAGGACGTCCGTGAGGCCGTCGTCGCCGAGCATGCGGGTGCCCTCGCGGCGTTCGGTGACGCCGTCCGTGACGCACAGCAGGACATCGCCCGGATCCAGCGTGACCGTCTGCTCGTACAGCTCCAGGTCCTCCATGACACCGAGGAGCGGCTGCGGTTCTGCGGCCGGTTCGACCGTGCCGTCCTGGCGCAGACGCAGCGGGAGCGGGTGGCCGGCGCAGACGACCTTCAGGACCGCGCTGCCGTCCTCCTGGGGCCACAACTCGCCGTAGAGGAGGGTGAGGAAGCGACTGCGGGCGCCCTCGTCGAGGATCGCGGAGTTCAGCCGCTCCAGGACCGCGGGGCCGCCGTAGCCCTCGCGGGCCAGCAGGCGCAGTGCGTGCCGGGCCAGGCCGGTGACCGCCGCCGCCTCCGGGCCCGTACCGCAGACGTCGCCGATGGCGAATCCGTACGCGCCGTCGCGGATCGGGAAGAGATCGTAGAAGTCGCCGCCGACCTCGTTGCCCTCGCCGGCCGCGCGGTAGATGACCTCGACCTCGACGCCCTCGATGTGCGGGAGTTCCGGGGGCAGGAGGCTGCGCTGGAGGGACTGGCTGATGGCCGTGCGCTCCGAGTACAGGCGGGCGTTGTCCAGGGCGAGGGCCGCTCGACGGGAGAGGTCCTCGGCCAACTCCAGGATTTCCTGGCGGAAATGCTCGTCCGAGGGCTTGCCGAGCGTCAGCATGCCGATGACGCGGTTGCGGGCCACCAGGGGGAGGACGACGGTCTCGCCGCCGACCGCCGCGGCGGTCGCCAGCGTCGTACCGATGCCGGAGGTCACCGACGCCTGGTTGCCGAGGCCCAGGCTGCGCATGGAGGTCCGTAGGGCCGCTTCGTGGGCCGCCGCGGCGGGGGCCGACCAGACGCGGGCGCCCGGCGTGGGCACCGGGTCCGGCGGGGAGATCTTCGAGAGCAACGCCTTGAGGCCGTCGATGCGTTCCTCGTCCTCGTGCAGGACGTACGAGAGGTACGGCTCGGAGGCCTGGTCGGCGATCGTGTAGACGGCGCACCAGGTGGCGAGGGTCGGCACGGTCATCTGGGCCATGAGGGCGAGTGTCTGGTCGCGGTCCAGGGTGCCGGCGAGCAGGTCGGAGGCCTCGACGAGGAACGACAGCGAGCCGCGGCGCAGGCGTTCCAGCTCGCCGAGGCGGGCCGATTCCACCGCCAGGGCGATGCGGTCCGCCGCGAACTGGAGGCGCAGGGCCTCCTCGTTGGAGTAGCGGCCGGGCGATTCGGCCGCGACGCCGAGGGAGCCGGTGAGGCGGCCCTCGACCTTGAGCGGGACCGTGACGACCGAGCGCATGCCGGTCCCGCCGAGGAGCGGTACGGCACCGGGGACGACCAACAGGTCCTCGTGGACGGCGGGCATCCGGGCCGAGCCGTAGCGGCCGGGGCCCGCCTCGACGGGGACGCGGGCGAAGCGCTGACGCGCGGAGGGCAGGCCCGTGGAGGCGCGGACCTCCAACTCCGTCTCGTCGTCGGTCGCGAGGAGCAGGAAGGCGGAGTCGCCGTCGAGCATGTCGCGGGCGCGCTCCACCGTGCGCTGGAGCAGGCCGTCGAGGTCGTCCGGGGCCGGTGATCCGATGAAGACCTCGAACGGATCCGTGGCCTGGCCCTCGGAGTGGGTGCCCGAGTCGGAGGCGGCCCCGCGCAACGGGGTCTGCAGGACGGCGCGTTCGTGGTCGCGCACGAGGAGGCAGACGGTGGAGGGCTCGCCGCCCGTGTCGCGGACCCGCAGGTGCGACGCGTACACCGGTGTGACGCGGCCGTCGGCGCAGCGGACGCCGTAACTGCCTTCCCAGCGGGAGAGTTGGAGTGCCTCGACGATGCCGGTGCTGGTGCCGGGGGTGTGCGGCCAGGCCGCGAAGTCGGTGAGCGGTTTGCCGGTGACCTGCTCGGCCGCGTACCCGAAGAGCTCCTCGGCGTCCTCGTTCCAGGCGTTGATGGAACCGGTGCGGTCGATCTGGACGACCGCCACGCGGACGCGGCCGTCGGCCAGGGGGAGGAGGTGGGCGGGGAGCGAGGGGCCGGCGGTGCGGGTGCCGACGGCGCGCTCGGGGAGGTCGAGCTGGAACCAGACCTGCTTGTGGGTGGGCGTGTAGTCGACACCCCAGCGGCCGGCGAGGGCCGCGCAGAGCTGGAGGCCGCGGCCTCCCTCGCGGTCCGGGCTGCCCATGCTGACGGCGGTCGCCTGGAGGGGGATCTCGCGTTCGGGGTAGTGGTCCGCGACCTCGATGCGCACACCGTCGTCGCTGCGCAGACACAGAACGTCGGCTGCGGTGCCCGCGTGCACGACGGCGTTGGTGACCAGTTCGCTGGTCAGCACGACGGCGTCGTCGACGATGTCGGCGAAGCCCCAGCCCTGGAGCGTGTCCCGGACGAACGAGCGGGCGATCGCGACGGACCGTCCCACAGGTTCGAAACTGGCGGCCGCGCGCGCGGTGATCACAGAACTCCTTGTCCGGTTGTCGGCGTGCGGGGTTCCGGGGCCGACCCGCTCCTGCGTGGGCAGGGCGTGGTTCCCTGTCGGCCGGGGATCCTGAGGTGTTCCCCCAGGATGCAGTCCGGTGGTCATGGTGCGGTGCCCCTCCGATGCCTGCCCGCTCGTACTCGTGCCACCGCCCAGGCCGGACGGGACCGGCGCGGCTGGACAGCCGCATGCAAGGTTACTTACCTTCGCCGCCCCTGCGGATGCCGGTCACGAGTGTTTCCGTCTTGAAGAGTCCGGCGTTTCCCTTCTGACAGGTGCGTGTGATTGCCTCCGGCCAGGGCCGGAGTTCCGTCCCGAGGGTGTGCGGACCGTGTGCGAAGCTGCCGAACTGTTATGGCCTGGTTCAGCCGGGGTGAAACACTGGGCAGGCTGCAGGAGAAGGTCCGGGCAGGTCGAATGCCTTCCCCGCACCACGAGCATGAGTACCCGAGTACGCCGAGCAGTATTGGTCGACCCTTGCGGGAGGGACACAGTGGAGTCTGGCGCAGCGACGCGGGGCGGTAGGACGCGCGCGAAAGGCGGACAGTCCCTGAACAGCGGGCGCACACCGCGCACCGGCACCACCGAGGTGGACACGGCGGCTCTGAACCGCCTGCTGGCCGCCCTGGTGTCGATGCGGGACGGCAACTTCCGCAAGCGGCTCACCGTTTCCGGTGACGGCGTCATGTCCGAGGTCGCGGCGGTCTTCAACGAGGTCGCCGACCGCAATCTGCACCTGACCGGTGAGCTCTCTCGGGTCCGGCGTGTGGTGGGCCGTGAGGGAAAGCTCACGGAGCGGCTGGAGACGGGTGCCGGTGAGGGCGCCTGGGCGGCCGCGATCGAGGCGTCGAACGCGCTGGTGGACGATCTCGTACGGCCTGTCTCCGAGGTCGGCCGGGTGCTGTCCGCCGTCGCGGAGGGCGATCTGTCGCCGCGCATGGACCTGCGCGCGCAGGCCGCGGACGGCAACGGGCATCCGCTGCGCGGTGAGTTCCTGAAGGTCGGGCGGACCGTCAACAACCTGGTCGACCAGTTGTCGACGTTCACCGACGAGGTCACCCGGGTGGCCAGTGAGGTGGGCACCGAGGGCAAGCTGGGCGGTCAGGCCCGGGTGCGCGGTATGTCCGGTTCGTGGAAGGACCTCACGGACTCGGTCAACACGATGGCGTACCGGCTCACCGCCCAGGTGCGTGACATCGCTCTCGTGACGACGGCCGTCGCCAAGGGTGACCTGTCGCGGAAGGTCACGGTTCACGTGGCCGGCGAGATGCTGGAGCTGAAGAACACCGTCAACACGATGGTCGACCAGCTGTCCTCGTTCTCCTCCGAGGTGACGCGCGTCGCCCGTGAGGTGGGCACCGAGGGGGAACTGGGCGGTCAGGCGCAGGTGCCCGGTGTGGCCGGCGTGTGGAAGGACCTCACCGATTCGGTGAACCTCATGGCCGGCAACCTGACGGCCCAGGTGCGCGGGATCGCGCAGGTGACGACGGCGGTCGCGAGCGGCGACCTGTCGCAGAAGGTGACCGTCTCCGCGCGCGGTGAGGTCGCGCAGCTCGCCGAGACGATCAACCAGATGACCGAGACGCTGCGGACGTTCGCCGACGAGGTCACCCGTGTCGCCAACGAGGTCGGTGGCGAGGGCCGGCTCGGCGGTCAGGCGAACGTGCCGGGAGCGGCGGGAACGTGGAAGGACCTCACGGACTCCGTCAACACGGTGTTCCGGAACCTCACGACCCAGGTGCGTGACATCGCCGCCGTGACGACCGCGGTGGCCAACGGTGATCTGTCGCAGAAGGTCAGCGTCCAGGTCGCGGGCGAGATGCTGGAGTTGAAGAACACCGTCAACACGATGGTCGACCAGCTGTCGTCGTTCGGTGTCGAGGTCACGCGGGTCGCGCGCGAGGTCGGCGTCGAGGGTGAACTGGGCGGCCAGGCGCAGGTTCCGGGGGTGGCCGGTACCTGGAAGGACCTCACGGACTCCGTCAACACGGCGTTCCAGAACCTGACGGGCCAGGTGCGCAACATCGCCCAGGTGACCACGGCGGTCGCCAACGGCGATCTGTCGCAGAAGGTCACCGTCGACGTCTCCGGCGAGATGCTCCAGCTCAAGAACACCGTGAACACGATGGTGGACCAGCTGTCGAGCTTCGCCGACCAGGTGACGCGGATGGCCCGTGACGTGGGTACGGAGGGCCGGCTCGGCGGCCAGGCACGGGTGGACGGTGTGTCCGGTACCTGGAAGGAGCTCACCGACTCCGTCAACTTCATGGCGGGGAACCTGACTTCACAGGTACGGCAGATCGCCCAGGTCACCACGGCGGTGGCCCGCGGTGATCTGTCGCAGAAGATCGACGTGGACGCGCGCGGCGAGATCCTGGAGCTGAAGAACACCATCAACACGATGGTCGACCAGCTCTCCGCGTTCGCCGACCAGGTGACCCGGGTGGCCCGTGACGTGGGTACGGAGGGCCGCCTCGGCGGTCAGGCGCAGGTGCCCGGCGTCGCCGGTGTGTGGCGCGACCTGACCGATTCGGTGAACGGCATGGCCGGCAACCTCACCGCGCAGGTGCGCAACATCGCGCAGGTCGCGACGGCGGTGGCCCGCGGTGATCTGTCGCAGAAGATCGACGTGGACGCGCGCGGCGAGATCCTGGAGCTGAAGAACACCCTCAACACGATGGTGGACCAGCTCTCGAACTTCGCCGAGCAGGTGACGCGGGTGGCCCGCGAGGTGGGCACGGAGGGCATCCTCGGCGGGCAGGCCGAGGTGCAGGGTGTCTCCGGCACCTGGAAGGACCTCACCCAGTCCGTGAACTTCATGGCCAACAACCTGACCATCCAGGTGCGCAACATCGCCGAGGTGACGACCGCGGTCGCCAAGGGCGATCTGTCGAAGAAGATCACCGTCGACGCCAAGGGCGAGATCCTCGAACTGGTCACCACGGTCAACACGATGGTGGACCAGCTCTCCAACTTCGCCGAGCAGGTGACCCGGGTGGCCCGCGAGGTGGGCACCGAGGGCAACCTGGGCGGTCAGGCGCGGGTGCCGGGGGTCACCGGCATCTGGAAGGACCTGAGCGACAACGTCAACGTGATGGCCAACAACCTGACCAACCAGGTGCGGAACATCTCGCAGGTCGCGACGGCGGTGGCCAACGGCGACCTCACCAAGAAGGTCACGGTCGAGGCGAGCGGCGAGGTCGCGCAGCTCGCCGACACGGTCAACACGATGGTGAAGACGCTGAGTTCGTTCGCCGACCAGGTGACGCGGGTGGCCCGCGAGGTGGGCACGGACGGCATCCTCGGCGGCCAGGCGCGTGTACCGGGCGTCTCCGGCACGTGGAAGGACCTCACCGAGTCGGTGAACGGGATGGCGTCCAACCTGACCGGTCAGGTGCGCAACATCGCGATGGTCACCACGGCCATCGCCAAGGGCGATCTGACCAAGAAGATCGACATCGACGCGCGCGGCGAGATCCTGGAGCTCAAGACCACCATCAACACGATGGTCGACCAGCTGTCGTCCTTCGCCGAAGAAGTCACCCGAGTCGCCCGCGAGGTGGGCACCGAGGGCCAGTTGGGCGGCCAGGCGCGCGTGCGTGACGTCGACGGCACCTGGCGCGACCTCACCGAGTCGGTGAACGAGATGGCCGGGAACCTGACCCGGCAGGTGCGTGCCATCGCGCGCGTGGCGACCGCGGTGACCCGCGGCGACCTGAACCTGAAGATCGACGTGGACGCCTCCGGCGAGATCCAGGAACTTCAGGACTACATCAACAAGATGATCGCCAACCTGCGCGACACCACGATCGCCAACAAGGAACAGGACTGGCTGAAGGGCAACCTCGCCCGCATCTCGGCGCTGATGCAGGGGCGCCGCGACCTCGACGACGTGGCCTCGCTGATCATGAGCGAGCTGACTCCGGTCGTCTCGGCCCAGCACGGCGCGTTCTTCCTCTCGATGCCGCTGGTCGACGGTGGCAAGGACACGGCCGGCGAGGACGAGGAGGCGTACGAGCTGCGCATGCTCGGGTCGTACGGCTACTCGATGGGCTCCATGCCGACGTCGTTCCGGCCCGGTGAGGCGTTGATCGGCACGGCAGCGCAGGAGAAGCGCACGATCCTGGTGGAGAACGCGCCGAGCGGCTACCTGAAGATCTCCTCCGGGCTCGGTGAGGCACCTCCGGCGCAGGTCATCGTGCTTCCGGTGCTCTTCGAGGGGACCGTGCTCGGGGTCATCGAGCTGGCGTCCTTCACGCCGTTCACGCACATCCAGAAGGACTTCCTGAACCAGATCGCCGAGATGATCGCGACGAGCGTCAACACCATCTCCGTCAACACCAAGACGGAGGTACTGCTCCGGCAGTCGCAGGAGCTCACCGAGCAACTGCGCGAACGGTCGGCGGAGTTGGAGAACCGGCAGAAGGCCCTCCAGGACTCGAACGCGGAACTGGAGGAGAAGGCCGAGCTGCTGGCCCAGCAGAACCGCGACATCGAGGTGAAGAACACCGAGATCGAGGAAGCCCGGCAGGTCCTGGAGGAGCGCGCCGAGCAACTCGCCGTCTCCATGCGCTACAAGAGCGAGTTCCTGGCGAACATGTCGCACGAGCTGCGGACGCCGCTCAACTCCCTGCTGATCCTGGCCAAGCTGCTCGCCGACAACGCGGACACGAATCTCACCCCGAAGCAGGTCGAGTTCGCCGAGACGATCCACGGCGCGGGTTCCGACCTGCTCCAGCTCATCAACGACATCCTCGACCTGTCGAAGGTCGAGGCGGGCAAGATGGACGTGTCGCCGACCCGGATCGCGCTCGTCCAGCTCGTCGACTACGTGGAGGCCACGTTCCGTCCGCTGACCGCGGAGAAGGGGCTCGACTTCTCCGTACGGGTCTCACCGGAGCTGCCCGCCACGCTGCACACCGACGAGCAGCGCCTCCTCCAGGTGCTGCGCAACCTGCTCTCCAACGCCGTGAAGTTCACCGATTCCGGAGCCGTCGAGCTGGTGATCCGGCCCGCCGGGGCGGACGTGCCGGTGGCCATCAGGGAACAGCTCCTGGAGTCGGGGTCGCTGCGGGACGCGGACGCCGATCTGATCGCGTTCTCCGTGACGGACACCGGTATCGGGATCGCGGCCAGCAAGATGCGGGTGATCTTCGAGGCCTTCAAGCAGGCCGACGGCACGACCAGTCGCAAGTACGGCGGTACGGGTCTGGGGCTGTCCATCTCGCGGGAGATCGCGCGGCTGCTGGGCGGCGAGATCTACGCCCAGAGCGAGCCGGGACGCGGTTCCACCTTCACGCTGTACCTCCCGCTGCACCCGAGCGAACTGCCGCCGCAGGGTTACGGGCAGCTCGCGCCGGCGCTGGAGGCGGGGGAGCTACTGGCCTCCGAGGCGGAACTGCACGACATCGGGATGCCGGCCGAGGTGAGGTCGTACCAGGACGCCCAGAACGGGCCCGCCGCGCTGTTCAGGAGGCGCCGCAGGGCCCTGCCCACGGCCGAGCAGCGCACCGCCGTCCCCGGGCAGCCGGACGGTGCCGCGGGCGCCCCTCAGGAGCCGTGGACGGCCGCGGGCCGGCAGGACGCGGGACCGCAACAGGGCCGGGGCATCCGCTTCGAGGGCGAGAAGGTGCTGATCGTCGACGACGACATCCGCAACGTCTTCGCGCTGACGAGCGTCCTGGAGCAGCACGGGCTTTCGGTGCTGTACGCGGAGAACGGCCGCGAGGGAATCGAGGTCCTGGAGCAGCACGACGATGTCACGGTCGTTCTGATGGACATCATGATGCCCGAGATGGACGGCTATGCCACGACCACGGCGATCCGGCGGATGCCGCAGTTCGCGGGGCTGCCGATCATCGCGCTCACGGCGAAGGCAATGAAGGGCGACCGGGAGAAGGCGATCGAGTCGGGTGCCTCCGACTATGTGACCAAGCCGGTCGATCCCGATCATCTGCTGTCCGTGATGGCGCAGTGGATGCGTGAGGGGTGACACACTCGTACACGATGACGCGTGGCTGTCACGTGCTGTTGGGCACCAGGACACCGTGCGGAACGGCGGCCCGGTGTCGGATGACTGACTGTGCCCGAAGCCGTGTAGAAGCACGGGATTCGGGGAACCTTCTGGTCCCCTGCTGCGTTTTTGCTACGTGCACAGTGACATCGCGGTGACAGGGTGTGGCGACGGGCGGGGTGCAGCTAGCATGACCGGCACAAGGACGGACGGCGCAAGGGAGTCGTCCCCTGGGGCGGCGCCCGGTGCCACCCCAAGTCCTGCGGACAGGGGAGGCCCCATGCCGGGGCGAGGAGGGCGGGCCATGGTGCAGAAGGCCAAGATCCTCCTGGTCGATGACCGGCCGGAGAATCTGTTGGCGCTGGAGGCGATCCTCTCCGCGCTCGATCAGACACTGGTACGGGCATCGTCCGGGGAGGAAGCGCTCAAAGCGCTGCTCACGGACGACTTCGCGGTCATTCTGCTGGACGTTCAGATGCCGGGCATGGACGGATTCGAGACCGCCGCGCACATCAAGCGGCGGGAGCGGACCCGGGACATCCCGATCATTTTCCTCACCGCCATCAACCACGGCCCGCACCACACCTTCCGGGGGTACGCGGCCGGCGCGGTGGACTACATCTCCAAGCCCTTCGACCCGTGGGTGCTGCGCGCGAAGGTCTCGGTGTTCGTCGAGCTCTACATGAAGAACTGCCAACTCCGGGAGCAGGCGGCCCTGTTGCGGCTCCAGTTGGAGGGTGGCGGCAAGGTGGCGCTCGGCGAGGCCAAGGAGCCCGCCGGACTTCTGGCCGAACTCTCGGCGCGGCTCGCGGCCGTCGAGGAGCAGGCCGAGGCGCTGTCCAAGCAGCTCGACGACGACTCCGCGGACGCGGCGGCGGTGGCGACCGCGGCGCACCTCGAACGCAAACTCACCGGACTGCGCAGGGCGCTGGACGCCTTGGAGCCGGGCACGGGGAGCGGGGCACCCTCGGTGCCCTCGCCGAACTGAGGCCCGCCCGGACACCTCCGGGCGGCGACGGGACGACGTGAGGAAGCGTCAGTTCCGCTGCCGGTAAGGGTGACACGATCGGGTGAAGCTGCGGATCCCCCTGTTCGAGCGAAGTCGAGAACTTGGGGGAGGCACACGTGTCGCTGTCGTCTCCACCGGTAACCTCACACACATGGCCTCACGTCAGTCCGCAGCCAAGAAGCCGCCCGCGAAGAAGGCGGCCGCTCCGACGAAGGCTCCGGCGAAGAAGGCCCCCGCGAAAAAGGCAGCCGCCAAGAGGGTCGCGGCGAAGAAGCCCGCTCCCCCGCCGGCGCCCAACCCGACCGCGGGCGTGTACAGACTCGTACGCGCCCTGTGGCTGGGCATCGCCCATGCCGTCGGAGCCACCTTCCGCGGGATAGGGCGGGGCGCGAAAGGGCTCGACCCGGCGCACCGCAAGGACGGACTCGCGCTCCTGCTGCTCGGCCTCGGGCTGATCGTCGCGGCGGGCACCTGGTCCAATCTGCGCGGGCCCGTCGGCGACCTCGTCGAGATGCTGGTCACGGGCGCCTTCGGCCGTCTCGACCTCCTCGTGCCGATACTCCTCGCCCTCATCGCGGCCCGGCTCATCCGGCATCCCGAGCAGCCCGAGGCGAACGGCCGCATCGTGATCGGCCTGTCGGCGCTCGTGATCGGCGTGCTCGGGCAGGTGCACATCGCGTGCGGATCGCCCGCGCGCAGTGACGGGATGCAGGCGATAAGGGACGCCGGCGGACTCATCGGCTGGGGGGCCTCCACCCCGCTGACGTACACGATGGGCGACGTCCTCGCCGTACCGCTCCTCGTACTGCTCACGGTCTTCGGGCTGCTGGTCGTCACGGCGACCCCGGTCAACGCGATTCCGCAGCGGCTGCGGCTGCTCGGCCAGAAGCTCGGCATCGTCCAGGCCGACTTCGACGAGAGCGCGTTCATCGAGGACGAGGAGCGCTACGACGAGCAGTGGCGCGACGGGCTTCAGGGGGGCTCCCGCAGGCGCTCGCGCGCCCCCGAGGCGTACGACGCCGACAGCGCCGAGCGGGAGGCGCTCACCAAGCGCCGGAGCCGCCCCCGGCGGCCCGGGGCTCCGCAGCCCGACATGAACCGACCGATGGACGCCGTGGACGTCGCCGCGGCCGCGGCGGCGGCGCTGGACGGTGCCGTGCTGCACGGGATGCCGCCCTCGCCCCTGGTCGCCGATCTGACGCAGGGCGTCAGCGTGGAGCGCGACGGGTACGAGGAGACGACGCCCGTTCCCGCCGCCCGCGCCAAGGTCGTACCCGGCGCCAAGCGGCCCCGGCAGGAGGCCCTGCCGGTCGAGTCCGTCGTGCCCGACCTCACCAAGGCCGCACCCGACGCCCCGCGCGAGCTGCCCCCGCGCGCGGAGCAGCTCCAGCTCTCCGGGGACATCACCTACGCGCTGCCCTCGCTCGATCTCCTGGAGCGGGGCGGCCCCGGCAAGACGCGCAGCGCCGCCAACGACGCGGTGGTCGCCTCCCTGCAGAACGTCTTCCGGGAGTTCAAGGTCGACGCCGCCGTCACCGGATTCACCCGCGGACCGACGGTCACCCGTTACGAGGTCGAGCTCGGCCCCGCCGTGAAGGTCGAGCGGATCACGGCGCTCACCAAGAACATCGCGTACGCGGTCGCCAGCCCCGACGTGCGGATCATCAGCCCGATCCCCGGCAAGTCGGCGGTCGGCATCGAGATCCCCAACACCGACCGCGAGATGGTCAACCTCGGTGACGTGCTGCGCCTCGCGGACGCGGCGGAGGACGACCATCCGATGCTGGTCGCGCTCGGCAAGGACGTCGAGGGCGGCTACGTGATGGCCAACCTGGCGAAGATGCCGCACGTCCTCGTCGCCGGAGCCACCGGTTCCGGCAAGTCGTCCTGCATCAACTGCCTGATCACCTCGGTCATGGTCCGGGCGACCCCCGAGGACGTACGGATGGTCCTGGTGGACCCCAAGCGGGTCGAGCTGACCGCGTACGAGGGCATCCCGCACCTGATCACGCCGATCATCACCAACCCGAAGCGGGCCGCCGAGGCACTGCAGTGGGTCGTACGGGAGATGGACCTGCGCTACGACGACCTCGCGGCGTTCGGATTCCGGCACATCGACGACTTCAACCAGGCCATCAGGAACGGCAAGGTCAAGCTGCCCGAGGGCAGTGAGCGCGAGCTGACCCCGTACCCGTACCTCCTGGTGATCGTCGACGAGCTCGCCGACCTGATGATGGTCGCGCCGCGCGACGTCGAGGACTCGATCGTGCGCATCACCCAGCTCGCGCGCGCGGCCGGCATCCATCTGGTGCTCGCCACGCAGCGGCCGTCCGTCGATGTCGTCACCGGCCTGATCAAGGCGAACGTGCCCTCCCGGCTCGCCTTCGCCACCTCGTCCCTCGCGGACTCGCGCGTCATCCTCGACCAGCCCGGCGCCGAGAAGCTCATCGGCAAGGGCGACGGACTCTTCCTGCCGATGGGGGCCAACAAGCCCACGCGTATGCAGGGTGCCTTCGTCACCGAGGACGAAGTCGCGGCGATCGTCCAGCACTGCAAGGATCAGATGGCGCCCGTCTTCCGGGACGACGTCACCGTGGGAACCAAGCAGAAGAAGGAGATCGACGAGGACATCGGCGACGACCTCGATCTGCTGTGCGCGGCGGCCGAACTGGTCGTCACCTCGCAGTTCGGGTCCACCTCGATGCTTCAGCGCAAGCTGCGCGTCGGCTTCGCCAAGGCCGGCCGGCTGATGGACCTCATGGAGTCGCGCGGGATCGTCGGGCCCAGCGAGGGTTCCAAGGCGCGTGACGTTCTTGTGAAGGCCGACGAGCTGGATGGAGTGTTGGCCGTGATGCGCGGGGAAGCAGAAGCGTAGAGCCCTCGGCGAGGAGGGGCGGAAAGCCGGCAACGGCGTGGTGGGCGCGGGGCGGTCGCTCGGGAGCGGCCGGCCTGTCGGGCGGATGGCGGAACGTCATGTTCCGCACCTGGCTGATATGTGAACGTGACTCACCCGTAAGGAGTCGGTGGGCAACCGTTTCGCCTTGTCGCACGTCAAGTTGAGCGAAGGGACGCCACCATGTCCCTATATCAGGATGACCGGCCATTCTGATGGCGTACAAAGTCCCACCGCCCGGTTGCCCCACCCTTTCGTACCCCCCCTAGACTGAACTTCCAGCACAGGTGGCTACACGCTCGAAAGGCGCCCCCGTGTCCATCGTCAACTCACCTGACGGCAACTCCCCCGAAGACGAGCGTCCGTTCGAAGACGACCCTGCGGCCGAGCGGCCCTCGATCGGACGTGCCCTTCAGCAGGCACGCATCGAGGCCGGTCTGACCGTCGACGACGTCAGTAACGCCACCCGCGTCCGTATCACCATCATCCACGCCATCGAACAGAACGACTTCGCTCCCTGTGGCGGCGACGTCTACGCGCGCGGGCACATCCGCACCCTGGCCCGCGCCGTCCGCCTCGATCCGGCCCGGCTGCTCGCGCAGTACGACGCCGAGCACGGCGGACGTCCCGCGCCGACGCCCGCCGCCCCGCTGTTCGAGGCGGAGCGCATCCGGCCCGAGCGCCGCGGACCGAACTGGACGGCCGCCATGGTCGCCGCGATCGTCGCGGTGATCGGCTTCGTCGGGTTCACCATGGTCAAGGGCGGCGGCAACGGGGACGACTCGAAGACCCAGGTCGCCGAGGGGTCCACGCCGATCACCAAGAAGGCATCCTCCTCGCCCAGCTCGGTCGCCACCAAGCCCGCCGACCCGAAGCCCGAGCCGTCCGACAGCGCCATCGCGGCCGCCCCGCAGGACAAGGTGACCGTTCAGGTCAGCGCCGCGGACGGACGCAGCTGGATCTCCGCCAAGGACCACAACGGGCGGATGCTCTTCGACGGGCTGCTGAACAAGGGCGAGTCCAAGACCTTCCAGGACAGCTCCAAGATCAACCTCATCCTCGGGGACGCCGGAGCCATCCAGCTCTTCGTCAACGGCAAGAAGATCGAGGATCAGTTCCAGCCGGGCGCGGTCGAGCGTCTCACGTACACGAAGGGCGACCCGCAGGTCGGCTAGGGTCCCGAGAAGTACGCCGTCGACGGGGTTGGCCAAGATCGGCCAACCCCGTCGACGTGGGCTGTCGGTGAGACAAAGTAGTCTTGAGCCCATGCCTGAACGCCGTACCGTCGCACTCGTCACCCTTGGCTGCGCCCGTAACGAGGTGGACTCGGAGGAGCTCGCAGGCCGCTTGGAGGCGGACGGCTGGCAACTCGTGGAGGACGCCGAACAAGCGGATGTCGCCGTCGTCAACACCTGTGGCTTCGTCGAAGCCGCCAAGAAGGACTCCGTCGACGCCCTCCTCGAAGCCAATGACCTCAAGGGGCACGGCAGAACCCAGGCCGTCGTGGCCGTGGGCTGCATGGCCGAGCGGTACGGCAAGGAACTCGCCGAAGCGCTCCCCGAGGCCGACGGCGTGCTCGGCTTCGACGACTACGCCGACATCTCCGACCGCCTCCAGACCATCCTCAACGGCGGCATCCACGCCTCCCACACCCCGCGCGACCGGCGCAAGCTGCTGCCGATCAGCCCGGCCGAGCGGCAGAGCGCCGGCGAGGAAGTGGCCCTTCCCGGCCACGGCACCCCCTCCGACCTCCCCGAGGGCGTCGCCCCCGTCTCCGGCCCCCGTGCGCCCCTGCGGCGCCGTCTGGACGGATCCCCGGTCGCCTCGGTGAAGCTGGCCTCCGGCTGCGACCGCCGCTGCACGTTCTGCGCCATCCCGTCCTTCCGCGGTTCGTTCATTTCGCGCCGCCCCAGCGACGTCGTGAACGAGGCCCGCTGGCTCGCCGAGCAGGGCGTCAAGGAGGTGATGCTCGTCTCGGAGAACAACACCTCGTACGGCAAGGACCTGGGTGACATCCGTCTCCTGGAGACGATGCTGCCCGAGCTGGCCGAGATCGACGGCATCGAGCGCGTGCGGGTCAGCTACCTGCAGCCCGCCGAGATGCGCCCCGGACTCATCGACGTCCTCACCTCGACACCGAACGTCGCGCCCTACTTCGACCTGTCCTTCCAGCACTCCGCGCCCGACGTGCTGCGCTCGATGCGCCGCTTCGGCGACACCGACCGGTTCCTGGAACTGCTCGACACCATCCGTTCCAAGGCCCCGCAGGCCGGCGTGCGCTCCAACTTCATCGTGGGCTTCCCCGGCGAGAGCGAGGCCGACCTCGCGGAGCTGGAGCGCTTCCTCACCGGAGCCCGCCTCGACGCGATCGGCGTCTTCGGATACTCCGACGAGGACGGCACCGAAGCGGCGACGTACGAGAACAAGCTGGACGAGGACGTCGTCGCCGAGCGCCTCGCGCGCGTGTCCCGGCTCGCCGAGGAGCTGGTCGCCCAGCGGACCGAGGAGCGCGTGGGCGAGACCGTGCACGTGCTGGTGGAGTCCCTCGACGGCGAGGAGGGCGCCTACGGCCGCGCCGCGCACCAGGCGCCGGAGACGGACGGCCAGGTGCTGTTCACGAGCGGCGAGGGTCTGACCGTCGGCCGTATCGTCGAGGCCAAGGTGGTCGGTACAGAAGGTGTCGACCTGGTGGCCGAGCCGCTTCCGGGCTCGCTCGCGTGTACCGAGGAGGCGGCCAGATGACCGGAGTCCCGGCATCCGCGGCAGGCGGCTCCCCGGGCGCCAAAGGCGCGACGGGCGCCCCCGGCGCATCCGGTACTCCCGGCGTCTCCGGCACTCCGGGCGCATCCGATGCTCCGGGGGGCGCGAAGCCGGCGCGGGGCGGGAAACTGGGCGCTGCGGCCGTCAATCAGGCCAGTCTCTGGAACATCGCCAACATCCTGACCATGATCCGGCTCGTCCTCGTGCCGGGCTTCGTGGCGCTGATGCTGGCCGACGGCGGATACGACCCCGCCATGCGTGCCTGGGCCTGGGCGGCCTTCGCCGTCGCCATGATCACGGACATCTTCGACGGCCACCTGGCGCGCGCGTACGACCTCGTCACCGACTTCGGGAAGATCGCCGACCCCATCGCCGACAAGGCGATCATGGGCGCGGCGCTGGTCTGCCTGTCCGCCCTCGACGATCTGCCCTGGTGGGTCACCTTGGTGATCCTCGGGCGCGAGCTGGGCGTCACCCTGCTGCGCTTCGTCGTGATCCGCTACGGAGTCATCCCGGCGAGCCGCGGCGGCAAGCTGAAGACGCTGGCCCAGGGCACGGCGGTCGGCATGTACATCCTGCCGCTGACGGGCGCGCTGGCCACCCTGAGGTTCTGGGTGATGGGGGTCGCGGTCATTCTGACCGTGGTCACCGGACTCGACTATGTGAGACAGGCCATTGTGCTGCGCCGCCGCGGAATCGCCGAGCGGCGGGCGGCCGCCGCGGAGGCCGAGCGGTGACTTCCACGGCCGCCGAGGTGGTGCGACTACTCACGGTGAGGGGCGAGACCCTCGCCGTCGCCGAGTCGCTCACCGGTGGCCTGGTGGCGGCGGAGATCACCGCGGTGCCGGGTGCCTCCAAGACGTTCCGGGGCTCGGTGACGGCGTACGCCACCGAACTGAAACACGAACTGCTGGGCGTCGACGTCACTCTCCTGGCCGAGCGCGGAGCGGTGGATCCGCAGGTCGCGGCACAGATGGCGGCCGGGGTGCGCAAGGCGCTCGGCGCCGACTGGGGGATAGCGACCACCGGTGTCGCCGGTCCCGACCCCCAGGACGGGCAGCCGGTCGGTACGGTCTACGTGGCCGTCGACGGACCCTCCGAAGCACCTTTCATCACCGCCCGTGGCGGGAAAGTGGTGCCGCTGCGGTTGAACGGCGACCGGGCGGAAATCCGTATGGAGAGTGTACGCAGCGTACTCGCGCTGCTCCTTCAGGAGCTCGCGGGCGAACAGACCGGGAATGAGCGGGCACAGGATACGGAACAGAACGGGGGGTTTTGATGTTTGCAGCCCTGAGTGAACACGACATCGCTCCCCGCACGGCCGCGGCGCAAGGCGGTACGGTGGGGCGTGAAGGATGCGGCTACGCGGTCCGAGGAGGGAGCCACCGATGATTCTGCTCCGTCGCCTGCTGGGTGACGTGCTGCGTCGGCAGCGCCAGCGCCAGGGCCGTACTCTGCGCGAAGTCTCCTCGTCCGCCCGAGTCTCACTCGGCTATCTCTCCGAGGTGGAGCGGGGGCAGAAGGAGGCATCCTCCGAGCTGCTCTCCGCGATCTGCGACGCGCTGGACGTACGGATGTCCGAGCTCATGCGGGAAGTGAGCGACGATCTCGCCCTCGCCGAGCTGGCACAGTCGGCTGCGGCCACCGCACCGGTGTCCGCACCGGTGCGTCGCCCGATGCTCAATTCCGTATCGGTGACCGGTGTGCCACCGGAACGAGTCACGATCAAGGCGCCTGCCGAAGCGGTCGACGTCGTCGCCGCCTGACGCTCACCAGCTCGCGTTTCCTGAGCTGAGAACGCGTGACGAGAAGCCCCGGCCGGGGCTTCTCCGGGGAGACCTGGAGGAGCCGGGCCGGGGCTTTCGCGTTCCACGGCGTCCCGCGTGGGTCCATTTGCCGGTATCCGGCGCGGCCTCCATGGTGGAGGGACGCGGTGAGGCCCGTTGCGCGTGCCGTCGGCGCGCCCTGCTCGCGTGTGAGATCGGCGGCCCGGTGCCGCGCCCGGAGGAGGGACCATGGCAGGGCGAACAGTGCGCCGGGGGGCTGCCCTGGTGTTCGGCGCGCTGTGGTGGTTCAGCGTGCTCCGGCTCGTGCTCGTGCCGGATGCCGGGGTGCTCGAAGGGGCGGTCGCCGCGGGCGGGTGGGGCCTCAGCCTGCTGCCGGTCCACTGTGTGCCCAAGTCCCGCGCGGTCGGCGCCGTGGGGTCGGACCGCTGGCGCGAGCGCTGGCGGGAGGTCCGGCGCCGACGGGCGAGCGGCGGGGCGCGGGCTACCAGGGCATGGCGACGCCGCCGTTCGGGCGGAGGATCTGACCCGTGGTGAACGCCGAGGCGTCCGATGCCAGGTACAGCACGGCGTGGGCGATGTCCTCGGGTTCCCCGACGCGGCCCAGCGGTGACAGGCGGGCCATGAACGCCTCGGTGTGCGCCTGCCGCTCACCGTGACGGTTGGTCATGGGGGTGCGGATCCATCCGGGCGCCACGGCGTTGACGCGAACGCCGTGCGGTCCGATCTCGGTCGCCAGCGTCCGCGTCAGCTGGACGACGGCCGCCTTGGCCGCGCTGTAGCACAGCAGGCCCGGACCGCCGGTGTCGATCGCGCCCGAGGCCATGGTGACGATGCTGCCCCGGACGCTGTTCGCGATCATGGAGCGAGCGGCCTCCTGGCAGGCGTACAGCACCCCCTTGAAGTTGACGCTCAGCACCCGGTCGAGATCCTCGTCCAGCGTCTCCAGGACCGGGCTGCTGTGCATGATCCCGGCGATCGCCGCCATGACGTCGACACGGCCGCACGACGCGACGGCCTGCTGGAGCCGGGCGCGGTCGGTGACGTCGAGGGGGTGGCTGTGGGCGGTGCCGTCCTGGCCCTTGATCAGCGTCGCCGTCTCGTGCAGGCCCTGCTCGTCGACGTCCGCGCAGTGCACGGTGGCGCCCGCCTCCGCGAGCAGGAGGGCCGCCGCGCGGCCGATGCCGCCGGCCGCGCCGGTGACGAACGCGGTGCGTCCGGTGAGGTCGTACGCGGGGAGGGCCATGAAGGGACGGTACGAGGGTTTCTGACGGGGCGTCAATTGGTCGCGCGGGACTTGATGCATGGTCGGGCGGGACTTGGTACGTGGTCGCGCGGGACTTGATACGTGGTCCGGCGGGACTTGGTACGTGGTCGGGCACGCGGTCCGGTGCTCGCTTCGACGCCCGCTCGGATCGGGGCGGACGCGCTGCTCGATGCGGGCCCTAGCGGTTCCGGCCGCCGGGTGCCGGGGACGCGTACCCGGTGGGGCGGTGCGCCGTGGCGGTGCGGGGGCCGCCCGGCGGTGGGGTGGGGCCCGTCTGGCAGCGCGGGCACCAGTACGTGGGGCGCTCGCGGGAACCGTCGCCCTGGTCGCCCGAACGGATCGGCGTCGCACAGCGCAGGCAGGGGCGCGTGGCGCGGCCGTACACGAAGAGGTTCTGGTCGCGGAGCCCGGTGGTGACGCGGACCGGACGGTCGCGGTTGAACTCCAGCAACTTCTTTGCGAGGAGCGGCAGTTGGACGGCACGGTCGGTGGGCAGGGCGCTGACGGGGAGCCAGGGGGTGACGCCGAGCAGGAAACACAGCTCGCTCTTGTACACGTTGCCGATGCCGGCGAGGTTCCGCTGGTCGAGCAGGGCCTCGCCGAGGGGGCGGCCGGGGTCGCGCAGGAGGTTCTCCAGGGCCTTGCCCGGGTCCCAGTCCGGACCGAGGAGATCGGGGCCGAGGTGACCGACCGCGCGGGCCTCGTCGGTGGTGCGGAGCAGTTCCAGTACGGGCAGGCGGTAGCCGACCGCCGTGCGGTCCGCCGTGCCGAGGATGGCCCGGATCTGGTGGGCGGGACCCCCGCTCCAGCGTCGGCCGGGCTCGTACACCTTCCACGAACCGTCCATCCGCAGATGCGAGTGCAGCGTCAGACCGCCCTCGATCCGGGTGAGGAGGTGCTTGCCGCGCGGGGTGACGTCCAGGACGGCGCGACCCGTGAGGTCGGCCGTGGCGTACCGCGGCACACGCAGGTCGGAACGGGTCAGGACCTTGCCCGCGAGGGCTGCGTGCAGCCGGCTCGCGGCCTGCCGGACGGTGTCTCCTTCGGGCATGACTCCAGGGTGGCACGGGTGGGGCCGGCCGGTCAGGCGCGCAGGCGGAGTCCGCGCGGGGTGGCGATGAAGCCCGCTCCTTCCAGGAGGGCGCCGAGGGGGGAGGTGAGAGCCGAGGCGCCGTTGACGCGCTCGACGGTGACGGTGCCGAGCGAGCCGGCGCGGGCGGCCGCGGCGAGGGCGTCCGCCGCCGCACGCAGGCGCGTGTCCTGCGCGGCCGAACCGTCCGGGTCCGCGGGCCAGGCCAGCAGGGTCTTGCCGCCGCGCTCCATGTAGAGAGCCAGCTCACCGTCGACCAGGACGACCAGGGAACCCGCCTTGCGGCCCGGCTTGTGGCCCGCTTCGGTCGGGGACTCGGGCCAGGACAGGGCCGCGCCGTAGGCGTTCGCCGGGTCCGCGGCGGCCAGAACGACGGCCGGGGCGGCGGTACGGGTCCGGGGACGGGCGCCCGGGAAAACCGAACCGCCGGGATGGCCGGAGCCGTTCGCCGGGTACGGCGAGCCGCTGCGGTTGGACGGGGCGTTCCCGCGGTGCGAGGCGTCGGGGTGGGGGGAGCCGGGCGGGAAGGCGGAGTCGGCGGAGAAGGTGTGGTCGTCCCCGAAGTCGAAGCCGAAGTCGAGGGCGGTTCCGGGGCCGGGGCGGGATTCGGGGCCAAGGCCGGGGCCGGACCCCAGAGCGAGGTCGGGATCGGCGTCGAGGGTGGGGCCGGGGGTGGGGTCGTTCAGGGAACCCGGATCGTCCGCGACATCGGGCCGGTCGACGAAGTCGTCCCCTCGGCCCGTGCCGTCGAAGCCCGAGCCCGAGCCCGAGTACGGGAAGACGGAGGTGTCCGGGAAGCCGTGTGCGGCGGGGGAGTTGTCCGGGAGGGCCGGGTCGGGCAGGGCGGCGCCCCGGTCCCGTGCGTTCGCCGCCGCGCGGAGCCGGTCCACCGCGCCGTCCATCGCGAACTGGGCGGCGCCGAGACCCTCGACCACATAGCCGCGCCGCGCCTGGCCGCTGTCCTCGAAGGCCGACAGGATGCGGTACACCGCGGAGAAGCCGCCCTCGACGCCCTCCGCCGCGACGGCGCCCCGGGTCACCACCCCATGCCGGTCCAGCAGCGTGCGGGCCAGGGCATGGGCGCGCACGGTGGGGTCGGGTTCGCGCTCGGGCAGCAGTGACCAGCGGCCCGCGACGGTGGGGGGACCGGTCCGCGACTGGGGACGGGCCCCTCCCGTCGGAGAGCCGTAGCGCCCGCGGGGGACCGAGCGCTTGGCGCGGTGGGCCGTGGACCCCGCGGTGCGGCCCGATCCCAGGAGGGAACGCATGGGGGCGAGCGTGTCGTTCGTGAGGCGCCCGGACCAGGCCAGGTCCCAGATCGCGTCGGCGAGCTGCGGATCTGTGGCGTCGGGGTGCGTGGTGGCGCGGATCTGGTCGGCGATCTGACGGAAGAACAGGCCGTAGCCACCGGAGAGGGCGTCGAGGACCGACTGATGCAGCGCGGTCGGCTCCAGCGGGTGCGCGGCCGGCAGGAGCAGAGGGGCGGCGTCCGCCAGATACAACGAGACCCAGCCGTCCTTGCCCGGCAGTGAACCCGCCCCGGCCCAGAGGATCTCCCCGGCGGCCGTCAGCTCGTCGAGCAGCGCGGGTGTGTAACCGGCGACCCGGGACGGCAGGACGAGCTTCTCCAGCGCGGACGCCGGCACGGACGCGCCCTGCAACTGCTCGACGGCGCGCACCAGCCCGTCGATGCCGCGCAGCCCGTGACCGCTGCCCACGTGCTGCCACTGGGGCAGGAACTGGGCGAGCGCGGCGGGCGGGACGGGCTCGAGTTCATGACGCAGCGCCGCGAGTGAACGGCGGCGCAGCCTGCGCAGAACCGCCGCGTCGCACCACTCCTGGCCGATGCCCGCCGGATGGAACTCCCCCTGGACCACCCGGCCGCTCGCGGCGAGCCGGTGCAGCGCGCCGTCGGTGACGGCCGTACCGAGACCGAAGCGGGCGGCGGCCGTCGTGGAGGTGAACGGCCCGTGGGTGCGCGCGTACCGGGCGAGGAGATCGCCGAGCGGATCCTTGACCGGTTCGGTGAAGGCTTCCGGGACGCCGACCGGCAACGCCGTGCCGAGCGCGTCGCGCAGCCGGCCCGCGTCCTCGATGGCCGCCCAGTGGTCGGCTCCGCCGATCCGGACCCGGATGGCGCGGCGGGCGGAGGCCAGCTCCTTGGCCCATCGCGGCTCCGCGCCCCGCTCGGTCAACTCGGCATCCGTGAGCGGCCCCAGCAGACGCAGCAGGTCGGCGACACCCTCCACGTCCTTGATGCGGCGGTCCTCGGTGAGCCACTGGAGCTCGCGCTCCAGGTCGGTCAGGACGTCGGCGTCCAGGAGCTCGCGCAGCTCGGCCTGGCCCAGGAGCTCGGCCAGCAGACGCGAGTCCAGTGACAGCGCGGCGGCCCGCCGCTCGGCGAGCGGTGAGTCGCCCTCGTACAGGAACTGCGCGACGTATCCGAAGAGCAGGGAGCGGGCGAAGGGGGAGGGCTCGGGGGTGGTGACCTCGACGAGCCGTACCTTGCGCGACTCGATGTCGCCCATCAGTTCCGTGAGGCCCGGGACGTCGAAGACGTCTTGGAGGCATTCGCGTACCGCTTCCAGAACGATCGGGAACGAACCGAACTCGCTGGCCACCTGCAGCAGTTGAGCGGCGCGCTGCCGCTGCTGCCACAGGGGGGTGCGCTTGCCGGGACTGCGGCGCGGCAGGAGCAGGGCGCGGGCGGCGCACTCGCGGAAGCGGGCGGCGAACAGGGCCGAACCGCCGACCTGGTCCGTGACGATCTGGTTGACCTCGCCCTTGTCGAAGGCGACGTCCGCCGCGCCGACGGGCGCCCGGTCCGCGTCGTACTCCGTGCCCGCCTTCGTGGGTGCCTGGTCGAGCAGGTCCAGGCTCATGAGGTCGGCGTCGGGCAGCCGCAGCACGATGCCGTCGTCGGCGTGCATGACCTGGGCGTCCATGCCGTACCGCTCGGAGAGCTTGGCGCCCAGGGCGAGGGCCCAGGGGGCGTGGACCTGGGCGCCGAAGGGCGAGTGCACGACGACCCGCCAGTCGCCCAGCTCGTCGCGGAACCGCTCGACGACGATCGTGCGGTCGTCCGGGATGTGGCCGCACGCCTCGCGCTGTTCCTTCAGGTACGCGATGACGTTGCCGGCGGCCCAGGCGTCCAGGCCGGCGGCGAGCAGGCGCAGGCGGGCGTCGTCCTCCGGGAGCGAGCCGACCTCGCGGAGGAACGAGCCCACCGCGCGCCCCAGTTCGAGCGGACGTCCGAGCTGGTCGCCCTTCCAGAACGGCAGTCTGCCGGGGACGCCGGGCGCCGGGGAGACCAGGACCCGGTCCCGGGTGATGTCCTCGATGCGCCAGGAACTGGTGCCGAGGGTGAACACATCGCCCACCCGGGACTCGTAGACCATCTCCTCGTCGAGCTCGCCGACCCGGCCGCCGCCCTTCTTGGGGTCGGCCCCCGCGAGGAAGACCCCGAAGAGCCCGCGGTCGGGGATGGTGCCCCCGGAGGTGACGGCGAGACGCTGGGCGCCGGGGCGGCCGGTCACCGTGCCCGTGACGCGGTCCCACACCACGCGGGGCCTCAGCTCGGCGAAGGCGTCCGACGGATAGCGGCCCGCGAGCATGTCGAGCACGGCGGTGAACGCCGATTCCGGGAGCGAGGCGAAGGGGGCCGCCCGGCGGACCGTGGTGAGCAGGTCGTCCACCTGCCAGGTGTCGAGCGCGGTCATGGCGACGAGCTGCTGGGCCAGCACGTCCAGAGGATTGGCGGGGACCCGGAGGGACTCGATGGAGCCGGTGCGCATCCGCTCGGTGACCACGGCCGCCTGCACCAGGTCGCCCCGGTACTTCGGGAAGACCACGCCGGTGGAGACCGCGCCGACCTGGTGACCCGCGCGGCCCACACGCTGCAGCCCCGACGCCACGGACGGCGGTGACTCGACCTGGATGACGAGGTCCACCGCGCCCATGTCGATGCCCAGTTCGAGGCTGGAGGTGGCGACCACGGCGGGGAGACGGCCGGCCTTCAGGTCCTCCTCGACCTGTGCCCGCTGCTCCTTGGAGACCGAACCGTGGTGGGCGCGGGCGATGACCGGCGGTGCCCCCTGGGCCGCGCCCGAGCCGCCCATCAGCTCGGCCGGGGCATGCGCCTCCTCCAGGGGCTCGCCGGTCGCCCGTTCGTAGGCGATCTCGTTGAGCCGGTTGCACAGACGCTCGGCCAGGCGGCGCGAGTTGGCGAACACGATCGTCGAGCGGTGGGACTGGACGAGGTCGGCGATCCGCTCCTCGACGTGCGGCCAGATGGAGGGCTTCTCCGCGCCCTCCTTGCCGTCGGAGGCCGGGGAGCCGCCCAGCTCGCCCAGGTCCTCCACCGGGACGACCACGGAGAGGTCGAACTCCTTGCCGGAGGGCGGCTGGACGATCTCCACCTTGCGCTGCGGCGAGAGATACCGCGCCACCTCGTCCACGGGACGCACCGTCGCGGAGAGGCCGATACGCCGGGCGGGCTTCGGCAGCAGCTCGTCGAGGCGCTCCAGGGTGAGCGCGAGATGGGCGCCGCGCTTGGTGCCCGCGACCGCGTGCACCTCGTCCAGGATCACCGTCTCGATGCCCGTCAGCGCGTCGCGGGTGGCCGAGGTCAGCATCAGGAACAGCGACTCGGGGGTCGTGATCAGGATGTCCGGCGGGCGGGTGGCCAGCGCCCGGCGCTCGGCGGGCGGCGTGTCGCCGGAACGGATGCCCACCTTCACCTCCGGCTCCGGCAGCCCGAGCCGCACGGACTCCTGCCGGATGCCGGTCAACGGGCTGCGCAGATTCCGCTCCACGTCGACCGCGAGCGCCTTGAGCGGTGACACGTACAGCACCCGGCAGCGCTTCCTCGGGTCCGCCGGAGGTGGTGTCGAGGCCAGCTGGTCGAGCGCGGCGAGGAACGCGGCCAGCGTCTTGCCGGAGCCGGTCGGGGCGACGACCAGCACGTCCGAGCCCGCACCGATGGCCGCCCATGCCCCGGCCTGGGCCGCGGTGGGCGCGGAGAAGGCCCCCGTGAACCAGCCGCGGGTCGCGGGGGAGAAGCCGTCGAGGGCCCGGTGTGCGGAGCTGACCATGCGTCCATCCTGCACCCGCCCACTGACAATCGCGCTGACCTGCGAGAACGCAGCGAGAACGCCGGGTGGGAGCAGTGCGGGGCAGGTCGGCGCCCGACGGCGCACAGCGGACCGCAGTGGGGCGAGAATCGGCCCGGCGGGCGTCGGCGGCGGGTCCCGGCACGGTGGCGGAGAATGAGGGAGTGGCAGGTTCGGGGCAGGAGCGGGCGCGGCACTGGCGGTACGCGGAGCTGCCCGGTGTCGATCTGCTGCGGGCCCGCTACGTCGAGAAGATCTTCGTGCGGCACACCCACGAGAACTTCGTCATCGCCGCTGTCACCGAGGGTGTCGAGGTCTTCCACCACGGCGGCGCCGACCAGTACGCGGGCCCGGGCTCGCTGGCACTCGTCAACCCCGACACCCCGCACACCGGGCGCGCGGGCGTACCCGAAGGCTGGAAGTACGGCGCCGTGTACCCCTCGCCGGACATGGTGGCTGAGATCGCCGCCGAGACCACCACCCTTCGCGGCACCCCCGGATTCACCCGTCCGGTACTCGACGACCCTTACGCGGCGGGCCTGGTCCACCAAGTGCTCCGGGCCGCGGAGGAGGGCAACGCGCTGGCCGCCGACACCCTGCTGCGGGTCGCCGTGACCCGGCTGCTGCGCCTGAACGGAGGGCCGCTCCCGCAGCGGGCCGTGCGTACCGCGGGCGCCCGTCTCGCGGCACGCGCGCGTGCCGTGCTGGAGGAGCGGATGGCCGAGCCGCCGACCCTGGAGCGGCTCGCCGCCGACCTCGGCACCAGCTCGTTCGCCTTGCTGCGCGCGTTCCGGGACGCCTACGGCATGCCGCCCCACACCTGGCTGACCGATGCGCGGGTACGCCGGGCCCGCCACCTTCTGGACGCCGGTTCCGCGCCCGCCGAGGCGGCCGTCGCCGTCGGCTTCACCGACCAGCCGCACCTCAACCGCCACTTCAGCCGGATCGTGGGCGTCCCTCCGGGCGCCTACCAGCGGGAGCGCAAGAACGTACAAGACACGGAGGGGCGACTCCTCGTACCGTCCGAGGCGTGGTACAACAGACAGCTCTCGCAGACATACGCAGTGAAGAAGGCGGAAAACCCGACGCCGCCGTCGTCCGCGACGCCCTCGGAGTCGGGGTCGCCGTCGGACTGTCCGGTTTCGCCTTCGGGGTGACCTCGGCCGGCAGCGGGCTCACCCTGCTCCAGACCTGCGCCCTCAGCCTCCTGGTGTTCACCGGGGCGTCGCAGTTCGCGCTCGTGGGCGCGCTCGCGGCCGGGGGCAACCCGCTCACCGCCGCCGCGGGCGCGTTCTTCCTCGGGGTCCGCAACGCCTTCTACGGGCTGCGTCTGTCCCAGCTCCTCGCCCTTCCGCGCGCGGTGCGCCCGTTCGCCGCGCAGTGGGTGATCGACGAAACCACGGCCGTCGCGCTCGCGCAGCGCACCCGCCGCAGTGTCCGCATCGGCTTCACCGTCACCGGCCTGTCCCTCTACCTGCTGTGGAACCTCACCACCCTGCTCGGCGCGGCCGGCGCCGAGGCCATCGGCGACACCGACGCCTGGGGGCTCGACGCGGCCGGGCCCGCCGTGTTCCTGGCGCTGCTCGCGCCGATGCTGAAGACCACCACGGAACGCGCCGTCGCGGGAATCGCCGTCCTTCTGGGGCTCGGTCTGCTGCCCGTGCTGCCCGCCGGAGTGCCGGTGCTGGTGGCCGCCCTGGCCGCTCCCGCCGTGCTCTACGTGACCGGGCGCCACGGCGCGACGACCGCCGCCGACGTCTCGGCCGGCGTGTCGAACGAGGCACCGGCCGGTGCGGTGAACACGCCACCGGCCGGCGACCAGAACGACGTGTCAGACGTTTCGTACGCATCAGGGGAAGACCGTTGAACATCTGGATCGCCATCGTCGCCACCGCCGTCGGCTGTTACGTCCTCAAACTCGTCGGTCTGCTCATCCCCGCGGGCGTACTGGAGCGGCCGCTCGTGCAGCGCCTCGCCGCCCTGCTGCCCGTCGCGCTCCTGGCCGCCCTCACGGCCCAGCAGACCTTCGCCGAAGGGCATGTCCTCGTCGTCGACGCGAAGGCCGCCGGGCTCGCCGCGGCCGCCGTGGCACTCATCCTGCGCGCCCCGTTCCTGGTGGTGGTCGCCGCCGCCGTGGTGGTGACGGCAGGAGTCCGCGCGATCACAGGCTGACACCTGGAGGGGCGGGCCCGGAACCCGCGCGCGCCGGCTTGGCACGCGGGCACGCGGGCACGCGGGCACGCGGGCACGCGGGCACGCGGGCACGCGGGCACGCTGGGTGCTGGGCAGGGCCCCGGGCCGGCGGTGACCTCAGGTGATGGACCGGCCGTACGCCCGGAGTGTGCGCAGTGCCTCGATCGTCACCATGGGGCGGCACTCCAGGGCGGTGCCCGGTGCCCACTGACGCCATCGGATCGGCCACCCGCCGTCCTCCCGCTGCTCGTCCGCGAGGTGGTCCAGCGAGCGCGCCATCTCCTCGTCGGTGAACCACGCGCGCGCGAGCGAGTCCGGGGTCCGCGCGTAGTCGTGCGGGAAGTGGTGCTCCCCCGGCGCGTAACCGGGCGGGACGGGGTACGCCTCCAGGCGTCCGGGGTCCAGCGCGGCGAGCCGCTGCTCACGGACGAGGCGGCCCAGCCGGTCGGCGCTCGCCTCCGCGCGCGGGCGGTCGGTCGCGGAGTCCAGGAAGGCGACCGCCGCCTCGACCTCGTACGGATGGGACTTCTCCAGGGACTCGACCTTCTGCCAGCAGAAGTCGGTGGCCCGGAACAGCCAGGCGTTCCATACCTCGTTGCGGTGCAGCAGGCCCACCACCGGGCCGGTGGCGAGGAGTTCGCTCGGCGGGTCGTCGACGATCGGCACGAACGGGGCCGTCGGATAGCCGCGCTGGCTGGGACGGATGGCGGGCAGCGCGCCGTCCGCCGTCGACACGGAGGTCAGATAACGGCACACCCGCTCCACGCGCTGCCCGTCGCAGCGGCCGATCGAGTCGAGCACACGCAGCGCGTGCCCCGTGTGCAGCGGCTGGCTGACGGGGCCGCGCAGATCGGGTTCGAGCGCGTGACCGTACCCTTCGTCGTCGTTGAGGTAGGCGGCCAGCGCGGTCTCCACCGCGTCGGCGCCGCCGCCCAGGAAGTGGTAGGCGAAGCGGCGCTGTTCCAGCACCCGCGCGGTGAGCCAGACGAAGTGCTCGGCGCGGGCGAGTGAGGAGTGCGCGGGGGGCGTCTGGGGGAGTGGAGATGCTCCGGTTTCGGCCATGCGTCAGACCGTAGGGCGGAAAGCGGTCTCGGCACGTGGTCCCGGCGCGGGCCCACTCTCAGGGGCGGGATACTGGAGTCATGCGGTTGACGGTCTTCTGGCAGCGAATGGCTGATCACTTCGGCGCGGGGTACGCCGAGACGTTCGCGCGCGATCATGTGATGACGGAACTCGGCGGGCGCACCGTCCACGAGGCGCTGAACGCGGGCTGGGAGGCCAAGGACGTGTGGCGCGTGGTGTGCGCGACCATGAACGTTCCGTACGAAAACCGCTGAAGCGGACCGAAGACCGGGGGGACGTGGACCCGGTGTCGGTGGCGTGGGCCAGACTTGCCGGGTGGCCCCGACAGACGAGAACACGCAGGTCGATCACCAGGCATCACCATTGGGCACGACGCCGCCCGAACCGCCGGGCGGGGACGCGGCCGGGCAGGGCGCGCGCATGCCGCGCTGGCTGCCGCGCGCCATGGTGCTGGCGCTCACGCTCATAGCCCTGTTCCAGCTGGGCAGTTGGGCGTTCCATCAGCTCACCGGCCTGCTGATCAACATCCTGATCTCGTTCTTCCTGGCGCTCGCGATAGAACCCGCGGTCAGCTGGATGGCCTCGCGGGGCATGCGCAGAGGGCTGGCCGCCTTCCTCGTCTTCCTGGGCTCGTTGATCATGATCGCCGGTTTCATCACCCTGCTCGGGTCGATGCTCGCGGGCCAGATCATCAAGATGATCGAAGGGTTCCCCGACTACCTCGACTCCGTCATCAACTGGGTCAACACGCACTTCCACACCGAGCTGAGACGGGTCGACATCCAGGAAGGCCTGCTCCACTCCGACTGGCTGCGGAAGTACGTGCAGAACAGCGCCACCGGCGTCCTGGACGTGTCCGGGCAGGTGCTGGGCGGCCTCTTCCAACTGCTGACGGTGGCGCTGTTCTCGTTCTACTTCGCCGCCGACGGGCCGCGACTGCGGCGCGCGCTGTGCTCGGTGCTGCCGCCGGCCCGGCAGGCCGAGGTGCTGCGCGCCTGGGAGATAGCCGTCGACAAGACCGGCGGCTACCTGTACTCACGTGGTCTGATGGCGCTGATCTCGGGCGTGGCCCACTACATCCTGCTGGAGGCGCTGGGCGTGCCCTACGCGCCCGTGCTCGGTGTGTGGGTGGGGCTGGTCTCGCAGTTCATCCCGACCATCGGCACCTATCTCGCGGGCGCCCTGCCGATGCTGATCGCCTTCACGATCGACCCCTGGTACGCGCTGTGGGTGCTCGTCTTCGTCGTGGTCTACCAGCAGTTCGAGAACTACGTGCTGCAGCCCAAGCTGACCTCCAGGACGGTGGACATCCACCCGGCGGTCGCCTTCGGATCCGTCATCGCGGGCACGGCGCTCCTCGGAGCCGTCGGCGCGCTGATCGCCATCCCCGCCGTCGCCACCCTCCAGGCGTTCCTGGGGGCGTATGTGAAGCGTTACGAGGTGACGGACGACCCGCGCGTGCACGGGCACCGCACGCGCGGCTCGGCAGGCGTCCTCGCGCGCGTGCGGCGGCAGTTCGGCGGGTGAGCGGGTCCCCGCCGCGCGGTCACCAGGTGAGGACGGCGTGGACACCGGCGACGACGACGGCCGCCGCGTAGCAGCCGACGGCTCCGTACACGACCCGCTCCTTGACCGTGTCGCTCCACCGGGTGCGCGACAGCAGCCAGGCCAGCGCGGGCAGCACCAGGACGGCGTGCAGACTCACGCCGTGCAGCGGCTTGAGCGGAGCCGTCGAGTGGTACGCGGCCTCTTGGTGGCCGGTCCGGGTGAGGACGACCCCGCGCGCGATCATCGCGGCGCCCGAGGCCAGCGCGACGAGCAGGATCGCGAACCCCGAGCGCACGGCGAGCGGCATGCCGACGGGGCCCGTGGGCAGGCTCCGGAACGAGGCGACGGCGAACAGGGTCAGCACCACGACCAGGACTCCGCCGCCCACCGCGAGCATCATGGACACCGCCGTGTCGAAGCCGGTCTCCATGTTGAGATGTGAGGGCACCCGGCGCCACGCCTGGAGGGTGATCCCGCCGACCTCCACCACGCAGTCCGCGGCGAACACCACGAGCAGTGCGGTGCGCGGCCTCGCTTCCACGCGCACGTACGACGTGACCCAGGTGATCGCGATCAGGGTCAGCCCGAAGGAGAACCCGAAGGTGACGGGCTTGCGCCAGGAGACGGGGCCGTCCCACGGGCCGCCGTCGACGGCGAAGACCAGCAGATGCAGGAAGCCCGAGAGGACGAGCAGGGCGCCCGTCGCGCAGCAGAGCCACTCGGCGGGCCGCAGCGAGGGCTTCGTCGGTATCAGGGGGCGGGTCCTCGTCGTTCGCATGGCGCACAGCCTGCCGGACGGGCCGGGTGGCGTCGTCGTCCGGCCGAAGGCACTGGCGGTACGCCGGGGAGAGTAGACCGGGCTGGGAGTGAGCGCCGGCTCCGGGACGGGAGCAGGGGCCCGTGCGGGTGCGGGTGCGGGGTCCGGGGCAGGTGCGGGACCGGGTGCCGGGACGGGTGCGGGACCGGCCCGGTGGGATCTTCGGGGCGTTGTCGGAGCGTGAACGTAGTCTCGGAGGTGCCGCGTGGTGCGCTTGACACGAAAATCGAACATCCATTCTTATGGAGATTCCGGCGGAGCTCTCGACGGGGGATTCGGCACGGTTTCGACGGAGATGTGCCCGAGTTATCCACAGGCCGGACGGGCGTCGGGGCGCATTGTCAGTGGCAGGCGTTAGCGTCTTTGACGTGAAGCGATCGACTCAAGCAAACCGGGTGGAACCCATGGCAGGAACCGACCGCGAGAAGGCGCTCGACGCCGCGCTCGCGCAGATTGAACGACAGTTCGGCAAGGGTGCAGTGATGCGCCTGGGCGAGCGGCCGAATGAGCCCATCGAGGTCATCCCCACCGGGTCGACCGCGCTCGACGTCGCGCTCGGCGTCGGCGGCCTGCCGCGCGGCCGAGTGGTGGAGGTGTACGGCCCGGAATCCTCCGGCAAGACGACCCTGACCCTGCACGCGGTGGCGAACGCGCAGAAGGCCGGCGGCCAGGTGGCGTTCATCGACGCCGAGCACGCCCTCGACCCCGAGTACGCGAAGAAGCTCGGCGTCGACATCGACAACCTGATCCTGTCGCAGCCGGACAACGGCGAGCAGGCCCTGGAGATCGTGGACATGCTGGTCCGCTCCGGTGCGCTCGACCTCATCGTCATCGACTCCGTCGCCGCCCTGGTGCCGCGCGCGGAGATCGAGGGTGAGATGGGCGACTCGCACGTGGGTCTGCAGGCCCGTCTGATGAGCCAGGCCCTGCGGAAGATCACCAGCGCGCTCAACCAGTCGAAGACCACGGCGATCTTCATCAACCAGCTCCGCGAGAAGATCGGCGTGATGTTCGGCTCCCCGGAGACCACGACGGGTGGCCGGGCGCTGAAGTTCTACGCCTCGGTGCGACTCGACATCCGCCGCATCGAGACGCTGAAGGACGGCACGGACGCGGTCGGCAACCGCACCCGCGTCAAGGTCGTCAAGAACAAGGTCGCTCCGCCCTTCAAGCAGGCCGAGTTCGACATCCTCTACGGGCACGGCATCAGCCGCGAGGGCGGCCTGATCGACATGGGCGTGGAGCACGGCTTCGTCCGCAAGGCCGGCGCCTGGTACACGTACGAGGGCGACCAGCTCGGTCAGGGCAAGGAGAACGCTCGCAACTTCCTGAAGGACAACCCCGACCTCGCCAACGAGATCGAGAAGAAGATCCTGGAGAAGCTGGGCGTCGGTGTGAGGCCCACGGCGCCCACCGCCGAGCCGGGCGCGGACGCGGCGGTCTCGGCCGCCCCGGACGACGCCGCGAAGACGGTGCCCGCCCCGGCCGCCAAGACCACCAAGTCCAGGGCCGCGGCGGCCAAGAGCTAGGCCATGACGCGACGAACCGACTGGGCCGAGTACGCCCACCCCCTCACCCCCGGGGGGACGGGGCCGGGGTACGGCGGGGGAGACGGCGGTCCGGCCGGAGACGGTGACAGGTCGTACGGCGGTGCCGGGGGGTACGGCGGTCAGCCGTACGGCACCGACGGCGGGCTCTACGGAGCCGACGGTTTCCACGGCGTCGGTCCGGACGACGGTGATCCGGACGGCGGCGGTTCGACGGGCGGTGACGCGCGGTGGGGTGACGGCCTGCCGGGCGGTCACGGCGCGCCGGACACGGCCTCCCGGCGCGGTGGACGCGGTGAGGGCGGACCGCGTGCCGGACGGGGTCGTCGACGGCGTGGCGGCTTCGGCGAGCCGTCCGGCGACCCGCAGGACGGAGGCACCTCCTCCTCGTCGAGGGCCGAGAAGGGGGAGCCCCCGGGGGACCCGGCTGAGCGGGCGCGCGCGATCTGTCTGCGCCTGCTCACCGGGACCCCGCGCACCCGGAAGCAGCTGGCGGACGCGTTGCGCAAGCGCGAGATCCCGGACGAAGTGGCGGACGAGGTGCTGTCACGGTTCGAGGAGGTCGGGCTGATCAACGACAGCGCCTTCGCGGACGCCTGGGTCGAGTCGCGTCACCATGGCCGGGGGCTGGCCAGACGGGCGCTCGTCCAGGAGTTGCGGACCAAGGGCGTGGAATCGACGCTGATCGACGAGGCCGTCGGACAGCTGGACTCCGAGCAGGAGGAGGCGACCGCGCGTGAGCTGGTCGCCCGCAAGTTGCGCTCCACCCGCGGACTCGACCGCGACAAGCGGCTGAGACGCCTTGCGGGCATGCTCGCCCGCAAGGGCTACTCCCAGGGCATGGCCCTGCGTGTGGTCCGCCGGGCGCTGGAGGAAGAGGGCGAGGACACCGAAGGCCTCGGCGACGAGGGGTTCTGATCCCGCGGGCTTCGGCAGGAGCGACCCCGAGGGCTGCCGTATGACAACGGTTCGACCGGGTCACGGTCGCCATTGATGCCGTTGATGCAGTTTGTGAGGGCGGGCGGCGGTCAGGTCTCCGTGTCGGCGGCCGTCACCGGAAGGCCGGCGCTCTTCCACGCCTGGAAGCCGCCGACCAGATCGGTGGCCCGGTGCAGTCCCAGACGGCGCAGGGACTCGGCGGCGAGGCTCGACGCGTACCCCTCGTTGCAGAACAGCACGATCCGCAGGTCGTGGCTGGTGGCCTCCGGGACGCGGTGGCTGCCCGTGGGGTCGAGCCGCCACTCCAGTTCGTTGCGCTCGACGACGAGGGCGCCGGGGATCAGGCCGTCGCGTTCGCGCAGGGCGGCGTACCTGGTGTCGACCAGAAGGGCTTCGCCACGGCGTACGGCCTCGAAGGTCTCCTCGGCCCGCATCCGGTCCAGGCCCGCGCGGACCTGCTCCAGCAACGCGTCGATGCCCACGGGCTGCGGGGTGTTCACTGCCAGTCCTCCGGACGCTCGACGTGCTCCAGGCGCAGGATCTGGCCCGTACGGCTGTAGCGGCGGATCTGCGGGAGCGGCGGGTAGTAGGCGTGGACCGAGATCGCGTGCTCCTCGGCGGACTCGTTGAGCACCTCGTGCACATGATGACGGCCGAAGCCGCGGCCGCTGCCCGCGGGCAGCTTGCGCTGCCGGTCGATCTCCTCGGTGAGTTCCAGGGTCTTCCAGCCGTCGGCGGGCAGCCGGGCGGCGAGTGAGTTCTCCTTGAGCTCGCCGGACGCGGTGAGGAAGGCACCCACCGATTCGGCGTGGTCGTGCCAGCCGGTTCCGCTGCCCGGCGGCCAGCCGATGAGCCAGGCCTCGCTGCCGCCCGGGCCTTCGAGCCGCACCCAGGTGCGGCCCTCGGGGTCGAGCGGGAGCGAGGCGATCAGTTCGGCATCGGCCGCCGTACGGCGTACGAAGGCGAGCAGGTCGGCCTGGGTCGGGGTAGGGGGCCCGGCGAAGGCGGCGGCCTCGGCGGAGACGGGGGCAGACGTGGCGACAGCAGGGGACACAGACACGGGGACCGTCCTGAGAGTTCGCGAGAGGAGCGCGCGGCGGCACGCGTGCGGCGCGCGGGAGAGGAGGATGCGAAGTCAGAAGGACGGACGACACACGCAGCCCGCATAGCGGACGAGGTCCATATGGACCCTCCGCCACAGGCGCACACAGGTGTCGGTCACGATCCGGAGTACACCACGGTGGCGCAGACCGGTCAACTCACCGTCACTATTTGGACCATGGAGGCCCGAGCGGCCGGGAAACCGCAGGTCGGGTGGTTACCGAGCGTTCAACTCCTTCCCGTCGCCGTTCAACTGCTTCCCGTCGTCGTTCGGCTTCTACCCGCCGTCGAGCGGGTCCGGCCCGCTGTCTTCCAGGCCCGTGCCACCGTCTTCCAGCTCCGGCCCGACGTCGTTGATCTCCGCCCGTCATCGGTCAGGTCCGCGTTGTTCATCGGTCAGGGTCAGGTCCGGCCCGCTGTCGCCTCCGCGGCGCTCTCCGCCCCCGCCGCTGCCGGTCCGCCGAGAGTCGCCTCGGCCGCCTCGTACAGGTCGGCCGGGCGGACTCCGCCGAGCGCGGTGACCAGATGCCCGTCGGGGCGGACCAGCAGCACGGTGTGCGCCGCGGCCCCCGGGTAGCTCTCCGCGACGAGCAGCTCCGCGGGGTGCGGCAGCGCGGTCACGGCGGCGGCGAGCCGGGGCATGATGCCGGCCGTCACCCAGTGCTTGCGCTCCCAGACCCCCGTACCCGGGGCGATCAGGACGACGAGCAGGACCCCCCGCCCGAGCCGCTCCCGCAGCGGTACGAACGAGCCGTCCTCCGCGGTCACCCGGACATCGACGACCGGTGCGCCGGGCTCGGTGTCGACGGGGGCGTGCGACTCGGCGGGTGGGGGTGTGAGCGGGGAGTCGGCGTACGCCCCCGGCGCGCCAAGGGGGCCGCGCCCCAGGTGGCCGTCCGTCAGCAGGGCGTCGTGGCCGCGGGCGGACCCGGGGACGTACGCGCGCAGGCCGCCGCCGCTGCGCAGCAGGGGCAGTGCCTGGTCGGCGGCGCGCAGCCGGGCGGCGACCACGGCCCGCCGCTCCGCCTGGTAACTGTCGAGGAGTGTCTTGTGCGGGCCGTGATGCCAGGCCAGTCCCAGCTTCCAGGCGAGGTTGTCGGCGTCCCGCAGCCCTTCGTCCAGCCCCTGGGTGCCGAGGGCGCCGAGCAGATGGGCCGCGTCCCCGGCGAGGAAGACCCGGCCGGCCCGCCAGCGGCGGGCGAGCCGGTGGTGGACGGTGTGGACCCCGGTGTCGAGCAGCTCGTACGCGGGTGTGGTGCCCCCGCTCCAGGCTCCGAGGGTCTCCCGGATACGCGCCACCAGCAGATCGGGCGTGACCAGGTCCTTGCCCGGGGGCAGCAGCCAGTCCAGCCGCCACACGTCCTCGGCCAGCGGGCGTGCGCTCACCTCGCCCGCCGAGGGGCCGGAGGTCCGCCACGGCGTCATCCGGTGCAGCAACGCCTCGCCGGGCCAGGGGAGTTCGGTACGCAGGGCCGCCACGGCGTGCCGTTCGACGGCGGTACGTCCGGGGAAGCGGATGTCCTGGAGCTTGCGCACCGTCGAGCGTGGTCCGTCGCAGCCGACCAGGTAACTGCCGCGCCACCAGGTGCCGTTGGGGCCACGGGTGTGTGCCGTGACGCCGGAGGCGTCCTGCTCGACGGTGTCCAGGCGGCTGTGCACGGCTACCTTGACGAGCCGCTCGTGGATGATGGCCTCGCGCAGGGCGCCGGTCAGCGCGTGCTGGGCGATGTGCAGCGGCGCGGTGAACTCCTCGCCGTCCGCCGGGCTTTCCGCGCCCCGCGAAGGACCGGGGCCGCGTGCGGCGACGGCCCCCCGAGGACCCTCGCCCCAGGCGGTCCCGGCGCCCCGGGAATCGGCGGCTCCGTTCGTGGTCTCCGCGCCCCCGGAACCCTGTCCGTCGAACGTGATCTCGCGCATCACCTGCTTGCGCCGCATCGACCGCCATCCGGCCCAACGGAAGCCCGCGTCGTCGAGGGGGAGACCGGTCAGCCGCTCCACGAGCGCGACCGTGTCCTCGCGCAGCACCACGCTCCGCGCGAGCCGCAGTTCGTCCTTGCCGGGGCCCTCGTCGAGGACCACGGAAGGGACCTCCTGGCGGGCCAGCGCAAGGGCGAGCGTGAGCCCCACGGGCCCGGCTCCGACGATGATCACCGGGTCCACGGCGCGGTGCCCCCTGCACGGAGCTGTGTCCTGAGGGACGTACGGGAACAGGCAGGTGGAGCGGGGTGCACGATCACAGAACGTATGCAACCCATTGCCGCTGCTTGCGTCAAGTGACGGGGGCAGCAGTGATCATGTCACCGGCCCCGCCGGTCACACCGGTCGCGCGTTCTTCGGGACGATTCGTCGGACCGCGCCCTATCCGCCGCCTCCACCCGCCTCCGTCGCAGCCGTACCGGCGATGGTCGCGTCGTTCGGTGAGAGCACCGCGCCGGTCGTCTTCCTGCCGCGGCGCAGCCGGCCCTCCAGCCAGGAGGCGAAGCTGGTGATCGAGAAGTTCAGGACGATGAAGATGACGGCGACCACGACGAAGCTCGGGACGACGTTGGCGTAGTTGGCCGCGAGCGTGCTGCGCGCGGTGAGGAGTTCCGCGTAGCCGATCATCACGCCGCCCAGCGCGGTGTCCTTCACGATGACGACGAGCTGGCCGACGATCGCCGGGAGCATCACGGTGACGGACTGCGGCAGCAGGATGCTGGTCATCGTCTGGCCCTTGCGCAGCCCGATCGCGTACGCGGCCTCCGTCTGGCCCTTGGGGAGGGCGAGGATACCGGCCCGTACGACCTCGGCGAGGACCGAGGAGTTGTAGAGCACCAGACCGGTGACGACCGCGTAGAACGGGCGGTCCTCACTCGCGATGTTCGGGGACTTGGCGTAGAGCTCGTTCGCGAACAGCATGAGCAGCAGGACCGGGATCGACCGGAAGAACTCGACCACGGCGCCCGCCGGAACGCGCACCCAGCGGTGGTCGGACAGGCGCGCGATGCCGAAGACGGCGCCCAGGGGGAGGGCGATCACCATGCTGAGCGCGGCGGCCTTCAGCGTGCCGAGCAGACCCGGCCACAGATACGTGCTCCAGGCGTCCGACGTGGTGAACGGCTCCCAGAGGGCCCACTTCAGCTGGCCCTTGTCGTCCATCGTCAGCCATATCCACCACAGGAGCAGTGCGAGCAGGACGACGAAGAGCACCGAGAAGACCACATTGCGGCGCTTGGCGCGGGGGCCGGGGGCGTCGTAGAGGACGGAGGTCATCGCTTCACCGCCAGTCGCTTGCCCAGCCGGCCGAGGATGAGGCCGGTGGGAAGGGTCAGGACCACGAACCCGAAGGCGAAGACCGCGGCGATGAGGACCGTCTGGGCCTCGTTCTCGATCATCGTCTTCATCAGGGCGGCGGCCTCGGCCACGCCGATGGCGGCGGCCACCGTCGTGTTCTTGGTCAGCGCGATCAGCACGTTCGCCAGCGGGGCGATGACGGAACGGAACGCCTGCGGCAGCACGACGAGCCGGAGGGTCTGGCTGAAGCTCAGCCCGATCGCGCGGGCCGCCTCGGCCTGTCCGACCGGAACGGTGTTGATGCCGGAACGCAGCGCCTCGCAGACGAAGGCCGCGTGATAGCCGACGAGACTGAGGACCGCCAGCCGGAAGGCCTGGAGCTTGAAGTCGTCGGAGGCGCCCATCGTCACACCGAAGATGTCCGCCAGGCCGAGCGAACTGAAGACGATGATGACCGTCAGGGGGATGTTCCGGACGATGTTCACGTAGGCGGTGCCGAACCCGCGCATGAGCGGGACCGGGCTGACCCGCATCGCGGCCAGCAGGGTGCCCAGGACCAGGGAGCCGAGGGCGGAGAAGACGGTGAGCTTCACCGTCATCCAGAACGCCCCCAGGACGTCATAACCTTGAAGAAAGTCGAACACGATCTCCCGCGCTTCCGGGTGGTGGCGTACGTGACGGACGGGGTGGCCGGGTGTGCCGCCACCGTGATCGCGGTGGGCGGCGGCACACCTGCGCAACCCCGCGGGAACCGCGGATTCCCGCGTTGCCCGAGGGGCCCTGCGTGACTCGGTGATCCCCTGCGTTACTCGACGGCAGTCAAGTCCCCTGTGCTACTTGACGATCGCGCCGATCTTCGGGGCCGGCTCGTACTTGTAGCCGGCGGGGGCGAAGTTCTTCTCGACCGCCTTCTGCCAGGAGCCGTCGCTCACCATCTTCGCCAGCGCGGCGTTGATCTTGTTCACCGTCGCGGTGTCGCCCTTCTTGACGCCGACGCCGTAGTTCTCGTTGCTGAGCTTGAGGCCGAGGAGCTTGAACTGACCCTTGTACTTGTCCTGCGCGGCGAAGCCCGCGAGGATCGAGTCGTCGGTGGTCACCGCGTCCACGGCGCCGCTCTGCAGACCCGCGATGCACTCCGAGTAGCCGCTCAGCTCACGCAGTTGGGCATGAGGGGCGATCGTCTTCTGGACGTTCTGCGCCGAGGTGGAGCCGGTCACGGAGCAGAGCTTCTTGCCGTTGAGGTCCGTGCCCTTGGAGATCGTCGAGTCGGACTTGACGAGCAGGTCCTGGTGGGCCAGCAGGTACGGACCCGCGAAGTCGACCTTCTGCTTGCGCTCATCGGTGATCGAGTAGGTGGCCGCGATGAACTTCACGTCGCCGCGGGCGAGCGCGTTCTCACGGTCGGCGCTCTTCGTCTGGACGAACTCGATCTGGCTGGGCTTGTATCCGAGCTGCTGGGCGACGTACGTCGCGACGTCCACGTCGAAACCGGCGAAGGAACCGTCCGGCTTCTGCAGGCCGAGACCGGGCTGGTCGAACTTGATGCCGATCTTGATCTTGCCGCCGCCCGAGGACGAGGAGCCGCTGTCGTTCTTGTCGCTCGAACCGCACGCGGTGGCGGTCGCGGCGAGCGCGAGTACGGCGGCCGAGGCGGCGGCTGCCTTGCGGAGCTTCATGATGAACATCCTTCGAGTAAGGGCGAAGTACGGCCCGTCGGCGGGCGGGTGACGAGAGGGGTCCCCCGCGCGCGGGGAGGTCAGGTTCCCCACGCGCGGGGACATCAGTGGTGAAGGATCTTCGACAGGAAGTCCTTGGCACGGTCACTGCGCGGATTGCTGAAGAACTGGTCCGGCACAGCCTCTTCGACGATGCGGCCGTCGGCCATGAAGACGACCCGGTTGGCAGCCGAACGGGCGAAGCCCATCTCGTGGGTGACGACGATCATCGTCATGCCGTCCCGGGCGAGCTGCTGCATGACTTCGAGGACCTCGTTGATCATCTCGGGGTCCAGCGCGGAGGTCGGCTCGTCGAAGAGCATGACCTTGGGGTCCATCGCCAACGCCCGTGCGATGGCGACGCGTTGCTGCTGGCCGCCCGACAACTGAGCCGGGTACTTGTCCGCCTGCGAGCCGACGCCGACACGGTCGAGCAGGGCGCGGGCCTTCTCCTCCGCCGCCGGCTTGCCGGTCCTGCGGACCTTGATCTGCCCCAGCATCACGTTCTCGAGCACGGTCTTGTGTGCGAAGAGGTTGAAGGACTGGAAGACCATGCCCACATCCGCCCGCAGCCGGGCGAGCGCCTTGCCCTCCTGGGGCAGCGGCTTGCCGTCGATCGAGATGTCACCCGAATCGATGGTCTCCAGGCGGTTGATGGTGCGACACAGGGTGGACTTCCCGGACCCGGAGGGCCCGATGACCACGACGACCTCGCCACGGGTGATCGTCAGGTCGATGTCCTGGAGCACGTGCAACGCGCCGAAGTGCTTGTTGACGCTCTTCAGGACGACCAGTTCGTCGGTCGCGGCCATGGCGTCCTTGGCCACCGATACTTCGGTCATCGCTCTTGGGCTCCGTCCTCCTCGGTTTCGGAGGACAGTAGTGATGCCGCATGACCAGCGTCATTACATCTGAGGGGAACTTGAGCATCACGATCCGGTAGCAATCGGACACGTGTCGTAGCTGTCCGTACAGACGCGCGTACCGGCTGGGTAACGGAAGCCCCGAGCAACCCGAAGCCCCTTGACGCCGTCCTTGTCCATCGGCGTGACTTCCTTGGTGCACGCGCAGTGTGCACCAAGCTCCATAAAAGAGATCGTACGACCGATGAACCGGAGGGGGTCGGAATGAGACTGCTCCTCGTCGAGGACGACAATCACGTCGCTGCCGCCCTGTCCGCGGTGCTGGCACGGCACGGCTTCGACGTCACCCACGCCCGCAGCGGCGAGGAAGCCCTGCGGGCACTGGTCCCGGAGAGCGACGGCTTCGGTGTCGTCCTGCTCGACCTCGGGCTGCCCGACCAGGACGGCTACGAGGTCTGCGGCAAGATCCGCAAGCGGACCGCCACGCCGGTGATCATGGTCACCGCGCGCGCGGACGTACGGTCCCGCATCCACGGCCTCAACCTCGGCGCCGACGACTACGTGGTGAAGCCCTACGACACCGGGGAACTGCTCGCCCGGATCCACGCCGTCGCCCGGCGCACCGCTCACGACGACGCCTCGGCCCCCGGCGAGACCGTGCTGCTTCTCGGCCCGGTACGCATCGAACTGCCCAACCGCCAGGTCACCGTGGCCGGTTCGACGGTCCAGCTGACCCGCAAGGAGTTCGACCTGCTCGCGCTGCTCGCCCAGCGACCCGGCGTGGTGTTCCGCCGGGAGCAGATCATCAGCGAGGTGTGGCGCACCAGTTGGGAAGGAACCGGACGCACCCTGGAGGTGCACGTCGCGTCGCTGCGCTCCAAGCTGCGGATGCCGGCGCTGATCGAGACCGTACGCGGCGTCGGGTACCGGCTCGTCGCCCCGGCTGCGTAGCGGGCACGGGTGCGCACACGTCTTCTCCCGCTGCTCATCGTCCTGATGGCAGCCGTGCTGCTGGCGCTCGGCGTGCCGCTCGCGGTGAGCGTCGCGGCGGCCCAGCAGCAGCGCGTGGTCGTCGACCGCATCGACGACACCGCGCGCTTCGCGGCCCTCGCCCAGTACGTCAGCGAGCCCCCCAGCCGCTCGCTGGGCGGCTACCCGGACGAACGCGGCGAGACCCTGCGCACCGAACTCGCCCGCTACTACGAGGTGTACGACATCCGGGCCGGCGTCTTCTACCGCAACGACAAGCCCATGGCCAACGCGCCGGACAACTGGCTCCTGCCCAGGACCGGCGTGGCCCGCGACGCCTTCAACGAGGCGCTCGTCAGCCGCCGCAGCCATGACCCCGTGCAGGTCTGGCCCTGGCAGCGTCACCGGCTCGTCGTCGCCTCCCCGGTCATCAGGGACGGCGACGTCATCGCCGTCGTCGTCACCGACTCGCCCACCGGGCAGATGCGTTCCAAGACCCTGCACGGCTGGCTGATCATCGGCGCCGGCGAGAGCGCCGCGATGCTTCTCGCGCTGGGCGCCGCGCTGCGCCTCACCGGCTGGGTGCTCAAGCCCGTGCGCGTCCTCGACGCCACCACCCACGACATCGCGACCGGCCGTCTGAAGTCCCGGGTCGCGCCCGCCGGTGGACCGCCCGAACTCCAGCGCCTGGCACGGTCGTTCAACGAGATGGCGGACAACGTCGAGGACGTACTGGAACAGCAGCGGGCCTTCGTCGCCGACGCCTCGCACCAACTGCGCAACCCGCTCTCGGCGTTGCTGCTGCGCATCGAGCTGCTCGCCCTCGAACTCCCCGAGGGAAACGAGGAGATCGCCTCGGTCCGCACCGAGGGCAAGCGCCTCACCCAGGTGCTCGACGACCTGCTCGACCTGGCGCTCGCCGAGCACGCCGAGGCCGATGTGCGGCTCACCGACATCGGCGCGCTGACCGCCGAGCGCGTGGCGTCCTGGCAGCCCGTCGCCGAGAGCCGAGGTGTGCGGCTGGCGGGGGACTGCCCGCCCGTCACCGCCTGGGCCGACCCCGTCACGCTGTCCAGCGCGCTGGACGCGGTGATCGACAACGCGGTCAAGTTCACGCCCGAGGGGGAGAGCGTCGAGGTTACGGTCGCTTCGAACGGTGAGTCCTCGACCGTCGTGGTCACCGACGGCGGCCCCGGCCTCGGCGACGAGGATCTGGCCCGCATCGGCGACCGTTTTTGGCGCAGCGCCGTCCACCAGAACGTCAAGGGCTCGGGCCTCGGCCTCTCCATCTCGCGGGCCCTGCTCGCCGCGGGTGGCGGCTCCATCGCGTACGCCCACCACGAACCGCACGGCCTGCGGGTGACGGTGACCGTACCGAGGTCGGGGCCGGTGACCTGAGCGACCTGGCGGGCGGCGCTACGGCTTGATCGAGCGGTAGTAGCGGCTCGCGCCCTCGTGCAGGGGCAGCGGGTCCGTGTAGATCGCCGTGCGCAGGTCCACCAGCTGGGCCGCGTGCACCACGTCGCCGATGTGGTCGCGGCTGGCGATCACCGTGCGGGTGAGGTCCTCGGTGAGCTTCGGGTCCGCGTCCTCCCGGGTGATCAGGAAGTTGGCCACGGCCAGGGTCTGCACGGAGGAGCCGCGCTGCGCCTCGGGATAGGCGTCGGCGGGCATCACCGCGGACCGGTAGTAGCGGGACGCGCCGCCCTGCTCGTGCAGCTTCTCGACGATGTTGCTGCCGATCGGCACCAGCCGGATGTCGGAGGCCTTGGAGAGCTCCGTAACGGCGTTCGTCGGCAGACCGCCCGACCAGAAGAAGGCGTCGATCTTGTGGTGTTCGAGCAGGTCGGGCATACGCGCGATGCCGTCGCTGAGGGGCTTGATGTCGGTGTCGGGGTCGAGACCCGCCGCCTGGAGCACATGGTCCGCGATCAGCCGCACCCCGGAACCGCCCGGTCCGACGGCGACCCTCCTGCCCTTCAGATCCGCCACCGACCGCACCGGCGAGGAGCGCGGCACCACCAGGTGCACGTAGTCGTCGTAGAGCCGCGAACAGCCCCGCAGCCGGCCCGATCCCGGCTTGTTCTGGAGGATGTACGTCTCCACGGCGTCGGCCGCCGCGATGGTGAAGTCGGCCTCGCCCGTGGCCACCCGCCGGACGTTCTCCTGGGATCCGTCGCTGCTCACCAGCTTCACGTTCAGGTGGGGCATGTCCTTGGCGATGGCGCCCTGGAGGAGCTTGCCGTACATCTGGTAGACCCCGGTCCGGGTGCCCGTACTGAAGGTGATCGTCCCGCTCGGGGACTCCTCGCCCAGCGGCAGGAGCCACCACAGCAGCAGCCCGACGACCGCGAAGACGGCCGCCGAGCCGCACAGCGCGCGGCGCCGGCCGATACGGGGGAGTGCCTGGAACATGCGCGCGATCCTGCCAGCCCAGGCCGGTCCTGGCCAGGGCCGGCCCCCCGAGGGGGTTCCGGCGGATCGGTAGGCTCGCCGAATGCAGTCGTCCTCCCCGTCGCAGATCCCCTCGCCCCTCGCTCCGGTGTCTCCCGCCACCCCACTGCCTTCCCCGGCTTCCCCTGTCACCCCGGCTTCCCCTGTCACCCCGGTCTCCCCGGTCTCCTCGGTCCGTGAGTTCCATCTCGCCTTCGGCCTCGATGTCCGCGCCACCCCGACCGAGGTCTCTCCGGAGCTGGCCGCACACCGCGGCGAGCTGCTGGCCGAGGAGGCGGCCGAGGTCGCCGAGGTCTCGGTCGACGGCCCGCTCGACCGGCTGGCGCACGAGCTCGCCGATGTCGTGTACGTGGCGTACGGCACGGCCCTCGTCCACGGGATCGACCTCGACGCGGTGATCGCCGAGATCCACCGGGCCAACATGACGAAGCTGGGCCCCGACGGACAGGTCGCCCGCAGGGCCGACGGCAAGGTCCTCAAGGGGGAGCACTACCGGGCGCCCGACGTGGCGGAGGTGCTGCGGCGGCAGGGGTGGAGCACCCCGGACGCGTGACACCCGGGGCTCTCCGGACGGGGAGGCAGCCACGGCCGCCGCCACCGCCGGGAAGCCCACCAGCGACGACCAGGAGAACGCATGAACGAGCCGGCCGAACTCGATCTGCCCGTCGAAGGCGGAACCCTCCGTGTCCTGCGGTTCGGCACGGGGCCGCGGATCGCTCTCGCGGCACACGGCATCACCGGATCCGGGATGTCCTTCCGTGCCATGGCCCGTCGACTCCCCGGCGAGTGGAGCCTGTTCGCTCCCGATCTGCGGGGCCGCGGCGGCAGCGCGGGCACCCCGGGACCGTACGGCCTCGACCGGCACGCCATGGATCTGTGCCGCCTGGCGGAGCACCTGGGCGCGGGCCGGCCGGTCGCCCTCACCGGGCACTCGATGGGCGCGTACGTCGCACTGCGCGCGGCCGCGCGCCGGCCCGGGCTCTTCGACCGCCTGCTGCTCGTCGACGGCGGGCTGCCGCTGCCCGTGCCGCCCGGCGCCGACCTAGACGCCCTCCTCGGCGACACCCTCGGCCCCGCGCTGGCCCGCCTCAGCCGCACCTACGAGACCGACCAGGCCTACGTCGACTTCTTCCGCGCGCATCCGGCGCTCGGCCCCCACTGGAACGCGGACATCGAGTCGTACGTGCGCTACGACGTCACAGGGAGCCGGGGCGCCCGGCGTTCGAAGGCGCGCGAGGAGGCCGTACGGCACGACGGGCGCGATCTGCTGACGTCCGCCGACCTGTTCGCCGCCGACCTCGCGGGGCTCGGTGTCCCGGCCCTGCTGCTGCACGCGCCGCTCGGACTGCTCGGCCAGGAGCCGCCGATGCTGGGGGCGCCCGTCGTCGAACGCTGGACCGGCCCGTCCCGCGGTCTTCGCGCCGAGCTGATCGAGGGCTCCAATCACTACACGATCCTGCTCGGTGCAGGCGCGAGCACGCTCGCGGAACGGTTCGCGGGACTGGGCGAGTGATCCGGGGCGCGCGGGTTCGTGGGTGAGAGTCGGGCATCGGTTCGTTCGGCCGAGTCCGCCGGTGTCCGGCTGCGGGGATGCGTGGTCCCACCCCTCGCCCCCGCCGCTCACCCGGTCCCGGATGTCGCTGGAGGGCGTTCTGAGCGCGGCGCGGGGACTTCCGGCCGCGGACGCGGGCGGGCCCCCGCCGCTCCTGCTGGGAGTGGCGGGGGCCCTGTCGGTGATGGGGTCAGTGAAGTGCGCCGACTTCGGTCGCCGACAGCGTTCGCGGGTAGACGTGGACGTCGGCCACGGAACCCGGGAACGCCAGGTAGGGGCTGGTGGCCGACGCGCTGTTGACGCAGCCGCCGACGGTCAGGGGCAGGGAGGAGTCGTACTGGGGGCTGAGGTTGGTGGCCGTCCCTATGAGGGTGCCGTTCTGGTAGAGGGCCATGTTGCCGGTGTTGGAGCTTCCGGCGACCGGTGCGCGGAAGGCGGCGACGAGGTGGGTCCAGGTGCCGATGGGGGCGGTGTTGGCGTCTCCTTCCGCGGTGGGGAAGTCGGAGTTCTCGTCGTTGGTGGTGGTGGTCTGGAACATCCAGGCCTTGTTGGGCTTGTCGTACGAGAGGTAGAACGCCTGGTGCTGGGTGGTGCCCTGGCAGACGGCGGTGGTGCCGAGCGCTGAGTTGATCTTCACCCAGGTCGAGACGGTGTAGTCGCCGAGTGTGTTCACCGCGCTCTGTTCGCTCTTGAGGAAGCCCGTGCTTCCGTCGAACGCGACGCTGCCGGCGGCCCCGGTCGGCGCGTCGGTGCCGAAGGTGGCGCTTCCCGACGGGGTGAGCGGGTTGAGGGCGGCGGTGTCGGTGCCGTTGGCGGCGAGCTTCCACTCGTCCTCGGGCATGCCGTTCTGCCAGCCCGTCGGCATGATCACGCTGAGCGCGCCGGCCTCGCTCGCCGAAACGGCGTACGGGTAGACCTGCACGTCCGAGACGGAGCCGGGGAAGGCGTTGTACGGCGAGGTCGCGTCAGGGCTGTTGACGCAGCCGCCGATGGTCAGGGGCATGGAGGAGTCGTACTGCGGGGTGAGGTTGCTGGCCGTCCCCATCAGGCTGCCGTTCTGGTAGATCGACATCACGCCCGTGTCGGCGTCGCCGTCCACGGGAGCGGTGTAGGTGACCAGGAGGTGGGTCCAGGTGCCCAGGGCGCCGGTGTTGGCGTCTCCTTCCGCGGTGGGGAAGGCGGAGTTCTCGTCGTCGGTGGTCGTGGTCTGGAACATCCAGCCCTGGTTGCCTCTGTCGTAGCCGAGGTAGAACGCCTGGTGCTGGCTGGTCCCCTCACAGATGGCGGTCGCCGGGTTGTCCGCCGAGTCGAGCTTCACCCACGTGGAGATGGTGTAGTCGGCGAGGGTGTTGACGGCCGTGTGGTCGCTCTCCAGGAATCCGGTGCTGCCGTCGAAGCGGGTGGCACCGGCGGGCGCGTTGACCGCGTCCGGGCCGGCCGCGCCGAAGGTGGCCCCGCCGACCGGGGTGAACGGGTTGTCGCCGCGGGCGTCGGTGCCGTCGGCGGCCGCCTCCCACTCGTTGTCCGGGGTGTCGCCACCGGTGGCGAGCGGGACGATGAGGTTCGGCGCGATGCCGACGACCTGGGTGTTGGTGTCGTTGAGATACCGGTTGGCGAGGTCGGTGTAGTAGGCGTCGGACGGGTTGCCGGCCGAGAGGTCGGCAGCCTTCACGGTCGACGAGGTGGCCGTGCCGTCGGTGGAGACCGCGGCGGCGAGGTCGATGACCTGGGTCGGGTAGTTGTTGAGCAGGTCGGTGTTCACCTGCTGGCGTGCCGCCTCCTGGGTCGCGGTTCCCGGGTGGGCGGCGGTGAACGGCGGGATGGTGGTGAGGTAGACGGTGATGTTGGAGTTCTGCGTGACCGGCTGCCCGTTGATGTAGGCCTGTCCGTCGTCGGTGTAGTACGAACTCAGCTGGCTGTTGAGCGAGGCCAGTCCGTTCTCGACGCCGGTGGCGCAGGTGTTGGCGTCACCCGTGCAGTTGAGCAGGTCGGTGGCGCCGGTCGAGACGAGAACGGTGCGCACGTTGCCCTGGGCCAGCACATTGCGGTCCAGCGGGTTCAGCGCGTTCGTGGGGGTGTCGCTGTTGGTGGGCTGCGGCAGCAGGTTGTTGTTCGGACCGCTGCTGTTGGTGCCGGCGTTCAGTACGCCGTATTCCACGGTGTTGTCGCCGTTGGGGTCGTCGACGACGGCGCCGGTGATGGCGTCGCTGAGGTGGTGCCGGCCGTCGCCGCTCGCGGTGTCCCCGTTGACGCTCTGGTCGCCGTAGAGGACCAGGGAGCCGGTGGGCGCGGTGGTGGGCGTGGTGACGTCGAGGCCGGCCAGGTAAGGCAGGCCGGTGTACGTGGTCTGCGTGTACTTGGTGGCAGCGGTGTCACCGGTGCGGTTGGCCGCGTCGCTCACCCATACGGGGGTCTGGGCCGCCGCGTGGCCGGCCATGGCCGTCATCGAGCCGTGCACCTGCAGGCTGACCAGCAGGGTCGACTGCTGCGGGACGGCGAGGGACACCGGGTCGCTGACGACGTCGCCTCCCGCCGGGACGGTGACGGAGGTGACGCCGTTGAAGGTCACCGCCGTCGGCGCCGAGGCTGCCGTGGCGCCGCCCGCGGTGCCGTCCTGCGGAGCCACGGAGGCCGCGTCGAAGGTCACGGGCGCGGTGCCCATCGCGTTGGACAGGTGGACGCGGACTCCGTTGCCGTCGTCGGTTCCGATGCTGACGTGTGCCGGGATGCGGAGGGTCTGCCCGTTGACGGTCGCGGTGCTGCCGCCGGACTGCTGCACCTTGGCGGTGTCCTGGACGGAGGACCAGGTGCCCACCCAGTGCTGGGCGCTCGTTCCGCTCCCGGTGACGGTCAGCGGGCGCACGCCGAGCCCGAGGATGTGCAGAGCGGGCTGGCCGGCCTGGACGCCGTTGGTGAACAGGGGCAGGGAGACGCTGCTGACGACCGAGCCGGGGCAGGCCAGCGGGACACTGATGGCGTAGATCTTCGGTCCGGGGCTGGGGCTGGTCTGGGTGTTGTTGCTGTGGTTCTGGTGGACCAGGGTCAACGACGCGGCCGAGGCCGGGCCGCTGAGCCAGTCGGGCACCGTGTCCAGTTGGTACGACTGGTCGGCGGGATCTCCATTGGGGTCGAGGCAGTTGTTCTTGGCGTAGGTGATGGAGCCGGTGGCGCCCTTGGCCGGGCCGCCGGTGGCGAAGCCCAGGAAGACCACCGCGTCACCGGTGTTCATCACCCCGCTGCCCGGCACGGTGACGGTCTGGCCGGAGGCCAGCATGTTGTCGTAGGTGCCGGTGCCGAACTTGGGCAGGGTGACGGTCGCGCCGTCGACGGTCACCGTCTTGCCGCTCTGCCATCCCGAAGTACCCGTCAGGTCGGCGGAGTTGATGCTGTTGCCGGAGCCGTCGGCGTCGGCCGCGCTGGTCGTGGTGGTGAAGGTGCTGGTGGCGGTGTTGTTCAGACAGCCGCTCGTGGCGTTGACCGTGCAGGTCAGGGCCGGCGCCAGCCGCAGCACGTCGACGCCCGCCTGGTAGCCCGTCGAGCCGGGGTTCTTGCCGGTCAGGGTGAGGGTCAGGGTGTGCACGCCCTGTTTGAGGTTGAGCAGTTGACCGCTCGCGTCCTTGGGGATGCCCAGGTTGACGAACTGGGTGGTGACGTACGAGTAGTAGGAGTCGTACCCGTTGAGCAGGGTGGCCTGGGTGGGCTTGCCGTCGTCCAGGACGAGGCGGTAGATGCCGTAGTCCTTGGCCTTGGTCAGGTTGACCCCGAAGCTCCAGGGGCCGTCCTTCGGGATGTCGAAACCGAAGGTCGCGCTGTCGCCGCTGACCACCTTCGACGTGGTGCTCTTGTTCGAGAGCATGGCCTGGTAGCCGTCGGCGAACTCGTAGCCGTTGCCCGCGGCCTGGGTGATCAGCTGGCCGCCCTTGGTGGTGGTCGTCGCCTTGGGCACGACGGTCGTCGTGTTGTCGGCGTTGGTCGCCGTCCAGCCGCTGACCATCTTGTCGCCGTAGGCGTACGTCGGCGTGCTGGTGCCGGCGTAGAAGGCGTAGGACGTCTGGGTGACGGAGGTCGAACCGGCCTGGTCCACGGCCTTGGCGTACAGGGTGTGCGGCCCCGCCGTGCCGGGCGCGAAGGCGGGGGAGGCGCTGCCGTTGACGACCGAGGTGCCGGTGCCGGGACCGTTGTCGGAGGTGACGTAGTACGCCTTGCCCGGCGCGATCTTCGTCGTGGTGGTCCAGTGGGTGACGCTGCTGCTGTAGACCGTGTTGCCGAGTGTGGCGTCCAGCGCGAACAGGTATCCGGTGATGTTGTTGGTGTGGTTGTTGCTGAGTGTGTAGGTGCCCTTGTCGCCGAAGGCGGAACCGATCTGCTTGGCCGGGAACTGACTCGACGTCACGGTCGGGGCGGGTGGCGCGCTGGTGTCGACCGTGAAGGTCTGCGTCTTGGTCCAGACGCCCGAGCCGGTGCCGGCCCAGTACCCTGCGGCGTTCTGCGCGGTGGCCTTCCAGGTGTAGGTGCCGTCCGGCAGGCTCGGAGTGGTCCAGTCACTGCCGTTGGTGTTGTACCGGGCGTGCTTCTTGGAGTCCGTGGAGGGTCCGAATCCCTGGCCCACCTGGGTGCCCGAGGAGTTGTACACGTGGTAGTCGACGCGCACCAGTTCGCTCCCGCCGGCCAGGTCCGGGTCGACCGCGCGCGCCGAGAGGGTCGGGGTGTGCGTGGTGGTCATGGTCTTGCCCATGCTCAGGAGGGACGGCTTGATGGCGGGGGTGCCGCTGCCGTTCTTGAGCTTCGGCCGATAGCTGTAGGTGACCGACATGGTCGCGCCGCCGCCGTAGGCGAGCTGCTTCCACTGCTGGGCGTCGTTCATGTCGGGCGACTGGACCATCAGCGTCATGCTGCCCCAGCCGCCGGCCGCGGCGCTCACTGCCCGGGACGTCACGTCGAACTCGAGCGAGGGCGGGCTGACCCAGGAGTTGGCGCCGTCCGTGACAGGACAGGTGCCGGCCTCGTGGCTCTTGGGGTTGGTGCCGAGCGCCCCGGTGCGGCCACCGGGCTCGTGACCCCAGTACAGCGACGAGGAACTCCAGCCCGCGGGGCGCTCGGTGCCGTAGACGGCGGCCGGGGTGTCCGCACACGAGGCGGCGGAGAGCTGCTTCACGTACAGCGAGGCGTGAGAGACCACCGCGCCTTTGATGCCGCTGGTGTTGATCTGGTAGTAGGTGCGCGCCCGCTCACCGTTGCCCGGGGTGTTGTTGTCCCAGCCCTCGCGGGCGTTCGTGGAGCCCGAGTTGGACGTCGAGTTGTAGACGTTCCAGCCGTTGTCGGAGATCCGCGCCCAGTCGAGCTGGGAGGGCCGACCGCTCCACTCCGGGTCCACGTACACCGGGTACGCGGTGGTCTTGGCGGACAGCAATTTCTTGTCCAGGCCCAGCAGTTGCCTGCCCGGCTGGAGGGTGACGCGGACCCGCGAGCGGTGTTTGCCGACCTTGGCCGCCGCCTGGTGCTCGGCCCCCGCCGAGGAGGCGGACGCGACGCGGGCCACGGCCTTGTCGGCGGGCTGCCGGCCGGCGCTGTCCCACATCAGCGCGGTGTCGCTGTGGAACACCGTTCTGCCGGTACGCCGGTCGGCCGCCTGCGCTCCGCCGTCGCGGGTGGGGGCCAGTTTCAGCCCCGCCGACCTGGTGTTCAGGGCGAGACTGTCCAGGCGCGGATCGGCCGCTGCCTTGGGGGACTTGATGACGAGGATCGAGGAGTAGCCGGAGGCGTCCGCGGTCAACTGGAGGTCGACCTGCGGCAGCACCTCGGGGTAGGTCGCGGTGTCACCGGATATGACGGGACTGGGCAGTCTGCCGGGCCAGGAGAAGCCCAGCCTGTCGCTGCCGTCGCGGAGCGTGACCAGCGCGCCGGAGCCGCCGCCGGAGAAGGCGACGTCGGTGACGGCGGCCCTGGGTGCCCAGGTGCCGTCCGCCCGCCGCACCAGTTTGGTGTCGATCGGCACCCACTTGCCGTGCTGCCGGGTGCGCTGCGGCATGGACGAGTCCGTGCGGGTGAAGGTGCCGTTCGGGTTGGCCACCACTATGGTTCCGGTGTCGGTCAGCTGGTCCACGGTGACCGGCTTGCCGGTGGCCTTCGCCCGTGCGGACGCCGACTCGGTCGCGTTGAGCCGCCTGGCCGCGGAGTGCGGGTGCCGGTCGTGGCGGGATGCCGTGTGAGGTAATCCGGTCGGCGTCGCGTGGGCGGGCACCGTCGCCGACAGTGAGGCGGCGGCCAGGACTGCGACGACCCCAGCGGCGACGGGTCTCGCCGCGGGACGTCTGGACATGGGCATGCGTGTGCGAAAGGCGGACATGCGGTCTGGGATCCTTCGCTTGTCTTTCGCGGTCCCCCGTGGGCCCGCGCCGATGTGCATTCTGAGGTCCGGGATCAAGAGGGGTCCATCGTCAATTGACCGTATACAGAACGAAGTTGGTCCGTTTTTGCTCGATTGGCGCAGGGTTGAGCCTCAACCCGGCCCGCTTCTTGGGCATTTCGCTGGGAAGTCTTTACCTGTGACCCCTCTGTGGAGTCCTGGCGTGATCGTCACGGGGGAAGGCGGTCTGTGTGTGTCCCTCTTTGACGTGCACTCAGACGCCCGCAGTGCGACCTGAGTGCTCCTGATGCGGGGAGGGACCGCCCACCACGGCGAGCACAAAGCTGCCCGCCGTTCATGGCCGCGGCCGCACGGTGCGGACATGAAGGACACCGTGGTGTCCTCGGTCTGGCCGGAGCGGCCCATGGAGCCGAGACCGGGCCGGGCATGGGCTTCGCCATCGGCGGCCCCATCGGCATGGGTGCCGGCGGCATGGGGGGAGGCATCAGCGGCAGCGGTGAGTCCATCGTCGGCGGATCAAAGATCTTTTCCGAGGGGAGCGGTTGAGCCGATGACGACCACGCCACCATCCGACGGCCCTGTGGCGGTCCAGTTGCTCGCGATCATCAACGATTTCTTCCCCGAGCTGCGGCGGACGGCTCTCGACGAGGTGCTCGGAATCCTCGGAGCCCGTGCGCCGCACCTGATTCCCGAGGGGATGCGGGAGGGCTGACCAGCCTGATCGCGACGGTCCGCCGGATCCTTCCGGCGGGGCCGTCGCCTGCCGGTCTCGCCCACCAGCCCCCGATCCTCGGCCGGGCCCTGTTCCGGGGAGCGCGCGGTCGGGGGCCTCTGGGGAGCGCCTACCCTTGAGGCATGACCATCAGCAGCGACCGGAGCCCCGCAGTGGACGTAGCAGCACCCAAGACCTACGAAGTCCGTACCTACGGGTGCCAGATGAACGTCCACGACTCGGAGCGATTGTCCGGGCTGCTCGAAGAGGCCGGTTACGTGCGGGCGCCCGAGGGCGTGGACGGGGACGCGGACGTCGTCGTCTTCAACACCTGCGCCGTACGTGAGAACGCCGACAACAAGCTCTACGGCAACCTCGGCCGCCTCGCCCCGATGAAGACGAAGCGCCCCGGCATGCAGATCGCCGTCGGCGGCTGCCTCGCGCAGAAGGACCGCGACACCATCGTGAAGCGGGCGCCCTGGGTGGACGTCGTCTTCGGCACGCACAACATCGGCAAGCTGCCGGTCCTCCTGGAGCGCGCCCGCATCCAGGAGGAGGCGCAGATCGAGATCGCCGAGTCCCTGGAGGCCTTCCCCTCCACGCTGCCGACCCGCCGCGAGAGCGCGTACGCGGCCTGGGTGTCGATCTCCGTCGGCTGCAACAACACCTGCACCTTCTGCATCGTCCCGGCGCTGCGCGGCAAGGAGAAGGACCGCAGGACCGGCGACATCCTGGCCGAGATCGAGGCCCTGGTCGGCGAGGGCGTCTCCGAGATCACCCTTCTCGGCCAGAACGTCAACGCGTACGGCAGCGACATCGGCGACCGCGAGGCCTTCAGCAAGCTGCTGCGCGCCTGCGGGCGGATCGAGGGCCTGGAGCGCGTCCGCTTCACCTCGCCGCACCCGCGCGACTTCACCGACGACGTGATCGCGGCCATGGCCGAGACGCCGAACGTGATGCCGCAGCTGCACATGCCGATGCAGTCCGGCTCGGACACCGTCCTGAAGGCGATGCGCCGTTCGTACCGCCAGGAGCGCTTCCTCGGGATCATCGAGAAGGTCCGCGCCTCCATCCCGGACGCGGCGATCACCACCGACATCATCGTGGGCTTCCCCGGCGAGACGGAGGAGGACTTCGAGCAGACCCTCCACGCGGTCCGCGAGGCCCGTTTCGCGGCGGCGTTCACGTTCCAGTACTCCAAGCGCCCCGGCACCCCGGCGGCCACCATGGAGGGGCAGATCCCCAAGGAGGTCGTCCAGGCGCGCTACGAGCGTCTCGTCGCCCTCCAGGAGGAGATCTCCTGGGGCGAGAACAAGAAGCAGGTCGGCCGGGTCCTGGAGCTGATGGTCGCCGAGGGCGAGGGCCGCAAGGACGGAGCCACCCACCGCCTCTCGGGCCGCGCCCCCGACAACCGTCTGGTCCACTTCACGAAGCCGGACGAAGAGGTCCGCCCCGGCGACGTGGTCACGGTCGAGATCACGTACGCCGCCCCGCACCACCTGCTCGCCGAGGGCACCGTCCGGGACGTGCGCCGCACGCGCGCGGGGGACGCCTGGGAGAAGCGCAACGCCGTCGAGGCCGCCAAGCCGGCGGGCGTCATGCTGGGCCTGCCGAAGATCGGCGCCCCCGAGCCGTTGCCGGTCACCACGGGCAGCGGCTGCGACTGACGGACGGCGCGGGGCGTCTTACCGAGCGCTGGCCGGGCGTCCGCACCGGGTGCCTGCGAGGCGTCGGACGTCTGCCGGACGCGGGACACCGGCGGCGGGAGGACAGTGGCGCGCCGAGTGCTGTGGAACGCCGGACGCCGCAGGTCCGTGGGTGTCGGACGTCGTCGGGGCGGGCGCCCACGGGATGCCCGTCGCCCGGCGCGGCGGGCGGTGGCGTGTTCGCGCCCGCACGTCCACGGACACGGAGCGGTGCCGGGGCGGATCGCCGGTGCGCGGCGTTACGCTGCGGCTCATGCTTGTAGCCGCCGCAGTCTGCCCCTGCCCTCCGCTGCTGGTCCCCGACGTCGCCGCCGGCGCGGCACCCGAACTGGACGCCGCGCGCGCGGCCTGCACGGACGCGCTGGGCGTGCTCGCCGCCTCGCGTCCCGATCTGCTCGTGGTCGTCGGCCCGGCCGAGGAGAGCGGTCGTGGACCGCATCCGGAGGGGACCCGCGGCTCCTTCAGTGACTTCGGGGTCGCCCTCGACGTGTGCCTCGGCCGTCCGGACGCGGCGCGACGGAACCCCGGCGGGGCGAGCGCGAGCGCCGAGGCGGGCGGCACGGGCCCCAGCGCCCCGGAGCGCGAGCTGCCGCCCTCCCTCGCCGTCGCCGCCTGGCTGCTGGAACGCACCGGCTGGTCCGACGCCCCGGTGGAGGGGCTCGGCGTGGGCGAACCCCTGGAGGCCGAGCGGTGCGTCCGGGCCGGGGAGCAGATCGGCGGGCGGGCCGGGCGGGTGGCCGTGCTGGTGATGGGCGACGCCAGCGCCTGCAGGACCGTCAAGGCGCCGGGCTATCTCGACGAGCGCGCGACGGACTTCGACGCGGAGGTCGCACGGGCGCTCGGGGCGGCGGACGTCGCGGCCCTCAAAGCGCTGGACACGTCACTGGCGTACGAGCTGAAGGCCGCCGGGCGCGCGCCCTGGCAGGTCCTCGCGGGCGCGGCCGAGGGCGCGGGACTCGGCGGTGCCCTGCTCTACGACGACGCTCCGTACGGGGTGGGATACCTGGTGGCGGCCTGGTCGTAGGAACCGGGAACAGGTCAGTCGGGTACCGGCCTGCCCGAGCGTTCCGTCCTGTCTCGCCCGGCGAGCGTTCCGCCATGGCGGCCCGGCGAGGGGCGGCCGTACGGGCCCGGCCCGGACGCGGCGGACGGCCGGAAGCAGCCTGAGCGCTTCGCGGCCGTCCGCCGATCTTCCGGCCCGTTCACGACGCCCGAGGCGGGGGCGGCGCGTCCGGCGGGCCCGCTGCGCCGCCGTCCTTGTGCGCGAGGCGGTCCATGGCGTCCTTGGCCTTGCCCGTGCCCGTCTGGATCTTGTCGCTGTACTTGTGCTTGGTCTTCTCGTCGACCACCTTCGCGGCCTGGTCGAGACCGTGGGCGACCTTGTGCCCGTGCTGTTGCGCGAGCCCGGAGACCTTTTCCTCGGCGGGCTCCAGCTTGGCTTTCAGATTGTCCATCAGACCCATGGTTCACCTTCCCTCGCGGGACAGTTACGTGCGGGAGCCCTTGCCGGCCTCGTTGTCGGCGGCCTGTTCGGCGGTCTGCTGCTTGGGGATGTCGACGTCCTCGGCACCGGAGGCCCCGGCGGTCCCCGCCGTCGCCCCGCCGTCGTCCTCGGAGTCGTTCTCGGACGAACCGCTGGTCTCGGACGGGGCCTTCGTTTCGGACGAGCCCTTCCCCTCCGACGAACCCTTCGTCTCAACGGCCGACTCCACCGCCGCCTCCGTCTCCGTGGCGACCGGTTCCGTGGCGACCGGTTCCGTGGCGACCGGTTCCGTGGCGGCCCGCGCCCCGGCGGTCGGCGCCTTCTCCGTAGCCCTTGACCTCCGGAGAAGCCGTTCAAAAACGCCCATATCCGCTCCATACGTTACTCGTGAGGGCGAAATTCCGCGTTGCCCGGTGCGTCCCATTGCGTTGTCCGGGTCACCGGTTCTCGAAACCGGCGGCTGGAACCTCGCAAGAGGGAACGAACCCGGGCCCCCGGCGTCACGTAGCTCGTTGGAGGTGAGGCCCCGGGGTTTGCGAGACTGGGACCGTGAGCAGCGCACCCCCCGCCCCCCGTGTCATCGCCGTCGTCGGACCGACCGCGGCAGGAAAGTCCGATCTGGGCGTTTTCCTCGCCAGGCACCTCGGAGGCGAGGTGGTCAACGCCGACTCCATGCAGTTGTACCGAGGGATGGACATCGGCACCGCCAAGCTGACGCCCGACGAGCGCGGCGGCGTCCCGCACCACCTCCTGGACGTCTGGGAGGTGACGGTCACCGCCAGCGTCGCCGAGTACCAGCGGCTCGCCCGCGCCCGTATCGACGCGCTGCTCGCCGAGGGGCGCTGGCCGATCCTGGTGGGCGGCTCCGGACTGTACGTCCGCGGGGCCGTCGACAAGATGGAGTTCCCCGGCACCGACCCCGAGGTGCGCGCCCGCCTGGAGGAGGAGCTGACGCTTCGCGGCTCCGGAGCCCTGCACGCGCGGCTCGCCATGGCCGACCCCGGGGCCGCGCAGGCGATCCTGCCCAGCAACGGCCGCCGTATCGTCCGCGCCCTCGAAGTCATCGAGATCACCGGCAAGCCCTTCACCGCCAACCTGCCCGGGCACGACTCCGTGTACGACACCCTCCAGATCGGTGTCGACGTGGCGCGCCCGGAGCTCGACGAGCGCATCGCGCGCCGGGTCGACCGGATGTGGGAGGCCGGGCTCGTGGACGAAGTCCGCACCCTGGAGGTGCACGGCCTGCGCGCGGGGCGCACGGCGTCCCGTGCGCTCGGATACCAGCAGGTCCTCGCGGCGCTCGCCGGGGAGTGCACGGAGGACGAGGCCCGCGCCGAAACCGTTCGCGCCACCAAGCGCTTCGCGCGCCGTCAGGATTCATGGTTCCGGCGCGACCCCAGGGTGCATTGGCTCAGTGGGGCTGCGGCGGATCTCACAGAACTCCCGGAACTCGCACTGGCGTTGCTCGAACGACCGGTCACAGCCTGATCACGTCATGGCATCGGGACGCTCCGGCCGTCATCCGGGCCTCCGGCGCCGTGCCATCATCAAGCTTCGATCGACCAGTGAAGTCCGAGTTGGGAGGGCGCGTGGCGATGGAGGCCGGCCCTCGCGACACTGCACGAGGCACTGAGTACGGTGCTGATCCGGACGGAGTTCGTCTGAGCATCGATCCGGACGCCGATCCCGGCGTCGAGCCGGAGCTGGGCGGAGGGCGGCTGAGCTCCGACGGCCCCGAGGACACCCCCGGCGGGGTGATCGCCGACGGCCCCGAGCCCGGCGCGATGTCCCCGGAGCCCGAGGTCGAGGTCGAGCTGCGCCCACAGCGTCTGCTGCGCATCTGGCAGCTCGCGCCCATCGTGGCGCTGGCCACGACGGGCTCCCTGATGTTCGCCTTCCCGCTCGCCTTCGAGTTCGGTGACGGCGGTGCCGTGGTCGCCATGCTCGGGCTGCTGATCTGCCTGTGCGCCGCGGGCTGGGGCATGATGGCCGCCCGCCGGGTCGGCTACGCGCTGCCCGGCCTCCCGCCGCGCGGCTCCGGTCGACGCGCCGACTGGCGGGTGGTGATCGCGTACGTCGTGATCGTCGCCGCGGTGGCCGTACTCGCCGTGGGCCGCGTCGCCCGACTGCGCTGAGGCCGCGGGCCCGGTCCACCAGGACACGGGCCCGATCCGGGCCCCTGCCGCAGCGCCTCGGTCCGGCGTCGACGCGAAGGTCCAGCCAAGCCGGGTCCCACGCGGACGCGAGTGACCTGCCGACCCGAGTCCGGGGCGCACCTGAGTGTCCTCCCGGTCCCCGCCCCGTGCCGACCGGACTGTCGTACCGACGCCGTACGATCGAGGAATGAGCACGCGGATCGCCTTCCTCAAGGGGCACGGGACCGAGAACGACTTCGTGATCATCCCGGACCCGGAGAACGTCATCGACCTGCCTCCCGCCGCCGTCGCCGCCCTGTGCGACCGCCGCGCGGGGATCGGCGGCGACGGTCTGCTGCACGTCGTGCGGTCGGCCGAGCACCCCGAGGCCAAGCACATGGCGGCCGAGGCGGAGTGGTTCATGGACTACCGCAACGGCGACGGCTCGGTCGCCGAGATGTGCGGCAACGGAGTGCGTGTGTTCGCGCACTACCTCCACCGCGCCGGATATGTGGCCGAAGGTGACACCGCGGTCGCCACGCGCGGAGGCGTGAAGCCCGTGCACATCGCCAAGGACGGAGACGTCACCGTCGGCATGGGCAAGGCCCTGCTCCCCGAAGGAGCCGTCACGGTGAGCGTCGGCGAGCGGAGCTGGCCCGCGCGCAACGTGAACATGGGCAACCCGCACGCCGTCGCCTTCGTGGACGACCTCGCGCACGCCGGCAGCCTGTTCAGCCCGCCGCCGTTCACCCCGGCGTCGGTGTATCCGGACGGGGTCAACGTCGAGTTCGTGGTCGACCGGGGGCCACGCCATGTCGCCCTGCGGGTCCATGAGCGCGGCTCCGGCGAGACCCGCTCCTGCGGCACGGGCGCGTGTGCCGTGGCCGTCGCCGCGGCCCGCCGTGACAACGCCGACCCCGCCGTGACCGGTTCACCGGCGACGTACACCGTCGACGTGCCCGGCGGTCGTCTGGTGATCACTGAGCGCGCGGACGGCGAGATCGAGATGACGGGCCCCGCGGTCATCGTCGCCGAGGGCGAGATCGACGCCGACTGGCTGGACGCCACGCTGCGCTGACCCACGCCACCGGGGACCGGCGCGTGGTCGACGCCGCCGCACGGACGCGGGGCCGCCCGCACCGGTTCGATGCCGTGCGGCGGCGCTGGTGGCGCTGGCGGCACTCGTCGGACGTCGTACGTCCATGCCGTCTCTTCCGAGAGTTCGAAACCGTAAACCCAAAAACCTTCGCTCGAATGGGTGATCCGTTTCACGCTCGGCGAGAGGCGGTCAACCGGGCGTGGTGGGGTCGGTAGCATCAAGCACCGGCCCGGACGGGGGATCGACACCATCCCCTGAGCCGAGTACGCCATGGGGCACCCGTCCGCCGGTCTTACGCAGCCGGAGGTGCCCATGAGTGCGGAGGCGACGAATCCCGCGACGCCAGGCCCTGCAACGCCCACCCCCCAGCGCTCGGCCGCGCTGGAGCCGGGCCTGCCCCCGGCGCACCGCAAGAAGCCGCGGCCCCGGATCGACCTGCGCCGGCTGGGGCGGGCCGCACTGCTCGGGCCCGCGACCCGCGACCGGCTGCCGGACGCGATCGGGCATGTGGCCGAGGCGCACCGCGCCCACCATCCCGACGCCAAGCTGGAGCCCCTGCGCCGGGCCTACGTGCTCGCGGAGTCCTCGCACCGGGGACAGATGCGCAAGAGCGGCGAGCCGTACATCACGCACCCGCTCGCCGTGACCCTGATCCTGGCCGAACTTGGCGCCGAGACAACGACGTTGACCGCCTCCCTGCTCCACGACACCGTCGAGGACACGGAAGTGACGCTCGATCAGGTGCGTGCGGAGTTCGGCGACGAGGTCTGCTATCTGGTCGACGGCGTCACCAAGTTGGAGAAGGTCGACTACGGCGCCGCCGCCGAACCGGAGACCTTCCGGAAGATGCTCGTGGCGACGGGCAACGACGTCCGGGTGATGTCGATCAAACTCGCGGACCGGCTGCACAACATGCGGACCCTCGGTGTCATGCGCCCCGAGAAGCAGGCGCGCATCGCGAAAGTGACCCGGGACGTGCTGATCCCGCTCGCCGAGCGCCTCGGCGTGCAGGCGCTCAAGACCGAACTGGAAGACCTCGTCTTCGCGATCCTGCACCCCGAGGAGTACGCGCACACCCGGGAGCTCATCTCCGAGAACGCGAACCGCGACGGCGACCCCCTCGCGGAGATCTCGGAGGAGGTACGCGTGGTCCTGCGCGACGCCGGGATCCAGGCCGAAGTCCTCATAAGGCCACGGCACTTCGTTTCCGTGCACCGGGTGTCGCGCAAGCGCGGCCCGATGCGCGGCGCCGACTTCGGACGTCTCCTGGTGCTCGTGAACGAGGACGCCGACTGCTACGGCGTCCTCGGCGAACTGCACACCTGTCTCACCCCGGTGGTGTCGGAGTTCAAGGACTTCATCGCCGTTCCCAAGTTCAACCTGTACCAGTCGCTGCACACGGCCGTCACTCGTGGAGACGGCCAGGTCGCCGAAGTCCTCATCCGTACGCACCAGATGCACAAGGTCGCCGAGGCCGGCGTCATCGCGCTCGGCAATCCGTACGCGCCGCCATCGGAGGAACAGCCCGACGGCGGCGCCGAACGCCCCTTCGACGGCGAACGCGCGGACCCCACCCGCCCCGGCTGGCTCTCCCGGCTGCTCGACTGGCAGCAGGGCGCCCCGGACCCGGACACGTTCTGGTCGACGCTCCGCGAAGACCTCGCCCAGGACCGCGAGATCACCGTCTTCCGCGCCGACGGAGGCTCGTTGGGGCTTCCGGAGGGCGCCAGTTGCGTCGACGCGGCCTACGCACAGTACGGCGAGGACGCGCACGCCTGCATCGGCGCCCGCGTCAACGGCCGTCTGGCGACGCTGAGTACGGTCCTGAAGGACGGGGACACCGTTCAGCTCCTCATGGGTCAGGACCCCGCCTCCGAGCCGTCCAGGGAGTGGCTGGAGCACGCGCACACGGCCGCCGCGCGGATCGCCATCCAGCGCTGGATGGCCACGCACCCCGCGCCCTGTGCCGAGGAGGCGTCAAGAACCTCCGCCACGGGCCCCAGGCCGCCCGCCGAGGCTCCGGCGCGTCCCGCCGAGACACAGGTCGCCCGCCCCGCCAGCGCCGTCGCCGACCCGCCCGGCGCGTCCGTCCGCATGGCCGGCTGCTGTACGCCCGTACCGCCCGACGAGGTGACCGGCTTCGCCGTCCGCGGGGGAGTGGTCACCGTGCACCGCGTGGAGTGCGCCGGAGCGGCGCGCATGAAGAGCGCGGGGCGCCCGGAGGTCGGGGTGCGCTGGGGGGACACCACCGAGTGCCGCGTCACCCTGGTCGCCGAGTCGTTCGGACGCCCGCATCTGCTCGCCGACCTGACCGAAGCCATCGCGGCGGAGGGCGTCGCCATCGTCTCCGCGACGGTCGAACCGCCGAGCCAGCAGCGGGTGCGTCACACCTACACGCTCCAACTCCCGGACGCGGCCCGCCTCCAGGGCCTCATGCGCGCCATGCGCAACGTGCCCGGCGTGTACGACGTGAGCCGCGCCCAGCATCCGGCGACGGCAGCCCAGTAGACACGGTCCAGCCCGGCCCGGAACGCGGCCGATCACAGCCCGGTGGACGCCCCGACCCAAGCGTCCCGCCGGACCGGCCCGACCCAAACCTGCTGGACCGGGGCCGGAGCGCCGCCGGACACGGGCACGGCAGTCAGCAGGCGCCGGTCGAGCGCGGCCCGGAGGGCAGTCGGACGCAGCTCGTTGGACTGGCCCGAACCAAACCTGCTGGACCGGGACCGGAGCCCTGCCGGACACGGGCACGGCAGCCAGCAGGCGCCGGGCGAGCGCGGCCCGGACGGCAGTCGGACGCAGCTCGTTGGACTGGCCCGAACCAAACCTGGACCGGGGCCGGAGCGCCGCCGGACGCGGGCACGGCAGTCAGCAGGCGCTGGGCGAGCGCGGCGGACGGCGGTCGAGCACAGCCCGCTGGACCGGCTGACCCAAGCCTCGCTGGACCGGGACCCGAGCCCCGCCGGACACAGGCGACGGCAGGCCGGTGGGACCGGGCGTCCGACGTCGTCTGTCGCGCTGGCCCCAACGAGTCTCCGGACCGACCCGTTCGGGTGGGCCGGGCGCGAGTCGGCAGCGCGGGACCGGCGAGCGCTGGTAGCGGTGGTCCATGCCGCTCAACCCCACCCCCACGCCCGCACGCCCGAGGAGCCGCCGCGTCACGGCGGCCCTGCTCGCCTCGGCCGTCTCCGTCTGCCTGATCGCCGCGAGCGCCCCCGACCCGGCCGTGCCCCTGGGGGTCGGTGACCGCCTCTTCCCCACCCTCGGCAACCCCGGGTACGACGTCGAGTCGTACGACCTCGACTTCACCTACACCGGCAGCAACGACAAGCCGCTCACGGCCGTCACCACGATCGACGCCCTCACCACCGCCCCGCTCGACCGGGTCAACCTCGACTTCGCGCACGGAACGGTGCGATCGGTCGAGGTCGACGGAGCCCCGGCCGACTTCGTGAAGGCGGGCGACGACCTGGTGGTGACTCCGGCCGAGCCGCTGCCCGCGGGGAGTCCGCTGCACATCACCGTGCGGCACACCAGCGATCCGGTCAGCGCGAAGGGCCAGGACGGCGGCTGGGTACGGACCGAGGACGGGCTCGCTATGGCCGACCAGGCCGATGCCGCGCACCTGGTCTTCCCGTGCAACGACCACCCCTCCGACAAGGCGATGTTCACCGTTCACGTCACGGCCCCCGCCGCGTACACGGTCGTCGCCAACGGTCTGCCCGAGGGCGTCCACCGGACTCGCCGGGCCACGACCTGGACGTATCGGACCGAGCACCCCATGGCCACGGAGCTGACCCAGGTGTCCATCGGCCGCTCCGCCGTACTGCACCGGGAGGGGCCGCACGGACTGCCCGTACGGGATGTGATCCCCAGGGGCGACCGCGCGGCGCTCGAACCGTGGCTCCGCAAGACCCCCGCCCAGATCGCCTGGATGGAGAGCAAGGTCGGGCGGTACCCCTTCGAGACCTACGGGCTGCTGATGGCCCAGGCGCAGACGGGCTTCGAGCTGGAGACACAGACGCTGTCGCTCTTCGAGAAGGAGCTCTTCACCGAACCCGCCTACCCGAAGTGGTACGTCGACTCGATCATGGTGCACGAGTTGTCGCACCAGTGGTTCGGCGACAGTGTCAGTCCCCGTACCTGGTCCGACGTATGGCTCAACGAAGGACACGCCACCTGGTACGAGGAGCTGTACGCCGAGGAGAAGGCGAACAAGCCCATGGAGAAGCGGATGAAGGCGGCCTACCGGCTGTCCGACTCCTGGCGCGCCACCGGCGGGCCGCCCGCGAGGCCCAAGGGTCCCCAGCCCGGCCACAAGATCAGTATCTTCCGCCCGAACGTCTACGACGGCGCGGCCCTGGCCCTGTACGCGCTGCGCCAGGAGATCGGACGCCCGGCCTTCGAGCGCCTGGAGCGCACATGGGTGGGCGTCAACCGCGACGGTGTGGCCTCGACGGCCGACTTCGTGGACCTCGCCTCCGCCGTCGCCGCGCGCGATCTGAGCGGGTTCTTCAAGGCGTGGCTGTACGACGCGAAGACACCGCCGATGCCGGGGCACCCGGACTGGAAGAGCGACGCCCCGAAGGCACGCAAGGGCGCGTGAGGGATCGGCCCCCGCGGGCCCCTGGACGAAGGGGACCGGGCACGCGGCGGCACCCGCGGGAGCGACGCCCGCGGGTGCCCGGCCGGCCCCGATAAGTCGCGTGACCGGACGGGCCGCGCCGTGCGACCATCACCGAGCCGGCGGCACGGCCCCCTTCGGAGGGTTGGCCCGGCCGGAACCGGGAATCTCCCGGTGGCCTCGGGCGTTGTTCCCTTTGACGGACGACTCTCGTCGGCCCGCGGCTCTCCCCACCTACGTAAGGATCCAATGACCTCCTCTTCTTCCCCTTCCCAGGACGCGCAGACCCCCGCGCAGAACTACCCCGAAGGTCTTCGGGCCGATGCCCTGATGGAAGAGGACGTCGCCTGGAGCCACGAGATCGACGGAGACCGGGACGGCGAGCAGTACGAACGTTCCGAGCGCGCGGCGCTGCGGCGTGTGGCGGGCCTCTCCACCGAACTCGAGGACGTCACCGAGGTCGAGTACCGACAGCTCCGCCTGGAGCGCGTCGTCCTCGTCGGTGTCTGGACCTCGGGCACCATCCGGGACGCCGACAACTCGCTGGCCGAGCTGGCCGCGCTCGCGGAGACCGCGGGAGCGCTCGTGCTCGACGGCGTGGTCCAGCGCCGTGACAAGCCCGACGCGGCCACGTACATCGGTTCCGGCAAGGCCAACGAGCTCCGGGACATCGTGATCGAGACCGGCGCCGACACCGTGATCTGTGACGGTGAGCTGAGCCCGGGCCAGCTGATCCACCTCGAGGACGTCGTCAAGGTCAAGGTCATCGACCGTACGGCCCTGATCCTCGACATCTTCGCCCAGCACGCCAAGTCCCGAGAGGGCAAGGCGCAGGTCGCGCTCGCGCAGATGCAGTACATGCTGCCGAGGCTGCGCGGCTGGGGTCAGTCGCTGTCCCGTCAGATGGGCGGCGGCAAGGGCGGCGGCCTCGCCACCCGTGGTCCCGGTGAGACCAAGATCGAGACGGACCGGCGCCGTATCCGCGAGAAGATGGCGAAGATGCGCCGGGAGATCGCGGAGATGAAGACCGGCCGCGAGATCAAGCGCCAGGAGCGCCGCCGCAACAAGGTGCCCTCGGTCGCCATCGCCGGTTACACCAACGCCGGCAAGTCGTCCCTGCTCAACCGCCTCACGGGCGCGGGCGTCCTGGTCGAGAACGCGCTGTTCGCGACCCTCGACCCGACCGTGCGCCGGGCCGAGACCCCGAGCGGCCGGCTGTACACGCTGGTCGACACGGTCGGCTTCGTACGCCATCTGCCGCACCACCTGGTCGAGGCGTTCCGCTCCACCATGGAGGAGGTCGGTGACTCCGACCTGATCCTGCACGTGGTGGACGGCTCGCACCCGGCCCCCGAGGAGCAGCTCGCCGCGGTGCGCGAGGTCATCCGTGACGTCGGCGCGACCAAGGTGCCCGAGATCGTCGTGATCAACAAGGCGGACGCGGCGGACCCGCTGGTTCTCCAGCGGCTGATGCGGATGGAGACCCGCTCCATCGCGGTCTCCGCGCGTACGGGCCAGGGCATGGACGAACTGCTCGCGCTGATCGACAACGAGCTGCCGCGTCCCTCGGTCGAGATCGAGGCGCTCGTGCCGTACACGCACGGCAAGCTGGTCGCCCGCGCCCACACCGAGGGCGAGGTGCTCTCCGAGGAGCACACCGGGGAGGGCACGCTGCTCAAGCTGCGGGTCCACGAGGAGCTGGCGGCGGACCTCGCACCGTACGTCCCGGCGCCCGCGCTCCGGTAAACACCCCGGTAAGCACCCCGGTCGGCGGTTCGCCGCGCGATCGCCCCGACGCACGAAGGCCCGCCCCTGCCGAGGGGCGGGCCTTCGCCGTTGGACATGCGTGCCCACGAGCGGGCGCCGACCGTACGTTCGTGGGTGCCTACCGGCCGTCGTACTCCTTGCTCATCCGCTCGTAGAGGGCCTGGGCGCCCCTGCCGAGCTGCGGTCCCGCCAGCCAGGTGTGGCCCGCCGGGCCGATCGAGGTGTTCGAGACGAGCTCGGTCCTGCCGCCGACGACGCGGAACCAGCCGCCGCCGGACGAACCGCCGGTCATGGTGCAGCCGATGCGGTACATCGAGGGCAGGGCCGGGTTCAGCGAGAGGCGGCCCGGCTGGTCGACGCACTTGAACATGCTGAGTCCGTCGTACGGCGGCGCGGCCGGGTAGCCCCAGGCGCCCATCGTCCCGGCCTCCTGGGCCGAGGGCGCGGAGAAGTCCACGTCCAGCGCGTTGCCGACGGTCTCCTCCAGCGACTTGGCGCCGTGCTCCGGCTTCACATGCAGCACGGCGTAGTCGTACGGGGCGCCCGCGCCGCCCGTCTCGTCGCCGCCGGAGATCCACTGGTCGGAGGTCGACGCCCAGTCCGCCCACCACTGGCCGTACGGCGCGATCTCCGAGGCCGAGGCGCCACCGAGCTGCCCCGCGGACCTGCCCTGGTCGTTGTAGGACGGCACGAAGGCGATGTTGCGGTACCAGCCGCCGTTCCTGCCGGCGTGCACGCAGTGGCCCGCGGTCCACACGAGGTTGGACCTGCCGGGGTGGTTCACGTCTTTGACGACCGTGCCCGAGCAGACCATCGAGCCCTCGGGGGAGTCGAAGAAGACCTTCCCGACCGGCGCCGCGTGGTCGTGGTACGGGGTCTTCTCGGCCTGGGCCTCGACGGGAGCCGGTTCCGGGTCGCTGACGCCCTGCTCGGCCGCCGCGTCCTGCGCGGAGATCGTCTTGGCCGGGTCCTTGGCGGACTTCATCCGCTCGGGCTTCCACAGCCCGTCGATCACGGGGTTGACGAAGTCCTTGGCCTCACTGAGCCACTTGTCCTTGTCCCAGTTCTTCCAGGCGCCGTGCTTCCACTGGTCGACATCGATGCCGTGCTCTTTGAGCCTGTTCTTGATGTCGTCCGGGATCTTGATCGTGTCGTCGCCGCTCGCCGACCCCTGTGCCGCGGAGGCGGTGGACCCGCCGCTCGCCCGGCCGCCGCCGGAATCGCACGCGGTCGCGGTGAGCGCCAGGGCGGCCAAGAGGCCGGTGGCGGCGAGGACCGTACGACGCCGTCCTGAAGAACGCATGGTGGTGTACCCCCCGGTCGAAGCTCTGTCGCTGTGCTGGTCGGACCTGTCGCTCGTGCCGGTCGGGCGTGGAGCGGCTCTCCGAGGAGACCGCCCGAACGCGACACGCCACGGCGCCCGCCCTGTCGAGGACGGATCTCCCGCCCTGTCGAGGACGGATCTCCCGACCGATCGAGGACGGACGGCGGTGGGCCGGTGGCCGTTCCCGTGCCCCGTTCCACCGCCGTCCGCCCGAACCCTGTTACGTCGCTTACGTCGCCTACGTCGTGCGCGTCACCGCCCGGCGAACTTCGCGCTCACCGAGTCGTACACGCCCTTGGCCACGTCCCCCAGCCGCGGACCCGCCAGCCAGCCGAACTTGACCGGGCCGATCGAGGTGTTGGACACCAGCGCCGGCTTGCCGTCCGAGCCCGTGGCCACCCAGCCGCCGCCCGAGGAGCCGCCGGTCATCGTGCAGCCGATGCGGTACATCGTCGGGTCGGCCTGCGCGACCGACAGCCGTCCCGGCTTGTCCGTGCACTGGTACAGCTTCTGGCCGTCGAACGGCGCCGCGGCCGGGTAACCGGTCGCCGTGATGCTGGACACCTTGGGCACGGCCGGAGCGTTGAAGTTCACCGGCAGCGCCGAACCCACCGTCTCCTCAAGGGACTTGCCACCGCTGCCCTTCTCCGGCGTCACGTGCAGCACCGCGTAGTCGTACGAGGCACCCTGGCCGCCGGTGGAACCGCCCCGCTCGATCCACTGGTCCGAGGTCTGCGCCCAGTCGCTCCACCAGACGCCGTACGGAGCGACCTCCTGGCGCGGGGCGTTCTGCATCTGCGCCGCCGTCCTACCGGAGTCGTTGTACGAGGGCACGAAGGCGATGTTGCGGTACCAGCCGCCCTTCTTGCCGGCATGCACGCAGTGGCCCGCGGTCCACACCAGGTTCGACTTGCCCGGGTGCGCCGGGTCCTCGACCACCGTCGCCGAGCAGACCATCGTGCCCTCGGGGGAGTCGAAGAACACCTTGCCCGCCTCGGGCACATGGGCGTGGTAGGAGGTCTGCACGGCCCGCGCCGTCACCGGGGCCGGTTCCGGGTCGGTGACGCCCTGGTCACCCGTCAGATCGGCGTCGTCGACGCCCTTGTTCTTGTCCGGGTCGTCGGCACCGCGCATCCGGGCCGGGTCCCACAGGCCCTTGATGATCGGGTTGATGAAGTCGTCGGCCTGGCGCAGCCATTCGCGCTTGTCCCAGTTCTTCCAGGCGCCGTGCTTCCACTGGTCGACATCGATGCCGTGCTCTTTGAGCTTGTTCTTGATGTCGTCCGGGATCTGGATCTTTCCGTCACCGTCCTGGGACGCGGAGACGCTCGGCACGCTGCTCGCCGTGTCACTGCCCGAGCCGCAGGCGGTGGCCGTCAGCATGAGGGCCGCGGCGAGGCCGACGGCGGCCAGGAAAGGGGACGTTCTGCGGCGCGCGCTCCTGCCTCGACGGGCGGCGAAGGGCGGGCGTATGGATCGCATGGAGTAACTCCCCCTGAGCGTATGGGACTGTGCGGTGCGTCTGCGGGTGCCTGAGCGGTTCGTCCGGTACGACCGAACGGCATCAAAGACTATGCGGTCGCTGTGCGGGACGTCCGACGGAACGGCAACGGTTCAGCTACGGGGGGGCGCGCCCGCCGGACCTGCTGTCCTGACGGAACGTCATCAAGGGCCCACCCGTTCGACCCCGGCGAGGAACGCGGTGATGAACCGGCAAGGAACCTCGAATTCACCCGCTTCCCAACGCGTGTGACGTCGTTGGTACGTACGGGGGGCCTGCCGCCTGCGTTCGGACCCCCTGACAACTCGCCTCTGGACAGCGGGAGGACCTGAAGTCGTGGCCGTGACCGAGTCAGCGGTGGTGCCGGTGGGGGCGCCAGGGGAACCGGAAGGGGCGCGGGATGCCGGCGCCGGAGCGAGCGAGCGGGCGCGCACGGCGCACGAGGGAATTCTGCGGCGCCAGTCGGCGCGCGAATCGGCGGCACGAACCTACGCGCGCGCCCTTCCGATCGTTCCGGTGCGAGCCCGCGGCCTGACGATCGAGGGCGCCGACGGGCGCCGCTATCTCGACTGCCTCTCCGGAGCGGGGACCCTGGCCCTCGGGCACAACCATCCCGTTGTCCTGGAGGCGATCAGAAAGGTCCTCGACTCGGGGGCGCCCCTGCACGTCCTGGATCTCGCGACACCGGTCAAGGACGCCTTCACCACCGAACTGTTCCGTACGCTCCCCCCGCGGTTCGCCGAGCGCGCGCGGATCCAGTTCTGCGGACCGGCCGGGACGGACGCCGTGGAGGCCGCGTTCAAGCTGGTGCGCGCGGCCACCGGCCGCACCGGCATGCTCGCGTTCACCGGCGCCTACCACGGGATGACGGCGGGCGCCCTCGAAGCCTCCGGCGGCGCGACCGACGTACGCGTCGCGCGCCTGCCCTACCCGCAGGACTACCGCTGCCCCTTCGGCATCGGCGGCGAGCGAGGCGCCGAACTCGCCGCGCGCTGGACGGAGTCCCTCCTCGACGACACCAAGTCGGGCGTACCGGTCCCCGCCGGGATGATCTTCGAACCCGTGCAGGGCGAGGGCGGGGTCATTCCCGCTCCGGACACCTGGACGAGGCGGATGCGTGAGATCACGGCGGCCCGGTCCATCCCGCTGATCGCGGACGAGGTCCAGACGGGCGTGGGCCGGACGGGGACGTTCTGGGCGGTCGAACACAGCGGGATCACCCCGGACGTCATGGTCCTGTCCAAGGCCATCGGCGGCAGCCTGCCGCTGGCCGTCGTCGTCTACCGCGACGACCTCGACGTCTGGCAGCCCGGCGCCCACGCCGGCACCTTCCGCGGCAACCAACTGGCCATGGCCGCGGGCACCGCCACCCTGGCGTACGTACGTGAGCACGGCCTCGCCGAACGCGCGGCCACCGTCGGGGCCCGCATGCTGGATCAACTCCGGGGTCTCGCGGCGGAGTTCCCCTGTGTCGGTGACGTACGCGGCCGCGGTCTGATGATCGGCCTCGAACTCGTCGCCCCCGAGGGGCCGCCGCAGCCCACCCCCGACGGCCCCACCCCCGAGGGCCCCCGCCCCGCCGCCCCGGAACTCGCGGCCGCCGTCCAGCGGGAGTGCCTGCGACGGGGCCTGATCGTGGAACTCGGGGGCCGCCGTTCGAGCGTCGTGCGTCTCCTTCCTCCGCTGACGATCAGCGACGAACAGACGTCCGCCGTGCTCGACCGGCTGGCGGACGCGGTGAGAGCGGTGGCACAGGGGGACCGGCGGCTCGGGCGGGACGGGGCACGGGGTGCCGACGGTCCGCGATGACGGTCCGACGGCCTCGACCTGGTGCCACCTCTGCCGTCCAGGCCGGTTTTCCTTCCGCCGTCCCCACCGCCGACTCCTCGACGGCGGCCCACCCAGGAACGCCAAGAGCCCAACGAGCCCCGGTTCCGCCCCGGTTCGTCGTCGTACGAGCCCGAACGACCCGCAAGGAATTCTCGTGAACGCCACCCCCGCACCCGACAGCCCTCCCTCCCCGTACGAGCGAGCGGCCGTCGGCACACCGGTCCCGCACCTGCCCGGATCGGAGTCCGTTCCCCGGCAGATGGAAGCGGCCAGGGCGCCCGAACGGCCGCGCGGGGCCACCGTCGACCCGCTCGATCTGCTCGACCTGCTGGACCACCCCGACCCGAGGACGGCGGCGCAGGCGGCGGCGGTCGAGAACCTGCTGCGCTGCTGGGTACGGGAGAACAACCTGCCCGCCCCCGACGACGGCACCCTTCGCGTCCCCCTTCCGGCCAGCGCCGCGACCCTGCTCGTTCCCGTCCGCCACTGGTCCCCCTCCGGCTGGCACCGCTTCGGCCTCCCCCGCCTCGCCGACGCCCCCGGCCGGGCGCCGGCCGTCGACGCGGTGACGGTGGCGGCCCTCTTCGCACGGCAGACGGTCGTCGCCGCACCGGCCGTGGACACGAGCCACCCGGCGACCGCCGACCAGGGGGCGGGAGCGGCACCGGGCGACCCCGATCCCCGGAACGCGGACAACCCGGCCGGTGAGAGTGCCGACCTGGTCGGCCGCGTCGCCGACTCGGTCCGGCGCACGGCGGTGTTCATCAGGGACCGCAGGGAGCACCCCGCCGACACGGCCGACCTCTTCCTCGCCGCCGAGCAGGCACTGCTCCTCGGCCACCCGCTGCACCCGACACCGAAGGGACGCGACGGTCTCTCCGACGCGGAAGGCAGCCTCTACTCACCGGAGTTGCGCGGCTCCTTCCCCCTGCACTGGATGGCGGTCGCCCCCTCGGTGCTGGCGTCCGACTCGGCCTGGACGGAGCGCGGCCGTCCCGTGACGGCGGAGCAGCTGACCGTCCGGCTGGCCGGGCCGGGCCCGGCCCTCCCCGACGGGTACGCCGCCGTACTGCCGCTGCACCCCTGGCAGATGCGCGAAGTCCGGCATCGCCCGGAGACAGCGGCCCTGCTGGACGCCGGGCTCCTCCAGGACCTCGGTCCCCGGGGCGCCCCCTGGCACCCCACCTCCTCCGTCCGCACGGTCTACCGCTCCGGCGCTCCCGCGATGCTGAAGCTGTCGCTGGGCCTGCGCATCACCAACTCCCGTCGTGAGAACCTCCGCAAGGAGCTCCACCGCGGCGTGGAGGTGCACCGACTGCTGCGCGGCGGCCTGTTCGAGCAGTGGCAGGCCGTCCACCCGGGCTTCGACATCGTCCGCGACCCGTCCTGGCTCGCCGTCGACGGCCAGGACGGCAACCCGCTCCCCGGGCTGGACGTGATGATCCGCCACAATCCGTTCGGGCCGACGGACGACATCGGCTGCGTCGCGGGCCTGGTCTCGCCCCGTCCGTACGCCCGTCTCGGCACGCACAACCCGGCGGAGCGCGGCCCCTTCATGCGGTCCCGGCTCACCGAGACCGTCACCGGGCTCGCCGCCCGCACCGGCCGCCCGCGCGGCGCCGTCGCCACGGAGTGGTTCCTGCGCTATCTCGAACAGGTCGTACGCCCCGTGCTCTGGCTGGACAGCGAGGCGGGCATCGCTCTGGAGGCGCACCAGCAGAACACCCTGCTCCTGCTGGACGCGGAAGGCTGGCCCGCGGGCGGCCGCTACCGGGACAACCAGGGCTACTACTTCCGTGAGTCCCGGCGGGCGGAACTGGACGCCCGGCTGCCCGGCATCGGGGCGCACAGCGACACCTTCGTCCCCGACGAGGTCACCGACGAACGCTTCGCCTACTACCTCGCCATCAACAACGTGCTCGGGCTCATCGGCGCGTTCGGCTCCCAACGCCTCGCCGACGAAAGGCTGTTGATCGCCGCGTTCCGGCGCTTCCTCGCCGGCGTCGCCACGGGCCCGGCCCGGCTGCGCTCGCCGCTCCCCGCCCTGCTGCTCGACTCACCCGTCCTGCGCTGCAAGGCCAACCTGCTCACCCGGCTGCACGGCCTCGACGAACTCGTCGGCCCCGTCGACACCCAGTCCGTCTACGTCACCATCGCCAACCCCCTTCATTCCTGAGGAACATGACCCACCCCGTCTCCCGAGAGGAGCGTCGCCGTGCCTCCCACCGATGCGAGCACCGACGCCGGTAGCGCCCGCGCCACCCGACCCGCCCCCGGATCCGGCCCCGGATCCCGCGTGGACACCGGCTCGGAACCCGGCGCCGGCACGGACTGCGAGGACACGCTCGACCTGCGCATCCCCGACGAACTCCTCGCACTCTTCGCCGGGGACACCGAATCCCGGCACGGGAACGCGGCCGCAACACCAGACGGGACTTCGGACTGGACTTCGGACGGCACTTCGGACGGGGACGACCTGCTCGACCGTGTCGGCGGCTGGGGTCCGGCCAGGACACCCGCAGGCGTCCTCCACCTCGTCCCCGTGTGCCCGAAGCGGGACCTCCCGCTCCTCCACCGCTGGATGAACGACCCCGCCGTCGCGGCGTTCTGGGAACTGGCGGGACCCGAGTCCGTGGTCGAGGAACATCTGCTCCGGCAGTTCGACGGCGACGGACGCAGCGTTCCGTGCCTCGGGGCGCTGGACGGCACCCCGATGAGCTACTGGGAGATCTATCGCGCGGATCTCGACCCTTTGGCGCGCCACTACCCGGCCCGACCCCACGACACCGGAATCCACCTGCTCATCGGCGGTGTCGCCGACCGGGGACGAGGACTCGGCTCGACCCTGCTCAGAGCCGTCGCCGATCACGTACTGGACAAACGTCCCTCGTGCGCCCGTGTCGTCGCGGAACCCGATCTTCGCAACACCCCCTCCGTGTCCGCGTTCCTGAGCGCCGGTTTCCGGTTCGCCGCCGAGGTCGATCTGCCCGACAAGCGGGCGGCCCTCATGATCCGGGACCGGGCCCTGCGCGATCTGTTGTAGAGCCGTCACTCTTGGTTCACTGCTCGCACCGATCCGGTTCCCTGCCGAGGAGTCTCCGTGTCGCATCCCTCCGCCACCCCGGCCGCCCGTGAGACGCCCACCCTGTACGACCCGCCCGAACTGCGCGCAGACCGCTGGGAGCGGGCCGGCCGCCGTCTGCTCGCGAAGATGATCGGCGAGTTCGCGTACGAAGGGATCATCGAGCCGGAGCCGGAGCCGGAGCCGGAGCCGGAGCCGGAGCCGGAGCCGGAACCCCAGACGCGGCCGGACCTGGCGTCCGCCGCGAAAGCGGCTCCTGCCGGCGCGACGGGCGCGACGGGCGCCACGAGCACCACCGTGACCACGGGCGCCCCGGGCGCGGCGGATGTCACGGTCGGCGTCGGGACCACAGGGACCACGGGGGGCACCGGTGCCACCGGTGTCACAAGCGCCGCGGGGGCCACCGGGGCCACGGGCGCCCCGGGCAGGACAGATGTCACGGTCGGCGTCGGGACCACAGCGGCCACGGGGGTCACGAGCATCACGGGTGTCACGGGGGTCACGAGCATCAAGGGTGTCGCGGGTGTCACGAGCACCACGGGCGCCACCGAGACCACGAGCATCACCGGTGTCACCGGGACCATGGGTGTCACGGGCCTCGCTCGTGTCACGGGAGCCACCGGCGGTACCGGGGCCACGGGTGCCGCAGACGCCCCGTATGTCGTCCGTCTCGACGCGGGCGGCGGTCTGTCGTTCCGCGCACGCCGTACCGCGTACGGAAGTTGGCGGGTGGACCCCGACTCCCTCACGCTCACGGAGAGCGGGGCGGAACTCCGGCCGTTCAGTGACCCCGTCGGCTTCCTCACGCGCGCCCGCGGCACGCTGGGGCTCGACGGGGCGACGCTCGGGCACGGCATCCGAGAACTCGGCACGACGCTCGCCGCGGACGCCCGCCTCGACCACGAAGCCCTCACGGCCGCCGAACTGGCCGACCTGGGATACGCGGAACTGGAGGGCCACCAGACCGGCCACCCATGGCTCGTGCTGAACAAGGGCCGCCTCGGCTTCTCCGCACGGGACGCCGGGCACTGGGCACCGGAGGCCCGCAGAGCGACGCCCCTTCCGTGGATCGCCGTGCACGCCGGACTCGCCACCTACCGCGGTACCGGCGGCCTGGACACCGCCGACCGCTTGTACGCGCACGAACTCGCCCCGGCCACGCGGGAGTCGTTCGACGCGGTGCTCCGCGCGCGCGGTCTCGCCCCGGAGGCGTACCTCTACCTGCCCGTGCACCCCTGGCAGTGGGACGAGGTCGTCCTGCCCCTCTTCGCCGCACAGATCGCCACGGACGCGATCGTGCCGCTGCACTCGGACGGGGATCTGCGACTGGCCCAGCAGTCCGTCCGTACCTTCCTCAACGTCTCCCGCCCGGACCGGCACACCGTGAAGCTGCCGCTGTCCGTCCTCAACACCCTGGTGTGGCGCGGCCTTCCGACCCGGCGGACGCTCGCCGCGCCCGCCGTCACCACCTGGATGCACGCCCTGCGCGCCGCCGACCCGTTCCTGCGGGACACCTGCGGGGTGATCCTGCTCGGCGAGGTCGCCTCGGTGACCGTCGGGCATCCGGTGTACGACTCCCTCCCCGAGGTGCCCTACCAGTACAGGGAACTGCTCGGGGCGATCTGGCGTGAGCCGCTCTCCCGCCACCTGGCCCCCGGCGAACGCGCCCGCACCCTGGCGGCACTGCTGCACACCGACCGGGAGGGCCGTTCCTTCTCCGCCCAGCTGGTCGCCCGCTCCGGACTCGCGCCGAGATCCTGGCTGCGCCGGCTCTTCGCCGTGCTCCTGCCACCGCTGCTGCACTTTCTGTACCGGTACGGCACTGTGTTCAACCCACATGGCGAGAACGTGATCGTTGTCTTCGACGACCATGACGTGCCGGTGCGGCTCGCCATGAAGGACTTCGTGGACGACATCAACGTGAGTGCGGAGCCCCTGCCCGAGCACGCCTCCATGCCGGACGAGGTACGGCGGGTCCTGCTGGCCGAGCCGCCGGCCTTCCTGATCCAGTTCATCCACTCCGCGCTCTTCGTAGGAGTGTTCCGCTACCTCGCGCCGCTCTGCGAGGAGCAACTGGGCGTTCCCGAAGATGAATTCTGGTCCCTCGTACGAGGGGAGATCATCCGCCACCAGACCCGATTTCCCGAGCTCAAGGACCGCCACGAGATGTTCGACCTGCTCACTCCCCGTATCGAGCGGCTGTGCCTGAACCGCAACCGGCTGCATATGGACGGCTACCGCGACCGTCCGGCGCGCCCGCACGCGGTCGTCCACGGCACCGTCCCGAACCCCCTCCACCAGCCGTGATCCCCCGGCCCGCGCCCGGCTTGATCATGTCTTCGGTTCCGGCCTTGATCGCTCGGTTGTCAGTGGCGCCCCGTAGGCTGGCATCGCTATGACAAAGCCCTCACTCCCCGAACTCCTGCATGCTGCCGTCACCGCCGTGGGCGGTACGGAGCGCCCCGGCCAGGTGACGATGGCCGAAGCCGTCGCCGGTGCCATCGACGACAGTTCCCACCTGCTGGTGCAGGCGGGCACCGGTACCGGAAAGTCGCTCGGTTACCTGGTGCCCGCCCTCGCGCACGGGGAGCGGGTCGTCGTGGCGACCGCCACCCTGGCGCTCCAGCGCCAGCTCGTGGAGCGGGACCTGCCGCGCACGGTCGACGCGCTGCACCCGCTGCTGCGCCGCCGCCCCGAATTCGCGATGCTGAAGGGCCGGTCGAACTACCTGTGCCTGCACCGCCTGCACGAGGGCGTGCCTCAGGACGAGGAAGAGGGCCTCTTCGACCAGTTCGAGGCGGCCGCGCCGACCAGCAAGCTGGGGCAGCACCTGCTGCGGCTGCGCGACTGGTCGGACGGGACCGAGACCGGTGACCGCGACGACCTCACGCCCGGTGTCTCCGACCGGGCCTGGGGCCAGGTGTCCGTGTCGTCCCGGGAGTGTCTCGGCGCCACCAAATGCGCCTACGGAGCGGAGTGCTTCGCCGAGATGGCCCGCGAGCGGGCCAAGCTCGCCGAGGTCGTCGTCACCAATCACGCGCTGCTCGCGATCGACGCCATCGAGGGCGCGCCGGTCCTTCCGCCGCACGAGGTGCTGATCGTCGACGAGGCGCACGAGCTGGTCTCCAGGGTCACCGGAGTCGCCACCGGCGAGCTCACGCCCGGGCAGGTCAACCGCGCGGTGCGACGCGCCGCGAAGCTCGCCAACGAGAAGGCCGCCGACCAGCTCCAGACCGCCGCCGAGGGCTTCGAGCGCCTGATGGAGCTGGCTCTGCCGGGACGCCTGGAGGAGATCCCGGAGGACCTCGGGTACGCGCTGATGGCGCTGCGTGACGCCGCCCGCACGGTGATCACGGCCATCGGCTCCACCCGCGACAAGTCCGTCCAGGACGAGGACGCCGTACGCAAGCAGGCGCTGGCGTCCGTCGAGGCCGTGCACGCCGTGGCGGAGCGCATCGCCAACGGCTCCGAATGGGACGTCGTCTGGTACGAACGTCACGACCGCTTCGGAGCCTCACTCCGGGTCGCTCCGATGAACGTGTCCGGTCTCCTCAGGGAGAAGCTCTTCGCCGACCGCTCCGTCGTCCTGACGTCGGCCACCCTCAAGCTCGGCGGCGACTTCAACGGCGTGGGAGCGTCGATGGGGCTCGCCCCGGAAGGCACGGAGGGCGAGGACCTTCCCCAGTGGAAGGGCATCGACGTCGGCTCGCCCTTCGACTACCCCAGGCAGGGCATTCTCTACGTCGCCAAGCATCTGTCGCGCCCCGCGCGGGACGCCGACCGCGGTGACATGCTCGACGAGCTCACCGAGCTGATCCAGGCCGCCGGCGGTCGCACCCTCGGCCTGTTCTCCTCGATGCGCGCGGCCCAGCTCGCGGCAGAGGAGTTGCGGACCCGCATCCCCGAGTTCCCGATCCTTCTCCAGGGCGAGGAGACCCTCGGCGAGCTGATCAAGAACTTCGCGGCCGACCCGAAGACCTGCCTCTTCGGCACGCTCTCGCTCTGGCAGGGCGTGGACGTGCCGGGCCCCAGCTGTCAGCTCGTCGTCATGGACAAGATCCCGTTCCCGCGTCCGGACGACCCGCTGATGAGCGCCCGCCAGAAGGCGGTCGAGGACAACGGGGGCAACGGCTTCATGGCCGTCGCCGCCACGCACGCCGCACTCCTCATGGCCCAGGGCGCCGGCCGTCTCGTACGAGCCTCGGGCGACCGGGGCGTGGTCGCCGTACTCGACCAGCGTCTGGCCACGGCTCGCTACGGCAGCTATCTGAAGGCCTCGCTCCCCGACTTCTGGTCCACCACGGACCCCCACCAGGTCCGCAGATCCCTCGCCGCGATCGACGAGAAGGCGAGGGCGATCGAGGAGACGTCAGCGCAGACAGCCGAGCCCGCGAATGACCCGGAGGACACGTAGCACCAAGGTCCGGCCCGCGCCCTGAACCTGACACACGAGCCACACAAAGCCCCAGCCCCGCGCTCACGAGTCACGTGAAGCCTTGGGCCTCCTGCCCGGGAGTCCCAAGGAGCGTGAACCCCGTGCCCACGACCCGCGCGAAGCCTTGAGCCCCATACCCGGAAGCCGCGCGAAGCCTTGAGTCCCATACCCGGAAGCCGCGCGAAGCCTTGAGCCCTATACCCGGAAGCCGCGTGAGGCCCTGGGCCTCGTGCTCGGAAGCCGCACGGAGCCCCAGCCCCATGCCCACCGGCCGCGCGAAACCTTGAGCCCCATGCCCGGAAGCCGCACGGAGCCCGAGCTCCATGCCCACGATCCGCATGGAGCCCTGGGCCTCGCGCTCAGAAGCCGCATGAAGCCCCAGCCCCATGCCCACGAGCCGCATGAAGCCCCGCAGCCCCATGCCCATGAGCCGCATGAAGTCCTGGGGGCTTCGTGCCCGGAAGCCGCACCGAGCCCGAGCCCCATGCCCACCAGCCGCGTGGAGCCCCTGGCTCCGTGCCTATGCGGCAGCGGCGTATGGAACACCGGCACCCCACGATCGAAGGACCAGTGGAGCCCGGTGAAGGCCCCCGGCCAGATAACGCACAGGACCCCGGAACCGGCGCAGTTGGTTCCGGGGCCCGGTCAGGGGCGGGGGCGGGAGTCCGCCCATCGCGGTGTCACACCCGGCGCAGTACGGCGACGACCTTCCCGAGGATGGTCGCCTCGTCGCCGGGAATCGGCTGGTAGGCCGAGTTGTGCGGCAGCAGCCACACGTGCCCGTCCTCGCGCTTGAAGCGCTTCACCGTGGCCTCGCCGTCCAGCATCGCGGCGACGATGTCGCCGTTCTCGGCGACCGGCTGGCGGCGGACCGTCACCCAGTCCCCGTCACAGATGGCGGCCTCGATCATCGAGTCACCGACGACCTTCAGGACGAACAGCTCTCCGTCGCCGACCAGCTGGCGTGGGAGAGGGAAAACGTCCTCGACCGATTCCTCGGCGAGGATCGGGCCACCGGCGGCGATGCGGCCGACGAGCGGTACATAGGACGCGGCCGGCTTTCCGGCGGTGTCCGTCGGCTGCACCGAGGACTGGTCGGATCCCCGCACCTCGTACGCGCGCGGGCGGTGCGGGTCTCGCCGCAGGAAGCCCTTGCGCTCCAGTGCCATCAACTGATGCGCGACCGAGGAGGTGCTGGAAAGGCCGACGGCCTGCCCGATCTCCCGCATCGACGGCGGGTAGCCGCGCCGCTGCACGGAGTCCCGGATCACCTCGATCACCCGGCGTTGCCGGTCCGTCAGTCCCGAGCTGTCGGCCCGGATGCCTGGAGGTCGGCCAGGCAGGGAGCGCTTGGGCCCCTCATGATTCGCGGCTTCGTTCATCACATGCACCGGCTCGAGTCGGCCCTGGGAGCGGTCCTGGGCGGTGATGGTGGCGCTGTCTGCGGTGGTGGTCACGTCGGCCCCTCTCGATGGTCTCCCTGCTGGACAACGGTAGTTGCTTTCGAAAGGTTGCGCCAAACACACGTTCGAGTGAAAAAACGCGAATTGCCTGACGTGAGCATGTGTCTGGGTGTATGGCTGGCGACGCGCCTGGCGGACAAAAGGGCTTATTGCTGTACCCTTCAGCGCCGGAGGCGGCGGTCGTGCCGACTGACCTGGGCCGCCGCCCAGTCTGCCATCCGATGGCCGACCGGCCGGGAACCGGCCCCCTTCCGTGCGCCGACCACGCTATCCCCGTGTGTCCGGGATGGGTATGCCTGTGCGGCACGTGCCCTTACGTGTACGACACGCGCGTCGTGGGTGATTTCACGGGCCGATCCCCACATCTAGTGGTTGGATTTCGGTGGCATCCCAGAAGTTGTGGTCCCCCGGGTCTTCGGACCCCCGGGTATCGCCTATGCTTGAGGCTGCTTCGAGGGGCCGGTGAGGTCCCACGAGGTCCCTGAGTCGCGCTGTGAAGGAGGGTTGGAGCCGTGCACTGCCCCTTCTGCAGGCACCCGGACAGCCGCGTCGTCGACAGTCGTACGACCGACGACGGCACGTCGATCCGCAGGCGCCGCCAGTGCCCCGACTGCTCCCGTCGTTTCACGACCGTGGAGACGTGCTCGCTGATGGTGGTGAAGCGCTCCGGTGTGACCGAGCCCTTCAGCCGGATCAAGGTCATCAACGGCGTGCGCAAGGCCTGCCAGGGGCGGCCCGTCACCGAGGACGCGCTCGCCCAGCTCGGCCAGCGGGTCGAAGAGGCCGTGCGAGCCACCGGAAGCGCCGAACTGACCACCCACGACGTGGGGCTGGCCATACTCGGACCCTTGCAGGAACTCGACCTCGTGGCCTACATGAGGTTCGCGTCCGTGTACCGGGCCTTCGACTCGCTCGACGACTTCGAAGCCGCCATCGCGGAACTCAGGCAGGTGGATCAGCGCCCCGCCGTCGTCGACGACGACGACCCGGACGTGGTGCCCCAAAAGACCGACCGCGGGCGCGGCGGAACCGTCGAGGTTCCGGTGCCCGCCACCGCCGCCGACTGACCGCGGGGCGGCCCCTGAGGGGCGTCCGGCCCCGCCCGCGGGCGGCGACCACAGACCTGCTGCGTCAGGCCGTACCAACGGCACCCGCGGCATCAGACACAGACGGTGCCACGGGAAGTTCGTGGCACTTCAGCGCGTTTTAGCTGTTACTGGGAGGCGGCAATGACAGAGACGGCGAGCGGTCCGGCACGAGGTTCCCGCGCAAAGAGCGGAACCAAGGCCAGCAAGGGACTGCGCATCGAGCGCATTCACACCACCCCCGGCGTGCACCCGTACGACGAGGTGGAGTGGGAGCGCCGTGACGTCGTCATGACCAACTGGCGCGACGGCTCGGTCAACTTCGAGCAGCGTGGCGTCGAGTTCCCCGGCTTCTGGTCGGTGAACGCGGTCAACATCGTCACCAGCAAGTACTTCCGCGGTGCCGTGGGCACCCCGCAGCGCGAGGTGAGCCTCAAGCAGCTCATCGACCGCATCGTGAAGACGTACCGGAAGGCCGGCGAGGACTTCAAGTACTTCTCCTCGCCCGCCGACGCCGAGATCTTCGAGCACGAGCTGGCGTACGCCCTCGTGCACCAGATCTTCAGCTTCAACAGCCCGGTCTGGTTCAACGTCGGGACCCCGCAGCCCCAGCAGGTGTCCGCCTGCTTCATCCTGGCCGTCGACGACTCCATGGAGTCGATCCTCGACTGGTACAAGGAAGAGGGCATGATCTTCAAGGGCGGCTCCGGCGCCGGCCTGAACCTCTCCCGCATCCGCTCCTCCAAGGAGCTCCTCTCCTCGGGCGGCAACGCCTCGGGTCCCGTCTCCTTCATGCGCGGTGCCGACGCCTCCGCAGGAACGATCAAGTCGGGCGGCGCCACCCGCCGCGCGGCCAAGATGGTCATCCTCGACGTCGACCACCCCGACATCGAGGACTTCATCGAGACCAAGGTCAAGGAGGAGGAGAAGATCCGCGCCCTCCGTGACGCGGGCTTCGACATGGACCTGGGCGGCGACGACATCACGTCCGTCCAGTACCAGAACGCCAACAACTCGGTCCGCGTGAACGACACGTTCATGAAGGCCGTCGAGTCGGGCGGCTCGTTCGGTCTCACCTCGCGCATGACCGGCGAGGTCATCGAGGAGGTCGACGCCAAGTCGCTCTTCCGCAAGATGGCCGAGGCCGCCTGGGCCTGCGCCGACCCGGGCATCCAGTACGACGACACGATCAATCAGTGGCACACGTGCCCGGAGTCCGGCCGTATCAACGGCTCGAACCCGTGCAGCGAGTACATGCACCTGGACAACACGTCCTGCAACCTCGCCTCGCTGAACCTGATGAAGTTCCTCAAGGACGACGGCAAGGGCCGCCAGTCCTTCGAGATCGAGCGCTTCGCCAAGGTCGTCGAGCTGGTCATCACCGCGATGGACATCTCCATCTGCTTCGCGGACTTCCCGACCCAGAAGATCGGCGAGAACACCCGCGCCTTCCGTCAGCTCGGTATCGGCTACGCCAACCTCGGCGCCCTGCTGATGGCGACCGGCCACGCGTACGACTCCGACGGCGGCCGCGCCCTCGCCGGCGCCATCACCTCCCTGATGACGGGTACGTCGTACAAGCGTTCCGCCGAGCTCGCCGCGGTCGTGGGCCCGTACGACGGCTACGCCCGCAACGCGCAGCCCCACCAGCGCGTCATGCGGCAGCACGCCGACGCCAACACCACGGCCGTCCGTGTCGACGACCTGGACACCCCGATCTGGGCCGCCGCCACGGAGGCCTGGCAGGACGTGGTCCGCCTCGGCGAGAAGAACGGATTCCGCAACGCGCAGGCCTCCGTCATCGCCCCCACCGGCACCATCGGTCTCGCGATGTCCTGCGACACCACCGGTCTCGAGCCCGACCTCGCGCTGGTCAAGTTCAAGAAGCTGGTCGGCGGCGGCTCGATGCAGATCGTCAACGGCACCGTGCCGCAGGCCCTGCGCCGCCTGGGTTACCAGGAGGAGCAGATCGAGGCGGTCGTCGCCCACATCGCCGAGAACGGCAATGTCGTCGACGCCCCGGGCCTCAAGCACGAGCACTACGAGGTCTTCGACTGCGCCATGGGCGAGCGCTCCATCTCCGCGATGGGCCACGTCCGCATGATGGCCGCGATCCAGCCGTGGATCTCCGGCGCGCTCTCCAAGACGGTCAACCTGCCGGAGACGGCGACCGTCGAGGACGTCGAAGAGGTCTACTTCGAGGCGTGGAAGATGGGCGTCAAGGCGCTCGCGATCTACCGCGACAACTGCAAGGTCGGCCAGCCCCTCTCCGCCAAGACCAAGGAGAAGGAGAAGGCGGAGGTCACGGCGAAGGCCGAGGACACCATCCGTACCGCGGTCGAGAAGGTCGTCGAGTACCGCCCGGTCCGCAAGCGTCTGCCCAAGGGCCGTCCCGGCATCACCACCTCCTTCACGGTGGGCGGCGCCGAGGGCTACATGACTGCCAACTCCTACCCGGACGACGGTCTCGGCGAGGTCTTCCTGAAGATGTCGAAGCAGGGTTCCACCCTCGCGGGCATGATGGACGCCTTCTCGATCGCCGTCTCGGTCGGTCTGCAGTACGGCGTACCCCTGGAGACGTACGTCTCGAAGTTCACCAACATGCGCTTCGAGCCGGCCGGCATGACGGACGACCCGGACGTGCGGATGGCGCAGTCGATCGTCGACTACATCTTCCGCCGCCTGGCGCTGGACTTCCTGCCCTTCGAGACGCGCTCCGCGCTCGGCATCCACTCCGCCGAGGAGCGCCAGCGGCACCTGGAGACGGGCTCCTACGAACCCTCCGACGACGAGGTCGACGTCGAGGGCCTGGCCCAGTCCGCGCCCCTCGCGCAGGAGCTGAAGGCCGTCGCCGCTCCCAAGGCCGAGGTCGTCGCGGCCGAGCCCGCCCCGAGGCAGGTCCACACCAGCGCCGAGCTGGTGGAGATGCAGCTGGGCATCCAGGCCGACGCCCCGCTCTGCTTCTCCTGCGGCACGAAGATGCAGCGGGCCGGGTCCTGCTACATCTGCGAGGGTTGCGGTTCGACGAGCGGTTGCAGCTGACGCCGAGCGCCTGTCGGGCGTGAAATAGCTGGTCAGGGCGGTGGAGTCGTAGTCGGCTCCACCGCCCTCGGCGTGGGGCGGCCCCGGGCCGTCGTGCCCGGAGGAGGGCCCGTCGTGCGGGGCGTCACCCGGGGGTGCGCGTCCGGCGGTGCGACGGTCCGGGCATCGGCGGAATTCGGGTGTCCCACGAAACGATCAACGGCTAGTCTCCCTCAGCGCGCAAGGAGCGCGATGGGGAGGGCGGGGGACATGGCCGACGAGATGGCCGGATCGAAGAAGGGCCTGGGCGCGGGGGTCCAGGCGGTCGCGGCGGTGGTGCTGGTCGCGGGCGTCACAGGAGGCATATGGGGACTGTCGCGGGTACTTCCGCAGAACAACGCCGATGAACCGGCCACCTGCTCCAAGGGACAGAACACCCGGCCGGCGAAGCGTGTCTCCGGGGCCCAGCTGTGCCGGGCGCTGAACCGCGCGGACCTGCCGGCCCTCCTCGGGACGCCCGACGAGCACGCGCAGACGGCCGACGGCAACGACAGTGTGATCACCCTCGACGGTGGCACCAAGATCGCCACCCCCGAAGCGACCGTCATCCTGAAGACCTACTCCGTGAAGCTGTCGGCCTCCGACGACCAGTTCTCCGTCGCCCAGGATCTCGCCCTGCTGCCGTCGGCCGAACCGAGGCAGATCCTGGGCCACCCCGCGGTCCTCTCCTCGGACCGGACGATCGCCTTCACCTTCGGTTCCGGCAAGGCCGAGACCGGCCCCGGCGGTATCGCCCGCAGTCTGCTGGTCGCCAGGGACGCGAAGGACGGCGGCGGTTCGTTCGAGATCGCCATCTGGCGTCAGGACGACGTCACGCCCGATGACGCGGCGCTCTTCCGCGTCGCCGAGACGGTGCTGCCGACCATCCCGGGCTGGAAGAACGGCTGAGCGCACACCGACGGGACCCACGGCCGGAGGGCGGCGCGGCTCCGGAACGAGGACGCCGCGCTGTGCCTCACGCCTCCTGCGGGCTGCCCATGACCCTCGCGAAAGTCGCGGGGTCGGTGTCGAAGCCGTGGATGGCCGCCTGGAACGTCCACTCCCCGGAGTGGTCGCGAACGAACTCCCCGATGGTCGCGGCCGTCGCGCCCAGCACGTCGCCGAAGTCGCCCTCCGTCAGGACGGTGTACCCCTCACGCAGGCGGAAGCCGGGGTTGAGGACACCGACGAAGGTCCTCGCTTCGGTGCGCTGCTGGATGAGGACACCGACGACCACGCGCGCGTAACGGCTGTCCAGGCGGTCGAGCTCCAGGGTCATCACCTCGTCCCAGCCGAAGCCCTTGCCGTCCTTGCTGTCGCGGTTCAGATAGATGGTGCCGTCCGGCGAACGGCTGCCGAAGTACACGACATAGGCCGGATTTCCCTGCGGCGCGGACGCCAGATACGTCGCCGCGATGATGTCGAGATCGGTCGCGGGCTCGCCTACCGGACTGGGATCCCACTTGATCGCCAACTCGACCTTGCGGATACCCTTGTTGAGACCGTTCACCGGATGTCCCCTCCCCGTGCCCCGACAGTCGCCGGACCAACTCCTCTGAGAGTAGGGCCGGTTGTCCATCGTGCCACGCGCGCCGGGGCACTCGCCCGGATCCACAGGCCCGGAGCGTGACCGGCGCCACGTTCCGGGGCCTTACGATGGCGCGGTGCTGGTCAAGTGGATTCGCTGCACCGTGGTCGATCGCCGCGGTTTCGAGCGGGGGCAGCGAAAGTGGGCGGGGCTTCTGGGGGAGCCGGGATTCCGGGGACAGGGCGGAGGATGGAGTGTCGGGCGGTCCGGCGTCGCGCACATCTTCTCCTTCTGGGAGAGCCGTGCCTTCTACGACTCCTTCATGGCCCGGTCCCATGACCGGCTCGCCGCCGCGCAGTCGGGCACGTTCAAGGACTCCCAGGTCAAGCTGTTCGACTACCGCTTCGACGTGAAGACCGGCTTCGAGCCGCGTTTCACGGACTCCGATGTGGTCCGGGTCGCGCACTGCCGTGTCCACGAGGACCGCGCCGAGCACTTCGCGCTCATGCAGGAGAAGGTCTGGAACCCCGCGATGGCCGGTTCCCCCGGCATGGTGCGGGGTATGTTCGGGGAGGCGCCCGGCAGCGAGTTCATGGTCCTGTCCATGTGGCAGTCGGCCGCCGAGCACGGCAAGTACCGTGCCGAGCGGGTGGAGAGGCTGGCGCTGCGCGCCCAGATCGAGGCCGACATAGCCGCCCTCGCGGGCGACATCGTGCAGCTCGAACCGGGCTGGATCGTCTGACGGCACCCCTCCGCCGGGCATCACGATCTGCGGGAACGGTGTGACCTGTGCCGTATGCGGCCCGTACGACTGCTCGAACAGTGCCGACACGATCTAGGGTCTTGGCATGGCACGACCACGGCGCATCGTCCTTGTCCGGCACGGCGAGTCGGTGGGCAATGCCGATGACACCGTGTACGAACGCGAGCCCGACCACGCTCTGGCGCTCACCGAGACGGGGTGGCAGCAGGCGGAGAACACCGGCAAACGGCTGCGCGAGATCTTCGGCGGGGAGCAGGTAAGCGTTTACGTCTCCCCGTACCGCCGCACCCACGAGACGCTCCGCGCCTTTCACCTGGACCCCGGGCTCGTCCGGGTGCGCGAGGAGCCGCGCCTGCGGGAGCAGGACTGGGGCAACTGGCAGGACTGTGACGACGTACGTCTGCAGAAGGCGTACCGCGACGCGTACGGGCACTTCTTCTACCGGTTCGCGCAAGGCGAGTCCGGTGCCGATGTGTACGACCGGGTCGGTGGCTTCCTGGAGAGCCTGTACCGCAGCTTCGAGGCCCCCGACCATCCGCCGAACGTGCTCCTGGTGACCCATGGCCTGGCCATGCGGCTGTTCTGCATGCGCTGGTTCCACTGGACGGTCGCCGAGTTCGAGTCGCTCTCCAACCCTGGGAACGGAGAGATGAGGATGCTCGTTCTGGGGGAGGACGGCAGATACACCCTCGACCGTCCCTTCGAGCAGTGGCGTGATCCGGAATCGTACGGAGCCACCGGATAGAGTGGCAGGGCGATGATCGCTGACTCCTCTCCCGACGGGCGCTTCGAGCGCGCCCTCGCCAGCCTGCGCGGACTCGCGGTGGGGGACGCGCTGGGCTCACAGTTCTTCGTGCCCGCGAACTATCCGCTGCTGAAGCGCCGAGAGCTGCCGCCGCGACCCTGGCAGTGGACCGACGACACCGAGATGACCTGCTCCGTAGTCGCGGTTCTGGCCACCCACCACCGCATCGACCAGGACGAACTGGCCCGCTCCTTCGCCGAGCACCACGACTTCGACCGGGGGTACGGCCCGGCGGTCAACCGGCTGCTGCGGCTGGTCCGGGAGGGCGGCGACTGGCGGGAGCTTGCGGCGGCCCTCTTCAAAGGCCAGGGCTCCTGGGGCAACGGCGCCGCGATGCGGATCGCCCCCCTGGGCGCCTGGTACGCCGACGATCCGGAGCAGGCGACCCACCAGGCGGAGATCTCCGCCTATCCCACGCACCAGCACCGTGAGGCCGTGGTCGGTGCCATGGCCGTCGCCGCGGCCGCCGCACTGGCCGCCGATCCGGCGGGCCCGCCGAGCGCCGAGGCCCTGCTCGACGGCGTGATCGCGCTCGTACCGCGCAGCGCGGTGGGCGCCGGGCTGCGGCGCGCCCGGGACATGCTCGACTACGGAGACGCCGGGACCGTGGCCGCCGTGCTGGGCTGCGGACGGCGTACGTCGGCTCACGACACCGTCCCCTTCGCCCTCTGGTCGGCCGCCCGTGCCCTCGGTGACTACGAAGAGGGCTTCTGGGTCACCGCCCAGGTCGGCGGCGACGTGGACACGACCTGCTCCATCGTGGGCGGTGTGGTCGCCTCCGGGAAGGCCGGAGCGCCCCCCGGGGCATGGCTGGAAGCCACGGAGGCGCTGCCGGGCTGGCTGCCGGGGCTCGCGTCCGGGCGCCCGGACGGCGACGCGTAGGGCGGACGTCAGGGGGTTCCCGGGCCGTTGCAGCCGCGGTCGGCACGTGGGCGCGGCCCCGGGCGAGGTGGTGGAGGCTCGGGCCGAGCCCGTAGAGGCCTCGGAGCGCCCCGGGAGGCAGTTGCCTCGGCTCGGCCTCGGGGGCCCGGTGCCCGGCCCGTGTCACAGGCTTGCTACAGCCGTGCGGCCCCGTTCTTGGCGGCCGTGCCCGTGGATACCCTGTGCGCCACGCCCGCCCGTTGATCATGGCGGGCGTGTGCCGACGAGACGCCGGTCGGCAGCCTTCCCGCCGCGGTGGCGCGACGTGGGCTGCCCGGCGACCGGCTGGGAGGGGATCCCTTGTCCGACATACCGTCCACGCCCGAGCCCGGAGACGAGGCCTCGGCGCCGCTGAAGAGTCCCAAGGCGAGCACGGAGATTCCGGACGCCGAGTCTCGGCTACCGGAGGCATCGGAGCCGGAGGACTCCGGAGTTCCGGCCGCGCCGGAGACCACGGAGCGACCGAACCCCGAACCCGGCACCACGGTGAAGGCGGCCGCACCGGGGGGTGGCGAGGCCGAGCCCGTGGCGCAGGCGACGCGGGGGCGTGACGGAGGTGTTAAGCCCGGGGCTCGGGCAGCCGGAGGGGCCGGCGGGGATGTGAAGCCTGGGGTGCATGTGGCCGGAGGGGCCGGCGGGGATGGGAAGCCCGGGGTGCGGGCGGCCGGAGCGGCCGGCGGGGATGGGAAGCCCCAGGCGCCGGCTGCCGGAACGGCCGACGGAGGCCTCAAGCCGCAGGTGCAGGCCGCTCGGCCGATCCACGGAAGCACCGGCCCGGCACGCCCGTCACCCGCCCCCGGTGCCTGGTCGGCCGGCCTCCCGTTCACGCCGCCCGCCCCGGTCCGTACGCCCACGCTGTGGGCCGTGCTCGCGACCGGGGTGCTGAGCATGCTGCTCCTCGACGGCGGTCTGGCGATCAACCTCCTGCTGGTCGCCCTCCCCGCCGCGCTCGCCGCGTACTTCTCGGGCCGGGCCGCGGGACGCTCCACGCGCGCGTGGAGCCTGGTCTGGGGCATAGGCGGTATCGGCCTGCTGGCGGTGCCCGCTCTGCGCGACGCGGACTGGCCTTCGCTCCTCGCCGTCGTGACGGCGATCGCGCTCGGTTCGCTCGCGCTGAACGGCGGACGCACCTGGCCCGCGGTTCTGCTGGGCCCCATCGGCGTGTTCAACTCCTTGGTCACTGGCCCCGCCTGGGGCTGGCGCGGGCTGCGGGAACGATTCGGCGGTGCCCGTCGCAGTGTGGGTGTCGGGCTGCGCGCGTTCGTGGTGAGCGCGGTCCTGCTGCTGGTCTTCGGGGGGTTGTTCGCCGGGGCCGACTCCGCCTTCGCCAACCTGCTCGGCGATCTGGTACCGGACACCTCGGTCGCCGGTGGACCGTGGCGCGTGGTGCTGCTGCTGTTCGGCCTGGTCGGAGCGCTGGCCGTGGCCCACACGGCGGCCGCGCCGGTGCGGTGGGACCGGGTCGCGGTGCCCGCAGGACGCCCGCGCAACCGCGTCGAGTGGGCCCTGCCGCTGATCGTGCTCACCGCGCTCTTCGCGGCCTTCAACGCCGTCCAGCTCGCCGTTCTCTTCGGCGGCTACGACGCCGTACTGAAGAAGACCGGCCAGACGTACTCCGAGTACGCCCGCCAGGGCTTCTGGCAGTTGCTGCTCGTCACGCTGCTGACCCTGCTCGTCGTGGTGTTCGCGCTGCGCTGGGCGCCCCGGGACGGCGCGAGCGACCGCAAGCTGGTGCGGGGTGTGCTGGGAACTCTCTGCGCCCTGGCGCTCGTTGTCGTGGCGTCCGCTGTGCGACGTATGGACATGTATGTGGAGGCTTATGGGCTGACGCGGCTGAGAGTGTCGGTGCTGGCCGGTGAGCTGTGGCTGGGCCTGGTCATCGTGCTCATCATGGCGGCCGGTGTGTGGGGAGCCCGCTGGCTGCCCCGCGCCGTCGCGGCCAGTGCGGCGGCGGGTGTGCTCGCGTTCGGGCTGATGTCGCCCGACAGCCTGATCGCCGAGCGCAACGTCCAGCGGTACGAGGACACGGGCAAGTTCGACCTTCTGTACGCCCGCGACCTGTCGGCCGACGCCGTACCCGCCCTCGACAAGCTCAAGGAGCCGATGCGTTCCTGCGTGCTGAAGTCGATCGCCGACGACCTGGGCAAGGACGACGCCCCTTGGTACGCGACCAGTTGGGGCGAGGTCCGAGCCCGGGACATCCTCCGCGACCGCCCGCCGACCGCGTCCACCGACTGGAGCGTGTGCAGCAAGTTGGTGGACGTCCTCACCTACCGATGAGCGGCTTCCCGTCGGCGTGTTCCGGGGCGAGGCGTCCGGCGCGCGCGGCATGTTCGCTGACCGGCTGACCGGCTGACCGGCTGACCGGCTGACCGGCTGACCGGCTGACCCGGCAGACCGGCTGACCGGGCTCGCGCCCGCGCCCGCCGTCGGGTGCCGGTGCGCCGGTCTGCCGGGAGGTGCCGCGAACCGGAGGGGCTACGTGCCAAGGCCCCTGTGCTGCCTCGGCAGGGTGCCGGCCCCGGCCGCGCAACGCGGACGGCCGACCGGACCGTGGTGGTGGGCCGGGGATCCCCCGGATCCCCGGCCCGGCTCTCCGCGGTTCCGTCCTCAGCCGGCGGCGGCCCCCGCCGTGCCGGACAGGGCTTCCAGATCGCTCTTGCGGACCCTGATCACCAGCGTCGCGGTGATCAGGGCGAGCAGTGCCATCGCCGCGGCCGGCACGAAGGCGGTCGAGATGCCGTGGGCGAGCACGTCATGGCCCCAAGGGGCAGGTAGCTGATGGGTCTTGGCGAACTGCGCCTTCTGCTCGGCCGAGCCGTCCGCCAGGAACTTCGGCATCTGCGTCTTCGCCTCGTCGCGGGCGGCCGAACCGAAGACCGTGGTGAGGATGGACAGACCGAGCGAACCACCCACCTGCTGGGTGACGTTGAGCAGACCCGAGGCCGCGCCCGCCTCGTGCTGGGCGACACCGGAGACCGCGGTCACCGTCAGTGTCACGAAGTTCAGGCCCATGCCGAAGCCGAACAGCAGCATCGGGCCGAGGACTCCGCCCGCGTACGAGTCGTCCGGGCTGATGAAGGTCAGCCAGCCGAGTCCGAGGGCGACGAGTGTCGAGCCGGTGACCATGAACGGCTTGGGGCCGAGCACCGGCAGGAACCGCTGCGAAAGACCCGCGCCGACCGCGATGGCGACCGTCACCGGAAGGAAGGCGACACCGGCCGAGATCGGGCTGTACCCCAGCACGTTCTGCACGAAGAGCACGATGTAGAAGAACATCCCGAACATCGCGGCGGCGAGGCTCAGCATGATCAGATACGTGCCCGAACGGTTGCGGTCGGCGAACATCCGCAACGGGGTGATGGGCTCCTTCGCCCGCGTCTCGACGAGGCCGAAGGCCAGCAACAGGGCCACGGCCGCGCCGAACGACCCGATCGTGAGGCTGTCCCGCCAGCCGTTCTCCGCGGCGCGGATGAAGCCGTACACCAGCGACGCCATGCCGGCCGTCGAAGTGAGCGCCCCCACGACGTCGAAGCGTCCTGGGTGGCGTCGGGACTCGTTGATGTACATCGGCGCGAGGACGGCGATCAGGATGCCGATGGGTACGTTGACGAACAGGACCCACCGCCAGTCGAGCCACTCCGTGAGCATGCCTCCGGCGAGCAGACCGATGGCTCCACCGCCCGCCGAGACCGTCGCGAAGACGGCGAACGCCCGGTTCCGCTCGGGGCCTTCGGGGAACGTGGTCGTGATCAGGGCCAGAGATGTCGGCGAGGCGATCGCGCCACCGACGCCCTGCAGGGCGCGCGCCGCCAGCAACTGCCAGGGTTCCTGGGCGAGTCCGCCGAGCAGCGAGGCGAACGTGAACAGCAGGATGCCGGTCATGAAGACCCGGCGCCGGCCGAGGATGTCACCGGCCCGCGCGCCGAGAAGCAGCAGGCCGCCGAAGGTGAGGGTGTACGAACTGACCACCCAGGTCAGGTCCGTCGTACTGAAGTCGAGGGCGTCTTGAATGTGCGGGAGCGCGATGTTCACAATCGTCGCGTCGAGTACCACCATGAGTTGGCAGGCCGCGATGACGGTGAGCGCGATGCCGGGATGCCCGTCCCGGCGTGCCGCACCTGGTTTGGTGTCCTGAATCAACTGAGAGGTCGTCACTGTGCTTCCCCCACAAGTGCGTTAGTGAACGCTCGCGTTCACTTTCGCGTCAACGGTAGTGAGTCCCCGTCAGTGAACGCAAGCGTTCACTGAAGTCGCTGCCCGACATCGTCAACCCGATGGACCGATTCGCACGAAAAGCCCGAACCTCCCCGAATTCCGCTCCCCTGTACGACGGAGACACTCTGATGGTTACTTCGCGTTGGACGGCCGCCCCCGCTCAGGCGCCCTCCTCGCGCCGGCGCGGTGCCGTGCTCGAGCGCGCGATCCTGGAAGCCGCGCTGGAACAGCTCGGCGCGGTCGGCTGGAACGGCCTCACGATGGAGGGCGTGGCCGCGCGCGCCCAGACCGGCAAGGCCGCGGTCTACCGCCGCTGGCCGTCCAAGGAGGACCTGGTCGCGGACGCGCTCCAGGCCGGACTGCCGGACCTGACGGAGGCTCCCGACCTCGGCGGCGTCCGGGAGGACCTCCTGGAGGTGTGCCGACGTGTACGCGCGGCGATGTTCTCGCCGCCGGGGATCGCGCTTCGCTCAGTGCTTCACGAATGCGATGTGACGCAGGCCGAGCGCTTCAGTCAGGTGATCATCGGCGGGGTCGTCGAACCTACCCTGCGTCTGCTCCGCGAGGTCGTCCACCGCGGTATCGCGCGAGGAGAGGTGCGCCCCGACGCCTCGAACTCGTATGTCTTCGACGCCGTGCCGGCGATGATGATGTATCGCTCCAAGATGTGCGCGAGCGAATGGAGCGATCTGGATCTCCAGGAGATGATCGACCAGATGATGGTCCCGCTGCTGCGGGCACGGGTCGGCTGAGCGGCGGGTGCTGGTCGGCTGAGCGGTCTGTGTCGGTCGGTTGAACGGCGTGCGCGGGGCGCCTGGTCGGCGTGTGCGGGTCCGGTTGAGCGGCGTGCGCGGGGCGGCTGGCCGGCGTGTGCGGGCCGGCTGGCCATGCTCCGGGACGGGTTCCCCGGTGGCTCGGGGACCTGGGTGTCGCGAGGGGCTCCGGGCGGCGTAGTCTGAGGACGCCATGCCGTACGAACCCCCCACCCACACCGTCGAGCGCTCCCTCCGCGCCACGACCGGAGCGAAGGTCATTGCCGGTGTCGACGAGGTGGGGCGCGGTGCCTGGGCCGGCCCCGTCACCGTCTGTGCCGCCGTCACCGGACTGCGCCGCCCCCCCGAAGGTCTCACCGATTCCAAGCTCCTGACAGTCAAGCGCCGGACAGTGCTCGCCGTGGAGTTGGAGAAATGGGTGACGGCGTACGCCCTCGGGCACGCCTCCCCGGAGGAGATCGACCAACTGGGGATGACGGCCGCCCTGCGCCTCGCGGCCGTACGCGCCCTGGAGGCCTTGCCGGTCCGCCCCGACGCGGTCATCCTCGACGGTAAGCACGACTATCTCGGAGCTCCCTGGCAGGTCCGCACGGTGATCAAGGGCGATCAGTCCTGTGTCTCCGTCGCGGCGGCCTCGGTGATCGCCAAGGTTCAGCGCGACAAAATGATGGCCGAACTGGGCATCGACCATGCAGACTTCGGCTTTGCGGCCAACGCCGGGTACCCGTCGCCGGTCCACAAAGCCGCGCTGGAGGAACGGGGACCCACCCCGTACCACCGGTTGTCGTGGGCGTATCTTGATGCGCTGCCCCAGTGGCGGCACCTCAAGAAGGCCCGCAGCTGGGCGGACGGAAGCGTTCCGGAGATCGAGGGCCAACTCGGCTTCGATTTCTGACGATTCCGTTCGCACTCATGTGCCACCCGCCGAGACGGGTCGCACCGGCGTTTGATAGATATCAGCTCATGCCTCTCCTTCCCGAGGAGCCTCAGATTCACGAGAGTGCCCAGGGTCCCCGCGTCACTCCGGCCAGTGGCCGCACCGCGCCGACCCCCCGCCCCGTACCCGGTCCCCGTCCCGCGGCTCCGCCGCGTCCCGGCCGTCCGGGTCCTGTCCGGCCGATGCCGGCCCAACGCACCCCGCGCGAGCCGGTCGTGGCCACGCCGGGGCCGTCCGCCAAGGCGGCCGCACCCGCTGCCGTCACCCCGCAGATCCAGCTCGTCCCGGCCTCGGCCGACGGCGCGCTGGACGCGGCCGAAGAAGCCGTCGACCTGCTGCTGGAGTCGGGCCGCGCCCCGGGTGAGGTGCTGGTGATCACCACCGGCGACCCGCACCCGTGGGCCGCGCACGAACTCTCCTTCGGCGAGGCCGCGTACTGGGCGCAGCACGACGCCGGCGACGACGTCTTCTACGCCGACGCCACTGCCGTGCGCCGGGCCGCTTCCCGTCCCGTGGTCGTGGTCGCGGTCAACGGTGGTTCCGGCGAGGCTGCCGCCACCGCCCTGCCTTTGGCCCTCGGCCGGGCCGGTGCCCTGCTGATCGTCTGCGGCGACCCGCAGCAGATCAACTCGGTCCTGGCCGCGGGCGTCTGAGCGCGTTCCGGACCCGGTCCGGAACGCGCCCGGCTGGACGCTGAGGGTGCCGCCACGGCGGCACCTGCACGGCGGTCGATTCGGCGTACCCTGCAACGCGTCCACGCCCGCGGGGATCCTGCAACACGTCCATGTCCGCGGGACGCTGCCTGCCACTCGTTCGTGTGGCGCGAGGTGCCCTGACGGGCGCCCGCCCGGTGCCTGCGGATTTGCCTGCCCCTGGCGGGTCTCACGGCGCGGCGGCCGACGATTTCCGCGTCCGCTTTCCGTGCCCGGATTTCATGCCCGCATTCCGTGCCCGCCGCCCGGTGCGGCATGAGCACTGGGCGCATCGCCTGGCGCACGCGCAGCCGCGCGGCGTTCGCCCGTCGGCCGGCATGTTCCTTCCCCTGACCGAGGACCCGGGTGCGCCCCGCACGCGGGCCGCACGTCAGTGGCGTACCTGAGCACGGGCACGGGGGTGCGACCCTGGAGCGGGCCGTCGGCGGTGTGCGGCCCGCCTTCCCCCGGGGCGGGCCGATACCGCGCGGCTCGCCCGTGGGTCAGCGAGCGGCCGCCCGGCGCATGACCTCCGACGCGACGCCTCCCGTGCGGGGCAGTGGCGGCTGCACCTCGCCCACGAAGAACTCCGGCGGTGAATCCGAGTTGGGGCGGCGTCCGCCTCGGCCCTCGCCGAGTACCTGCCAGCCGTCACGCGTCAGGGTGATGTACGCCCCGCACCGCAGTCCGTGGAGCGTGCAGGCGTCCCGCAGTCCCCACATCCAGGCCCCGTCCTCCTCCGTCCAGCGCGCGTCGCCGTCCCGGCAGTACAGCAGCACGGCCGTGCGCGCGGGAGACCGGCGCCGCAGGTCGTGCGGAATGACCCGGCGCAGCTGAGCGAGCAGCGCGTTGCGGAACATCCAGCCGTCGGCCGGTGCCGAACGCCGTGTGAAGGAGGCGCTCGCCATCAGCCGCTCGTCCTGGTCGAGGACCGCGACGACCGCCGTCGAGGGTCTGGGCCGATGCCGGGCGTGGAGGCCACTCACGACCTCACGGGGATCGCGCAGAAGCGGAATCCCGGCCGAGGCCCATTCGGCGGGTTCCAGCATGCGGGTCAGTGGATTGGCGGAAGCGGCGGACAGGTCGGGAGACGTCGACATGGATGCCGCCGAGGACGGAGCGAATCCGAAGGTCACGGTCCTCCCTTCGGCTACGTGCCCATACAGCGGGCGGGGTCGGACTTGGGGGAATGGCACGCCGCAGCAGAGCCCTACCGGACCACGGGCAAACCGTGCGGGGAGCGGACCTCAATTCTTCCTGTCGAACTGGAATGCGGCAACGAGCAATTGAGGTCACCGACCGTTTTCAGGCAGTTAGTGTCTTATATACCTGCCCGGTGTTTCGAATGGCGACACGCGTCACGCCTGTACGGCGAGGACCAGCGGCAACACTGCCTGGGCACCCGCTCTGCGAAGCATCCGCGATGTCACCGCCAGCGTCCAGCCCGTCTCCGTGGCATCGTCCACCAACAGCACCGGACCACCGGCTTCTCGCAAGGCTTCGGCCAGGCTCGGAGGCACGGTCAGGGCCCCGTCCAGAGCCTTCAGCCGCTGGGCGCTGTTGCTCCGCGAGATCTGTGCCGCCTCGCCGACATACTCCACGGATCCCAGCAGCGGCAGTCGGCCGATCTCCGCGATCCGTGCACCGAGCGACTGGATCAGCTGCGGCCGTGAGCGCGAGGCGATGGTCACCACTCCGATCGGGCGGGGCTGCGCGTCGGGCTGTCCGGAGGCCCAGCCGCCGGGGCCCTTCGCCCAGTCGGCCAGGACCCCGACCACGGCCTTCGCGACATCGTCCGGAACGGGCCCGTCCGGGGCCTGCGGGGCGAGCATCGGCCGCAGCCGGTTGCCCCAGCCGATGTCCGAGAGCCGTCCCAGGGCACGCCCCGGAGCAGCCTGTTCGCCGGCCGGGATACGTCCCTTCAGCTCGACGCCGATCGCCGCCAGCCCGGTCGGCCACATCTTGCGGGGCTCGACATCGACGCCCGCGCGGCCGAGCTCGCCGTTCGCCGCGTCCAGCGCGGCGGAGGACACGGCGGTCCGGAACCGGCCGCCGGCGCAGTTGTCGCAGCGCCCGCAGGGTGCGGCTTCCTCGTCGTCCAGCTGCCGCCGGAGGAACTCCATTCGGCAGCCGGTCGTCGATACGTAGTCCCGCATCGCCTGCTGCTCCGTCGCCCGCTGCTTGGCCACCCAGGCGTAGCGCTCGGTGTCGTAGGTCCAGGGCGAGCCCGTGGAGATCCAGCCGCCCTTGACCCGGTGCACGGCTCCGTCGACGTCGAGCACCTTGAGCATGGTCTCGAGACGGGACCTGCGCAGCTCCACCAGTGGTTCGAGCGCGGGCAGGGACAGCGGGCGCTCGGCCCGGGCCAGCACGTCCAGAGTGCGTCGCACCTGCTCCTCCGGGGGGAAGGCGATCGAGGCGAAGTACTCCCAGATCGCCTGGTCCTCCTTGCCCGGCAGGAGCAGCACCTCCGCGTGCTCCACACCGCGGCCCGCGCGTCCCACCTGCTGGTAGTAGGCGATCGGGGAGGAGGGGGAGCCCAGGTGCACCACGAAGCCCAGGTCGGGCTTGTCGAATCCCATGCCCAGCGCCGATGTGGCGATCAGCGCCTTGACTCGGTTGGCGAGCAGGTCTTCCTCGGCCTGCTGGCGGTCCGCGTTCTCCGTCTTCCCGGTGTACGACGCCACGGTGTACCCGCCCTGGCGCAGGAAGGCGGTGACCTCCTCTGCTGCGGCCACGGTCAGCGTGTAGATGATGCCGGAGCCCGGCAGGTCGTTCAGATGCTCGGCCAGCCAGGCCATCCGGTGAGCGGCGTCCGGCAGCCGCAGCACGCCGAGGCTCAGGCTCTCCCGGTCCAGCGGACCGCGCAGGACCAGCGCGTCGGTGCTCACTCCGGTGCCGAGTTGCTCGGCGACATCGGCCGTCACGCGCGCGTTGGCCGTCGCGGTCGTGGCCAGCACCGGGGTGTCGGGCGGGAGGTCGGCGAGCATGGTGCGCAGGCGGCGGTAGTCCGGCCGGAAGTCGTGGCCCCAGTCGGAGATGCAGTGCGCCTCGTCGACCACCAGGAGGCCGGTGGCCGCGGCCAGCTTGGGCAGCACCTGGTCGCGGAAGTCGGGATTGTTCAGCCGCTCCGGACTCACCAGGAGGACGTCGACCTCGCTCGCCGCCACCTCCGCCTGGATGGTCTCCCATTCCTCCGTATTGGATGAGTTGATCGTCCGCGCGCGGATTCCGGCGCGGGCGGCCGCCTCGACCTGGTTGCGCATCAGCGCGAGAAGCGGCGAGACGATCACCGTGGGCCCGGCGCCCAGCTCCCGCAGCAGCGCGGTCGCGACGAAGTACACCGCGGACTTGCCCCAGCCGGTGCGCTGCACGACGAGCGCTCTGCGCTTGTCGGCCACCAGTGCCTCGATGGCGCGCCACTGGTCCTCGCGCAGCCGCGCCTCGCCCGCCCGGGCACCGACCAGGCGGGCCAGGACGGCATCGGCCGCGGCACGGAGGTCTTCGCGGGCGGCGTGGTGTGCGTTGTCGGTGACTGCTGGTCGCGGGTCTTCGTTGGTCATGGCTCCATGCAACCCGATGGGTCTGACATAGCGCGAACGAACCGTCGAGCTGTGGACAACTTCTGTCGTGGTCATGGTGATGGTTATCCACAGGTCCAACCGGAATCTCGCGATCCGCGGGATGGTCACCGCATGACGAATCACGACGAAGCGACCGGCACATCCGGCGACGAGAACATCAGCGCGATCCGCGGACGCGGCTGGAACCCGGACCGCGACCGGTCCGGCGGGCAGGACGGTCAGCGCGGCGGGCGCGGGCCGGGCGGTCACGGCGACGGGGCCGGCGACCGGTGGGACGATCGGGGCGGCCGGTCCGAGCGCGAGGGCCGGGACCGGCCGGGCGGCCAGGCGGACCCGGAGATCCCCGGCGGACCGGCCATTCCCGGCGGGCTGCACCACGGGGGCGACGTGGGCCGTAGCCGCGACGACCACCACGCGGGCCTCGCCGGGCTCCCGGGCGGGGAGCATCAGGTGACGCTCCGTACCCCGGCGGAGCTGGCCGACGCGCTGCCCTACCTCCTCGGATACCGCCCCGAGGACAGCATCGTGCTGGTCGCCCTGCACGACCGGGAGCGGCGAGGCCGCTTCGGCGGCCGGGCCCGTCTCGGCATCCCCGCCCACGCCGAGGACTGGCCGTCCGTCTCCGACCAGCTGGCACAAGGGCTGGTGAAAGGGAGCGAGCGCCGAGGCGCCCGCCCCGAGAGCATGGTGGCCTACCTCTGCCAGGAACCGGGAAGCGGCGAATCGGGGCGGGAGGTCATGGAACGCCTGCGCCCGCTCGCGCAACTGCTGCGGACGGCCTGCGGACGCCTCGACGTTCCGGTGATCGAGGCTCTCTGTATCTCCGACGGCCGCTTCTGGTCGTACACCTGCCCGGGACAGGGGTGCTGCCCGGCCGAAGGCACGTCGATGGGGCTGCCGGGGACGTCCGTCCTCGCCGCCGCCGCGACGTACGCGGGACTTCAGGTGCGCGGAACCCTGAAGGATCTGACAGCCAGGCTCCTTCCCTGGGAGTCCACCGCCGCGCTGGGCCAGGAAGTGGCCCTCGACACGGCCAGCATGGCCCTCGTACCGAGGATCCTGGAGGAGGACAGCCGCGCGGAGGTGGCCGAGGAGGCCCTGGCGCTGGCCCGGCGGATCAGGGACCGGCTCGCAGCCGTTTCCCCTGTGTCCGGTACGCGTCCGTCCGACCTGCGCGACGACGGACTCCTGGAGAACGACGAGGCCGCCACACTGATCCTCGGCCTCCAGGACCGCACGACCCGAGACCGTGCCGCCCAGTGGATGGAGGGCGACGAGGCCGCCCCGGCGCTGCGTCTGTGGCGAGCGCTTGCCCGCCGCTGTGTCGGTCCCTACCGCGAGCACGCCGCGGCACCCCTCACCCTCGCGGGATGGGTCGCCTGGTCCATGGGTGACGAACTGGAGGCACGGGAGGCGCTGGCCATGGCGCTCGGCGCCGATTCCGACTACCTGTTCGCCCGTCTTCTCCACCAGGCGTGCAATGAGGGCCTGGATCCTGAAGCCGTCCGACGCTGCCTGCGCGCGGAGCGGGCAGGGCGTGGTCCGGCGGACGCGGAGCAGCCGACGGATTCCGGCACCTCGCCCTCGACGGCCGACCCGAAGCGCACCGGTGACGCTCCGGACACCCCACCCTCGACGCCCGCCAACCGGCGCCGCCGTCGGCCCCGTCCGGCCGTGCAAACGGGAGGCCGGCCGGCCCGACGCGGCCCCGGTGCCACGCGTCCCCAAGGGTGTCGTCCGGCAGGCGACGCCTCGCCTGCGGGTGACCGCCCGGGGCGAGCGGCGGACAGGGCGGACGGCCGGCTGCGCGCGCGGGGCGAAGGCGGTCGGCGGGGTGCGGGGGAGGACGGGTGAGCGGCCGGGGCACGGCACGACTCGACGGGTCCGGGACGGGGACCGGCCGGGCCACCAGGCCGAAGCCGGACGGAATTCCCGAGACCCCCAGGGTCGGCCGCGTCCGGATTCCCCGACGGGCGGCCGGTGCGTTTCCCGGTGCTCCCGTCACCCTCTGTGCGGTCGGCCCCCGTGCGACGGGTGTCCGGGGGACGGGCGGTCCGTCCCACCGCCATTCGGTCGGCTTCCCAGGGCAAAGGCGTGACCCCGGACAGGGCTGCCCCGTTCACCTGAGTGGCGGAATCCGTGGCCGGAATACGCCGTCGAAAATCCCGCGACCCTGCGGAGCCCCCACCAGGAGCCGAGCGCGCTCCAGCCGCACCGAGCGCGGAGGAAGCCACCCCATGCCCATGCCCCATCCGTCCTCGGCCCCCGGCGGCGGCCGCTCTTCCGGGCGCGATTCCGCCCAGCCGGTCGGACGCGGGGGCGCCCAGGCGCCCTCACGAACGGGCCACGACGGCGGTGCGCCCTCCGTCCCGGGAGGGCGTGGTCCCAGCGTTCGCCGGACGTCCCTCCCCGTGCCGGGCCGATCGGCGGACCTGCCGCCCGTCCATACCACCCTGATCTGTGTCGCTCTTCCAGGACTGGTGATCTCCACGGAGGAGGGACAGCTGACCGGCCGTGGGCTGGAGGGCTTCTACATGGCGGGTCGGCGGATACTGTCCCGCTGCCAGGTCCGGGTCGCGGGCCGGGAACCGCTCGCGATGCAGGCCCGGATGCTCGCGGCCGACCGGGTCCGCTTCGTGGGTACCCTGCGCGCTTCCCGCGACGCCGGCCCGGATCCGGACGTGGTCGTCGAGAGAACACGCCACGCGGACGGCACCGAGCTGATCACCCTGCGCAGCTCGGCCCCCCGGGCTTTGCGTCTGCCCGTCGAGGTCGCCCTCGGGACGGATCTCGCGGAACTGGGCGATGTCGCCTCGGGCCGAGCCCGGCCCGAGCTGCCGGCCAGTGTCCACGCCGCCGGACTGCGCTGGTCCTGCCCCGTGGGATACGTGACCGTCACCGCAGACCCGCCGCCCAACGACGCCCTGGCCTCGGCGGGACTGCTGCGCTGGGAACTCGAACTGCCGCCGGGCGGCACCCTCACCGTGGAACTGCGCGTCCGGCCGGACGGCCAGGAGCCGATCCGAGCCGTGGGCCGCGCCGCGGCGAGCCTCTTCGCGGAGGCCCGGGTGCTGAGCGACGAGCCCAGGGCCGAAGCGCTCCTGCGCACCAGCGTCGACGACCTTCGGTCCCTGCTGCTGCGCGACCCCCGGCATCCCGCCGACACGCACCTCGCGGCGGGTGCCCCCTGGCGCTGCGGGCTGGCACCGGCCGAGGCACTGGCAGCGGCCCGGATGACCCTGCCGCTCGGCACGCGCCTCGCCGCGGGCACGCTGCGGACCCTCGCCCGCACCCAGCTCGCCGGTCCCGGACCGCGCTCCGGACTGATTCCGGGATCCCTCCGGGACAGCGGGCCGCACCTACCGCCGGGCTGCGCGGCGACCGAGGCGACCCTGCTCTTCCCCGTGCTCCTCGCGGAGGCCCGGCGCTGGGGACTGGCCGAGCGGGAGGTCGAGGAACTGCTTCCCGCGGCCGAGCGGTGCCTGGAGTGGCTGCGCACCACGGTCGGCGACGGCACCTATGTGGCCGACCCGCAGCCGGGTGGACCGTTCCGCTGCGAGACGCAGGCACACGCGCATCGCGCGGCGCTGCTCGGCGCCGACCTGCTCGACGCCCACGGCCGGACGGGTGGCACGGGCCTGCGCCAGTGGGCCCAGGGGTTGCGGACGGCCTTCCCTGACGACTTCTGGGTGGAGGACCCGGCCGGTGGCCGACCGGCCGCCGCCCGCACCCCGGACGGGCGCCTGGTGCCCCAGCTCGCTTCGAGCACGGCCCATCTCCTCGACACCGGTCTACTGGGCTCCGGAGAGCTGGCCCCCGGGCTGCTCGACAAGGCGCGCACCGAACAGCTCGCGCGGCTGCTCGGCGGCCCGGCCATGGACTCCGGCTGGGGATTGCGCAGCCTCGGGGCGACGGAGGCGGCGTACAACCCCTTCGGCCATCGCAGCGGGGCCGTGCGCGTCCAGGAGACGGCCGTCGCCGTCACGGGGCTGGCCGCCGCGGGCTACGAGACGGAGGCCGGCGCACTGCTGCATGGCGTACTGGCGGCGGCCGATGCCTTCGGCGACCGGCTGCCCGAGATGTACGCGGGGGAGCAGCGCACACGGGGGAGCGCCCCGCTTCCCCATCCGGCGGCCTCCAGGCCCGCGGCCACCTCCGCGGCCGCAGGGGTGCTGCTGCTCACCTCCCTGGCCGGTATCCGCCCCGATGCGCCCGCCGGGACGGTGACCCTGCGCCCGTTCCGGGCCGCGCCCCTGGGCGAGATCGCGCTGACGGGCCTGCGGATCTCGGGCGCCCCCTTCTCCGTACGCGTCAGCAGACTCGGTCTCGCCATGGTCGAGGAGGCGGGCGATGGACTGCAGCTGGGGATGTGACGCAGCGGGACCCGTCCCGGACAGAGGACGCCCGGCGGCGCGGTGTCGCACCGGACGGAAGTCGATCAACCATGGACGGGGCTCCCGAAGGAGGTGTTTATCGTCAGGCAGACGACTATGATCGCGGCATGCCCTACGACCCGTCAGCCTTTCCGCCCTTCGCCGTGACCGTGGACCTGGTCGTGCTGACCGTGCGCCGCCATGCCCTGTGCGCGTTGGCGGTACGGCGGGGCGAGCAGCCCTTCCAGGGGCGATGGGCACTGCCCGGCGGCTTCGTACGGACCGACGAGGATCTCGCCCAGGCCGCGGCACGCGAGCTCGTCGAGGAGACGGGCCTGTGCGCCCACGACCCCTCCGTGCCGGCACAGGACAACGGCGCGCACCTGGAGCAGCTCGCGACCTACGGTGACCCCAAGCGCGACCCCCGGATGCGCGTGGTCAGCGTCGCGCATCTAGCCCTCGCCCCCGACCTGCCCGCGCCCCGGGCGGGCGGCGACGCGAACAGCGCACGCTGGGCACCGGTCGAGGAACTGCTGCAACACGGCGGGTACGGACGCGACGGGGAACAGGCGGCACCCCTCGCCTTCGACCACGCACAGATCCTCTCGGACGGCGTGGAGCGCGCCCGGTCCAAGATCGAGTATTCGTCGCTGGCGACCGCCTTCTGCCCGACCGAGTTCACCGTGGGCGAGCTGCGCCGCGTCTACGAGGCCGTATGGGGCGTGGTGCTCGACCCGCGCAACTTCCACCGCAAAGTGACCGGCACGCCGGGCTTCCTGGTGCCCACCGGTGGCACGACCACGCGCCAGGGCGGTCGCCCAGCCCAGCTGTTCCGCGCGGGCGGCGCCACGCTGCTCAACCCGCCGATGCTGCGCCCCGAGGTCTGAGGGGGGCGGCGAACACGGGTTTTGGGCCCCGGCACCCCGCCGAGTTCGCGAGCGCCGCGAGGCCGGGACGAGGCGAGCCGCATGGTGCCCGGAAAATCGGAAATGTCGCGCTATCTTGCTGTGAGTGATCCAGGCCATCGGACTGACCAGCAACACCCGCAAGGCGCGTCCGCCCGCCGTTGACGACGTGTCCTTCGAGGCGTGCGCGGGCCACGTGACAGCGCTCCTCGGAGCCCCCGGCGCGGGCAAGACGGCGGCGCTGAAGCTCATGCTCGAACTCCAACAGGGCCGTGGAATCACCTACTTCCGAGGCCGGCCGCTCCATCGGATCCCTCATCCCTCGCGCGAAGTCGGTGTGCTCATGGGCGAGGTGCCGGGCCATCCCGCACGCACGGTTCGCGGCCAGCTCCGCATGCTGTGCGCCGCCGCCGGCGTATCCGTGCGCCGCGCGGACGAAATCCTCGAAGTGGTCGGGCTCGTCAGCCTCCGTGACGAGCGCCTGGGCACACTCTCCCGCGGTATGGACCGCCGGCTCGGACTGGCCTGCGCGCTCCTGTCCGACCCGCACACCCTCGTGCTCGACGACCCCGCTGACGGCCTGTCCGTCAGAGAGGGCCGCTGGCTGCACGGGATTCTGCGCGCACACGCGGCACAGGGCGGCACGGTGCTGTTCACCACGGACGACCCCAAGGAGGCCGCGCGCACCGCCGACCGGGTCGTCACCCTGGAACAGGGCCGCCTGGTCGCCGACCAGGAGGCCGCGGACTTCGCCCGCACCCGGCTCCGGCCCCGGGTCGCCGTCCGCAGCCCGCACGCCGCCCGGCTCGGCTCCCTCCTGACCAAGGAAGCCCGCACCGGGCAGCGCTCCGTCGAAGTCGTGCGCGAGGAGGGCAATCGGCTCTCGGTGTACGGCAGCACCTGCGCCGACGTCGGCGAGACGGCCTTCCGGCACGGCATCCTCGTACACCAACTCGCCGACGAGACAGGCGACATGGGGCCCACGTCGGCCACGTCCGAGGAGGAGACGGGGCGCCCGGCCGATGAGCCGCTCCCCTCCGGGACACCGGCCGCGGACGACCCGTCCGCCCTGCCGCCGCCCATCGCCGTACGCCAGGCCCGGAGCCCGCTGCGCCCCCTGCGCTACGAACTGCGCAGAGCCGCCGGCGTCGGAACCGGTTACGTCACCTCGGCCGCCGTTCTCGTCACCTCGGTCGTGCTGTCCGTCCTGCTGGCCAGAATCGGTCACACGCCTCAGCCGCGTCTGCTGGCCGCGTGGCCGCGGGAAGTTCCGCTGCCGCCCGCCGCACTCGGCGCCGGGCTGCTGGGCGCCGTCGCCTTCGGCGAGGAGTTCCGCCACCCCGCCCTGGCCGCGGACCGCGGCACGGTCCCGCGTCGGCTGGGACTGCTGACCGCCAAGCTCCTCGTCTCCTCGGCCACCGCGCTGATGCTGGCGTTCCTCACCGTGGGATGCGACCTCGAAGTGCTCTACCTCGTCTACGGACGGGAGCTCACCGGAGTTCCCTCGGACTGGCTTTCACTGAGCGCGAGTTGGTTCGGCCTCGTGGTGGGCTGCGCGTGGGCCGGTGTGCTGGCGGCCGGCATCTTCCGTTCCACCGCCGCCGGGCTCGCGGCGGTGCTCGCCGTGCCGGTCGTCGTCGTACCGCTCGTACAAAAGGCCTTGCAGGGGCCGTCTGTACGGTCGGCGGCCGGGTTCCCGGAGCGGCTTCGGGAACTGGTTCTCATGCAGTGGCCGTTCGGCGGGGAGCGCTACCTGGCCGCGGGTGTACGGGTGCTCGCCCAACCGGTCGGCGGCGCGCTGATGTTGTCGCTGACCGCTCTGCTCTGCGCATATCTGCTCACGACCCTGCGGAGCCGGGTCCGATGACGACCGTCCGCGCCCTTCCGTTGCCCCTGTGCGCACAACTCCCCGAAGAACGCCCATTTCTTTCCGATAAGGCGTCAATTGCGACGGGGTGAGCGATCACCCTTTCGTGTGCTTTTCACCAAAGACCTCAAGGGAGTTGGAGTCGACGCCGACAAAAGACCCGTGAGTACCCTTGCGCAGACCATGATGACCGCCGCCCGTTCCTCAGATTCCGGCCTGGCCGGACCGGGCGAACTCGACCGTTACCCGTATACCGACGCTTCCGGTGTCGACCGCGTTGGCCCCCCGGTGTGGGAGAGCGCCGAGCCGGAGCTCGGCCGTGTCGGCCGACGTTCCACCGGCAGCCGCGGACGAGGGCTGCACGGCCAACTCGTCCAGCAACTGGGCCAGATGATCGTCTCCGGAGACCTCGGCGCGGACCGTCCGCTCGTGCCCGAGGAGATCGGCCAGCGGTTCGAGGTCTCCCGGACCGTCGTCCGTGAGTCGCTCCGCGTCCTGGAGGCCAAGGGGCTGGTCAGCGCCCGCCCGAACGTCGGCACACGCGTGCGTCCCGTCAGTGACTGGAACCTTCTCGACCCGGACATCATCGAATGGCGGGCCTTCGGACCGCAGCGGGACGACCAGCGGCGCGAGCTGAGCGAGCTCCGCTGGACCATCGAGCCGCTCGCCGCGCGTCTCGCGGCCGGACACGGGCGCGAGGAGATCCAGCAGCGACTCGGCGACATGGTCGAGATCATGGGCCACGCCATGTCGCAGGGTGACTCCCTCACCTTCTCGCGGGCCGACGCCGAGTTCCATGCGCTGCTCATCCAGCTCGCGGGCAACCGGATGCTGGAACACCTGTCCGGGATCGTGTCGGCGGCCCTCCAGGTCTCCGGAGGTCCGGTCACCGGCTGTGACCGGCCGAACGAAGCCTCGCTGGGGCACCACGCCCGTATCGCCGACGCCCTCGCGGCCGCCGATGGCGCGGCGGCCGAGGCTGCCATGCGGCAGCTCCTCATCGTCCACCCCGAGGTGGAGCGTGTCGTGCCCGCGCCGCGCGAGCACTGATCGCGCACCGAGGGTGACGCGGTCCGGAGTGCGTACGCGTCCGTGGCGTCGCCAGGCCGGCGAACCATCGCTCGTCGGGACCCCACCGAATCCATCCCGGATTCGGTGGGGTCCCGACGGCGCGACGGGGTGGCGGATCATGACCTGACCTGGTCTGACGGGATCTGCCATCTTTTGAGCGCTTACGGGGTGTGACTCGGGCCACGCAGATTGGGCGTAACGCTCGTCGGGGCAGCGCGATGACCTAAGAGGTGATAGCCGAGGAGGGAATACAGACGCCAGCTGTGGCGCTGTGTATCTTCCCGGCCCGCCCGCGCCGTCGGCCCATCCCCAGTCGGCGGTCGTCGGTTCCTGTCCACCATGGACGGGGCCGGAAGCCGTTTTCCAACGTTCCGAGAGGTTGTTCGTGTCGGCCAGCACATCCCGTACGCTCCCGCCGGAGATCGCCGAGTCCGTCTCTGTCATGGCGCTCATCGAGCGGGGAAAGGCTGAGGGGCAGATCGCCGGCGATGACGTGCGTCGGGCCTTCGAAGCTGACCAGATTCCGGCCACTCAGTGGAAGAACGTACTGCGCAGCCTCAACCAGATCCTCGAGGAAGAGGGTGTGACGCTGATGGTCAGTGCCGCGGAGCCCAAGCGCACCCGAAAGAGCGTCGCAGCGAAGAGTCCGGTCAAGCGCACCGCCACCAAGACCGTGGCGGCCAAGACGGTGACTGCCAAGAAGGCCACCGCCACCGCGGCTCCGGCTGCCCTCGCCGACGACTCGGCCGAGGACGCGTCCGCAGGCAAGGCCGCTGTAGCCAAGAAGACGACGGCGAAGAAGGCCGTCGCCAAGAAGACGGTCGCCAAGAAGACGGCGGCCAAGAAGACGAGCGCCAAGAAGGACGACGCCGAGCTCGTCGACGACGAGGCGGTCGAGGAGACCCCGGGCAAGCCCGGTGCCGAGGAGCCCACCGAGGACGGTGCCCAGGGCTTCGTCCTGTCCGACGAGGACGAGGACGACGCGCCCGCGCAGCAGGTCGCCGCCGCCGGTGCCACCGCCGACCCGGTCAAGGACTACCTCAAGCAGATCGGCAAGGTCCCGCTGCTCAACGCCGAGCAGGAGGTCGAGCTCGCCAAGCGCATCGAGGCCGGTCTGTTCGCCGAGGACAAGCTGGCCAACGCCGACAAGCTCGCTCCCAAGCTCAAGCGCGAGCTGGAGATCATCGCCGAGGACGGTCGCCGCGCCAAGAACCACCTCCTGGAGGCCAACCTCCGTCTGGTGGTCTCCCTGGCCAAGCGTTACACCGGCCGCGGCATGCTCTTCCTGGACCTCATCCAGGAGGGCAACCTCGGTCTGATCCGCGCGGTCGAGAAGTTCGACTACACCAAGGGCTACAAGTTCTCCACGTACGCCACCTGGTGGATCCGTCAGGCGATCACCCGCGCCATGGCCGACCAGGCCCGCACCATCCGTATCCCGGTGCACATGGTCGAGGTCATCAACAAGCTCGCGCGCGTGCAGCGTCAGATGCTCCAGGACCTGGGCCGTGAGCCCACCCCGGAGGAGCTGGCCAAGGAGCTCGACATGACCCCCGAGAAGGTCATCGAGGTCCAGAAGTACGGTCGCGAGCCCATCTCGCTGCACACGCCGCTGGGCGAGGACGGCGACAGCGAGTTCGGTGACCTCATCGAGGACTCCGAGGCCGTCGTCCCGGCCGACGCGGTCAGCTTCACGCTTCTGCAGGAGCAGCTGCACTCCGTTCTCGACACCCTGTCCGAGCGCGAGGCGGGCGTCGTCTCGATGCGCTTCGGTCTCACCGACGGTCAGCCGAAGACCCTCGACGAGATCGGCAAGGTGTACGGCGTGACCCGTGAGCGGATCCGCCAGATCGAGTCCAAGACGATGTCGAAGCTGCGTCACCCGTCGCGCTCCCAGGTGCTGCGCGACTACCTCGACTAGGCCTCGGCCGCACGTCGACGAGGGCCCGACTCCCTGTGGGGGGTCGGGCCCTCGCCGTATGCGCGGAATGCGTGCCCTCGCGCACTGGATCACTCTGGGTGTTCCACGACCCTCCCAGTGTGAGGAGCGCGCATGCGCCGTCCCTACGTCCCGACGCTGGCCCTTGCGGCCGCCGCAGCGGTGATACCGCTGACGTCCCCTGCCCTGGCGTCCTCTGACAGCGTTGTCATCGGAAGTCGTCCGGTCCGGATCTCCGAGAGTCCCTGGACGGTCGCGCTGTCCAGCCGTGACCGGTTCGGGGGTACGCGCGCGGGACAGTTCTGCGGAGGAGTGGTCATCGGTCCGACCAAGGTCCTGACCGCGGCCCACTGCCTCGGAGACGATGTGCTGGGGGCGCCGCCGCGCCAGGCACGTGATCTGAAGGTCATCGCGGGGCGCGAGGACCTGACAGCCGGCGACGGCAAGGAGATCCCCGTACGAGACATCTGGGTCAACCCGCACTACGACAGTGACACGAATTCCGGGGATTTCGGTGTGCTGACGCTCGCCGAGCCGCTGCCGGCCGCCTCCGTGGTCCGTATGGCCCCCTCCGGGGACCCGGCCTACGAGCCGGGGACCGCCGCCGTGGTCTACGGCTGGGGCGACCTGACGGGCGGTGGCGACTACGCGAGCAGCCTGCGCGCCGCGGATGTGCACGTGCTGTCCGACGCCTCGTGCGAGCGTGCCTATCCCGGCAACGAGTCCGGGACCTATGACGCGGCGTCCATGGTGTGCGCCGGGGAGCAGACGGGCGGCCGTGACGCCTGCCAGGGGGACAGTGGCGGGCCACTGGTCGCCCAGGGTCGTCTCATCGGCCTGGTGTCGTGGGGGAGCGGCTGTGGGCGCGCGGGGAGCCCGGGTGTCTACACGCGGGTCTCGGAGGTGGTCCAGGCGCTCGATGTGGGTCGCTGAGGCTCTTGACGATGCGGTACGAGTGCGGGCGGTCACTCCCTGTGTCCAGGGAATGACCGCCCACCCACCGGCCTGTCGCCGGCACCCGCTCGTCGTTGATGCGAAGGTTCAGTGTTCTTCGTCGTTGACGCTCTCGGGAACGGACGTGAGCCGCTCCGTCTCGTCCTGTATCTCAGCGGCGATCTTCTTGAGTTCCGGCTCGAACTTGCGACCGTGGTGGGCGCAGAAGAGCAGTTCTCCGCCGCTCAGGAGGACGACGCGCAGATATGCCTGGGCGCCGCAACGGTCGCAGCGGTCAGCGGCCGTCAGCGGGCTCGCGGGGGTCAGAACAGTAGTCACGTCGCCTCTTCTCTAGCTCGACGAGCTGTCGTACCAGGGTCAACATCCAACCAGGCCGAAAACGTTCCCGCTCGCGGCTTTTCCTCGAAATTTTCTTTCGAGCCGGCTGTCTGCTGCCGGTTGGCGGCGAATGAGCCGTATTGCGTGTCTTCGTGTCGGTACGGGTTCGCGCTGTCTGTCAGGTGTCGGTCCTCCCGGCTGGATTGCCGGTTGTTCTTGAGGACGTGCCCGGAGCCTAAATGGTTCATGCCTCGAAGGGAACGTGATATGTACTTCACTCCATCGAGGGATCGAACACCCATGCGACCCTGGACTAGTGTGAGTTCATGCGAGGGTGGTGTTACAACGGCTCTACCAGGCCTCGGTACCCTCTGAGCGGCGACCGAAGCCGGGCCCTTACCCAAAAGGGTCTCCCATGAAATTCAGCGAGGAGCGAACCGCGTGACCGCCGAGACGTCCGTGCCGTCCACAGCGCTGCTGACCGGAGCAGACCGGGACGGTTCCAACTACACCGCGCGGCACCTGCTCGTCCTTGAGGGGCTCGAGGCAGTGCGGAAGCGCCCGGGCATGTACATCGGGTCGACCGACAGCCGCGGCCTGATGCACTGCCTCTGGGAGATCATCGACAACTCCGTGGACGAGGCGCTCGGGGGCTACTGCGACCACATCGACGTCATCCTGCACGACGACGCCTCCGTCGAGGTGCGGGACAACGGCCGTGGCATCCCGGTCGACGTGGAGCCCAAGACAGGCCTCTCCGGCGTCGAGGTCGTCATGACGAAGCTGCACGCCGGCGGCAAGTTCGGCGGCGGCTCGTACGCGGCCTCCGGCGGTCTGCACGGCGTGGGCGCCTCCGTGGTGAACGCGCTCTCCGCCCGGCTGGACGTCGAGGTGGACCGCAACGGCCAGACCCATGCCGTGAGCTTCCGCCGCGGCACCCCGGGGTCCTTCCAGGCCGACGGCCCCGAAGCGGCGTTCGACGCGACGAGCGGGCTGCGCAAGCTCAAGCGGATCCCGAAGACCCGCACCGGCACGCGCGTGCGCTACTGGGCCGACCGCCAGATCTTCCTCAAGGACGCCAAGCTCTCCCTGGAGCACCTCCACCAGCGTGCCCGCCAGACCGCCTTCCTGGTGCCCGGCCTGACCATCGTCGTCCGCGACGAGTACGGGCTCGGCGACGGCGGCAGCAAGGGCGAGGAGTCGTTCCGCTTCGACGGCGGAATCAGCGAATTCTGTGAGTACCTGGCCGCCGACAAGCCGGTCAACGACGTCCTCCGCTTCTTCGGGCAGGGGACCTTCAAGGAGACCGTCCCGGTCCTCGACGAGCACGGACAGATGACGCCGACCGAGGTCACCCGTGAGCTGGGTGTCGATGTCGCGATGCGCTGGGGCACCGGTTACGACACGACCCTGAAGTCGTTCGTGAACATCATCGCCACGCCCAAGGGAGGCACCCATGTCGCCGGCTTCGAGCAGGCCGTCGCCAAGACGATGAACGAGGTCCTGCGGGCCAAGAAGCTGCTGCGGGTCGCCGAGGACGACATCGTCAAGGACGACGCGCTGGAGGGCCTCACGGCGGTCGTCACCGTGCGTCTCGCCGAGCCGCAGTTCGAGGGGCAGACGAAGGAGGTCCTCGGGACCTCGGCCGCCCGCCGCATCGTGACGAACGTGGTGACCAAGGAACTCAAGGCGTTCCTGACCTCCGCGAAGCGGGACGAGGCCGCGCAGGCGCGGGTCGTCATGGAGAAGGCCGTCGCCGCGGCCCGTACGAGGATCGCGGCCCGCCAGCACAAGGACGCGCAGCGCCGGAAAACGGCTCTGGAGTCCTCCTCACTGCCCGCCAAGCTCGCCGACTGCCGCAGCGACGACGTCGAGCGCAGCGAGTTGTTCATCGTCGAGGGCGACTCCGCGCTGGGGACGGCGAAGCTGGCCCGGAACTCCGAGTTCCAGGCGCTGCTGCCGATCCGGGGCAAGATCCTCAACGTTCAGAAGGCGTCCGTGACGGACATGCTGAAGAACGCCGAGTGCGGTGCGATCATCCAGGTCATAGGGGCCGGCTCCGGGCGGACCTTCGACATCGACGCGGCGCGCTACGGGAAGATCATTCTTCTCGTCGACGCCGATGTCGACGGCGCCCACATCCGGATTCTGCTGTTGACGCTGTTCCAGCGCTACATGCGGCCCATGGTCGAGGCGGGGCGTGTGTTCGCCGCGGTTCCGCCACTGCACCGGATCGAGCTCAGCCAGCCCAAGAAGGGGCAGGACAAGTACATCTACACGTACTCGGACCGTGAGCTGCGGGAGACGGTGCTGGAGCTGCAGCGCAAGGGCGTGCGCTACAAGGACTCGATCCAGCGGTACAAGGGTCTCGGTGAGATGGACGCCGATCAGCTGGCCGAGACGACGATGGATCCGCGGTTCCGGACGCTGCGCCGGATCAACATCTCCGACCTCGAGGCCTCCGAGCAGGTGTTCGATCTCCTGATGGGGAACGATGTTGCTCCGCGCAAGGAGTTCATTTCCAGCTCGGCCGCGACGCTGGACCGGTCGCGGATCGACGCGTAGCCCTTCGGGCGGTCTCAGGGCCGGGTTCGTCGGGGGAAGGGGCGGTGTCCACCGCTCCTTCCGTACGCAGGATCAGCCCCTCCGGCCTTTGAGGAGCGGGGCCCGGACGGAGGTCCCGGGGGTGGGACGGGCAGGGGCGGGGCGAGGGAGGCCTCGGGGTTGGCCGCACGCTGCCCGGTCGGGGCGGCGGAGCTCCACCCGTGGGTGGAGGGACGTGGGGGCGTGAGATCCACCCACGATCCACCCGGGCTCCGATCTGCGGTGGGCTCGATTTCCGTAGCGTCGATGGTGTCGGCAGCGCTCGCTGCGGACACCCGCTTCTCGCTCACGGAGGCCGTGCATGTCCGGGCTCATCAATGCTGTGGCGATCCTCGCCGTCGCCGTCGTGGTGATCGCGCGCCAGTTCCGTGCCCGCCGGATCGGGTCGGACAGACGCTGGTGGATCGTGCCCGCCGCTCTCGGCTTCATGGCCCTGCGCGACCCCGGAGTCGTCGACCCGCACCACCCGGTCGAGGCGTCCCTCCTGCTCGGCGTGGAGCTGGTGACCGCGCTGGCCATCGGCGCCGGGTGGGCGTGGACGACCCGGATATGGACGGAGCCGGACGGCACCGTGTGGAGCAAGACCACCAAAGCCGGCGGGGCCGTCTGGATCGCGGGCATTTGTCTGCGCCTGGGACTGTTCGGTATCGGCGCCCTGCTCGGTGTGCACCAGACGTCCTCCGCCGTGATGCTCGCCCTGGCGGCAACCCTGCTGGTCCGTTCCGGGCTCGTGATGTGGCGGGTGCAGTCCACGCGGCCAGCGGTGACGGGACAGAGGCCGGCGTACGGTGACGGTGTGGGCCGCGTCCTGCGGAAGGAGCGCCTGTGACGGACAACGCCTGGATGCGCTGGCCCTCCCGTGAGGCCCTCTCCCGAGTGGGCGTGCACAAGGCCCGCCGTGCGCTCGCCCGGGTCGCGCGCACCATCGTGCTCGCCTCGATCATCGCGACGACGCTCACGAACAGGGAGCTGAGCGCTTGGGCGCTCGCCGGAGGCATCGCGGGAATCGTGGCGTGCGCGTTCCTCGCCTGGGGGTTCTGGCGGACCACTCTGGAGCATCGCCTGCTGCCGTCCCTGGCGCTGTTCGCCCTGCTGCTGGCGATCGCGGCCGTGGGACAGAGCGCGGGTTTCAGGGTTCCGGCGCTCGTCCTGTGGTGCGGGTGTGCCGTCGTCGCCGTCGAACGGCTGCCCCTCGCGGCGGCGTTGCCCGCCACCACGGTGGCACTGAGCGCGTACGCGACGGTCAACAACGACGTCTGGCTCACCACCGCGGCCACCACCGGGGGGCTCGCACTCGCGGGGTATGTGCTGCGCCTCGACGCGGAGGCGCGGGGGAGCGCGCAGCGGCTGCTGGCCCAGGAGCGAGCGGCCCGCGCGGCCGAGGCGGAGTCGGCCGCGCTCGCGGAGCGCGCGCGGATAGCGCGGGAGATCCACGACGTCCTGGCCCACAGTCTCTCGGCGCAGCTCGTGCATCTGGAGGCGGCGCGGCTGCTCATCGAGAGGGGAGCGGACCGGGAGGTCATCCTCGAACGGGTCGTGGCGGCACGGGGAATGGCCCGCGAGGGACTCGCGGAGACCCGGCAGGCACTCTCCGCGCTCCGGGGCGAGATGTCTCCGCTCGAGGACTTCCTCGGTGAACTCGTCACCAGCGCCGACGGTGCCGATGTCACGGTGACGGGCGAGCGTCAGCCGCTGCCGGCGGAGGCTTCCCAGGCGGTGCGCAGAGTCGCGCAGGAGGCGCTGACGAACGTGCGCAAACACGCTCTGGGGGCCAAGGTCCACATCCGGCTGGACTACGGCGAGCGCGAAGTGACGCTGGACGTACGGGATTCGGGTGGAAGGCCGGGCGAACTCAGCGGTTCGGGAGCCGGATACGGTCTGCTGGGCATGCGGGAGCGCGCCGAGCTGCTGGGCGGCTCGCTGGATGCCGGACCGGGCGAGGAGGGGTTCGTGGTGACGTTGAAGGTGCCGGTATGACCGAGCGGGTGGAAGGCAGGAAACCGGCACGGGTTGTGGTCGCGGACGATCAGACGGTCGTGCGCGAGGGCATCGTGATGCTGCTGGGACTGCTGCCCGGGATCGAGGTCGTCGGATCGGCCGGTGACGGGGCTGAAGCGGTGGCGCTGGTGGCCGAACTGGCTCCGGACGTCGTGCTGATGGATCTGCGCATGCCCCGCTGCGACGGGGTCGAGGCGACCCGGCGCATCCGTGCCGAGTACCCCGGGACGCAGGTCGTCGTGCTCACGACGTACGCGGACGACGAGTCGCTGTTTCCCGCGCTCCGTGCCGGGGCCCGCGGCTATCTGACCAAGGACGCGGGAGGCGACGAGATCGTGCGGGCCGTGGAAAGCGTGCTCTCCGGGGACGCCGGGCTCTCGCCGAGCATCCAGCGACGGCTGCTGGAGCGGCTGTCGGATCCGGAACCGGAGCCCCGGCCGCCCGCGGAGGCGCCCGACGGGCTCACCTCGCGCGAGACCGAAGTGCTCCTGCTGATCGCCGACGGCCTCAGCAACCAGGAGATCGCCCGCAAGCTGCATGTGTCCACGGCCACCGTGAAGACGCACATCAACAACCTCTTCGCCAAGACGGGTCTCAAGGACCGTGCTCAAGCGGTCCGTTATGCCTATGGGAAAGGTCTCGTACGGCCGCCCGCGGGATGAAGTCACCTGATGGGGTGAAGAGCGCTGAGAGAGGAGTCCGGGAGCCTCCCGATCTGCACATCCTTGGGCACGCGGCCGAAACGGGTCGCGGACAAGGAGAGTTCGGTGGACAAGCACGACGGTGGCGACACGGGGGAGGTCCGGTTCGACGACCCCTGGTACGACGCGCTCGCTTCCGGCTGGGGCGAGTTGGACGGCACGGGTGCGCTCGCTCCCGCCGTGCCGGCCGCCCGCTCGGAGCGCGATGGACGAGCGGGCGGGGCCGCCCACGTCTATCTGGAGGTGCAGCGCAGTGCCGCCTTCCAGGAAGTGCGCGGCCGGTACCGCAGGTTCGTGATCCCGGCCGTCGCCGTCTTCTTCCCCTGGTACGTGGGATACGTGGTGACCGCGACGACCGCGCCGGGGTTCATGGCGCGCCCCGTCGCCGGTGTGGTGAACGTGGCGCTGCTCGCCGGGCTCGGGCAGTTCCTCACGACGTTCCTGTTCGCCTGGGCCTACGCGCGGCACGCGCGGCTGCGCAGGGACCGGGCCGCGCTGGAACTGCGCTGGGACACCCAGGAGATGACGCGGAACGCCAGGGGTGGTGAGCGGTGAGCGGCCACCATCAGACCCTGGCGCTGCTGCTGTTCAGCGCGTTTGTCGCCGTGACGCTGGGGATCACGACGTGGGTGAGTCGCAACCGGCATGGTTCGGCCGAGGAGTTCTACGCGGGCGGGCGGTTGTTCTCTCCGATGGAGAACGGTTTTGCCCTCTCCGGGGACTACATGTCGGCCGCTTCCTTCCTCGGTGTCACGGGACTCATCTCCCTGTACGGCTACGACGGGATGCTCTACGCCGTGGGCTTCCTGGTGGCCTGGCTGGTCGTCCTGTTCCTGGTGGCCGAACTGGTGCGCAACTGCGGGCGGTTCACGCTCGCCGACGTCGTCGCGGCCCGGATGGACGAGCGGCCGGTGCGGATCGCGGCCGGAACTTCCTCGGTGGTGGTGTCCGTTCTGTATCTGGTGGCGCAGATGGTGGGCGCGGGCAGTCTGGTCTCGCTGCTGCTGGGAGGCACGAGCGACGCGGCGCGCAACTGGACGGTGATCGGTGTCGGCGCCCTCATGGTGATCTACGTGTCCATGGGAGGGATGCGGGCGACCACCTGGATTCAGATCGTCAAGGCGGTTCTGCTGATCGGCGGGGCCATCGTGCTCACCGTGCTGCTGCTGATGCGGTTCCACGGTGACATCAACGACCTGCTGCGCTCGGCCGCGCTGCGCAGCGGGCACGGCCAGGCCTTTCTCGCGCCCGGGCTGAAGTACGGCGGTGACTGGACGGCGCGCTTCGACTTCATGAGCCTCGGGCTCGCCCTGGTGCTCGGCACCGGCGGGCTGCCGCACATCCTGTCGCGCTTCTACACCGTTCCGACGGCCCGGGCCGCCCGGCGCTCGGTGCTGTGGTCGATCGGACTCATCGGCGGCTTCTACCTGATGACGATCGTGCTGGGCTTCGGCGCGGCCGCTGTCGTCGGTCCCGAGGCGGTGCGCGGATCGAACGCGGCGGGGAACACAGCGGTTCCGTTGCTGGCCCTCGATCTCGGCGGCGGAGCCGACTCCACGGGCGGAACCGTGCTGTTCGCGATCGTCGCTGCCATCGCCTTCGCCACCATTCTCGCTGTCGTCGCCGGAGTCACCCTCGCGTCCTCGGCAGCGGTGGCCCACGACCTGTATGCCTCGGTGCGGCGCCGCCACGCGAAGCCCCACGGTGAGGTCGCCGTCGCCCGCGCCGCGTCGGTCGGCATCGGCGTGATCGCCATCGCCCTGAGCCTCCTCGCCCGCGATCTCAACGTGGCCTTCCTGGTGGGGCTCGCCTTCGCGGTCGCCGCGTCCGCGAACCTGCCGGTGCTGCTGTACTCCCTGTTCTGGCGGTCCTTCACGACACGCGGTGCCGTCTGGGCCGTATACGGCGGCCTGGTGCCCTCGTTGCTGCTCGTGCTGCTGTCGCCGGTGGTGTCGGGAAGCCCCGAATCACTGTTCCCCGGCGTGGATTTCCAGTACTTCCCGCTCCAGAACCCGGGCCTCGTCTCGATCCCGCTGGGCTTTCTCGCGGGCTGGCTCGGCACCGTCACCTCGGCGGAGCCGCCGGACGAGGCCAAGCACGCCGAGATCGAGGTCCGCGCGCTCACGGGCGCCGGGGCCGTCTGAGAGCGCCCTGAGCGGCGTACGGACCGCCCTGGGCGGCATTCCCCAGGGCAGTCCCGGTCACCGGAGCGCCGGCTCAGGGCGCCACCCACGCGTAGCGGTGCTCCGGGCGCCCCGTGTCGCCGTATTTGAGGGAGAGGCACAGTCGTCCCGCTTGTTCCAGGTGCCGCAGATAGCGCTGGGCCGTGGATCGGCTGAGGCCGGTCTCGGCGGCCACCTCGTGGGCCGACAGCGGATGGCTCGCGTGGTGCAGCACGTCGCAGATCAGGTCCGTCGTCGGCTCCGAATGACCGCTGGGCAGCCCCGGGGAGGACGGCGCGGAGGCCGTGCGCAGGGCGCCGAAGATCCGGTCGACCTGCTCCTGCCCCGTCACGCCCCGGCCGCCCACCCGGTCGACGGTGCGGCGCAGCGCGGCATAGGAGTCGAGGCGGCTGCGCAGAGCGGTGAAGGTGAACGGCTTGACCAGGTAGTGCAGGGCCCCCAGGCGCATCGCCGCCTGGACGGTCACCACGTCGCTGGCCGCGGTGATCATGATGACGTCGGTGCCATGACCGTTCTCCCGCATCTGGTGGACGAGTTCGAGGCCTGTCCGGTCCGGCAGATAGTGGTCGAGCAGCACGAGGTCGACGGGGGCGCGCTCGACCGCGGCCAGTGCCTGGGCGGCAGTGTGCGCGCGGGCGGCCACCCGGAATCCGGGAACCTTCCCCACGTACCTCGCGTTGATCTCGGCGACGCGGAAATCGTCGTCCACGACCAGGACGTCAATCATCGGGCCTCTTTCTCTCAAGGCCTGGGCGGAGTGTTGCGCCCGTGTTTCGGCTCCGCTGTTGTAGCGCGAGCAAAATGAGCACAACAGACCCTTGCGAGCAGAAGAACGCCTTGCGCCCACAAGACTGATGCTGTGGCCCGCACCACATCTACGGTCCCGGGCCATGAGCACAGACACCGGCCCCGCCATCGAGCTGCGGGGCGCGAGCAAGATCTTCAAGACCCCGTCAGGGGGTTTGCACACAGCAGTCAGGGAGCTTGACCTGACCATCGGCCGGGGTGAGTTCGTGGCCGTCGTCGGACCGACCGGCTGTGGGAAGTCCACCACGCTGACCCTGGTCAGCGGTCTTGAGGAGCCCACCGAGGGCGAGGTCCTGGTCGCCGGGGAGCCGGTCGCCGGCGTCGGAGAGAAGGTCGGCTTCGTCTTCCAGCAGGACGCCACTTTCCCCTGGCGCACAGTCCTTTCCAACGTGATGGCCGGACCCCGCTTCCGCGGCGTGCCCAAGGCGGAGGCCAAGGAGCGGGCCCGGGACTGGCTCGCCCGTGTCGGGCTCGCGGCCTTCGAGGACCGCTATCCGCACCAGCTCTCCGGGGGTCAGCGCAAGCGCGTCGCCCTCGCCGCGACCTTTGTCAACGACCCCGAGATCCTGCTGATGGACGAGCCGTTCTCGGCGCTCGACGTGCAGACCAGGGCGCTGATGTCCGACGAACTGCTCGAACTGTGGGAAGGCACGGGCGCCTCGGTCGTCTTCGTCACCCACGACCTGGAGGAGTCCATCGCCCTCGCCGACAAGGTCGTCGTGATGACCGCGGGGCCCGCCACGGTGAAGCAGGTGTTCGACATCGACCTGCCGCGGCCGCGCAAGGTCGAATCGGTGCGCCTCGAGCCGCGGTTCATCGAGATCTACCGCGAGATCTGGGAGTCCCTCGGTGAAGAGGTCCGCATCACCCGCGAGAGGGGTGCCGCTGATGTCGCCTGAGGTTCTCAGCACACCGGTCGTCGACACAGCCAGGATCCCGGGCCGCGCGCACTCCCGTGCCCGTGCCGCCCGCAGACGCAAGATCGTGGTCGGCACCGCCCGGGTGCTGCTCCTGGTCACCGTGCTCGGCCTCTGGGAGGTGCTCGCGCGGGCCAAGGTCATCGACCCGTTCAACTTCTCCATGCCCTCGAAGATCTGGGAACAGATCCACACCTGGGTCATGCACGGAACCGCCCTCGGCTCCCTCGGTGAGCAGATCTGGTTCACGCTTCACGAGGCGCTGCTGGGCTGGGTCATCGGTGTGGTCGCCGGCGTGCTCTTCGGTATCGCCCTGGGGCGGATCACCTTGCTGGCAGACATTCTTGGTCCCTACATCAAGGTGCTCAACTCCATACCGAGGATCGTCCTTGCGCCCATCTTCGTGATCTGGTTCGGGCTCGGACCGGCTTCCAAGGTCGCCTCGGCCGTGGTGCTCGTCTTCTTCCCGGTGTTCTTCAACGCCTTCCAGGGGGCCCGGGAGGTCGACCGGAATCTGGTGGCCAACGCCCGGATCCTGGGCGCGAGCGACCGCCGGGTGACGCTTCAGGTCGTCATTCCGTCCGCCACCTCGTGGATCTTCACCAGCCTCCACGTCAGCTTCGGCTTCGCGCTCATCGGCGCGATCGTCGGCGAGTACATCGGCGCGACCAAGGGCATCGGCCTGCTCGTCGCGCAGTCGCAGGGCACGTTCAACGCGGCCGGGGTGTACGCGGCGATGGTCATCCTCGCTGTCGTCGCCCTGCTGGCCGAAGGACTGCTGACCTTCGGCGAACGCCGCATCTTCCGCTGGAAGCCGTCGGAATCCGACCGCTGACCCCGGCTCGCGGGCACACACGAATCCGCCCGTACGCCCTCCCGATTCCGCCGTACGTACGCGCGGCCCCTCCTCCCTTCACAAGGACGTGAACCACCATGCGCAAGACCGCCAGATACTCCGCGCTCGCAGCCGCCGGTCTGCTCGCTCTCACCTCCCTCACCGCCTGCGCCAACGACGCGGCGAGCACGACGGCCGACTCCGGCAGCGGCGGGGGCGGCGGCAAGGGGGAGCACGTCAAGATCATGGTCGGTGGCCTGGACAAGGTCATCTACCTGCCGGCGATGCTCACCCAGCGGCTCGGCTACTTCCAGGACGAGGGCCTGGACGTCCAGCTCCTCAGCGAGCCGGCAGGTGTCCAGGCCGAGACCGCCCTCGTCTCGGGACAGGTGCAGGGGGCCGTCGGCTTCTACGACCACACGCTCGACCTGCAGACCAAGGGCAAGTCCGTCGAGTCCGTCGTGCAGTTCTCGCACGCTCCGGGCGAGGTCGAGATCGTCTCCAACAAGCGTGCGGGCGACATCACGTCACCCAAGGACTTCAAGGGCAGGAAGCTCGGCGTCACCGGACTGGGTTCCTCGACCGACTTCCTCACCAAGTACCTCGCCGTCAAGAACGGCGTACAGGTCAGTGAGTTCACGCCGGTCGCCGTCGGTGCCGGACCGACGTTCGTCTCCGCCCTCCAGCAGGGCGCCATCGACGGCGGCATGACGACCGACCCCACCGTAGCCACGGTCATGGAGAAGAACCTCGGCAAGGTGCTCGTCGACATGCGGACGCCCGAGGGCTCGCAGGAGGCGCTCGGCGGACCGTACCCCTCGTCCAGCCTCTACATGCAGACGGACTGGGTCAACGGTCACAAGGAGACGGTCCAGAAGCTGGCGAACGCCTTCGTGAAGACCCTTCGGTGGATGTCCGGGCACAGCGCCTCCGACATCGCCGCCAAGATGCCCGCCGACTACTCCCAGGGCAACAAGACGCTGTACGCCGGGGCCATCAAGACCACGCTGCCGATGTTCACCGAGGACGGCGTCATGCCCGATAACGGTCCCGAGACCGTCGAGAAGGTCCTCAAGGCGTTCAACCCCAACATCAAGAACGCCCACGTGGATCTGAGCAAGACGTACACCACCGAGTTCGTGAAGAAGGCGACCGGCTGACCGCCGGGAACGCGTCGAGCTGCTTCCTCGCGCGTACGACTGTGCTCTACGGCAGTCGTACGCGCGACGGGTGCGGCCGCTGTCCCGCCCCGTCGGCCGTGTCCTCAGCCGCGGGTCGCCCAGACGTAGCGATGCTCCGGGCGGCCCGCGTCGCCGTATCTGAGGGTCAGCCCGGCTCTCCCCGTACGCTCCAGGAGCTTCAGATAGCGCTGCGCGGTCTGCCGGCTCAGTCCGGTCTCCTCCGCGACCTCCTGGGCCGACAGGGAGCCCTCAGCGCCCAGCAGGGCGCGCCGTACGAGCTCGGCGGTCGGAGGGGAGTGGCCCTTGGGCAGATCCGGCGCTGCGCCTGACGCGAGGGTCCCGAAGATCCGGTCCACATCGGACTGTTCGGCTGTGCCGCCGCCGTCGAGGGTGCGGCGCAGATCCGCGTACGCCTCCAATTTGGCGCGCAGCGCGGTGAACGAGAACGGCTTGACCAGATACTGGAGTGCGCCCTGCCGCAATGCCGCCCGGACGGTCGAGATGTCACGGGCCGCCGTCACCATGATCACATCGCTCTGGTGGCCCCGAAGGCGCATCTCCTGGACGACCGCGAGGCCTGTTCCGTCCGGCAGGTAGTGGTCCATGAGGACCAGGTCCAGACGCGGCGATTCCTCCATCCGGCGGAGCGCTTCGGCGGCGCTGTACGCCTCGCCCGCGACGCGGAAGCCCGGCACCTTCTCCACGTAGGAGGCGTTGACGCGGGCGACCCGTGTGTCGTCGTCGACGACCAGGACCTCGATCATCGCGACTCCCCCTTGGAGTCCCGGGGGTTCCCGACGTTCCCGATGGTTCTGGTGGCGGGCAGGGCGGCATCGGTGGTCTCCGGGGACGGGAACCGTCGTACGACTCCTGGTTCCCGACCGGGGACGGGGGTGACCCCGTCCGCCGCCGTCCGCCTGCCGTCCAGCACTTGGCCGTTCTTCGGTACGAGCGCCGGGTCCGTCAGCGCCTCCGGCAGGACGACCGTGAACTCCGCGCCTCCGCCGTCCGCGTCGGCCACCTCCGCGCTGCCGCCCTGCCGCTCGGCGAGGCGCCGTACCAAGGAGAGGCCGATTCCGCGCTTGCCGTGCGCGGGAGGCTCCTTGGTGCTCCAGCCGTCCGTGAAGATCAACTCCCGTCGCTCCTCCGGGATGCCGGGCCCGGTGTCCCGCACGCGCAGTACGGCGGTGCGCCCCTCGGAGCGCAGTTCGACCTCCACGCGCGCGTGGAGCGTGCCCGCGACGGCGTCCAGCGCGTTGTCGACGAGGTTCCCGACGACGGTCACCATCCCCCGCGGGTCGATCAGACGATCCGGCAGTAGCGTTCGGTCCGAGATCCACAGCGCCACGCCACGCTCGGTCGCCACGGTCGCCTTGCCGACCAGGAGAGCGGCGAGCAGCGGATCGTGGATCTTCTCGGTGACCTGTTCCGCGGTGACCTTGTGGTCGCCGACCACCTCTCCGATGAATTCCACGGCGTCGTCGTACATCTCCAGTTCGAGCAGCCCCAGAATCGTGTGCATGCGGTTGGCGTGTTCATGGTCCTGCGCGCGCAATGCGTCGATCAGGCCGCGCGTGGAGTCCAGCTCGCGGCCGAGCTGCTCCAGTTCGGTCCGGTCACGCAATGTGGCCACGGCGCCGCCGTCGTCGGTGGGCATCCGGTTGGCGACCAGGACACGCTGGCCGCGGACGGTGAGCAGGTCCGTGCCGGTGACGCGTCCGGCCAGCACGTCCGTCGTACGACCGGGGCCCAGCGCGCCGTCCAGCGGCTGCCCGATGGCCTCGGAGCCGACCCCCAGCAGCCGCTGCGCCTCGTCGTTCAGAAGGCGCACGCGACCCCCGCGGTCCAGGGCGACCACACCCTCCCGGATGCCGTGCAGCATCGCCTCACGCTCCGCCAGCAGCGCCGAGATGTCTGAGAAGGCCAGGTCACGGGTCTGCCGCTGGACCCTGCGGGAGATCAGATACGCGGCCAGCGCGCCGACCGCCATGGCCCCGCCCGCGTAGGCGAACAGTCCCGGGATCGCGTCGATCAGCCGGGCTCGCACACTGCCGTACTTGATACCCACCGACACCGCGCCGATGATCTGCCCGGCGCCATCACGCAGCGGCACCTTGCCCCGTGCGGAGCGGCCCAGCGTTCCGGTGTCGATCTCCATGACGTCCTTGCCCGCCAGGGCCAGGCGGGGGCTCGTCGAGACCTTCTTGCCGATCTCCGCCGGATTCTTGTGCGACCAGCGGATGCGCCGCATGTCCATCACGACGACGTAATCGGCACCGCTCGCCTTCCGTATCCGCTCCGCCTCGGCCTGTACCGGGCCGCTCCTGGAGGGCGCCGTCCTCTGGAGGTCCACGGCGATCTGCGGCTGGGCGGCCGTGGTCTGCGCGATCGCGAGGGCGCGCCGCATGGCCTGGTCGTCCAGCAGCGCGCTCAGCGGCGCCAGGAACAGGCCGGTGGCGAGTACGGCGACTCCCGCCGCGATCGCGATCTGCGTCAACAGCACTTGCGAGAACACCCGCCGCGGCAGACCGAGGCGCCGTCGTCGTACGGGGGGAGTGGGGCTCATGACCAAGACGGTACGGGGGCGCGTGGGGCCGTCCGAAGGGAGTGTGGCGTGGATCTCTTGATCAATGGCTGAGGCCCAGTCGCTGGACCTCGGGGCGGGCAGAGGGGAACGGTCCAGAGGAACCCGACGACGGTGTGGCTCGGGTGCGTATGGGACCCGGGCCGTCAGCAGGCCACGGCGACAGGCGGCTCCTCCAGTTGCCGTACGGCCACCACGTCCATCCGCGCGGGTGCACCAAGTGCCGAGCCGCAGCTCTGCGGGCGGGGCGGTAGCGAGGCTCCTTGCGCGACGAAGACTCGCCACAGGCGGCCGTCGGTGTGCGCGACGGTCACCTCCCAGCGCGGCGCGGCGCCGTCCGTACGGATCACCGTCAGGACATCTGCGGCCTGCTCGCCCGAAGCCGTGCGCACGGCCAGCTCTGCCGCCTGGCCGGGGCGTTCCCAGGCGGAGTTCCCGCGACAGCCCTCGGTGACGACACGGCCCTCCCTGACGCCCTGGAGGATCTCCTTGACGGCGTGGGCCTCGGCACGGCCGTACGCGTACCCGTACGGCAGGACCAGTACCGTGGGCGAGAAGCGGTGACCGCCCAGATGGGTGACCTCCCAGGTGCCGTTGACGCCGGAGGCGGCCAGTTCCGCCGCCAGGGGGCGTCCGAGCAGGGCGCAGCAGCGGTCGCGCTTGCCGTTGGTGCAGACGAGGGCCAGTGGATCGTCCGTGTGGGGCCGCCCTTGGAGAACCTCGTCGAAGGAGCGCGGATCACCCGTGCCGAGCGCGGCGAGATCGAGGTCGAGCAACTGCCCCGGATCACGCGTCATGGCGGCGTGCAGCCACACGTTTCCCGGGGTGGTGTGGGCCGCGTACACATGCCGTTCGGCGGGCGCGCCGCAGTCGGCATGGCGCCCGGGGTGGCGGATGAGCGCGATCCGCACCCCCGTGCCCTGTGCGGCCGCTTCGAGGGCGCGGCCGAGCGCGGGATCCAGGTGGCTCGAAGTGAGCGCCTTGGCACCCCAGGGTCCGGGCTGCTCGATGAGCAGCCATGTCCTCGCGGTGGCCGCGGTCCCGGAGAGGGGCTCGTCGAGGTGCCGCGACGCGGTCGTGCACGTACTCACAGAGGTGAGCCTAACCTGACTTCGCTCGGGGCGACTTCCTGCCACCCGCATGGGCGCGTCAGGGGTGGTCCGGGCGCGAGGCCGGGTGTGCGGAAGCGCGCGGGGGTAGAGCGGTCCGGGAGGGCGCGCAGGGGAGCCCTCCCCGGACGGCGCGCCGTCTAGCGGGGGAGCGGCTGCGGCGGCCGCTCGCCCACGTAGTGTCCGCTCGGTCGCATCCGCAGGGGACGCTCCGCGTACTCCTCCAGGGTGTGGGCGATCCAGCCCGCTGTCCGGGCGACGGCGAAGACCGTCTCTCCCGCCGATGCCGGCATGCCGGACGAGACGGTGAGGACGGCCAGAGCGAGGTCGACATTGGCGTGCAGGGGCGTGTGGCGGGCCGTGGTGGTCACCACGTCCCGGGCCGCCTCCAGGGCGGGCGCCGCCCCGGGTACGTCCTCCAGGAGGGCGAACAGCGCACGCGCGCGGGGGTCCTCGCCGGGGTAGAGCCGATGGCCGAGTCCGGGGACACGGCGCCCGGCGCGCAGTTCGTCGGCGACCACGGGAGCGGCGGTGCCCTGGTCCAGGACGTCGAGCAGCAGTCGGTGGGCGAGACCGCTGGCCGCCCCGTGCAGAGGACCTTCGAGGACGCCGAGGCCCGCCGAGACGGCCGCGTACGCGTGGGCGCGGGCCGACGCCGCGACCCGCACCGCCAGCGTCGAGGCGGCCAGGTCGTGGTCGACGAGCAGCCCGAGTGCCGTGTCCAGCACCCGTAGTGACGCGTCGTCCGGCGTGCGTCCGCTGAGCCGCGCCCACAGCCGCTGAGCCAGCGGGCCCTCGTCGTGGTGGTCGTGCCGTACGGGGGGAAGCGCGGCGACGAGGGTGGGGATCAGGGTGCGCCCGGTGCCGAGCACGGTGCTCTCGGAGAGGTCGAAGCGCAGGGGGTCGGCCGCCGCGGCGGCGATCGCCGCGACGCGCAGCCGGTCGGTCGGGCCGCTGTGCTCGGGCAGCGCGTCCACGCTGCGCCGGGCGACGGCCACGGACGCCTCCGGGGCCGTGAACGTCACACCCGGGCGCAGCTCGCCGGTCCACAGCCATTCGGCGATCTCTTCGTAGGAGTAGCGCGCGGCCAGTTCCGTCGCGTCGACGCCTCGGAAGTAGTACCGGTCCTTGTCGATCAGGGTGATGCGGGTACGGACGGAGAGTTCGCCGCTACCGCTCGAAGTGCCGCCGCCCTCCCGTCTGTTGCGCCGCGCGAGCGCCTCCACTTCCTTGGTGTCGAACGTGCTCCCGCGCCCTCCCGCCTCGCGCCTGCTGCTGAGCTGACCGCGGCTCACATACGCGTACACGGTCTCGGGCTTCACGCCGAGCAGTTCGGCGGTCTCCTTGGTGCTGAGCCGTCGGCCCTCGCGTGCCGACGTTGCCGCTTCTCGATCCCTCATGAGCGCCACCGTATCTGTGGATCAGTACATTGATTGGATCAATATTGACAGTCATATAGTCAAGCATGGACAGTCGAATCAAGTCCAGGGAGGAAACATGCCGATCAATCGGGCCGCGTCCACCTCTGTCGACGTACCGCGAGGACTCGCGGGCGTCGTCGTCACCGATACCGAACTGGGTGACGTCAGAGGGCTGGAGGGCTTCTACCACTACCGCCAGTACTCGGCCGTCGACCTCGCGCAGACCCGCGGCTTCGAGGACGTCTGGCATCTGATGGCCCACGGTGAACTGCCCGACGGGGCTCGCCGTGCCGCCTTCACCGCGCGCACCGCGCGGCTGCGTCGACTGCCGGACGACGTGCGTGCCGCGCTGCCCGCGATCGCGGCGGCGACCGGACCGTCGGGACCACTCGCCGGGCTGCGCACCGGGTTGTCGCTGCTCGGGGCCTCGCTGGGGTTCCGTCCGGTGTACGACATCGACGCCGGGCGGCGCCGCGACGACGGCCTCGCGGCGACGGCGACCGTGCCGACGCTGCTCACCGCGCTGTACCGCCTCGGGCAGGGGCTGGAGCCGGTGGAGCCGCGCGAGGACCTGGGGTATGCCGCCAACTACCTGTACATGTTGACGGGTTCCGAGCCGGATGCGCTGCGTGCTCGTGCGGTTGAGCAATACCTCATCTCAACTATTGACCATGGATTCAATGCATCAACGTTCACGGCGCGGGTGATCGCGTCCACCGGCGCGGATGTGGCGGCCTGCCTCGTAGGCGCGGTCGGGGCCCTCTCCGGCCCTCTCCACGGCGGTGCTCCCAGCCGGGCCCTGGACACGCTCGACGCGATCGGGACCCCCGACCGCATCGATCCCTGGATCCGCGAACGGGTCCTCGCCGGCGATCGCATCATGGGCTTCGGGCATCCCGTCTACCGCACGGAGGACCCGCGATCGCGCATGCTGCGCGGTATAGCGCAGGGCTTCGGCGGCCCTCTTGTCGAGTTCGCCGTCGAAGTGGAACAGCGGGTGGAGGCGATCCTGGCCGAACTCAAGCCGGGCCGCGAACTGCACACCAACGTGGAGTTCTACGCCGGCGTGGTCATGGAACTCTGCGGGCTGCCCCGTGGGATGTTCACCCCCACCTTCGCCGCCGCCCGCGCCGTCGGCTGGAGCGCCAACATCGTGGAGCAGGCCGAGGACTCGAAGATCATTCGCCCGGCGGCTCGGTACGTGGGACCGGTTCCGCCGGTGACGGTGCCCGCTCTCGGGTGACGGTGCCCGCTCTCGGGTGACGGGATCGAAACGGGCCCGGCACCAGGTCGGTGCCGGGCCCGGGGTGGCAGTGCTCCGGAACCGCTCCCGCTATACGCGCGGAATGTCGTCCCTGGCTTGGACGAGAGTCTCGCGCGTGATGACCACGATCCGCTCGTCGTCCCCTCGAGAGGCGTCGGGCGGGAGCATTCGCTCGAGCTCCCCAGTGGCCTCGCGCCCGATGACGGCGAAGCTGCCGTCACTGAGCTCGAAGATATCGGGGCAGGACTGGCCGGATGCACTGCCTCGTGCACGGGGAGAGGTACCGATCCGACGGATGACAGTCATCATTGTCTCGGCCTTTCGTGCGGTGACCCTGAGGCCACGGTGCGGGACGTCCCGTGACCGCCCACCGGACAGGGCGGGTTGCGACACGGGCTACCGGGGGCAAAGCGAACGCGTGGCGATGTGATGGTGTGCCGATACTCGTGCGAGGACACGGCGTTCGGTCACCTATGCGTCGGGAATATCCGCCTTCGCGTGAATAAGGGTTTCGCGGGAGACCACGACGATTCTCTCGTAGTCCGCCCGGGACGCGTCGCCGGGGAGTTCGGCGTCGAGCGTCTCGGTGACATCTGTACCGATCACAGCGAACCTGCCGTCGGACAGTTCGAAAATATCTGGGCAATTGGCACCGGACGTACTTCCTCGCAAGCTCGGAGGCGTGCCAATCCGACGGATGATGTGGCTCACTGTTCTTGATTCCCTTTGATCTCGAGGTGGGATTGGCTGCGCGCCGATGCTGCGCGGCGCGATGCGGCCCTGTGGGGCCGCGACCTCGAAACCGGCAGAGTGGAGCGACGGTGCGGTGGGGATCGACCCAAACGTAATAGCGCAGTAGTCAACCCTGTTGGCATCTGAGGAAACGCGGCGGTTTACTGGTTCGTTATCGCCCGAAGGTGTGATTCCCCCGCCGGGGTGGCGCGGATGAACGTACTCGCGCCGGAGCGTGGCGGGCGAAGGGCGCTACTCGCTCGGCGGTTCACCCACGACCCACCACTCGTCCGTGTCTGTTTCCTCCAGTTGTGCGAGGAGATCTTCGACCATGAGTCCGATTTGGGCCTCTTCTGACGTGCTGATCAGACTTACTCGATGAGGGCGCGTTGCGTACCAGTACTCGCGGAAGATCGGGTGCTGGAGCCACCCGCGGGCAAAGCCGAAGAATTCCTCGCGGGTGATGTTGCCCATGCGGTAGTAGCAGAGCGCGTTGGTGTACAAGGCGTTGGCGAAGAGGAACTGGCGCTGCTTCTTCGGGGAGACGGTCCCCTCGTACGCGTCCAGCACCTCGGCCAGTTCGGGATCGTCCATCGCCTTGCTCAACAGTTCCCAGTGGAGCCGCTGTTGGTGGGCGAGGTTGGCCTGGCGCTGGGTCTGGGCGGCTTGTTCGAGCAGCTCGATCCGCGCGTGCAGCGCGTCGAGCGCGGTTCGCTGCCTGACGAGGGTGACGGCGGCCCCTGCCAGCAGACCGACCGCTGCCGCGGCAGCGGAGCGCAACCCACGCACTGTGGTTTTCCGTGTGGCCATGTCAACCCCCGAATCAGGCGACCGTCCGCCGGTCGTCGGTTGTGGGGCGACAGGGAGCGGACCGGCGAGCGGTGGGCGGCGCGCTTGCCGCCCCCCAGTGTTGCCGAGCGGCTCTGATCGGCAGGGAGGCGGAGAGGAGGCGCACGGAGGGATGTGCGGGTCGCGTCCACCGGCGCCATGTCCAACGTGTGCCCCGCGAGCGCCGCTAACAATCGTTCACTTCGGGGCGTTTCCACCCACTCGTATGCTGGGTCGGTATTCATTCCCCGCGTGAGCGCCGGTCCCGTGAGCCGGTGCGCGCACAGGTTCAGAGAGGGCGCGTGGTGAGTCAGTCGAGTCCCCGGCAGATCCCGGTCATCGTTCTCGCCGGCTTCCTGGGTTCAGGGAAGACCACGCTGCTCAACCATCTCCTGCACCGCAGCGGTGGCAGCCGTATCGGAGCCGTCGTCAATGACTTCGGGGCGATCGAGATCGACGCGATGGCGGTGGCCGGAGCGCTCGGCGACTCCACCGTCTCGCTGGGCAACGGGTGCCTGTGCTGTGCGGTCGATGTCGGTGAACTTGATCAATATCTTGATCGGCTCGCTCAGCCGTCTGCCCGGATCGATGTCATCGTCATCGAGGCGAGCGGGCTCGCCGAGCCCCAGGAACTCGTGCGCATGGTGCTCGCCAGTGAACACCCGGGGATCGTGTACGGAGGGCTCGTCGAGGTCGTCGACGCCGCCGAGTTCGCCGGCACGCGCGAGAAGCATCCCGAGATCGACCGGCACCTCGCCCTCGCCGATCTCGTCGTCGTCAACAAGATCGACCGGACCGACGACTCCGAACGCGTGCTGGGTGTCGTCCGGGAGCTCGCCGACCGGGCCCCGGTCGTCCCCGCGACCTACGGCCGTGTCGATCCGGAGTTCCTCTTCGACTGCCGGCCCAGCGAGGAGCGCATCGGACAACTGTCCTTCGACGATCTCCACGATCACGGGGAAGGCGAGGAAGACGACCGGGGGGAGGGCGGTCAAGAGGAGCATGGCCATCTCGGCCATCTGCACTCCGCCTACGCATCCCTGTCCTTCAGCTCCGAAGTGCCGCTGGCGCCGAGGCGGTTGATGGCGTTCCTCGACAGCAGGCCCGAAGGGCTCTACCGGATCAAGGGGTACGTCGACTTCGGCGTCCAGGACCTCCGCAACCGGTACGCCGTACATGCCGTCGGGCGGTTCCTGCGCTTCTATCCGGAGCCCTGGGCAGGCGCGGACGAGCGGCTGACCCAGCTCGTCCTCATCGGCTCCGGCATCGACACGGTGGCGCTGACCAAAGAGCTGGAGGCGTGCGAAGAGGACGCCCCGCACGCCGACGAGCACAGCATGTGGGGCGTCCTCCGCTACGTACAGGAGCCGAACCCGGAGGGCTGACCCCGGACCGCGCCGGGGCCGGCCGGTCCGGAAGGCCGACCGCGCACTACACCGGGCCCGCCACCACCGACACCGGCTTGCCCAGCGAGATGCCCGAGCCGTCGCGGCGCGGGTCGATCTCCGGCAGGTCGACGGGCATACCGGTCTTCTGCGCCGCGCGTCCCGGCGTCGGCCCGGCCCAGGCCAGCGACAGGCAGTCCTCGCCCTTCAGGAACCGCTGGCAGCGCACACCGCCCGTGGCGCGGCCCTTGCGCGGGTACTGGTCGAAGGGAGTCAGCTTGGCCGTGGTCTGGACGGAGTCGTCCAGTGTCCCGCGCGAACCCGCGACCGTGAACACCACCGCGTCGACAGCCGGATCGACCGCGGTGAACGAGATCACCTTCGCGCCGTCGGTCAGCTTGATGCCTGCCATGCCACCCGCGCCACGGCCCTGCGGGCGGACCTGCGAGGCCTGGTAGCGCAGCAACTGGGCGTCGTCCGTGATGAAGACCAGGTCCTCCTCGCCGGTGCGCAGCTCGACGGCGCCGACGATCCGGTCGCCGTCCTTGAGGGTGATGACCTCCAACTCCTCCTTGTTCGAGGGATAGTCGGGCACCACACGCTTGACGACACCCTGCTCCGTGCCGATCGCCAGTCCCGGCGACGTCTCGTCGAGCGTCGTCAGGCAGATCACCGTCTCGTCCGGCTCCAGGGCGGACAGGAACTCCGAGACCGGAGCGCCCCCGGAGAGATTCGGCGCCGACGCCGTCTCGGGCAGCCGCGGGAGGTCGATCACGTTCAGCCGCAGCAGGCGGCCCAGGGACGTGACGGCACCGATCTCGCCGCGCGCCGTCGCGGGCACCGCGGAGACGATCACGTCGTGCTTGGTGCGCTTGCCGTCCGGGTCCTCCCCGAAGGGCTCACCGGTCGCCGTACGCGCCAGCAGTCCCGTGGAGGACAGCAGGACCCGGCACGGGTCGTCGGCGACCTGGAGCGAGACCGTCGCGGCGGGGCTGCTCGCGGACTCCAGGAGCACCGTGCGCCGGTCGGTACCGAACTTCTTGGCCACCGCGGCCAGTTCACCGGAGACCAGCTTGCGCAGCTCCGTGTCCGAATCCAGGATGCCGGTCAGCTCGTCGATCTCGCCGTTGAGCCGGTCGCGCTCGGACTCCAGCTCGATGCGGTCGAACCGGGTGAGGCGGCGCAGCGGCGTGTCCAGGATGTACTGCGTCTGGATCTCGGAGAGGGAGAAGTGCTCGATCAGGCGTTCCTTGGCCTGCGCCGAGTTGTCGCTGGAGCGGATGAGGCGGATGACCTCGTCGATGTCCAGGAGGGCGACGAGCAGACCCTCGACCAGGTGGAGCCGGTCGCGCTTCTTGGTGCGGCGGAACTCGCTGCGGCGGCGCACGACCTCGAAGCGGTGGTCGAGGTAGACCTCCAGCAGCTCCTTGAGGCCCAGGGTGAGCGGCTGACCGTCCACCAGCGCCACGTTGTTGATACCGAAGGACTCCTCCATCGGCGTCAGCTTGTAGAGCTGTTCGAGGACCGCCTCCGGCACGAAGCCGTTCTTGATCTCGATGACCAGGCGCAGTCCGTGCGCACGGTCGGTGAGGTCCTTGACGTCGGCGATGCCCTGGAGCTTCTTCGCGCCGACCAGGTCCTTGATCTTGGCGATCACCTTCTCCGGGCCGACGGTGAAGGGCAGTTCGGTGACGACGAGGCCCTTGCGGCGGGCCGTTACGTCCTCGACCGCCACCGTGGCACGGATCTTGAAGGTGCCACGGCCCGTCTCGTACGCGTCCCTGATCCCGGAGAGGCCGACGATCCGGCCGCCGGTGGGCAGGTCGGGGCCCGGGACGTGCTTCATCAGCGTCTCGAGGTCGGCGGCCGGGTACCGGATGAGGTGGCGGGCGGCGGCGATGACCTCGCCGAGGTTGTGCGGCGGCATGTTGGTGGCCATGCCGACGGCGATCCCGGACGAGCCGTTGACCAGGAGGTTCGGGAAGGCGGCCGGCAGCGCCACCGGTTCCCGCTCCTGGCCGTCGTAGTTGGGCGAGAAGTCGACCGTGTCCTCGTCGATCGACTCGGTCATGAGCGACGTCGCGTCGGCCATCCGGGCCTCGGTGTAACGCATCGCGGCCGGCGGGTCGTCGTTGCCGAGCGAACCGAAGTTGCCATGGCCGTCGACCAGGGGAAGACGCATGGAGAAGGGCTGCGCCAGACGCACCAGGGCGTCGTAGATCGACGCGTCGCCGTGCGGGTGCAGCTTGCCCATGACCTCGCCGACGACGCGGGCGCACTTCACATAGCCGCGGTCGGGGCGCAGGCCCATCTCGTTCATCTGGTACACGATGCGACGGTGCACCGGCTTGAGGCCGTCGCGGGCGTCCGGCAGGGCTCGCGAGTAGATGACCGAGTACGCGTATTCGAGGAAGGAGCCCTGCATCTCGTCCACGACGTCGATGTCGAGGATCTTCTCCTCGTACGAGTCGTCGGGCGGCGGGGTCTTCGTGCTGCGGCGGGCCATCGCTGCTGCGGCTCCTTCACAGTCTCTGCCGGGGCATGAACGGGTTCTGACGCGCACCATTGTGGACCGCCCCACTGACAACGCCGACCGCGACCCGTCCGTAGCGGCCCCCTGGCGCGCTCCGCGGGCACCGTCGAGCCCCCTCCCGAGACCGTCCCCGAGCGGCCGTCGAGCCCCGTACCCTGCGCCCCCGAACGCGTCCGCGGTGGTTCCAGGGGCGTTCTCCGGCGTGTGTCAGGGACACGCGTAAGTCTCGCTCTCGGCGTACGAGGTGCGGGAACTTCGCCAGCCGTCCGCGCGCTTGCATACAGTGGCAGGACCGACAGGAATGACGTAGTTCCGCGATCGAAGGGACGTACATGCCCATGGGTCACACGGCCACAGCTGAGGCAGGCTCCGGCGGCCTGACAGCGACCGAGCACCGCCTGGCCAACGGCCTGCGCGTGGTGCTCTCCGAGGACCATCTGACCCCGGTCGCCGCGGTGTGCCTCTGGTACGACGTCGGCTCGCGCCACGAGGTCAAGGGCCGGACCGGACTCGCCCACCTCTTCGAGCACCTGATGTTCCAGGGCTCCAAGCAGGTCCACGGCAACGGTCACTTCGAACTCGTCCAGGGCGCCGGCGGCTCGCTCAACGGCACGACGAGCTTCGAGCGCACCAACTACTTCGAGACCATGCCCACCCACCAGCTGGAGCTCGCCCTCTGGCTGGAGGCCGACCGTATGGGCTCGCTGCTCGCGGCACTGGACGACGAGTCCATGGAGAACCAGCGCGACGTCGTCAAGAACGAGCGCCGGCAGCGTTACGACAACGTCCCGTACGGCACGGCGTTCGAGAAGCTCACCGCGCTCTCGTACCCCGAGGGCCACCCCTACCACCACACCCCGATCGGGTCGATGGCGGACCTGGACGCGGCCACCCTGGAGGACGCCCGCGCGTTCTTCCGCACCAACTACGCGCCCAACAACGCGGTCCTGTCGGTCGTCGGGGACATCGACCCGGAGCAGACGCTCGTCTGGGTGGAGAAGTACTTCGGCTCCATCCCCGGGCACGACGGCAAGCCCGCCCCGCGGGACGGCTCGCTGCCGGACGTCATCGGAGAGCAGCTGCGCGAGGTCGTCGAGGAGGACGTCCCGGCGCGTGCCCTGATGGCCGCCTACCGGCTCCCGGAGGACGGTACGCGCGCGTGCGACGCGGCCGACCTGGCGCTCACCGTCCTCGGCGGCGGCGAGTCCTCCCGGCTCTACAACCGGCTCGTACGCCGTGACCGCACCGCCGTGGCGGCCGGCTTCGGCCTACTGCGGCTCGCCGGAGCGCCCTCCCTGGGCTGGCTGGACGTGAAGACGTCCGGCGACGTCGAGGTCCCGGTCATCGAGGCCGCCGTCGACGAGGAACTCGCCCGGTTCGCCGAGGAGGGCCCCACGGCCGGGGAGATGGAGCGCGCGCAGGCCCAGTTGGAGCGCGAATGGCTCGACCGGCTCGGTACCGTCGCGGGCCGCGCCGACGAACTGTGCCGGTACGCCGTCCTGTTCGGTGACCCGCAGCTCGCCCTGACCGCCGTGCAGCGCGTCCTCGACGTCACGGCGGAGGAGGTCCAGGAGGCCGCCAAGGCCCGCCTGCGCCCCGACAACCGCGCGGTGCTCGTCTACGAGCCGACCACCGCCGAAGCCGCCGACGCGGCTGACTCCGCCGACGAGACCGACGAGGAGGCGGCGAAGTGACCGATCTCGCCACCATGGACTTCCACCCGCAGCCGCAGGGCGGCCGGCCCAAGCCGTGGGCGTTCCCCGCCCCCGAGCGCGGCACCCTGGACAACGGCCTGACCGTGCTGCGCTGCCATCGCCCCGGCCAGCAGGTCGTCGCCGTCGAGGTCATCCTCGCCGCGCCGCTGGAGGCCGAGCCCGCGGGTCTGGACGGCATCGCCACGATCATGGCGCGCGCCTTCTCCGAGGGCACCGACAAGCACTCGGCCGAGGACTTCGCCGCCGAACTGGAGCGCTGCGGAGCCACGCTCGACGCGCACGCCGACCACCCCGGCGTACGGCTGTCCCTCGAAGTGCCCGTCTCGCGCCTGGCCAAGGCCCTGGGCCTGCTCTCCGACGCCCTGCGGGCCCCCGCGTTCGCGGACAGCGAGGTCGAGCGGCTGGTGCGCAACCGGCTCGACGAGATCCCGCACGAGACGGCCAACCCGGCCCGTCGTGCCGCCAAGGAGCTCTCCAAGGAACTGTTCCCGGCGAGCGTGCGCATGTCGCGCCCGCGCCAGGGCACCGAGGAGACCGTCCAGAGCATCGACTCGGCGGCCGTACGCGCCTTCTACGAGAGGCACGTACGTCCCGCCACGGCCACCGCGGTCGTCGTCGGCGACCTGACCGGTGTCGACCTCGACGAGCTGCTCGGCGACACGCTCGGCTCCTGGACCGGTTCGTCCGCCGAGCCGCGTCCCGTGCCGCCGGTGAGCGCCGACGACACCGGCCGCGTGATCATCGTCGACCGCCCCGGGGCCGTCCAGACCCAGCTGCTCATCGGCCGGGTCGGCGCCGACCGGCACGACCGCGTGTGGCCCGCCCAGGTGCTCGGCACCTACTGCCTCGGCGGCACCCTCACCTCGCGCCTGGACCGCGTCCTGCGCGAGGAGAAGGGCTACACCTACGGCGTACGGGCGTTCGGCCAGGTCCTGCGCTCCGCGCCGGACGGCACGGGCATCGCGATGCTCGCCATCAGCGGCTCGGTGGACACCCCGAACACGGGTCCTGCGCTCGACGACCTGTGGAAGGTGCTGCGCACCCTGGCGGCCGAGGGGCTGACCGACACGGAGCGCGATGTGGCCGTGCAGAACCTGGTGGGTGTCGCGCCCCTCAAGTTCGAGACGGCGGCGGCCGTCGCGAGCACGCTCGCGGACCAGGTCGAGCAGTACCTGCCGGACGACTATCAGGCGACGCTCTATCAGCAACTGGCCGCCACCGGCACCGTGGAGGCCACCGCGGCCGCCGTGAGCGCGTTCCCGATGGACCGTCTGGTGACCGTTCTGGTGGGCGACGCGGCGCAGATCGAGGAGCCCGTCAGGGCCCTCGGAATCGGTGAAGTCAGCGTGGTGGCCGCCGAGTAGAGCCCCTGCGACCGAGGAGGCCCTGGTGACTGAAGAGTCGTCAGGGCCTTCTTTTTTCCCGGACACCGCTCCCAAGATGTCCGTGTTCGTACGGGCGTTGCCCTTCTGCCCTGTGGGATGCGTTACAAAAATCGTGATCCGTTTGTTGTTCGAATGATGCCCCGTTTAGCGTCGGTCCGACTGTTCGTCACGCAGTGCGCCGCGCCCGCGGCAACCGGACAGTCATCGCCGAGTCCCCCTATGGCGCGAGTCAGGGGAGCCGGGGACCCACACGTAGTCCCTGGGGTGAATCGGACGCCCTCCCCGGAGGGGGTCCGTAGGAGACCTTCCTGCTCCGAACCCGTCAGCTAACCCGGTAGGCGAGAGGGAAGGAAAGGATCAGCCCCTACATGGCGTTCTCCTGTGGCACCGGCAAGCATCGTCGTCCGAGCCGGGTGCACAGCACCACCACGACCGCCGTCGGGGTGGCGGCGCTCACCACCACCGGTGTGATCGGAACCCTGGCCGCGCCCGCGTTCGCCGCGGAAGCCTCCGTCGAGCAGACCGGGCTGACCCAGGCCGTCACGCTCGGCGACTCGGTCGCCGACCAGATCGACGCCCAGGCCTTCGCGCAGCAGCGCGCCGCCGAGGAGGCTGCCGCGCGGAAGCAGGCCGAGCAGACCGCGCGCAAGCACGCCGCCGAGCAGGCCGCGAAGTCCCGCGAGGCCAAGGAGCGCGCCGCCCGTGAGGCCGAGCGCAAGCGCCTGAACATGTTCGTCATCCCGATCACCGGTTCGTACGTCTCCACCGGCTACCAGGCCAGCAGCAGCCTCTGGTCCTCGGGAAGCCACACCGGCGTCGACTTCCATGCCGCGTACGGCACCTCGGTCCACTCCGTCGGCTCCGGCACCGTCGTCACGACCGGCTGGGGCGGTGCCTACGGCAATCAAGTAGTGATCAAGATGCTTGACGGCACGTACACCATGTACGGCCACCTGTCGTCCATCGGGGTGTCGGTGGGGCAGACGGTCACTCCTGGGCAGCAGATCGGCCTCTCCGGTGACACCGGCAACACCACCGGACCCCACCTCCACTTCGAGGCCCGTACGACAGCGGAGTACGGCTCGGACATCGACCCGGTCGCGTACCTGCGCTCGCACGGAGTCAACGTCTGACGACCGCTTCGCGGCTTCTTCACCGCTTTCGATGCCCCGGCTCACCGAGCCGGGGCATCATCGTTTCCGGAGGCCGTCTGTCCAAAAAATATCCATGGATTCAGGCCCGCCATCGGAAATTCAGGCTTCCTGCAATAGAGTCACTGAACAAGCGTCAATCGATGGCGTTTCGCGGGGATTAAAGCGGAGGTCGGTCATGCGTATTCCGGCGCACTCGGTATGCACGGCGATCCGTGACGACATCGTCGCGGGTGTCTACGAGCGCGGCGGCCGGCTCACCGAGGAACTGCTCGCGCGGCGCTACGGCGTCTCGCGCGTCCCCGTGCGCGAGGCCCTGCGCACCCTGGAGGCCGAGGGCTTCGTGGTCACCCGCCGGCACGCGGGCGCGTGCGTCGCGGAACCCACCGAGCAGGAGGCCGCGGACCTCCTGGAGATGCGCATGCTGCTGGAACCGCTGGGCGCCGCGCGGGCCGCCCAACGGCGTACGGAGGCCCATCTCAAGGTGCTGCGAGGCCTGGTCAGGCTGGGCCAGGAGCGTTCCAGGAGGGGCCACAGCGAGGATCTGCGCTCGCTGGGCGGCTGGTTCCACGAGACGCTCGCACAGGCGTCCGGCAGTCCCGCGCTGACCTCCACGCTCGCCCAGCTGCGACACAAGATCGCCTGGATGTACTCGGTGGAGGCGCCGGCCAACCCCGCGGAGTCCTGGGCGGAACACGGCGGCATCGTCGACGCGGTCGCCCGCGGCGACAGCGAGCGGGCCCGCGCGATCACGGCGCTGCACACCGAGCGCGCGACGGCCGTGCACCGGCTCCGTTTTCCCGGCGGCGACCGGCCGGACCGTGTGAGAAGTTCGCAACATCCCGTAAACATGACGGGCCCGCGTCATTAACACAGGCGCCGTATACAAAGAGGGATATTCGGCAGGGGCTCATTTCTGGTGCCCTTTTATTCGCGTGCCCGGAATTTCGGAGCGCGCTATTTCCGTGACCGCGGCGCGAGGGCCGCACGTGTCACCGGGAGAATTCCTGAGCTGAGCGCGGAAAACGGCCGAGCCTCGCCGCCCGGGGAAGGGGAGGCGCGGCTCGGCCGCGTGTGTCCTGAGCGTCTGGTGGGCTCAGACGGTCTCGGGGAGCTCGTCGAGCCCCTCGGCGACCAGCTTCGCCAGACGGTCGAGAGCCGCGTCCGCGCCCTCGGAGTCCGACGCGAGGACGATCTCCTCGCCGCCCTGGGCGCCCAGGCCGAGGACCGCGAGCATGGAGGCCGCGTTGACGGGGTTGCCGTCGGACTTGGCGATCGTCACGGGGATGCCGGAGGCCGTGGTGGCCCGGACGAAGATGGAGGCGGGGCGGGCGTGGAGGCCCTCGGTCCAGCCGACGTTGACGCGGCGCTCAGCCATGTGATGCTGCCCTTCGGGTGTTCCAGGTTGTCTAGACCAGTGTTCCATATCGTGAGGCATGCCCGGACGGTCCCCGGTTCCGCCCGCCGCGGTGCCGGTCCGCGGCCCCGCGGCAGCGTCCGTCACCCTCAGACTGCCTCGCGCCGTTGTCGTACGCGAGCCGTACTCTGGGCCCCATGCAGACCTCGTCGGACCGGCACGAGTACCCAGCCCACTGGGAGGCCGACGTGGTGCTGCGCGACGGCGGCACCGCACGCATCAGGCCCATCACCGTCGACGACGCCGAGCGCCTGGTCAGCTTCTACGAGCAGGTGTCCGACGAGTCGAAGTACTACCGCTTCTTCGCGCCCTATCCGCGGCTGTCCGCCAAGGACGTCCACCGGTTCACCCACCACGACTTCGTGGACCGGGTGGGCCTCGCGGTCACGGTGGGCGGCGAGTTCATCGCCACCGTGCGCTACGACCGCATCGACGCCGACGGGATGCCCGCCTCCGCGCCCGCGGACGAGGCCGAGGTCGCCTTCCTCGTGCAGGACGCCCACCAGGGCCGTGGCGTCGCCTCGGCGCTGCTGGAACACATCGCGGCCGTGGCCCGCGAGCGGGACATCCGCCGCTTCGCCGCCGAGGTGCTGCCCGCCAACAACAAGATGATCAAGGTGTTCACGGACGCCGGATACACCCAGAAGCGCAGCTTCGAGGACGGTGTCGTACGCCTGGAGTTCGACCTCGAACCCACCGACCGGTCCCTGGCCGTGCAGCGCGCCCGGGAGCAGCGCGCCGAGGCCCGGTCCGTGCAGCGGCTGCTCGCCCCCGGCTCGGTGGCCGTCATCGGCGCCGGGCGCACGCCCGGCGGGGTCGGCCGCAGCGTCCTCGACAACCTGCGGGACGCCGGATTCACCGGACGGCTGTACGCCGTGAACGCCGCACTCCAGGACAAGGAACTCGACGGAGTCCCGGCCCACCGCTCCATCCGCGACATCGCCGAGCCGGTCGACCTCGCCGTCGTCGCCGTGCCCGCCGAGCACGTCCCCGACGTCGTCACGGAATGCGGCGAACACGGTGTGCAGGGGCTCGTGGTGGTCTCCGCCGGTTACGCCGAGAGTGGTCCCGAAGGACGCGAACGCCAGCGGGAACTCGTGCGGCACGCGCGCACGTACGGGATGCGCATCATCGGGCCCAACGCCTTCGGTGTCATCAACACCTCCCCCGAAGTGCGTCTGAACGCCTCACTCGCGCCGCAGATGCCCCGCCCCGGACGGATCGGCCTGTTCGCGCAGTCCGGCGCCATCGGGATCGCCCTGCTGTCCCGGCTGCACCGGCGCGGCGGCGGCGTCACGGGCGTGACCGGCGTGTCGACGTTCGTCTCCTCCGGGAACCGGGCGGACGTCTCCGGCAACGACGTACTGCAGTACTGGTACGACGACCCGGACACCGACGTCGCCCTGATGTACCTCGAATCCATCGGCAACCCGCGCAAGTTCACCCGCCTCGCACGGCGGACGGCGGCGGCGAAGCCGCTGGTCGTGGTCCAGGGCGCACGGCACGGCGGGGCCGCTCCCCAGGGGCATGCCGTACGGGCCACCCGGCTGCCGCACGCCACCGTGTCCGCGCTGCTGCGCCAGGCCGGAGTGATCCGGGTGGACACGATCACCGAACTCGTCGACGCGGGCCTGCTGCTGGCCCGTCAGCCGCTCCCCAGAGGACCCCGCGTGGCGATCCTCGGGAACTCCGAGTCGCTGGGGCTGCTCACGTACGACGCGTGTCTCTCCGAAGGGCTCAGGCCGCTGCCGCCGAGGGACCTGACCACGGCGGCCTCGGCGGAGGACTTCCACCGGGCGCTGTCGCGGGCCCTCGCCGACGACGGCTGCGACGCCGTCGTCGTGACGGCCATACCGGCGCTGGGGGAGACCTCGGCCGCCGACGCGGCGCTCGCCGAGGCACTCCGGTCCTCCGCGGCGGCGGCTCCGGCGAAGCCCGTACTCGTGGTGCACGTCGAACTGGGCGGCCTCGCCGAGGCACTGTCCGCCGCCGCGAGCACCGCGCCCCAGGCCCCCGCGGCGGCACCGGGAGCGACACCCGGCGCCCGCTTCCACCCCTCGGACCGGTCGCCCGCCGCGGCCCGTCCCGAATCCGCTCCCGACTCCCGGCTCATCCCCGCCTACCCCGCCGCGGAACGCGCCGTCCGCGCCCTCGCCCAAGCCGTCAAGTACGCCCAGTGGCGCATGGACGCCGGCGAGCCCGGCAAGGTGCCCGCATACGAGGACATCGACGAGAAGGGAGCGGCGCAGCTGATCGACGGCCTCCTCGCGCGCGGGGAGGGGCTGACGCTGGGAGGCGAGGAGACGGCGGCACTGCTCGGCCGGTACGGCATCGACGTGCACCGCGCCCTGCCCGCACCCACTCCGGACGACGCCGTCGCGGCCGCCCGGGCCATCGGCTACCCCGTGGCCCTCAAGACCACCGCGCCGCACCTGCGGCACCGCGCCGACCTCGGTGGCGTACGGCTCGACGTGCCGGACGAGGAACAGCTCCGCCGGGCCTACGCGGAGCTGACCGAGCTGTTCGGGACGCCGACCGTGCTGCGCCCGGTCGTGCAGGGGATGGCACCGCGTGGTGTCGACACGGTCGTCCGCGCGGTGATCGACCCGGCGGCCGGAGCGGTGCTCTCCTTCGGGCTCTCCGGAGCCGCCTCCGAACTGCTCGGGGACACGGCGCACCGGCTGATTCCGGTCACCGACCGGGACGCGGCCTCCCTGGTCCGGTCGATCCGGACGGCACCGCTCCTGTTCGGCTGGCGGGGGTCCGCGCCGGTCGACACGGGGGCGCTCGAAGAGCTCATGCTGCGCGTGTCCCGGCTGGTCGACGACCACCCCGAGGTCGTCGCGGTCTCGCTGGAGCCGGTGGTGGTCGCCCCGGCCGGCCTGAGCGTGCTGGGTGCCACGGTACGGCTGGCCCGAGCCCCGCTCCGGGACGACTTCGGCCCCCGGACGCTGCCCGTCGTCTGAGTCCTCCGGGCCGTCGCATTCGCGCCATGACCCCTGCCGACCCTTGCTATGCCCGCGTCGCACCGGTCGCCGTCGCCGATTCGTTCTGATCCGTCCACGACAGACCCATGCGAGCGGTGCCTCGCAGTCAGTGGGCCCCCGTAGGATGGACGGCATGGCCAAGACCAGTACGACGACCCAGGGGCTGCGAGCGGCGATCGAGCGCAGCGGCTACTACCCGGCCCTCGTGGCCGAGGCGGTGGAGGCCGCGATCGGCGGCGAGACCATCCGGTCGTACCTGGTCCACCAGGAGACGACGTTCGACGCGAACGAGGTGCGGCGGCACGTCACGGTGCTCGTCCTCACCGGCAACCGCTTCATCGTGAGCCACACCGACGAGCAGAACGCGGACACCACGTCCCCGACGCCGTACGCCACCACCTCGACGGAATCGGTCAAGCTCGGCCGGATCTCCTCGGTCGTGGTCAGTCGCGTCGTCGCGAACCCGGAGTCGTACACGCCCGGCACGCCGCCCCGCGAAGTGGTCCTGACCATCGGCTGGGGCGCCGTCTCCCGCATCGACCTGGAGCCGGCCGCCTGCGGCGACCCCAACTGCGAGGCGGATCACGGCTACACCGGCAGCTCGACGGCCGACGACCTGAGCCTGCGCGTCAGTGAGGCGGGGGACGGTCCGGAGACCGTCCGCCAGGCCCTCGCCTTCGCGCAGTCCCTCTCCGAGGCGACCGCGGACGTCGCCCGCTGATGGCCCTGCCCACCTGGGACCACCCGGAACCCCTCGCCCTCGACTCCGCCCCCGTCCCCGAGTACGGCGCCGGTTCGCTGGCCGACCTGCTGCCCACGCTCGCGGCCGGCATGTCCGTGCCCGGCGCGACCGCCGCCATACCCGAGCTGACCGAAGCCGACCGGAACGGCGTGTTCCTGATCGACGGCCTCGGCTGGGAGCAGCTCAAGGCCCACCCGGACGAAGCACCCTTCATGACGTCCCTCCTCGCCTCCTCGCGCGGCGGCACGGGGCGTCCGATCACCGCGGGCTACCCGGCCACCACCGCGACCTCCCTCGCCTCCGTCGGCACCGGCCTGCCCCCGGGCGCGCACGGCCTGCCCGGCTACACCGCGCGCAACCCCGCCACCGGCGAGCTGATGAACCAGCTCCGCTGGAACCCGTGGACGGAGCCGCGCGCCTGGCAGCCCTACCCCACCGTCTTCCAGCTCGCCGAGGCCGCGGGGGTGCACACCGCCCAGGTCTCCTCGCCCACCTTCCAGAACACACCGCTGACGAAGATCGCGCTGAGCGGCGGGACGTTCCACGGCCGGCTGTCGGGCGAGGAGCGCATGGACCTCGCCGCCGAGCAACTGGCCGCCGGGGACCGCTCGTTGGTCTACACGTACTACGCGGAGGTGGACGGCAAGGGCCATCGCTTCGGCGTCGACTCGGACCCCTGGCGCGGCCAGCTGATGTACGTCGACCGTCTGGTCCAACGCCTCGCGGAGCAGCTGCCGCCGCGCTCGGCGCTGTACGTCACGGCCGACCACGGCATGATCGACATCCCGTTCGACGAGCAGCACCGCATCGACTTCGACGAGGACTGGGAGCTGCGCGCCGGGGTCGCCCTGCTGGGCGGCGAGGGCCGTGCCCGCCATGTGTACGCGGTCCAGGGCGCCGAGGTGGACGTGCTGACCTGCTGGCGCGAGGTCCTCGGCGAGCAGTTCTGGGTCGCCTCGCGCGACGAGGCGATCGAGGCGGGCTGGTTCGGCCCGCGGATCGACGAGCGGGTGTACGCCCGGCTGGGTGACGTGATCGCGGCCGCCCGGGACGATGTCCTGATCACCGCGTCCGAGCGGGAGCCGAAGGAGTCGCTGATGGTCGGCAACCACGGTTCGATGACCCCGGCCGAGCAGTTGGTGCCCCTCCTCCAAGTGCGTTCCTGACACCCATCCCCTCACCTCCCCTTCCTCGTTGCCGAAAGGTGCTCAACTCCCCATGCCCGAGCTGGTGTTCTTCTCCGGAACCATGGACTGCGGGAAGTCCACGCTGGCTCTCCAGATCGAGCACAACCGCTCGGCGCGGGGTCTGCAGGGCATGATCTTCACGCGCGACGACCGCGCCGGTGAGGGCAAGCTCTCCTCGCGCCTCGGCCTGGTCACCGACGCGGTCGAGGTGGCGGACGACCAGGACCTGTACGCCTATCTGGTCGACCACCTCTCGCAGGGCGGCCGGGCGGACTACGTGATCGCGGACGAGGCGCAGTTCCTGGGCCCCGCTCAGATCGACCAACTGGCCCGCGTCGTCGACGACCTGGGCGTCGACGTGTTCGCCTTCGGGATCACCACCGACTTCCGCTCGAAGCTCTTCCCGGGCTCCCAGCGTCTGGTCGAACTGGCCGACCGCGTCGAGGTCCTCCAGGTCGAGGCCCTGTGCTGGTGCGGCGCCCGCGCCACGCACAACGCCCGCACCGTGGGCGGCGAGATGGTCGTCGAGGGCGCCCAGGTCGTCGTCGGCGACGTCAACCAGCCCGAGAACATCGGCTACGAGGTACTGTGCCGCCGGCACCACCGCCGCCGTATGACGGCCGCCACGGCCCACGCGAGTGCCCTGTCACCCGACGTCCTGCCGATCGCCTCGGTCTGAGGCCTGCTCCCGGAGACCGCTGCCCGAGGTCCGGCGCCTCAGCTCGCCGCTCGTTCCGATACCCGGCGCCTGGCCCGGCATCGGATCGTCAGGCCGGAGGGCTCACCGCGTCAGGTGACGGCATGGATCAGGGAGAACATCGCGCCCTCCGGATCCGCCACCGTCGCCACGCGGCCGTACGGGGAGTCGCGGGGCGCCCGGAGGAGGTGCCCGCCGAGCTCCGTGACCCGGCGTACGGTGTCGTCCAGTTCGGCGGCCTCGAAGTACGTCAGCCAGTGCGGGCCCCGGTCGCGCGGCAGGGCGTTCCCGACGCCGTGGACGCCGGCCACCGGCCGGCCGTCGATGTGCAGCGTCACGTAGTCGAAGTCGGCCGAGACGGTCTGTTCCAGTTCGTAGCCGAAGACCCCCTGGTAGAACTTGATGACGCTCTCGGTGTCGCGCGTCACCAGCTCGTTCCAGGCCGGGGTGCCCGGCACGCCGGTGATCCCCGTTCCGAGGTGGGCCGCCACCTGCCAGATGCCGAAGACGGCGCCCGACGGGTCGGAGGCGATCGCCAGTCGGCCGGCCTCGGCGGCGTCGATCGGGCCCACACCCACCGTGCCGCCGCTGTGCCGTACCGTCTCGGCGGTCTGGTCCACGTCGGCCGAGGCGAAGTAGGGCGTCCAGGCGATCGGCAGGTGCCGGTCGGGCGGCAACTGGCCGATCCCGGCCACCTCGTGGCCGTCGAGAAGGGCCCGCGCGTACGGGCCGAGCTGCTGGGGGCCGGGCTGGAACTCCCAGCCGAACAGCGCTCCGTAGAAGTCCTGGGTCGCGGCCGTCTCATGCACCATCAGGCTCACCCAGCAGGGTGTGCCGGGCGTGTGCCGAGCGGGCGTGGTGCCGTTCGGGCCGGCCGATTCCCGTGCCTCGGTCATCGTCACTCTCTTCTCGGCCCCTTGCGGTGGCCGGTCACCTTCCGCCTGCGGACACGCGTACTCCGTCGCGTGCGTGCGCGCCCCGTGCCGATGTTCGCACCACCGGTCGTGCCGTGCGTCCGGGCCGCGCCGCCGTTGAGCGGCGCGCGGACAGAGGGCGCCCGATCTGCCGTTTCTCGTCCGTTTCAGGGTGATTGCCGCGTGGTGTCCATCGGTTGTACAGCATGTGTCCGATCCCATACGCCTCGTGATCGGACCTGTCCGGCGGAGCAGAGTAGCCGCACATGGACGAAGCGGCCACCCCGTGCGCAAGGATGGTGGCCATGAACGCCATCATCACGTCACCCGAACTCGCGAGTGACCTGGCGGGGCCGAACCCGCCGGTCCTCCTGGACGTCCGCTGGCGGTTGGGCGGTCCCAACCTGCGCTCCGAGTACGAGAACGCGCACATTCCCGGTGCCGTCTTCGTCGATCTGGATTCCGAACTCGCTGGTCCGGCCGGTGCGGCGGGCCGGCATCCGCTTCCCGACCCCGAGGTCTTCGGCGCCGCGATGCGGGCCGCGGGCGTGTCCGAGAACCGCGACGTCGTTGTGTACGACGGCGGGCAGGGCTGGGCCGCCGCGCGTGCCTGGTGGCTGCTGGGCCATTCGGGTCATCCGTCGGTACGCGTGCTCGACGGCGGGTTCGCCGCCTGGAGCGGACCGGTGTCCTCGGAGGTCCCCTCGCCGGAGTCCGGAACGTTCGTACCGGCGCACGGCGCCCGGCCGGCGCTCGACGCGGACGGGGCGGCCGCGCTCGCCCGCACCGGCGTGCTGCTGGACGCCCGCGCGGGGGAGCGGTACCGGGGCGAGGTCGAGCCGATCGATCCGGTCGGCGGGCACATCCCGGGCGCCGTCTCCGCGCCGACCACCGAGAACGTCACGGAGGACGGACGGTTCCTGCCGGCGGCCGAACTCGCGGACCGCTTCAAGTCCTTCGGCGTGACGCCCGCGTCCGAGGTCGGTGTGTACTGCGGCTCCGGGGTCTCGGGCGCCCATGAGGTGCTGGCCCTCGCCGTGGCCGGCATTCCCGCGGCGCTGTACGTGGGTTCGTGGTCGGAGTGGTCCCAGGACGGGAACCGCCCGGTCGCGGTGGGCGCCGACCCGCAGTGACACCCGCGGTACCGCCGCGACGGTGCCCGCAGTACCGGCCGCCGCCGGGCCGTGCCGGGCCCAGCTCTCGGCCGGCCTCTCGGTGCACGACGGAGGGGGCCCGCACCGATCCGGTGCGGGCCCCCTCCGTCGTGGATCCGACTGGTTCTGCCGGTCCTGTCAGTCCTGCTTCTTCCGGCGCGTACCGAAGACGATCTCGTCCCAGCTAGGGACCGCCGCTCTGCGGCCCGGACGGACGCCGTCGGCCTCGGCCTGGCGGTCGGTCGCGCCGACGAGCCGGTCGCGATGGCTGCCGACCGAGCGGGGCATGAGCACGTCCGCGTACGCGGAACCGGCACCCGCCGAGGCGGCGGGAGCCGGGGGCTCCTCCTCCTCGGGTTCGGGGACGGGCTCCTCGGCGGCGGGCCGTTCGGTGGGCCGCTCGGGCACCACCATGTCGCCGCGGAAGCTGGGCACCGCCTCCAGGAGGCTGGTCAGCGAGTCCCGGTCCTCGGCCTCCTCGGCCGGATCCTGGGGAGGCGGGGGCAGGCTCGGCCGCTCCATCTGCCGGTCCAGGGCGCGGTCCAGCGGACGGTCGCGGGGCAGCCGGGCGATCCGCGGCACGAACGGGAAGCTCGGCTCGGGCGCGGCGAGGTCGTCGGACTCGCCGATCAGCGAGCGCGCCTCGTCGTCGACGGCCTGGACGAGCCGCCGGGGCGGGTCGTACGTCCAGCTCGCGGCGTGCGGTTCGCCCGCGACCCGGTAGACCAGCATGACTTCCCAGGTGCCGTCGTCGCGGCGCCAGGAGTCCCACTGGACGGTGTCCTTCTCGGCGCCCCGGATCAGCAGCCGTTCCTGGACGGCCTCGCCGAGCTGGGGTCCGGCGTTCTCTCCGGGGCGGCGGACGGGAGTCTTCCTGGCGCGCTCGGCCATGAAGGCACGCTCGGCCAGCACGGGTCCCTCGAAGCGACGTACGCGATCGACGGGGATACCGGCGAGCTGGGCCACTTCCTCCGCGGAAGCGCCGGCGCGTATACGCGCCTGGATGTCTCGGGGGCGGAGATGGCTCTCCACCTCGATCTCGATCTGGCCGAGGCGGGGACGGTCGCCGCGTACGGCGGCGCGCAGACGCTCGTCAATCGGAAGCGTGTACTCCGTACTGTCCGCAGCCTTCAGCACCAGCCGTGTGCCGTCGTTAGAGACGGCCACGACACGCAGTTCGGGCATGGGGACCTCCCGGGTGGTGCCTGCCGACGTCACGTGCGTCGCTGCTTCCGCTAGTCGAGTGTGGCCTGCCCGGGTGCAGCCTGCCACAACCTTGCCGAGTTGCCCGGCGTGTCGGGCGCGGGCCCGGGGTCGCCGTTATGGCACGGTTACCTATTCGCAACGCTAAGTGACGAACTCCATCACCCTGTGCAACGAGCCCCCTCCCGGCGGTCCTGCAAGGCCCCGGACACCCTGGCGGGAGTCCGGACCCAGGGCTCGCAACAGTACTCCATTCGGGCCACATGCGTGGATCGGCACGCCGCCCAACTTCGAGCGGGGGGTGCTAGTTGGCCGATCTCCGCGCCTTTTCGGCGGTCCTGGAACGTGGCGCACTTCACGTAATCGGTAGAAACGGAACTTATCGTTTCGCCCGTACGTCCCCTTCTCGTGCGGTCGGTCGATCAAGTACGGGAAAGGCAGGCAAGTTCCGGGAATGCGTGAGAAGCCGGATGTCGGCGGCGAGCAGCCGGGTACCGACGTGGAACCGAGGAAGAGGCGACTGGACCTGAGCGTCCCCCAGGTGGCGGGGAGCGCGGTCGCCGCGGTGGTCGCCGCGAAGCTTGCGTCGTACTTCGGCGTCTACGGGACGATCCTGGGCGCCGGATTGGTCAGCGCCGTCGCCACCTGCGGAGGAACGGTCTTCCAGCACTTCTTCAAGCGCACCGGAGAGCAGATCCGTGAGGTGAAGGTGCAGACCAAGCCGAAGCCCCAGCCGCTGCCCGGTCCCTCCGGTGAGTTCACCGAGGGGACCGTCTACCGCGCGCGGGTCAGGAGCTGGAAGAGACCGCTGGTCGCGACCGCTCTGGTCTTCGGCGTCACGATGGCCGGAATCACCACGTACGAAATGGTCTCGGGGCAGAGCTTCAGCGGCGACGGCACCAGTACGACGGTCGGCGACGCCTTCAAGGGGCACAGTGCCGGCTCGGTGAGCCCCGAGCGCGGCACGGCTCCGACGACCGGGTCCTCGCCGTCCTCGGCCCCGGCTTCTCCGGAGGCGCCGGCGCCGTCCGCAGACAGCGGCGGCTCAGGAGACATGGGCGGCGATGGCGGTACGACCGCCGTGCCGACGCCGGGCGACGGCACACCCTCGGCACCGGAGGCCGTGGACGGCACCCCGGCTCCCGCACCGAGTGCGACCGCTACGACCCCAGAACCCTCCGCAAGTAGTCGTTCGCAAAGCGCCGGTCCGGATCGAGCCGGTCCCGCAGCGCGGTGAACTCGCCGAAGCGCGGATAGACCTTGGAGAAGTACTCGGCGTCGCGTGTGTGCACCTTGCCCCAGTGGGGCCGTCCCTCGTGCGCGGTGAAGATCCGCTCGGCCGCGGTGAAGTACGCCTGATAGGGGGTACCTCTGAACATGTGGACGGCGACGTACGCGCTCTCCCGCCCGGAGGCCGTCGAGAGGGTGATGTCGTCGGCGGGCGCGGTCCGCACCTCCACCGGGAAGCTGACCCGCAGGGTCGAGCTGTCGACCATCGACTTCAGCTCGCGCAGCGTCTCGACGAGGGCCTCGCGCGGCACCGCGTACTCCATCTCCACGAACCGCACGCGGCGCGGAGAGGTGAAGACCTTGTACGGAATGTCGGTGTAGGTCCGCGCGGACAGCGCTCGGCTGGAGAGTCCGGCGATCGTCGGGATGGCCGCGGGAACGGCTCGGCCGAGCAGATTCGCCACCTGGAAGGCGCCGTTGGAGAGGAACTCGTCCTCGATCCAGCCGCGGATCGGCCCCACCGGCTTCTCGGGGCCCGCGCTGCGGTTGTTGCGCTTGGTGTTGCAGTTGCCGGTGTGCGGGAACCAGTAGAACTCGAAGTGCTCGTTCTCGGTGAAGAGTTCCTCGAAGTCGGCGGTGACCTTGTCGAAGGTCATCGGTTCCTCGCGGGCCGTGAGCAGGAAGACGGGCTCCACGGCGAAGGTGATCGCGGTGACGATTCCCAGGGCGCCGATCCCCACGCGGGCCGACGCGAAGATCTCGGGGTTCTCGTTCTCGGAGCAGGACAGCACCGAGCCGTCCGCCGTCACCAGTTCAAGACCCGTGATCTGAGCGGCGATCGAGGCCGAGTCCCGCCCAGTGCCGTGCGTGCCGGTGCTGGTCGCCCCCGAGACGGTCTGTTCCATGATGTCGCCCATGTTCGTGAGCGACAGACCCTCGCGTGCGAGGGCCATGTTGAGCCTCTTGAGCGGGGTGCCCGCCTCGACCGTGACCGTCATGGCCGCACGATCGATCTTGCGGATTCCGGTCAACAGTTGAGGACGGATCAACACGCCGTCGGTCGCCGCGGCGGACGTGAAGGAGTGCCCGGTGCCGACGGCCTTCACCGTCAGGCCGTCCTCGGCCGCCTTCCGCACGGCGGCGGAGAGTTCGTCGACCGAGGCAGGGGTGACCTCCCGTACGGGACGGGCGGTGACGTTCCCCGCCCAGTTACGCCACGTGCCGCTCTTCCCGCTCACTGTGTTGCTCATGAGACCCTCCCCGCTGCGGAACCGGCCTGCTGAGCCGGCGATACCCGAGGAAACCGACCGCGACCGCGACGGCCCCGGACACCGCCGGAACCCCGTACCCGGCCTTCGCTCCGGCGGAGTCGATCACCCAGCCGGCCACGGAGGAACCGAGCGCGACCCCGACCGCGAGCCCTGTGCTCACCCAGGTCATGCCTTCGGTCAGTTTCGCGCGAGGTACGTGCTGTTCGATGAGGGACATCGTCGTGATCATCGTGGGAGCGATGGAGAGGCCCGCAACGAACAGCGCCACGGCCAGGAACAGCAAGTTTCCGACCAGTAGGAGGGGGATCATACTCACGGCCATCGCGCATATGCCCAGCAGCCACCTGCCTTCGGCGGCCCCCTTGAAGTGCAGCAGTCCGAAGACGGCCCCCGCGAGGCAGGAGCCCGCGGCGTAGAGGGCCAGGACGACGCTCGCGGCGCCCTTGTGCCCCTGCTCTTCGGCGAAGGCCACGGTGACCACGTCGACGGCTCCGAAGATCGTCCCGGTCGCCACGAACGTGGCCACCAGAACCTGGAGTCCGGCCGAGCGGAGCGCCGAGCCCTCGCCGTGCTGTCCGCGCGGATGCGGCCGGGGCTCCGTGGCGCGCTGGGAGGTCAGCCAGAAGACCCCGGCCGCCAGGAAGCAGGCGGCGAGCAGCGGGCCGGCCTCAGGAAACCACACCGTGGACAGGCCGATGGAGATGATCGGCCCGAAGATGAAGCAGATCTCGTCCACCACGGACTCCAGGGAGTACGCGGTGTGCAGTTGCGGGGTGCCTCCGTAGAGGGCCGCCCAGCGGGCCCGGATCATCGCGCCGATGCTCGGGACGCAGCCGATGCCGGCCGCGCACACGAACAGCACCCAGTCCGGCCACTCGAAGTGCGCCGCGAGCAGCAGTCCCGCGGCCGCCGTGAGCGCGAAGAGCGTCACCGGGCGCAGGACCCGCCGCTGACCGTGCCGGTCCACCATCCGCGAGACCTGCGGGCCCATCGCCGCGGCCGCCAGCGCGATGGTCGCCGAGAGGGCACCGGCGAGACCGTACCGCCCGGTCAGCTGGGAGATCATCGTGACGATGCCGATGCCCATCATGGACAGCGGCATCCTGCCGAGCAGGCCCGCCGTGGAGAAGCCCTTGGAGCCGGGGGCGGCGAACAGGGCGCGGTACGGGCTGGGCACGGGGGACTCCGTCGGCTCGGCTCGGCCCCTCCCGTCACCGCGGGCGGCCCGAACTTCGGTAAGGCGTGAAGCTGGCCGACACAGCTTACGTGTTAGGTGAACCTAACGCACCCCTTCCGGGCCCCCGTTCCGAACGGCCCGCGGGCGCCCTCCGCGCGCCTCGGCGACGGCCCGAGAGCGTCCTCGCACCCGTCTCGCGCGCGCGTGCACAGGGCGCTCGCCCATCCGGCGTCACCGCCGGCACCGCCTCCTCCGGCCCCCCGCCGGTTTTTGCCCCCCAGTGGCGAGTGGCAGGATCGGACCCATGCCAGAAGTGCTCGATGCCACCCCCTACGACGCCCTGCTCCTGCTCTCGTTCGGCGGTCCGGAGGGCCCGGACGAAGTGGTTCCGTTCCTGGAGAACGTGACGCGGGGCAGGGGTATCCCCAAGGAACGGCTCAAGGAGGTCGGGCAGCACTACTTCCTGTTCGACGGGATCAGCCCCATCAACGACCAGAACCGCGCCCTGCTCGACGCGCTGCGCAAGGACTTCGTGGAGCACGCGCTGGACCTGCCGGTCTACTGGGGCAACCGCAACTGGGCGCCGTACCTCACCGACACGCTGCGGGAGATGGCCGCCGACGGGCGACGCCGGATCCTGGTGCTGGCCACCAGCGCCTACGCCTCGTACTCGGGCTGCCGGCAGTACCGCGAGGACCTCGCCGGAGCGCTGGCCGTCCTGGAGGGCGAGGGTCTGGAGCCTCCGAGGATCGACAAGCTGAGGCACTACTTCAACCATCCCGGGTTCGTGGAGCCGATGACCGAGGGTGTCCTCAGGTCGCTGGCCGAGCTGCCCGAGGAGGTCCGGGCGGGCGCGCACCTGGTGTTCACCACGCACTCGATCCCGGTCGCCGCGGCGGACACCTCCGGCCCGGCCGAGGGGCACGGAGACGGCGGCGCGTACGTCAGGCAGCATCTGGACGTGGCCCGGCTGATCGCGCGGGCCGTGCAGGAGGAGACCGGGATCGACCACCCGTGGGAGCTCGTCTACCAGTCGCGTTCCGGGGCCCCGCACATTCCGTGGCTGGAGCCGGACATCTGCGACCACCTGGAGGAGTTGCACGGGGCCGGGGCCGCCGCGGCCGTGATGGTGCCGATCGGATTCGTCTCGGACCACATGGAGGTCCTGTACGACCTGGACACCGAGGCGCGGGCCAAGGCGGCGGAACTGGGGCTGCCGGTGCGCCGTTCGGCCACGGTGGGCTCCGATCCCCGGTTCGCCGCCGCGGTCCGCGACCTGGTGCTGGAGCGCGCCGCGGCCGAGAGCGGGCGGCGGGTGACACGGTGTGCCCTGGGCGCGCTGGGCGCCGGCCACGACCTGTGTCCGGTGGGCTGCTGTCCGGCCCGCACGCCCAAGCCCGCCGCCGCGGGCGCCGACAGCCCCTACGCATGAGGAGCCCCGTGACCGAGCCTCTGCACACCGAACTCCTCCAGCTCGCGCACGAGGCAGCCCGCCGCGCGGGCGCGCTGCTGCGCGACGGCCGCCCGGCCGACCTCGCCGTCGCCGCCACCAAGTCCAGCCCGATCGACGTGGTCACCGAGATGGACATCGCCGCCGAGAAGCTGATCACCACGCTGATCGCCGAGCACCGCCCCCGTGACGGCTTCCTCGGCGAGGAGGGCTCCGCCAGCGAGGGCACCAGCGGCGTCCGCTGGATCGTCGACCCGCTCGACGGCACGGTCAACTACCTGTACGGGCTGCCGACCTGGGCGGTGTCCATCGCGGCCGAACAGGACGGCGAGACGGTCGTCGGCGTCGTGGCGGCACCGATGCGCGGCGAGACCTACCACGCGGTTCGCGGCCGGGGCGCCCGGGCGTCCGGCGCCTGGGTCGGCGAACGCCGGCTGGCCTGCCGTCCGTCGCCGCCGCTCGACCAGGCACTCGTCTCGACCGGCTTCAACTACGTGGCCGAGGTCAAGGCCCATCAGGCCGACGTGGCCCAGCGGCTGATCCCGCTGGTGCGCGACATCCGGCGCTCCGGCTCGGCGGCGGTCGACCTGTGCGACGTCGCGGCCGGCCGCCTCGACGGCTACTACGAACGCGGTCTGCACCCGTGGGACCTCGCGGCGGGGGACCTGATCGCCCGGGAAGCGGGCGCGGTGACCGGTGGACGCCCCGGAGAGCGCCCCGCGGGCGATCTCACGGTGGCGGCCTCCCCGGGCGTCTTCGGGCCCCTCCAGCGCCTCCTGGAGGACTTCGGCGCCTGGCACGACTGACGGCACGGCGGGAAAACGGAGCGGGGCCCCGGTACTGGATCGATACCGGGGCCCCGCTCTCCTGCGTACTGATCAGACGCGCGTGGCGCCGACCTCCACGCCGTGCTCCGCGGCAAGGCGGTGCAGGTCGTCCAGCTCGGCCTGCTCGACCTCCGCGAGGAAGTCGTCGCCTGTTTCGCGAGCCCGCGTCAGGTCGGATTCGGTCGCCCTTATGCGCTGCAGAAGTCCTGCGGTGAATGCGTCCATGCTGCGCCCCCTCGTCCTGGGTCGTGAGTCGGATGGCACGGGGGTGTGCCGATGGGAAGGGGCGATCACGTCTCCGATGGGGTGCCCAGCGCTGCCCGGTCTGGGCGGCGACGGTGCCGGACACCCACGCCCGCTCTGCGGAAGCGGTTGGACGTACCACAATGTGGCTTGCCACATGCAGAGCGTGATCGCGGGGTGTAAAGCCGTCCTCCCCCCGCTCTCTTCCGTGGAAACCTCAACCCGACGAGAAAATCTCGCATTCCCGGTCCCCTGGACGGGCTTCCCTGGCGCCTTCCCCCCGTCTTACAGCCGGTTTATGGCCGAAACGGGCAGGATGGAGCTCTCATCCGTGACGGACCTGCCCGCGTGGTGCGCTGAAGCGCGCCCCGCCGGTGGACAGAGGAAGGACAAGCGACGTGCGCGTACTCGTCGTCGAGGACGAGCAGCTGCTCGCCGATGCGGTGGCCACCGGACTGCGCCGGGAGGCCATGGCCGTCGACGTCGTGTACGACGGCGCGGCCGCACTGGAGCGCATCGGGGTCAACGACTACGACGTCGTGGTCCTCGACCGTGACCTCCCGCTCGTTCACGGCGACGACGTCTGCCGCAAGATCGTCGAGCTCGGCATGCCCACGCGTGTGCTGATGCTGACCGCGTCCGGCGACGTCAGCGACCGTGTCGAGGGCCTGGAGATCGGCGCCGACGACTACCTCCCGAAGCCGTTCGCGTTCAGCGAGCTGACGGCACGCGTGCGCGCCCTCGGACGTCGTACGAGCGTGCCGCTGCCGCCGGTCCTGGAGCGGGCCGGGATCAAACTCGACCCCAACCGCCGCGAGGTCTTCCGCGACGGCAAGGAGGTCCAGCTCGCTCCCAAGGAGTTCGCCGTCCTGGAAGTGCTGCTGCGCAGCGAGGGGGCTGTCGTCTCCGCGGAACAGCTCCTGGAGAAGGCCTGGGACGAGAACACGGACCCGTTCACCAACGTCGTGCGCGTGACCGTCATGACGCTGCGCCGCAAGCTCGGCGAGCCTGCCGTGATCGTCACCGTGCCCGGCTCCGGTTACAGGATCTGATCCACCGTGACCACCACCCCCGCGCCGCCCGCGGCGCCTCCGAAGCCCACCTGGGACCCCAGAAGGGCGGAGCCGCCCTTCCCCTGGCTGCGCCCCACGATCCGCATACGGCTCACGCTGCTGTACGGCGGCATGTTCCTGATCGCCGGCATCATGCTGCTGTCGATCATCTACCTGCTCGCGGCGCAGGCGCTGAACGTCGGCAGCGAGCTCCCCTTCAAGATCATTTCGGGGCAGGTCGGCAGCAGCACCTGCAACCTCCCGTCGGCTCCCTCGGCGGACGAGCTCAACCACGCGATGGCCGACTGCGTGAACCAGCAGCGCCAGCACGCTCTGGACGACCTGCTCAGCCGCTCCCTGCTGGCCCTGCTCGGCCTCGCGGTCATCGCCTTCGCCTTCGGCTACGCGATGGCGGGACGCGTCCTTTCGCCGCTCGGCCACATCACCCGCACCGCGCGCGCGGTGGCCGGCTCCGACCTGTCGCGGCGGATCGAGCTGGACGGCCCGGACGACGAGCTGAAGGAGCTCGCGGACACCTTCGACGACATGCTGGAGCGACTGCAGCGGGCCTTCACCGCCCAGCAGCGGTTCGTCGGGAACGCCTCGCACGAACTGCGCACACCGCTCGCGATCAACCGCACGCTCCTGGAGGTGCACCTCTCGGGTCCGGGGGTGTCGACGGAGCTGCAGCAACTGGGCAAGACGCTGCTCGCCACCAACGAACGCAGCGAGCAGCTCGTCGAGGGCCTGCTGCTGCTCGCCCGGAGCGACAACCAGATCGTCGAGCGCAAGCCCGTGGACCTCGCCGAGGTCGCCTCGCAGGCCGTCGACCAGGTGCACGCCGAGGCGGAGGCCAAGGGCGTGAAGATCCGCGGACGGCGGGCTCCGGTGATCGTCCAGGGCAACGGCGTCCTCCTGGAGCGGATCGCGCTGAACCTCGTCCAGAACGCCGTTCGGTACAACGTGCCGAAGGACGGCTGGGTCGAGGTCACGACCGACACACAGCAGGGCCGGGCGGTCCTGGAGGTGTCGAACACGGGACCGGTGGTTCCCGCGTACGAGGTCGACAATCTTTTCGAGCCCTTCCGACGGCTGCGTACGGAGCGCACGGGCAGCGACAAGGGCGTGGGCCTCGGCCTGTCGATCGCCCGCTCGGTGGCCCGTGCGCACGGAGGCCATATCGTCGCTCAGCCCCGTGAAGGGGGTGGGCTCGTGATGCGCGTCACCCTTCCCATCTGAGACCATGTCGCGGACACGCGGCGATGTTCGCTTTGCGCGGAATTTTCTGGTCACTCACTCGAGTGACCCGTGTGTGATCAATCACAAGGGCGATTTTTGGTCCATCTACTCTCCGTGATCATGCAGGCTGCCGGAAAGCCGGGAAAATCCGGGTTTTCGGGGGTCCTGATCACGGGAAGTACACGGTGGGGCGCCTTTGGAGTGCGGCCTCAGGACCGTGTACGGTCCGCATCGCCATCCAAGCCGAGTGCTCTTGAGGAGTCCGGTTGGGTGTCGATTGAGTAACAGACCTTGATGTGAGGCAAAATCTCCGCCTCGGGTCGGGCACAAGTCCGGCCTCTCACGCGTTACGTGCGCTGGAGACACTGCAGACACCCAGAGGGGGAGAGCGACAATGGCAACGGATTACGACACCCCGCGCAAGACCGACGACGACGTCGACTCGGACAGCCTTGAAGAACTGAAGGCTCGCCGGAACGACAAGTCGACTTCGTCTGTCGACGTAGATGAGTTCGAGGCCGCAGAAGGCCTGGAGCTGCCCGGTGCGGACCTCTCGAACGAAGAGCTGGCCGTCCGGGTGCTGCCCAAGCAGCAGGACGAGTTCACTTGCATGAGCTGCTTCCTGGTGCACCACCGCAGCCAGCTGGCCCGCGAGAAGAACGGTCAGCCGATCTGCCGCGACTGCGACTGAGGCAGGGTCGGCCGTGACTGGCTCGACCCCACCTTGGAAGCGCCGCCTCCCCTCCGGGGCGGCGGACGAAGGGTCCTTCACGGGCCCTGAAGGCGTGCGTGACGACGAGCGGGGCTCTTCCGAACAGGGATCAGCCTCGCTCGACCGAGCGGGCGCCACAGACGGCCTGACGGCCCTCACGGACACTCCCGCGCCCGCCGCAAGGCGTCGCGCGGCGGCTGTCCGGGACGTGCTCAGGAGGGGCGTCACGAAGAGCGGTGTCCGGGCCAGGGCGGGCCTCGCGTATGTCACCGACCGCATCATCGACATCGCCCCGAGGATTCCCGTACGGGACCTCGCCACCCTCCGCAGACAGTTCCCGGGCCTCGGTCCCGAGGAACTCGCGGACAAACTCATCACGGGCGCCGCCGCCGCGACGTCCACCGTCGGCGCCGGGATCGGCGCCGCCGCGATGCTGCCGGTGCCGCCTGCCATGCCCACGGAGCTGGCCGCCGAGATCACCGCCGTCGCCGCCATCGAGCTGAAGCTGATCGCCGAACTCCACGAGGTCTACGGCCTGCGTCCGCCGGGCAGCCTCAAGCAGCGGAGCACCGCGTATCTGCACTCCTGGTCGGGCGAGCGCGGCATCGACGTGGCCAGACCCGTGACGATCAACGCCGCGCTGGGCGGCCAGATGAAGCGCGAGCTGCGCCAGCAGATCATGAAGCGGACGTTTCGGGACCTGCCCAACCTGATGCCGTTCATGGTCGGAGCGGCGGTCGGGGCGGTGATGAACCGGCGCGACACCAGACGCGTGGCGGGCCACATCCGCAAGGACCTGCGCAGGATGCAGGTGCCGTGGGACGCGCTTCCGGAGCTGCCACCGCTGGAGAAACCGACGGATCCCGTCCGGATCGGAGAGATCCCCACAGACCTGGGGCAGTGAGACCGCCGGCGTGGCGGCGCCCCACCACCGTCCGTCCGCGCTGTGCCGACCGCTCCCTTCGCCGGCTTCTGCCCAGAGTCCGCCGGACCCTGTGAAGGGTTCGGCGTCCCGCGAGCGGGGCCCGCGGCATGCCCCGCGCCCGTGGCACGCCGGCGGCCGAGCGGATGGGCGGATCACCCAGGGAAGAGCCGACGGTGATCCAACGGCTGCCCGGAGCCCGGAGCTCTAGCTCTCCGGGGTTCGGGCCGCTGCCCGTGCCGTCTCCAGGGCGGCGACCAGGCGTTCCGGCTCCCGCGTCGACAGGTACAGGTACGGAGTCGGGTCCGCCGGGTCCGTGACCTGGACACGCAGGGCCGTGGGGATGTACGAGCGCAGGAGCATGAAGGCGCGGGTGTCGGCCTTGTAGGTGCGCCAGGCGCGCGCCTCCTCCGGGTCCATGATCTCCGCGTCACCGAGGGCCGACACCGGGATCCTGGCGTCGCCGGCGATCAGCGAGTCACCGACCACGCGGATGCGGATCGAGCCGTACGCACTGGCCGCGACCCCCGCGAACGCGGTGCCGCCGACCAGCGCTCCGAGCATCGGCAGCGTGCCGAACGGCAGGAAGACCAGGGCCAGCGCGATCCCGGTCAGGAAGCTGATCAGCCACCACGACCGGGGTGCGGTGAGGCGTTCTTCGTACGGGGAGGCGGAGAGCTGCATGAGGCCAAGCTTGGCACGGTGCGAACACTTGGTGGACGCGCGGGTAAGGTCTGCGCCTGTGAGTGGTACTTCCGCAGCTCTGACGCCTCCCGCCGACGCCGTCGCGCCGGTGCGGCACCCTGACGCGCCCGCCCCCGGAGAGCTCCTCGGAGCACACTACGAACAGTGTTTCGGGTGTGGTGGGGAGCAGCCCCACGGACTCCATCTGGAGGCCCGCGCGGGCGACGGGGTCCGGGTCACGGCGGAGTTCACCGTGCGGCCCGTGCATCAGGGCGCCCCGGGGCTCGCGCACGGCGGCGTTCTCGCCACCGCGCTCGACGAGACGCTCGGCTCGCTGAACTGGCTGCTGCGGACGGTGGCCGTGACGGGACGCCTGGAGACCGATTTCCGGCGCCCGGTACCCGTGGACACCGTGCTGTATCTGGAGGCCGAGGTCACCGCGGTGGCCGGCCGGAAGATCTACTGCACCGCCACCGGGCGGACCGGCGGCCCCGACGGGCCCGTCGCCGTCCGCGCGGACGCCCTCTTCGTCGAGGTGAAGGTCGACCACTTCATCGACAACGGCCGCCCGGAGGAGATCCGCGCGGCGATGAACGACCCGGACCAGATCCGGCGAGCCCGTGCCTTCGAGGTGAACCCGTGACCCGTAGTCCCGGGGCCCCTGAGCCCCGCCAAGAAGTCGACGTTCTGATCCGGCGCGTCGATCCGGAGGTCCCACTTCCCGAGTACGCGCACCCCGGTGACGCGGGAGCCGATCTTCGTACCACCGAGAGCCGGGAGCTTCAGCCCGGTGAACGGGCCGTGCTGCCGACGGGAGTGTCCATCGCGCTCCCCGAGGGCTACGCGGCCTTCGTGCACCCGCGCTCCGGCCTGGCCGCCCGCTGCGGCGTCGCCCTCGTGAATGCCCCGGGGACGGTTGATGCCGGGTACCGTGGGGAGATCAAGGTGATCGTGGTGAATCTCGATCCGCGCGAGTCCGTGCGGTTCGAGCGCTTCGACCGGATTGCTCAACTGGTCGTCCAGCAAGTCGAGAAGGTCCGCTTCCAGGAGGTCGCGGAACTCCCCGACTCGGCGCGGGCCGCAGGGGGCTTCGGGTCCACCGGCGGTCATGCCGCCGTGGACAGCACAACGGGTGGGAATCGATACGCTTCGGTCGTATCCGACCGGGAAGGACAGTGACGTGTTCGGACGTCGCAAGAAGGGCAGTGCCGCCGAGGACGCGGCGGGCGAGGCCGAGCAGGTCGTCGACGGCATCGACACTGAGGCGGACGAGGAGCGCGAGCGCGTGAGGCTCGAGCCCGAGCCGCGCCCCGACGGGCCCTGGGACAATGAAGAGGTCCGTGACCCGGCCGAGGGCCGGGTGGACCTGGGCGGTCTTTTCGTGCCCGGAGTCGACGGCATGGAGCTGCGGGTCGAGGTCGCGGGCGACGCGATCGTCGCGGCGACCGTCGTCGTCAACGACAGCGCCGTGCAGCTTCAGGCCTTCGCCGCTCCCAAGCGTGAGGGCATCTGGGGCGAGGTACGCGAGGAGATCGCCTCCGGGATCACCCAGCAGGGCGGTGTCATCGACGAGGTCGAGGGCCCGCTGGGCTGGGAGCTGCGGGCGCAGGTACCGGTCCAGCTGCCGGACGGCACGGGCGGTTTCCAGGTCGTGCGATTCGTCGGCGTGGACGGTCCCCGCTGGTTCCTGCGCGGAGTGATCTCCGGGCAGGGCGCGGTTCAGCCGCAGGCCGCGGGCCTGCTGGAGCAGATCTTCCGGGACACGGTCGTCGTCCGCGGTGAGGGCCCGATGGCCCCGCGCGACCCGATCGTCCTGAAGCTGCCGAACGACGCGCAGATGGTCCCCGAGGGCGTTCAGCAGGAGGACCAGAGCGGCTCCCGCTTCTCCGGCGGCATGGGGCAGCTCCAGCGCGGACCGGAGATCACCGAGGTCCGCTAGACAGGCGAACAGACAGACAGGCGGGCCGCATCCCCACGGGATGCGGCCCTTTCCTGTTGTGCGGGTTCCCGCGCGCAGCGCATATCGTCGGGTTCTTGTATGTGAACAGTGGTTGAGCAGCAGATCTTTCTTCAAGCCTTGACGGAAGCCTGGTCCGTACCTATGGTCACCGGCCAGCACGGCTGTTCAGCATGCGTGATTCACATACAAGAACGGATGGCTCTGCATGTCCGACACCCCCACTCGGCATCGCCGCGGACGGCGCCCCGCTCTCCTCGTCACCGTCGCCGCCGCGGCCGCCGCACTCGTGGGCACCCTGCTGTCCTGGCCCGGCGCGCAGCGCGCCGACGCGGCGCCCGCCACCTTCGTCCACCCCGGAGTCACCGTCTCCAGAGGGCAGCTCGACTTCGCCCGCACCGAGGTCCTGGCAGGCGCGCAGCCGTGGAAGGGCGCCTACGACCAGATGATGGCGAGCAAGTACGCCTCGCTCACGCGCACCCCCACGCCCCGCGCGACGGTCGAGTGCGGCTCGTACTCCAACCCGAACTACGGCTGCACCGACGAGCGCGAGGACGCGATAGCCGCGTACACCGACGCCCTCGCCTGGTACGTCACCCGCGACGACCGCTACGCCAAGAAGGCCATCGAGCTGATGGACGCCTGGTCCGCGGTGATCAAGGCGCACACCAACAGCAACGCGCCCCTGCAGACCGGCTGGGCCGGCTCCTCCTGGCCCAAGGCCGCCGAGATCATCAAATACACGTACACCGGCTCCTGGGCGAACTCCGGCCGCTTCGCGACCATGCTGCGCGACGTCTACCTGCCCGAGATCATCAACGGCTCCAACTCCAACGGCAACTGGGAGCTGTCGATGATGGAGGCCGCGGTCGGCATCTCCGTCTTCCTGGAGGACAAGACGTCGTACGACAAGGCCATGGCGAAGTTCCGGACGCGTACGGCGGCGTACGTCTATCTCTCCGCCGACGGCGCCGTGCCGAAGACGGTGCCGAGCCAGAATCTCGACACCACCGCGAAGATCGTCAGCTACTGGCAGGGGCAGTCCACCTTCGTCACCGGTCTCACCCAGGAGACCTGCCGCGACTTCACCCACACCGGGTACGGCATCTCCGCCATCTCGCACATCGCCGAGACCAGCCGTATCCAGGGACAGGACCTGTACGGCACCGACGTCGGCGAGCGGCTGCGCCAGGCGCTCGGGTTCCAGTCGAAGTACCAGCTGGGTACGGCGGTGCCCAGCTGGCTGTGCGGCGGCTCGCTGAACCTCGGGCTCGGCCCGGTCACCGAGGTCGGCTACAACGCCCTGCACAACCGTCTGGGCATCGCGATGACCAACACCCAGACGCTCACCCAGCAGAACCGCCCGGCGGGCAGCGACAACCTCTTCGTGGCGTGGGAGACGCTGACGCACGGCGACAATCCCGCGTGAACCGAAGCGGGGGTCCCGTCCGATGAACCATTGAGGGACCGGGCGTCCGGTCGCGACACCGACGCCCGGTCCCTCAATGGCGGGACCCTGTTCGACCCGGCCGACCTGGCGTACCGGGGTGTGCGGTCCCGAGCGGGCCGTAAGGGGTTGTTCGGGGCATCAGGGTTGCGTCAAAGACGTTCCCCGGCCGGACGATCGTCCCTTTCGTCGGGAATCTTGGCCGTAAGGTCGACGCTGCGTACACAGCGGTGACAGGAAGACAATAGAGCTCATGGGACGCGGCAAGCTTCGGATCTATCTCGGTGCGGCACCGGGTGTCGGCAAGACGTACGCGATGCTCTCCGAGGCGCATCGCCGCGTCGAGCGGGGGA
>NZ_JBIVVR010000018.1:90827-167408 GCF_044757755.1 Streptomyces sp. NPDC091209 | reverse complement strand
GGGGGACCCTGTGGGAGAGTAGGACGCCGCCGAACAAATATTACAGAAACCCCCGTACCGGGAAACCGGTCACGGGGGTTTTCTGCGTTCCAGGGTGTATTTCGCGGACCGGGTAGTCGGATTCTGATTCAGCGACCGTCGGATGCGCTGACGCGCTGCCCTGGGGACCGTGCCATGTGGGCGTTGTTCCGCGACCCGCCTCGCCGTTTTGGCCGTCATTCCTCCTGAGATTTGACCATGCCTGCGCGGTAGATACCGGGGGTGATGCCTACCGTCTGGGCGAAGGTTTGGACGAAGGCGCTGGTTGTCGCCCATCCGCAGGCGTGGGCGGTGTCGGTGACGGTGGCGCCCTCGGCGAGCATGACCATCGCGGTGAAGATCCGGGCGCGGGTCCGCCACTGAGGGAAGGTCATGCCGAACTCGTCGCGGTAGAGGCGGGAGAGGGTGCGCTCGCTGGTGTGGACGCGGCCGGCGAGCTGGGCGAGGGTGCAGGGCTGGTGCAGATCCTTTTCGACGAGGCGGCAGGCGTCGGCCAGTCGTTGGTCGCGGGCGGCGGGCAGGGCAACGGGCTGGGCTGTCACGCGACGTAGTCGGTCGCGCAGCACCGCTTCGATGTGCCGGGCCTCGGTCTGGGGGAGGGGGGTGCTGGTGAGCGCGATGAGCAATTCGCGCACCAGAGTGTCGACGGCGATGACCGTGGGGCGTTCGGCGTCGAGCAGGGGGGTCCTGCCTTGGGCGGGGAAGCCGATGGTGTGGAAGCGGCTCCGGCCGTAGAAGCGGTGTTCGTGCCAGGTGTTCGCCGGAACCCACAGGGCGCGGTCGTTGGAGGCGATCCAGGAGCCGTGTTCGGTGGTGATCGCGAGCACGCCGGAGCTGACGTAGATCAGCTGGTGGTCGTCGTGGCGGTGCCGGTCGATGGTCTCGCCGCCACCGAGGAACCGTGTGCTGGTCGGCGCGATGGGCTGGTGGCGGATCTGCGACATGGATAGGCAGAATACGGGAAGCGCGCCCGGGGTGCCTCTGGCCATCGTGAGTGTGTGACAACGATCCAGGAAACAAGTACCCCTCGCGATGCGGGTAGTTCGCCCGGGCACTGGCGTCGGATGCGGATCTGGGCCGGCGCCCATGCCGTCGACGACTTCTACCAGGGCCTCGTACCCGCCGCGGTCCCCTACTTCGTGCTGCAGCGCGACTTCAGTTACGTGCAGGCTTCGGGGCTGGCACTCGCCGCGACCCTCGGCAGTGCGTTGCCGCAGGTGCCGATCGGACTGCTCGCCGACCGGTTCCGGCTGCGATGGATGTCGCCGCTGGGGGTCAGCCTGGCGGGTATCGGGGCGGGCATGTCCGGACTGGCGCCCTCCTACCCGCTGGTTTTCGCCCTCTTGCTGATGGCGGGTGTCGGAATCGCGATGTTCCATCCGCCCGCGGGGCGTGACGCACGCCGTGCGGCCGGGGGCAGTGCCACCGCGATGAGCTACTTTGCCGCGGGCGGCAGCGTGGGGTTCTTCGTCGCCCCGGCGCTGGTCACACCGACCCTGGACAACCTCGGGATGGGCGCGACCGCGCTCTTCATCCCGCCTGCCGTCCTCATGGGCTTCATCCTCCTGCGCCACCAGAACCGCACGTCCGATACGGCGGTCAAGAAGGTGCGGCGCCAGGGCAAGGACAGGCCAGGCCGGTTCGCGGCCCTGACCGCCGTCGAGATCGTGCGGTCCACCATCTCGACCGGACTGAACACCTTCATCTCGCTGTACTGGATCCGCCACCTGGAGGCGAGCAGTGGCCTCGGTGGTCTTGCGCTGACGCTTGAACTCGGCGGCGGTGTGGCCGGCACGCTGCTCGGCGGGCGGCTGGCAGACCGCATCGGCATGGTGCGCACCGTGCAGGTCGGCAACGCGGCCATGCTGCCCGCCCTGTGGCTCATGCTGATCTGCGCCGACAAATATGTCGCGCTGCCACTTGCGTTGTTGGTCGGCCTGATCTCGAACATCCCGTTCGCCGTCCTCATCAAGCTCGGCCAGGACTACCTGCCCAGCCGGCCCGGGACTGCTGCCGGCGTCACTCTCGGCTTGGCGATGAGCGCCGGCGGACTGTTCATGCCGCTGCTGGGCATCATCGCCACCCACCACGGTCCCCGAGGCGTCCTCGTGGTACTCGCCACCGTGCCGGTGCTCGCCATGCTGCTCTCCGTCTTCTTGCGCGAACCTGTCCCTGAGGAAGCTGCCCCGGAGGAACCCGTGCCCGCCGAGGACGCACCCCTCACCGCCCCCTGACGTCCCGATCCGACGCACGCTTTTGCGCCCGGCCCGGTGCGTCGGCAGCCGTCTCGCCGACGAGCGGCGCAGCGACGACTGCGCCGCGATGAACAGTCCAGCCGCGGGGTGTCAGATCTGCCAGGTGCGGAGGACGTCGGCGATGTCGTAGATACTCAACCGAGTCTCGCGGACCTTTCTGATCAGGTCGGACAGAGCCCCGTAGGGAGGGTCGATTCCTTCCCCGGACTGGTCCATGTACTGGCCGGTGATGAAGGCGGCGAAGAGGCTGTTGCGGTGGGGGAGCGGTTCGAGGCGCACGATGGTGTGCAGGAGCGCGGCCGCGCGCCACGCGGTGTCGGGGTTGGACGTGGCGAGGGTCGGCATACGCGTCTTGTGGCGCGCGATGGCCGCCACAAGGGCCGAGTAGTCGGTGACCGTCACGTCGTCATTGCCGAGGGCGACGTCCTGCACGTCCAGGAGCCAGGGGACATCGATGTACAGGGTCATCAGGCGGCACTGGCTCCCTCACCGCGCTGCGACGGGGGAATCTCGTCCGGGAACGCCTCGTCGAACTCCTCGCGCAGCTTGTCCGCCCACGAGGCGGCGCCGGCCACGAACTGCTTGCGCTGCATCTCGCGGACGCCGAGGTCGTGCATGTACTGCTTGAGGCTCTTGCCCTCGGCTGCGGCTGACGCGCGCACGGCTTCCAGTTCTTCCTCGGTGAAGGTCACGTTCAGTGATGGCATACCGGCATGGTACCTATCCGGTACCTTCTCGCGCGACCCACTGGGAGAAACGGCCGAGGTTGCGAGGATGGGGCCGGTCGCGTCCCGTGTGCTGGCGGGCAGCTCCAGGCGTCGGACCGTGGCCGGTTCGGATGGTGTCAGACGGGCCCGGTCAATAGCCGCCGCTCTGTGACGATGGCGCCGTCTTGGTGATCGCCTTGCCGTCGGTGCCCACCACGTACCACTTGGCGCCGAAGGCGTCGAGCCCTTGCCCGTTGGTCTGCCCGGCCTTGGTGTCGTCGACGAACGTGTACAGCGGGTGCCCCTTGTACGTGACCTGTTTCGAGCCGTCGCTGCGCGTGGTGGTCGACAGCAGCTTGCTGTTGACGCCGCCCCCGGCGGTCGGCTTTCCGTGTGCCTTCAGCGGCGGCCAAGCCTTGGCGCAGTCTCCGTTGCAGGTGGACTTATTGGTCTTGTCGGACTGGAAAAGGTAGAGGGTGTGCCCCTTGTTGTTGACCAGGATCTTGCCGAGCGGACCGGACTTGGTGGACACCGTCGCGGAGGACGAGGCGCTCACCGCCGATCCCGCTGCTCGTACGCTGCCTGCCGAACCGTGGCTGCCGCCATCGGCGTACGCTGCCGTGGCCCCGGACAGGAAGAGTGCCGTTCCAGTGGCTGCGATGAATGCTCGGGTGTGTTGCTTCACGAGAAGTCCTCAGGCTGCGATCGCCTCGGGGGGTCTTTCGGCCGTTGCAATTCGGCGCGCGTCGCGTACCTTCCATTACACGCCTAAGTTGACAACCCGGCCACAGGACCGTCGCGTCACCATCGCAGGCCCGCAGCGGTGACGGGTCGCACGCTCTCTGCGACTTGATCTTGCACTTGTGCGGCGTGGCAACAGATTGGTCCGTTTCTCACTCCGTTGCCGTCTTCGTAGCCCGCAACGGGGTTACTGACCTTCGGAGTTGGGGTCCGTCCCCCGGGGCCCGCGGACCCGGCAAGGGAGTGTCCCTTTGATGGGTTGGTCGGTTGATCGGATGTGTCTGCCGCTCCCATCAGCAAGCCGCCGGGGCCAGGAGAAGGTGGGTGCGCCAGGCCGGACCGAACCCGACGATCACGCGCTCGGACGCCCCGCGGCGGTCTGAGGACGAAGGCGCCGTGCCCACGATCGACGCCCGGGCAAGAGCAAGGCGTTACGCCGGCGGCCGGGTGAGTTTGGCGCCCACGGCGTCGAGGACCCAGTCCAGGCCGGTCGCGAAGGATGCCTCGGCGTCCACGTCCGTGCCGTCGTGCACCGCCTTGGCCAGCGCCGGGAAGCGGCCCGTGGCCAACATTCTCGTCACATGCGGGCCGTGAGCGCGCTGCCAGTCGTGCTTGGACAGGCCCGTGGCGCGCTCGGCCCGCAGGTTCGCGATCTCGCGCCTGATCGCGCCGGTGAAGTAGGCGCTGACGGTCTCCACGGCGCGCATGACGGTGTCGATGTCGGCGAGGCCGTCGAGGGAGGCCAGCGTGGCCTCGGTCACGGCGAGGCCGTTCGGGCCCAGGGCCGGGCGGCCGCCGAGCAGGTCGGCCAGCCATTCGTGACGGAGAGCGGCCTGCCTGGTGCGGTGGGCGAGGATGTTCAGCGCCTCCCGCCAGTCACCGGGCTGTTCCTTGGGGAGAATCTCGGCCTGGACCTTGTCCACCATGAGGTCGAACAGTTCCTGCTTGGTGGAGATGTATCCGTACAGCCGCATCGGACCGGCGTTCAGACGGGCGGCGACCTTGCGCAGCGACACCGCCTCCAGTCCGCCCTCGTCGGCCAGTGCGATGGCGGCGGTGACGATCCGCTCCCGGTCGAGCGGCACGGGGCGAGTCGGCGGCTCCGGCCGGTCCCACACAGTCATGGCCACATCGTACTGTTGCCATGCAGTGCATTGGAAAAATACAGTGTATCGCCATGAGACATCGCATCGCCGTGGTCGGCAGTGGCCCTGCCGGCCTTACGTTCGCCCGTGTCCTGCACCGCCATGGCCACCCCGTCGCCGTCCTCGAACGCGATCCCGCCCGCGATGCGCGCCCCCCGGGCGGCACGCTGGACCTGCACGAAGGGCTGGGCCAGCTCGCGCTGGACAAGGCGGGGCTGCTGGCGGAGTTCCAGGCGCTGTCTCGCCCCGAGGGACAGGCCATGCGCATCCTGGACACGGACGGGACCGTCCTGCGCGACTGGCGCCCTCGCCCAGATGACCGGGCCAATCCCGAGATCGATCGCGGGCAACTCCGTGACCTGCTGCTCGGCCCCCTCGACGTCCAGTGGGGTCGGGGTGTGACGCAGGTGGTGCCGGGGACCCGGGAGGGCGTACGGGTCCATTTCGCGGACGGGCGACGGGAGACGTTCGACCTCGTGGTCGGCGCGGACGGCGCTTGGTCCCGGGTTCGCCCGGCAGTCTCGTCCGCGACGCCGCACTACACCGGCGTCACCTCGGTCGAGACCTCCCTCGACGACCTGGACACCCGCCACCCTGACCTCGCCCAGCTGGTCGGCGACGGTTCGGTGGCCGTGTACGGCGTGAACCGAAGTCTCGTCGCCCAGCGCAACACCGGCGGCCGCGTCAAGGTGTACGCCCAGTTCCGCGCCCCGCTGGACTGGCACACGAACCTGGACCTGGCTGACGTCGAGGCCGTGCGATCGAGCCTGCTGGCTCTCTTCGACGGCTGGGCCGCTCCCGTCCTCGACCTCCTCCGCCACGGCACCGCTTTCGTCCACCGCCCCCTGTACGTCCTGCCCGTGTCCCACACCTGGACCCACGTCTTCGGGGTGACGCTCCTGGGCGACGCCGCCCATCTGATGCCCCCATTGGGGGCGGGGGCGAACCTCGCGATGCTGGAAGGCGCCGAACTCGCCGAGTCCATTGCCGCCGGTCCTGGAGATCTGGACGAGGCCGTGCGCGTCTTCGAGGAACAGATGTGGGTACGGGCCACCAGGTGGGCGAAGATCACGACGGCCGGTCTGGAACGCCTCGTGAGTCCGGACCCCGCCGAAGCCCTCGCCCTTTTCGACCAAGTCCAGCCATCCTGACCGCCAAGCGCGAGAGCACCAGGACCAACCGCTCGCCACGACGTCACGACAGCGCACGGCACCCGCCGCGGTCCCTTCCGGCTCAGCGCAGTTGCTCGGCCAGTCCGACGATGATGCCCTCCGGGCCACGGATGTAGCAGAGCAGATAGCTGTCCTCGAACCGGGCGATCTCGCCGACGAGTTCGGCGCCGTGAGGGCGCAGGCGGGCAACGGTGTCCTCGATGTCGTCGACGGCGAACATGACGCGGTGCGTGCCCAGAATGTTGTGGGGCCGGTTGCGAGGCCCGGCACTGATCACCGCTGGGCTGCGGTACTTCGCCAGCTCCAGCCGGCTGTGACCGTCCGGGGTCCGGACCATCGCGATGTCACAGCGGACGCCGTCAAGTCCGGTGCACTGGTCGGCGAAGAGGCCCTCGACCTCCGCCCTGCCCTCCAGCTCCATACCGAGTTCCACGAAGAACGCGATGGCCGCATCCATGTCCTCGACGACGATGCCGACGTTGTCCATCCGCTGAATCGCCATGCTGGTTTCTCCTTCTGCCTCTTCTTCCTCGTGCGGCCGGTGGTGGCCGCTGATGTCCCTGGGACGGATCCGGTGGCACGTTCTCGACATCCTCAGAGTGCCGACTCCGAACGATCTGGATCGCGCCCCAGCACCGCTACAGCTGACCCGCGAGCCAGGCGCCACCACCGAGGGTGAGTGCGCCGCAGGTGGCCGCTCCCATGGCCGATCAACGACCTTCGCTCGAAGTAGTCACATGATCGGCCGGAGCGCTCCCAGCCATCCATGCCTGCACAGCCTGCATGCCTCGAAGTCTGGGCATCGGGTCAGGCCGGGTGCTGTACAGCAGGAAGTACGGCAACCACCGCCACCGTCCCCGATCATCATCGGCCCCAAGCAACCCTCTGACACGCTGGGCAGACCTCAGCGACCGTCCCACCCATAGTTCGCAACGAGGCCTCCACTTCAGGGCGGGGTCTTGGCACACTCTCTGCGGGTTGCCAGGGCCGACCACAGGCAGCCCTGCAACGCCCATGACGGACGTGCTCCTCCCGCGCCCGGCGGTCGGGAACTTCATGGCCCCACTGAGGCTCGAACGCCTGCGGGGTAACCTCCCGGTGGAGGGGTGCCATGACTTCGTGGATCATGCTGGCCTGCGGATGCGTGATGGCATCCCTGGGAATGTTGGCCTTGAGCGGTCGCCATAGAGCGCAGTACAGGCATCCCCAGAAGGCTGGTTGGGGCTTCATCCTGGTCGGTGCCGGTATTGCCTTGGACGGATTGCCGAGGCTGGTCGAGTGGTCCTATGCAGTGGGCGCGGACCTCGCCGCCGTAGCCTTCGTTCTCGTCGTGCTCGGTGCGGTGCTTCAGATCCTTGGCGGGCCGACATCAAGGGCAGCCCGACTCCTGACATCACTGGCTGCCGCCAACAGGCACGAACCGCACAGGGCAACAGCCGACGTCGACAGTGGGCCGGCCGAGGGAGAGCAAGGCGCGGCCCCTGGCGATGATGATCCACGCTCGCCCTGCTAAGGATGCGACCAGACCTCAGAACCAGGGGGACTCACGATCGGCGCGTTACGGGCAAGTCGGCAACGGCGCTGGCGTAACTACCGAGTTGGGGATCGGCACGTGTACTGGATCATCAGCCCGCTGTTTCGTGGGGCGAAGTGTCTTTTCGGACCGGCGTGGGGGATCCGGATCGTCAACCTGGCGCTGTTCATCTACTTCAGCGTGGCGACGATCACCGAACAGGGTTGGAAGCGTGTCTTCGCGATCTGTGGGGCGATCTTCGTCCTGGTCGAGACGGCACTCACGGAGTGGGAGCGCACGCATCCGCGGCTGAGGAAACGGCAGCGGGCCGTCTCCGGGCCATCCGAATCCCCTGTCCCCGGCGATTCCTCGTCGGTGGAGACCTGACTGCCCCGCTACCTGCGGAGCCTGCCGCACACATGGGGCACGGCCAGAACGACATCAAGACCAGGATGGGCCTTGACTCCTGATCTTGGACACACGAGACATCGGAGCCTCAGGATCTGAGAACAGACATCTCGGGGTCATGAAGCACTACCCGCCGGAGTTCAAGGCGGACGCGGTCGTGCTGTACCGGTCGCGCCCTGGACGGACGATCAGGCAGATCGACGCTGATCCGGTCGGTGAGTAGTTCCAGCGTTGACATCCTTACGGGCAGTCGCTTTACTCCGGGACAGCACCGGAGCCCTGCTCCGTGTTCAGAGACACGCCCAGCCGGTATGCAGGCCTCGCGCCGCGAGCCCGGCCCGAGTCGCCAGGACGTTCTTACGCGTCCGAGGCGGGGACGTGCCCTCTCCCCCTGGGAGCTCATCCACATGAGCCGTTTCAGCCCCCCTTCCCGCACACTCACGGGCACCGTCATCGGCGCGGCAGCGCTGGTCGGTGCTCTGGTCGCCCCGGCGACCTCCGCGCAGGCCGCAGCCGTGCCCCTGCCGCCCGCACACGTCGGCTTCGACTATCAGATCGGCGGTGCCTACACCCCGCCGGCCGGGGTCAAGGTCGTCACCCGGGACAACACCGCCTCCCCCGCGGCAGGCCTGTACAACATCTGCTACGTCAACGCCTTCCAGGCCCAGCCGGGTGCCGAGAGCCAGTGGGACTCCGACCTGCTGCTGCGCGACTCGTCCGGCAAGGTCGTTTACGACGAGGACTGGGGCGAGGCCTTCCTCGACGTCAGCACCGACGGCAAGCGGCAGCGGATCGCGGGCAAGATCGGAAGCCTGATCGACAGCTGCAAGACCAAGGGGTTCCAGGCGATCGAGCCCGACAACTACGACAGCTACACCCGTTCCGGGAACCGCCTGACGGCCGGCAACGCGCAGGCGTTCATCAAGCTGCTCTCCGCCCGCGCCCACGCGGACGGCCTGGCCATCGCCCAGAAGAACACTCCCGATCTGGCAGGCAACCACACCGCCAACGGTCTGGACTTCGCCGTGGCCGAGGAGTGCGGTCAGTACGACGAGTGCGGCGACTACACCAGCGCCTTCGGAAACAACGTGATAGTGATCGAGTACACCAACTCCGGCAGGTCGAAGGCCTGCAGTGGGTGGGGCGGCACGCTGAGCATCGTCCAGCGCGACGTGGACGTGAAACCGGCGGGCAGCAGCGGCTACGTGCGCAAGACCTGTTAGACCGCGGGCCGAATCGAGTCGGGTGTCGGCCTGCGGTGGCTCCGGGTGTCGCCGCAGGCCGACATGGCTTCCGCCGTCCCGCACTCGGCGTCTGATCTTGGTTGTTGAGGTGTCACTTGTTCCTCGGGGTGAGACGGCCATCGAAGGCGATCCGGAAGGTGATCCGGAAGGTGGGCAGGGTGCCTTCCTGCCAGCCTCAACTCGCCATCACGGACGGGAGTTGGGAACCGGGAGAGCGTAAATGAGACGGACGGGGCCCCTGTGCCGACTGTGCCAGTGGCATGACCTACTGTTCGCTCACCGGCCACATACGCGCCACAGTTCCCACACATGGCGGGGCGCGTCGGCGTCCTCATTCGTTCCGGGGGGTTCGAACCAGCTGTGCGTATGCGCACCCTCACGGCCGCCACGACACTGGCGGTCCTCTTCAGCTCGGCGGTCCTCACCGCCCCGCCGGCGGTCGCGGACACCGTCGCGAGCCTGCCGGTGAAGCAGACCGCCGACATCGTGGTGGACGGCGTCCACCAGCGGGTCTTCGTCAGCGACCCGAGCAACGGCAAGATCGTCGTCACCGACTACGCCGGGAAGATGGTCCGTCAGCTGACCAACCTGCCGGGTGTCGTGGGCCTGGAGCTGTCCGCCGACTCCGGCACGCTCTACGCCGCCGTCCGGGACGCCGACGTGATCGTCGCGTTCGACACCGCGACCGGCACCGAGACCGCCCGTTACACGGTGGGCGACAACCCGCTGAGCGTCGCCCTGGCGGGCGGCAAGCTGTGGTTCGGCTACGGCGCGGCCGGCGAGGGCAACATCGGCTCGGTCGACGTTTCCGGCGAGCAGCCCGTGGTCACCCTCGCCCAGGAGGGCATCCTCTGGTACCTCGCCCCGATGCTGGACGCCGCACCCGGCTCCGGCACCCTGATCGCGGGCGCGATCGGGCAGAGCCCGGTGAGCCTGGCCTCCTACGACGTCTCCTCGGGCACGCTCACCCGCACCGCGTACACCAACGGCACCGGCAGCAGCCTCGGGGACCTCCAGGTCACCCCGGACGGCCAGGACGTCGTCGTGGCCAGCGGCTCGCCCTACCACCACCAGGTGTTCCGGACGTCCGACCTCACCGCGGACGGCTCCTACGCCAGCGACGCCTACCCGAACGCGGTCGCCATCGCCCCGAACGGCGCGGTCGCGGCGGGCATCTCCGGGGCGTACGAACCCGACGTCTACGTCTACAAGCCGGGCGGCACCACCTCCGTCCGCGAGTACGACTTCCCGGACACCGACCCGAGCGTCACCGGCGCCGACGAACTTGCCGCCGCAGGCCTGGCCTGGGCGCCGGACGGCTCCCGCCTGTTCGCGGTGACCTCCAACTACTCCGGGGCGTACTCCCTGCGGGTCCTGGAAGCGCCCACCACGCCGACCACCTCGATCACCGTGGACGCCCCGGCCACCGCGACCCGCGCCAAGCAGCTCACCGTCAAGGGGAAGGTCTCCTCCAAGGTCGCGCTGCCCGCCGGCATCAAGCTGACGGTGATGCGCACCGACCTGGAGTCGCCGGGTGGCAAGGCGCTGAGCACGGTGACCGTCAAGGCGGACGGCAGCTACTCCTTCGTGGACACTCCGCCCGCGGGCGGCAAGGTCACGTACACGCTGAAGTACGCCGGCGACGCCGACCACGTATCCGGCACCGGCTCCGACACTGTTGAGGTCTCGCGCGCCAAGACGACCCTGACGCTGAACAACAACGGCAAGGTCTACTCGTACGGCGCCGACGTGACGTTCACCGCGCACCTCGGCACGACGTACAAGAACCGCAAGGTGGAGATCTGGGCCGACCCCTTCGGCTCGGACAAGCCGACCACGCTGGTGAAGTCCGGCACCGTCAACTCCAGCGGGAACCTGTCCGTCGTTCTGGATCTGAAGCGGGACACCAAGCTCACCGCGAAGTTCCTGGGCGACGCCCGCTACGCACCGGCGACGGTGACCGGCACGGTCGGCGCCGAGGTCAAGGTGTCGACGTCGGTGAGCGGGCACTACAAGACGTCATACACGGGGGGCCACACCTACTACTACTTCAAGAAGACCAAGAACCCGCTGTTCACCAACACGATGACGGCCTACCCGGGCCGCAAGCAGCGCCTCGAGTTCCAGGTCTACGACAACGGCACCTGGTACGCCAACGGTTCGCAGTACTTCACGCTGAGCTCCGCGGGCGTGTCCAAGGTGGAGCTGACCGGCAAGCACGCGACGGGCTGGCGGATGCGCGTCCGCTCCTCGTACGTCAACTCCTCGTCGGGCGACACCGTGAACTCGACGACGTACGGCGCGTGGAAGTACTTCACCTTCACGAGCTGAGCGGCATGCGGCGTGAGCTGCAGCGTCGGCAACTGGGGGCCAGATGGTGGAGCGGCCGACACCCGCTCCACTTTACCGTCAACGTTCTCCAGGCCGTACCCGCCACCGTCCAACAGGCCGTCGTCGGGCTCCTGTTCACCCGTCGTGCGGCCGGCTGTTGCGCAGACGAGGGTCGGCGAGGGCTTCGATCGCGTCGGGACCGGAGGTGAGGGTGGGATGATCGTGTCCTCTCCGGTACGCGTGGCGATGCCACGTCTACCGTATCGCCGGTGACCGACGAGGAAGACGAAGGATCGATGACGCTGAACGTGGGCCAACGGGTGCGGCTGGCGGCGGATCTCTGGTTGGCCGGGTCGGTGACCCCGACCGGGGAGCCCCCGGAGGAGACGGGTGCCTTCGCCGCCTCTCTGTCCCTGGCAGCAGGCATCGAGGGCACCGTCGAGCGTGTGGACGAGCATCACCGGCAGCAGAGTCACGAGGTCCGTGAGTATCTGCGCCTCAAGTCGCTCCTCGACGACTTCGGCCACCAGATGCCGGCGGCGAGCAGAAAGCAACTGAAGGAGCAGGTGGGGGCTTTGGAAGAGCAGTGGCTCGCCTACCAGCGACAGGTGCTCCGCGTCACGGTCCGCGTCCGGCTCGACAACGGATTCGTCCTCGACGACGTCCCCGAGGAGACTTTCGCCTCCGCCTGAGCATGCGTCCTGGCGCTCGCTTTCCGCGTGGCGGCCTGTCAGCGGGGCAACTCGATCGTCTCCGCGGTGAACAGCCGGCGGCCCTCCGTGTCGCAGGGGCCCAGCTCTCGCGCAGAACCCGCGCCCCCGGTTCCCGCTCCGTCGGCTCCTCGCACGCCGGCAACGGTCGGGGCCTCGATCGCCTCGGCGGTCGGCACGTCGTTGCGGGCCGTACAGCCGTTCTTGTCATCGTCCTTCCAGTGCGGAGAGAGCTCGCGCTTGTAGCCATCGCGGATCCCCATCCGCGATCGGCAGCGAGGTGACGGCCCCCGGGTTCTTGATCACCGCCCGGAGACACCGGGTGGATTGCCGTCGGCACGACCTTGGCGAAGGCGCCTCACTTTGCCGGCGGAGCGAATTCACCGAAGAAGCGATCATGCACCAGATCCGGTCAGACGCACCGCCTCCTGACACAGACACAGACACAGACGGGCCAGGGCCCCGCTCCTGCCACAGCCGGCGGCCGCCGCAGGGCCCGCCCCGAACCGCGGCACGTCCTCCACGATCACGTCCAGGCGCAGCCGCACGAGGCGCAGCGGGTGGCGAAAGACCCGTCGCGGCCTGTGGCCCGGTTCGCGCTGTGGAGTGAAGGGGGGTGCGGCAGGGACTCTTCCTCTCGACAGTACCGATCGGCGGGAAGTCTTCGACCTCCGGCCCCGGGCGCATGGCCAGATACGGTCAATTCCCCAGGTCATAGATGTGATGCCAAGATCACAAAGTGTGGCGGACCCGCTGATAGCGTGATATTCGTTTGATCGATCATTCCACTTGCATACAATTCGCTGGGGGGCGATGTGCTGTCTAGGGTGCCATCGGGGGGCAGCCTGTTGGAGTTAGGCCTTCTCGGGCCACTTGAGATCCGAGTCGACGGGCAGCTGTTGGACATATCTGCGCCACGGCTCAGGACAGTCCTGGGGACGCTCCTGCTGAGTCCCGGAAAGACGGTTTCCACTCGGCACTTGGCAGAGAGCCTTTGGGAGGACAATCTTCCATCGGATCCAGCCAATCAGTTAGCCGCCTGCGTCTCCATGCTGCGCCGTATGTTCAGGCAGGGTGGAGTGTCACCGGAACTCCTTGTCACTCGGCGGCCGGGCTACCAGCTGATGGTGGGGGCCGGGGTGCGCATCGACGCGATGGTCTTCCGTGACCTGCAGGAAGAGGCGCGCGCGTCCAGCGAAGCGGACGATCCCAGGCGGGCTCTGTCCCAGCTGAAGTCGGCGCTGGGGCTGTGGCGCGGTGGGGTTCTCTCCGGGATGGACTGCCGTGCCTGGCAGCCTGAGATCCGTCGGCTGGAGGAGGAGTACATCGCCCTGCGCGAGCACTGCGCCGATGTCCAGCTCGGTCTGGGGCTCAACGAGGATGTGGTCACGGAGCTGTCGGTATTCGTCGAGCAGTATCCGCTTCTCGAGCGGCCGCGCGCGCAACTCATGCTGGCGCTCTTCCGGTCCGGCCGACAGGCCGACGCGCTCCAGATGTACCGAGCCACAGCAGAACTGCTGCGTGAGGAGCTGGGCGTTTCACCGGGCGAAGACTTGCAGCGGATGCACAAGAGCATGCTGCAGGGAACTGCAAACACTCCTGCCACGAAGAGGACCTCGCGCGAGCGGACCTCGGTGTCACATGCCGGTTCCTTCACCAATCCATACGGTCCGCCCTGCCAACTTCCAGGCGATCTGGCCGAGTTCGTGGGCCGCAGGGAAGAGATCGACACCCTGCAATCGGCGATCGCGCCCGGAAGCGGAACCGTTCCGGTCGCGGTGATCGTGGGTCCGGGAGGCACGGGGAAGACCGTTCTTGCTGTCCACACGGCACATCAGCTGCGTCAGACGTTCAACGACGGGCAGCTGTACGTCAACCTCCGCGGCATGGACAGTGATCCGGTGTCGGCCGAGGAGGCCCTGGCCCGCTTCCTGCGCGAGCTCGGGCTGTCGGGCGCGGCGATACCCGATTCCCTGGACGAACGCGCGGCGCTCTTTCGCAGCCTGGTCGCGGGCCGGCGGATGCTGCTGGTCCTGGACAACGCCGGCGACGTCCGACAGATACGGCCGCTCCTCCCCGGAACGGACACGTGCGGCGTCCTTGTCACCAGCAGGACCCGGCTCACGACCGTGCCGAACGCGCATGTGCTTGAGCTGGATGTCCTGGGCCGGGATCAGGCCCACATGCTGCTGTGCCAATTGGTGGGGGAGGAGCGTGTCGAGGCGGAGCCCGACGTGGCTCGCAAGCTCGTCGAGTACTGCGGCCGCCTGCCGCTGGCCGTGCGGATCGTCGGGGCGAAGCTGGCCTCCAAGCCGCATTGGTCTCTGCGCAAGGCCGCCTCCCGGCTTGTGGACGAGCGACGTCGGCTCGACGAGCTCGCGCACGAAGGACTGGAGGTACGAAGCAGCCTCGAGCTCTCCCATCAAGGACTCAGTCCGCAGGCGCGCCAACTCTTTCGCAGGTTGGCACTCCTGGCGGCGCCGGACTTCGCCGAATGGGTCTGCGCACCCCTGCTGAGTCTGTCCGTCCTGGAGGCGGAGGACCTTCTGGAGGAGCTGCTGGACGCTCGTCTCGTAGACGTCGTCACTCCCATGGGGAGCCCCCGAGCTCGCTACCGGATGCATGATCTCGTGCGGCTGTTCGCCTCGGAGTGCCTCTCCGAGACGGAGCCCGGCGTTGAGCGGGCGGCCGCCCGGCAGCGTGTGGCCGCGACCACCCTGGCCCTGGCGGATCTGGCGCACCGTGAGGTGTGCGGCGGGGACTTCACCGTGGTTCACAGCCTTGGCTCGCGGCCCTCCGTATCCGAGGACGTGATCCAGCTGGCGGCCGGTGACCCGCTCGACTGGTACGAGGCGGACCGGTCGACCATCACCGCCTTGTGCGCCCAGGCCGCGGAGCACGACGAGGACGAGATCGCCTGGGACATGGCTGCCACGTCAAGATGCCTGTTCAGCATACGTTTCCACTTCGACGACTGGCAGCACACCCACGAGGTCGCTCTCGCGACAGTGCAGCGGCAGGGCAACAAGCGGGGAGAGGCCGCCCTGCTGCTGGGGCTGGGCGATCTCAACCTGACGCGGCGGCTCTACGAGCGGGCACTCCCGCTGTTGGAGCGCTCCCGGGAGCTGTTCCTGGAGGTCGGTGACCGGCATGGGTACGCACTCGCCCTGCGCAAGGCCGCGTGCGCGGACCGCATCCAGGGGCGGACCACGATGGCCCTGGAGCGTTGGCGGGAATGTCTGCCGATCCTTCGGGAGGCGGCAGACCTGGAGGCGCAGATACAGGTGCACCGGTGGATGTCGCAGACCCTCCTGGAACTGGGCAGGGACGAGGAGGCGGAGGGTTCCCTGCGCGTCGCGGTGCGGATGGCCGAGTCGTTCGAAGGGCGCAGCGCGGCGCAGGTTCACCTCGCTCAGGCAGATCTCCGGCTGGCCCGCGGTGAACTCGATCAGGCGGCAGCGGCGTACGAGACCAGTCTCCGGGCGACCAGTCGGCTCGGCGATCTCAGCGGCCGTTGCGCAGCTCTGCTGGGGCAGGGCACGGTCGACGTACGACGACGCAGGATCGCGCAGGCACAGGAGCGTTTGGGGCAGGCTCTGGATCTCGCGCGCAGCATCCAGGATCCGTTGCTGCAGGTCGAGGTGCTGCTGAGCCTGGCGGCCGCGCACGTGGCGGAGGGCCATCGGACCAAGGCCTTCGTACTGCTGACCGAGGGTGAGGAGTTGTGCCGTCGGATGGGTGCCGCTTCTCGGAGGGAGCGCTTCACCGCGGCCCTTGCGGGTCTGGCTGGGCAGTCGACTGACATCGGTCAGGCGACCGACATTGCCGGCAGGCAGGTGGAATAGGTGTTGGAGCCATCCCGGGCGCAGATCACCACGGTCGTCCCCTGGCGGGGGCCCGCCTGGACCTGCAGGGTGCGTTCGTCGCTCCAGCCTCGCATCCGGAACTCGCCTTGGCCCAGGTGCTCCAGAGCGCAGAAGGGCCGTCCGGCCAGGAGGAGCTGGGGTGTGCCGCTGCTCATCGCGATCTCCGCCGTGACGACATCGCGCAGGGCGTTGCGCGGAAGGAAGTGCCCTGGCTGTTCCCAGTTCGCAAAGGATTCGGGGAGCGGGAAACGGCACGCGTAGCGCCGTACCTCGTCCGGGACGAGCGCGACCCTTGGGCGTAGTTCCAGCGACGCGGGGGCTGTCAGTCTGGCCCGGAGGCGTTGGGGGAACAGCTTGGCCAGTTCCTCGGTGTGGTAGAGGTCGATGACGAGGTGGACCAGCTCTTCACCCTCGTCATTGACCAGGACGTGCTGGCGCCAGGAAGCGGCGAACGACATGGTGCCGGGGGTCCAACGGTGGCTGTCCTCGACGAAGACGGCCCGCGCGCCATGGTTGCTGACGATGGGCAGGTGCAACCGGCACAGCCCCCACGGCGGACCGCACTTCGCGGACTGCAGGCCTGTGAACCGGGCACCGGGCGAGAGGGCTATGAGGCGTACGGATCGCAGTGGTGCCGGCAACGATCGGAGGACCTTCCACAAGGCCGGCAGCCGCCGCAGCCAAGGTGTCGCCGTGTAGTCCTGAAGGCTCGGTCCTCCGGTGTCGGTGCGGTTCGGGTCCCCTCCGAGGCTGTGCAGGGCAAGCACGCGGCGGCCCTGGACAGCAGCCAGCGGCGCAGCACCCCACGCCGAGAGTCCGCCGATCTCGGCACGCAGCTGGTCAGGGTCGTACGCAGCGGAGATGTCGGCGCTGTTGGGCAGCCCTCTCCCCAGCGGGTCGTGGATTCTCGGGAGCTCGATCACGGCATCACCGGAACTGGTCGAACGCGAGCTTCACGACCATGCCGGTCACGACGACCAGCAGGACGATACGGACGAAACCGGATCCGCGTTTCAAGGCGGTCCGCGCGCCCAGTGTGGCTCCGGCGATGTTGCAAAGGGCCATCCCCGCGCCCAGGAGCCAGAGCACCTGTCCCTGGGCCGCGAAGACAGTGAGTGCGCCCAGGTTCGTTCCGACGTTGACGACCTTGGCGAGCGCCGAGCTCTGGAGGAACTCGAGCGACAGCAGACTGGTGAAGGTCATGATCAGAAATGTGCCGGTGCCGGGACCGAAGACCCCGTCGTAGAAGCCGATCCCGCAACCGGCGAACGCCACCACCATGAGCTGGCGGCGCCTGCTGATGGCGTCCGCGTCCTCGATGACCGAGCCGAAGTTCGGGCGGAGGGTGACGAACACGGCCACGGAGATCAGCAGCGCCATGATCACCGGACGGAACCAGTCGGCCGGCAGGCTCGAGGCCGAAAGTGCCCCGAACCCGGCTGAGGGCACGGCCAGGGCCGCGGCCGGCAGCGCGACCGACCGGTCCAGTTTCGTTCGGCGGGCGAAGGTGATGGCCGCCACGGTGGTGCCGGTGATGGCCGTGAGCTTGTTCGTGCCGAGCGCTGTGGAGGGCGGAAGCGTCGGAAAGGCCATCAGCAGCGCCGGGATGAGCACGAGCCCTCCGCCCCCGACCACGGCGTCCACCCAACCGGCAGTTGTCGCGGCGACGAGCAGCCCGGTTATTCCTACGGCGTCCATCAGGCCCTTCCTGTGGTGCGTGACCAGCCGGTCGAAGACGTTGCGTTGATGAGGGCGAGGCTCACAGCACTCCAGTGATCTTCATGAGCGCGGGCAGGACCCGGGGGCGGGGCATCATGCGCTCGGCCCAGCGCGGAGTGGACCGCAGGGAGTAGCACCGGCGCAGCCACCGGTCGGTGCCGTCGAAGCGCGGAGTGAACGCGGACCGGCCATGAGCCGCAATGTGGTTGTCCACGACGACCAGGTCCCCGGGTGCGAGCACGACCTCGTGGCACACCTCTTCCAACGCTTCCGACAGGGCCCGCAGAGCACTGGAGGCCACGGCGTCGTCGCTGGTCGTGGTGTGGGAGTTGAAGCGCATGAACAGGTCCGGCTCCTGGCCGAACAGCACGGGGTGAAGGCCCGACGACGGGCGAGGCCCAGCGATGTTGCGTGAGAACGACGTCGGGTAGGCACTCTTGAACACGGGGGTGCGCAGAACGTCTCGCTGCCCGTCAGTCAGCAGAGCGTACGCCTCACGGACCGACGCGACGCGGGTGGCCGCAACCCCTTCGTGGTCCTGACGGAGGCACAGCAGACCCAAGAAGTCGGGACGCAGCGGGTGGTGAACGTTCTCGGTGTGGAAGTCGAAGGCTACGGATCCGCTGTTCTCGATGCGATGCTCCTCCCCGGGAACAGGATGGACCTCGTGGATCAGGGTCCCGTCCTTTTCGTCCTCATAACCGACCAGGGTGCCCAGCAGGTCCGCCACCAGAGTGAGCAGCCCGGCCGAGCCGTGCTCGGCAAGCTCGCCGGCACGGTGCTCCAGCGGGGTGGCGGGGAGCTCTCCCACCGGCAGACCCCGGATGAGGAAGAAACCCTGCGTGGAGGCGCCGGCAGAGAAGTCGATCAGCTCGGATCGCAGCTCTGACGGCATGTTGAGCAGCAGGTCACTTAAGTCGGCAACGTTCTCCGCCTTGCGAGCCGCCGTGCTCAAGGCGAGTGTCCACATCTTCCGGGCGTCGGTCTCCGACAGCTGATGTCCGCTGCGTATGGTCGTCGTCGCGTGCACAACTGACTCCTGAATCAAGTTTGTTGTCCCTGATCTCCTGACCAGGCACAACAGACGCTACGGAGCACCCCTGCGGCTTCGGTGTCAGGTCTCTGTCGAAGTGATGCCAAGGTCGGACAGAATGATCACGTAGCTTCCCCGGACGTCACTTCTCGCACGACCCAGGGAGGAAGCCGTGCCTGATCCACGTCACGCGGGCAAGGAAGGCGAGCGCGTCTCGGACCGGACCTTCCAGGTACTCGGGGCGATACGCGAGCTGGGCGACGGCCCGCATGCGCTGCGCGCCATCGTCGGCCGGACCGCACTCAGCCGTTCCACCGTCCAGCGCCACATCCTGTCGGGCTTACGGTACGGATTCATCCGGCAGCCCAGCCACGGGCACTACGCGCTCGCCGAAGAGCCGGAGGACTGGACCGTCCTGGCGTACCAGGCCCTGCCTGTCTCGGGCGTGAGCCGGCGGTTCCTCGCCGCGCTCAGCCGGGAGTCCGGACACACGGCACGCCTTCACGTGGCGGTCCTGACCGACGTGCCGATGCAGATGTGTGTCGCCCGGCGGTCGGAAGCGGCAGATCCGCCCCTGTTCGATGGGGAACTGGGCAGCACTCATCCTTTGGACGCCGACGCCGCGGGACACGCGATCCTGGCCCATCTGACCCTTCCCCACATGGACCGAGAAGAGCGTCAAGGGATCCGGACCCGCGGTTGGGTCGCGTCAGCGGGCCCCGCGGCGGGGACCCGGATGCTCGCCGCCCCGATTCTCAGATTCGGCGTGCCCGTCGGGTCGCTGAGTGTGACAGCGCCGGCAGAGGCTCTCCGCAGCACGCTCCCACACTGCGTGGGCTCACTGCGCCGCGCCGCCACGGCGCTCTCCAGGGCTGCCGTTCAACCGGCCGCGACGGGACTCGTGGAACACTCCCGAATCCATCACGAATAGAGAAAATACAAAAGTGCCTCTACCGGCAGGCAGAGGCACTTTCATACCGGATTCAGTAAACGTATCGGGTCCAACCCTGGCCGGGAACATTCACCTCATGCCCCTTCCGGTTGACGTAGGCGAATCCGCAGTCGACGGTAACGCTTCCCGTGCCGGATATGTATCCGCTGGTCTTCTGGAAAGTGCCACCGCTCTCATTCATGCATTCGGCCCAGGCGCGAACCTGGCGGCTGCAGGGGTTGCTGGTGACCTTGACCGTCACCTTCTGCCTGGCGGTGTTGACCGTGGCGTTCGCGCTGGTGATACAGCTCGGGTCCGCACTGGCCGACGTGGCGGTCAGCACCGGGATGCCACCGATAACAGCGACCGCCGCCGTCGCGGCAAGGGACTTCTTGAACATAGTGGTGACCTGCACGGGAGTCATCCTCCTCGAGGAGTAATCCTTTAAGGAGGACCTTCTGTCCACCTGGAGATAATTAGACGTGCAACAGAAACAAGGTTTCAATGAATTTGTCGGAAGAGGTCAACAACTGACCTGTCGGAACAGGCTCGCCACCGAGGGAAACCTCAGCACCTTCCGCCGCCGCGCCTACTCCGGCAACATCAACGCGCCCTGGTGCTGCGGCCCGAGAGCATGTCCAGCACCCGCGGCGGGCTGCGCCGGACGACCTCGGCGAACCACACGACGAGCCGGGCCGACTGACCAGCGCGACTGAGAAAAACACTGGTCGAACGGTTTCGCCCAGGACAGGATGCGGCTATGCGCTACCCCAACGAGGACCCCGAGTTGCTCGTTCTTGTCCACCGTTACGTCACGCCAGACCGGCGCTACCTCAAACTCGGCGGCCCTCTCACGCGCATGCCCGAGCCTGAACGCACGAAGTTCACACGGGAGCTCGGCGAGGCCGCCGGCGATATCACGCCCCGCGAACTGACCATCCTGCTCGAAGGCACGTGGCGCGAACGCAAGACCGCCGCCTGGCTCATCGCCGTCGCCCGCAGAACCGAGTTCCGCGAACGACTCGGCGAAATGCTGCTCGCCAGCGAGGTCTGCTTCGCAGGCTCGGCCTACTGCGTCACCTTCGCCACGTTCGCGACTCCCGCCGACGCGGATCTGCTGGCTGCCTACCTCGATCGCTACCTGCGACGCCCCGACCTCTACTACGACCAGCCGGCCGCCATGGGCGCGCTCCTCCACCTCGACGCCAAGCTCCGTGCCGATCAAGCAGCCCGGTTCCTGACCGCGGACGGCCTCTGGCATCAGTGGATCGACGGACCGCCCCGCAAGGAGCACCACGGCACGCCAGACAACTATCGCGAGGCCATCGGCCAGCTCTGCGTCTTCGCCGACGAGGGCGCCGAGCACCGCCCGGCAAGGAACCGATGACGTCGTCCCCAGAGGGGTGACACCTGATCGAAGGAACCCACCCCCGCACAACTCAAGGTTGTCCAGATAAGTACCCGTACCCGTACCCGTACCCGTACCCGTGCCTGCGGGTACGGAGTCGGCACCGGCTCAACTGACGTGAAGAGTCCAGGTCGTGGAGTACGAGCCGGTCAGGGTGGTGCTTGCGGGACGGTAGGCGCGCACGGTGTAGGTGCCCGCGCGGGAGAACGTCAGCTTGCCGGCAGCGGACCCGTCGGAGTTGAGCTTGGCGGCGGTGACGGTGGTCCAGGTGCCGTCGCTCTTCCGGATCTGGAAGTGGATCGTGGTTCCGGACACGTACGGCGTGCTGGTGGCGTGGTAGGTGACGCTCTGACCGTGGTGGACGCCGGTCGCCGGGCTCTTCACGGTGAGCGTCGCCTTGACCTTGCCCGTCACCGTGGCGCTCGTCGAGGTCGTCCAGGTGAGGTTCTTCGCGGCGGTGACCGCGCGCCAGATCCCGTTGCGCTTGGCCGTGGTGGTGAAGCGGGCGGTTCCCTTGCTGTCCGTCGTGGCCTTCGCGACCGTGCTCCAGGTCGTGCTGCCCTCCGGCCGGAACTGCAGGGAGACCGCGGCCCCGGTGGCCGGCTTGTCACCGCTCTGGGTCACGGTCGCGGTCAGGGCCTGCTGGGCGCCGTAGGTCGTCAGGGCGGGGCCGCTGAGCTTGGTCGTCGACGCCGCGAGGACGCGCAGCGGCTGTGTGGTGACGGAGGTGTCCCCGAACTGCGAGACCGTGGTCAGGACGAACTCGTGGATGCCGGGCGTGTCCGCTTTCCAGGTCCCGTACGGCCGCGCGGGGTAGGACCCGGTGCTGATCGTCTTCCCGTCGACGGTCATCGTCCAGGTCTGTGCGCGGCTGACGCCGTCGTCGGCCGTGGTCGTGGCCTCGACGGTCCATGTCTTGCCGGCGACCGGGAACTCGCTGAAACCGGCGACCCAGCTCGCGTCGACTCCGGAGACGACGTTCACCGAGGTCTGCGCCGTGCCGTGGGCACCTCGGTTGTCGGTGACGTCGAAGGTGAGCGTGTGCTTGCCGTACGGGAGGCCGTTGTCGCCGAGACTCGCGCAGAGGCGGTCCGGGTAGCCCGCGTAGGTGAAGTCGGTGACCTGGGACGTGGCCAGGAACTTGTCGTCCAGCAGGACCCGGGTGGAGACCGGGTAGGCGTAGTTGAGGTTGCGCGGGAACGCCTGAGCAAGGCTGCCGGGGTACTTGTAGTTCAGTTGGATCACGGACGGCATGCTGTGGGTCACGGAGTCGATCACCGGTGTGATGGTGAAACCGTGGTCGACGAGGACCTCCGCCCGGACGGGTACGCCGGCGTGGCCCTCCTTGTCGAAGGCGACCACGTACTGGGACATCCACAAGGTCGAGTAGATCTTGCTGGTGTCGACAGTGCCCGTCCACGTGCCGTCGCCTTGCTCGCTCAGCTCGGACGGTGCGGGCCAGGCCGGGTGGTCGGAGAAGAACTCCACGCGGGAGACACCGCCACCACCGTCCTGGGCGACGGCCCGCAGCTTCAGTTCACGGTCCGCGGTGAGGCCCACCGGCTTGTTGTGGGTCCACGCGTCGTCACCCGGCAGATCGGGAAGCGCGACCGTGGGCCGGTGGTTGTCCACGGTGACGTCGGCAGTGGCCGTGGTGGTCGAAGGACGGGCCGTCAGGACCTCGACGCGGATGTCGTTGGCGCCGTCCTCGACAAGAGGTGCCGCGATCGTTTCGGCGCCCGGAAAAGGCTTGGTCGCGGCGGTGTCGAGAGCGGCATGGAGCGTGCACGACGGCAGACAGTCACCGGGGGCGAGATCGAACCGCCGGCTGACCTCACCCGTTCCCGCGCCGTACCCGGAAATGCTCACCACGGCGGCGTAGGGCTCGGCGCCCGTATCGGCGGCGTGCACGGTGAACGTCACGTCAGCGGTCCCCGTCACCGTCCGGTCGGGGTTCTCGGCACCCGAGGCGTCGTAATCGGACGTCACACTGTCGATGGTGACAGCGGGCGTCGCGTCCGCGGCGTCGGCGGAACCGGGAAGGACCACAACGAGAGCCGCCAGGCCGACAGAACCGGCAAGCGCGGTGAGAGAGCGTACGGGTCGTGCCATGTCGTGCGGTCCTTTGTGTTGAACCCGGCAACTGCGCAGGTCAGTGCGGCTGTCGATGATCGACCTGATGATCGGGAGGTGGAGCGTATACCACCTCTCGTAAGCCTCGGCAGGTGGGCAGTCACTCGGAGCGGCAACACACGGCCACCCCGGACACCGTGCCGCCTGACGCAGCACCGGTCCCCACGACCGCGCCGTGGCCGCCGTCGCAAGTCCACCGGGTACGGCACCACAGACGTTCGTCGACGCCCTGACGGAGCTGGTCCAGGCGCAGGCCGACACCGGCTTCGTCGTGCTGCATCAGTGGGCGGAGATCCTGGAGCGGCACTTCCCGCCCCAACTCCCCAATTCCGAGCACACCATCGAGCAGCGCCGACCACAACGGCGCGCACGCCAAGGGTGACTGGACATGGGATGTTCGGGCTGATGCGAGGGCGCTCGCCGGCGCCGTGCGCAGCATCTCCGTCCATGCGCCGGCCGTCACGCTGCCCGCGCTGCAATGCGGTGAGCCGTGGTCGATGTCGACGACCCGGACAGCCGCGGGGAGCGTTACCTGGAGGCGGTTGCCCGCTGACCCGGCATGCCGTTCTCCAGGGAGGCGGGGCAAGCCCGCGGGTCGCCCGGCGGTCAAAGGGCGGTCGGGGAGGCTGCGCCCGCGCTGCGGGCGATGGGAATTTCACGGCGCGGCGCGTTCCTGCTTCGCCAGTGCTCTGACCGCATACGTTCACCAACTCGGGTAACCGCACCCCGACTCGCACGGGGCGGTAATCTCTGCACTCCGCTGGATGTTCCGCCGGGCAGTCGAAGGTAGGGGGCCATGGGGGTTGCGCGGCAGGTCAGGACGGGATCGGGGCCGGGGGCGAAGAGAGATCCGAGTCTGCTGCCGGCCCTTGGGATGTTCATCGTGCTGGCCGCAGTACTGGAACGCTGTCTGTCGCTGTTCGGTGGTCCGGAGACGTACATACTCTGCGATGACCTTGTAGAGCTGTCCGAACGACTCGACCGGGAAGCAAGCGTGAACCGGTGGCTCCTGCTGGCCGGCCTCGTGCTGTCCGTGGCAGCCCTGTTCATCTCACGCGTACGCCACGGACGAGTTCTTCCTGTGCTTATGGTGTCTTCGGTTCTGATCTCGGTGGTTATGGCGGACGACTATGCGGCGCGCGCGGATGCCGTCGCCCTGCAGATCTCGACATCCCAGACTTGCGATGAACCCACGAACGTCTACGACACTTCCCGAGGCTGGTTCAACTGGAATCCACTCGGCTAATACTCCAGTTGCAGACCGTGATCTTGCCCCTTGTGTCGGCGAAGGCTGAGCGCGTGCCTCCCGATGGAGAGAGCGCCTCGACCTGACCGGAGGCGCCTCCAGGTCACCCGTTCTGGCAGGCCCTGGCTTTGAACTCCGTTATGGGGACGGTGGCGGCGGATTCGTCACCGTCGTCCGCCCGCCTCGCCCGCCAAGGCTTCCTCACCCAACCCGGACGAGGCATCTACCAGAAACGGACTTGACGCCCCCGTAGCGGCAGGTGCGAAGCGGGCTGCCGCTACGGGACGTTCCAGGCGGCGATGAGGGGCTGCTCGTCCTCGGTGGCCAGGAAGCTGAGAGTGCCTGGATGTGGGTGGCCGAGCAGCCGGCCGGCGGACACGTCGAGGCCGAGCCGGCGCACGGTGAGCACGCGTGCCAGATGACCGTGGGCGACAACGGCAACGTCGCCGTCGTTCAACAGTGGCCGGATCCGGTCCAGCGCCGCGTCCGCGCGCGGCCACCTGCTGGAGCTGCTCGCCAGGATGGCCGGCGTCGCAGGGAATGACGCCGTCCCGGCACAGGTCCCAGCCCGGCCTCGTCTCCTGGGCTGCGCCGCGGTCAGGCTCTCACAGCCGCCGTAGTCCCACTCCATCAGGTCGGAATCGGCCCGGACGCCGGTAAGGCCCGCCAACTCGGCCGTCCGCGGAGCGCGGCTCAGCGGGCTGCTCAACACGGCGACCAGATGGCGTCGGGCAAGCCTCGGAGCGAGCGAATTGGCCGCGGCCGCACCCGCGTCAGCCAGCGGAATGCCGGTGCGGCCGGCGTGCTGGCCCGACACCCACCCCAATCCAAACAGAGCGATGACTCTGTATGGTGGGGCTGCAAGCAGAGCAGCGATTCCTTTTGCTGGAGGGTGCAGTGCCGCGGCTTACCGACGAACGCAAGGAACTTCGGCGCGCCCAGATCACCGAGGCGGCCGTACGCTGCTTCAGTCGCAACGGCCTGGAGCGGACCTCGATCGCCGACATCACGGCCGAGTCCGGCCTCTCGAACGGCTCGATCTATACCCACTACCGCAGCAAGGCCGACGTGGTCCAGGCCTCCGCCCACGCGGTGCTCGACAAGCGCGCCGAAGCCCTCGGCGACTACGCCGCGAGCGACACCCCGCCCGACCCCGACGAACTGCTCGCCCGCCTGATCGCCGCGATCGACCCCGCCGAGGCCCGCGTCGGCGTGCAGACCTGGGGCGAGGCGACCACCAACCCGGCCATCCACGGCATCGTCGTCGACACGATCGACCGGATGCGCGCCATGGTGCACGACTGCGTCCTGGCCCACCTGGTCAAGGTCGAGCACCTCGACCCGGCCGAGGCCCAGGAGCGGGTCATCCCGATTGCCGACCGGGTGATGGCGCTCTACCTGGCCGAACTGCTGCACGCCGCCTTGCGATCACCGACCGAGGAGACAACGTCATGACCACCGCGACCGCTTCGTTAGCCGCCCGCACCGTTTTCCGGATCGGCTACGGCGCCTTGCAGCTCGAGCGCCTGCACGACCGCCGCCGCGACGCCGTCGCGCTGCTGCGCCGCGCGGTCGAACTGGGCGTCGACCACGTGGACACCGCCGAGTTCTACGGCTTCGGTTTCGCCAACGACGTGATCCGCGAGGCGCTGCGCCCCGAGGACGGCGTCCTGGTCGTCACGAAGGTCGGTGCCGATCCCGACCCGGGCGGGCCGCTGCCGCTGCGTCTCGCGCAGCGGCCCGAACAACTGCGCGCCAGCGTCGAGGACAACCTGCGAAGCCTCGGCACCGACCAGCTCCCGGTGGTCAACCTGCGCCGCCTCGACTCCGGCCCCGGCCTGCGCCCTGACGGCGATCAAGTCGTCGACCTCGACGACCAGCTCGCGGTGATGACCGCCCTGCGCGACGAGGGCAAGATCGGCGCGATCGGCCTGAGCAGCGTCACCCTTGACGGCCTGCGCCGCGCCCTGCCCGCCGGCGTCGTCTGCGTCCAGAACGCCTACAGCGTCGTCTCCCGCGACGACGAGGACATGCTGCGGCTGTGCACGGCCGAGGGCATCGCCTGGGTGCCGTTCTTCCCGCTCGGCGGGGCCTTCCCGAGCCTGCCGAAAGCAACCGACGAACCGACGGTGCACGCCGTGGCCGAGTCCCTGGGCGTCACACCCTCCCAGGTCGGCCTCGCCTGGCTGCTGCACCACGCCCCGAACGTGCTGCTCATCCCCGGCACCGCCAACGCCGCCCACCTGGAGGCCAACATCGCGGCCGGGGAGATCACCTTCGACGCCGCGACGCTCGCCACCCTCGATGCCATCAAGTCCCGCTCCAACGAAGTCCCCATCGGCTGACCGGAACCAACCAGGCCCGGCTCGCGGTCGCAGCCCGGGCCCCCGGCCACGGCATACAGCCCGTATCCGCCAAGGATCTAAGGACAGATCATGAAAGCCATCATCTACCGCGACAGCGGCGGCCCCGAGGTTCTTCAGCTGGTCGACCGCGACCTGCCCGTGCCTGGCCCCGGCGAGGTCCGTGTCCGGGTCGCCGTGTCCGGAGTCAACCCGACCGACTGGCAAGCCCGCTCAGGCGTCGCCCATGCCAAGCTGTTCGCCGAGGTCACCCCGCACCTGGACGGTGCCGGCGTGATCGACGCGGTGGGCGAGGGCGTCGAGCAGAGCCGGGCCGGCCAGCGGGTCTGGCTGTACATGGCCGCCGCCGGGCGGCCCACCGGCACCGCCGCCGAGTACACCGTCGTACCCGCCGAGCGGGCCGTGCCGCTGCCCGACGACGCCGGCTTCGACCTCGGTGCCTCACTCGGCGTCCCCGCGCTGACCGCTCACCGCGCGCTCACCGTCGCCGAGGACGGGCCCGGCCGTCTCCATCCCGGGGCACTCGACGACCAGGTCGTGCTCGCCGCGGGCGGGGCCGGGGCGGTCGGGCACGCCGTGATCCAGCTCGCCCGCTGGGCCGGCGCCACCGTGATCAGCACGGTCAGCAGCCCGGAGAAAGCCAGGCTGGCCACCGCCGCCGGCGCCCACCACGTGATCAACTACCGCAAAGGCGACCCGGCCACCGAGATCCGCAAGATCGCCCCGGACGGCGTCGACATCATCGCCGAGGTGGCGCTCGGCACGAACCTCGCACTGGACCTGGCCGTGCTGCGGACGCGCGGCACGATCGCGACCTACGCCAACCACGGCGGCAAGCCGGTCGAGCTGAACGTACTGCAGAACATGGTGCTCAACACGCGCCTTCAGTTCCTGGTGCTCTACACGGCCGGCCCGGAGGCACGCGACGCGGCCGTCGAGGACGTCGCCGCCGCGGTCCGCAACGGCGCCCTGCCGGTCGGCGAAGAACACGGCCTGCCACTGCTACGCCTCCCGCTCCACCGCACCGCCGACGCACACCGGGCAGTGGAAAGCGGCGCGGTCGGCAAAGTCCTGGTGGACATCACGCCCTCCCAGCACGCATGAAGGCCTGGGGTGTTACCGCCTCCGGGTGGTAACACCCCATACGCGGGCGACCCAGCTGCGTTACGTGGCGTAGAGAGCCGGGCACACGTTGGGGCGCCCGCTGGGCAGGGTCCGTACGACCGTCGTTACCGCGAGGCCGCTTTGAGCTGAGCGATGACTTTGGCCAGAGCCTTTTCGGCGGGGTGCTGTTTGATGAGCCCTTCACGACCCGCGGCGCGGAGCTCCACCACCGCTACGCCTTCGGGACCTGCGGCCAAAACAGCGGTCACAACAGTGGGGTTCAGGCCACCCATCCCTACACCGACCATCGCTCGTACGGCGACGCCCCCGTTGTCTCGGACCTCTGTTCCTAGCGGATTCCCTATGGCGGCCAGAGTCGTGTGGACCAGCTGGGAGACTGCCGTCACCGTTCCGGACAACTCGACAAGAGTGGTACTGACGTCCTTCTTTGTCCATTTGAAGCCTCGAGCGGCTCCACGCGCACCGCCTCGTGCCCCTGCTCTGCCCAAACCGTGCGTTCCGGTGGCCGCCCCTCCAACGGCAGCTCCTATCGAGCCGCCCTTCGCACCGAGTTGCATCGTCGCGTCGAGCAGGAGCTCGTTCTCGCCGGCCTCATCGAACATGCCCGCCTCCTCAGCACCAACAAGCCATGGCTCTACAACCAAAGTCACCCAGTCTTACCACTGGCCAGCAGCCTCCTCCAGATCGGCTGCCCGATGCGGCTTCTCCGTGTGGTCCATGCATTCGTTGGGGGCGCGCGACCTCGACCCGGAAGCCGGCGAGCACGACAAACGCGCGGTCTCCGAAGGAGCCTCGGTGGCGCCGTATGCCTACTTCGCTGAAGAGTAGGGAGCGGCCGTGAAGTGGCGAGCCTGCCCGGAGGGCCAACCCACTTTCATGCCCTTCGTAGCTCACCCGGTATGCAGGGATGATCACCTGCGTCTTGTCTCCCGGAGTGGAGAAGACGGTCGGGAGGCCGATCAGTACCGCCACCGCCAAGACGGCAAGCAGCCATGAGTACTTGGACAGGGCCCAGGGAGTGGCCACCCAGGCGACGACTTCTGCGGCGAAGCGCAGGACGGATGCAATGCGGCCGCCCGGTCTCTCCATGTCCGCCCCCCGCAAATGTGTTGACCACCAGCGGGAGATCTCACGACCACGGATGGGGCTGTGAACGCGGCTTGGTGATCCATGTCAAGCCGTGTTCACAGTCCTCTTTGCGGCCGACGCACCTCGCGGGATCAACGCTGTGAAGGGCGACCAAGCGGGCCAGTACAGCCTTGGAGGCCATCTCATGTGGCTGGTCCGAACGCTGTCATGCGGAAGCCACCACCTCGCCGGCCATGACCTGGGGAGGGTTGGGAAGCAGTGACGCAAGGTTGTCCCGCACGAAGTCCGCAGCCCTCGAGATCGATTCCTCGGCACCGGCCTGGTCCTGGAAGACGCTGGTCGAGACCATCACTCCGTCCCCGGCATCGATCCAGTAGTAGGCCACGAAGCCGGAGACCTGGCGCATGAGCGCCACGAACCCCTCGTCCACGAGACGTGCCGCCTCGGCCGAATCGGTCACCCCTTCGTACCGCCGGACTACTGCGTACATCGCCAAGCTCCTCACGGCGTTCCGGGTTCGTTCTCTGACGTAGTACCCCTGCGACGGCTGCCTGGCTCATGAGGCGTCCTGCAGTCACCTGAAGGGCCGCCTTGGGTGATCCGAACGGCGGCCGCCGGCCCGGACACACGGCCCTGCGCACGTCTGCCACGAGACGGCATCGACGTGGAGCAGAGCAGCCTCGGCCGGTGGCTGCCCGCAGCATGGAAGAGGCTGTGAACGAGGCTTGCTGCCCCTGTCAAGCAGTGTTCACATCTCCAGGGCATCTGACGGGCCACACGTAGCTGATTGCCCTGGTTGGAACGAACTGGGAGTGTCTTGCCCGATGGGGATCGCCTCGGCACTCTCACGGTGCTGCGGCTGGCGTGCTTTGTTGCAGCGCGAGCGGCAGTCGAAAATCGGTGGCCACCTGAGCCGGCCGACCCCACCCTGTACGCCATGGAAGAACCGCACCGCAGGATCCGCGCGCTCCACACGGCATCCACGATCACCGTCTACCAGGCGTACCGCCCGGAGATCGGCGGACCCGCCGCCCGCAAGGGTCGTTTCCCCGCCGCGTGGAAGCCTGGCCGCATGACGTGGATCAAACCCAGTTTCATGTGGATGATGTACCGCTCCGGCTGGGGCACGAAGGAGGGTCAGGAGACCGTCCTCGCCGTGGAGATCACTCGCGACGGCTTCGACTGGGCGCTGCGTCATGCCTGCCTGTCGAGTTACGTTCGCGGCCTGCATCCCGATCGCGACGCTTGGCAGCGTGACCTCAAGCGCGCACCGGCCCGTGTCCAGTGGGACCCCGAACGCGATCTGCACCTGCATCCCCTGCCACACCGCTCGCTGCAACTGGGGCTCTCGGGTGAGGCATCGTCGCGTTACGCGGACGAGTGGATCGTGTCCATCAAGGACGTGACCCCGCTCGCCCACGAGATCCACAGACTCGTCAGGGACCGCGAACTGGACTCAGCCACCCGACTGCTCCCCCAGGAGCAGGAATACCCCGCCAACGCAGAACTCCTGGCCCACCTGCGTCCCTGACCGGCAATCCGGGCACAACTGCCGGCATCACCCATGGGGCACATGGTGGCGCAGGTCTGTGAACGCGGCTTGACGATCCATGTCAAGCCTCGCTCACAGACTTTTCCCGCGAGGTAGCGGAGCCTGTGCACAGGGCCTCGTGGTCACTGTCTAACTCCGGCGGGCACACCGTGGCGGGGTACGTGCTGTGTTCGGCCACGTCAGTACCAGCGGACTTGGCCGGCTGCCCCATGGCCCGTGCGGGCGGCGTGGCGGAGAACGCGGAGCGGGCCGTCAAGAAGTTCGTCCGCGTCGTGGGCGGGGTCGTCACCCAAGCCGGTCATCCACGCGTGGATTCGCTCGATCGCGTCGCGACGTGGGGTTCCGGTCAGGACGAGGGTCTCCTCGGCCGCAGGCAGTTGAGCCCGGACTTGCTCGGCGTCGAGAAGGAAGTCCCCGAACCGGCCCGGCAGCCGAAGCGTCGCGTCAGTACCCAGGGCGTAAGCCAGCGCGGAGAACGGGTCGGCCTTGCGCGCAGTGGCCACGAACAAGCCCTGCCCGATATCGGGGGGAAACTGATCCATGACCGTGTCACGCAACTCCTGCGCGTGGTCAGAGTCGTCGCGGCAGGCGTTGAAGAACGCGCCGAGCCGGAGGGCGTCCTCGTCGGCACTCCAATCGCCGACAGAGCTCGTCGACGGCGTGAACATGGACGCCTGCGCCTTGCTTCGCCACCAAGCCAGCTCCCCAGGCACGTCACAGTGCACCGGTTCCGGCGCCGGCGCCGCGTTCTGAACCGAAACGCTCTGCACATTCCGTACCTCCTGGTCAGGCACCGCGCCGACGATCCACACACCTGTGACGCTCAACTCCGACTCCTTCTGCTCTTCCACCCGAACTCGGGCATGTCTCAGCCGTCGGCGTGACGGTCGTCCGTACCACGGGTCCACAGGGAGAGGTCGCTGCTCGTCGCCACGGCGATCGTCCGGCCGGAGGGCGAGAAGCCGGCTGCGCGGAATGTGGAGTAGTTCGAGTGGAAGATGTGCCACCACTCCTCTCCGTGCGGGCCCGCGTGGGGGAGCCCGCCGTCGCGGGACAGCAGGACCCGATCGTTCGGCCAGGCCGGGGTGACGACTTCCAAGGTCCAGCCGTCCTCGGTGGTGGCGTGCAGCCCGCCGCCGAAGAGCCCGGCGATGCGTACGCGGCTTCCGGTGATCGGCCCCAGCCCGGGGCAGGACAAGTCGGCGACTGCGTCGGGGGTGCTGTCCTCGGGAGCCGGGTCGCGGTCCCTTGCGATCTTCTCGCCGGTGACGGCGTCGAAGAGACCGTGCCCTTCTTGCGAGACGACCATCACCAGATCGTGGCCGGTATCGGGGTCCGTCGCGAAGCCGATCCCGAGCAGTCCGCCGACAGGGACGCCGTACTCGTACTCGAAGACGGGCCGCCAGGGTTCGGGCGCGGGCACCACAAGGGCCGCGAGAAGCCGGTTGCGCATCGCCCGCTGGTAGGCGGAGAGTTCCGGCTCATGCTGGGACTGCCCGACCGGAGGCGTCTCCTTCGTCCACTTCATCACGGGACCATGATCCACGCCCCAGCGGGCCGGTCCCGAAGGTGACCCCCGGTCCACCGCGCAGGCGCAGTTCGCATCCACCGTGAGCGGGATGGGCGCCTGCCTTGCTCGGCGGGCTGTACGTTCTACCCGGCGGACCGCTACTACCAGCAGCATCTTGACCGCAAGATCAACGGCCACGGTGAACCGGCGTTTCCTGTCCGATCGGCGTGGCTCCAAACCAAGGGGTGGGTTTCGCCATCGACCCTGCTCTCCTGGCGGCTTTGTGGAGGGAACGGCGTCCGTCGGGCCCGCCCATCGCTCACACGTTCCGCACCAGGTACGCGGATCGCTGGGTGCGCTTCCACCGCCTCCCCGGCTCGAAGCGCTACCCCGAGTCCGAGGACGAGTACGCGATCGTGCTGGACCGGTACAACACGATCCTGGACGAGTTGTTCGCGGACACGGATGTGTTCGTGGTGACCATGGACTGGTCGGACACACCAACCGGGCCCGAGGCCTACCCGACACCACGACAGACACTGCACCCCGACAGCATCCGCTGGTGGACCGAGTCGGACCAGGACGACCCCGACCCGGTGTTCCACACCCACACACGGCTCTACGCCGACCGGCGCCGGTGGAACAGCGGCTGCCTCGACGGGCTGTTGCGAGCCGTCGTGGACGAGGCGCTCGTCGAGGTCTTCATCGCCGACAGGGAACTGCGACGCATCCACCACCCTTACGACGGCGGCGCAGACGTCATCCTTGCCACGCCAGCAGAGCGTGATCGTGTGCGTGACCGACACGCCGACTGGCTTTCCAGCCACCCAGCCGGCCTCTGAGAGCCGCGCAGGCCCCTTTCCCCGGCCGACCACGCAGGAGTCTGTGAACGCTGCTTGATGACTAATGTCATCCGGTCCCGCTTCCAGGCCGTCGGCAAGCAACCGTCCCGGGCCGCGGGAAGGCCGATCTCCGAGAGCCAGGCCATAGTGGCGTCGATGGTCCAGCAGTGACCTCCCAGCCGCTGGGGGGTCTCGACGGCCTCGCGGGCGATGCGGTGGCATTTCGCCGGTGCCCACCCCAGCCACCGCGGGCAGGGCACAGGCTTCATCAGCTGGGAGCACCTCATGCAGGCCCAAGCCTCCACACCCGCCTCACCGGGGGCCAGCGGCCGAGTTCGCCGTGCCGTCGTCGCCCTGGCCCTGGGCGCGGTCATGTTCAGCAGCGGCGCCACGGCCTTGCCCCCGACGCAAACACCACAACAGAACCCTCCGGACACCCGGCACCGGCCCGAGGCTCACTCGGTGCCCCACAAAATCGGGTGCGCCATGTCCCCGAGGACGCCTGGGCCCGGCCTGGGCAGGGCCTGCGGCCAGCAGATCCGCACCAACCCGGACCCGGCGACGTACGCGCGCGCCGAAACGGCCCTGCGGCGATCTCTGGCCGAGCAGCACGACGACAACACCAACGCGGAGGTCGGCATGGGTGCCCTCGCGACGGCCCGCCACGACCAAAGTCCCCCAACTCCCGGCAGTGGCCCCGGACATCATCCGGACGGCGACCACTCCACCTGGGCATCGCTGAGCCGGGGCGCTACGGCGGCCGAGGCGGCCCGCCCCGTCAGTGTGTACAGACGAAGCTCGAGGCGTTGTCCGGATCACCGTCTCGATACCGCGGCCAGTCCGGATATGCGCACAGCGGACGAGTGCGGTCGTGGAGCCTGTCGGCCACGATCGGACGCGTGGGCGCTTGCCCCTTCTCGGCCCAGCGTTCGAGCGCGGAGAGCGAGTCCCAGCCGGCGGCGAACGCCGGAGTGCCGAAGTTCGCGTGGTTCGCCCCGGGCACGACGTAGTACCGCATGAATCCGCGGGTCGACCGCGAGCCCAGCAGGTCGCGTACCCGCCCGTAGTAGTCGCTCGTCGAGCTGGAGGAGACCAGCTCGTCCGCAGCGCCGTGGAGCAGGATCAGCTTGCCGCCGGAGCGGGCGAACGGGCGGAGATCCGCGTCGTTGCGATCCTCGATCGTGGACAGCCGGCTGATCCGGTCGAGCCACTTCCCGGGATGCAGGGGGTCCACGTCCAAGGAGCTGTGGTGCGGGTCCCGTGTCAGGAAGTACTTGACCCACTGGTCCCAGTACTGCAGCCCGTAGCCGCTCGTCACCGGCATCGGATCGGCCGGCGCAGTTGTGCCGAATCCGAGGAACGGGGTCCTCATGTCCGCCCCTGAGAGGAACGGGAAGCCCGGGTATGCGGTCTCCCCACTGGCGATCCGGTACGCCCACCTGAACGGAGAGGACATGGCGATCACGGCACCGATCTGAGGATCCGACAGACAGGTCGGACCGGTGTCGGCACCACCCGGGCAGCGAAGCACGTGAGGATCGAAGTGACAGCCGGACGGGTTCGAGATGACATGGTCCTCGACACCGTCCAGACCGTCACACGCTTCGATGACGGTGTCGTAGAGGAGCGTCTGCTTCGCGGGTCCCGGGAAGGCGCCGGGGCGGGACAGGACCTGCGCCAGGTGCCCCAGGTCCAGGCCCTCGCTGAGATTGTTCCAGGCAGGAAAAGCCGAGATCACGCCGTCGAAGGCCGTCGGCCATCGCTGGGCGACTACGAGGGCTTCACGACCGCCTGTCGAGCCTCCCGAGAAGTAGACCTCGGCAGGGTTCGTCCCGTAGGCGTGCCGGATGAGGAACAGGCTCGCGTCGCGCGTCTTCTTGAGTGCGTCACCGGCGGCGAAGTTGTCCAGAGCCTCGTCGTTCACGCCGAACGACCCGTCCAGTGACGGCGGGGCGACCGGGCTCTGCTGGTGGCCCGAGTCACTGGCGAAGGTCGCATAGCGCCGGGCCAGAGGCACCGGCTGGTCCGCGGGTCCGAACGGCACGTTCTCCGCCAGGTCGGGAACGGTTCCGTTGTAGCCCCCGCCACCGAACATCATCGCCTTACGATTCCAGTCGTACGGCAGGTCGAGGCGCATCTTGACAGCGGGCGCGGACGGGTCGACGGGAGAGATGTCGGCGTCGACCTGGCAGTACTTGATCGTTTCGCCATTCAGGAGACTGGTCATGACCGAGACCGACTCGACGCGACCGCCGGTTGTCGGCAGGCTCATGACCGATGCCGGGATCCGCATCTGTTCCAGCCCGGCGCACTGCGGCACCGTGGTCGAGTAGTCGGCCTCGACCGGGACGCCGACTTCGGTCGAGTTCGGCGCGGTCGTGGGTTCGGCCCCGAACACCTGGATGGCGCCTGCCAGCAGGACCATGGCCGTCGGCACGGTGAGCCGACGAATGCTTGCGCCCCTTGCCGGTGTTCTGCTCACTCTGGCCTCTTTCCCGAATCTCGTAGGGATGGAGCGCCGCGGTTTCCACGGCCTCCTCATGAGGTGGGACGGGCGCCGCTCAGGTCGCTTCAGGTGGCCGAAGCCGGGCCCTGGAGCGGCCTCGGGGGCTGCGCGGTGGCGGACTGTCCGGTCTCTCGCCGACAGGCGGGCCGGCCGTGGACCCGCTCGGCGCCGGACCCCTCAGCGGTAGAGGTGCGTGCCTGGGATCGCGTGCGGATCGTCCCGGACCTCGGCGGGGTTCGTCTCGGGCAGGAACCATGCGCTGGCCGTGGTGATCAGGCCCATGACCATGATGTAGGCGGCGACCGGCATGGTGCTCCCGGTCTTGGCGATCAGCGCTGTCATGAGGAACGGCGTGCCGCCGCTGACGATGATCGCGGAGAGCTGGTAGGCAAGGGACGCGCCCGAGTAGCGGACGCCGGGTGCGAAAAGCTCGCCGAGGAAGCTCGCGATGGGGCCGTAGGTGAGGCACTGGAAGACGAAGCCCACCGTCACCGCGAGGAAGATCAGCGGCAGTGAAGCGGTGCCGACGAGCCGGAAGTACGGGAAGGCCCAGACGGCGACACCCAGACCACCGACCAGGATCAGCGGCCGACGGCCCACCTTGTCCGACAGGTGGCCGGACCAGGGCAGGACGAAGAGCATCGCCACGGAACTGACCAGCACGACCGCGAGCAGGGGGTTGCGTTCGAGTCCCAGCGTGTGGGTGCCGTAGCTGAGGAGCCCGGAGATGCTGACGTAGAAGAGGCTGTTGGTCGCCGAGAGGAGTCCGCAGCCGAGAAGGACGGTTCGCCACTTGTTGCGTACGACGTGCGCCAGTGGAGCCGGGACCACCGCGCTCTCCGGCCGCGACACCTCCCGCTGCAGCGCGCGGAACTCCGGCGTGTCCTCCACCTTGGCCTGGATGTAGAGGACCACCACGAACATCACGACGCTGACCAGGAAGGGGATGCGCCATCCCCAGCTGAGGAAGGCGTCGTCCGGCATCAGGCCGCTGGCGGCCACGAAGATCAGGTTCGAGATGATCACCGCGACGGGGACGCTGGTCTGCCCGAAGGTTCCGGCGAAACCACGCCGTTTGGGGCCGGCGGACTCGGTGAGCAGGAGCATGATGCCACCCCACTGGCCGCCGGCCGCGAGCCCCTGTACGAAGCGCAGAACGACCAGCAGCGTCGGAGCCAGCACACCGACGGTCCCCGCGCTGGGAAGGCAGCCGATCAGGAAGGTCGCGGCCCCCATGACCGCCAGGCAGGTGACGACGACCGGCTTGCGTCCGTAGGTGTCGCCGAGGTGTCCGGCGAGCACCCCGCCGATGGGACGGGCCACGAAGCCTGCCCAGAACGTGCTGAAGGCGAGGAGGGTCCCCATCAGAGCCGAGGAGTGCGGAAAGAACACATGGGGGAAGACCAGCGCGGCCGCGGTGCCGTAGAGGAAGAAGTCGTACCACTCGAGCGCACTCGCGACGAGTCCCGCGGCCATCAGCTTGCGCGAGGAACGGCTCCGGGTCGTGGAGAGGTCGGCGCCCGGGCGACTGCCGGACCGTCCTTCGGGTTGGGCGAGCGGAGTTGCCATAGATGCCGCCTTCGTCCATAGCGCAGGGGGGTGATGGCGGTTACATTAAGGCGCCGTTGCTGTGTGGTTGAGGTGTGCATCACCCACACCTCGCGTCGATTCGGTGGGGCTTCCCCCCACCTGATGCCGAGGAGGATGGCGCTGTGGTCAGCGACCTCGGTGGCGAGGCGAGGTTGCGCTCGCTCGCGCGCCGACAGCGCGAACTGGCGTCGTTGTATGCGACCGCCAAGTCGCTCACCGCGCTGGGCGGGCTCGACGAGGTGTTGCAGTCGATCGTCCATCACGCCCACGACCTGATCCGCACGGACTTCACCTATCTCTCCCTGGTCGGCGCGGACTCCAGACTGTCGGTCAGGGCGTCGGAGGGAACGATCTCCGCCTCTTTTCTCGCGGCGTGCATACCGGCCGATGTGGGGCTCGGCGGCAAAGTGCTGGCCTCCCGGAGCCCGCACTGGGTGCAGGACTACGCCGCCACGACCCTCATCGACCACGATCCGGATTTCGACCGCCTGGTCACCGCCGAAGGGCTCGTCGCACTTCTCGGCGTGCCACTGGTCATACGAGGTGAAGCGGTGGGCGCCCTGTTCGCCGCGGACCGTTCCGAACGAGCCTTCCAGACCGACGAGATCGCGCTGCTGCGCGCGTTCGCCGACCATGCCGCGGTCGCCCTCGACAATGCCCGTCTCTACGAGGCGAGCCGCACCGCCCTGCACGAGCTGCAGATCGCGTACCGGAGGATCGAGGAACACATGGCCGTCGTGGAGCGGGCGCAAGCGATCCACGAAGCCTTGACCGGAGTTGTACTGGGGGGCGGGACACCGGACGACGTCACGCAGCTTCTCGCAGACCAACTGGGCGGAAGCGTCACGCTCCTCGACAGAGCCGGCGCCGCTCTCGTTCGCCGGGACTCGGCGTCGAGTCCGTGCCGGACCCCAACGGACACCGGCCTGGCCGAGTCCGTCGAGAACGCACACCGCTCGGGCCGCTGCTTGACCTCCGTCGACCACCTCGGAGTGGCCCGCAGTGTGGCCTCGATCCAGGCAGGCGACAGTTATCTCGGCGCGCTGGCGTGGAGCCGGGAGGCAGCCGCCGGCCACGGAGCCCCGAACGACACGGACGTGCGAACCCTCGAGCGGGCCACCCACATCCTGGGGCTGCTCATCCTCAAGGAGCGGGCTGTCGCCGAGGCCGGCGAGCGATTGAGCGGAGAGCTCCTGACCGAGCTCATGGTCGGCAGTCCCGGGATCAGCCCCGCCCAGCGCGCCCGCACCAGGGCCCGCGACATCGACGTCGATCGCCTGGACCTGGTCCTCGTGGCGGAGTCCCCCACGTTGTCGTCAACCGACCTCTCGCGCCACCTGCACGACATCGCCCGGGACTGCCGCGGACTGGCCGGCGAACATCTGGGCAAGGCCACGCTGATCGTCCCGAGCGCCGACGACGACCACACCGTCGAGGAGGTTCACCGTCGGCTGCGTCGCACGCTGGGCAAGCCCGTCGCCGTCACCGGAGAACGGGTGGTCCATCACGACTGGTCACGCGCTTTCTCCCTGGCCAGCCGCTGCGGCGACGTCATGCGGGCGATCGGACACACCGATCTCGGCGCCACCACAGGCCGATACGCCCTCTACGCCATGATCTTCGACACCGAACGGGTCCGTGAGCTCGACCGTTTCATCTTCGACTCCATCGGCCCGCTCCTGGACTACGACGAGCGGCGTGGTACCGACCTCGTGGACACCCTCAGCGCCTACTACGTCCATCGCGCCAATGTCGCGGCGACCGCCCGAGCGTTGTACGTGCACGTCAACACGCTGCTCAAGCGACTGGACCGCGCCGACCACGTGCTCGGCCTCAACTGGCGCCAGGAGAACGACCTGCAACTGCAGTTCGGGCTTCGACTGCACCAGCTCAGGGCGATGGCGACCACCCCGTCGTGAGGCGCCGCGCCGTGCGAATCCGGCTTCCGCGTGCGCTGTCGAAGCGCCGTCGGCCGGTATCGCACACCAGGTTCCCCGACACCGGCCGGAATTCCGCTCCGCGGGCAGCGCGGCGAATCCGAGTCGAGGACCGTGAACGACGTTGTGGACTCGGCCTCGTGGTGCTCCGGCGGGCGGCGGCAGTGGTACGCACCGTGGCGACGGGCCCTTCACACGGTCGTCAGGTCGGTCATCGCGGCCGCGGGGATCGGGGTGCCGCCTCGCGTGTGCTGTGAGGCTCTGGGGCTGATCAGTACCAGCCGTTGGCCTGCCAGAAGTTCCAGGCGCCGGCCGGGCTGCCGTAGCGGGAGTTCATGTAGTCCAGACCCCACTTGATCTGCGTCTTGGGGTTGGTCTTCCAGTCGGAGCCGGCGGCGGCCATCTTGGAACCGGGCAGAGCCTGGACCAGGCCGTACGCGCCGGACGAGGAGTTCGTGGCGCTGATGTTCCAGCCGCTCTCGTGCTCGACGATCTTGCTGAAGGCGTTGAACTGCGAGGCGTCCGGAATCATCGCGTGGGCGATCGACTTCGCGGAGGAGGCGGCGGTCGGCGTGGCGGCCTGGGCGGGCGCCGCGACCAGGACCATACCGGCGGTGGCGGCGGCCACAGCGGTAGTGGCGAGGGCCTTCTTCGGGGAGGAGACGATGCGGCGGATGACAGAGACGGACACGGAGAACCTGTTTCTTCGGGGACATGGAGTCGCTGGTGCGCCGTGACCACGCGGTGTGTGGAAGGGGCGGCGTACGTCGGCGCCGCGGCCCCTGGGGGCTCGTGGCGCCTGGCGACTGCTCCAGAGAAACAGGATCGGAGGCCGTCCGCAATGACCCCTTTTACTAGTCGTGGCCGCACCGGCCAGGGCGGCGGCTCATGTGAGCCGGGTCTCAATCCGCAGGTCAGGAGTGGTGGGTGCCCTCACATACGCCCCATTTGTTCCTACTGGCCTTCTTAGTAGGTGACGTGGGTCATGTGGGGTGCTTCACCGAGGGGACCGTGCTCCGCGTGGCGCCGCTCACGGGGTGGGAGCGCCGAATGTGACGGAGCGTGGCTCAGGTGGTACGCGCCGAGTCCCGCAGGGCGCTCTTCGACAGCTTGCCGGTGCCCGTCCTGGGCAGTGCGGTCATGAAGAAGAACTCGTCGGGCAGCCACCACTTGGCGACCATCGGCGTGATGTGCCGCAGGAGCCCCTCGGCCGTGGTGGCGCTGCCGTCGCGCAGGACGACGTACGCGACGGGCCGCTCCGCCCATAGCGGATCCGGGCGGGCGATCACAGCGACTTCGACGACGTCCGGGTGAGACGCGATGACGGCCTCGAGCTCGATCGAGGAGATCCACTCGCCCCCGGACTTGATCAGGTCCTTCATCCGGTCCACGAGCCGCAGGTAGCCGTCGGCGTCGACGGTGGCCAGGTCGCCGGTACGCAGCCAGCCATCGCCGGTGAAACTGTCCTCCCCGTCCGCCCGGAAGTAGCCACCCGCCACCCAGGGGCCCGCCACCTGGAGCTCACCGACGGCGTGGCCGTCGCGCGGGAGCTCCCGGCCTGTCTCGACATCGACGATCCGCAGGTTCACCAGTGGCATGGGCTGTCCCTGGGCGGCCCGCACGGCCACCTGCTGCTCCGCGGTTGCTTTCCGGTGCCGGGTGCGCGTGCCGCCGATGGCCCCGACGGGGCTGACCTCCGTCATCCCCCATGAATGGGTGATGGGTACGCCGAGTTCGGCGCGGTAGGTCTCGGACAGCGCCGGGGGAACCGCGGAGCCACCACCGAGCAGCAGCCGCGTGGCGCTCAGGTCGTGAGCCCGCAACTCGGGGACCAGGCTCTTCCACACCGTGGGAACGGCACCGGCGACCGTCACCCGCTCGGCCTCCATCAACTGCAGCAGATGGGCCGGATCCATGGAGTTGCCGGGGAGGACCAAGGAGGCGCCCGCCATCATCGCGCCGTAGGGAAGGCCCCAGGCGTTGGCGTGGAACAGGGGCACGATCGGCATCACAACGTCGCTCTCGCTGAGGCCGATGAGGCCGGCCGCGAGCGTCCCCAGACAGTGCAGAACCGTCGACCGGTGGCTGTAGAGAACGCCTTTGGGCGGGCCGGTCGTCCCGGAGGTGTAGCACAGTCCCGAGGCCAGGTTCTCGTCCGCGAGTGCGAACGTGTCCTCGAACGAGCCCGTAAACGGATCACTACTGGAAATCACCTCGTCGTGATCCAGGAAGCGGGGGTCTGCCGGGATCGCCGCGTCGCTGCCGTCGGGCATCACCACCCAGTGCCGCACCCGTGGCATCCGGTCTGCGCTCGGCCAGATTCGGGGGAGCAGCCCGCGATCGACGAACACCACGTCGTCCTCGGCGTGGTTGACAATGTATTCAAGGTGCTCCGAGGAGAGCCGGATGTTGATCGTATGCAGCACTCGCTTGGTGGCCGGCACCGCGAGACAGAGCTCAAGATGGCGTCGGTTGTTGCCGGCGAACGTCGCGACACGGGCACCGGTCGGGACGCCGAGGCGGTCCAGTGCTGTGGCCAGGCGCCTGGTGTGGTCGGCCACGTCGGCGTAGGTGAGCCGCCCGGCGCCGGCAGTCGTGACGTGCTTGTGCGCATGGAGTCTCTCGGCGCGCTCCAGGATGTGTGCGATGGTGAGCGGCCGTGGCTGCATCAGCCCGTCCATGACGTCGATGGCCCCGGCCGCCGCCGGCGCCGGTAGCTCGTCGCGGCGTGTGGGGTCTGGCCGGTCGACCCCGGCGGCTCCAGCGGCTCCAGCGGCTCCGGTGACGGTCGCGACGCGGGACTGATCAGACATGTGTCTTCTCTTTCGGTCAGCGGGTCCGCCCCAGAAGACGGGCACGGGTCCAGAGGCGTGCGAGGGATGTGAGGCTGCGGGCTGGTACGGGCCGGGAATTGCGGCTCGGTCGGCCTCGGTCCGGCCCTGCTGCGCGTCAGCGTCTGTGAGCTGACGGGGAGGTGAGCGGAAAGGGGCGTGCCCGTCGGCGCCGCCGAGCAAGTAGTCGGCCCGATGCTGTTCGAGCGGATCGACGATGCCCGTGGCCTCGCCGTCGGCGACGACGCGGGCGAGCGGCTGGCTGCGGTGAACCAGAGCCGGACGCCATCGTCTGATTCAGCGCGGAAGCCATCGGCCGTCGATGCAGGTGACGGCCCTGCGGCACCGCATCCTTATCCCCACGGACGCGGATGAACTCGCGGTTGAACATGCTGGAGAACCAGGGCCGACGATCGTGCCGGCGGCCTCTTTCGGGGAAATGGAAGCCTTCAGGTGACAACAGGTGTGATCCGTGTTCATGAGTGTCTTTTCGACCCGGCATCGGCTACGCGCCGCACGTCACCTTAGGTGCGGTTCCGGAGCGAAGAGAGGTGAGAACCTCCCACTCATCGGCCCGCTTCGGCGGCGGTTCCCTACACTCCGCACCGGCCCTGGGTGACCTGCGGGAAGTCGGACATCGGTGACTTCGTTCACGGACGGGATCTGTGTGCGGTCCCGCACGATGATCTTGCCGGTGTTCTGGCCGTGCAGCATTCCCAGGAACGCGTCCACGATGTGCTCGAACCCGTCAACGACCGTCTCGTCCAGGGCGAGCCGTCCGCTCTGTAGATGCGGTATCGCAAATTCGTACAACTCGTCCTGCATGTCACGGTAGTTGCTCACCAAAAAGCCCTCCATGCGGATGCTCTTCTCCACGATGTCCGCGTGGTTGAAGCGTGGTGGCGACGCGTCGGGGTTGTTGTACTGGCTGATCGTGCCGATGCGGACGACGCGTCCGAATTCGCGCAACGCTCCTACCGCCGCGGCCAGTTGCTCGCCGCCGACGTTGTCGACGAACACGTCGATGCCGTCAGGCGCGGCCTTGCCGAGCAGATCGGCGGCGGGCGCCTCGCGGTAGTCGAAGACGGCGTCGTAGCCGACCTCCCGCGTGAGATGGTCGGCCTTCGCCGCCGAACCCGTACTGCCCACGAGCCGTCCGGCGCCGAGCAGCCGGGCGAACCGCCCGGTCGCGGTGCCGACCCCGCCCGCGGCGGCCGACACGAACAGGTCCTCGCCCTCCTGGAGCCGGGCGATCCGGGTCAGGCCCACATAGGCGGTCAGACCGGTGCCACCGAGGATGCTCAGGTACGCGGTCAGGGGCACCCCGTCGAAGCGGGGCAGCTGCCGGATCTCCTCGGGCGTGACCACTGCGTGCGTGCGCCAGCCCTGCCGGTGGAACACGATCTCGCCCTCGACCAGCCGAGGCGTGCGCGAGGCGATGACCCGCCCGATGGTGCGCCCCTCCAGCGGTGCGCCGAGCGCGAAGCCGCCGGGCACCTCGTCCATCATCTCGCGGTGGTAGGGGTCGACGGACCAGTAGAGGTTTTCCACGAGCGCGCTGCCGGCTGCGGGTTCGGGAAGCGTGGACTCAACGAAGGCGAAGTGCTCGGCGGTGGGGAAGCCGTGGGGGCGGGCGGTCTGGTGCACGGTGAGCGTGGTCTCGTTCATGACCGGACCGTAGGGCGGGAATGTGCCTGGTGGGGAGCCGGTTGGGCTCATGTGACACCCCGTTCCATGAGCAGTTCTCATACGTTGAGGTGAGCACCCCATGGCCCGCACGACCGACTCCGATCTCGCCCCGCACGAACTGCGCGTCCTGGTGGCGGCCGCGGACACCGGTGGCTTCTCAGCCGCGGCCGGGACACTCGGTCTGACGCAGTCCGCGGTCTCCCACTCGGTTCGCGGCAGCGAGCGCAAGATCGGTGCCGTCCTCTTCGAACGCGGCCGCACCGGTGCCCGCCCCACGCCTGCCGGAGAGAAGGCCGTCGCGCACGCCCGCCGCATCCTGCGCCTGCTGGACGTCCTGACCGCTGAGGCGCGCGGTGCGGCCCGGCCCGACGCCGTGGAAGGGCCGCTACGGATCGCGGCCTTCCGCAGCGCGGCTCTGCACCTGCTGCCGCCCGTGCTCGAGCGGCTGCGCGCCCGGCATCCCGCGATCGAGCCGCGGGTGCGGATCGTACGCGAGGTGGGGCGCGGCACGGCCGGCGAAGTCGCCGACGGGAAAGCCGACATAGCCATCGCCACGCTGGGCGGTGCCGCGCCGCCACCGGGACTGGTCGCGAGCGAACTCTTCGAGGAGCCGTACGCCCTGGTGCACGCGCCCGGTCACGCCGCACCGCGCTCGCTGCCGCTGGTCGACTGGGCCGAAAACTGTGGCTCGTACACCCGCGGCTGGTGGGCCGCACAGGACTGGATCCCGAAGGCCACCGTCGAGGCCGAGGACGACGGAGCGGTGCTCTCTTTGGTGAGCGGGGGCCACGGCATGGCGATCATGCCCGCGCTCTCCCTGGCCGGAGCACCGACCTCGGTCCGTATCACTGATCTCGGCCCCAACCGCCCGACACGCCAGGTCGGCTATGTCACCACCTCCGAACTGGCCAGATCCGCCGTCGTGCGCGCCTTGGTGAGGGAACTGCGAGCCACAGTCCCCCATGATGTGAGCCTGCTCAGCTCCGAGGCTTGATCCGGTCGAGCGCGTGACCCACGTGTGGCCGCCAGCGGTCGACGACGGCGGCACCCCCGGAACAGTTGGTTGACCGCGCCATGGCCCAGGCGCCGGACTTCCCGCCCGGCGAGGGTTGGGAGCGGGGCGGCGTCGTTCAGAGGATCTATCCGGTTTGATCGCGTGATGCCCAGCGTGGTGAGCGGTCGGGTGGTGTCGCGGGCGTGGTGGCGGAGGCCTGCGGCGATGTTGGTGTGACTGGTGAGTCGGAGGGCTCCGATGGCGAGGTTGCGTAGGGCGGCCATGGCCCGGGGGCGGTGCCGGTGCGCACGCGAGAGGCGTCCTCGGTCCAGGAGGGGCTGTACCTCTCTCGTCGGGGAGGGTGCTGTGACCGAGCTTGCACGCTCCGCAGTCGCTGACGCCGTGGGTATGTGGAAACCTGCGGACGATGGCTGCTGGCGGGCGGTCCCCGCAGGTAGGCGGGGGTCGGGGGCGTTCGGTCGAAAGATGTTGGATACGTGTGCCTGCCGTGTCGATCCGCGGCGATGCCGTTCGACCTGTGATGGAGAGGGCTGAGAAGCAGCCCGCGACAGAGGAGACGACGATGGCCAAATACATGCTGATCATGCGGGGCACGAACGAGTCCCTGGCGAAGATGATGGAGACGCCGTTCGAGGAGATGCTGGAGATGGTGGGCCGCTTCAACGAGGAGATGATCCGGGCAGGCGTGCTCGTCGCGGCCGAGGGTCTGGACGACCCCTCCCAGGGGGTGGTGGTCGACTTCAGCGCCGAGGCCCCGGTGGTCACTGACGGCCCCTACGGGGAGACGAAGGAGCTGTTCGGCGGCTTCTACCTGCTTGACGTCGCCTCAAAGGAAGAGGCTGTCGAGTGGGCCAAGCGGATCCCGGCTTTCCCCGGCTCGAAGGTCGAGGTGCGACGGGTGCCCGGCATCGAGGAGTTCCCGCAGGACAACGAGTGGATCGCCAAGGAGCGGGTGTGGCGTGAGCGGACCGGTCAGATCTGATGCCCGAGGCTGCCGGAAGCCCGCCGGGCGACGCCTCGGCCCGGCGGGCCATCGAGGCGGTCTGGCGGATCGAGTCGGCCCGGATCGTCGGTGCGCTGGCCCGCTACACGGGGGACTTCGCGCTCGCCGAGGACGTCGCCCAGGAGGCACTGGCGGAAGCGTTGACCTCCTGGGCGGCGCAGGGTGTGCCGACCAGCCCGGTGGGGTGGCTGCTGGCGACCGCACGGCGGCGTGCCATCGACGGCTTCCGCCGCAAGTCGGCGCTCGACGAGCGCTACAGCGCGCTCGCGGGCCAGTTGACGGACGGTGAGTTCTACTCGGGTGCGGCGGACGTCGGGTCGGACCGGTCGCACGACCTGCCCTGGGACCCCGACCGGGTCGGCGACGACGTCCTGGCACTGATGTTCACTGCCTGCCACCCGGTGCTCTCGCCCGAGGCCCGGGTGGCGCTCACGCTGCGCGTGGTGGGCGGTCTGTCCAGCGACGAGATCGCTCGGGCGTTCCTCGTGCCCACGGCGACCGTCCAGGCCCGAATTACCCGGGCGAAGAAGACGATCGCCGCCGCGCGGGTGCCGTTCGAGCTGCCTTCCGCCCAGGAGCGGTCGGCGCGCCTCGGCGGGGTACTGAGCGTGCTGTACGTGATCTTCACGGAGGGATCGACGGCGACGGCCGGCGACCGCCTGTTGCGCACCGATCTCGCCTATGAGGCCGTGCGGCTGACCCGCATGCTGGCCGCGCTGCTGCCCGGCGAGCCGGAGGTGCACGGGCTGCTCGCCCTGTTCGAGCTCACCGGTGCGCGATTCCCGGCACGCACCGGGCCCGACGGGGAGGCGGTGCTGCTGGAGGACCAGGACCGGCGGCTGTGGGACCGGTCGGCGATCCGTCGGGGCCTGGCCGTGCTCGGCCGGGCCTCGGCCGCCGGGCGCGGCCTCGGGCCGTACGGTCTCCAGGCCTCCATCGCCGCCTGCCACGCGACCGCGCCCACGGTGCAGGAGACCGACTGGGAACAGATCGTTCTCCTGTACGAAGCGCTCGGCCGGCTGGCGCCCTCGCCCGTCGTCGAGCTCAACCGGGCGGTGGCCGTGGCGATGGCGCGCGGCCCGCGGCAGGCGCTGTCCATGGTCGACGAGCTGGTCACCACCGGACGCTTGTCGGGGTCGCATCTGCTGCCGGGGGTGCGCGGCGAACTGCTGGCCCGGCTCGGCCGGACCAGCGAGGCCCGGGCCGAGCTGGAGCTCGCCGCCCGGCTGTGCCGCAACGACCGCGAGCGGTCCGTGCTGCTGCGGAAGGCTGCGGCGCTGTCATGAGCCGCAGCGCTGCCTTGATGTGAGGATCTCCAGGAAAGGCGCTTTTCATATGACGCTCAAGAACGAGAGTGCGGAAGTCAGCAAGTACATCGAGGATGCCGAGGGATTCGCCAGGCTGGTCCTCGAGCACCTCAGAGAGCAGATCCACAAGAACTGCCCCGGCGTCGTCGAGTCGATCAAGTGGGGGAATCCACACTTCGACTACAAAAAGGACTTCATGTGCGTCCTGGCAGCGGCGAAGAACCACTGCTCGCTCACGTTCATCAAGTCCGAGTTCATGACCGACCCGAGGTTCGCCGGCGGCAAGAAGGTAAAGCCGGGCCAGCGGTTCATGAGCAGGATCACCAGCATGTCCGAGCTGCCGTCGGACGAGGAGTTGGCGGGTTTCATCAAGGAAGCGATGGACCTGAACGACCGGGGTGTCAAGCTCGACAAGACGGCCAAGGCCGCAGCGGGCGAAAATCCGGTGGAGACACCTGACTACTTCTTTGCAGCGCTGTCGGCGAACCCTGCCGCCAGGGAAGTTTTCGAAAGCCAGTCGCCGTCGTTCCGTAAGAACTATGTCCTGTGGCTTGACACCGCGAAGACCGATTCCACTCGTCAGCGGCGCATGGAAGAGGCACTGGAGTGGATCGCGGAGGGCAAGGGACGGTTCTGGAAGTACCAGAGGTAGGCCGGCCTCCGGCTGTCGCCCCGGCCTCGTTGTTTCACGGCGATCATGGGCTGAGCGTGTGCCCGTGATGTCGCTTTCGCTGGTTTAGGTGGGTGATGCCGGGTAGGGCTGTCGTGCCGGGGACTCCGGGTTCCACGGGACCGGGGCGTGCTGATTGTCCTCCTCTCGAACTTCGGCGGGGTGATGCGTGCGGGTCAGGTGGTGTCGGCGTATAAGTGGACAGGAGTACGCCGACAGGTGGGTCTGGGTAAGGCCTGGATCCAGTGGAAGGTGCGGTCGATAGCGTCGGCCCAGGGCCAGGAGGCGGAAGCCGTAGGCGTCGGCGGCGCTTCCCTCGGACGAGGCGGGCCGGGTGTCAGGGTACGAGCTCGCGCGCTCAGAGGTGTCGAGTCCCTGATCACCACGATGGAAGACCGTGCCTGCCCGCTCGTCATCGCTCATCCCTGTCGGCCTGGGCCAGCTCGCTGCTGCCCGGCCTCCCAAGTCCGAGGAACACCCGGGTCTGCTGGACTCTCTGGCGGCGGTGCCCGATCCGCGCCGGGCCAAGGGCCGCCGCCATCCTCTCGTCCTTGTCCTCGCGCTCGCCGCGTGCGCGGTGCTGGCCGGGGCGAAGTCGCTGGCCACGATCCCAGAGTGGGCCGCCGACGCGCCGCCCGCCGTCCTCACCGCCCTCGGCGGCCGCTTCCGCGAACCGACCGGCCCCACAGCTCCGGGCGAGGCCACCGTCCGCCGGGTCCTACGGCGCGTCGACGGCGACGCCCTCGATACCGCGATCGGCACCTGGCTCGCAGCCCGCGATCCCGACCGCCCACCACCTGGCCAGAACACAGCCGAGCGAGGCCGCCGCTCGCTGGCCGTAGACGGCAAGACCGTGCGCGGCGCCCGCCGCACCGACGGCACCCAGGTCCACCTGCTCGCCGCGATGACCGGCACCGGCCTGGTCATCGCCCAGCGCGAGGTCGACGGCAAGACGAACGAAATCACCGTCTTCCGGCCGATGCTCTCCAGCATCGACCTGGCCGACACCGTGGTCACCTTCGACGCCCTGCACTCCCAAACCGCCCACGCACGCTTCCTGGTGGAAGGCAAGGAGGCCCACTACATCGCAGTGATCAAGGCAAACCAGCCACTGCTGCACCAGCACCTGAAGAACCTGCCCTGGCGGGACGTGCCGCTGCTGGGCAAGACCCGTGCCACCACGCACGGCCGCGACGAGATCCGCCGCGTCAAGACCGCCACCGTCACCCGCGGCCTCGCATTCCCGCACGCGGCACAGGCCGTGCAGATCGTGCGCCGGCGCCGCACCGTCACCACCGGCAAGGTGACTCTGGAACGCGTCTACGCGGTCACCGACCTGACGGCCGAACAGGCCGACGCCCCTGAAATCGCCCGCCGCGTCCGCGAACACTGGGGCATTGAGAACAAGATCTATCATGTCCGCGACACCTCCTGGACCGAGGACGCCTCTCGCGTGCGCACCGGCACCGCCCCCCGGGCCATGGCCGCCCTACGCAACCTCGCCATCGGAGCCCTCCGACTCACCAGTCACACCAACATCGCCGCAGGCCTCCGCCACCACGCCCGCGACACCACCGGACCGCTCACCACGCTGGGCATCACGCGATCAAACCGGACAGATCATCTGAACGACGCCGCGCTGGGGTTGGGAGTACTCCAACACTGGTTACGTCCTGCTCGACATGATCATCCAGAAGGCCACCGGTCAGCCCGCCCACCAGGAGATCGAAGACCGCGTCCTGCACCCGCTTGGCCTCGACCAGACCCGATGGATGGGCACCTCGCCCCCCCTTCCCCGGCCGCACGCCAAGGCCTACCAGCTCTTCGTCCCCGATTCCGTGGTGGACGTCACCGACCAGAGACCGGTGGACTACGAGAACCTTTCGTTCGTCACGACCACGCGGGACGAGAACGACTTCCTCCGCGCGCTGCTCACGGGCCGCCTGCTACCGACACGGCAACTGGCCGAAATGAAGCAGACCGTCCCCGTGAGTGCGGAGGTCCAACAGCTGTGGCCCGGCGGCCGATACGGGCTCGGCCTGGCCGAACGACCCCTGAGCTGCGGAGGAACCTACTGGAGCCACGAGGGCGGGGACGGCGGCTACATCACCCTCAACGGCGTCACCGACAACGGCAGACGAAGCGTCGTGGTCTCCATGTCCGAGGCACGCGGCGACACCCGGGAGCACATCCTGGAACAGGAGAACACGGCCAGCGCCCTGATCGACCACGCACTGTGCGCCGGGGGCCCGAGCACCACGTGAGCGAAGGCTCCCGGCGAGGTGACGACATGGATGCTTGTGGCTGGGAACTGGCGGCGCCCAGGAACCCGGACGGGGCGCGTCGACACCGAGGGACATAACTTGGTCAGTGGACCTGAGACCGGAGTTGTTGCCACCGCCCGTAGCCGACAGCTGCCGAACGGGTGGCCGTCGGCACAGGAGAGGCTGACGAGGCGATCGAGGCGTTCAACGCAACGACCGGTCACGACTGCGAGGCTTTCGACTTCCTTGCGGGTGAACCGTCCCGCGATGCGGCCCATCAGGACCTCGAACAAGTCCTGCCAGGCGGGACCTATGCTGTGGCCTGCGGCCACCCCCTGATCCTCTGTCGTCACACACCGATGATCACCGTTGGCCGCGTCCGTTCCGCATAACCCCTGCCATCCGGGGGCACGGGCCTACGCGCCGAGCAGGGGGCTGGTACTCCAGTGCGACTTCGTGATCTATGTGTTTGAGGAGTCGTCGTCGGTAGTGGCTGCGGCGTGCAGTTGCTTGATGCTGTCTCCGCCAGGCCGACCAGTGCAGCAGGAGACCGGGTGAGGGCAGTAGTGGCCTGAGGATCGCTGCGAGTAGGTGGCGGATCTCCGGGACGGTCAGGCTGATCGGGTCGCTGTTGCGGGCGTGGCGGTTGGCGTCGGCAGGGCGACGTGGAGCCGCGGCAGCGGCGACTGCGGCGAGGAAGGCGAGGGCGAGCATGCCGAGGGTGATGTGCCGGTGCCAGGCGGTCCAGTGCCTGAGCTGGTAGTGGTCCAGGCCGGTCTGGCCTTTGGCGGCCTGGAAGCATTCCTCTATGCTCCAGCGGATGCCGGCGACACGGACCAGCTCGGACAGCGCCACCGGGGTCGGTGACCAGCATAGGTAGAAGGCCAGTTCACGGGTGCTGGGGTTGCGGCGGATGAGCAGGTAGCGGTGATCGTCCTCGCCGATGTGGATCCAGACCCAGTCGTAGTAGCGCGGGCCTTTCGCGCCTGCTCCCGCGGATTGCCGGTGCCAGGCAGAGGCAGGCAGCCGATCGGCAACGACCTGTGCCTGGACCGGAGTGCGGCCGTGGTTGATGCGTACCCTCGTGGTGCATGCGACCGCGAGGACGTAGCCGACCTTGCGGGCCTCCAGGGCCGCTCGCAGGTGCGGGTCCTGGCCGTAGGCCTCGTCGCCGGTGACCCAGGAGGCGGTGACCCCGGCGTCGAGAGCCGCGGCGATCATCTGGGCGGCCAGGCGGGGCTTGGTCGCGAACTCCAGCTCGTCGGGGATGCCGGCCTGGGTCCGGCGTTCTTGGTCGTGGCACCAGGTGTGTTCGGGCAGGTAGAGGCGACGGTCGATCAGGGCCCGCCCGCGGCTGGAGGCGTAGGCGAGGAAGACGCCGACCTGGCTGTTCTCGATCCGTCCTGCCGTGCCGGTGTACTGCCGCTGCACTCCCGCGGAGGCGCGGCCCTTCTTCAGGAAGCCGGTTTCGTCGACGATGAGCACGCCTTCGTCGGCGCCGAGGTGTTCCTGGACGTAGGTGCGGACGTCGTCGCGCATCGCGGCGGCCTCCCAGCGGGCGCTTCGCAGCAGGCGTTGCATCGGTCCCGGGCGGGCGTGGCCGGCGTGTTCGGCCAGGCGCCAGCAGTTTTTGCGCTCGACGCCGGAGAGCAGTCCAAGGAGATAGGCGCGGGCGGTGGCGCGGGGTTCGACTCTCCGGAAGTGGCCCGCGATTCTGGCCGTGACCTGGTCGAACATCGCCCGCCAGCGGGCAGGGTCTACGCTATGGCCAGCGGCCACCGCACGATCTTCAGGAGTCCACACAACCCCCGATGATCACGCGGTGGCCGTTCCTGTTGCCACTGGGCCCAGCGCAGACGGCGACGCTGGAATTAGGCTGCCGCCATGTTGCTGGACCTTGCACTCGGTGACCGAAAAGTCCAAATCAGAGATCTGGAACCGGCTGACGAGCAGGACGTGCTCGCACTGTTCGACGGGGCTGAAGACTGGTTCACGGCCACCACGGGCCAACCTGCCGCGCCCGGCGATGTCCAAAGCCTGTACTACGCCTTGCCTGAGGGTGCGGCCTTCCAGGACAAGGCTCTCATCGTCATCACCGTCGACGGCCGAATCGTCGGCGTGATCGACGCCGTGCTCCGGTATCCGACGCCAGACGGTTGCTCGCTCGGCCTGTTCCTCATCCACCCTGCATATCGGCGCCAGGGGCTGGGCCGTCTGGTGGCCTCCTCCCTCCTCCGTGAACTCGCCGCACAGGACTACACCCAAGTGGTTGCTTCGGCAGTTGAAGGCTGGCAGCCAGGCACAGGGTTCCTGGCCGAACTCGGGTTCTCCTTCGAAGCGCCCCGGACCCCAGGGAACGCCAATCGCAACCTCGGACCCGGCGAGCGCCCCGTCATCCCCGCACGGCTTCGTCTCGACGCAACGGCTCACTGACCAGCACGATCCTCCGTCAATCACGAAGTCACACTGGAGTACTAGGCCGTGTCCGGCGGATCTTGTGACTGCCGCAGCCTTGGTTCGTTGGCATGCTCATGGGGCGCGGAGATCTCACAAATGAAGAATGGGCCCGGCTGAAGCCGCGTCTGCCGAAGTCCAGTCAGCGCGGGGGCCGTTGGGAGAGCCATCGCAGGGTGATCAACGGGATTCTGTTCCGGCAGCGCACCGGGGTACCGTGGCGGGATCTGCCTGCGCGTTTCGGTCGGTGGAAGACCGTGTACGAGCGGCATCGGCGGTGGTCAGCGGATGGCACATGGGACAAGCTCTTCGCGGCTGTCCTCGCCGATGCTGACTCGGAAGGCCGCATCGACTGGTCCATGGTGAGCGTCGACTCCACCTCCTGCCGGGCCCACCAACACGCTGCGGGAGCACGTAAGAAACCCCCGCGGCTTCCGGGAAAAGACACACGCCCCTGCAGCACCGCCCCGATGAGGGCCTGGGACGCTTACGGGGCGGCCTGACCATCAAGATCCACCTTGCCGGTGAGGGCGGACGCCGCCCACTCGCCTTGCTGATCACCCCGGGGCAGTGGGGCGACGCTCCGCAACTCATCCCGGTCATGGAGCGTGTCCGTGTCGCCCGCCGGGATGGCGGGCGACCGCGGACTCGGCCTGGCCACCTCGGCGGAGACAAGGCTTACTCATCCCGCCGCAACCGCCGCTACCTGCGGCGACGCCAGACCAAGCACACGATCCCCGAACCGAAGAACCAGCGGGCCAACCGACAGCACAAAGGCAGCAAGGGCGGTCGGCCCGCTGGCTTCGACAGGACGATCTGCAAACGCAGGAACGAGGTGGAGCGGACGATCAATGCCCTCAAGAGCTTCCGGGCTGTGGCGACGAGGTTCGACAAACGCGCCTACGTCTTCTACGGCACCGTCACCGTTGCCTCGATCCGACTTTGGCTCCGGTCGTGACCCACCGGAGAGACCTAGTAGTACCCCTTCGCCCCGTCAGGCAGCTCCCTCACGATGTCCGCGTGCCCCGCGCGCCGTCCGGTCTCCTCGACGAGATGGATGAGCACCCAGCGGAGGTCGGCGTTGCCGGAGCGGCAGTCGGGGTGGCGGCAGACGTCATCCAAAGCGGCCGCGGCCACGATCTCGTTGCTTCGAGCGCACTGGGCCTCGTACGACACACACGCGCGGCCGGGAGTGCGCCCCATCGCTTCGAGGGAACCGGATGCGCACCACCGGCCGTCGTTCAGGCCCGGGTGTAGCCGCCGTCGACGAAGAGTTCGGCGCCGGTGACGAACGACGAGGCGGCCGAAGCCAGGAAGAGGGCGGCCTCGGCGATTTCCTCGGCGTCGGCCAGCCGCCCCAGTGGCACGACGGCCTCGGCGAACCGGTCGACGTCCGGCCCCGCGGCGCGCAGCAGGGCAGGGGTCCGCGTGGGTCCCGGGCTGAGGACGTTGACCCGGAATCGACGCTCTCGCGATTGCCGGGCCCAGTTGTGCACGAGGTTGCTCAACGCTGCCTTCGAGGCGCTGTAGACCTCGAGGTGCTCATTGGGGCGCACGCTGTTGCTTGAGCCGATGACCAGGATGGAGGCGTTCTCCACCAGCAGCGGAAGCGCCTTCTGGACGGTGAATAGTGGGCCCTTGACGTTGACGGCGAGCGTCAGGTCGACGTTCGCCTCGGTGTGGGCGCCGAGCGCGGCGTCCGCGACGATTCCCGCGTTGGCCACCAGCACGTCGATGCGTCCGGCCTCCTCGCGGACTCGCGCGTAGAGCGCGTCCAGGTCGGCCAGGACCGAGACGTCGGATCGTACGCCGGTGGCCGCAGGACCCATCTCCTTGACTGCCGCTTCGAGGCGGTCGATGTCCCGGCCGGTCACGAAGACCCGTGCGCCCTCCCGGACGAAGCGGTGGGCGATGGCCAGCCCGATCCCGCTGGTCCCTCCGGTGATCACGGCCACCTTCTCCTGCAGCACGCCTGGCATGTCGAACCCCTTCAGTTGTGGAATGGATCGTCCATAACGTAGCCAGTAATGGACGATCGAGTCAAGAATGGTTAGGCTGAAACCATGCCGAGACCACGCGCATTCGACGAACGCCAAGTCCTGGAGCGGGCCCGGGAACAGTTCTGGGCGACCGGCTATGCAGGAACCCGGATGGACGACATCGCCCAGGCGACCGGCCTGGGCAAGGGCAGCCTGTACGGCGCATTCGGCGACAAGGGCAAGCTGTTCCACCGCGTGTTTGGCGACTGGTGCACCGCAGTCGTTGAGGTGGCCGAAGGGCGGCTGGCAGGTGGCCCGGACGCAGAGGCCTTGGTCCGGCTGTCGGGATACGTGCACCTAATGGCGGAGAACACCGCCTCCGACACCGAGCGCCGCGGGTGCCTGTTGGCCAAGGGCGCGGCGGAATTGGCCCAGCACGATCCGACGGTCGCCGGACGGTCGGCCGAGACCATGACGGCACTGCTGACCTTGCTGCGGACGGAGATCAGCGCAGCCCAGCGCCACGGCGACATCGATAGCGCTGCGGATCCGGAGCGGTTGGCGGCACTGCTGCTGACGGTGGTCCGGGGTATCGAGGCGGTAGGCAAGGCCGGCCTGGCCCCGGAGACGCTGCGGAATATTGCAGATACCGCACTGGCAGTCCTGCCCGTGCCTGAGGGGCAGAAACGCCTCGCAACCGGGCGCAGTCCGGCCCGCAAAAACGAACTTGGTGCCAACACGGCCACATGATCCGCCGGACAGTGCCTAATCATGTGGTCGACCGCGCTTCACGGCTGGTGTTCCGTCGCTTCATCGGTGCAGCCGCGGCCGGCGTGGCCTTGGCCACGACCTCAGGATGCACGGTTCCCGTCGATGCCGTCGCCGGCATCTCCGTGACCGGCGACGGCCATCTGCTCGGCGTCATGATGGTCTGCGGACATCAGATCGATGGCGCGACCCTCTACGTGGACAGCGACGACGTCGACAAGACGGTCACGGTCGGTTCGTGGACCGCCGCCCACCCCCTCAAGCCCGGTCTCGCCACCTGGACCCTCGATTCTCCTGCCGCCGGCTGGACCGCGACCAGATCTCTCCATCCGCTCACCACCAAGACCACGTACGCCCTTTACGGCTGGACCAAGGACAACTCGTGGTCATCCGGCAGCGTCTCCTTCACCCTGAGCGACCGGGACCGGCTCACTCCGGAGGCGGGCTTCGGTCTCGGTGAGGTACTCGATACGCGCTGCGCTGCCGAGCGACCGCCTGGCTCGTATGGCGATCGCTCGGCAGCGCAGCCGATCGGTTGCTTTTGTGCCCATCGGTCGGTGACAGCATGCCCTTCGCCGCGCTGCGAACGCTGTTGACGGGGGAGTGGGAAACGGAACGGCGCCAACGACAGTGATGTCGTGGCGCCGTTCAGAGACCGGGGGTCAGACCGTAGCGGAGGTGCGGGGGGTGGTGTCCTGGGCCGGGACGGACGGTTCGACGGGCGCCTTGGTGACGGCCGTACGGCCGCCGTCGTTCGCGAACCAGTACGCGGCGGCGACCAGCACCGCTCCGCCCACGATGTTGCCCGGAACGGTGAAGGCGAGGTTGCGGGCGAGGTCGGCGACCTCCGCCTGACCGTTGACGATGCCGAGCGAGAACAGCGCCATGTTGGCGATGCTGTGCTCGAATCCGCTGGCGACGAAGGCGAACACCGGCCACCACACCATGGTGGCCTTCGCGCCGTCGCCCGAGACCCGGGTGAACATCCACACGGCCAGGCACACCAGCATGTTGCAGAGGACGGCGCGTGCGAACAGCTGTCCGCCCGGCTCGGCTTCCTTCGCCGCCAGCAGAGAGCCCAGCAGGCTGGAAGAGGGTCCGGACTTGAGAGTCCCGGCCATGCCTATGAACAAGGCGAAGACCACGGCGCCCGCCAGGTTGCCGAGCAGCGACATCACCCAGATCCGCGCCAGGTCCGCCCAGCTGGTTCGGCGGCTGAGCACGCCGAACGTCATGGTCATGCACTGGCTCGTGAACAGATCGGCACCGGCGAACAGAACCAGCAGCAGGGCGATGGGGAACACCGCGCCCTCCACCAGCCTGACGGCGCCCGAATGGCCTGCCTCCAACGGCCCCGCAACGCTGAGCAGCAGAATCTCGCCGACGCCGATGTAGATGCCGGCGAGCATCGCGGAGACCAGATAACGGGCCGGCGAGCGGACAAGCCGGGATTTCTTGACGGCTAGATCAGTGGATTCGGCAATGGTCGCGGGAATTGTCATTGGCACGGTAACGACGCTATGCGCCGCACCGGCGTTTTATCACAGGAGATGGTCCCCAGTCTGCGGGCCTCTCGGCCCGGGTTTTCCGGGTCTTTCGGCGCACCTCGGCTGTTATATCCATTCCAGGGAGATTTCGCGGCGGACCCGATCGGCGGCCGCGAACAGCACGCAACGCTCCCGGCGCTGGAAGCGGCGGGCCGGTGCGGCCCGCCGCCACGCAGAATCGTCCTCTCGCGCTGTGATCAGTTCTGTCCTGGCCGGGCCTGGCCCGCGGGATTCCCGCTCTCGGTCTCCTGCGTGAGCCCTCAGCCTGTCCAACTCGGCTGCTGACCGCCGGGCTGGTTGCCGCCGCTGTTCGTGCGCCGGGTGTCCACCGGCTGAATCCTGGCGTCGGCGACTCCTGTGCCACCGATGCCCAGCGCGAACGCTGCGCCGATCCCGGCGAAGGCCAGGAAGTGTTCCGCCTTGCGCCCGTAAGGGCGGTGCAGGCGGCGGCACCCGACCAGCCACGCCACCGTCCGCTCCACGGCTCCCACCGCAAGCCTAGGCCGGAGACCGGTCCGCGCGCAGCGGCACGTGCGCGCAGTACCAGGCTCGCTCGGCGCCCGCCTGCTTGGGCGGCCGCGCCGGATCGGGTGGTGCCGGGGTCATCCATCTGGGCGAAATCTCCAGGTGCTGCGGCGCCGTGGAGCACGGAGGCCGGGAGTTGCGCGGAGCATGGCACCAGTGCGCTGGTCAGCCGTCCTGGGCACTACCGATGCTGTGGAGCTGTGATGAGGCGCACCCGCCTGACTGTTGTTGCCTGGACCGCTGCCGCTATGGTGCTCGCCGTCGGCACCAGTGGCTGCTCCAGCGGTGGTGGTTCGTCGTCGTCCTCGTCGTCGGCGACGCCGTCGAACGGGGCCACCAGCAGTGCGTCCGGAAACACTCAAAGCCCGTCCGCAGCGGCGAGCAGTGCCTCGGCCGGCGCTCAGGCCGCGGTCATGACCGCCACGGCGGGCAAGCTCGGCACGATCCTGGTCGACGCGAAGGGCAACACCCTGTACCTGTTCGAGGCGGACAAGTCGACGCAGTCGACCTGCAACGATTCGTGCGCCGCGGCGTGGCCACCGCTGCTGACGTCCGGCAACCCGACGTCGAGCGGCTCGGCCAAGTCGGCACTGCTGGGGACGACGAAGCGGTCCGACGGCAAGATGCAGGTCACCTACAACGGGCATCCGCTGTACGGGTACGCCGGAGACTCCAAGCCGGGTGACACCAACGGCCAAGGCCTCAACCAGTTCGGCGCCGCCTGGTACGTGCTCAACACCAGCGGCCAAAAAGTGGATCTGAGCTGACCGCCGCCGTATTCGTGACCGAGCAGCGGACGCGACGATGACCGAAGAACACCGTGCTCCCGGGCGGCGCTCCGCCGGGGGTGCCGTCGCGCTGGTTGTGGGCGCCGCCGTGGCCGTGGCGGTGGCGATCTGGGTGACGGGGCGGCATCACAGCCCCCAGTACGGGATGGGACTGTTCGGCGCCCACGGCACCGACGCGGTCGACCTCAAGGCCCGTCTGGGCAGCGCTCTGTTCGGCCTTGCGCTCGTCCAGCTCCTGCTGGCTCTGTGGATGTACCACCGCCTTCCCGGCCTCGCGGCCGCGCCTCGCCCGGTGCGTGCCGGACACCGCGTGCTGGGGTGGATCGCCTTCCTGCTGTCGCTGCCCATCGCGTACCACTGCGTCCGCACCTACGGGGTGGAGACCACAAGCACGCGAGTCTTCCTGCACTCCGTTGCCGGCTGTGTGCTGTACGGCGCGTTCGTCGCCAAGGTGCTCGTGGTCCGCAGCCGTCGCCTGCCGGGCTGGATGCTCCCGGTCACCGGCAGCGTCCTCGTCTGCGCCGTCGGAGTGCTGTGGTACACCGGCGCGCTGTGGGCCCTCAACGGATTCGCTGCTCCCGGACTGTAAGGGGTCCCAGGCCGTGTATCGAAAATGGATCTTGAGCGATGAATGATCTCGGTTCATGGGGCGGGGAGATCTCACAGACGAGCAGCGGGCGGCGCTGGAACCGGTGCTGCCGAAGGGTGCGATTACGTGGGACCTGAGCGCTGACTCGACGGTGTGCCGCGTCCATCAGCATGCGGCTGGGGCCCGGAAGCAGGGTGATCTACAGAAGGAAGTACCGGGTGGCGTGTTCATGGAGCCCGGTGATGACGGGCTGGGACGCCCGGGTGGCGGGTTCACCACCAAGCTGCACCTGGCCGTCGAGCGGCGCCGAAAGCCCACGTCGATCGTGGTCACGGCAGGACAGCGCGGGGACTCGCGGCAGTTCGAACCCCTGCTGGAGAAGGTCCGCGTGCCCCGCATCGGGCCTGGCCGGCCGCGCGTCCGCCCCCATCGCGTGCGCGCTGACAAGGCGTACGCCCCCCGCAAGAACCGCGCCTGCCTGCGCCGCCGCGGGATCCGTTGCACCATCCCGGACAAGGCTGACCAAGACCGCGACGCGGAGCGAGCCCAGCCGCGACCGATGCCCTGGCGGCGGTAGTTCCGCCCTTCTGTGCCACAGCCCACCCCGTCAGAGTGGGCGCGCACTCTGGTCGGCGCCATGGTGGTGCACGCGCGGCGCGGGGATTTCCCGTATCTGGCCCCGAACTTGGTGCAGCCGCTCCTGTCCGTGGGGGTGGCCTCGGGCGGTTCGGAGCGCACTCCTCCTGATACGGCCGGGCCGGGGCGTCGGCTGGGGGCAGGTCTCCCACCCAGCGCGGATCGGTGTCACCTGGTGTCCCCGAGGTGGTCTCGTGCCCAGGTCTCGAAGGTGGTGAGGGGCAGACCCAGATCTCGTGCGAACTCGGGGCGGGCGGGCTGGGATTCTTCGTTGATGCGGGCCTGTGCGAAGCCCATGCCGGGCATCCCGGCAGCGGTCGCCTCGTCTGCGGTCATGTCGGGCGCGGGCAGCTCGGTGCCCAGGGTTCGGGAGAGGATAGCGGCGATGTCTGTCATGGTCAGGAAGTCGCCGGCCAGTTCGAGCTCGATCCTGTCGAATCGCTCGGGCGCGGCGATGGCCGCGGCGGCTGCCGTGCCGATGTCGTCGACGGCGATCAGGGACAGCCGGGTCGCGGGCTTCAGCAGGCTTACCAGGCCGCCCTCGACGCCGCGGGGGAACATGATCTGCGCGCGGGGGCGGAAGTTCTCCATGAAGAAGCCCGGCTTGATGAGCGTCCAGTGCGTGAAGCCCGCCTCGCGGACCCGGTCCTGGATCCCTGCCTTGGCGGTGTAGTACGGCTCCATCCAGGCCCACCGGCCCTTGAGTCGGCCGACGTGCTGCCCCGCACCGGAGACGGAGGTGTGCACGAACTGCGGGACCCCGGCGGCCAGCGCGCCGTCGATCAGGTTGCCGGCCTGCGCGACCTCGCCCTCGAAACCGCGGCCATCCATGTCGGGCATCTGTACGGAGAAGACGGCGCGCACTCCCGCGGCGGCCCGGCTCACGGAGCCGCGGTCGTCGAGGTCGCCGGTGACCAGCTCGGCGCCCAGCGCCTCGACGGCCTTGGCCCGGGCGGTCGAGGGGTTGCGGACCAGAGCCCGAACGGGAATCCCCGCGGTGAGCAGGGCGCGAGCAGTGGCACCACCTTGTTGACCGGTGGCGCCGACGACCAGAACAGGGGCGGAGTGGGTGCTCATGCTGCTCCTCGGATCGCATCCTGATACAAACGGCGGGGGCCGCCATTTACCTCGAGTACGATACGGAGGGCCCCGCCACTTAGCAAGCACGGAGACGCCATGACGGTCCAGCGCGCGGACGCCCGGCGCAACTACGCACGGATCCTCGCCGTGGCGGAGGAGGAGGTCGCGGCGCACGGCGCCGACGCCTCCCTGGAGCAGATCGCTCGCACCGCCGGAGTCGGATCGGCCACCGTGCGCCGCCACTTCCCCAGCCGCCGGGCCCTGCTGGAGGCCGTGTTCAGCCACCGGATCGACGCCCTCTGCGCCCGTGCCGTCGATCTCGCCGATGCGGACGACCCCCGCGCCGCGCTGCTGGACTGGCTGAGCGCGCTCACCACGTACGCAACTACCGCACGCGGCATGGCCGATGCGCTGGTCCAGGCCGCGACGGACGACGCGGACCACGTCAATGCCTGCGCGGTGCGCCTCGGCGGCGCGGTCGATCCACTGCTGCACCGCGCCGCACGGGCCGGCGCGGTGGCACCAGAGGTGACCACCGCCGACCTGGTCTCACTGGTCACGGGCCTCGCACTCGCCACGGAGCATCATCCGGACCCTGCCGCCGAAGCGAACCGACTGCTCGCCCTGGCGGTACGGGGGATCAGCCCGCAAGGGTGAAAAAAGCCGGCGTGCCCACGGTGGCGTCACTCCCTGGCGAAGGGCTGCAGCGGTCCGTACGACAACCCACGGAGCGTCGCCGGGCGGGCTCCATGCCATGCGACGGAACACCCCGTGCGCCCGAGTGGCCCCATTTTTTGTTGCCCGAAGCAGCGAACGCCGTCTCCGCCCCGCTCAGGGCACCAGCACGACCCTCCCGAACACCTCTCCCGCGTCCATCTTGCGGTGGGCCAGCGCCGCCTGGTCCAAGGCCAGTACCTCGTGCACCATCGTGCGCAGGTCCCCGACCGCGGCATCGGCGAACTGGGACGACCGCACGGCCTGCCGGTCGGGGCCGGGCACGGCGTCGGAGCTGAAGGTGGCGAACGACAGCGATCTGCGGAAGGCGTCCATCAGCCGCATGCCGAAGTCCGCCGGCGGCTGCCCACCGACCACACCGACTGCCACGTACCGCCCGTTGGAGTTCAACCTGTCCAGGAAGAGGGGAAGCTGGGGACCCCCCACGACATCGATCACCACGTCGAAGCCCGCCGGTGCGTCCTGGCCGCCCTCACCGGAGCGGTCCAGGACATGCGTGGCGCCCAGCTCCTTCAGGCGGGCACCACGCTCGGCCGATGAGGTGGTGACCGCCACCGAGCCCGCGCCGTTCCTGGCTGCGAGCTGGACCGCCGTGATCCCGATGCTGCCCGCCGCACCGCGCACGAGCACCGTCTCCCGGGGTGCGAAACGGGCTCGCTCCAGGGCGAAGTGGGCGACCACGCCGGAGCCGCCGAGGGCGACCGCGTCGGTGCCGGTCAGGCCCTGGGGCAGCGGCAGCACATCATCGACCGAGGCGACGGCCTGCTCGGCATACCCACCGGACAGGCCGGTGAACGCCCAAACTCGCTGCCCGATCCACGAGGCGTCCACGCCCTCTCCCACCGCGGTGACGCTTCCCGCGACCTCGCTGCCGAGGAGATGGCCCGCCCGGAAGCCGTAGGCGGCGAGCGTTCCCCGGCGGATCACGGCGTCCACACCGCCCACACCGATCGCCTCCGTGGCGATCCGCACCTGCCCCGGAGCAGGAACCGGCACGGGGACATCGATGACCTCCAGGCCCTCAGGGTCTCCGAACGTCCTGATGACGACGGCTTTCATCTCTGCTCCTCGGGTCGGTGGACGGACGGACACAACTGCTGCGACCGTGGGTATCGAATCGGCCCCACCGTCGGGGCCACCGGCGGATCTCCGGGGCGGGGCGGCGGCACCGCCATCGGACCGTAACGGACGCCCCCGTCCGTCCGACTGAAGTGAGAGACGATGGCCGGCCACTTGCCTCAGACCGTGCGCTCCGACGCCCGCGACAATCGGGCCCGCATCCTGGACGCCGCCCGCTCGGTGTTCGGCGAGGAGGGTCTGAGCGCACCCATGCGCGACATCGCCCGGCACGCGGACCTCGCCCCCGCGACGCTGTACCGGCACTTCCCGACCAAGCAGGCACTGATCGCGCAGACCTTCACCGAGCAGCGCCGAGCCTGTCACGCGGCCGTCCGCGACGCCCTCACGGACGCGGACCCCTGGCACGGATTCCAGAGTCTGATCGAGCGGATCTGCGAACTCCACGCACACAGCCGCGGATTCGCCGACGCTTTCATGACGGCCTTCCCCGAGTCCATGGACTTCACCGCCGACCGCGAGCGGACCATCCGCGCGATCGCCGAACTGGCCCGCCGTGCCCAGGAGACCGGCGAGCTCCGCCCCGGCTTCATCGTCGACGACCTGATCCTCATGCTCACCGCGCACCAGGGCCTCCAGCACGCACCCCTCCCGGCCCGGCTCACGGCCTCCCGCCGCTTCGCCGCCTACGTGATCGAGGCGTTCCGCGCCGCACCGGAGACGGGCGCGCCCACCACCCTGCCGCCGGCACCACGCCTGCGGCACGCGCACTCACCCACCACGCGGTGAACTCGACAACCGTGCCCCTCAGGGACCTGCTCGCCCGTAAGGACGCGGGGGTCGGCAAGATCCGGGTGGGCCGCGTCCTGATCGTCGCCAAGTTCACCCAAGGCCAGTGCCGGCCGTGTCCGGTCCGCACCCGCTGCACCACCACCCGCGAAGGCGCCCGGAACGTGGGCTTTCCCCAACGAAAACCCCGCGACCTGCACCTGTGCGTCCGCGCCGAGCAGCAGACCCCCGGCTGGAAGACCCGCGCCACGCGGTCCGCTCCGGAGTCGAGGGCAGCACCATCAACGAGTCGCCCACGGACACGGCATGCGCCACTCCGCTACCGAGGACAACCGAAAACCCACCATCCAAGATCCCCGGCAGAGGCCTATCAGTGCCGGGGCCACGGAGGGTCACCGAAATCGCGATCATGAACGGGCTCGCGGGGCGAGGAGGACCCGTTTGCGGAGCAGGTCGAAGTTGGCGCGGCCGAACATCTGGTGCTTCGCCATCTTGATCTTGTTGTTGTGGCCTTCGACGGCGTCGGAGCTGTTAGGCAGGCTGAGGCCGGCGACGACGGCGTCGAGGTCTTGGCCGAGGCCGGTGATGAGGGTGTGCAGGGCAGGTAGGTCGTCGGCCTGGACGCCGGTGATCCATTGGTCCAGGTCCCGGCCCTGACGGTTGTGCATGAGTTCGGCGAACGCGCAGACGTGGTCGGCGGTGCGGTCGCGTGCAGGGCGGCGGGCCAGGATCGCTCTGAGTCGCTGGGCCTGGTCGATGGCGAGACGTTCGGGGTGGCGGGTGAGCCAGCCGGTCACGTCCCGCACCGACGGTGCCTTGCGTGGCGGATCGAGGGGGAAGGCTCGTGGAGCCGGGCCACGTATTTCTTCACGACCTTCCCGCCGCCGGTGTAGCCGTGCTCGCGTATTTCTTCGAACAGGCGACAGGCGACAGGCGACAGGCGACAGGCGACGGGCGACGGTGCAGCCCTCGGCCCACCGCTGGGGGAGGTAGGGCTTGTGGGGGTCGAGGATGCTGGTGCGGCCGCTCCACCGTCCGACCAGGAGTTTGGTCCGGCCGGACGTTTGATGACTTGACATCCTCCCGGGCCTGAAGGCCCGGGATTCCCATCTGCTCCCACCGCGGTGACGCGGTGGGTTGCTCTTGGTGGGTTCCTGTTTCGCTGCGCTGTGCGGGCACGGGTGCCGGTCTTACCTGCGCTCCACAGGCTGACGCCGCCAGTCCGGCGGCCTTGGCGATGTTGACCGCCGCGTTGACGTCCCGGTCGAGGACGGTCCCGCACGCCGAACACGTCCACTCCCGGACGTTCAGCGGTTTGGGTCCGTCCTTGACGCCACATGCGGAGCACACCTGGGAGGTCGGTTCGAACCGGCCGATCTTCACGAGGGTGCGTCCGTACCGGGCGGCTTTGTACTCCAGCATGGTCACGAACGCGGACCATCTTCGCGTCATGGACGGATTTGGCCAGACGCGTGCGGGCGAGTCCTTTGACACACAGGTCCTCGACGGCGATCGCTTGGTTCTCGCGGATCAGCCGGGTGGAGAGCCGGTGGTGGAACTCGCGGCGTGCGTCGGTGACCTGCGCGTGTGCGCGGGCGACCTTCAGCCGGGCCTTGCCACGGTTGTTGGAGCCCTTCTGTTTGCGGGACAGGTCCCGCTGCATCTTCTTCAGGCGCTTCTCGGCCCGGCGCAGGAAGCGGGGGCTGTCGATCTTCCGGCCGTCGGAGAGGACGGCGAAGTGCCCGAGGCCGAGGTCGATGCCGATCTCTGGTGTCGTCTCGGGCAGTACCTCGCAGGCGTCCGTCTCGATGACGAAGCTCGCGAAGTACCGGCCGGCCGCGTCCTTGACGACGGTCACGGTGGACGGGGTGGACGGCAGCGTCCGGGACCAGCGCACGGGAACGTCGCCGACCTTCGGCAGTCTCAGTTTCCCGCCTGGCGTGATCCGCCACGAGGCGTTGGCGGTGAAGCGGATCGAGTGCCGGTTGTCCCGCTTCGATTTGAAACGTGGCACGCCCATGCGCGGGCGCTTGCCCTTGAGGCCGTCGAAGAAGTTCCGGTACGCGGTGTCCAGGTCGCGCAGGGACTGCTGGAGGATCACCGCCGAGACCTCGCCGAGCCAGGCCCGTTCCGGCGTCTTCTTCAAGGCCGTCAGGTTCTTGGACAGTTCCGCCGAGGTGACGAACGGCGCCCCCGCGGCGCGGGCCTCCTCGCGCACGCGCAGCGCGTCGTTGAAGACGACCCGCGCACACCCGAACGCCCTCGCCATGCGCTGACCGGCGCTCGGATACACGCGGAACGAGTACCGGAGCTGCACAGCGGCCACCTTAGCGTTGGCCCATGTCGCCACGATGGGAACCAAACCCCGATATCCGCACGGGTCGAACAGTCGTCTACAACCTGCACTCACACTTTGGTGTTCGCCACCAAGTACCGGCGCGGCGTCATGAACGACGAGATGCTGACGCGCTGCGAAGAGGTCATGCGCAAGGTGTGTAAGGACTTCGACGCGGAGCTGAAGGAGTTCAACGGCGAAACGGACCACGTCCACCTGCTCGTCCACTACCCGCCGAAGGTCGCCCTGGCCAGCCTGGTCAACAGCCTCAAAGGCGTCTCCTCACGCCGCCTGTGCGCGGAGTTCACCGGCCGGGTCAACCAGGCGATCATGCACGGTCGGTTCTGGTCACCCTCGTACTTCGCCGGCCCATGCGGCGGCGCTCCGCTCCAGGTGGTCAAGGACTACATCACACAGCAGAAGCGTCCGGACTGAGCGCGGGTATCCGTGGGCGCGGGTGGATAGTGCGGACCCGTGCCCACGGCCGAGGTTAGAGCAGTCCAGAGATGCGATTCACCCCCGGCCTGAAGGCCGGGGCACTCTCGCAAGATCAGAGGTAGGTCTGGGGGCGAGCCAGGCCGGCTCGCCCCCAGGGCAGGTCAGCTGTTGGCGTTGAGGACGGGGTAGTAGCCACTGGCGTGGCCGGTGGCGGTGGGGTGGTACGACTCCCAGCTCGGCGAGATCACCAGGGAATGCAGCCAGCTGTCGCTGGAGCACAGCTCATGGCCGCCGAACGCGGTGCGGACGTCTCCGAAGACGAAGCCGTGGGCGGCGGCACGGGCGGCGATGACGCTGTCGATGACGTCCGAAGCCTCGTCGATCTTGCTGTGCTTGGTGGCGCTGAGGCCGACACAGGCGACGTTGAGCGTATACATGTGCGGGTAGCCGAGCACGACCACCTTGGCGTTGGGCGCCTTGGCGCGGATGGCGTCGTAGGTGGCGTCGAGGCGGGCGGGGAGCGTGTTCTGGGCATAGCTCTCGGCCGTGTTCACGCGGTTGACGCAGCCGGTGTCCGAGCCGGTCACGCAGGTGGTCATGACGTCCGAGAACCCGGCGTCGTTGCCGCCGATGGTGAGAGAGACGAGGCCGGTGGAGGAGTTCAGCGGGGAGAGCTGGCTGTTCGTCACGTCCGTAGTGACCGCGCCGGAACAGGAGGTGTCGGCGAACGATGACGGGGCGTGGGCGTTTTTCCACAGGTAGGGGTAGGCACTGAGGCTGCGGTGGCAGTCTCCGCTCGAACTGTCGTAGTTCCCTGCGCCGTTGCCGGCCGAGTACGAGTCACCCAGCGCGACGTAGGCCGGTCCGGCGGCGTTCGCCGGACCGGCCAGCAGCAGGCCGAACATCATCGCGAGACCGAAGGCGACAAGGGTGGATCTCAATTTGACGCGTCTCACAGGACCTCCCTGAGCGGGAAAGCTGGCCCTCATTTGGTACAACAGGCAATCACTTGATGGAAGTGTTCATGTCAAAATTGTTTCCGTATTCAACATCACGTTTAACGTCACGGAAACACGCGCGGGCGCCGGGCCGCACGGCACCCTGGAGGAGGTGCGACGGCGCAGCGACGGCCGGGACGCCGGTCTTCGCCGCCCGGCTGGACGGGGTGCGGACCTTCCGCCGCGGGGCTTACCCCGCCCTGTCGCTCGATCCGGCGGTGCCCGGCAAGGCGCCGTGGGAGGACCTGCACCACGTGCTGCAGCAGCGGTTCCCGCTCTGTCGCGGGTCCGCCAGGAACTTCGCTCCGCATCCGTCCCTGGGTCGGGCCGGGGATCCGCGGCGCGTCAGCACCGACTGCGCCACCCGGCTCGACGCCTGACGGCGACCGTCTGGGAACTCGTCCTGCTCTCGCGCAGGGGCCATGGATCGATGCAGCCGCGCGCCACGATCGCCCTGGGCGCGGGCGAGGTCCGCCGGCTCGCCGCACCCGGCCGCGAAGCGCCCGGCCCGGAGCGCACGGCATGGCTCTCCGGGATCGCCGACAGGTAGGGCCATTACGCGTGAAACCCGCCACAAACCGACCCCTGAAACGGACTAAAGCGTAAAAATGCTTCCTTGGGGCCGATTACCCCTTCCGGTAACCAGCTCCAGGGATTCGATGACCAGCGGCATGGGAGAAGCGTTTGATCACCGTACGCAAGCGACACGTCGGGCTGATGGCTACGGCCGGCGCACTCGCACTCACGGCGCTGGGCGGCACCAGCTACGCCGCCACCAACGACACCGGGGCTCACCCGGGAACGCAGGCACAGACGCCCCAGGCGGGCGTCCAAGACGCTTCCGACGCCCGAATAGACATCACGCCTGGGCAAGGAGTCCACGGCGTCGGGATCAACGACCCCGTAAAGGTCACTGTCAGCAACGGCAGGCTCACCAAGGTCACCATGACCGCCGTCGCGACGGGTACCGAGATTCCGGGCACCGCCTCCGCGGACGGCACGTCCTGGAAGCCGAACGGCCCGCTGGAGCGGGCCACCAGATATCAGGTTGCCGCAGAGGCCGAGGACGCACAGGGGCGCTCCGCCATCGTGAACGCCGCGATCTCCACGGTCTCCCCGGCCAACGACTTCCTCGGGCACCTCTCCCCTGAGGACGGCTCGACCGTCGGTGTGGGTATGCCGGTGTCCTTCACCTTCGACAAGGCGATCGGCGACAAGGCCGCCGTGGCGTCGAAGATCCAGGTCAGCGCCAGCAGTGGCGAGCAGGTTGTCGGTCATTGGCTCAACAACAGCCGCCTGGACTTCCGTCCCGAGCACTACTGGAAGCCCGGCTCCACCATCACCGTCAAGGTCAGATTGCACGGCATCCAGAAGACGGCCACGTTCAAGATCGGCCGAAGCCAGATCAGCACCGTGGACGCCAGGACGAAGCAGATGACCGTCGTACGGGACGGCAAGACGATCAAGACCATCCCGATCTCGTCCGGCAGCCTTGAGCACCCGACGTACAACGGTCGGATGGTCATTTCGGAGAAGTTCAGGCACATCCACATGAACGGTGCGACCGTCGGCCTCACGGAGAAGAACGGCAAGCCTTCATACGACATCAAGGCCGTACCGCACGCCATGCGTCTGACCGACTCGGGCACGTTCATCCACGGCAACTACTGGGGTGCCGACTCCGTCTTCGGCAAGGTCAACACCAGCCACGGCTGCGTGGGCCTGAAGGACGTCAGGAACGCAGACGACGGCAAGCAGCCCGCCGCGTGGTTCTTCGACCACTCGATGACCGGTGACGTCGTGATCGTCAAGAACTCCGGAGGCAAGTCCACGGTGGCCCCGGACAACGGCCTCAGCGACTGGAACATGCCGTGGAGCAAGTGGGTCTCGGGCAGCGCATCCAATTGACGCCACCCCACTTACGCACGGGAACCTGAATCCCTTCCGCCAGGCGGCGGCCGACACGCTGCCGGCCGCCGCCTGCGGGGCCAGGGACGCTCGGACGGCCCTCGCCCCCGGAAGGTGCTGCCATCACCGACCTCGATCAGGATCCTGGCTCCGGTCCTGACGCCGATTCCCGGCATGGACGTCAGGACCTTCGAAAGAGGCTGGGCCTCCAGGAGTTCCTCGATCCGCCCGGCCAGAACTTCGCTGGTCAAGGACTGCGGTCAGGGATCCGGCCAGGGTCGGGACGATCAGCGCGGTGGCCTCGGTGGCCGGAACGGTGACGGTGTGCTCGTCCAACGGCGGCGGCGCTTTGATGGTCACAGCTGATTGATGTCGAGGAAGGTGATGGTCATGTCGAGCGGCCCGTCGCCGGTGCCGACCATGTCGTCGTTGGGCTCTGCCCGCATACGGAACTGCCCAGCGAGGACGCGGCGACGGAGCGGTTCCTGGAGTTCCAGGAAGTGCGGGGCCGGAAGTATCCGGCGATCGTGAAGCTGTGGTCGGACGCCTGGGCCGAGTTCGTGCCCTTCCTCTCCTTCGACGTCGAGATCCGCAGGGTCATCTGCAGCACCAACGCGATCGAGAGCGTCAACGCCCGCATCCGCAGGGCTGTTCGTGCCCGTGGGCGCTTCCCCAACGAAGCCGCCGTCCTCAAGTGCATCTACATCGCACTGATGAGACTGGACCAGACCGGAAGGGCCGCAAGCGGTGGACCATGCATGGGAAAGCCCCTCTCAACGCGTTCCAGATCGCTTTCGAGGGCCGTCTGACACCGAGCGATAACTGACCACTCAACAACCAAGATCAGCGGTTAAGTTGACATACCCTCAGGGGCCGGGGCCCGTCTTGGCGAAGGCCGAGCGGGCGCCCTGACAGTCGGTGGGGACTCGGCGGCCCGCCGAGGGCGAGGCCGAGCGGTTGTCGGCAGGGTGCCGGCCGGTGTTCGCGGGGGCGTGCTCGGGTCTGTCGACGTGTCGCGGGCGGGTCTGATCGCGATGGCGGCGCTGCCCGTGCTGACCGGGATGGGCTCGGACGCCTATCAGAACGAGGATGCCTTCAACGCGTCGTGCCGCAAGGCCATGCCGATCTGCGCGGGGGCGCTCGTCGTCGGAGCGGTGCTGGCGTTCTCGTTCGCCGGGCGCTCCGCGCCGGGCTGCCAGCGGCCGGAGTGCCGTACTCACGGCGCGCTCACGGCCTCGCCTCCGAAGGTAAGGCGGTCCGCCGCGGCAGGGCATGAGTCGCCCACGGCCCGGCGGAAGGTATGGGGAGTGGCCCGGCCGAGCGGCTCCCCATACCCCGTATCACCGCAAGGTGCCGGTCATTGCGCTCACTTGGTGGCGTACACGGCGGAGTAGCCGCCGATGAGGTGGTGTGCCTCCACCTTGGCGAAGCCGACCGACTGGAGCCACTGGGTGGCGTCGGCGACGGTGTATTCGGAGCCGCCCTCGGTGTCGATGAGCATGTTCAGCGACAGCAGCAGGCCGTAGGAGTTCTGGCGGCGCTCGTCGTCGATCATGGCGTCGTAGACGATCAGGGTGCCGCCCTCGGGCAGGGCATCGTAGGCCTTCTGGAGCAGGAACAGGCGCTGCTCCAGGTTCCAGTCGTGGAGGATCTGGCCCATGACGTAGACGTCGGCCTCGGGTAGCGGGTCGGCGAAGAAGTCGCCGCCGTGGAAGGCGAGGCGGTCGGCCAGGCCGTGTGCGGCGACGAACTCCTCGAACACGGGCTGGACGGGGGGGGAGTTCGAAGACGGCGCCGGTGATGTCCGGGTTGCTGCGCAGCACGGCGGCCGGGACGGCGCCGAGGGCTCCGCCGAGGTCGATGACGTGGCGGCGGCCGGTCCAGTCGAAGTCGGCCGCGAGGGCGCCGGCCAGCGGGGTGCTGACGCCGTTCATGCCGTTGAGGAAGTTGCGCCAGGCGACCGGGTCCTGGCTGAGGGTGGCGAAGAACGGGGCGCCGCTGTGGGCGACCTCGTTCTGGAGGGCGCCGGTCTTCAGGGCGTCGGTGAGGTTGTTCCAGAAGCCGAAGAGACGGGCGTTGGCCATCTCCAGGATTCCGCCGACGTACGACGACTTGGCGCGGTCCAGGAAGAGGTCCGCGGCGGGGGTGTTGGCGTAGGCGCCGGCCTCGTCACGGGTCAGCACCCCGAGCGACACGAGCGAATCGAGGAAGTCCGCGGCGGACCGGGAGTGCAGGCCCACCTTGGCGGCGAGAGAGGCGCGGTCGCGGCCGCCCTGGGCCAGCACGGTGAAGACTCCCAGCTCCACCGCGCTCAGAAGGGTCTTGGAGGCCATGAAGCCCAGGCCGAGCTGGAGGAGCGGCTCGGGGGTGATCGGGTCGTCGACCGACATGTTGTGTTCTCCACTTGATTCTGGAAGTTGAAGCATAAACATTTTTTAGAGCGTGCCTGTCTGGGCGGCTGCTGTGAAGGTGCCGCCTTGGAGGGGCGATTCGAGCGAGTGGGGCCGGACGGATGTCAGGCGCCATGTCGTATGACACCGGGGGAGCCGTAGGCGTTCCCGGTCCGGCCGTCTGTGGTGCCCTCTTGCGCGATCGGTCGGTCGCGCGTGCCCGAACGGGCAGACCTCTCGCGCGCCTCACGCCGCTTGGCGGAGGTTGTGGGCGCGCGGCCGACGTACCGGCTCGTGCCTTCGTGGCGTCACGGAGCGTGTGTCGTGATGCCTCGGCGTGAGGCCCCCGCCGGGGTGGGGCCAGAGAGTCTTCGTCCGGCCGCCGCCGTTCTGTGTTCCCGTGATGTTGGCGGACACGGGCGAGGTGAGGAACGGGTCCTTTCTGGAGTGATCGATACAAAATTGTGATAGGCCGAGCCTGGGGCGGAGGCGCGGTGGAGCGCAGGCGCTGGTGCGGTGCTCAGTCCAGTACTCGCAGCGCGGCGGTCAGGGCGTCTTCGACGAACTGCCGTCCCATGCGGGCCTGGCCGACGATGCGGATGCCTTGGATGAACGTGGTCAAGAACCGGGCCAGCTCCCGCGGGTCCTTCTCGGGAGGAAGTTCGCCCCGCACCTGTGCCCGTTCGAGGGCGTCGGCCAGGAAGGACTCGATCTGCCGGATCGCGGTGTTGACGCGCTCGGCCGCCGCGGGCTGGTCGCCGCACTGCGTGGAGGCATTGACCACCAGACAGCCGCGCGTGGGCTCGGCCAGGTCCGCCTCGATCATGGAGGCGAGCATCAGGCGGACCGCGGGCCTGAGCTCGGCGGTCTCCTCGAAGATCTTCTCCAGGCCGCTGCCCTGGAGAGTGGTGTAGCGCTCGAGGGAGCGGAGATAGAGCTGTTCCTTGGAGCCGAAGGCCGCGTAGAAGCTGCCGCTGCCGATCGACAGCTCCTTCAGCAGGTCCGGCAGTGACGTCTCTGCGTAGCCGCGGCGCCAGAACAGGTCCATGGCGCGGTCGACCGCCTGGTCGATGTCGAACTCCCTGGTGCGAGCCATGCCGACAGGGTAGCGCGCTTTATGGAGTAGTCAATCAACTATGGGGCCTGCCGCGTAGGGGTAGGGGGCGGTGCCACGGTCGGAGTGATCCGGTCCGGCCGTGGCACCGCGTGGTGGGGGCGCCGGTCAGATGCCGAGGAAGCTCTCGAAGTGATTGATCATGTAGGCGGGCTGCGCCTCCCGGATCCAGTGACCGGACTTGGGGACGACGATTCCGGGGACGTTCGCGCGGGCCTGTGAGATGCACAATCACAGACAAGATTCCCTGAAACCGTCGCCCGGCGGAAACCTCCGCGGCATCCCGCGCCCCCGGGGCGGCGCCGGACGACGCCCGTTGCACGGGAAGGCGCAGCAGCAAAGCGGACCGGTCGGCTACGGACGACATCATCCGTAGCCGGCCCACCGGGGGACCACCGACCGTGCTCGGCGCTCAGTGCGTGGCCCGCACGGCGCGCTCGATCAAGGCCGTCACCGGCTTCGGGTCGGTCACCATCGCCAGGTGCGGGGCGTTCACCTCGACGGTGCGGCCGTGCGCCCGGGCGGCCGTGAAGCGCTCGAGATCCGGGACCGATTGCCCGGTCGTTCTTGACGACCAGATGTCACGAAGGAATCTTCTTCTTCCGGGCAACCTTGATGATCTCCTCGGTGAACCGGTCGTTGCTCAGCGGCCATGGCGTCCGCCTGCGCCCTGGGTAGCCGGTTGTCCAGGAAGACGCTCGGGTACTGCGCCGGATCCAGACAGAGATCGATCCCCTGGGAACCGTCGGGCTTCGGGTAGGTCAGCGTCTGGACAGGCAACGGCGGGATCCGGTCGGGCTCCGGCCTCGACACCAGCTCGGCGAGGCTCTCGCCCTTGTCCGGCGCGAATGCGTCGACGTAGACGAGGGCCTTGACCCGCGAGTCACCTGGCCGACTGCCGGCCTGACTGCCCCTCATTGAGGGCCCCGCTTGCCTGACCGGTCATGCACGGCATCAGAGGGCAAGATCCACCGACCCGGCTTTGCCGGTGCGGCTGTTCCGCTGCGAGGCTCCATGAGCCCGCCCGATCGGCAGCGAGTGGAGACGCCGGTCGGGGGGACAGGCGGAGCAGCTGATCGTGCGAGTCAGTTCCCCGTAGCGTTCTCCGACTCTTTGCTCCCCCGCGGAGACTTGGGGCGCTGCGGGCCGCCACACCGACGACCCCTCCGGCGTGACGAGAAAACCCGTCGCCGTACCGCTGGACGACGCCGGGACACGAGTGGGCAGCGATGCCGATGCGCACGGACTGCCGCCCGCAGACCTCGCGCTCCCGCTTTCGCCCTGGGGGCAAGACCCGTGAGCAGGACGGGACCCGGCATCTTGGCCCCAGCGTGCCGGGTTCTCTTCCTTTCTTCCCTCTCGGCGGAAGGTGAAGGAGGGCCCGCTCCCCGGGCAGTGCTGGTGCCTGTGGAGCGGGCCTCCGTTCGTTGCGGTCACGGCCGAGTCCGTACATCGATGTAGAGCAGCTGCCGGAAGAACCACAGGATCCCTCCGGCAGCGTCAGGCACGGAACTCAGGCCGGAACCGTCAACCGCAAGTCCAGCACCGGGATGCCGACGCGGCCTTCACCGTCGGTGTACCAGCGCCAGTGGGCCTCCTGCGTCTCGCCGCAGACAAGCCCCGTCCAGCCCACACTGCACAGAGCGGCCAGTTCGGCCTCCTCCTGCGGACCCGGCGTGCCCGACACCACCACCAGCCCTCGCACAGGTCGGCGTGACGCGGCCGCGCGCACCGTGCCGTGCGACGCGAACGGCTTCGTCACCGAGGATGTGGCGGCCTGCGGCATCTGCCGGAGGTTCGGCGGCACGGCGAGCGGCGGCGCGTCGGCCGAGCCGCGCAGCACCGTCACCGGCATGTTCGGCCGAGAGCGGGCGATCTCCGCCAGCAGGTTCTGCACGACGTCACGGGCAACGCCCCGATCGCCGCTGACACTCAGGACGCCGTCCAGGCGGCTGAGGTCCACGAACACGGGCCGGTCCGCCTCGTCCGTGCCCGCCCGGACCAGGCACGCGGTGGTGAGTGCGGACCGTGAGGTCACGCCGTCATCGCCGCCCGCCGCCCGGAGACCAGGTGCACCGGCGGTACGACGCCAGCGAGTGCTGTCGACGCTCGCCCACGGGGCGTCGGCAGCATCGGAGGCGGACAGCCACACCGTCACACCGGCGTCGTCCACGCTGAGCGCGTGCACCGGCTTCTCCGGTTCCCGGTCCGTCCCCGCGAACTCGCCGAGGGTGTTGTAGGCCCGCTGCACCGAATCGCCGTCCGCCTCGAAGCGGCGACTCGTCTCCTGCCGCTGCGCCAGCCGCCGGCGCCGGCGTATGGGCGCGCCGAGCGCGCGGACCCCCCGCCCGACGGCGCCGGATGCGGCCCGCACCTTACGACGGCCCACGATGCCCGCGGTGATCAGGGCGAGCAGGACCGCACCGAACAGCGCGACCGCCGCGGTCAGGGGGATGGTGAGCACTGTGGACTGCGCATCGCCCGTCCCCGACGAGGCCGTCCCCGAGGCCGGGGGAGCGGAGGCGCTGTTTCCGCCTCCGGTGTCTCTGGCCAGTTGAACGCCGGGGCCGGACGCGTCCTGCGGCAGGCGCAGGATCCAGCCCGGATGCAGTTGGTCGCCGAGGCTGTTGAGGACGGCCCCGTCCTTCTGTGCCTGCCCGCGGTTGAGTTCGAAGATCTCGTCGGCCCGTCCCGCGCCGCCCAGCGTCGCGGCGGCGATCGACTGCAGGGTGGCGAGCTGCCCGCCGGTCTGCGCGGGGTCCTGGACCACGAACACCTTGATGAGATCGTCGGCGGACGGCGCCGCCTCGGCGGAGCGGGTTGTGCCGAGGACGACAAGGCACGCCGCCAGCAGAGCTGTCAGGGCGTACAACAGCGTCTGCGGGATGCGGTGCCCCGCGGCAGTTCTCGCCCGGTGCTCGGGCACTCGGCCCGCGCCGTTGCTCATCGTGTCCACCCTGTCGTCCGTCGTTGCTTGCACCGACTACACGGGGCCGCCGGGCAGAAACGTTCGACGCGGACGCGAAATTCATTGAACCCTTCGTGAGCCCGGTGCCGTGTACCTCGGGATCGCACGCCACACGCACAGGACCGGGGGGATCGCCATGGCACGTCGGCACTCGAGTCCAGAGGACTTCCGGCTCCTGGGCATGGACTCTGACCCGACGCCCGGCGACCCGGAACTCATCCAGGGCATCGTCAAGCGCTACCAAGACATCGGCGACGCCGCCGAGAGGGCGTTCAACGTCGTGAAGAAGGACGGAGCCATATCCAAGGGCTCCGGTGACGCGATGGACCAGCTCAATTCGAAGATCGGTGACGATCTGCCGGACAAGCTGACCAAGACGAGGACGTCGTACCACGACGCGGCCCAGGCCTACAACGAGTACATACCGCGGCTGTTGGAGGCGCAGGGCTCCTTCGACCAGGCCGTGGACCGGGCGCGGGCCGCCGCACCGCAGGCGAACCAGACCCCGAAGCAGCTGAGCGCGACCCCGACCGACGACGAACGGGCACAGGCGCGAGCGACCCAGGACGCCATCGACACGGGCCAGGCCGAGTTGAGCGCGGCCAGAAGTCTCGCGGAGCAGGCGAGAACACTGCGCGAGAGCGCGCAGCGTCGGTGCGCCGAGGTGCTGGACCGGGCGGCGGAGGAGGCGATCCCGGAGCGGAACGTCTTCCAGAAGATCGGCGACTTCTTCAAGGACTTCCCGTTCGTGCAGATCCTGCTGTCCCTGCTCATCGCGGTGGTGGCCGTGTTCTTCCCAGTGGTCGGCGCCCTGCTGGGCGGACTGCTGTTCGTCTTCAACCAAGTCGTGGCCAGCCAAACGGGCGGGATCAAAGTTGGCGACTTCATCACCGGCCTGCTGGGCATCATCCCCGGCGGCTCGCTGCTCAAGCTGGGCGGTCGGGCAGCCGAGGCGATCAGCCCCGCCCTCGTGTCCGCGGTGAAGAACTCCGGCCTGATCAAGCAGACCACCGGCACCATCGCGAAGATCGGCGAGTCCCTCACCAACAACAAGGTCGTCGGAGGCTTCCTCAGCCATCCCGTGGGCAAGACCGCAACAGAGGTCGTGGGAAAGTTCCTCGGCGACTCCGCACAGGAAGCACTTGCCAAGGCCGCCAACCACGACAAGGTCACGGCTGAAGGCGTGTTCGCCGGAGCCGCAGCGGGCGCTGTGGCCGGAGCGATCTTCAAGGGCGCGGTGGGCGCCGTCGGCAAGGCACGGGGCAATCCGAGCGGTCAGTTCGGCGACACCGAGGAGCCTTCGATCGGCGACTCCCTCGGCAAGCAGGCATCGGACCAACTGGGCAGCATCATCGAAGAGGGCGCCACCCTCGGAGCGAAGATCGGCGTCGGCATCCACCAGGGCGGTGACCCAAACGAGGTCGCTGCCGGCGAGATCGCCAACTCGGCTTCGAAACTCGGCGTCGGCGCGATCGGCCGGGCCGGCGTCGGCCGCGGCATCAACAGCCTCACCGACAAGATCCCCTTCAAGGGGCACCCCCGGCCCGATGCCGGGGGTCCGGTGGAGGT
>NZ_JBIVVR010000018.1:0-90730 GCF_044757755.1 Streptomyces sp. NPDC091209 | reverse complement strand
GGTGTCGCCGGCGGTGCCTCCGATCCGTCCGGATGCCGGGTCTTTGGCTGGTCCGCAGACGGGTCTGCCGGGTGGTCCGGGGGCGGTGCCGACCGGTTCGAATCCCGGGGCGTTGCCTGCCCCGCATCCGGTGGAGGTGTCGCCGGCGGTGCCTCCGATCCGTCCGGATGCCGGGTCTTTGGCTGGTCCGCAGACGGGTCTGCCGGGTGGTCCGGGGGCGGTGCCGACCGGTACGAACCCCGGGTCTACGCCCGACGCCGAGGGCGGCTAGCCGTACATCCAGTTCTCCATCCCTGAACGGATGGACAGCATCAACCACCAGCAAGGAGTACTTCCGTGCCCAACTACAGCGTCAACTCCGACACCACGTCGTCGACCTCGCAGGCCCTGCTCAACGACTTCTCCCAGCTCCAGGACAAGCTCAACGAGGTCCGCGGCAAGATCTCCACCCTGCTCGCCGACGGCTACAGCACCCCCGCCGCGCAGCAGAAGTTCTCGCCGTTCTTCGACGAGTTCGCCAAGGGCTTCGAGCAGGTCAACCAGGGCCTGCAGGGCATCGGCCAGTACGTGAAGACCGTCGGCGAGGCCTTCGACCAGACCGACAACCAGCTCGGCTCCGCCCTGTCCTGACCAACCGGCCCGGCTCGCCGCACGGCGATCGATGCCGCACCCACCGCTACTCGAGAAGGACGATGAGCAGTGCGATTGACCGTCAGCGTTCGTGACCCTCGCGCCGAGGGGGTGTCCACCACCCTCGCAGTACAGACCGAACCGAACGCCACCGCGGACAGGTTCGCGGCCGAGCTGGCACGAGCCCTCGGCTACGCGGGGGCCGACGGCACCGCGGCGCCGGAGCCGGCCCTGTACGCCGGCTCGAAGCTCGTCGACCCCCGAAGCACGCTCCAGGCGGCGGGTGTACGGGACGGCATGGACCTGGGGCTCGGCGCTCCCGTGTCAGGGGAGCCCGAGCCCGAGGGCAGCACCGAGATCCGCGTCGTCTCCGGCCCGGGTGCGGGCACCACCTACCGCCTGGTCCCCGGCGACTACGACATCGGCGCCGCCCCCGGCTGCCGCGTGCGCCTGGCCGAAGGCGCGCCGCCCCGCGCCGCCCAGGTGCGCGTGCACCTCGACGGCAGCGCCGAACTCCTCGCGGCCGATGCGGCGTCGCTCGACGGCAAGCCCACGGGCGAACCGTCCCCGTGGCGCGAGGGAAGCCAACTCGCGGTCGGGACCACCCTGCTGGAGCTCACGTCGAGGCACACGGCCCGCGCCCCGCTGGTCGCGGCGGAGGACGGACTCGGACTGGAGTTCAACCGGCCGCCGCGATTCCTGCCGCCCGCGGCAGGGGCGAAGTTCCGGCTGCCGACCCCACCCATCAAGCCCGACAAGCGGCCCGTCCCCCTCCTGCCGATCCTGCTACTGCCCGCCGGCAGCGCCGCGATCGCCATCCTCGTCACCCACCGGTGGTCCTTCGTCTTTATCGCCCTGCTCTCTCCGATCGCCGCCCTGGTCACCCAGTTCGGCGGCCGCAAGCAGGCGATGCTGAAGTACCTGGAGTCGAAGGAGGACTACGACCGGTCGGTGACCGCCGTGCGTGCGGACATCGACACCGCCGTCCTGGAGGAGCAGCACAACCTCCGCCTCTCCCTGCCCGATCCCGCGGCACTTCTGCAGATGGCGGTCAGACCTTCGGAACGGCTGTGGGAACGCCGGTGGCGGGACCCCGACTTCCTGACCGTGCGCGCCGGCACCACCGATCTCCCGTCGTCGGTCAGCGTCGACGACCCCGAGCAGGACGAGCACCGGCGCAACACCGTGCCGTGGCTGAACCAGGTACCCGTCGCCCTCCCGCTGCGCCGCGTCGGCGTCGCGGGTGTCGCCGGACCCGGCGCGACCCGCCACGCGGCATGGCTGACCGCCCAGGCGGCCGCCCTCCACAGCCCCACCGACCTGCGCATCGTCGTCCTGGCCGGACCGTCCGGCGAGCACGACTGGTCCTGGTCGCGCTGGCTGCCGCACACCCAGGCGCAGGGCGAGGACGCCTACGCCCTGATCGGCAGCACCGCGGACTCGTTGGCCCGCCGCATCGGTGAACTCGGTCAGATTGTCGCCGCCCGCAGCGCCGCCGGACCGGAGATCACACGGGGCGGAGCCAACGGCTACCCCGACATCCTCGTCGTCCTGCAGGAGGCCCGCCGGGCCCGCTCCCTGCCGGGCGTGATCGCACTCCTGCGCGACGGCCCGGCCGTGGGTGTGTACACCATCTGCATCGACCGGGAGGAGCGGCTGCTGCCCGAGGAGTGCGGTGCCGTCGTCGTCACCGTCGCCGACGCCACCACGGCCAAGGTCCGCACCGGACCCGGCGCCGCCCTGGAGAACGTGCGCAGCGACTTCCCCGAGGCGAACTGGTACGACCAGTTCGCCCGTGCGCTGGCCCCGTTGCGCGGCGTGGGGGACAGCGACGAGAGCGCGCTGCCGGGCTCCGTACGCCTGCTGGACCTGCTGAACATCGAACCGCCCACCGCGCAGGCCCTGGCGGCGGGATGGTCCCTCGGTGGTCGCTCCACCAGGGCCGTGCTCGGCGTCGGCTACGACGGCGAGTTCGCCGTCGACCTGGTGCGCGACGGTCCGCACGCGCTGATCGCCGGCACCACCGGCTCCGGCAAGTCCGAACTGCTCCAGACGCTCGTCGCCACGCTCGCGGTGGTCAACCGGCCCGACGAGATGACGTTCGTCCTCGTCGACTACAAGGGCGGCAGCGCCTTCGCCGAGTGCGCCGACCTGCCGCACACCGTCGGCCTGGTCACCGACCTCGACACCCGGCTCGTGGAACGGGCACTGGTCTCCCTGGGCGCCGAACTGCGCCGCCGCGAGACACAGTTGGCCCAGTCGGGCGCCAAGGACATCGAGGACTACCTCGACAAGCGCTCGCGCGGCGGCAACGTCCTTCCCCCGCTGCCCCGACTGCTCCTCGTCATCGACGAGTTCGCCTCGATGGTCCGCGAACTGCCCGACTTCATCTCCGGACTGGTCAACATCGCCCAGCGCGGCCGGTCCCTCGGCATCCACCTGGTGCTCGCCACCCAGCGGCCGGGCGGCGCGGTCACCCCGGACATCCGGGCCAACACCAACCTCCGTATCGCCCTGCGCACCACCGACACGAGCGAGAGCCGCGACATCATCGACGCTCCCGACTCCGGCGACATCTCCCCGGCCAACCCGGGCCGCGCCTACGCCCGCCTGGGCCCGTCGGCGCTGCTGCCGTTCCAGTCCGGACGCGTCGGAGGGCGCCGACCCGGCGGCCTGCCCGCCACCGGGACACAGGTCACCGTCGACGCCGTGCCCGTGCCGTGGCAGGACCTCGGCGGCCCCCTGCCCAGGGCGCGTTCGCGAGGCGGCGCGGCCGCGCGGAGCGAGGCGGTCACCGACCTCGCGGTGCTCGCGGCCGCGGTCGCCGACGCGGCCACCCTCGCCGGCGTGCCGCGCCGGCCCAGCCCCTGGCTGCCTGCGCTGCCCGACGTGCTGCCGTGGACCATGCCGCCCGCGCCGAAGCCCGCCGCCGAACGCGAAGCGGCCCTGGCCCCCGTCGCGTACGGCATGGTCGACCTGCCCGCCCAGCAGAGCCGCGCACCGCTCACGTTCGACCTCGACCGGGCGGGCCACCTGCACATCATCGGCTCGCCCCGCAGCGGCCGCTCCCAGACCCTGCGCACCCTGGCCGCAGCGCTCGGCCAGGCCCACGGCGCGGACGACATGCACCTGTACGGCATCGACTGCGGCAACGGCGCCCTCAACGTGCTGACGTCGCTGCCGCACTGCGGCTCGGTCGTCGACCGCAACCAGATCGAGCGCCTCGGCCGCCTCCTGGACCGGCTCGGCACCGAACTCACCGTCCGCCAGAGCGTCCTGGGCACCCGCGGCACGGCCGACCTGACCGAGCTGCGGCACGGCCAGCCCGAACACGAGCGGCTCCCGCACATCGTGCTGATGGTCGACCGGTTCGAGGTCTTCGAGCGCGAGTTCACCTCGTACGACAACGGCAGCTACATGGAGCGGCTCTTGCGACTGCTGCGCGACGGTGCGGGCGTGGGCATCCACGTCGTGCTCGCGGGGGACCGGGTGCTCGGCAGCAGCCGCTTCTCCGGCACCACCGAGGACAAGATCGTCCTCAGGCTCAACGACAGGCAGGACTACTCCAGCGTCGGCATCCCCACCAAGTCCGCGCCCACGGACCCGGAGCCCGGCCGCGGCATCCGCACCCAGGATCTGAGCGAGGCGCAGATCGCCGTCCTCGGCGAGGACCTGGCGGGCACCGCCCAGGCCGGCATCCTCGCGGCCCTCGGCCGGGAACTGGCCGAGCGCGAAAGCGCGGTGCCGCCCGCCCGCCGCCCGATCAGGCTCGACGTACTGCCCGACCGGATCTCGTACGCCGACGCCCGCACCCTGCACACGCAGGCCGGACCGATGCGGCCCCTGGTCGCAGTCGGCGGAGACACCCTCGCCTCGCTCGGCCCCGACCTCACGGACGTCCCCACCTTCGTGATCGCCGGACCGCCGCGCACCGGCCGCAGCACCGCGCTGCTCGCCGCGTCCGAGTCACTGCTGACTGCCGGCGCGGGACTCATCGTGCTGGCCCCGCGCCGTTCGCCCCTGCGCAACCTCCAGGGCCGGCCCGGCGTGGTGTCCCTGTTCACCGACGCCGACGTGCCGGTCGGTGACTTCCGGCAGGCGTTGAACAACGTCTCGCAGGAGTACGGCGTCATCGTCGTCGACGACGCCGAACTCTTCATGGGAGCCGAGATCGACCCCGATCTCGCGCTGCTCGCCCGCGGCGGTGCCGGCACCGGCTGGGGCGTGCTCGTGGCGGGCAACGCCGAGTCGCTGTCGCTGAGCCTGGCCGGGTGGATGGGGCAGGTCAAGCGCAATCGCAGCGGCATGCTCCTGTCCCCGCAGGGACTGAGTGACGGCGAGGTCATCGGCGTGAAGCTGACCCGGGGCCTGGTCGGCCAGGCCCCCCAGCCGGGCCGCGGCCTGATCCACCTCGGTGACGGAGTCCTGCGCAGCGTCCAGGTGCCCTACCTGGGGCCGGACCTGTAGAAGCGGGAGGGGTTCCCACATGCCCCCCGTTGGGGGAGCCCGTCCTTGTGTCCCCTCACTCCTCGGAGGGGACGGGGCTGTGCCCCCGCTGCGGAGGCGGTCGAACGAAGGCGACCGCCCCCGCAGCGACGTCCGCAGGCGAGCCCGTCGGGGCATCGCCTTAAGCGGCTGTCACACGCCGGAACCCACTTGCGCAGGGACCTGCTCCCCGTCGGCGGTCAGGAAGCGGAACGTGCTCGTGATCGCGTCGAAGAGGTCGTACACCTCGTTCTTCAGCGGCAGGTTGGGGCTGGCGAGGGTGACCACGAGGAAGTCCTGCGTGGTGCCGGGCACCGCCATCATCGTGTGCATCGTCAGCAGCTTGACGTCGATGTCACCGGTCAGCCGGGTCACCTCGGTGCCGGTGAGGCGTGCCGCAGGGCCGACGTGGGGCACCTGCGCCGAGGTGATGGCACGGTCCTTGGGCACCTCACCGGTGGCCGAGGAGAGACCCAGCTGCGCCGACAGGACGGGCAGTGTCAGCTCGTGCCCCGCGGGCGTGGTGACGGCGAAGACCATGCCGTACGCCATGAACAGGCCCTCGGGGTACATGGTCGCCGTGCCCGACGCCAGAAGCGCCCCGTAACGCCGGGCCGCCCGGGTCACCTCACGGCCCTGCCGGAACATGTCGTTGATCTCGGCCTTCGCCCGGGGATCGTCGGTGGACGCCAGCGCCTGCGCGCGGACCCGGGCCAACTCCTCACCGCTCAGATCGAACTGATCCCACTGATCGGGAATGTCCAGCAGAAAACGCTGTGCCGTGCTCATCGTCCGTCCTTCGCCGTGTTCGTCGGGAGTCTCACGTGCCGGACCCGTCGTCGAGATGCGCGGCCGCGTCCCGGTCGGTCTTCTCGAAGGCGTCCAGGATCTGGCCGATGGCGTCCCGGATGCCCGCCACCTGCTTCTGCAACTGGTGCTTGCCGTCCTCCCACCGGTCCTCGAAGTTCTGGGCGGAACCGCGGGACAACTCAGGGCCGAACGCCGCGTCGAAGTCGAACGTGTTGTGTCCGATGTCGATGAAGTCGTGCACGAAACCCAGCATGTTCTGGGCTTCCTTGAGCTCGTTCACGGGGATGTTCACGTTCGACGACACTGCGGGCTCCCGATCCTGCGCGTGAGGGCTGCTCTGTACGAGGAGCACGACACAGGGGCGGTCGAACGTTCATCGCGGAACACCTTCGCGGTGAACGGGGCCCGGCGTTGAACCTTTTCCGGGGCTTGTGCCGTGTCGCCTGTATGACCTCGTTCTTTAGCGGCCTGCTGTCACACGGCACCGCAACGCGCCGTGCTTCCGCCGCCACCGTTCTCGCCGTCTGCGGGCTGGTGAGCCTGACCGCGTGCGGCAAGGTGATCCAGATCGGTGACAGCTCGCCTTCGTCCACTTCCGCCCCGGCTCCGGCCACCTCGTCCGCGGCTCCTACGACCGCAGCGCCCGCGCAGGGCGGCGCGGGCAACTCCGCACTCCAGGTGCTCGACTCCACCGCCAAGGACGCCGGCCTCAACGGAACCGGCGGCACGGTGGTCGGCACGGCGGTCCAGGAGACGCCGCCCAAGTGGGTCCAGCTGTCCGCGGTCACCTCACCCGACCTGGCCGCACCCCACCTGATCAACATCAACCAGGCGGCGCTCTACCGCTTCGACGGCGACAGCGCCGGCTCGGGCGAGTCGAACTGCAACGACGCCTGCGCCACGAAGTGGCCCCCGGTCATCATCAAAGACGGTGGCAACGTCTATCTGGCGGGTGTGAACCCGAAGGACGTCGAAGCCATCCACCGGGCCGACGGCAAGGTCCAGGTCACCGTGGGCGGCTGGCCCGTCTACCGCTTCTCCGGCGACTCCGGTGCCGGCGACCTGAACGGTCAGGGCGTCGACGGCAAGTGGTTCGCGGTCGGGCCCACGGGGCAGAAGGCGGTGCGCTGACCCAGGTCGCCCGGGTGCTGTGGTTCGTTTCCGTCGCATCGCTGTGGATCGCGGTGCGACGGTGAGCCATGTCCGCCGAGCAGCCGCCCCGTCCCCCGCCCACCTGATGCCCCGTCAACGGGCTGGCATCGGCCGGCCATGGTCTGACCGGCACCACGGTGTTGGATGCCCTACCCCGGAAATGATGTCAACTCGGAACTCCCCAGGCGCCGTTGAAGCCCAGACCTACCACGACGGCGCCCGCGCCATCACCGTTTCGACCCGGAGGCTGCCTGTGTGTCACCCCTTGCTGCCCAAACGATCCTGATCGGCCTCGGGGCTCCCTTTTCGCGTGCACACAGCTGATAGAAACACGGTGCTGTCTGCGGCTGCGACGGAGCCACCGGGCCACGTTCTCGGTTTCACGCCGCTCCCCGGCAAGCAGCGAATGGAACATGAACAGAAGAAGGCGTCTCACGCGAGCAAGCGCAGCAGCTGGAGGGTCTGTCTGGATTCCTCGACCGTCTTTCGGTTCCGGGAGCTCTTCAAATCCCGATCGGACACGAGGTGGGCCGGGGCAGGATGGGTGAGAACGTGGATGTCACCGGCGGGGCGACGGTGACGCGCGCCGGTGAGCGTGTGCACATGGTGCATGCGGGCAGCGGTCCGCCGGATCGTCTCACGCGTCTGGCCCGCCTGCTGACTCCGGTCAGACCGGGCGAAGCGGTGGTGGTCGTGGGCATGCCGCTGTCCGACCGGGATGCCGACGAGATGTGCCGCTACCTGGCGCCGGCCCTGGACGCCGGCCGGGACGCGCATGTCCGGCTGCTGGTGCTGCTGATGGCCGAAGGGGCGAACGGTCGCACAGGCCGCCCCTCCGTCGCGCAGCTGATCTGTGAGCGGTGGGGACTCGACGTCCTGGCGACAGCCGGCAGGGCCCTCGTGACCGAGGACGGATCCTTCTTCTCGCCCGACCTGCCCGGCGCCTCGGGCGGCTGGTGGCACTTCTCACCGGGGCGCGCGCCCAGAAGCGTGGGCAGTCACCTGCCCGTGCCGGGCTGGAGATCCGCCGTGCGACGGGTGGGCCGGCAGACGGTCGCGGGGCATGTCGTCGAGCCCGTCCCGGCCGGACTGGCCGTCCGGCGCGAGGGTCCGGCCCCGCTCTCCGCCCACACGAGACCGCTTGCCCTTGCGCCCGAGAGGGAGCGGCCGCAGCTGGTACTGGTGTCGTCCGACGTGCCCGCGGCGGCCCTCGCCGTGGTGATGGCCGCCATGCCCGTACAAGTTCGCAGCCTGGTGCGGCTGGTGTCCTTGGACGGACTGCCGCTGCTGCGGACCGGGCAGGAACTGGCGGACCTGCTGGGCAGCGAGGTCCGCCTGGCGGTGGGGGCACCGCGGCTCGACGGCGGCAGCTCCTGGGACGCGGCGTCGGTGCCGGACGCCACGACGGAACTCGGCATGACCGACGCCGCGGGCGGATTCTGGCGCCCGTTCGCGCGTACGGTCGTCTGCTCACCGACCGGGCAGGGAGGCGCACGCGCCGTGCGCGTGACGGAGTGCCGGATGCCACCCGACCTGGGCGGTACGACCGCTCAGCCGTCGGAGCTCACCGCGCACAGCAGGGCGGTCGTGACCGCGGCGGGCCTGTGGATCGGGCCCTACGGCAGTCCGCCGCCGTACGCCGCCACCGTCCGGCCGCCCTCCCGCGACACCCTGGCCGTCGAACTCGGTGTCGCGGAGCGGGCGTTCGACCAGAGTCTCTGGGAAACCTCGGCCCTGTTGCTGGAGCGGTTGGAGCCCGGCCTGCGTCGGCGGGTCGTGGTGCACACCCACGGGAACCTCATGGCTGAGGACCGCGCGCGGTTGCACCAGCTGCGCGCGATGCACCGGCTGGAGCCCGTCCGGCGGAGCGAGCGCGGGCACACCCGTTACGGCATGCTCGACAGCCACGACGGCACACGGTAGGGCCGCGTCTGCGCGGACGACGCGCGACCACTGCGCACGTGGCCGGCCGGCAGATCGCAGGTGTCGGCGCCCGGTGCCCCGTGTCGATTTCGAAATGCAGCCATGCGTCGGCCGCAGTCCTGCGTCTGCGGAACCAGTGCTTCACGAATGCACTGTCACCGACAAAAAACCAAGTGTGCCGTTTCCGCTGTCGACAGGGCCCGAGGGCGGCAATTGATCATTCATGACGGACTCGCGCCGTACTCTGTCTGGATCTGCAAAAAACATACTTCCGAGTAACCGTTCTGTTTGGTCGATCGCGCAACCGTGACGCCTCAAAGGGCAACCCTCATTGTGGGGAGTCGGCTTGTGCGTGGCAGCGGCCAACAGCGGCTGTAAGGTCAACCTTCGGGACGAGCAAGGGTTGTCGCTTGGAACGACGGTGGGCATGTACGGGAATGCGCCCGACGCAGTAGTGCAACTGCGCGCCGACGCGCAGGGGTTCGCACACGGCCATGGCGTCGCGGCAGATGCCGAGGGGACCTCGGGAGATATCGGGTTCCGGCGGGCGCACCACACTGCGGGGCACGGAGACAGACCAGTGGCTCCCGGAGCGGTGTGGTAGGCGCTTCAACCCCTTTCCGGCGGAGACATCCGTGCTCGCCGCTGCGGCGGCGTGATCGTCTCTACGGGCACCTGATCACCACTGTGTCCTGAGGGTGGCAAGGGTGCCTCCCCCCGACATCGTTTTCCGGCCGTCGATTCGCTCTCGGTGGCCCCAGGGGCACCGGCCCCCGGAACCGACCGACAGAGCCGACCTCACCGGGCGGCGGAACGGACACCCTGATCGAACAGCCCCAACGGCGCCCGGCGCGGGAGCCGTTGCATCACCACTGACATGTGTGCGCCCAACACCCGGCCCTCGGACTCCATCCGGCCGGCGGTTCCACGGTGAGGCACTTCTCCCGGAACCACCCCCACATCATCGCGAGCGTGCGTAGAGACCACGTCGCGCCGATCCTGGAGGACCTGCGTTGACTTACAAGGAGAAAACTCCTGCCCCGATATCGATCGTCGTCCGGGCGGCCGATCCGGTGTCCTTGCAGGGGGCCGAAGTACTCCTGCGCAGGTCGGACGGGACGGTTGTGCTGTCGGCCGACCAGGTGGCGCGCGCCGACGTCGTCCTCGTGCTGGCGAACGAGGTGACGGAGGAGACCATGTCCTGGATGGAAGAGGCATCGACCGTCTCGGCCAACCCGGACATGCGTATCGTGCTGGTTGCCGCCCGTATCAGCAGACCGAGACTGGCACGGGCCGTGCGGCACGGCCTTGTGAGCGTGCTGCCCCGGGCGCACACAGGCTTCCCGGAAATCGTGCAGGCCGTGCTCAACAGCCGTGCGGGCGGTGCCCAGATGCCCGGCGAACTGCTCAGATCACTGATCGAGGAACTGCGTTCTCTGCTGCGTGATCCGACCGGATCCATTCTCCCCGGCGGGTTCGAGGGCCGTGAAGTCGAGGTCCTGCGGCTGCTCGCGGAAGGCCTGGACACCACGGAGATCGCGGCAAAGCTCAACTATTCCGAACGCACCATCAAAAACATCATCTTCGCCGTCACCAGGCGTCTGAATCTGCGAAATCGAACTCATGCGGTGGCGTACGCGATGCGGATTGGTGCCCTGTGACGTTCCGTTCCGCGGCGCCAGGCCCGACAGGAGGCGCCGTTCCCGCGAACTGGTTCCGTCTCTTCGTCGGCGACGAAAGTAAAACCTTTCCTCGCAGCCTTGAGCGAAGTTCCACTGCCACTGAGATGCTGTGAACGTCAAGTGACGCTCGGAGTGCGGCCTGGCCGACGGCCCGGACGGACCGCCGGCCCCCGCCGCCCTCGTGTCACCCCGCGACAGTCACCACCGGGTCCGCCTCGATGGCAGATTGCTCGTCGATGACCGGTGCGACGGCGGGCGCCGCAGGGGCGAACTCGATGGGACGGGCGGTGCCCGGTGTCAGGTACCACGGCATCTCCCGAGTGACGAGCGGAGCGGGGGTGTCGCGCACGTCCCGGACCGGTGTCATGTAGAGGTTGAACGCCACCGTCAGGACCACCAGTGTCAGTACGGCGGCCAGCGGGACGACGCCTGCAGCTCCTCCCAGTCCCGCGCCCTGACCGGCTGCCGTGCCTTCAGGGGGCACGGTCACCCCGGCAAGACAGATGTACTGGGCGGAGCAGAGCACGGCCCCGGTCAGCAGGGAGGCGCCCAGGGCGGTCACCTTGGAACCGACCGACACCGACACCGACAGCGTCGCTGTCGCGCCGATCGCCGCCACGAGCGCGGAAGTGAGTGTCGCACCGATGGACACGTGGATCCCGCCGTCGACGTCCAGGGCGATCACGCCCAGCGCGTGGGCCCAGACGAGACCACCCGCCATGACGGCACCGGCGGCGACCAGTCCCCACGGAGCGCGCCGTACGTCCGCCAGGAGCAGGCCGAATGTCGTCGAGCAGACGCAGACCAGGCCGGACAGCAACGTCAGCGGTCCGTCGTGACCGATGATCGTGCCGTGGGTGCCGAGGCCGAGCCAGACGATCAGGTGCATGCCCCAGAGGCCGGACCCGAGCGCGACGGAACCGAAGGCCGGCCACATCCATTCCTGCTTCGTCCGGCGTGCTCGGAAGCGGGCCAAGCAGGCCCATCCTTGAAATGAACCCACGCACACGGTCATGTACGCAAGAAAGGGAAACATGGCGTCTGAAAAGAGGTGTTGGTGGCCCACGGCCGGACTCCCACTTCGAACGAGCAACGCGTCAGATCGGTGACGCGTGAATCATCCCCTCGCGCGATGACACAGAGGGGTACCCCGGCCCGGGTGGTCGTTTTCTGTATCGGCCACGCCGCAGATTCGATCCGGAGCTTTCAAATTCTGCCCAGGCCACGCTCATTGTGACCGGAAGGACCCCGCTGGGAGAATGGCGGCAGGGTCAACGATGCTGCCCTTTGGGGAAATCCGGATACTTCTTTCCGGGATTATCGCCCGAGGCGGACGCGGCCCCTTCCTGGGTGCCCAGGCGTCCCAGCGCTGGGACGCCTCTACATCGGCTCGGGCGAAACGATCTGGTCGCAAAGGACCTGCCGTAGACCGGCGCGGCACCGACGCACCGGACATTCGGACTCGGCGCAGCCCACCGGGTCCGACTCAGGCGGCCGCGGCCAGAGTGTCCGCCAGCCGGCGCCGCGCCGCACGCGCCGCGGGCAGCGCCGCGAGAGCGGCCGCACCCAGCACGGTGGCGATCCCGAGGAGCACCAGCAGCACCGGTGAAGGGCCTTGGGCGATGCCGGCCCCGATACCGCTCGACACGCCCTGCCGGTCGATCAGCCAGAGCGCCAGCGGCACGCCGACGGCAGCCGCGGTGAGGAAGGCGGCCAGCGCCGTACAGCCCGTGGCCGTCATGGTGACGGCGGTGATCTGTCGCGGGGACAGGCCGATGGCCTTCAACGCCAGCAGGTCGCGCTCACTCTCGCGGACGGTGCCACCGATTGCGGTGAGCAGCTCGACCAGTCCGATGAAAGCCAGGACGAGGATGAGGCCGGCCACGACCCCGCGCAGCGGCGAGAGTGCGTCGGCCGGGTTCGACGCCGCGTTCACGTCCAGCTGGCCGTGCCCGCCGGCGGTCAGACGCCGGGCGACGGTGTGCGGGTTCGCGCCGGGCCGCAGGCGGAGCTGGTACAGGGTCGGGGCGATGCGGGGATCGTTCTCGCGCAGAGTGCCGAGCGAGGCGGAGATGACGCGGCCGGCGTTCTCCGGCTCGATGCTGCGGCCCACGATGTGCAGGATCTGCGGCTGGTCGCCGACGGTCATGCGGACCCAGTCCCCGACCCGCACGTTCAGCAGGTCGAGCAGGCCCTGGCCGGCAACGGCCTCGTCGCTGGCGTGGGGGGAGCGGCCCTCGGCGACGGCGAAGGGGTAGGGGGAACGCGCGGTGCCGAGGCCGCGCAGCGCGATGGTGGCCGTCTGCCCCGGGACCAGCGCGGCCACCTCGACGCCCGGGTAGACGGCGGCGACCTGCGGATCGCGGTCCAGCAGACCGCGCACTTCCGCATCGCCGAGTCCCTGGCGGGTGTGGACGGTCAGGGCGGCCGGGACGCCGATCTTCTGCGGCTCGCTGTGGAAGCGGTCGATGGTGGTCCACGCGCTCAGGGCAACGACCATCAGTGACAGGGGCAGTGCGAGGCGCGCCACGGTGGTCAAGGACCGCACGGGCCGCGCGACGGCCGCGTGCCAGCCGAGCACCAGGCCGGCCGGCACACCGACGTCGATGGCGCGCCGCATCACCGCGGACAGCGGCACCGTGGACCGGGCCGGCGTGATAAGCGGCCGCACGGCCCGGCGCGCGGCGGCCAGCGGGCCTCGGCTTGGAACAGGGCGCTCTGCCTGCGCGGGTCCTGACCGTGCCGTCGCCGCGGGGCGGGTGCCCGGTACCGGCGGCACACGTCCCGCCCGCCACGCGGCCAGTCCCGTCGTCGCCGCGATGAACAGCACGGCTCCGGCCGGAATGGCGAGCTGCGCCACCCCATGGCCGGGCAGGATGCGCCACATGCGGACGGCGTCACCCAGGCGGCCCGGGACATGGCCGCCCAGGGTCTCGGTCACGGCCGTCGCCGCCAGTGCGCCGAACAGGGCGTACGCGATGTGCTGGCAGAGGAAGACGCGCACCACCTGGTTGGGCGTGAACCCGATGGCCTTGAGGACGGAGATGTCCCGCAGGTGGCCACGGATGCGGGTGGCGATCGCCCCGTGCACGGCGAAGCCCGCGGTGATCAGCGCGCCCAGGCCGAACAAGCCCAGAATCTGGCCGAGGAGCCGGTTGTCGCCTTGCGCTTCGGCGCGTGCCTGCTGCCAGGTGGAGACCTCGCCGATGGCGCCTGCGCCCAGGATGGTGACGGCGCGTTGGACGGCGTAGTCGGTGTCCGCGGCATCGAACAGGCGCAGTCCGATGACCTGGCCGGTGGGATGCGGTACGGCGCCGGGCAGAGCCCAGACGAAGCCGGGCTGCTCGCCCGGTCGGTAGTGGTCCTCGGGGCTGTCGGCGACCCCGACGACCGTGACCTTGCCGGCGTTGCTGGGCAGCGTGAGCGTGTCACCGGGACCAGCGAGCAGGGCCCGCGCCAGGCTGCTCTCCAGGACCACGCCGCGGGGGGTGCCGGGGTCGAGCCAGTGTCCGGCGGTCAGTAGTGGGCGCCCCACACGGGGGAGTTCGGAGGTGGCCCGCACTTCCACGGAAGCACGGGTGCCGCGGGTGGCGAGAGTCGTCACGGCGGTGGCGTAGGGGCCGGCGACCGCCTCGACCCCGTCCACGCCGGTCAGCTTGCCGAGGTCGGTGGAGGAGCCGGTGTGCAGCCACACGTGCGCCCCGCGTGCCTGGGTGAAGGTGCGCTGCCACGGGTTGGTGGCGTAACCGAACAGCGCGGTGGCCAGCAGTAGCGACATGACAATGCCGGCGGTGGCGAGCACCAGGAAGAATGCTTCCCCACGATGCGTGCGCAGATCGGAGTGTGCCCAACGCAAGGTGGCGCGCATGTGTCCCATCCCTTTCGGGGTTGTCGTACGTCCGCGGGCGGGCGGGTCAGTCCTTGAGCCTCAGCACTCCGGATGCCCCTGGCCTGCGCGACGGTGTGCCGTCGAGCTCGGCGTCGTCGGCGATGCGGCCGTCGAAGAAGCTGATCACCCGGTCCGCGGCGCTGGCGAGCCGGGCGTCGTGGGTCACGAGCACGATGGTCTGCCCTCGCCGGTGGAAGCGGGACAGCAGCCGCATCACCTCGCGGGTGCCTTTGCTGTCGAGGCTCCCGGCGGGCTCGTCGGCCAGTAGCAGCGGCGGGTGATTGACCAGGGCCCGGGCGAGCGCGACACGTTGCTGCTCGCCGCCGGACAGCTCGCCCGGCAGACTGCGTTCCTTGCCCGCGATGCCCAACTCGGCCAGCAGTTCCTCCCGTTCGGCGCGTGCGCGCTTGGGGGAGGTGCCGGCGAGGAGAGCGGGGAGTTCCACGTTGTCGGAGACCGACAGGTTGGAGACGAGGTTGAAGAACTGGAAGACGATGCCGATGCGCTTGCGGCGTTCGACCGCCCAGCGGGCCTCCCGCCAGGTGTCGGTGCACTCGCCGTCCAGCCACAGGGATCCGCTGTCGGGCTGCTGCAGTCCGCCGAGCAGGTGCAGCAGGGTGGACTTCCCGGCCCCGGACGGGCCGGTGACGGCGACGAACTCGCCGCGGCGGACGCTCAGGTCGACGCCGCGGACGGCGTGTGCCGGGCCGCTCTCGCCGTAGTGCGTCCGTATCAGTCCCTCTGCGCGCAGCACGGGAGCGGGGCTTTCGCTCACTCCAGCTCCTCCAGGTCTTCCTGGCACCGTTCCAGCCAGTCGAGGTCGGCCTGGAGGTGCAGCATCGCGCCCTCGATCAGGAGGTGGGCGATGCGGTTGTCGCGGTCTTCGACGGCGGCCAGCTTGGACAGGTTGCGCATGGAGTTGAGGTACTGGCGCCGTTGTCTGTTGATGAGGGCGATCCGGTCGGCGAGGCCGGTCCCCGGTGCCAGCGCCAACTTCATGAAGAAGTCGTCCCGCACCCGTGGCTCGTCCTCGGGCCGTTCGAACCAGCCGCGCAGCTCTTCCTGCCCGGACTCGGTGAGGCGGTAGACCTTCTTGTTGGGCCGGCTGGACTGTTCGATGTCCTCGCCCTCGATGAGCCCCTGCTTCTCGAGGCGCCCGAGGGTGACGTAGATCTGGCCGACGTTCGGCTGAGGGTACGCGGAGCCCAGCAGTTGCTCAAGGCCCTGCTTCAGCTCGTACCCGTGGGCAGGCCCACGGGCCAGAAGGGCAAGGAGGGGCTGACGCACTACCGCCGTCCTCCTGTCCTCGTAGAGTGTCTCCGGCCCCTAGTATCGCCCATACCTAACGGGTATACATGGCCTTCGGTCGTGACGATGCTGCAGGCCGGTAGATGTCCAGGGAGGAACCTATGCGGTGGATCAACTCCGCGGGTAGGTGTCTCCTCGTTCTCGGCGTGGTGCTGACCGGATGCGTCTCCTCGAACGAGGGGAAGACCGACGGCGGGGGCGGCCGCGGGCCGCTGACGCTGGCCACGGCCGGGGACCTCACTGGCTACCTTGGCAGGGTGCTCGACGGCTGGAACCGCACACATCCCGGTGAGCGGGTCACGCTCGTCGAGTTGCCGGACTCCGCCGACGAGACGCACGCGCAGATGGTCACGGACCTGCGCGGCGGTGTCCGCAGCCGGTTCGACGTCCTGAACATCGATGTCAACTGGACCTCGGAGTTCGCGGCCGCGGGATGGATACGTCCGCTGTCCGAGGACCGCTTCCCGCTCAAGTCGTTCCTGAAGCCGGTCGTGGAGACGGGTAAGTACGACGGGCGGCTGTACGCGGTTCCCTACGTCACCAACGCCGGGCTGCTGCTGTACCGCAAGGACATCCTCGCCAAGGAGGGTGTGCCGCCGCCGACGACCTGGGCGGAGCTGGAGCACGACGCGAAGACGATCGCGCCGAAACACGGGGTGGACGGCTATGCGGGACAGTTCCTGCCCTACGAGGGGCTGACCGTGAACGCCGCCGAGGCGGTGTATTCGGCGGGCGGCACCATCCTCGGCGACGAGGGCGACCGCGTCACGGTGAACTCCGCGGCCGCCCGCACGGGCATCGACTTCCTCGTGAGGGGTGTACGCGAGGGGTGGATACCCAAGGCGGCCCTCTCCTACAAGGAGGAGGAGTCCAAGCAGGCGTTCCAGGACGGCCGGCTGCTCTTCCTTCGTAACTGGCCCTACGCGTACGCCGTCGCCTCGGCGCCGGGCTCCCCGGTCGCCGGCAAGGTCGGCGCCGTACGCCTGCCCGGTCCCGACGGCCCCGGGACCAGCGTGCTGGGCGGCTCCGATCTCGCGGTCAACACCCATGCGCGGCACCCGAATTCGGCTGCCCGGCTGATCGCGTACCTGACCAGCGAGAAGGTCCAGCGCCAGGTGCTCACGCTCGGCGCGCTGCCGCCGGTGCGCGCCGCGCTCTACATGGACCCGGACCTGGTCGAGCGGTTCCCGTATCTGCCCACCCTGCGCTCGAGCGTGCTCAGTGCCGCTCCGCGCCCCAAGAGCCCGCGCTACGACCAGGTCAGTCTGGTGGTGCAGGCGGTGGTGCACGACGCGATGACCGGACACGAATCGTCCGACGCGGCCGTCCACCGGCTGGCGAAGGAGCTCGCCGCCATTCCAGGGCGCTGACGCTCCCACCTTTCTAGTTACCTGTTAGGTATCGCCAGAACCTCGACTCTCTCTTTGTAGTCTGAAATATGCCAGTAAAAGGGACCACTGTTTCGTAGCCTGTGCACTTTTCATTGACACGCTCCAGACATGTCTACCTAACATGCATGCATAACCACTGAGCGCTAGAGACAGGCACTGGGTTGAACATGCACCGCTGGTGGCGCGACGCAGTCATCTATCAGGTGTACGTCCGCAGCTTCCTCGACAGCACCGGAGACGGCATCGGCGACCTCGCCGGAGTCCGCGCCGGCCTGCCGTACCTGAAGAAGCTCGGCGTCGACGGGATCTGGCTGAGCCCCTTCTACCCCTCGCCGCAGCACGACCACGGCTACGACGTCGCGGACTACTGCGACGTCGACCCGACCTTCGGCGACCTCGCCGAGTTCGACCAGCTCATGGCGGCCGCCGGACGGCTCGGCATCCGCGTCCTTCTCGACGTCGTCCCCAACCACTGCTCCTCCGAGCATCCGTGGTTCAAGGAGGCCCTCGCCGCGCCGCCCGGCAGCCCGGCCCGCGCCCGCTTCCACTTCGCCGACGGCCGCGGCCCCGACGGCTGCGAACCGCCCAACAACTGGCACGCCATGTTCGGCGGCCCGGCCTGGACCAGGATCACCGAGGCGGACGGCCGCCCCGGCCAGTGGTACCTGCACATGTTCACGCCCGACCAGCCCGACTGGAACTGGCGCAACCCCGAGATCGGCGCCGAGTTCGACCGCGTGCTGCACTTCTGGCTCGACCGCGGCGTCGACGGCTTCCGCATCGACGTCGCCGCAGGCCTCTTCAAGCACCCCGACCTGCCCGACTCCGACGACCCCGAGCTCGACGCCCGCACCCGCGACTCGGTCAACCCCCTCGCCTGGAACCAGCCCGAGGTCCACGACGTCTGGCGCAACTGGCGCACGACATGCGAAGAGTACACAGCCCGCGACGGCTCCGAGCGCCTCCTGGTCGGCGAGGTCTCCGTCCCCACCGCCCGCGAACACGCCCGCTACGTCCGCGGCGACGAACTCCACCAGGCGTTCTTCTTCGACCTGCTCAGTGCGCCGTGGAGCGGCGACGCCTTCCGCAAGGTCATCTCCGAGGCCATGCAGGACATCGCGGGCACCGGCTCCACGGTCACCTGGGTCCTCAACAACCACGACCAGGTCCGCACCGTCACCCGCTACGGCGAACCCACCCCCGAGGGCAGTGGCCTCGGCCCCGCCCGCGCCCGCGCCGCCGCCCTGCTCATGCTCGCGCTGCCCGGAGCCGCGTACATCTACCAGGGCGAGGAGCTCGGCCTGCCCGAGGTCATCGACCTGCCCGACGACGTGCTCACCGACCCCATCTTCCGCCGCACGGGCAGCCGCGACCGCGTCCGCGACGGATGCCGGGTCCCCCTGCCCTGGTCCGGCCAGGCCTCCCCGTTCGGCTTCACCTCCGGAACCGAGAGCGCCCGGCCCTGGCTGCCGCAGCCCGACTACTTCGCCGAGTACGCCACCGACCGCGCCCTCGCCGACACCCGCTCCTTCTGGCACCTGTACCGCGATGGCCTCCAACTGCGCGCGTCCCTCCCGCAGTTGGGTGAGGGAACGCTGCGCTGGCTGGACACCCAACCCGGTGTCCTCACCTTCGTCCGCGGCGACGGCCTCGTCTGCGCCGTCAACTTCGGCACCGCACCCGTGCCCGCGCCCGTCCCCGGCACCCCCCTGCTCGCCAGCGGCCCCTGCCCGACCGGGGTCCTCCCCGGCTCGACCGCCGCCTGGTGGATCAACGACCTCTGAACATCGGCAGTCACCAGCACTCGAAAGGGACATCAACGATGATGCGACGACGTACGACCCTGCTCACGAGCTGCACCGCCCTCACCCTCACGCTCGGCGCCACCGCCTGCGGCGGCAACGACGCGGTCAGCGACGGCGGCGGGAAGGCACTCAGCGGCCAGACCGTCACCGTCGCCGGTGTCTGGTCCGGCACCGAGCAGAAGAACTTCCAGAAGGTCCTCGACGCGTTCAGCGCCAAGACCGGCGCCAAGACGCAGTTCGTGTCCACCGGCGACAACGTCTCCACCGTCGTCGGCAGCAAGATCGAGGGCGGCAACGCACCCGACGTCGTCATGGTCCCGCAGGTCGGCGTGCTCCAGCAGTTCGCCAAGCAGGGCTGGCTCACCCCTCTGTCCGCCGCTACCCAGAAGTCCGTCGACGCCGGCTATGCCCCCGTGTGGAAGAAGTACGGCAGCGTCGACGGCACCCTCTACGGCCTCTACTTCAAGGCCGCCCACAAGTCGACCGTCTGGTACAGCCCCGACGCCTTCACCCAGGCCGGCGTCAAGCCCCCGACCTCCTACGACGACATGCTCAAGGTCGGGCACACGATCTCCGACTCCGGCCTGTCCGCCTTCTCGATCGCCGGACAGGACGGTTGGACCCTCACCGACTGGTTCGAGAACATCTACCTCTCCCAGACCGGCCCCGAGAAGTACGACGCCCTCGCCGCCCACCAGCTCAAGTGGACCGACGCCTCCGTGGTGAAGGCCCTCGGCACCCTCGGCAAGCTCTTCAAGGACAAGGAACTCGTCGCCGGCGGCCAGAAGGAGGCACTCAACACCGACTTCCCGAGCTCGGTGGAGAAGGTCTTCGGCCCCAAGCCCGACGCCGGCATGGTCTACGAGGGCGACTTCGTCGCCGGCGTCGCCCACGACCAGTTCAAGAAGACCATCGGCCAGGACGCCAACTTCTTCCCCTTCCCCGCGGTCGACGGCGGCACTGCCCCGGTCGTCAGCGGCGGCGACGCCGCCGTCCTCCTCAAGGACGGCAAGAACGCCAAGGCCGGCATGAAGCTCCTCGAATACCTGGCCACCCCCGAGGCGTCGGCCGTCTGGGCGAAGGCGGGCGGCTACCTGTCCCCGAACAAGAACCTCCCCCTCTCCTCCTACAGCGACGACGTCACCCGCGCCACCGCCAAGTCCCTCGTCGACGCCGGCGACTCCGTCCGCTTCGACATGTCCGACCAGGCCCCTGCGGCCTTCGGCGGCACCAAGGGCGCCGGCGAGTGGAAGCTCCTCCAGGACTTCCTGCGCGACCCGTCCGACCCCAAGGGCACCGCGGCCAAACTGGAAGCGGCCGCGGCCAAGGCCTACAAGGACTGACGGACCATGACATCCACCCTGGTCAAGGCGACGGTGAGCCCACCGTCCACCGGACTCGCCGAACGTGCCCGCCGTTCCCGGCGGCGGGCACGCCTCGGCGCCGTCCTCTTCGTCTTCCCTGCACTGCTCCTGCTCGGCGCCCTCGTCGTCTACCCCGTGCTCTTCTCCGTCGGCCGCAGCTTCTTCGACGCCTCCGGCACCCGCTTCGTCGGCGCCGACAACTACACGGAGATGTTCCGCGACCCGGCCACCCTCAAGGCCGTACGCAACACGGTCATCTGGGTCGTGGTCGCACCCGCCCTGCTGACCGGCCTCGGCCTCGTCCTGGCCGTCCTGGTCGAGAAGATCCGCTGGGCGACCGCCTTCAAGCTGCTGTTGTTCATGCCCATGGCCGTCTCGTTCCTGGCCGCCGGCATCATCTTTCGGCTCGCCTACGACGAGGACCCCTCCAAGGGCATACTCAACGCCGCCGTCGTCAGCGTCCACGACGCGTTCAAGCACACCTCCGCCTATCCGACCGCGAGGGCCCGCGACGGTCACGGCCTGACCGCGAACCCCGACGGCTCCTACCGCACAAGCGGCCGCGTGTCGCCCGGCACCTCCGTGGACTTCGGGATGGTCGGCATCGCCCCCGCCGACATCCCCGGCGACGCACGGCCCGCCTACCCGGCCGCCCACCGAACGGCCGCGACCGGCGAGGTCACCGGAGTCGTCTACCTGGACTTCACCTCTGGTGGGGGAGGCAAGCAGGGCGAGGTCGACCGCAAGGAGAACGGACTGCCCGGCACGCGCGTCGAGGCGGTCGACGCCGACGGCAGGACCACCGCGAGCGCGACCACCGCCGCGGACGGCTCCTACCGCTTCACCGGCCTCAAGCCCGGCACCTACACGGTCGAGCTGCCCGCCTCGAACTTCGCCCAGCCCTACAAGGGCGTGTCCTGGCTCGGCCCGGCCCTCGTCACACCGGCCATCATCGGCGCGTACCTGTGGATCTGGACCGGCTTCGCCATGGTCCTGATCGGCGCCGGTCTCGCGGCCCTGCCGCGCGACGCCCTGGAGGCGGCGCGCATGGACGGCGCCAACGAGTGGCAGATCTTCCGGCGGATCACCGTGCCGCTGTTGGCCCCCGTACTCACCGTGGTCTTCGTGACCCTCGTCATCAACGTGATGAAGGTCTTCGACCTCGTCTACATCATCGCGCCCGGCCCGGTGCAGGAGGACGCGACCGTCCTCGCCACCCAGATGTGGCTGGTGTCGTTCGGCGGAGGCAACAACCAGGGCCTCGGCAGCGCACTGGGCGTACTCCTGCTGCTTCTGGTCATCCCGGCCATGGCCTTCAACGTCCGCCGCTTCCGAAGGAGCCAGCGATGAACGCGATCCGGCGCGGCCTGGGCAACAGCCTGGTCCAAGCCTTCCTCGTGGTGACCGGCCTGGTCTGGCTCACCCCGCTGGCCGGACTTCTGGTGTCCTCGCTACGCTCGGCCCAGGACACCGCCAAGGGCGGCTGGTGGACCGCCCTCGCCAGCCCCGGTCAGCTGTCCTTCGACAACTACTCGGCCCTGCTGAAGAACTCCGGCATGGTGCAGTCACTGTGGAACACGGTGCTCATCTCGGTGCCGGCGACGTTCCTGGTGGTGGTCATCGCGGCACTCGCCGGCTACGCCTTCGCCTGGCTCGACTTCCCCGGCCGCGACGGCATCTTCCTCGTCGTCGTCGCCCTCCTGGTGGTCCCGGTCCAGATCGGCCTCCTGCCGGTCGCGAAACTCTTCGGCGAACTGGGCCTGTTCGGCACCATCCCCGGCGTCGTGCTGTTCCACGTCGCCTACGGCCTGCCCTTCGCGGTGTTCCTCCTGCGCAACTACTTCGCCGAGATGCCGAAGGAGATGCTGGAGGCGGCACGCATGGACGGCGGCACCGAGTGGCGCATCTTCGTCCAGCTGGTCCTGCCGGTGGGCCGGCCGGCTATTGCCAGCCTCGCCATCTTCCAGTTCCTGTGGGTGTGGAACGACATGCTGGTCGCCCTCCTCTTCGCGGACAGCTCCTCCCAGCCGCTGACCGTGCAACTTCAGTCGCAGATACGCCAGTTCGGCAGCAACATCGACGTCCTCGCGCCCGGGGCGTTTGTGTCCCTGGTGGTCCCGCTGGTGGTGTTCTTCGCTTTCCAGCGGCATTTCGTGCAGGGGGTCATGGCGGGTTCCGTGAAGTGAGGCACCGCCGACGCGGGTGGGCAGCTGCGGCAGCTGCCCACCCGCGTTGCGTTTGCCGGGCCGGAGAACCAACGAGGCCTCCGCTCGAAGCGGTTGAGACGTCAGACATCTCGAACCACCGACCGAAAGTCTTGGCGGGTCAGCCACTCCAGGTCCCTGGATCCTACTGATTGTTCTGCCGAGTTATTTCCGTCGGCGTAGTATTTCCCGAAGCGCCATTGAGAATGGCCTCCTTGGCGGTCAAGTACATCGAGTAGTAGGACCAGGACACTGGCTGTGCCGAAAACAGCCAGTGCATAACTGAAGCCTGATCCGGCAGTTCACTTCGATAGCCGAATCGTTCGCCCACGGGCAGAGAATGGTAAAGGGACTGCCTGAATCCCCCGAGGAACCCACCGAGGACCTGAAGACCGAACTGTTGCCCAGTCACCTGCTGATCGGCATGGTGGATATAGTTTATCACCGCGTTTGTCTGAAGGTTCCCGATGAGGATATTGAAACCTTCCTTCATCCCCGCGAGAACCGACTCGGTCGGAGTCTTGGGTTCGAACGGTTTGTGCGTTTCTGGCAGCTTCGAAGAATCAGGGACTCTAAATTCATCCGTCCTGATGCTGGCGCGTGGAGACAGTATGTCCCCCATGCGCAGGGCGTCCGCCTCCACATCCGGAAGCCCGGCGCCATCGACCCGCGTCTCATGCACTGCGGCAGGGGACTCAGGCGTGCGCGGCAGGGACGGGGATGCGGGATCAGGCGAGTGCGCGCCGGGATGCGTCTCCGCGGAGGGTGGTGTCTCCGCTACGGGCGTTTCGGCGTGAGGTGTTTCCGGGGTTCGTTCCGGTCGGACGGCCGGGGCCGGGTCTGCTTCGGGTACGGCTTCGCGGGCGGGTGCGCCGGGGTGTGCTTCCGCGGCGTGAGGTGTCTCGACCTGGGGCCGTTCGGGGAAGGGGCCTTCCGAGATGTGCTCCGGTCGGGCGCTTCGGGCCACGTCTGCCGTGAGTACATCGGCATCGTGGGCCGCTGCGCCGAAAGGTGTTTCGGAGGGCGTTGCCTTCACGACGGGAGCCTCGGGAAGGGGCACCTTCGAGGTGCCACCCGGCCCGACGGGGCGGGTGATGTCAGGCCCGCCCTGGTATGACAGCGGGGCTTCGTCGCCGGGCCCGACCACGTGGACCGACCTGGCGGAGTCGCCATCGCTGAACGTCGCCATCTCCTGGGTTGGGCCGGAGCGGGAAGTGGAACGAACTCTGCTCGCCCCTGAGTCGGGAGCCTCCCGCAGACTTGGCGCGGCGGCCTTGCGCACAGTGGCGCTGTCGGCGCGACCAGGTATCGAGCTGACAGACCCGTCCGCCTCGGCCCACGCGGGCACACCCTGCTCGCCGGCGACAGGCTCCGACTCCAGGCGCACATCACGGAGCCCCGATTCCAGGTCCGCACCGGCCGTCCGGGCGCCAGGCGCCGAATGTGCCTCCGCCGACCCTACGTCGCTGTGGACTGTCCATGCCGCCGCGTGATCCGACTCTTCGACAGAAGAACTCTCGCTCCGGGCCTCACCAGGGACGTCACGGAAAAGGGCGACCGGGTCCGGGGAGGCGGCGCCCTCAGTTCTGGCGGCCGCGCCGTCCACGGCTGGTGAGCTCTCTGGGCCCTCTGCCCTCGCGCTCTTCCCCGCTGCCGATGCCTCGTCGACAGCACCCTTGAATATTCTTCCGAAATTTATGGATTCCAGCGCGGACTCGATCAGGTTGTTGCCTATGTCCATCCCGAAGAACACTGCGGTCTGCCACGCATTGTCAGCCCAGGCGACGTCTCGGCCACTCAACGCCGGGGCTATCGCCTCGGCCAGATAGAATTTGACATAAGCGAGCGAATAGTCGGGCAATTCGGTGATGAACTTCTCGGCTCCCCTGCCGATCATCGTGCCGATCTTCTCGCCGACCTTCCCGGCGGCGCTGCCCACCTCCTTGGCCCACTCCGTGAAGTCGCTGAGCATCGCCCGGAACCGTGCCAGAAGCTCGACGATCCGCTCGATCAGTGGTGCCACACGAGCCCAGATGAGGTTCGCAATACCCGCCATGAGCCAACTCAGAAGCAGACCTATGGCGAGTATTTCAAGTATTTCAAGGGCAATGCCGATGACTTCCTTGACGATCTCCCAAGTGCGGTCCGCGTGATCGTCCACCTGATTCGCCGTGGCCTGCAGACTGGTGGCCGTGTCCTCGGCCAGCTTGGCGTGCTCCTGCCATGCGGATGAGAAGGCTTCGTAGTCGGCTCCCGACCATGAGGAGGACCCCACATCCGTGGCGAGCTGTGCATGCACGGCTCGGACATGGTCCGCCTGTTGCTGAAGCTCTTCGGCGTGCTCGCGAAGCCCGTCCGGATCACCAATCTCCCGCAGGACATTGGTGAGCCATTCGGCAATGGCTCCGTTGATGTCCACGCTCACGTTCAGTCCCCGGGCGAAAAGCTGCGTGCCGCCTTGGTGTTGGAGTCCTCCACCGATGCGTACAACTTGGAGCCGGCCCTCAGCATGTCGCGAGTCCGTCCCGAAAGCGCGGCGAGCCGCCGACATGATTCGGTCATCTGCGCTCTCGCGGCAGCATATGCCTCGGTTGCCGACGCGGCAGCCTGCCCGTTGCCGAATGGAGAATTTTCTGCAGAGAAGCCGGAATGGAAGCGATTTCCGGACGAATGCAGATCGACGGCTCCCGAGTGGAAAGAGGTTGCGAGTCTGTCCAAGTTCTCGGTCTGCACAGTGAAATCACTACCCACGGTGAAATTTCCTCCTAAGCGACAGGATGGAACTTTGCCAACCTGCTGACCGCTGAGAACCGAGAACTGAGCGAAAGGGGGCTGGTTTACAGCTCCTGCGCAGCGTCTACTCGGGAATTTAGGACTGGAGTCGGTGGCCCAGTACTCCTAGATCATAGTGCGAAGAATTCCATTTTCCGTTACGGCTTTGTTACTGATTTCTAGCCGGATAGTTGATATCTCACGTAAATGAGGCATAGTAGCTATATCGGCGCGAGCTGCAAGAGCAACGGGGTGTCCGAGGTCCAGGACGCGGAGCAGGTCGCCGATCTGGGACTCCAGCCACAACTCGCGCTGTTCCTGGGTGGTGACGACGTCGATGCTCAGCCATGCGCAGTGGATGAAGAGCGCGTCGCAGCGGGTGCGCAGGTCCTCCGGGGACTCGGTCGAGGAGACGACCGGGCGGAGGGCCTTCAGCAGGACTTGACGCTCCGACGCACACTGACTTGGGCCGTCAGCCGGGCCGCAGAAGTCCGGGCGGCTCGCTCCTTGTCCGCTGAGTCGGTGGGGGAGAGTAGGCCCTCCCCTTCTCCACCCGCTGCCCGGCCGGTCTCGCTACTTCAGGCCGATCGCATCGCAAGCCGCGCGGTACGTGGCCGTGCAGATCTGGTCCACGGTGTAGAGGCCGTCCGTGACCACCGTGGACTTGATGTTGCTCCGGGTCAGGGAGATGACGGGCACGAGCCTCGCCGGGATGTTCTTGTTCGTCGGGCTGTCGACCCGGTCCAGAGTGAGCGCGTCGACTTGGATGCTCATGCCCTGGACCTTCATCACGGCCGCCTCGGCCGCGACTTCGGCCTCATCGGCGTAGCGCTTGTAGACCGTCATGTACTGCTCGCCGGTCACGATGCGCTGGACGGCGGTCAGCTCGGCGTCCTGACCGGTGATCGGCGGGAACTTCGTCACGCCGGCGTTCTCCAGGGCCTTCACGATGCCGCCGGCCATGGCGTCGTTCGCCGAGTAGACCGCGGTGATGTTGTCCTTGCCGATCGCCTTGATGGCATCGGTCATCTCGGACTGTGCCAGCTTGGGGCTGTATCCGTCGGTGTCGTAGTTCTTGGTGATCGTCATTTTGTCGGACAACTCTGATAGTGCGCCCGTCTTGAACATCTTGGCGTTCGGGTCGGTGGGGGAGCCGTTCACCATGACGACCGTCGGCGAAGTGCCGGTGCTGGAGCCGATGGCCTCAAGGAGCGCGCGGCCCTGCACCTCGCCGACGAGCTCGTTGTCGAAGGAGATGTACGCGTTGATCGGCCCCTCGGCCAGTCGGTCGTAGGCGATGACCGGAATCCCCGCTGCCTTGGCTTTCTTCACCATGGGGGTGATCAGGTGGGAGTCGACCGCGTCGAGCAGGATGACGTCGACCCTCTCGTCGATCATCTTCCGCATCTGGCTGTTCTGGATCGACGCGTCGGAGCCGGCGTTCTCGTAGATCGTCTCGCCCTGGTTCTTGGTGAGTTCGGCCACCTTCTTCTTGATGATCGGGCAGTCGAACTCCGCGTAGCGCACGTTGGTCTTCTCGGGCATCAGCACGCCCACAGTGATGTCGTTGCCCTTTGCGGTCCTCGAACTCGTGGTGTCCTGCCATGCGTTCAGAGCGCTGCAGCCAGCGAGCGAAAAGGCAATCGTGGACGCGGCCGTGGATATGGCGATACGACGCATTCGGGGGGCTCATTTCAGATACGTTCGGGGCGTGGGCGCTGCATCAAGGCCCAGTGGCTGAAAGCCAACGCGGCGGCGTCTTCCAGCGTCAAGGAGATGCGTTCAAGTGCTGCGCAGTGGTGCAAACGGCTGCCCTTGTGCGCAAAAGAGAATCGCCTTCAACCACCTTTTGCGGACCCTTCGCCCAGTGGCCGTCGGCGCGTTGTGGGCCTTCTTCGAGGTCGTCGAAACGGCTGACAGCGAGATGAGGCTGCCTGGCGCCGGTGGGGCGTTGACGTTCAGGCGTCTCATGCGCCCTTCCCCGAGATGGCTGCCCGGACCCGCTGACGCCAGTCGCCGTTCGAGCCTTGTTCAGTGCTGGCGTCCGGCGATCCGGGATCAGGTGCTGGTCCTCATTCGGCTGGTGCGCCCAGACCGCCACTTCGTGCGAAGTGGCGGTCTCACGTCCTTCGTGCTCTGCGGCTGCTGATTCCTAGAGCGGGGCGGAGTTACGCGACGTAGGTCCACGACGGGCAGTCGTAGGAGAACGCGCCCTGGGTTGATTCCCGCCACGTGCAGACCCTGGCGCCGACCACCTTCGTATAGAGGTTCCACGACGCGGAGTGACCCACGTCCTGGCTCAGGTAGGCGTACCCGTCGTCGGCGTACCTGATCTCCAGGGTCGCGGAGACGGTGGACCAGCCGCCCTCCGTGTTCGGGGCCGCGTAGACCCAGGCCCAGCTCGGTACGCCGTTGGCGGGGGAGTTGTCCACCGCGCCCTGGGAACCGTGCCAGTCCAGATTGCTCTGCTGAGCCGAAGCGGTGTCGGCCCCTGCCAGAGTCACCAAGGCTGCGAGGGCCGAAGCCGCTGCCGTCAGAACCGTACGCCGTAGGAGCATGGGACTTCCCATCGTCATGGATCTCTTCGAGGTCTGCGAAATCGTAAAGAGCCTCTTGCCGTTGATGCAGCGCTGGACGGCTTCGGTGAAGTCACCGGTGCAGATGTCGTGCCCTCGCGTACCGGGCCGGCTCGAATCGTTCATGTCTCCGATCGGGATATGCCCAGCCGAAGAAGCGGGCGGGTGCTCGCGGTCGTGAGCACCCTCCCGTCGGCTGCCAAGCCGTAGTCGATCAGCAGGTGGAATTCACCCCGCGTCGGCGCGTGCCAAGGAACAGGCCACCGCCGCCGACCACGACCAGGGCCGCCGCGAGGCCGGCGATCACGCCGGTGCCGGTGCCGGAGTCGGCGCCGGCCTCAGCGAGTTGCGAGCCACCGCCCGGAGACGGCGCGTTGCTCGGCGTCGTCGCGGGGGCGGCGCTGGTGCTCTGCGAGGGCGACCGGGTAGACGTGGGCTTGTCCGGGGTCCTGCAGGCCGTGGACGGGGCGGTGACGTTGCCCGCGATCTCCTCGTCGACCGCGCCGCTGTCGGTCTTGACGTGGATGCCGTACGTCGCGTTCGGCTTCGAGCCCTCGTCGAAGGTCACCTTGGCGCCCTCCGCCGAGCCCTGGACGATCTGGTCGCCGACCAGGTCACCGAGTGCGTCGCGCCCCCCGGGCCGCGCCTTCGAGCGCGGGGCCGGACACCAGTAGAACCCGCTTGCCGCCGAGTCGTCGCACCTCCTCGGCGAGCCGGCCGACGGTTCGTTCCGGAGCTGAAGACCACTCGTGCCGGATGGGATGTGTGAACGAACGTCCGCACGACGGGCCGCCTCCGCGCCTCGGCCAGGATGTGTGGGGTGGCCTTCCGGCTTGCGGCTGAGGGGTCGTTGAATTCCCGCACGATCGACGCGTATCTCTGCAGGAACGACGCATGCTCACCGGGCCTGCTCCCGCGACCGGCATCCACGAGGCGGCGTACCCGGGCTTTCCGCGTTCCTGGACGGGCTCACCGGCCCGATCACCAGCGCCCCGGGCATCGTGGGACCCCGTACCCGCGGCAGGTACGCCGTGACGCGACCCACGCATGTGAGGAAGGCCCCGCCCCGGGATCGGCGGGGCGGGGCCTGATATCACTGAGCGTTCCAGCCGAGACGCGTCCGCTGCTTCGCGTGGTGCGGTTCGGCAGATATCCGTCAGATGAATTGCCAGTCCGTGCACTGCCAGTTGGAGCCATTGAATACGGTGCATACGCTGACAGCCTGGACGTCGCGCCGCAGATCGATGGCCGCCGCTTCGCCCGGTTGGACCTCCAGCGCCCCGTAGCTGAAGTTTGAGTACATGATGTCCACGTGGCTCATGGTGGCGCCGTTCCAGGTGGATCCGTACTCCCAGATCCAACTGGCGGCCCCGTCGCCAGGGTCGTTGTCCACCTGGACTTGAGTTCCATCGAATTCGAGGTAGAGCTGCGCGGCGGAAGCGGGCTGCATGGCCGCTATGCCGGCCAGGGCGACGGTTGCTGTGATGACGGACAGTCGCTTGGCGAGTCGCGTGTTTCTCATGGACATCGACCTCCAGGTGCCGCAAGGGCACCGCTCAGTTCCGGGACGCGGAGAGTCTCGTGTTCGGAATTTCAATACGCGCTCCGTATTCTGCTGACGCCCTTTCAGCTGTGTCGAGCACCGAAAAGGGATTGCAGGAAATTCAGGCAGTGCCTCTGCCCTGAAATCTCTCGCTCACGAACAGCCTCGTCGGCGCCCGTCCAGCGCCCGTCCGGCGCGCCGAGCGTCGACACATGGCCGGCCGCGGACATCGCCGTCCGCGGCCGACTGCCATAGCGCATCAGCACGTGCGGGACCCGTACCTTGAAGCGGTCAGCGGGTCTTTCGGGGACCGGGCTGATGCTTCACGCTGCGGACCACTTCTGGTTGTCCGTCCCGGCGCATGACCACAACTGGAGGCGGGTACCGTCCGCGGTCCCGTTGTCACGGACATCGGTGCACTTGTCCGCCAGCCCGTTGACCAGGTCGTTGCCCGAGTTGAGTGTGAACTTCTGCTCGGAACCGCCGTCGCAGGGCGCCAGTTCCAGGTCCGTTCCGTCATCGGTCGATCCGCCTGCGAGCTGCACGCACATGCCGAGCGCGCGCAGCGAGCCGTCGGAAGCGAACACCCAATGCTGCGAGGGGGTGTTCCGCGAACAGGTCGAGATCACGAGTTGCGCACCCGCCGCGGCCTTGCCGCCCACCACGTCGATGCAGCGTTTCGAGGAGTGGCTGACCAACTGCACGCCGGACGACGGCTCTCGCGCATGTGCCTTGGTCGCGGCGGTAGTTGGCGTGGTGGCGGTCGGACCTCCATCGCCTTTGCCGGTGGGCGAGCCTTTCGTCGCCTTCACGGCCGGACCGTGCTTGTCCGCTCCGCCGGCGGAGGCGCCGCTGGTGAGTGTCGGCAGAGCGTCGAGCCCGTCGACGCTCGCACCGTTGTGTGCGGAGGAACTCACGGTGCCGGAGGACCCGTTGGTGTGAGCGTCGTGATGGCCGCCGACGAGCGCCAGGGTGGTGATGACGCCGCCCGCCGCCAACAGCCCCACCACGCCGACGACCCCGAAGGCGCCACGCAATCCTGCCCGTCGGGCACCACCGTCGGAACGCACCTCGTCCGTTCGCGGCCCCGTGGGTGTCTCGTCGGAGGTGCGAGTCGCCTCGTTGGATATGTCTAAGCCGGTGCCGGCTCTGCTCGTGGCGGCGCCCCCGGGCTGGTCGAACGAGCGCGCAGGGGAACGGCTCACGTCTCCTCGCGACCCCAGCGAAGAATATTGGGCGAGTCTGGGTACGACGGCACGCGTGTGGCGGGTGAGGTCGACGTCCTCGTGTGCTGTGGCGTCAGGAGCACCGGCATCGCTGTCGTTCGGGCCTGCTGCGGTGTTGCGCCTGCTGACGAGGGCGGCGCTCCCCGGGACCCGCACCGGGAGATCACTCGTCGGCCTGGGCAGACGTGGTCGCTTCATGCTTTCCTTTCCAGCGGGATGAACGCTCCCTCGCACAAAGCACCGGCGGCGACGCGGCTGGAGTTCATGCGAGGGGCTCTGGCTCATGTGCCATCCTCGTGATGAGGCACAACCCGCCTCGACTTCCTCGGTAGTGCGGGCACGGTCAGGCGGCTGCCGCGTGGTCCGGCGCTTCGAAGTCCGCTATCGCGCGGGCTCGGTTGCGCAGTTGGCGCAGTGCGTAGTGCTGCCGGGACTTCACGGTGCCGGCGGGGACGCCGAGTATGCGGGCGGTCTCGTGCACGGTCCTGTCCTGGAGATAGGTGTGCACCAGGACTTCCCGGTGTTCGTGCGAGAGGTGCCGCAGCAGGGCCATGGCGTCGACGGAGGCCGCCGACGTGTCGGCGTGGTCGTTCTGCCGCAGGCCCTGGTGTTCCGCCCCCAACGATTCGTGGCGGAAGTAGGCGCTGCGGATGCGGTCGATGGCCAGGTTGCGGGCCACGGTCAGCAGCCAGCCGCGGATCGATCCCTCGTTGGCGCAGAGCCGATCGGCGTGGTGCCAGGCGCGTATCAAGGTCTCCTGCACGATGTCCTCCGCCGTATGGCGGTCGCGCAGCATGCGCTCGACGTAGGCGAGCAGGGGTTTGGCATGGTCGGCCGCCAGCACCTTGAGGAGGTGCTCGCCGTGTGCTCCCTGGCGTGAGGCCGGAGCGATTGCGCAAGTCATGTCGATTCCGTGGAGGCAAGGATCTGCCCGTCGTGGTTGCTCGCACGGGCAGATCACGGCTGGGGGACGGCCGGGAGGGTGCGGGATCGCCGAAGGACGGGGCAAGGCGGTGCGCCGACGGGACCGGAGGTGACGGTCCACGGCCGACGGGCACGACTCATCGCGTGCCTGCTTCGGCGAAGTTCCCAACCGGGGAACCAACGCTTGCCGGGATCGTAGGCAGGGGCCGCAGCCGGAAACCTGACGGATTTCTGACGCAGGACGTGTCGAAGGACGGTCAGTCCCCGAGGGCCGCCGCCCCGGACTGCGCACCCCGCGTCCGTCGGTCCGACCCGTAGCACGTGGCGTGCACTGCGGCACACACAGTGCCTCCGCGTGATACACGGAGCCGCCCCGCCGAAGGGGTCAGCCGATTTCGAGGAGCTTGGCGCGGACGTCCTCGGCGGAGGGGTGGCCGATGCTCTCCAGGATGTCCAGGGCCTGCCCCAGCGTCAGGCCCGCGCTGTCCGCCCGGCCGAGGGCCAGGTGGGTGTCGGCGATGTGGACGAGCGTGTCTGCCTCCAGGTAGGAGTCCCGGATCCTGCGGTACAGCTCCAGTGCGTGCCGGAAACCGTCGAGGGCTCGCTCGTGGTGGCCCAGCCGGTCGTGGGTGACGCCCAGGCTGTCCCACGCGGCGGCCTCGCCGTTGGGGTCACCGGTCTCCTGGTGGATCGCGAGTGAACGGCTGCACTCGTCGATCGCCTTGCCGTACTCACCCATCAGCAGATAAGTCCAGCCCACCTCGTTGTGCACACTGGCCTCGCCGTTGAGGTGCCCGGCCGAGCGGTACAGCTCCTGGGCCAGCCGGTAGTGGTCCAGTGCGTCGGCATGCCGGCCGTGCTGATTGGTGACGAACGCCGCGTAGCGGTGCACGCGGGCCTGACCGTGGGTGTCGCCGAGTTCCTCGAACAAGTTCAGCGCCCGCTCCAGGTGTTCGCCCGCGCCCTCCCACTGTTCGAGCCTGCTGAGGGCGAAGCCGAGAGCCCGCTGGCCGTGCGCCTGGCCCAGCAGGTCGCCGCCGCGCTGCGCGGCGGTGATGGCGGTGGTCTGCACGGTCCGCTGCTGCTGCCAGCGTCCGTTGCGGTCCAGGTAGAGCTCGAGGGCCGTGGCCAACTGCCAGCTGAAGGCTCCGTCGCCCCGGCGGCCGTCCTGTTCCACGGCGGCCAGCAGCACCGGCCGCTCGCGGTCGAACCAGTCGGCCGCGGCCCGCTGGTCGGGGAATCGTTCGGGCAGGGTGTGGACCGCATGGCGGCGCAGGGTGATGCGTTCGCGGTGCGGTGCGAGGGCGGTCTCGGCGGCGTGGGCGCTGTGCAGGTAGTGATCGAGCACGCGGGTGGTCGCCGCGGCCGCTTCGTCGCTGGTGTCGAGTTCGTCGACGAGTTCCGCGGCGTAGGCGCGCAGCAGGCTGTGGGAGGAGAACCGTCCGGGTTCGTTCTCGAACAGCAAGTGTGCCCTGACCAGTTCGGTGAGATGAGTCCGCGCCTGCCGCGGGCGGCTGGCGGTCAGGCTGGCGGCGGCGGCCACGGAGCAGTCGGGGCCGGGATGCAGGGCCAGCAGGCGGAAGAGCCGGGCGGCCTCCGGTGTCAGGGCCTGGTAGGACCAGGAGAAGACGCAGCGTGCGTCGGCGAGCGGCGGTTCCCCGGTGAAGGCGTCGAGGCTGCCGTGGCTCGCCCGCAGCTCGTCGGCGATGGCGGCCAGCGGGTAGCCGGGGTTGAGTGCCGCGCGGGCGCTCACGATGGCCAGCGCCAGCGGAAGCCGCTCGGAGAGACGAATGATCTCCGCGACGGCGTCCTCCTCTCTCTCGACCCGCACTGCGCCGAGCCGGCGGGCGAGCAGCCCGCGGGCCTCGCTCTCGTCGAGCGGTCTCAGGGTGACCGAATGGGCGCCTTCGACGGCCATGAGCCCCTGGAGTTGGTGGCGGCTGGTGACGACGGCGAGGCAGCCGTGCGGGGCGGGCAGCAGCGGACGCACTTGCTCGGAGTCGCGGGCGTTGTCCAGCACGACGAGGACGCGTCGCCCGGCCAGGAGCCCGCGGTACGTCGCGGCCTGCGCGTGCAGTTCCGCGGGAATGTCACCCACGGGCACGCCGAAGGCGTCGAGCAGGGCACGCAGCGCCTCGGCCGCGCTCATCGCCGCCCCGCTCAGGTGGAAGCCGCGCAGATCGACGTAGACCTGCCCGTCCGGGAAGCGGGGAGCGAGACGGTTGGCCCAGTGCACGGCGAGGGTGGTCTTGCCGACGCCGGCCATGCCGCTGACAACGACCGTCTGCGCGGGCTCGGCGGGATCGGGTACCAGGCTGTCGAGACGTTCCAGCTCGGCGCCCCGGCCGGTGAAGGCGCCCAGGTCCCGGGGCAGTTGCGCGGGACGCACCCGATCCGCGGCGCCGGTCGCGAGCGGGGCGGGTGCCGCGGGCGGGACCGGCTGCGGCCGATGCGACTGATCCAGGGCACCGCGCTGCGCCTTGCGCAGTTCGGGACCGGGTTCCAGGCCGATCTCGTCGGCGATACGGGCCCGGACGACCTGGTACGTCTCCAGGGCTTCGGCCTGGCGGCCCGCGGCGGCGAGGACCTCGATGAGACGGGCCTGGAGCGCTTCGTCGAAGGGATGGTGCGACGCGGCCTGGCGCAGGGTGACCAGGACGCGCTCGGTCAGTGCGGCGCCCGCCGTGGGCACGTACGCGGCGGCGTCCTTCACGGCGACGACGTGCTCGTCGTCGATGGCCGTGAAGACCGGCAGGGCGCGTATCTCGGCGGGAATGCCGGACGCGGCGGGGCCGCGCCACAGGTCGAGCGCCTCGACGAGCAGTTCCACGGCCTTCACCAGGTCGCCCTGCTGCGCGGAGCGGTGCGCCTCCTCGCGCAGTGTGCGGAACCGCAGCAGGTCCAGTTCTTCTTCGGAGACATGGAGGCCGTAGCCGCCCGAAGCGCGGACCAGACGGTTGGAGGTGGTTCCGGAGCGCAGACCGGGTTCGAGGAGCCTTCGCAGCGAGGCGACATGACGGTGGACCACGTTGACCGCGGTGGCCGGTGGGTCCTCCTGCCACAGCGCGTCCACGATCCCGTGGAGGGGCATCGGGTGACCGGCATGGGCCAGCAACAGGGCCAGCAGGGCCCGCTGTTTGGGAGGGCCCAGTTCGACATCGCTGGTTCCCTGCCAGACCCGGACGGGTCCAAGGATCTGAAAACGCATGTCCGGCCGATTCTGTTTGCCGAAGGGCGCCGGTCGCATGCCCGCGCCCTTCGGTGTGCGGAGTGTGTGGTGGGCACGGGGCTCGGCCGACGGCATGCGCGGCCGCCGCGGCGGCCCGGGTTACGTAGCGGGCAACGATAGAAGGTCTCGCGAGAGCGGTCGACGGCAATTCCTTTTCATTGCCCCTCGGGGCAACACGGATGCCCGATCGGGAATTCACCGACGGCCGTCCAGTGAGCGGCTCGCTCGGCTTGCGCCTGAGGGAGCGTCGGCGACCACCGCTCCGAGGGTCTTTTGTTCAGCCTTGCTGTTCAAGAGGGGCTCCTGCCCCGTGCCGGTCAGTCGCTGAACGCAGGACGATCGAGTCTTTTTGCTGTCGAATGATGGATTTGGTGTACCCGAACGACGTGAGGTGTCATGCGTGGGACACTTCAATTCATCAACGCCTATTGTGCATTCGGAAAAAACTCTTCCCTTTCGGTCGCGCCTTCCGTACGGCTGAACGGCCGATGGGCGGCTTCAGGACGACCTGCGTGTGGGGCGGGTGGGGGCGACAGCGTTCCGGGAAGGTCCGGCTCTGGACGACGGCAGGGGTGCGGGCCGGCCGGCGTTCCCGTGCCGCGCGCACGCGGGGGAGTTGCCGGTGTGGGCCGGAGTCGCGACCTGCGCCGACCGGGGCGCGACGCCGTGCGGATCGGTCATGGCTTTCCGGCCGACCGAGCAGGTGCTGCGATCGCACGCCAACCTGTGGCTGACGTCCCTGACCGGAGTGCGCGCATACACGGGGGACGGCATGGCGGCCGACGTCCTGGCCGAAGACGAACGCGTGCTGTACCTGCGCCCGCCCCGGGCGGATGTCGAGGACGGCCCGCCGCCGGGCATCGCGACGGTGATCGGCTTGGCCCCCGCTCCGCGGAACTGGGCGAACTGGACCAGATGGCGACGCCGGTGGGCGGGCAGGAACGGACAGCCCGACCCAGTTCGCGTTGCTGCGTGTCGGCCCTCCTGCAAATCTTTCCCTGATCAGAATTGTTCCTGGAGCACCTCATCGAAGGCCCGTGCCTGCGACGGAAGGATCCACCCATGACCACCGACCCGCATCCCGGCCCGCTGCGTGTGCTGGTGCTCGGCGCGTCACTGCGACAGCACTCGGCCAATGCCTGTCTCGCGTCTTTGGTGGGCCGGCTCGTCTCCGATGCCGGGGCCGTCGTCGATCTCACCACCCTGCGCGACTTCGACATGCCTTTGTACGACGGCGACGTGGAAGCGGCCGAGGGGCTGCCGCGCGGCGCTCTGGACCTGCGCGACCGACTGGACGCCAGCGATGCCTTCGTCATCGCCTCTCCCGAGTACAACGCCTCCGTGCCGGGCGTCCTGAAGAACGCCATCGACTGGGTCTCCCGCATCCGGCCGCAGCCGTTCAAGACGAAGCACGCGCTGCTCGTGTCGGCCTCGCCGTCCTTGGTGGGCGGGAACCGCGGCTTGTGGGCGCTGCGGATCCCCCTGGAACACCTGGGCACGCGCGTCTACCCGGACATGTTCAGCCTGGCCGCGAGTCACCAGGCGTTCGCCGAGGACGGGAGGCTGGCCGACGCGGGCCTTCAAGAGCGGCTCGCCGAGACCGTGTCGGGATTCCTCAGCCTCGTCGAGGCGGATGTGCGCTACGTGTGCCTGGAGCGGCGGTGGTACGAGTTCCTCGGTGACCGTACCGAAGCGGGCGTCACGCAGCGGGTGGAGCAATGATGACGTTCGAGGCGCGGCAGCTGCGGATCGGCCGCCCGGACCGGCCGGCTCACCGGATTGCGCTGAACGTGGGGGAGGCCCGTGGCGGCGTGCCCGGCGCATGGGCGGCGCTCAGCCCCGACGAGGCGCGCGCCCTGGGCCGTCTCCTGCTCCAGGCGGCCGGTGCCACGGCGTCCTCCGCCTTCTCGGCGCAGGGCTGAACCCGCGGGAGCCAGCGGCGCGGGCTCCCTTGATCGTTCAGGCCGTCCTCCTTCACGGCCTGGTGAGGAGGGTCAGTCGGGCTCGTGGAGCGGCGCGATCAGTAGAGGTATCCGGCGTATATCGTCGAGGGTGACGGCGAGTCCCGCCAGAGCGCAGGCGGCACGCATGCCGATCAGGCTGTCGACCTCTCCGGGTTCGAGATCTTCCCAGTCGGCGACTCCGGCAGCTTCGATCGCAGCGCGGAGTTCGGCGGGGATGCCGGGGAGGTCTTCCTCCAGGGATAGGTCGTCGGGGTAGATGCTCGCGACCGCCGCGCCGTTGACGGCGTAGATGAGGCAGGCGTCCCCGTTGACGGTGTACACAGTCGTGACGGCCGTCCGCCCGTCGCGGGAGAGGGCCTCCGCCGTGCCGTCGTAGGTGACTCCGCAGTCGTCGTAGACGAAGGTCCACTCTCCGACCCGTCCCGCCAGCAGTGCGGCAGTACCCCACGCTTCGTCGCCCAGCACGGCGAAGGGGAGTGACTCGCGCTCACTCGGATTGCTGTCCGGCAGCACGCAGGACCTGATCGACTCCGCATCGGCCCCCAGGGTCCGGAGCGCCTGCGCCGGTTCCATGCCGCGCACCACGTGGAGGATGTGGTTCGGATCGAAGGAGGCCAGGTCGGCGATCCAGGCCGGCAGTCCCTTCGGAATCGAGTGCGGCCGGAGGGAAACCGGGGATGGGCATGACGGACCTCTTTCGCTGACGATGTCGGTGGATGACGCGGCGGTGTCCCGGGGGTGCGGACGACGGCGCGCTTCGTCTCCGGTTCGACGCGCTGGTAGTGGACGCTCCCTCGACCGGGCATGCCGAGGGTCTCGCCGATCTCCTGGAGTGTGGGCGCGGATCCGGGGTCCGCGATGTGCCTGCGGATGTGGCGGAGAACGCTCCCTTGGGCGCGCGTCAGGTGATCGACTCCGTGCCGTGCCGTGCGGCCGATTTGAATACAGTGCCGATCCGGGCGGCGGCCGTCTACTGCCCGGATTTCCGCCCGAGGCTGCCCTTCGCGCCGCTGCCCCCTCGGCGGCGGGGACGGGTGCCAGGGCCGAGGCACCCCTCGCGCCGACGGCGAGGGGTGCCTGATCCTGATGGCGAGCCTTGGGGGAGTCCGGTCAGAACGACCAGAGGTAGGGGGCGCCGCCGGTTCCGCCGGAGGCCAGGCCGGCGCCCTGGGCGATGTCGACGTCGGCGCCGGCGATGTAACCGCCGTTGTTCACATAGGCGTCGACGTGGACCGTGTAGCTGGTGGCGCTGGTGCGCTGCCAGTAGGCGGTCTGGCACTGCCCGGCCGGGACGCCCATGAAGCCGCCGTTGCCCCAGTAGACGTTGGTCTGGTAGTTCCCCCAGGAGCAGACTTCCAGCTGCCAGGCGGGGACCGAGGACGCGGACGCCGAGCCGGCGAGGCCCAAGGTGAGCGCGCCCGCGAGTGCTCCGACGGCCGCGGCGGCACGTACCGGAGTCTTGAATATGGACTTCATCGTTTTCTGGATCCTTTACCGATGTGCGATGCCGAGGGTTGGCCGGCATGCGTCGGGCACGGTAGATGTCCGTGTCCGCGACGCGGGGCCAGTCTTCTGCGCGGTGCAGGGCGCGGCCCGCCGAAGAGGAAGGCCCGAGTATGTCGGGCAGACCTTCTGCCCGAGTCGGTGACTCGGGGATGCGCGCGGCCGCGGGCGGTGTGGGCACTGGCGGACCCGCATGGATGCCGCGCCGTCGGTCCTGTGGAACGGGCCTGCGCCGAGGCTCTGGGCGGGGACGGCCTCCGGACCACCGGCGACCTGACGATCCTCGGCGTGACCTGGCCGCCGAGCATCGACCTGGAGTTCAACGGGGCGGCGACCGACGGGCACGCGTTCGAGCGGGCCGGCTTCGAGGGCATGCCTAGATTTCGCGCTCGGAGTGGGGCCTGACCTGGAACGCCGCCCTGGAGACCGGGAGCGTCCTCGTCTCCGACATGATCAAGCTGCACTTCGACATCTCCGCGGATCAAGAACGTCTGAGTCAGGTGCACCGGACGGCGGCGGCGAGGGTCCTGCCGGAACCTGCCGCTGACACGGACCCGAGGCCGTAGGGCGCCCCTCCTACTCTGTCGCGCGAGGGCGCGTTCCCTCAGTGACACCCGTCCTGCCGCACTCCCGGCGTGGCCGGGCTGTCCGCGGGTAGCCCCGAACAAGGCACGTGAGCTGTGCCTGGCGAAAGCACTGCTGCTGCACTTGTTTCCTCACCGAGTAGGAGGAAGCGGTCCGATCCCTGGATCGGTCGGGTGACGTCCTGAGGAGCACGGTGCCCTCATCTCCATTTCCTCGGCTTCGGCTCTCGAACTGAGCCCGAATTCCGGCAGTTGGGTCGCCGCGTACTCGATGGACCCGCTTCGTAATTGGCGGAAAAGTGAACAAAGCGTCGGGCCGTCATGACTGAGTGGCGGCAGGTGGCCGTCCCGGTATGCGCGATGAATGTGCGGGTGAGCGGTACGCCTCCCGGGAATCAGTGAAAGGTGCTCTCCATTTTTCGAGTCCCGGATATTTCTGGCGACTTTCGATAAGAAGGTGCGAGCTGGTAACCTCCGGTTATGGCTCAGAAAATTGTCACTGTATACACGGACGACTTGACCGGCGCGGAATCGAATGAGGTCCAGACCCACACGTTCTCGCTCGATGGGGTCCACTACGAGATCGACCTCGTCTCGGAGAACTACGACAAGCTCTTCGAGGCGCTGGAGCCGTTCATCGCCGGTGGTCGCAAAGTAGGCCGAACCAAGCGTGAGGGGCGTTCGCGGAATCAGGCGTCGGATGGGCTGAGCGCCGAGGAACTGCGAGCCTGGGCGCGAGAGAACGACCTCCAGGTCAACGAGCGCGGCCGCGTTCCCGCCAGCATCCGTGAGGCATACGCCAAGGCTCACTGAGGAAGATCGGCGGATGGGGGACCCCGTTCACTTCCGAATGTCTCGGTGGAAAAGAACCCTCAATGTCTCTCGGTCCTCACGCACGCCGAGGACGACCTTCCCCACGGATGCTGCGTCCGCAGGGTCTCGTACGCGGTGCGCGTCTCCGGCAGCGGAACGACTTGGCGACGACCGCTTCGAGGCGGCCATTGTCGATCAGAGCCGTGATCGCCTCCAGTCCGGTGCGGTCCGGTTCGACGACGAAGAACACGCCGCGGGACCGTGTGCGGCGGCCTTGTCGGCTTCGGGCGTCTGGACGTCGCTGACCAGGGTTCCGCTCGGCCGCAGCGCGACCCAGGAGCGGGCCTGCGTCTCGCCGCCGGCCGCGTCCAGCACGCCGTCGGCGTCGTGCACGTGCTCCTCGAAGCGGTCGGCCGTGTAGGTCCAAGACCCGGTCCGCGCCGAGCCGGGAGACGAACTGCTGTCCTCCGCCGCGGCGGTCGCGGTCACACGTGCCCCGCGCGCCGCGGCGATCAGCACGGTGAGGGAGCCCGCGCGCCGGCCCCACCGTGGATCGGCACATGCCGCCCGGAGGCCAGCGCGGCGTTGCCGACCAGAGCCTGCCAGGCTGTGGGCGCCACCACCGGGACCGCCGCCGCTTCGGTGTGGCTCAGACCCGCCGACTTGGCCGGGAGCACCCGCGCGGGGACGGTGCCATACGCGGCTGCGGCCCCTTCCTGGGTGAACGGGGTCGGTCCGTACACCTCGTCCCCCACCGTGGGATCACCCACCGTCGGACCGAGCCCGGCCAGCACACCGCTGACCTCGTGGGAGGGCACGATCGGCGTCCGGTCCTCCCGGTTCCGTCGAGACTGTCGGTCCAGGCGGCGTCCCACGCGAGTCCACCCGGCCTCCCTGACGGAAGGTCTGACCTCACCCCGGTTGGATGCCCGTTCGTCCGGCGCCAGCCCTGACGCGCGCTCATGATCCGACAGTCGCGAGGAGCCGCCCCGCACCCGGTCCGCGAACCGGCAGATGCCTTGCGTCAGCCCTCTTCCACTTCGACCGCCGGCCCAGTGCGGTCGTGCGGTCCCGGATGCTGTGGCGGCGCTCATTCGGATGTGTCAGATCGGGAATTCGTGCGCGGAAACGCGAGAAACAGAGGGTTGTGCAGCCACGACGGCCGCACATCCATCTCGTGTGGATGTGCGGCCAGGGCGTGGTACCTCAGTGGGTTAGGGGTGGTACCCCAGTGGGTTAGGGGTGGTTGCCGAAGGGGCCGAGGATGCCGGTGTCGATGCGGAGGGATTCGAGGAGGGTCCAGGCGTTGTCGTGGGTGAAGACGTCGGCGGCGGCGAGGATGCCGGTGTATTTGGCGGCGATGGGGGTGGCGGCGGTGTCGGCGACGGCGTCGAGGAAGGTTTTGAAGATGGCCCAGGAGTTGCCCTGTGCGCCGTATTTGGCGAAGTAGGGGGTGGGGTCGACGGTGGTGATGGCGTTGCGGGTGCTGGCGTCGAGGTCGTTCATGTACTGGATCTGGAGAGTGCCGTCGGTGCGGGTGCCGAGGCGCCCGAGGTGGCCGCCGACGAAGGTGTTCCAGGGGTAGTCCATGGCGATGTGCTGGGCCTGGATCCAGGCGGGGATGTCCTGGGAGACGGCGAGGCTCTTGAAGGGGACCCAGCCGGGATAGAGGACGTCGACCAGCATGAGCGTGTCGTATTCGGGTGCGTGGATGAAGATGTTGTCGGGGGAGTGGTTGGGGCCGTGGTAGGCGAGGTCGAGGGTTTCTCCGCCGATCCTGAGACGGTGCTTGTCGCGGAAGGTGAGGGTGGGCAGGGGGCGGTTGGGGTCGTTCGCGCGGGCCAGCAGTCGGGCTGTTTCGTGGTGGGCGATGCGAATGGTGTCGTCTCCGAAGAGGCCGGCTGCGCCGATGTGGTCGGCGTGGGAGTGGGAGTAGACGAGGTGGGTGACTTTGCTGGGGCGGCCGTTGGCGCGGGTGATGTCGTTGATGGCGCGCTGGAGGTTGTGGCCGATGGTGGGGGGTGCGTCGACGAGGACGACGCCGTGGGTGGTGGTGAGGAACATGGCTTGGTAGTAGGAGTCGGTGACCCAGTAGAGGTGTCCGTCGATCCGGCCGACGTGGTAGCCGTCGGCGTTGGGGGTGGGTCCGACCGCAGCGGTGGGGACGGGGGCGAAGTCGGGCAGGTTGGTGTCGGCGGCGTGGGCGGGCTGGGCGAGGGTGCCCAGGAGGCCGGCGGCGGCGGGGACGGTCAGGGCGCCGGCTGCGCCCTTGAGGAATCGGCGGCGGCCGGTGGGGGAGTGCAGTTCACGCGACATGAGGATCTGAATGCCTTTCCATGCGATGAGCAGGACTGGAGGTGCTGAGCGGGCAGAGGTGTTCAGCTGTGGCACGGGCCGAGGCTGTCGGCCTGAGGGTGTGGGTCGGCGACCCTGCCGGTCCGCCGGCGCCAGTCGAGGTGTTCGGCGGATTCGGCGGCGGCGTCCCGGACACCCTCGGCCTGGCGCAGCCCGGAACGACTGAGACCGCGGTCCGTCTGATAGCCGCCGAAATGCGCGACCGGACTCCACTCGGGCCGGACGGGCGGAACGGGCGGAGCCAGGCCCTCGAAGAAGCCGGCCGCATGGACGATCCGGCCGCCCACCACCGTGAGCAGAGCCTCGATCTCGGGGATCCCCTCTTCGGGGATCTCGAAGTAGTCGTCGCTCAGTACGGCGAAATCGGCGTAGTAGTCAGGTGCGAGGACGCCCTTGACGTTCTGCTCGCCGGTGAACCGGGCACCCCCGACGGTGTACGAGGTGAGGGCCTCGGCGCGGCTCATGCGGTTGCTCCCCGACCGCAGCGGCACGCCGGCGACATTGCAACCGGAGACGAGCCAGTACAGGGCGACCCACGGGTTGTACGTCGAGACCCGGGTGGCGTCCGACCCGGCGGCGACGTGCAGACCGCGGCTACGCATCGCGCCCAGCGGAGGCGCTGACTCCGCGGCCACGGAGCCGTAGCGGTCACGGAAGGACGTGCCCTGGTACGCCAGGCGGTGCTGCACGCCGATCGCCCCGCCGAGTGCCGCGATGCGGTCCAGGCTCTTCTCCGACACCAGCTCCACATGGTCGAACAGCCAGCGGTTCCCGGCGGGGAAGAGGCCGTCGGAGGCCAGCTTCTCGAAGACACCGAGGTCACGGCGGACCGTCTCGTCGTACGTGGCGTGCAGCCGGAAACCCCAGCCGCTCTCCATCAGGAGCCGGACCGCCTTCTCGAACTCGGCCTCGTACGGGCTCAGTTCAGGGCGTGGCTGGGCGAAGTTCTCGAAGTCCCCCGCAGCCCATGTCAGGTTCTCCCCGGCGCCGTTGAGCCGCAGCCACTCGTCGCCGTCCTCGGGCCGAACCATGGCGATCCAGCGGCGCAGGTCGTCGATCTCCTGGCCGAGGGTCTGCGGGAACAGGTGGTAGGCGATCCGCACGGTCAGCTCGCCGGCCGCATGCAGGTCGGTGACCGCGCGGTAGCCGGACGGGAAGTCCTGGAAACCGCCGGCGGCGTCGATCAGTGACGTCAACCCGAACCGGTTCAGCTCCAGGAGGAATTGTCGGGTGGAGCTCTTCTGGTCCTCGGGATCCAGGACGGGGGCCTTGGCCAGGGTCGAATAAAGCAGCAGTGCGCCCGGCGCGGCCAGGAGCACCCCGGTGGGTTCGCCGTCATGGCCGCGGACGATCTGGCCGCCCACGGGGTCGGGGGAGTCACGGGTGATGCCTGCGGCGTGCAGCGCGGCGCGATTGAGGACCGCGGCCTGGTAGAGGTGGGTGACGACGACGGGGGTGTCGGGTGCGACGGCGTTCAGTTCCGCGGGCGTCGGCATGCGGTGCTCCTCGAACGATTCGACGCTCCAGCCGCCTGCGACCCGCAGCCACTGGCCGGGCGGCGTGCGTGCGGCCTGTTCCCGCACCATCGCCAGACCCTGACGCAGAGTCCGCACGCCGTCCCACCGGAGTTCGAGGACGAAATGCAGCCCGCCGCGGATGACATGGTTGTGCGAGTCGTTCAGGCCCGGTATGACGCGGCGCCCCAGCGCGTCGATCACCCGGGTCCGCGGACCGACCAGCGGAGCGACCTCCCGGTCCCCGCCGACGGCGGTCAGCGAACCGTTCCGGACGGCGAGCGCCGTCGCGGCCGGGCACCTCGGATCGCCGGTGAAGATCTTCGCATTGCGCAGGACGAGATCCGCGGGCTGTTCCGGAGCGCCGGCTCGGATACCGGCCACTGGCATGGATGTCATGGTTTCCCCCACCTCTGGACAGCCCTCGAACGGGCCGCGCTCACGATCACGCGAGCCGTGATCGCCGACGACGTCAGGACAGCACCGGGTGAGCGGCGCTCGAATCGGGGCTGCACCCCAGCGCTGTACGCCAACCGGTGGCTGTCAGGGACTGGGGTGGCCCGAGAGGTCTTGAGGCATTCACGCCCGTCCGGCAGCTCAGGGGCCGCGTTCAGTCGATTTCATGGCGCTGTGCCGTCAGCAGCGGCAGTCGGTGGACGTCGTGCAGCGTGAGCACGAGACGTGGCAGCAGGCAGGCGGCCCGCATGCCGATCAGACTGTCGACGTGCCCGCGTTCGAGCTCCTTACTCGGCGCCGCCCGCCGCCTCGAAAGCTGAGCTCAGCCCGGCGGGCATGCTGAGAAGATCCCTTTTCGCATCGAGACCGTCGAGGGACGATCTCCTCGATCTCCTCGTCGTTCGTGGCGTAGGCGAGGCGGGCGTGCCCGTCGATGATGTGCACCGTCGTGACGGCCGTTCGCCCGTCGGCGGCGAGGGCTCCGGCCGTGCCGTCGAAGGTGTATCCGGAGTCGTCGTAGACGAAGGTCCAACGACCCAGGCGACCCGCCATCAGGGTGGCGGGTCGCCTGGGTCGTTGTCGAAGGCCGCACCTCCCGGACGCATGTCGACACTGCGTCCGCGCTCCGAAGGTGGTATCTCGTCGGGTGCCGACTGTCCGCGGACGCCCGCCCCGGTGCCGATGCCGGTCCGAACGGAATCCGGAGCGGTGGGGGACGGCAACGGCCCTTACCGGCAGGGCGGTTGCATGTTCAGGGATTGTGCGGCTGGTCGGGTTGTGACATCACTCTTACGGGTGTGCGCCTGCGCGGTCGTCTCGGGAGCCCGGAGCATCGACGAGCTTGCCGAGTGGGGCCAGCGTGCCGCCGGTGCACTGTTGGAGGTCATCGGAATCCGCCGTCACCTGCTCAAGTGGCGGCGAGGGAACGCCGGAGACGGCACGGGTCACCTCGGTGGCCATGAGCACGTGGGGATCGACGGGTGGGTAGTGCCGCATTCCCCATCCTGGGCATCACCAAGGCTCTGACCGGAGTTGCATGAACGATCTTGTTGTGGCGAGCTGCCGGCCTAGCCCCACGGCACCCTGTTACACATCCCAGACCAACGCGTAAGGTGCGCGGCGTGTACTTTCCGGGCTGGCGAAGCTTCTGGTGGCGTTACATCGCTGGCCCATGCGCAGTAGTGGTCTTCGTGGCCCTGATTGCCTTGCTGATCCCGGCCCTGTCCGCGCACGACGGTCACGGGCAAAATGGTCGCTGGACAGCGACGAACATCCTCTGCAGCCACAACGGATGCAACGAAGTCGGGACCTTCTCGTCCACAGACGGCAGCGACAGGCGTACGCGGATCAGCATGTTCGGAAGCCCGGACCTTGCGATCGGTCAAGCCGCTCCCGCTGTCGACACGGGTGGTGACGAGGTATACCCGCCGGGTGGGGGCGATGCCTGGTGGCACGACCTCATCGGGGTGATCGCTGCTGGGCTTGCCAGCGTCGGCTGGCTATGGGCGTTTCCCATCCGAGTACTACGGCAACGTCGCCTGAGGCACCCAGATGCCGTGGTCTTCTAACAACAGCTGTTTCACCCGCCTGGTCGTCGAGTTCGTTGCGGCGGCTGATGTGATGTTGGTTTGGACGGGACCGATCGCAGCTCGGGGCACGATCTTTCACGGAGATGCGGGCAGAGAGCCATCGCCAAGATCCGGACACCTACGGAACTTGATCAGACCCTCCCTTACGGGCGGGTGGACTCCGACGTCGCCGCGTGGACCCAGCGTCGGCGAACACGCGAGCGTACGTCGGACGCACTCGCGTCACAGGTGTCGAGGCAAGACTCTTCCGGGAGCCTGCTGAGCGGTCACCGGACGTCCAGGAATTCAAATGCACGCCCGATGAAGGGTGCGACTCTCTCGGGATTGAGGCGACCCACCATGTAGCTGGTGTATTCGGTCTCGCCGAACCTGGGCGACCGGGTGGCCGACCTGCCCGAATCGTCGCCGAACGAGCCTACGGGGCTGTCTGCCCAGTCGATGTTGGTGTGCACCGGATGTGGTCCACCGAGTATCTCCGGGGGCTGCGACTCGTAACCGGACTGGACGCAGGGGCGCATGTTCAAGTAATTGGCCTCGCCGTACACCAGTGAGTCGTTGCCGTGGCGGCTCATGAACAGTGCACTCGCCAGAATCATCAAGACTCTGGCGGCGCCCATGCGTAGTGCCGGCCCGGCGTACCTGGCATCGATCATCGTATAGGTGGCCTCGAATCCCCACGGCCACTCGGCGATCATGAAGAAGCAGAGCGGGGTGCCCTCGTTGTTCTTGAGCGAGAAGAGGTAGTGGCCGAGAGGTGAGTAGCCCTGCCCGCGAAGCATGCGCCCCGCCGTCTCTTCGTCGTAGTAGAAGAGGTTGGTGATCAGGCGTGTGAAGACGTCGGCGTCGACCGCGTTCCTTCCCCACTCGTTCCTCGGGTCGTTGCAGACGATGCGTAGACCTGCGTTGGCCGCCTTGTTCAGCAGCGCATCGGTTTCGTCGTGGAACCGTTCGTTCAGCGACCTGCTGTATTCGTAGACCTTGCGGATCCGTTCCAGCGTCTGGTGCTGATGGGCGAGGGACGGGATGCGGTCGGGTGCACAGCGGGCAACCCACAGGAAGGAGCCCGTGCCGAACTCGGTGGACGTGGGGAAAGACGTCACTTCCACGGGGCTGTCGAATCCGAGCGCTTCGCCGATCTCAGCCGCCGACATCGGATCCTTGACCAGCCCACGGACAATCCACTTGGTCCCGGTGGTTCCCGCCGCGGCGGCGTCAAGGAGACGGCACTTGTCGATGAAATCGTCGCAGCTTGCCGCCTCGTTGAAATGAAGACGGCTTCGTCCCGTCACATCTTGAGGGGTGAGAGTAAAAGAATTCATGCCAGATGACGACATCGACGGTCTCCTTGACTGGGATCTCGGTCGGGGGCCAAGTGATGCGTGCGGGTGCGCGTGCGGTCGGATGGGGTGGCTCTGCAGCTCTCGAACGGAGCGGGGCGATCGTGACCTCAACGGGCGGTCGGTCGATCTCGGATGTCGCCGCAGGTGTGGCAATCCGTTTCGGCCGGCCATCGGCGGCGGGCGGGCGAGCTACTTAACGGTTATGTATGAGGAATCTAGACGGCGCTCTGCCCGGCGCGGCGCACGGTTGCCCGCTCTGCGTCGTTCGCTGCGCCTTCGGGCAAATGCCGAGAGGGCCGAACTCGCCGCCGAGCCCTTTGACCTGGCGGCGCCCGCGAGCGGCAGACCCAGTGCCTTCGGCCCCGACCACGGGCCGGAGGTGGGGCGCCGAGTCTGCGACGAAGGGAAGATCGCCCTCCCCTCGACGTCCGATCGTGGGCGGTCTACTCGGGCGGCGTCGGGGTGTCGTGGGTGTGGTGCATGGCCCGGATGTCCAGTTCGAGTTGGCCCGTGGGTCCTACCATCGCGATGCCGCGGGCCGGCATCGACCGCCAGTCAGGGTGTAGTCCTCGCGGTGCAGTTCTCCCTTCGCCAGGGCGGCGCAGCGGAGTTGCTGGCCGTAGCCGTAGCCGTAGCCGTAGCCGCAGGTGACGGTGCCTAGGCAGGTGCCAGGTGCCGCCGCGTGATTCTGTACGTCGACGAGTCCTGGATCCTCGAGGTGGCGGAGCGGGCCGGGCACCGTGACCCGGCCCCCGACGACTACGGCGTGCCCGTCCCCGCGGTCGCCCGCCACTGCGGCGAACTCCTGGACGCCCCGGTCTACGACGGCCCCTACGCCCGCGCTGCCGCCCTGGTGCACAGGCCGGGCCGCTGCCGCTGGCTGGAGCGCTCGAATCTCACCGTCGCCTGCGCTGTGGCCGTCATGTATCTCGAGGCCGCACCATCCCGGTGAACCCCACACGCGAGCAGCTCACCGCACTGGCCCGCGAGCTGAACAACCCGCGCTGCACGGCCACCCGCATCGCGTCCTTCCTTGGTACCTGGAAGCCCTGACGCCGGAGCGGGACGGCAACGGACATCGCCGCCCACGGTCGGCAGGCGGCGGGACCGGGACTGCATCACGAGATGCGTGCCCAGCCGTCAGTCTTCGGCGGTCGCGAAGAAGTCGAGGTAGCAGCGCGCGAGTTCGTCGGGAGCTTCCAGCGGGATGTTGTGCCCAGCGCGCTCGATCACCACGGGCGTGACCTTCGTCGCCACGCGTGCCATCTGCTCACCGGGCTCCGCCGCGAGGTAGGCGCGCCCTCCCACGGCGAGGACCGGGCATTCCAGCGGGACGGCGAACTCGGGCCGGTTCTGGGCGGCGTCTGTCTCGGTCGCCCGGTACAGCTCGAAGACCGCGTGGTTGCCGCCCGGTTCTTCGAGGCCCCGGGTGTACTCGTCCTCGTCGGCATCTGTGTACGCGCTCGGGTCCCACATGATCCGCCGCATGAAGTACGTCCAGAAGGCGCGCTCCCGGCCGGTCAGCAGCAACTCGGGGTAGTGCGGCAGGCCGAAGAAGGAGCGGTGCCAGCCGTTGCGGGGGTCCTCGGCGTCGAGCGGTCCGAGGTCCGGAGCCGGAAGGCCGGGCAACCGCGTCTCCTGGAAGACGAGTTGGACGACGTGAGGCCGATGGAAGGCCGCCACGGCGTAGGCGACCGCGGCACCCCAGTCCTCTCCGACCACCCGGTACCGGTCGTGTCCCAGCGTCGCCATGAGGGCGGCGATGTCGGCGGCCAGGGTCTGCGTGTCGTAGCCGGTGGCCGGACGTCCGGAGCTGCCGAAGCCCCGCAGGTCCACCGCGACGACCGTGTGGTGCGGCGTGAGCAGGGGGATGACATGGCGCCAGAAGAACATCGTCTTCGGCACGCCGTGGATCAGGACGACCGCGTCGCCGCTTCCACCCGTCGCATAGTGCAGGTGGACCCCGTTGACCCGCGGCCGGCCGTGGGTCAACGGGACGCCGGCGTGATCCGTCATCCCCTGCGCTCCGGATCCTGTCATCGCCGCCTCCTGGCACTCGTGTCGCCCCACCAGCAGCGGTGGTGCCGATCCGTCATATTCCACAGCAGCCGACGTTCGACTCGCACCGGGGAGCGGTCCCGGTCCGAGGCAGGGCCTTGATGTCCGTCATCGTCCCGGCGGCGGCCGATCGCCGAGATCAGCTCTGCTCAGCTTGCCCTCTATCTGCTTGCGCGACGTGATGCCGAGCTTGCGGAACACCTTGCTCAGATGAAATTCGATCGTCGACGTGGTGACGAACAACCGAGTGGCGATCTCCGTGTTCGTCAGCCCTGACGCGGCCAGGGACGCCACGTGCCGTTCCTGCGCGGTGAGGTCGAACTGGGTGGCGACCGTCCGTCTGCGTGCCGTCTCCCCGGTGGCCTGCAGCTCCACCCGTGCCCGTTCGGCGAAGGGCGCGGCTCCCCACGACTCGAAGGACTCGTAGGCGGCCCGCAGTTGGACCCTGGCGTCGGCACGGCGCTTGCGGCGGCGCAGCCACTCGCCGAACAGCAGCCGCGACCATGCCAGTTCCACGGCCACCGGGACCTTTTCGAGGTGCGCGATCGACTCCTTGTACAGCTGCTCGGCCTCGTCGTCGTCGCTCATCAGGGCCCGGCACCGGGCGAGCAGCCCCAGCGCCCACGGCGTACCGGCCAGTGGCGCGCGCTCCTCCAGGCGCTCCATGGCCATGGTGGCCGCCCCACGGTCGCCGACGCGAAGCCCGGCCTCGACCATTCCGGCGAGATTCATATCGCCGAGGGCCACCGGGTGATCGTCGAACATGTCGAGCTGGGCGTCGAGCGCCTCCTGGTACCGGCCGCTGCCGATCTCGAAGATGCTCAGGGCCTGGCCGGCCCACCGGTAGGTCACTCCGGTCCCCTGCTCCTGGGACATGGCGCGCATCGTGGCCGCCGCCGCCCGCAGTTCGGCTTCCTGCCCGGTCCAGGCATAGAGCAGGATCTTGTGGAAGTCTCCCGACCTGAAGTATCCGGTCGCGGCCAGGTAGTCGTCCGACTCCCTGTAGCAGCTCTCGGCTGCGGCGAAGCGGCCGTCCCAGATCTCCACCTTGGCGAGTGCGAGCAGCGCCAGGCTGAGTCCGTAGAGCGCGCCGCGGCCGCGGTCCGCCGCCACCAGCTTCTGGAGGAGTTCCCGCTTGGCCTCGATGTCCCACAGTTCGTCGCCCGCGATGCTGATCATGACGCTGAAGGCGTCCTGCTCCCGGAGCTCGTCGGCGGCGCGCAGCCGGGCGAGGGCCGCGGCCAGGGCCGGGGCTCCCTCGGCGTATCCGTAGGCGATGGAGCGAGCCAGTGCCGCCATGAGCGGATCGGGGCTCCAGGCCGGCAGTTCGCTGTCGCGCCAGGCGTCGGCGGCGGTCTTGGCGACCTCGTGGGGTGTCGTTCCGGTGATCATGCGGCCACCGATGATCGTGGCCTGGACCGCTTCGCGCAGCAGGTCCCAGCTCGCCATCGGATCGGTGGTGCGAAGGTCGGCCACCGCCTCCAGCAGCATCGCGGGCACCTCACGCGGGCGGGACCGGATCATCTCGACGGACGCCCGCAGCCGTGTCGCGTGGACGCGGGCTTCCGGTCCCGCCAGGTCGGGACTGGCGAGTTCGATCAGCGTCTGTACCTTTGCGAGATTGCCGGAGGTGAGGTGGGCCGTCGCCGCGTGGAGGTAGCGCTCGGCCCGCTTGCCCGGATGCGCGGTCATCTCCGCCGCCCGGGTGAGGACCAGGGCCTGTTCGGAGTATCCGCCACGGGCCTGGGCCAGCTCGGAGGCGGCTTCGAGCTCCGCCGCCACGCTGTCGTCCGGGCCGTCGGTCGCTTCCGCACGGTGCCAGGCCCGGCGTTCGGGGGCACTCGTGGCGGCCAGCGCCGCCTGGACACGCCGCCGTTCCTCGATGGACGCGGCCGCGTGGACCGCCGACCGGATCAGCGGGTGGCGGAAGGCGACGGCGGTTCCGCGGGTCAGTATCCCGGCGTCGACAGCGGGCACGGCCGACCGTGCCGATAACCCCAGGGCGCCGGCGGCGCGCCACAGCGCGGCCTGGTCGTCCGTGGGCGTCGTGGCCATGAGCAGCAGCAGGGTCTGGGTGTCTGCGGGCAGCAGCGCCGCCGTCTGCCGGAAATGCAGTTCCAGCTGCCGGTTCACCGGCAGCGGCTCGGGCAGCGCCGTGACGCCGGCCAGTTGTTCCGTGCCGAGGTTCACGGCCAGTTCGAGCAGGGCGAGCGGGTTGCCTCCGGTGCCGGCGACGAGCCGCTCGGCGACCGCCTGGTCCAGGTGCCCGCTCACCCCGGCGTTCAGCAGCGCCCTGGCCTCGATGTCGGCGAGTCCCTCCACCCGGAGCGCGGGCAGAGCGCCGAAGACATCGAGGTCGCCGCCGTCCCGTCCGGCGAACAGGAGCCCCAGACAGTCCGCGTACAGACGCCGGCCGACGAACGCCAAGGTCTCCGCCGACTCGCGGTCCAGCCACTGCACGTCGTCGACCAGGCACAGCATCGGTGCCGCCGCGGCCGCGTGCGAGAGAAGCGTCAACGCGGCCAGTGCGACCAGATGGCGGTCGGACGGGGCGGCGTCGGTCAGCCCGAACGCGGCGTTCAGGGCGTCGCGTTGCCGTCGCGGCAGCGTCGGCAGACGCCCGAGGTGTGGCCGCAGGAGCCGGTGCAGGGCTCCGTAGCCCAGTCGTGTCTCGGCCTCCACACCGACCAGCCTGACGACCGTCAGGTCCTGGGCGGACTCGGCGGCGTAGTCCAGGAGCCGGGACTTGCCGACCCCCGCGTCGCCGTTGAGCACCAGCACCCCGCTGAAGCCGTCACGGACCGACGCGAGCAGCCTGCCGATCGCCTCACGCTCGTCGAGGCGTCCGACCATCGACGGCCCGGACGCACGGCACATGCCGGACCACACCATGAGACTTCCTTTCGTCGTGTCGCGCGGGTTCTAGAGGGGAGTGCCGCAGGCAGCGCGTCGTGAAGGACGCTGTGGAGGGTGTCGCAGACCAGAGAGATGGCACCTCCGGCGGCCTGGGAGCCGCGCAGGGCGTCGAGCACGGCGAAGTCGTGGATGATCCCGAGGGAGCGGACGGCCGTGACCGGGACACCGGCGGCCCGGAGCCTGGCCGCGTACGCCTCGCCCTCGTCCCGCACCATGTCCGCCTCGGCGGTGATGACGAGGCCCGGCGGCAGTCCGGCCAACTGGTCGAGCGGGGCGCACAGCGGCGAGACGGTGCCGAGCGTGCGTGTTCGCGCGTCGCGTGCGTACTGCTCCAAGCACCACCGCATGGTGTCGCGGTGCAGGTGGTGTCCGGAGGGGAACCGGGCGTAGGAACGGCGGTCGCAGCCCGCGTCGGTGACGGGGCACGGGAGCACCTGGTGGGCGAAGCGGACGTTGCCGCGTTCCTTGGCGGGCAGTGTCACCGCCGCGGCCAGGTTTCCGCCTGCCGAGTCCCCGACGACGGCCATCGGGTCGCCGTTGAGCCCCCGTGGCCCGCGCCCGTCGGCCGGCTACCAGGCGACGGTGTGGATCTGTTCGATGGCGACCGGGTAGCGGGCCTCGGGCGGACGTGTGTACTCGGGGAAGACCCTGGCGGCGTCGGCCCCCACCGCCGGCTCGCGAACGAGCCGGTCGCGGGCGCCCGCGCTGCCGAACACCCATCCCGGTCCGCACGTACAGGACGACCGGCAGTACGGCGGTGCTGCCGCGCGGGCGGACGATCCGCACCGGCACGTGTCCGGTGGGGCCGCCAGGGACCGTCAACCACGCCTCGGCGGTCTCCGGTGCGGCGGTCCGACCGGACTGTTCCTGCTCGACGGCCCTGCGGTCGGCGAGCACGCCCGGTTCGATGAGGGAGGCGGTGCGGGTGAACGCCCGAACCACCGGCTCGAGTACGAGCTCGGGCGATGCGCCGTAGGAAGGCATCCGCGACTCTCCCGGTTCGGGGCCCGCTGGTCGGGCTGCGACACAACGCACTTTAGGAACCGGGGCGACGGGCGCCTTTGCTCACCGCGCACCGGTGCTGTGCGCATCGTGCACTCGCCGACGGCGGGCTGACCGAAACGTGGGCCCGCGACCATCACGGCCACCGACACTTCATGGCGGACGTTGGGGTCTGCGGTCGTCCAGGTGCTGGGCGTCGCCCGTCGACGCTCGCGTCGTGAACCTTGAGGGACCTGGCATGAGCGTTGTGTTCTCGGTGCGGTCCGTGCCCGGCAGTGTGCGTCTGGAGCACTGGCAGGAGGAGGTCTTCCGCACCTTCGTCCCGCTGCGGATCCCCGAGGGCGAGCCCGTCAGCGGGACGATCAGCACCGACCTGCTCGGTCCGCTCCAGGCGACCACCGTCGACTGCGATCGCGGTCAGGGCGACCACACTTTGCGGCTGATCGCCCGGGACAGTTCGACTTCGTGTATGTAGGCCTGCAGCTCAGCGGCCACGCGTACGTCGACCAGGACGGCCGGAGCGCACAACTTGGCCCGAACGGCGTGGCGTTGTACGACACGACCCGACCCTGAACGGTGTGTCTCCCGCACCGCTTCCGGATGGGCAGGTGCTGCAGGTGTCCCGCCGCTCCTCGGTCCCCCCACCGCCGCGGCGGTGGCACGCCGTTGGGGTTTCACGGACCCTGCCCATTTCAGCCGGGCGTTCCGGGCGGCGTACGGCATCTCACCGAGCGAATGGAGAGCCGGTTCGGAGAGGCGAGGGGATGCCGCGGGATGCGGGGACGCGGCCTGAGGCGGCCGCCGCCCCGGTCGCGGGCTCGGCCGCCGTACGGGTGCGCACACGGTTGCGAAGCCGGCGCAGGGCGTAGTGCTGGCGGGACTTGACGGTGCCCGCGGGAATGCCCAGGATCCGGGCGGTCTCCAGCACGCTCCTGTCGTGCAGGTAGGTGTGCACGAGGACGTCCTGGTGCTCCGGCGAGAGCTGGTGCAGCAGGGCCATGGTGTCGATCGAGGCCGACACAGCGTCGGCGTGGTCGTTTTGGATCACTTCTCGGTGTTCCGAGCCGGGCGACTCGTGGCGGGCGTAGGCGCTGCGGATGCGGTCGATCGCCAGGTGGCGGGCCACGGTGACCAGCCAGCCGCGTAACGACCCGTCGTTGTCGAGGAGTTGTTCGGAGCGGTTCCAGGCGCGTATGAGGGTCTCCTGGACGATGTCCTCCGCCATGTGACGGTCGCTCAGTATGCGTTCGACGTAGGCGAGGAGCGGTTTGGCGTGGTCGGCAGCCAGGAGGGACAGGAGGTGCTCGTTGTGTGCGGTGCGATGTTCGTACGGACGTGCCGCGCGGCCGGCCTGGAGGGTCGTGTCGGTTCCGGCTCCGATGATTCCGCTGGACATGGCTTGATCCTCTGATGAACGGATGGAGCGGAGTGGGAGAGCGAGGGCCGAGGCGTGGCCCGGAGAGAGGGCGGCCGCCGTGATCCGGCCGCGGGCGTCGGTGGGCCGGTCTCGGTGCGGGCTGCCCTGGGGGGGGAGCCGCGGTGACCCGCACCGAGACGCGACCGGTTGGCCGGGAGCGGTGCGCCTACTTGCTCAGGAAGGCGAGCAGCGCAGCGTTGACCTCGTCGGCGTGCGTCCACAGCAGGCCGTGCGGGGCGCCCTCGATCTCGACGTACTCGGCCGAGGGCAGCAGGGCGTGGAAGGGCCGCCCGGTGGAGTCGATCGGCAGGATCCGGTCACCCGTTCCGTGCAGGATCAGCGTCGGTACGTCGATCTTGGGGATGTCGGCCCGGAAGTCCGTGATCCAGGTGGGCACGCAGGCCACCGACGCGTGCGCCGAGGCGCCCGCCGCCACGTTCCAGCTGGCACGCACGGCCTCCTCGCTGATCCGCTTGCCCAGCGTCTCGTCGAGGTTGTAAAACGCCTCGTAGAAGCCTGTGAAGTAGGTGTAGCGGTCCTTGGTGACCGCCTCCAGGATGCCGTCGAAGACGCCCTTGTCGACGCCCTCGGGGTTGTCGTCGGTCTTGAGCAGGAAGGGTTCGAGGGAGGCCAGGAAGGCGGCCTTGGCGACGCGTTGCGAGCCGTGGATGCCCAGATAGCGGCCGACCTCGCCGGTGCCCATGGAGAACCCGACCAGGACCGCGTCGGTGAGGTCCAGCTCGGTCAGCAGCGTGTTGAGATCGGCGGCGAAGGTGTCGTAGTCGTAACCGGTCGTCGGCTGCGACGACCGGCCGAAGCCGCGCCGGTCGTAGGCGATGACCCGGTGGCCTGCGTCGAGCAGGGCCGGAAGCTGCTTCTCCCAGGAGTGGCCGTCCAGGGGATAGCCGTGGATCAGCACGACCGGCTGCCCGCTCCCGTGGTCCTCGTAGTACAGCTCGATGTCGGTCGAGTTCTCCTGGCCGACGGTGATGTACGGCATCTCGGTTCCCCTTCGCGAGTCGGATGGAACGGCGCCTGACGACGCCGGGATGGTGGGGTGAGAGTGTGAGGGAGTCGTGGGCGCCCGCGGTGCGGGAACCACCGGCCGGTGGACCTGGACCTGGACCTGGACCTGGACCTGGACCTGGACCTGGACCGGGCCGTGGACGTGACGGCGAGGTGATGGCCCGACGGAGACGGGCCGGAGGGGACCGGGTCAGCCCCAGAGCTCAGCCGTGTCGCGCCGGCGCAGCCGGTCGGCCGTCACCGCGCACACCGCGAGCACGGCCGCGGCGGCCCACAGCGGAGCCGCGACCTGGCCGTGGCGCAGCAGCAGGCCGCCGGCCAGCGCCCCTGTCATCATCGACAGGATCGACGCGATGCGACGCAGCCGTACTTCGTTCGGGGTCCGGTCCGCGAACAGTCCCGCCACCGTCAGAGTGAGAACCGTCGTGGTCAGGTCGGGGACCGCCAGGCGGCGGACCACGGAGTTCTGCGCCCCCATCGGGACGGCCAGCAGCGCGATCATGACCAGTTGCGTGCCGCGCCGGGCCGGATCGGCGAGCGCGGCCAGCGCGGCCGCCACGGCGACGAGCACGCACTGTCCCCCGCAGGTGTAGGACAGCAGTCGGCCGCGATGGGTCCTGCGGGAGCCGCCGAGGCGCCCACCGAAGAACGCGCCGGCTCCGAAACAGCCCAGCGCCAGCAACGTCGCGCTCCAGGAGATGGCACCGATCCCCGCGACCGCGAAACCGAAGAAGACGATGTTGCCGGTCATGTTCGCGACGAAGACGTGGCCCAGGGCGAGATAGCTGACGGCGTCGACCAGACCGGTCCCGACCGTCAGGGTGAGAAGCAGTCCCGGCAGAGGGCCGTGATCGCGGGAGGCGGTCGTCGCCGTCGCTGCCGCTGGCCGGTGAGACCGCCGCAAGGACGCACGTGGACCGGAGGGGAAGTGCATGGTCGTTCCTTTCGCGGATCGGCTGCTCCGCCCGGTGAACCGGACGGAGCAGCCGATCCGGTCGGCATGGACCGAAGTCACCGTCGAACTGTCAGGAGGTGCCTTGCGCGGCTGCCTCGATGAGGTGGGTGGTGGCCTCCGGATGCGATACGAGGACCGCGTGGGAAGCGCCTCGGATCACCTGGGTGTGGGAGCCCGCGCGCTGTGCCATGGCCTGTTCGGCGGCGGGCGGGATGGCGCGGTCGGAGCCTGCGACCAGGAACCAGGAGGGAATGGTCTTCCACGCGGGTGTGGCACTGGGTTCGGCGAAGGCGGCCAGTGACACCGGCCGTTGTCCGGCTGCCATGAGGCGGGCCTTGTCGGCGGATACGTCGGCGGCGAAGACCTGGCGGAAGTCGGTGGGGTTGACGTAGGCGTCCTGTCCGCCGGGGTATGGGCGGACAGTGAGCGCCGGTGAGAGCTGGCTGCCGGGGTACTGCCCGAGAATGGCCAGACCGGTCTCGCCCTGGTCCGGGGCGAAGGCGGCGATGTAAACGAGGGCCTTGACGTTCGGGTGGCCGGTGGCGGCGTCGGTGATGACAGCGCCCCCGTAGGAGTGGCCGACGAGGACGACGGGTCCGGGGACGGTGTCGAGGATGCTGGAGAGGTAGGCGGAGTCGTCGGCGAGGCCGCGCAGCGGGTTGGCGACCGCGATGACCGGGTATCCCTGGCGTTCGAGTCGTGAGGTGACCCCGTTCCAGCTGGAGGAGTCGGCGAAGGCGCCGTGGACGAGGACCACGGTCGGCTTCGGTGTGTTCGCCCTGGCCGACGTCGTCACGGCCTTCGCCGCGGAGGCCGCACCGGCGGGTGTGGCGACGGACAGCGCCGGGACCGCGAGCAGTGTCCCGACCGCGACGGCCGAGAACATCAGCCTTCGGCGACGCGGCCGGCCGTCGGTCGATCCGACGGGTGCGATGCCTGCCATGAGAATCTCCTTGGCTCGTGTGCTTGTCTGCTTGTCTGCGCCATGACGGTGGTGGTGTGACGCATCAGGGCGGCGGGGCGCCGGTGACGCGCAGATGGAAGGGGGCCGAGGAGGCCATGACCGTTGCCTGATCGAATTCCGGGGGCAGGTCGCCGGCCTCGGCGACCGGGGTGCCATTGGCCCGGAAGAACTCCTCGACGCAGGCCGGGCTGAACAGCACCCCGATCCGCGCCCCTTCGTGTGAGCGCACCAGATAGCTGTGCGGGACGCCGCGAGGCCCGTACGCGACCTGCCCGGCCGTCAGGTCGTGGCGTTGGTCGCCGACGAAGAAGGTCACCTCGCCCTCGAGGACGAACCACACCGCTTCCTCGTCTTCGTGGACGTGATGTGGAGGCCCGTGGCCCACCGCGTGGACGAACTCCATCAGGCTGAACCTGAAGTCGGTCATGCCGCCGGGGATCAGGATTCTCGCCCGGCCGCCGAGGAACCAGAACGGCTCAGGTTCGGGTCCTCGGCCGGAGGCTGGAAAGAACGCGCTCGTCATTCCTGTCCCCGACGTCATCGTGAGCCGCCCGGGAGGCGCAGCATCAGGTCGGTCATGTGATCTCTCCAAGGCACGCGGAGGGGAAGCGAGGAGCGCTGGGGCCGGGTGACCGCGGCGCCGTGCCGGCCGGTCAGAGGGACTCGACGAGGCCGCCGTCGATGACGAAGTCGGCGCCAGTGATGTTCGCCGCCCGGGAACTCGCCAGGTAGACCACGAGATCGGCGACCTCGGACGGCCGGGTGAAGCGGCCGGTCAGCGACTCCTCCGCCGCGCCCCGGGCCACCTCCAGGGGGTCGACGCCCCGGGACCGGCCGACCGTGTCGGCGACACCGCCGGCGCCCTGCCACAGTGCCGTCTCCACCGGCCCGGGGCCGATGGTGTTCACCCGCACCCCGCGCGGCCCGACCTCCTTGGACAGGGCCTTGCAGAAGTTGGTCAGCGCCGCCTTCGCCGCGCCGTAGTCGATGACCAGCGGGTCCGGCAGCCGCGCGTTGACCGAGGAGACGGTGACGATCCGTCCCGCACCGGTGGTCAGCAGATGCGGCAGGGCGGCCCGGGTGGCGCGGACGGCGGACAGGAGGTTGAGCGTCAACGTCCGCTCCCAGTCCTCGTCCGTCACCCCAAGGAAGCCGTCCACCCGCGGCTGCACCGCGCCGACGTTGTTCACCAGGACGTCGACACCGCCGTGGGCCGCGACGGCCTCGGCGACCAGCGCCGCCGGACCCTCTCGCGTCGCCAGGTCGGCCTCCACGACGGTGAGTTCGGCCCCCTGCTTGACCAACTCGTCGAGGGCATCCGTGCGCTTGCGCGACCCCGCCACGACACGAGAACCCGCCCTGAGGAAGGCCTCGACGACGGCCAGGCCGATGCCGCGCCCGGCACCGGTGACCACGACGGTCTTCCCGGCCAGGCCCGCGTCGTCACCGGACGCCTGCGCGTGAGGGGAGCTCATCGGCCGGTCTCCAGCCCCTGCTTCCGCAGCCAGCCGAGGACGGTGTCCGCGACCTCGCGCCAGCCGCTGTCGATCGTCAGGGAGTGCCCGCGGTCGGGGAAGTTGAGGATGTCGGTGACGGCCTCGGAGTGCCGGTACTGCTTGAGGGTGGCCCGGGTGACGGTCTCCGGCACCGTGTGGTCCTTGCCGCCGGAGATGAGCAGCAGCGGACCGCGGCCGTTGTTCTCCGTGTCGACCTTGGCCGGCGAGTGCGGGTTGAAGTTGGCGGACGCGGCCTCGTACAGCGGCTTGCCCGGCGCCGGGATGGTCCAGCGCTCATACAGGGCGGCCGACTCCTCGTCCGATACGGCGTTGCCGAACGCGAACCGGAACTGCTCCGCGGTCAGTGAAACGGAACGGTTCTTGTTGGCCGGGTTCTTGAAGACGGGGAACGTCGCTTTCAGCGCGGACAGCGGCAGCGGCAGAACGCCCTTGATCTGGGCGGCGTCGATCGCGACCGCCGCCGCCGCTCGGTCCTGGCCGAGCAGCTTCTGCGCGATCATCCCACCGAAGGAGTGGCCGATCACGATGGGCCGCACGGGCAGGTCCGCGATCAGCGCCGCGTAGTGCTCGACGACGTCGTCGATGCCATGCCCGGCGATGCTCTCCGGGTTCTGGCGTGCCTCCTCGACGGTGTCCGGGTCACCGGGCCACCCGGGCGCCGACGGCTCGTAGCCCTCCTCGCGGAACAGATCGGTCCACGGCTGCCACGAGGTGCTGTGCAGCCAGAGTCCGTGGACGAAGACCACGGGAAGGTTGATGGACATGACGGAGCCTCCTGTATGGGTCACCTGGCCGGATCGGTGACCACGAAACCGGAGCTGTGGTGGTCTCGCACTGGGGAGGGACCCCAGTGTTCAGGGGCGGAGGGCTGAAAGAGCGTTTTGTCCCGGTAAAGTTGTTTGGTGGCGCTTCGTCGGGAAGGGTTGAGAAGGCTGCTGGGGCGAAGGTGTTCCATGTGGTGGATGGGGCAGCTGCCGCTCTTCGGCCGCCCGTTTCCGTCGGTTCGCTCCTGTCTGATCCCAGAGCGCCCCCGCTTGGCTCCGTTTGCGCCCTGCAGGGTCGGGCCGGCTGCCGGTACTACCGCAACGTGACGCGACAACGCCCGTATCCCAGCGACCTCTCCGATGCCCGCTGGGAGTTGATCGGCCCCACGCTCACCGCCTGGCGGGCCGAGCGCAGGGGCAAGGGCCTGGACATCGGCCGCCCACCCGAGCACGACCTGCGCCGCATCTTGGACGCCATCCTCTACGTCGACCGCACCGGCATTGCCTGGCGTTACCTGCCGCACGACTTCCCGCCCCGGGAAACGGTCTACGGCTACTTCGCCGCATGGCAAAAAGAGGGCATCTTCGACCAACTCAACGGTCTCCTGCGTCGCCTGCTCCGGGAAGCCGAAGGTCGCGACGGCGAGCCGACCGCCTGCGTGCTGGACGCGCAGAGTGTGAAGACCTCCGCGAACGTGCCCGCGGCCGGCCAGGGCATCGATGCCGGCAAGAAAATCGCAGGCCGCAAGCGCCACATCGGGGTCGACACCCTCGGCCTGCTCCTGGCCGTCTGGGTCACCGCGGCGAGCGTCTCCGACAACGTCGGCGGCATACACCTGATGTCCCACATCGCCGCCGCTCACCCTCGCGTGACCAAAGCATGGGCCGGCACCGGCTACCGCACCAAAGCCATCGACCACGGCGCCCGTCTGGGCATCGACGTCGAAGTCGTCCACCGCGAGCCGGGAGTCAAAGGCTTCAAGGTGATTCCGCGGCGCTGGGTCGTCGAGCGGACCTTCGGCTGGCTCATGCATCACCGCCGCCTGGCCCGCGACTACGAAACCCACCCCCACCGCTCCGAAGCCATAATCCACGTTGCGATGTAGGACCTCATAAGCCGCAGACTCACCCGCGAATCCACCCCCAACTGGCGCGACACCTGAACCCCGAACCAAACAACCTCACCAGGACAAAACGCTCTTTAAGGGGCTCTGGGTGCGGACGTCAGATCGTTCATGTACTGCATCTCGGGCAAGTCGCTCTGCGATCCGCCGGCCAGGCCGCTGTCGTTGTCCGAAATGGTGACGAACATTGGTTCGTCATCGGAGTCGGAACGGGTCAGAAGGCTGACCGGGGCCTGCCCTGCATGAAGGTTTCCTCGTGTGATGCCTGGTGTGGATTCTCTCGTGGTGGTTGCGTAGGGTCGCAGATGTGCGGTGTTGTCTTGCAGGAGAGCCGGGATTCCGAGGAGATTGTCAACGCCGGGAAATGTGTCGTCCGGATTGAACATGCTTCCGAAAATGTCGACCTGATGACTGGGACCCGGGCGGGTGCCGACGTGAGCGTTACCCAATGCGACCACGTATCGCCTGTCCGGCCTGTCCGCCTGGTCTGCGCGTATCAGCCCAGCCATGTACGTGTTCAGCGTCGCCGCACGGTGGTAGTCCGGGCTATTTCGATCGTTTGCAGTCGTCCTTGTGCGCGGCCTCCGGGCAGGTCGGCCGTCCACGCCGACTACCCGTACGTGGTGCCGGCGGGCGGCTTCAAGTAGTGCACGCAGGCCGTTGTTCTCGATGTTCCTGTCGTGCAGACGGATGTAAGCATCGAGTCGGTCAGGCATTGCCGCGTCACCGCCCAGGTATGCGTCCACGTCGGCCTGGTAGCTGTCTCCTCGAATGCTTTCCAGGTAGATCGTGTCCAGATGCAGTACCTCCATGTTTTCGACAAGGAAGGTCCATATCGGTGTTGCCGCGTGATTCCCGCCCATCGCCACGCCATTGTAGGAGGACAGCAGTTGTTCGACGGTTTGAACGTGATTGTCTCCGGAATCGAAGACAGCTCGCACTTGCGCTGCGCGTGTGGCTTCTCTCAGTTCTGGCTGAGAATTGTTGTACTCCGTCAATGCGCTCCTGGCGGCCTGGCCGAGTGCATGGTCCCGCGCGTCCTGGAGATCCCAGTACCCGTGTGTCTCCGGATCGCGGCGTCCCAACTGCTCCAGCACCTCGGCATTTCCCAGCGGAGTGTTGGTCACGAGCCGACCCACTCGCGCGATGCTTCGGAAGAGGGACTGATCGGTCTCGGCGAGCGTCTGTGGGTCGAGCGTGGTCTGCAGGCGCTCGCTACGCGCGGCCGCTCGCGTTGCCGGAGGGAGCTCCTGCCATTGCGCAGCGGACAGACGGTTCGGGGTCCGGGTGTCCTGGTGGCTCCAGCGGGGTCCACGGAGTCTGATCGCTGCGTGCTGTGTGGGGTGGGAGTACAACCCCCCGTTCCGCCCGATCTCACCCAGAGCGTGGGTCAGCGGTGAGGGTTGAGTGCTCGCGTCCGGTTCGTGGGTCGCGTCCGTGTCCCGCTCCGTGCGGTCCGCGATCGGGGAGGGCTGATCGCCGTCGGTCCGCCGAGGGTCGTCCGTTCTCGACGTCAGGGCAGGTCGTGGGGGCAGGTCCGTAGTAGTCCGGTCGCTCGCGGCCTGGGATCTGATGTGCTCTGCCTGCGCCTCGGTGGCCAGTCGCTCGGCACGAGCCCGGTCCATCACCGGGGTGTCGCCCAGGGTCGTCCGCGACGACTGCTCGCTGCGCTCCAGGTGGCTCAGAGCCGCGGTCAGATCTGTGTTGGAGAACGGAGCAAGGAGTTCGGGCGCCAGATCTCGAGCGAGAGCAACCCGCATGCCCAGGCCGCCCCTACGGTATGCAGGCTGCTTGCCGGTCCTCTTCGCGCCGGGCGGGAGGGGCTGCGGATCCTCGGTGGCCGTGGGTCGAAACGCCTCCGAAATGACGGCGTCACGGTCCAGACGATCTTCGCCTCTAGTCTCGGTGTCGTGGCCGGTGCGAGGCGGGGGTGCCGGTGCGGCGGAGTCGTCCGTGGCGGCTCGGCGCAGAGAGCCCGGTGTGGAGCTCGAAGGCCGTGCGGCGGAAGGGTGCTCGGCACCGGGGGCCGTGGGAGCGGTGGCGGCGCTCCAGAGCAGCACGTGACCCGGTACGGGGACGGGGGTGCCGTACCGACCATGGCCGTCCCAGTGCCGCAAGGTGAACTCGACGGGTTGGCGTTGCAGGACCGCACCCGCGATCTTGACCTTGCCGGGTTCGGGCGGGTCCATATCTCTCCCGGGTTCGGAGGGAGCCAGGTCCCTCGGGAGCGATGCGACGGGAGTGTCACGGCTCGGTACGCCCGGGGTCAGGGTGACCGGATTCGAATGGTCGAAGGACAACTCCTCGGAATTGAAATGTGCGGTGTTCAGGGGAAGCGAGACGAGAGGTTTGTTGGTCAGGACGGACAGGGTCGGTGTGAGATCCCATCTTCGAGATCGGAGTGTGTGGGTGCCGGACACGCCCGCCACGGCCACCGTGAGTTCGTCCTGGGCGGCCGTGCGGTGGCTCAAGGTCTCCGCCGGCCCGATGGCGTGCATGGACACAGCGACCGAGGTGCCGGTAATCCGGTAGGGGACTTCGGCGTCCTGGAGCCGATGGAAGAGTGCGGACAGCGACTGCGCGGAGAATGCCTGGCGGAGTGCGAGCTGCTCTCGCAGGCTGAGGCCCTTCTCGCGGTTCAGGACGTCGAAGTCGTCGGCCAGGCGGGGGTCGGCCGTGAAGTTCCGGAGGAATTGTTCCGCACGTTGGACGACCCCACCGGACAGGGGTGCAGTGGCCCACCACGCGGTTCTGGCGACGGTCGTGAGTGCCGCGGACGAGTACCCTCCGAGCTGGCCGAGGAGTCCGGGACCCCAACGGTGGCTGTCGGCCTGGACGTTCACCGCACTGGTGAGAAGCGCGTGGCCGTTGTCGAAGCCGACCAGATGGTGAGCGCGACGGAGCGATGTCTGCCACTCGGCCTTCGGCTCGGCAGGCGACCGGCCTTGCTCGATGTCAGGCCGGCGTCGAGAGGGGCCGGATTCCACAGGTTCTGGTATTTGCGGATACGGCTTGACGTTGCCGACCTCGACGAGTGATTCCGGTACCCAGGCGGCGGTATCGGCAGGGCCGACACCGCCCCTGAGCGGAGGCTGCAGGGCCAGGAAGGGGCCATTGTCGAAGCGCTGGGTGACGACGACGTGCCATCTGACCTTGTTGGTGAACAGATAACTCGTGTCACCGAATCCTGTGATCTTGCTCCCCGCGGTCGTGCTCGCGCCGGACTGGACCCCGACCTCCCGACTGCCCTCCAGACCGAAGGTTCCACCGCCCCAGACGGCATTGAGGTGTTCGAGCGGGGGATCGATCGCGCCGCGCAGGCCGGCCTCGACTCCTCCTCCCCAAACGCGCTTCTTCTCGCCCTTGACCTTGTGGGTGTCTTGGGTCTCGCTGGTCATCCGGAGGTTTGAGTGGTGGCCTTCGCTCCCCCAGGGTTTGTCGATGGTGCCGCGTACATGTACCTCGGTAATGACATGTCCGTCGTGGGTCGTATGGACGAATCGCTCCACGATGCCGGATCCGGCGATGTCGTCGAAGCGGGCCGAGACGGTCTCGGCAGAGAATGCATTGGCGAACGGCAGCGCCTTGACCGGAACCGGGCTGTTGGGATCGCCGCCCAACTGGCGGTGTATGTCACGGAGGATGGGGTCCGTGTCGAGGATCCTCACCACAGTGCCGCCTGTGATGCCCTTGTCGAGCAGAGTGGCCTGGAGCTTCTCGGGGATGTCGTGGGGGCGCTGGGTGACGAGGCTTCGGGTCACGTCCTCGTCGGAGAGCATGACGAGCACTTTGTACGTGTGGGGGACCGATGGGCCGATGTGTGGTGTGCCGTCCGCGTCGGTGATGCGTCCGACGACATCGGCGTCGACGGTCGCTTCATACAGATGCCCGATTCCGGTCTGACTCACTGTGCGGGCGGTGGTCGTCTCCTGGGTGAGCATGTCGTTCCACTCCCCGTGGTGTCCCACTTTGCCTTTGACGCCACCGCGCTCCTGATGGCTCGTGGTCAGCTCGCCCGCAGGGGTCGAAGGGTTGTCGGAGAACTCCACGCCCAGGCTGCCGTTGAGCCAGTAGGACTTCTGGTCGCCGGCGGTGGTGGCAGTGGTCGACCGCACCTTCAGCTGCTGGGTGATGTCGGTGTAGGTCTGTCGGAACGTCCAGTCGCGAAATGGGCCGGTGCGGACGGCCACCCCGACCGTCTTGCGGTTGCGGCCCGTGCCGATGTGCTGGTCAAGGGTGTTGATCCAGCCGGAGTGCGAGGCGGAGAGCAGGCCGCGGAGTTGGGTCTCGCCGGTCAGCGCTCGGACGGCCTCGCCGAGATCGGGGCCCTCCAGCCGAAGCGCCTGGTCCACGCGGCCGCGCCCGAAATCGGCGTAGGCGTGGTCCAGGGCGCCTCTGACCTGGCCCCGGAACCCGTCGGCGTCGGTGACATGGGTGATCGCGTGCATCGTCGGCAGATGGTCGAACCTGGGGGACGGCGGCGCCGGGAGGACTTCAGGGCGCCGCAGATCGACCCGTAGTCGCGCATCGCCCGCGGGACGGACTGTCACCCCTGGATCAGGGGTGCTGTCCCACGCTGCGGGGTCGGGCGCACTGCCCTTCTCGTGCAGGGTGATCGAGTAGTGGTGTGTCACCTCGTAACCGAACACGTCCGCGGTTCCGTTGTGGACGAATCCGCGGGACACATGCGTTTCGGTATTGGCGATGTCCACACCGACCAGCGCACCCGCGATTCCCGCGCCGCCGGACGGATTGGCCCGCGTGGTGTCCGGCTCATTGAGGGCACGGCGAAAACCCGGACCGACGTTGACTTCGTGTTTCGGCTCGTTGAGCAGCTTGTGCTCGTTGGTGACGTTCATGGTGACGGTGTGTTCCGCCGTGGACCGCACGACGTCCTCATGGGTGCCTTGCATGAGCTCTGTCCAGATCCTCACCGTGGCCGTCCGGCGGCCGGTCGGCGTGTCGAGGCCGAAGCCGTAGGTTCCGTCGAGGAGCTGATTGATGTTGCTGAGAAGGTGTTGCTCCGAGAGGTGGTCCCGGAACGTCTGCTCGTTCCTGAGGGCCTGCGGAGTGTTCCGGGCGTCGGCGGACGGCAGGACACCTGGAGCCACACGGCGCAGTTCCTGGGCGATGCTCGTCTCCAGTTCCCGCGCACCGGGGAAGTCGATGACGGTCGCGCGGTGCGAGACCAGCGGCGCGCGCAAGTCCTGGGGCGCGTCGGGATGGGCAGGTGCGTCTCTGCGTTCCGGTTGGGTGTCGGCCTCCGACATGCCGGTGGCGCGGCTGTCCAGGCTGCGCCGATCTGCGTGATGACGGAGGGGAACGGCGGTCTCGGGCGCGCGGTCTCGCAGGCCGAGGACACGGCCGCGCAGTGGAGGGGGGTTGTCCTCGCCTCTGGGGGGCGGCGTCTCTTCGTCCCTGGGTACCGGCCTGTGCAGGGCCCCGGGTTCTGTCCTCCGTTTGTCGCTGATGACCGCGCGGCTGATTCCGTGCCGGCTGCCGGCGTCCGGAGTGCTGTTCTGACGCAGCACCTCGACCCGGAAGGTCACATCTGTGCTGAACAGATCGCCCGTACCCGTGCGCTCGACACTGGACTCCGCGGAGAACCCCTGGTTGACCCACTGCTCGTAGAGCCGGGTCGGGGTGTAGGAGTAGCCAAGGGTGAAGGTCAGCCAACTCGACTCCAGATCCGGCGCGGCCGCCTGCCAGGTCTTGAACGACACGCCGCCCGAGGCACCCGCCTTCCAGCTGTGGAACTTCAGCCGGCCGGTCCCGTTCTCGCTGCTCGTCCTGGTGCTGTGACTCTGCTTCTGCGCGACGACGCCCTGAGGGTGGGTGGAATCCTGTGCCACGGTGAGGCGCAGCCAGGCGTGTCTCCCGTCGGAGAGGGTGAGGGTGGGGGAAATCAGTCCCCCGTCCGCCGCCTGTTCGTACCGGGCGAGGACATTCCTGGGGCTCAAGAAGTCGCGGATGGCGTTATGGGCAGTGCCGTCGAGCAGTCGCTCCCGTGGCAGTTCGCTGAATACCTCACCCAGGACCTCGTCGAGCCCGGTGATCTCGAGGGGGCGGATCTTGGTACGGTCGTCGGCCGGGGCCCTCCGGGTGCCGTCGACGCGGGCTATCTCCGCAGTGACGTCGGCTGTTACGGGCTGGTCGTGCCCCGGCCGCTTGGGCAGGGGGAGGCCGTTCGGGCCCAGGATGACGGCGTCGTACTCGAAAGTGGAGACGTACCTGTGAGCGGGACCGGTGAAGGCGGTCTTCGTGGTCGCCTCGGAGGCGGCCTTCAGCGAAGTACTGGTGAGGTGAGCGTAGCCACCGGCACGCCCGGACACCGTGATCAGGCCCAGGGGATCGCCGCTCGAGGTCGGATCGATCAAAGTGATCTCATGGTCTTTGAGTCGACTGGCCTTGGTGCTCACGGTGAGCGTCTGTTTGCCGGGCGCCGCGACCTTGGCCGTGGCGGCTCGTTCGAACCCGGCGCCGTTGTCCGCGGTCGGCGCCGAATCCAACCGGCTCCACTCTCCCGGACGGGCTGTGAGCTTCACCTCGTACTTGGTCGTGCCGACCTGCAGCGGGAAGGACCAGCCTCCGTTGACCATCTGGTCGTGCTGTGCACGGAACGTGGCCGGGTCCAGGGCCGTATCCAATCCCATGGTGACCTGCTGATGCTCCTGGACATTCACCGGCAGGTTGGCCAGCACGCGCCGACGCAGTGCTTCGGGGCCCGGTGCTTCGATGATCCTGGCTCCGACCAGCGACTGCCGGTCGGGGTCCAGTAGCGGATGCCCGGCCTCGGCGACCGACGGCCGGGGGAGACCGGTCTGCTCGTCCTCCAGAGACCGCGGGTGCGGGGCGGTGGAGCCGTCGTCGGAGCCGGAAGCGCGGGGGGGCGGTTTCCGGTTCCGGGCGCGGTTCGGCTTCTCCGCGGCCCGACTCGTCGTCGACGACGAGCGGTTCGTGCGGCGCGATGGGCGAGTCGGTTCTCACGAACCTCGGAGCGGGGTGGGTTTCCCGCGCGGTGCCGTCAGTCGAATCCTGGGTCGTCCTCGGCTCCGGGAACGACATCGCCGGTGGTTGATAGTTGCCAGACTGCGCGGTGAGGGCAGGGACGGGAACCGTGACGGGTCGTCGGTCCGACAGTGCCTCGTCGGGCGACCGGCCGTGCGAGACAGCGTCTCGCGGCTCGTCCTCTGCCGCGCCGCTGCCGAGCGGTTCTGGGTCGCCGGCCGACGGCTGCGGGCGCGACACGTCGGAACCGTCCAGATGCGGTTCGGATCGCAGGGACAGATGCGAAGCCGGAATCACTCTCTTGAATCGTTCTTCCCACCCGGCGAGTCGATCGTCGAAGTAGTCGATGCGCGGGACGTCGGTGGGTGCGGAGCTGATCGTGTCCGTGGATGTTGCCTGGAGGTCTTCCCACGCATGCAGCAGCCGATTGACGGTGCCGGGCAGGACCGGAATTGTCACGGTCTCGGGCCCCGGGACGTACGGCGGTGCCTCCTGCCCTTGCGGTGTCTCCGCGGGAAGTGCAGGTTCAGGTTCGGGAGACGGTGTCTGCACGCGGGGTGGGGAAGAGGGGGCCGGCGTGGCGGTGTCCTTGGACGCCGGTGTGGGGGGCCGGGGATGGCCTGGGGCGTCTTCCGGAGAGGAGGGGGAGGACGGGTCGGCGGTGGTTCTGATGGTGTCTCTGCTCGATCCGCCGGATGCCGCGGCGGGGGCGACAGCAGATGAAGGACCGGCCTCGGTTTCGGGGGTGGGGTGGTCGTGGTTGGTAGCGGTCTTGTCGTGGCTGTCAGTGTTGTGACTGGTTCCGCCGAGCACGCGGGTGGGGCGGCCGGTGAGCAGGAATTCGGCTGTCCTACGGGCGGTGGTGACGGTATTGCGATGGTTGCCGAGAGTTGGTTCCGCCAGGCGGGCGACCTTGGTGATGGCTTCGCCGAGGTCTCTTGTGTAGCCGAGTCCGTGATTCCGGACGATCTCGGCAACTGCATCGATGGCCTTGGCCATGCCGGAGTTGTGCATGTCGGCCGTGGCGGCTGCCGCGTCCATGGTGTTGCCGAGTGTGATCTCGTCGGGAAGGGGTGGGCGGAGCCGTCCTAGCAGTTCGTTGTAGGTGGTGACGGCGATGAATGTGTCGCGGGTGGGGTCGGTCGGGGGGAGGGTGGGCGGAGTCGGTGGGGTGTCCGGTGGGGTGGTGTCGGCCCCGGGCAGGCGTGTCTCGAAGCCGGGCAGGCCACCGCCGTCGCTGATGAGGTGGCTGTTGCTGGGGCGGTGAGCGGCTGTTGTGGCGTCGGCCCCGTCGGGGGTAGTGATGGTGGTTCTGGCGGTGGGGGCGGGTTGCGGTCCGCTGGTGGTGCGGATGTCGGGGCGGGCCGCGGCTCCGGTGGTGGTGCGGGTGGCTGGCGCGCTGATCGTGGTGGTGGCCGTTGGGCCTGTTGCGGTCGTGGTGGCTGTTGTTGGGGTGGTGGTGCGGTGCAGGACGGTGTCGAAGTCGGCTTTGGTGACGGTGACGGTGACGGGGTGGGTGGTCAGGGTGGCGTCGGGCCAGCCGCCGTCCTCGGGGGCGATGTCTCCGGTGGTGTCCTGTGTGGTGTCCTCGGCGGTGGTGTGGTGCAGGGCGGTGCTGTAGTCGCTTTGTGCGACGGTGACGGGCCGCACGTGCCGGAGGTCGTCCGGACCTTCCTCCGCTTCTCTCGGCGACGCGGCGCGTCCGGTGGTGGCGTGGGCGGTCGTGGCGGTGCGGCCGACTGGCGTGGTGCTGGTGCTGGTGCTGGTGCTGGTGCTGGTGCGGGTGCGGGTGGTCGTGGTGGTGTGGTTGCGGGTGGTGTTGAGGTCGTTGTTCCTGGCCGCGCTCGTACCGGCGCTGCTCGCGCGCACGATGGTGTCCTTCAGCGCGGAAAGCCCCAGCGTGTTCTTCTCGGCCATCTGGCGGGACAGGCCTGCGTCCGCATCGGACCCGTCCTCGCTGCCCAGGGCACGGTATCCACCCGTGTTCCTGCCGCTTCCGCCGGCTCGGCCGCTGCCATGTCCGGTGGCGGCCGTCGCCGTGCCGGAACTCCCGGTGCTTGCGGTGTTCCCGGTCGTGCTTGCGCTGGTGTCGTTGGTGTTGTCGTCGTTGTGGAGGGCGGTGAGGAGTGCGGTGGTGTCGTCGCCGGGGGTGTGCAGGCGGGTGGTGCGGATGTGGAGGGAGTTGGCCAGGTTGCCCTGGCGTCCGAGGCGGAACTTGCGCCCGCCCTCCAGGGCGCCGATGAAGCCGGAGGTGACCGAGGAGCCGAACGCGGAGGTGTCTCCGCCCCAGATCCCGTAGGAGACACCCTCGGTGACCCCGCCGGTCACCGCACCCAGAACGATCTTCCCCCACAGCGAATGCGCGAACGCCGGCTTCAGGATGCCGCCCAGACCGAACGTGAGACCACCCGCCGCACCGCCGACCGCACCCGACTGGAACGCCTGCCACGTCGCGTCCGCGTCCCACACATGCCGGTGACCCGCCCAGAACTGACCCACCTGCACCAGAACGTCACTGGACACGTTCAGGGCGGCACCGACACCCACCGACACCACCAGCCGCTTCACCAGCTCCTTCACGGCCACCCGCGCACCCGTGACCGCCGCCGGGATCTCCTCCGGCGCCCACAACAGGAAATGCAGGATCTGCAGCCCCAGCAGAATCACCTGCACAATGATCATCGCCTTGGTGTACTCGATACGCAGCCCCGTCGAGTCCGCCAGATCCCCCAGCCGGAACGCCGCATCCGCCAGCCCCGGAACCAGCACCTCCAGCCGGCCCACGAAATCACGGAACTCCTCCGCGATCCGGCCCCCCACACTCTCCAGCACCAGAGCACCCGAACCACCCAGCCCACCCGCCAGCCCCGCCAGCTCCCGGCCCCCCGCCGCATACGCCGCCCCCAACCGGCTCAGACCCGACTCCGAACCCTTCGGCCACTCCTGACCCACCGCCAGATTCGCCACCCACACAAACCCGTCCGGCATCTGCAGATCACCCATACAGCACCCCGCACATCACAACCGGACCGACGACGCGATGGTATGGACGCTAACGTTTGGGCTTCGACGCAGAATGCGACGAGGGAGTATTCGCTTCCGCAGCATGACCGGCGGAATTCAATTTTTGTGCCGCCTGTTTGGCGGCATCCTCGGCCGTGTCAAGATATATTCGCATGCTGTTCACATTGGCGGCCGTTGACAGGAGGCCTTGTTTGTGAGCAGTGGTGGCCGAATGGAGATCTTTGGCTCCCGGGTCGAATTGCTCTCGGAATGCGTTTCCTGTGTCGTCGTTTCCTTCGACACCATTGTTTGCCTCTCGGGCGGCCAGCAGCGATTTCCCGATATTATCGATGTGGGCGGCCAATTCTCGAATTGTTGTGGCGGCTTTGTGCAGGCCATCTGATTCCTTGACGATCAGCTCACTCATTTTTTGTCTCCCCGGAGGCGAAGGTCGGCGGCGTCGAATCCGGCTTCAGGCATTACCGGCTCCTCGGGCAGGAAGGCGGTGGGGTCGGCTTGTCCCTGAAGCAGGCTGGACAGGGTTATCCCAGGCGGAAGCTGAGCGGAGACGATCTCGTCGACGCTCTTCAGGGCCTCCGACCTGGCTTGTTGGATCGTGGTGAGCAATATGTCGGCCAGCTCCTTGGGAGCCATCCGGCGGTAGGCGCCGGTGGGGAACTCCAGCGCCGTGACCTGGCCTTGCGCACCGACGGTGACCTTCACGGCCTGGCGTGGTGCGCTGGCCGTGGACGTCGTCTCGTTGATGCGTCGCCTGGTCTCGACGGCTTCCTCGCGCTGTCGGCGGTACTGCGCCAACAGGTCTTCGATCTGCTGGTCCCATCGACTGGGCATGGGGACTCTCCCTTTTGGACGGTGGTGGTTTCTCCTCGGGTCGACGAGCTAGAAGAGCGAGTTGGACCCGCCGGGGACAGTTCCCCAGGTGCTTTCCTCCTGCACGAGCAGGTCAGCGATACCTCGTGAGGCCTCTTCCGTCGCTTCCTCCTCAAGTACTTCCTCTTCCTCGGCATCCGTCTCGGGTTCGTCGTCGAGCGACACGAAGGGCGTGACGGCGCTCGCATCGGGTGATGTTTCGCCGGTCGGGCGTTCCGGCTGCCAGGTGCTCCTGGGCTCGTGTGCCAGGCCGTCCTCGTCTTCGTCCGTGCCGGACTGCGTCTGCCCTTGCCGGGGGACCGCCCAGAGGAGCGGTACGAAGGCTCCCGCATCTGCCGCCGCTTCCCAGGCGGAGAAGTCCTCTTCGCCGTCGGCGGGCAGGGGGCGCTGGACAACGGTGCTGCTGTCGTCGGCGGGCAGGGGAACACCGTCGGACCCGAGCATCACGGGTGCGCCGCTCGCCGTAGCTTCGGATTCGTCGCCCCGCGCTGCGGCCGCCGGTTCCGCTGCTGTGGCCTCCGCGGGCTCGGCGCCTTCGACCGGGCCCTGGTTCGTGGCTGGGCGGGCCGCCGACACGGGGGCACCGAAGCCGAGCAGGTAGGGCACCCCGGGCAGGACACCGTCGGGCGAGCCGATGTCCTCCGCTTCGGCGGTCTCTTCGGGCTCCCACGGTTCGGTGCTCGGTTCGAGGAGTCCGGACGCGTCCGAGCGTTCACCCGCCGCGTCTCTGCCGCCGGGCGCCCCGCCCATGCCTGGCAGGTAGGGCATTCCAGCCGCGGCGAGGCCCTCTTCGGCGGCCGCCGTGCCCAGCCCTTCACCACCGGCCGCGGCGCCCAGTTCGGAGCCCACCTCATCGTCGCCGAGGGCTGTGTCGCCTTCCCACGGTTCGGTGCTCGGATCGAGCAGCCCCGAGGCGTCCGAGGGTTCGGACGTCAAGGCGTTGGCGCCGGCACCGCCGCCCATGCCGGGCATGTAGGGGTATCCCGATGAATTGGCCAACTGCGAGGCACCCTCCGCCGCACCCAGGCCGTCGCCGAGTGTCTCCCCGAGGTTGTCGCCTATACCTCCGGCAAGGCCGTCGTTGAGCCCGGTGTTCCCGAACGCGGAGGGATCCTCCGCCGCCAGAGCACCGAGCGCCTCGTCCCCCAAGGCGCTCCCACTGCCCGCGCCCAGTCCTGAGAGGCCGGAGTAGGCCGCCGGATTGAGCAGGTTGTCGAGGGCCGACGGGTCGATGCCCGACCCACCGATGTCGGCGCCGTCGCCCAGCCCGAGCCCGTCCGTGCCGCCGCCCAGGCCCGGGTCGGCGGCCAGGTTGTACGGGTTGACACCCAGGCCCGGGTCGGCGGCCAGGTCGTCCAGACCGCCACCGATACCGCCACCCGTGTCCAGCCCGTCGATGCCGGAATCGAGCCCGGTGTCGGGCGAGCCCGCCAGAGCCGCGAGGCTCTGAGGATCCGCCCCGAGGTCCCCACCACCGAGGCCGGCGTCACTACCGAGACCAGGGACGTCGCCGCCCGCGCCGGGGTCGGCGCCGAGGCCGCCGCCCAGCCCGTCACCCCCGCTCGGGCTGGAGACGTCTCCGCTGTTGACCGTGACGTCCAGCGTGGTGGGATTGATGATCGAGTCCGTGGTGAACCGGTACGCCTGCGCCAGATTGATGAGTACCTGGCGCATCTCGTTGGTCATCGCGTTCAGGATCTCTGGCTTCGCACTGATGGACACCGCTCCGTCGGGGCCCTGCTTGGCGCCCGCCTTGAGTGCCAGCGCGGCGTACTTGATGTTGAGGTTGTTGATGATGACCTGTGCGTTGTTCAGCTGGACTGCGTTGACTTGCAGTTGCTTGGGAACGGAGTTGATGCCGGTGGAACCGCCGGACAGGACGTCGGCGTTGGCCTGCACCTGTCGGGAGAAGTTCGTCATCATGTTGTGGAACGACTGGGAGGCGTCTCCTTTCCAGGGGCCGTTGTCACCCGCGAGTGCGTTGGCCTGGTCGGACAGGGCCTTCGAGACGCCCTCGAGAAGGGTCTGGATATCGTGGAACAGGCCTGAGGCGACCTGGAGCGACCTCGGATCGGCGACGGCACGAGCGTGAGCCCAATCGGAGTCGTTGGGCGACCCCGACGCCAAACCGACGATGGCGGCCTGGATCTGCTTCCAGTCCCAGGTCATGTAGTCCATGGGGCTGCCGTCGGACGAGTCGTCGGGGTTGCCGAAGACCATCCCGTTGGTGCTGCCGCCGTCTTGGGTGAACCCGTCGCTCGTGTAATTCGGCACTTCGATCTCCTGTGCGCATGGCTCCTGTGTCCGAGCCTGCCTGCCTTTCGGCCGACGCCACTGTCACATCCGGCCGAGACCGAGGCTCATATCGTCGTCCCGGAATCGCCGAGGCGGCCCGAACCTCAGGACCCGGACTACTTCGATCCGGACCCGGAGCCTCCGGAACCGGAACTCGAGCCGGAGCCGGAGTTCCCGCCGCCCGATGCGGCGGAGCCCCCGTTGGCCGTCATCATCGCGTTGAAGTCGCCGGGTGCCTTCTCGAAGGCGTCCGCCAGGTTCTTGGCCGTCACCTTGTTGGCATCCTCCCCCGCGCCGTAGTCGTGGCTCAGCTTCCGGGCGCCGTCGCGTGTGTCCGTGAGACCGGTAATGAGTGACATCAGCACCGCGGAGTAGCTCTTCTTCAGCCCGTCCTGCTGGCTCACTCCGGTGACTTTCCTCCGCATGACGTTCGCGTCGTAGAAGGCACCCGGTGCGAAGGCGACGAGGTTGTCGAGAAGGGTTTTTGCGTCCTTCACCGGTTGGATCATCTTGTCGATGTTGTCGGCGAAACGGTCCAGTGACGCGGTGTCGACGGAGGTTCCCTTCGTACCGTCGCCGCCGGGCACGGGCGGCGCCACGAAAGGATGCGTGTCGCTGTCGGAGCTGCCCGAGCTGCCGCCACCGTTCGGCGTCGAGGCCGGTGGGGTGTTGGATCCGGGGCTGCTCGTTGTGGCGGGCTTGGGATCGGGCGTCGGTCCCCCACCGCCCCCGGAGCCCCCGCCGTGCTCGAGACCGTCATCAGTAGGCATGTCACTGCCCCCAGAGGCTGACGCCCTGCCGCTCACCGGCTTGGTACGCCTCGTTGATGTGGCCGAGCGAGTTCGTGGCGTTGGACGCCTGGACGGCCATGTCCGCGGCGGCCGCGTCCCACTTGGCCTTGGCCGTGTCGTACGTGCTGCGCGCGTCGCTGGTCCACTCGCTCAGGTTCATCTTGGCGCCGTCGTCCAGGTTGGTGAGGGTCTCCTGGATCTTCTTGCTGATCGCGGCCATCTCACCGATGACGTACTCGACCTGGTCCATCTGCACGGTATAGGTGGGCATCTTGTCGCTCCTGGGAGTGTGGCGGGGTGAGTGTCGGGCGGCGATGTGTCAGAAGCCCGGCAGGCTCTGCGCCATGCCCTGCTTGACCTGGGCGGCCGCGTCGGTGGTGGCCTGGTGTGTGTTGGTGTAGCCGCCCGTGTTGGCCTGCAGCTTCTCGAACATCAGGCTGAGCTGGCTGCGGACGGTGGCGAAGTCCTGCAGCCAGGTGTCCATGGCGCCCTGGAAGGTGCTCGACGCGTCGCCGGTCCAGCTGGCGCGCAGTGTGTCGATCTGGCTCGTCATCTGGGTGTACGAGCTGTTGACCTCGTCCAGTGCGTTCTGGAAGTCGCCTTGCGCGGACTTCATGCCCGCAAGGCTCACTGAAGTGTCCGTGGTGGCCATGAGTTTGCTCCTCTCGTGAGTACTGATCGCCCCTGTGGCGAAGATGGTCCGTGAGACGGATGACGAAAAACGAGTCCCTGCCGGGCTTGTTGCCCGACCGGCCTTCGGTGTCTGCCCTTTCGGCCCGTCAGGTGACGGTCAGGGCCGTTCAGTTGGCAGTGAGTGGTCGTCGGCGAGGTCGTGGAGGATCAGTTCGTCGGCCTGGGCGCGTGCGGCGATGCGATCCGCCAGTCGGTGCGCGCCGAAGGCGCCGTGGGCCGGGTCCTGTCGCGCCAGCGCCGCCATGATCTCGTCGCTGACCTGGAAGCCCAGCATCGTCAGGCGCCGATGGGTCAGCTCGGCGAGTCCGTCTCCGGTCCAGGTGGGCAGCCGGAGGTATTCGGCGAAGGCCGCTGCCAACTCGGTGTGTTCGCGGAGCAGGTCCATCAGGTGGGGTCCGCCTCCGGACAGCACCAGCACCGGTCCGAGGGAATCGCGGGCCTCGGCCTCCGCAGCCAACGCCTCGATGACAGCGTCCTGTTCGTCGGCCGGCCGCTCGCCGAACGCCGGGTCGGTCTCGGCAAGCAGGATGCCTCCTGTCGCCTCCTGGAAGATGTGGGCGAGGTAGGTGGGTGGTTGGTGGGGCCGGCGGGCCGGGACGGTGGACAGCGGCAGGTGGGTGAGCGCCCCCGACGGTATGACGCCGGATTCGGCGAGGGTGCGGCCGTAGGCTGCGGCCAGTGCACGGCGTCCGCTGCCCGCAGGGCCTTCGAGAATGACGTCTGCGAGGTCGGCGGCGCCCTGACCGAGCTTGACGAGGGCGTCGACGCGGGCGGCGAGTGCGTCCGCCGCCCTGTCAAGCCCGGTCAGTGCGCCGAGATGGCGAGCGGCCGCGACGGGGGCGGTCCACACGGGCGGGACGGGTCCGGGCGTGGAGACGTCCTCGGATGCGGGCGCCGGGGTGGGCGGGACATCGTGCCCCGTCGCCGTCACGGGGGCGGCTTCGGGCGGCGGGGGCGGCGGTGCAGAGGCGGCGGCCTCGGACTGCGGGGCAGGTGGTGCGGGGGCCGCTCGGGGGACGTCGGCCTCGGTCAGGCGGCTGAGCTCGCTGTCGTGCTCGGCGGCGTCGGAGGCCAGTCGTGACGCCTGGGTGCTGATCATCGACTCGAAAACCTGGCGGGCGACCCGGCCGTTGCCGAAGGTGGGTCCCTTGGGGACGTCCTCGAAGTAGCGATGGAGGGCCAGGAGGGCGTCGTCGGCGAGTTGGTAGTAGTGCCTGTCGCACAGGTTGCGTGCGATGGTGACCAGTTCGTCCGAGGAGTAGTTGGGGAACTCGATCGTCCGGGCGAAACGCGAGGCCATGCCGGGGTTGGAGGCCAGGAAGCGGTCCATGTGCTCGGAATAGCCGGCCGCGATCACCACGATCTCGTCGCGGTGGTCCTCCATCAGCTTCATCAGCGACTCGACGGCCTCCTGGCCGAAGTCGGGGCCGCTGCCGCGCGACTGGTTGGTCAGGGTGTACGCCTCGTCGATGAAGAGCACACCGCCCAGTGCCCGGTTGAAGACCTCGGTGGTCTTGATGGCGGTGCCGCCGATGATCTGCGCGACCAGGTCGGCGCGGGCCACCTCGACGATGTGGCCCTTGCTGAGGATGCCGAGTTCGGCGAGGACGGCGCCGTAGAGCCGGGCCACGGTGGTCTTGCCGGTGCCGGGCGGGCCCGCGAAGACGAGATGGCGGCTCATCGGCGGCATGGGCAGGCCCATCTCGGTGCGCCGCTGGGTCATCTTGTTGAGGTTGATCAGCCCGGTGACCTCGTGCTTCACGCTGTCCAGGCCGACCAGGGCCTCCAGTTCGGCGAGCGGCCCGGTGCCGGTGCTCCCGCGTACGCGAGTTGGGGGGCTGGGCTCGTGCGGGTCGTAGGAGGCGCCGTCCCGGTCGTCGGCCGGGCTGGCGGGGGCCGTGCGGTCGCCCGCGTTGTCGGAGACGGCGCAGTTGCTCAGGTCGGTGCGCGCGTCGGCGTGCGCGTTGACGCCGGCCCCGCGGGCGCCGGTCATGCGGCAGCCGACGGCGGTGAGGGCGCCGTCCGCCATGACCCGGATCGCGTCGGTCGCGGAGTCGGTGAACTCGCTGTCGTGCACGATCAGTTCGGTTCCCTCGCCGACGACTGCCCCGCCGCCGTGCAGCGTGCAGCCGGCGAGGAAGGCGCTCGCGGTGTCGGCGAGCGCCAGGCACTGCCCACCGCCGCTCAGGTCGATCCTGCCGTCCCGCAGGGTCAGTTGGGCGCCGCCCTGGGCCCGGATGCCGGCGCCGGAGGTGCCGGTGACGGTGAGTCGTTCGAGTTCGGCGGCGCCCGAGTCGAAGACCTGCACGGCGGCGGTCGGGGTGTCGCGGACAGCGAGTCCGGTCACGCTCACGGAGGTACCGGCGCCGGTGACGTGGAGGCCGATCGGGGTATCGGCGATCTCGCAGTTCTCGATGCGGGGCCGGGCGCCTGCCGCGGCCTGGATTCCGGCGCGCGCCGCCTCGGTCACCGTGCAGCGGCGCAGGTGGGGCGCCGCGCCCTCGGCGATGTGCACGGACTGGCCCGCCGATCCGGCGAAGTCGCAGTCGGTGAGGGTCGTCTCGCCGCGGCTGGTGAGGTAGGCGTCGAGCACGGCGCTGCCGGTGACACTCACCCGGACGAGGGTGGCCTTGCCTTCCTGCTCGACGGCGACGGCGGGTTTGGCGCTCGCGGTGATCTGCGTGGACTCGACGGTGGCGGTGGCGGTGCCGTTGACGCAGATTCCGTTGCCGCCGGGGCGGTCCAAGCGGCAGTCGCGCACGCCGAGACGTCCGTGCTCGGCGACCACGACGGCCGAGGAGCCCGGTTCGCTGATCTCGGTGTCCTCGAGGACGTTGCCGCCGCGGGAGGTGACGACGACTCCCGCGCCGTTCGGATTGAGCACCTTGCAGCCGCGGGCGGCCAGCACGCCCTCGTCCCAGGCCAGGACTGCCGTCCAGGCCGCTCCTTCGATCACGCATCCGTCCAGGGCGGACTGTCCGCGGCGCAGGTCGAGGACGGGTGCCTCCGGATCGGCGCCGGACAGCACGAGGCCGGAGAGCTGCACCGCGTCCGCCTCGACGACCACGGTGCTCCCGGTGGCCGCGTGCACCTGCACGGTCCCGGCGCCGCTCTCGGCGGCGATGGTGACGGCGCGGGTGATGTCGAGGTTCTCCTCGTACCGGCCGGGGGCGACGGTGACCAGCGCCCCCTCGGTGGCGTCGGCCAGTGCGTGGCCGATCGTACGGTGGGCGCCCGGCCTGTCCGGGGAGACCAACAGCACCTGTCTGCTCATGGCTTGGCTACTTCCTCACGACCTGAACGGCCCGTGTCGGGGGTGACGATGAGTCCGGGCGGATCGGCGCTCTCGGCCGTGGCGTCGGTGCCTGCCTTCTCCAGCGCTTCGAGGATGTTTCCCAGCCCCTTGACGGCCATCTCGTCGAGCCTGACCTGCTGGACGTCGACCCGGCCGTCCTGCGAGATCTCCGACGACGAGACCTCCCGCATCAGCACGGTGCTGCCGTCGGTGCGCAGCACCTTGAAGACGGTTCCCGGCAGGAACAGCACCCGGTCGGTGAGGGCCGGGTCGAGCTGAGCGGTCCGGCGGGCGGTCATCGACCAGATCAGGATGTCGGTGGCGCCGATGCCGCGAGGGCCGGTGTGCAGCGATGTCCGGGTGTGGCAGAACGCCCACTCGGTGACCAGTCGGCCCTGCTGGTACCAGGCCCGCTCGGCGTCGGTGAGGCGGGTGCGCAGCAGCGCCGGGCCGCGGTAGGAGGGCAGCCTGCGCAGTCCCGCGGTCACGCAGCGGGCGAGCGGCACGTGGGGTCCGGCGGTGGCCGTGCGGACGGCGGTGTCGGCCCCGCGGTTGTCCCCGGACAGGTACAGGCGTACGGCGACCAGTTCGGTCAGGGCTTCGGCGGCCTCCGAACGGGAGCCTCCGCGCAGTCCCGGTGTCTCGGACATGACCCGGGAGACGGCGCCGGCGGTCGCGTTGTACTGCTCGTTGAACATGCGGCGCAGCCAGTCCCGTTCCTTGGCGACGCCGCGTTCGGGCGGAACGGCGCAGGCGGCGGAGCTGGGGACGGGCTGCACCCGTACGGCCGCGGCGGCGGACGGGGCGGGTGCCGGGGCGGACCCGGGCGCCTGGGCGGGCTCGGGCACCGGGGTCGGGGTGGCCGGCGGCTGCGGGCCACCCCGGTCCGCTCCCGGCTCCGGGGCGGGCGTGCCGGATTCCAGCCGGAAACGGGGCGCGGCGGGCCGTACGGGCCGCGGAGCGGGTTCCGGTACGGGGTCGGGGGTCGGGGTCTCCGTCACGGCCGGTGATGCCTCGGGCGCGGGAGCCGGATCGGGGACCGAGGGTGGGCCGGGGTCACCTGTTTCCCGCGTGTCGGGTGGGGTGTCCGGTGCCGGGTCGGGATCAACAGTGTCGGTCGGTAGGGGAGTCGGGGCGGCGGGCTCGGCGCCCGTGGCGCGGGGGGCCGTCCCAGGGGAGGAGGGGGCCTGTGCCGTGGCGGGCTCGGTGGGGGCGGGGCCCAAGGCGGGGACCGCCCCTTGCGGTGCGGACACTTCCCGCACGTCACCCCCGGGCGGCGTGGTGGTCCCGGAGACCATCTGGACCCGGGGCATGGAGCGCCGTGGCGGGAGGGCTTTTACGGCCGCCGGGCCTGGCGGGTCAGCGGCGCGGACCATCGGCACCTCGCCCGCTGCGATCTCGGTCCCGCCGGCCACGCCCGCGGCGGCCGGGTGGGCGCCGAGTTCGCCGCCGGCCGTGGTGGTGGTCGGGGAGGTGGCCGGGCCGGTGGTCCCGGGCTCGCCGGATGTCCGTGCGGGCTGGAGCACCGCCATGGCGCGGGCCGGGATATAGGCCAGGGTGTCGTCGTCGGCTCGGGCGGCCGTGCCGGAGGGAAGGTCGGCGTACAGGATCACCTCGTGGTCCAAGGCGTCGGCGAGGCACTGGCCGGGGGTGAGGGAATCGGGGGTGTCGAGCGTGCCGTAGAGATGGAAGCGCACCGCGGGACGGGCGTTGGGCAGGACGCTGTCCCAGTAGCGGGCCACGTCGTCGACCGGCAACGGTGGCGTGTCCGGGCTGCCCAGGACGACCAGGAGGCGACGCGGGTCGATGGGGACGGTCTCGATCGTGGGCCGTTGGTAGCCGGGCAGCAGAGTGCGGTCGCTGTGGCGCAGCCACACACCGGACGGCACCGGCTGGGCGGTGGTGCGGGCGCTCACCGCGCGGGCGCGCGTGGGCAGCGCGAACTCCCAGTGCGGTTTGGGGAATCGCTGGGAGTCGTGCTCGGCGGGACGGCCGGGCCGGAAGCGGAGCCAGGCGGCGTCGTCGCCGGGCACGAACAGGCCACCCCCGACGGTGGGCACCAGAGTGCCGTCGGCGGCGACAACCTCGCGCCCGAGCCGATCGGCGATCAGTCCCGCAGCCCTGCGTACGTCCTCGCCGCGGTCGCGGCCGAAGACAATGCGCAGGCTGCCGTGCCGGGCGGAGGACAGCAGCTTGGCGACTGCCCGCCACTCGTCGGCGAGGACGCCCGTGGGCAGGTCGACGACGACCAGGGTGTGCTGCGGATCGCGGCTGAGTCCCTCCGCGAAGCCGGCCGCCCGCTTGTCGAGGTGTCCCTTCGGGTGGACCAGCAGGGCGTCGCCGACCGGAGTGGCGTGCAGCCGTAGCCTGTTCACCCCGCTCACCCCTTTCCGGCTGCTGCGCGGCTGAGCACCGGCCCGTCGGGCAGGAGGGCGAGGGCGTCGGCGGGCAGGGTGAGGCGGGTCCTGGCGCCGCCGAGGCCCAGGGCCTGGAGGGCGTTGTCGTCGGCGATGCGGTATTTCACCCCTTGCTCGGTGACGAGGTAGGTGAGACGGCTGCCTTGCGGGACGGCCAGGATTCCGCCGCCGGCCGGCAGGGCGATCAGGCCGCCGTCGAAGCGGCTCACGACCAGCTTGTACGTGTCGCCGGTGACGTGCTCCAGGCAGAGGGTGCCGCTGTCCAGGGCGGGTACGCCGACGACGTCGGGGATCCGGTTGGTGGGGCCGCGGTCTGACGAGACGGGGGCGAGGGCGATGTCCGTCTGCTCGACCTGCCGTGGTTCGGGTGCGCCGGGGCGGGCGGCGAGCAGGGCGTAGGCGGTGGGGTTGACCGGGACGAGTCCGTCGGAGCGCAGCAGGTAGTGGCGTTCGGTGCCGCCCGTGCTGGTGCGGAAGAGCTGCCCGACCTCGGCGGCCTTCCCGGCGACGTGGCCGGCCGGCTTCCCGGCGCCGGGCGGGGTGGGCGCGCTGAGCGTGGCGCCGCTGGGGACGGCGGCGAGCCAGTCGGCGGTGGCCGTGAACCAGATTTGGTCGTCCAGGCCGAGGGCGATGAGGGCGGCGTGATCGGGGACGGGATATTTGACGCCGCGCAGCAGTACGTAGCGGGTGCCCTTGAGCCCGGCGACCAGGACCTGCCGGCCGGTGGGGAGCGCGTGCATGGTGGAGGCGATCGGGCCGAAGGCGAGGCCCTGGCCGGTGTCGGCGGCCCCGGGCCGCGGCAGGCAGCGTGCCCAGGGACCGGGCGTGAGGTGGGCCGCGTCCGGCACGCTGTCGGGGGCGCCGGGTATGCCGACCGGGGCGCCCTGCGGGACGCCGGCGAGGGACTTCGCCGAGGGAGTCGCGGGTGCGGTCCGTTTGCCCGCGATGAGCAGGGCGGAGGCGTAGTTGCGGGTGGGGCGCAGGACGCCGTCGGCGTAGATGTAGCGGTTGCCGGTGCTCTTGTCGAGAACGACGGCGCCTTCCTTGCGCCAGTCGTCCTTCGCGACCGGGGAGATCAGGCCGTACACGCCGAACCCCGCGCACAGCAGGACCACCAGGGCCACGCCGAACACGGAGCCGAGCGTGGACCTTCTGGTCGGGCTCTGCCCCCGGCCGGGATCTCCGCTGACCAGCGCGGAGGCGAGGCGGCCCATGGCGAACTGATACGCCTGGACATGATCACGTCGAGTCTGCACGTTCGCCCGCCCTAGCCGGCCAGGCCGCGGAAGTAGGCGTACGCGTCGAGGAGTTGCAGCAGGAGCGGCAGCAACGCGATCGCCGTGACGATCTCCAGGAGGTCCCCGAGGTGGCCCCAGATGGGCAACAGCCGGGCCTGTGGCAGCCGCCACGCGCCGACCAGCAGCAGCACCACGGCGGACAGCAGCAGCACGAGGGCGATCGCTTTGCCGCCCGGCCCGTCGTGCGCGGTGCGCAGCACCAGGACGAGCGCGAGCCCGTAGACGCCCGTCACGACGGCGGGTGTGCGCTGGAGGGTGCCATTGGTGCCCCGCGCGCGCAGCAGCACGGCCAGGCTCAGGGACAGCGGCAGCAGCCAGCCCGCCCAGCCGTGGGCGTGTGCCGCCACCAGCCACAGCCCGACGACCCAGAACAGCGCCGAGCTGACGCTGATCATGTCGAGGAAGGCGGTGGCGACGGAGACTCGCTGCGACACCTGTGCGCCCGTCTCCGGCTCGATGCCCTCCTGGAGTTCCTGCGCGTCGTGCGGGAGTTGGGGCACGCGCAGCCGGGCGGCCCGCAGGGCGAGGCGAGGCGCGAGGTGCCCCAGCACGAACAGCGCCACTGCGACCACCGCGGCGGACTGTACGCCGCGCAGCCCGAAGACCTCCATCAGCCCCGCCGAGACCGCGGCGGCGACCGCCGTGAGCAGCACGGCGCCGGGCACGACCAGCGGCAGCGCCCGCAAGGCGAACAGCAGGGCGGCCAGACCGATCACGAAGCCGCAGCCCAGGAGCACGCCGGCCAGCCGGGTGGCGTGATCGCCGACCGGGTCCGCGCGCACGATCAGTCCGGTGCCGCCCGCGAACGCGAACGCGCCGAGGCCCGCGACCAGGACGCTGCTGCGGTCGGCCTGCAGCTGGGACAGGGCGGCGCAGGCGGTGGCCAGCACCAGCGCGACGGCGGCGGCCACGGCGGCGGTGCGATGGCTCGCGCCCGAGCCGAACAGGGTGGCGGCCACTGCGGCGAGGACCAGGCAGACCAGGCCGAGCGCGAGGCCGCGGGTGAGTTCCGGCCGCCATCGGCCGGGGCCGTCGCCGACGGTCCGGGCGACACCGTCGGCGAGGTCGTCGAAGTGCACGGCGGGCAGCGGCGCGTCGGCCGGGCGCAGGTGCAGGACGTCGCCGTGGCGCAGCCCGGCGGCCTCCGGGGTGGCCTCGGGCGCGAGCGGGTCCTCGCCGAGCCGCTGCAGCACCCAGGGGTCGCCGTTCGCCGCGGCCGCGGTGGGCAGCTGCCGCAGCAGAGCGGGGAGCAGGGCCGACACCGGTGTGGTGACGGGGATCGACAGGTCGGTCCGGCCGACCGGCGTCTCGACGGTGACGCGACAGACCTCGGTGGCCCTTCCCGTCAGCGGTGCTGCCGTGGTCATCGTGCTCCTGTGGGGACGGGGCCCGCCGAGACCAGACCGGTCTGGACGAGCTTGATGTGGCGCCGGGTGACGAGCTGGGCCCGGCCGGCGGGCAGGGTGCGGGGCTTGGCCTCGCCGATGAACTTGCCCTCCTCCTTGGGGTAGGAGAACAGCAGCGCCGGGTTGCCCAGCTCCCACATGCGGCGGATCAGCGGGTCCATCACCGAGCGCATCGCGCCCGAGGTACTGCGGGCGACGACCAGGTGCAGCCCGATGTTGGCGCCCTGCGACAGCAACGGCACCAGGGGCGCCATGGGGGAGGGAGTACCGGGCGGCCCGGCGAACAGGTCGTAGTCGTCGACGAGGACGAACAGCAGCGGCCCTGCCCACCAGTCGCGCTTGTCCAGCTGCTCGGGCGTGATGTCCGCGCCGGGCTGCCGCTTGCTCACCGAGACGGCCGCGCTCTCGGCGAGCTTGCCGAGGCCGTCGCCGTCGACGACGTATCCCACGCGGTATTCCTCGGGTACGTCCTTGAGCAGGCCGCGACCGGGGTCGGCGAGCAGGATGCGTGCCTCCTCGGGGCGGTAGCGGCTGGTGATGGCGCGGATCGCCAGGCGCAGCGCGTTGGTCTTGCCGGTCTCGCCGTCGCCGTAGACGAGCAGGTGCGGGGTGGCGCCGAAGTCGTGCCAGACGGGGGCGAGGCGCTGTTCGTCCCAGCCCAGGCAGAACTTCAGGTCGCGGGCGTCGGCGGGCGCGGGGAGGCGCCGGACGTCCAGGGAGGTCGGTAGCAGGCGTACGCCGGGCGCCTTGTCGCCGGTCCAGAACGTGCTGATCTCGGCGACGGCGGCCTTGGTGGCGGCCGTCAGGTCGTCGCTGCGCGAGGAGCTGTCGAGCCGGGGCAGCGCCGACAGGAAGTGGTGTCCGGAGCCGGTCAGTCCCCGGCCGGGCTGGTGCGGGACGCCGGCCGCCGCCCGGGTGCCGACCTCCGACTCCATCGCGTCGCCCAGGCGCAGCTCGAACTTGGTGCCGAGCAGGTCCCGGACGCGCGGGCGGACCTCGGACCAGCGCACCGCGGCGACCACCGTGTGCAGGCCGAACGACAGGCCACGGGCGGCGAGTTCCATGACCCGCTGCTCCAGGTCCTCGAAGTCCTGGCGCAGCGTGGCCCACCCGTCGATCACCAGGAACACGTCGCCGTAGGGGTCCTCGATGGTGCCGTCCGCGCGCAGCTCACGATAGGCGGCCATCGACTCCAGCCCCCGCGAGGCGAACAACTGCTCCCTCCGTTCGACGAGTTGGGCCAGCTCCTCGACGGTGCGAAGGACGCGGTCGCGTTCCAGACGGGTCGCGATCGACCCGACGTGCGGGAGACCGGAGGCGGACACCAGGCCGCCGCCACCGAAGTCGATGCAGTAGAACTGCACTTCGTTCGGAGTGTGGGTCAGGGCGAGCGACAGCATCAAGGAGCGCAGCAGGGTCGACTTGCCGGTCTGCGGGGCGCCCACGACACCGACGTGCCCGTCGGCGCCGGAGAGGTCGGCGACCAGAAGCTCGCGCAGCTGCTCGAAGGGACGGTCCACCATCCCCAGCGGCACCCGCAGGGCTCCCTGGACACGGGAGTCGGACGCGCCCATGCCGCGCTGCGAGTCGGGCACGATGCCGGGCAGGAGCAGGTCCAGGGCAGGGGACTCCGACAGGGGGGACAGCCAGACCTGCCGTGCGGGCGGACCGTTGTCCTCCAGCCGGTCGATGATGACGTCGAGCAGGCTGTCGTCGGCGCCCTCGTCCTCCACCGCGGCCGCGGTGGAGCCCTGTTCGTGCAGGGTCTGCTCAGCGAGGGAGACCAGGGCCGCGGCTTCCTCCTCGGCGCGCACGGAGGCGAGCCTGCCCTGCTGCTCCAGGCCGAATGCCGTCACTTCGAGGACAGCGCCCTCCCGGCGTGCCGCCTCCTCCGGGCTCGGCGGTGCTGGGACGGGACCGGAGACGTAGGCAGCCTTGAACCGGACGAGGTTGGTGGTGTCGACCTTGAGGTAGCCGTTGCCGGGCGCGGACGGCAACTCGTAGGCGCTGGCGGTGCCGATGACGCTGCGGGACTCCATGGAGGAGAAGGTGCGCAGCGCGATCCGGTACGACAGGTGGCCCTCGACGCGGTGGATGCGTGACTCGTCCAAGCGCTGGGAAGCGAGCAGCAGATGGACGCCGAGACTGCGCCCGAGCCGGCCGATCGACACGAACAGCTCCACGAACTCCGGCTTGTTCGCCAGGAGTTCGGAGAACTCGTCCACGATGATCAGCAGAGAGGGCAGGGGTGCGAGGGTGGCCCCCTGACCGCGTGCCTTCTCGTACTCGTACAGCGAGGCGTGACCGGCCTCGCGCAGCAGTTCCTGCCGGCGGATCATCTCGCCGTTGATGGAGTCCCGCATGCGGTCGACGAGGTGGAGTTCGTCGGCGAGGTTGGTGATGACGGCCGAGGTGTGCGGCAGCCGGTCCATGTTGAGGAAGGTGGCGCCGCCCTTGAAGTCGACCAGGACCAGGTTGAGGATCTCCGAGGAGTGGGTGGCGGCCAGGCCCAGCACGAGGGTGCGCAGCAGTTCGCTCTTGCCGGATCCGGTGGCGCCGATCAGCAGTCCGTGCGGGCCCATGCCGCCCTGGGCCGACTCCTTGAGGTCGAGTTCGACGATCTCGCCGTCGCCGGTGACGCCGATGGGGACCTTCAGCCGGGCGTGCTGGGCCAGGCGAGGGCGCCACTTGGCGTGGACGTCGAAACCGTGCACGTCGCGGATGCCCAGCATGGTGGTGAGGTCGAAGTCGGATTCCAGCGGGCGGTCGACCATGTCGACGCCGCCGCTCGTGCGCATCGGTGCCAGGACGCGGCCGAGGGTCTCCGCCTCGACGGGGGCGAGGCGGTCGGCGCAGCCGGAGACGGTCTCGGTGCCGTTGGGGAACTCCATCTGTCCGTGCCGGACGCGGAGCCGGAGCACCTTGGGGCCGCCGGGGACGGCGCCGGTGAGGTCGAGCAGCACGACGCCGCGGATGCCGGCGCCCAGCAGGCGCGAGGACTCGGGTATCCGCACCCCCTGGGCGACGATCACGGTGAACGGCTCGGCGACGCTGGGCGAGGAGTCGCGGTCGTGGTCGGGCCGGTCGCGGACGTCCGCTCCCAGGAGGTCGAGGAGTGTGTCGTGGTCGGCTGCGGCGAGGCGGAGCGGTCCCGCGGAGTCCTCCTCCTCCGGGTGGGCGTTGTGAGGCAGCCACTTCAGCCAGTCCCACTCGCGATGGGCCTCGGCGTCGCCGAGCACGGCGATGCGCAGTTCGTCGGGGGAGTGGAGGACCGCGAGCTGCCCGAGCATCGACCGGGCCAGGGACAACGCCTCCTCGGTCTCGCCGGTGAACTCCACGCTGGTGAAGCGTTGCAGGGACACCGGTACGGGCAGCAGGGGGACCGTCTGGTGCGCCTTGGTGAACCGGCGCAGCGAGATCGCGCACAACGGTTCCAGGTCCTCCACCGGCTTGGTCTGCGGCGGCATGAAGTCGAGGGCCGCGCGCCGGGTGGTGAGCCCGATCCGGACGCGGGCGAAGTCCTCGTGGCCGGGCCTGCGTTCCCACAGCCGGGTGCCGCGGGCGAGCGCCCACAGGTCACCGGGCGGCGGGTTGTCCCACAACAAGGCGGCGCGCTGGTCGTCGGCCGCCTGCCGGGCCTGCTTGCGTTTCTGGCTCAGGTAGCGCAGATAGTCGCGGCGCTCGGCGCGCATGCGACGGCGCCGGTCCGAGCCTGGGCGGCCGACCTGCGTGAGCGTCATGCTCATCATCGCGATGCCCATCATCCCGGACATGATGTAGGTGGAGGCTCCTCCGCTGCCGACGGAGAACATCAGCACCATGGCCCCGGAACCCAGGCCCATCGGCAGATATGTCATCAGCGACCCGAAGTCGGCGGTGGCCGGCTCACTGAGCACGGGGGGCTCGGCGAGCTCCACCTGCGCCTCGGGCATGGGAGGACCCTCGGCGCGCGGCGGGCGTTTGGCGATCATGGTGCTCAACGTGCTTTCCCGCTTTCCTGCTTCCCTGCGGCTGGAGTCTCCCGAGCCTAGGCAGACCCCTGCCCGCCACCCCCGTCCCACGGCCGAAGTCTGTCCCCGCGGGCACGCAATCTTGGCCGAAGGGGCAGACGGTTCACTGGGGTTCGTTGGGCCGGGTGCGGGGACGCAGGGGAAGATCCTTGGTCCTCCAGGGCAACCTTGCCTGTGTCCGCGGTACTTGGCCTTCGTGTCCTCCTAGGGTCGGCTGTTCGAAGACCACCAGACCTGAGGCGGGCGGGCACACATGGCAAAGAGGACCGGACCGGCGGCGATCTGGGAGCAGCCGTTGCCCTGGCTGGGGGAGACGGAGGCAGTGCCCGCGTCCTCGATCGGGGAGACGGGGGCCGCGTCGGCGTCGCCGGCGGGCGAGACGGGGTCCGCGGGCGTGGCCGTGCCGCCGTCCAGGAAGGCGTCGGACGGGGAGACCTCACCGGAGGCCGAGGCCGGGTCCAAGTCTGAGGCCGGGACCGAGGCGGCGAAGCCGAACGCCGTGCCGCCGTCCGGCGACACCAGCGCCTACGTCGCCGCACTCACCGTGTCGATGGCAGGCACGCTGGTTCCCGCTCCCGTCGGGTCCCTGACCGTGCCCGCCGCCGAGGCGGAGCCCGAACCCGTGGCGGCCGTCACAGCCGATCCCGCCGAGGAGGCCGAGCCCCCGGCCGTCGCTCCGATCAGGAGCGGTGCGCATTTCAGCCGTCCGGCCGCGTCCGCGCCCGAAGGGGCGGACGGCAACGGGGACGCGGGCGAGCGGGACGGGGAGGGCGGCCGCTCCACGAGGTTCCTGCGGCTGCTGATGGCCAAGGCCGGCACGGTCATGGCCGCACGCAGCGGCAGCCCGTCACAGGAGGCCCAGTCCGAACGCAATGTGCGCCTGGTCGGAGTCATGACCGCCGTCGCCGTACTGGCGGCGCTGGGCCTGGGAACCGTGGCCTTCATGGCAGTTCCCGACGACGCCGCCGATGCCTCCCAGCCACGAGCGGCGCACGTCGAGGACGGCGTCATGCCCAAGGTCGGCCCGGGTGGCGCGGTGATCCCGTCCGCCTCCGCATTCCCCTCCTCCCCCGCCGGGCACGGCAAGGACGGCAGCCCCAAGGTCTCGGTCCACGCGGGTCCCGACGCCGGCGTACGGCCGGGCGGCGGCCCCTCGTCGGGCGCGGACGGGGTCAGGTCCACGCATGGCAATTCCTCTTCGGGTTCCGGGGGAGGGGGCAAGGCGGTCGACGCCTCCGACTCGCACAGCGCCGGCACCAAGGACGCCACCAAGACCCAGACGAAGCCGACGCCCGCGGCCACGCATGCCGCGGTGGCCGGCAACATGATCATGGGGTACGGGTCCTCACGCTGCATCGGGGTGTCCGGGCACAAGGGGTCGGACGGCTCCCCCCTCACGCTCCAGGGATGCGCCGAGGACGCCTGGCAGAAGTGGGTGTTCGCGTCGGACGGCACTGTGCGGTCCGAGGGCATGTGCCTGGACATCGCCAATGCCTCGCGCGACAACGGCGCGACCATCCAACTGGCGCGCTGCAACGGCGGCTGGGCACAGAAGTTCAACCTCAACAGCTCCCATGACCTGGTCAACTCCCAGATCGGCATGTGCGTCGACGCCAAGGACATGGGGACGGCCGTCGGCACCCGCCTGCAGCTGTGGGAGTGCGGCGGAACGTCCAACCAGAAGTGGCACCTCGCCTGAGCCGCGCCACCCCCAGCCGGCCCCCTCCTGCCCGCCGCCGCAGGTACGGACGGGCCCCGGCGTGCCTCAACAGGAACACCGCACGCGACGGCGTGGTGTTTGCCTCCGCCGTTGCGCTACATAGTCAGTGGTTCCCCAGCACCTCTTCTGCCGGGGGCGCCACCAGAGCGTGCGTTCCGTAGTGAATGTGATCCGATGGTCCGCGAGGAGCGGTTCGCGAGTGGAGGCCGCGGCAGCGCCCGCACCGCGGGAGCGGGACCGCCAGGAGCAGTGCGGTTACGACCACTGGCGCATGCCAGGGTCTATGCGCTCCAGGTCGTCGGAGGGGCTCGGCGAGCGCCTTGGTGCTGAGGGTCCGCTGGTCCTGTTCGAGTCCCATGATCTGCGGGCCTGGCGGCACGTCAGCGAGCGCACGCGGCACACGTCGGTGTCCTTGCGGGAGCGGATCCCGCACACAACCGGAAGGTCGTCCGGTCCTACGGCATCCAGATGCCCGGCCTCGGCCTCAAGTGCTCGGTGTTCGGCATCGACGGCATCGTGCGCTGGAAGCACGTCGCCCGCCTCGGACGGACCTTCCAGGACACCGACACGATCACCAGGGAACTTGCCGCGCTCACCCGACGCTGAACCGAATCGACCGCATGCCCGCCCGGCAAGGCGGGCATGTGGTTGTTGCCCATGAGGCGCCGAAAATGCCCGATGGTAACCACGAATTCGCCCGATCCTTGATTGGTTCCGAAGTGAAGTCCGGGCGACGCTGTCGATATCGAGGGTGAGTGACGGATATCGATCGATGAAACGGCTGCTCAGGTGGCATGCCAGGGGTGCGTGGTGACTCACTCGGTTAACGGAGGCTGAACCAATGGTGAATAATATCGACTGGATTCAGAATTGCATGTTCGGGCAATGTGGCCAAGCGGGCGGCGAATTGTTTTTGGCCGTCCCTGAATTTCGCTTACTGTTTTGACCCGTGAGGAAAAGACCCCACGGGCGGCAGCAGGCGACCGTCCGGTCCGGCGTGAATCGCGGTTTGCAGAGTGGCCGTCCACATGGACGGTGATCTGCAGTTGCCGGACGGGTTTGTGTGGGTGGCGAATCTGGCGGTGGGTCAGGAGTGGCCGAAGGGTTCGGAGTCGGGTCTGAGCCGGTT
>NZ_JBIVVR010000017.1:0-179373 GCF_044757755.1 Streptomyces sp. NPDC091209 | reverse complement strand
AGCCTGACCGCTCGCGCCGAAGACCGAGGAAGGTCCGAGGGCACGCACGACACCGGGCGCCACGGAGCGTCCCGCCGCCCCAGCGGCAAAAAGGACGCCTCCGCCTACACCGGCGTCAACCCCGACGACTCACCTGCCGGGGACGGAAGCCGCTGAGGGAGCCCGTACGGAGCAGCCACCGCGTCGTGGCGCCAACGCTTCGAACCTCAGGCCGCGTTGAACTGATGCGCGCGACCGTCGAGAGGGGTGGGTGCCCAGACGGGCCTTTCCTGCAGACCCCCACCGCGGTGCCGCCGGACGGGCACGGCCACCGCCATCGCCTCCATCTTCCTTCTCGTGATCTCATCGCCCGCCATTCGTCATGCGAGCCATGCGGACTCCTTGTGACGTGTGCGTGGGGAGGCGTCCGAGCCGCCCGCGGCAACGGACGTGCCCGTGGTGCCGGGTGCGGCCGAATGCCCCAGGTGCCGGTGCACGAAGTGGATGGCCATCGCGCCCTCACCGGCCGCCGAGGCCACCCGCTTCACCGAGCCGCTCCGGACGTCCCCCACCGCGAAGACCCCGGGCAGGCTGGTCTCCAGGGTCATGCACGAGCGCCCGCGGCCGTCCCACACCTCGGGGTAGGCGCAGGCTTCCTGGGCCTCCGGGCCGGTGAGGACGAAGCCGCGGGAGTCGAGGGCGACGATGCCGGCGAGCCACTCGGTGTGGGGGTCGGCGCCGGTGAAGACGAACAGGCCCCGTACGGCGAGTCGGCGGTGCCCACCCGTGCGGTTGTCGACCACGTCGAGCTCCTCCAGCAGCTCCTGGCCGATGACCTCGGTGACCTCGGTGTGCAGCATGACCTCCACCCGCGGATGGCGTTCGACCTGCTCTATCAGGTAGCGGGACATGTTGGCCTCAAGGCTGGGCCCTCGGACCAGCAGGCACACCTTCGGGGCGTACCCGGCGAGGAACAGCACCGCCTGGCCCGCCGAGTTGCCTCCGCCGACGACGGCCACCGGGTCGGTGCGGCACTGCTGGGCCTCGTAGACGGTCGCGGAGTAGTGGACGCTCGTTCCCTCCAGGCGTTCGATGCCGGGCACCTGGAGCCGGCGATAGCGGGCACCTGTGGCCAGGACGACGGCGCGGGCGGCGACCTCGCTGCCGTCGGCGAACCCCACCACGTAGTGGTCCTCGTCCTTGGGATGGAGACCGGTCGCCTCCACCGGAATGCTCATCCTGGCGCCGAACTTGCCGGCCTGGAGCACGGCGCGTTCGGTGAGTTCGGCTCCGGAGATGCCGGCGGGGAAGCCGAGCAGATTCTCGATCCGGGACGACGTGCCGGCCTGGCCACCGGCGGCCATCGCCTCCACCACGGTGGTGCTCAGGCCCTCGGAGGCCGCGTACACCGCGGCAGCGAGGCCGGCGGGTCCGGAGCCGACGATGAGGACGTCGCCGTGACGGTTTCCGGCCGGCAGTGACGGCAGGCCGATGAGCCGGGCCAGTTCCGCGTTGCTGGGGTTGCGCAACAGGGCGGTGTCCCGCCAGATGACGAGCGGAGTCTCCTCCGGGCCGACGCCGAACCGGCGCAGCAGGTCCTCGGCCTCCTCGTCGGTCTCCAGGTCGATCCAGCGGTGCGGCAGCCGGTTGCGGACGGCGAACTCGCGCAGCCGCCTGGTGTCGGGCGAGTAGCGCGAGCCGATGATGCGGAAGCCGACGCCCTGTCCGACGAGCAGCGCGCGACGGCCCAGACAGGCGCGCAGCACGACGTCCCCGATGGTGGAGTCCTGGGACACCAGGTGGCGCAACTGGTCCAAGGAGACGACGAGGACCTCGCCCGGCTCCCTGGCGACAGCGGTGTAGAAGGCCACCTGCCCGTTCAGCAGCCCGAGTTCGCCGATGAAGCGACCGGGGCCGTGCACGCGCAGCACGTGCTCCTCGGGAGTGCCGTAGTCCTCGACGACGGCGACGGTACCGCTGAGGACGACGAAGAACGTCTCGCAGCGCTCCCCCTCCTGGATCAGCACGTCGTTCGGAGCCATGCTCCGGCGTTGCCCGTGCTCCGCCAGACGTGCTGTCTGGTCCTCCGTAAGGCGCGGATACGCGCCGTGGATGTCCGGGGTCTCCCAGAAGACGGCCTCGTCCGCTTCCTCCGGCACCGGTTCTCCGCCCGGCAGCGGCTGGTCGCCGGACATCAGACGAACGCCTCGTGCACGTAGCACCAGCGCCATTCCTCGCCGGGCTGGAACGACTGCACGATCGGATGGGCGTCGGCAGCTGCGTGCCTACGCGCGTGCTTGTTCGGCGAGGAGTCACAGCAGCCGACGTGCCCGCAGGTCAGGCAGAGCCTCAGGTGGACCCACGGGGAGCCGAGCAGCAGACACTCCTGACACCCTTCCGGGGTCAGCGGCTGGACCGGCCGGACGAGCGCGAGGTGGGGGTCTGCGTGCAGGGTCATCCGGATCACCCTTCCCGGGCCGTGATCGACTGTTCCACCCACTGGCGCAGAACGGGGGCGGGCGCCGCCCCCGCCTGCCGGGCGACCGTCTCGCCCTGGTCGAGGACGAGCAGTGTCGGTACCGCCTGGACCTCGAAACGCTGCGACAGCCGCGGGTTCTTGTCGATGTCGACCTTGACGAGTTTGATGCGGCCGGCGAGATCGGTGGCGACCTTCTCCAGCGCGGGGCTGACCATGCGGCAGGGGCCGCACCAGGTGGCCCACAGGTCGACCACGACGGGGACGTCGGCCCGCTCGGCGACCTCGCTGAAGTCGTCGTCGCCCGCGTCCACCATCCACGGCAGGGGCTGCTTGCAGTGGCCGCACCTGGGGCGGCCCTCCGCGGCCACGGGCACCCGGTTGGTGCGCCCCCAGTTGGGACAACTGACGGTCGTCGCCTGCATCGTGCTCATGCCGCCCGCGCTCCCTTCACGTCCTCGGGCTGGTCGTAGGTGACCACCAGCTCTCCGTGTTCGGCGTCGACGCGGACCGTCGCGCCGTCCTGGACGTCGCCGCGCAGCAGGGCGCGTCCGACCAGTGTCTCGACCTCGTGGGAGATGTAGCGGCGCAGTGGCCGGGCCCCGTACACCGGGTCGTACCCCTGGTGGGCGATCACTTCCCGGGCCGCGTGGGTGAGTTCGACGGTGATGCGGCGTTCGGCGAGCCGCTGCCGCAGTTCATCGAACTGCAGCTCCACGATCCGCTCGATCTGCCGCTCGCCGAGCGGTTTGAACAGCACGATGTCGTCGACACGGTTGAGGAACTCCGGGCGGAAGTGCCCGCGCAGCTCGCCCATCACCAGGGCGCGGGCGTCGGGCTTGATCTCACCTTCGGCGGTGGCGCCGTCGAGGAGGTGCTCGGAGCCGATGTTGGACGTCATGATGATCACGGTGTTGCGGAAGTCGACGGTGCGGCCCTGCGCATCGGTGATGCGGCCGTCGTCGAGGATCTGCAGCAGGGTGTTGAAGACATCGGTGTGCGCCTTCTCGACCTCGTCGAACAGCACGACCGAGTACGGCTTGCGGCGCACGGCCTCGGTGAGTTGGCCGCCTTCCTCGTAGCCGACGTATCCGGGCGGTGCGCCCATGAGCCGGCTGACGGTGTGCCGCTCCTGGTACTCGCTCATGTCGAGGCGGACCATGTTCTCCTCGGAGTCGAACAGAGTCCGGGCGAGGGTCTTGGCCAGCTCGGTCTTCCCGACGCCGGTGGGGCCGAGGAAGATGAACGAGCCGATGGGGCGGCGAGGGTCGCGGATGCCGGAGCGGGCGCGGATGACGGCGTCGGCGACGAGCTTGACGGCCTCGTCCTGGCCGATGACGCGCTCGCGCAGGATCTCGTCGAGGCGCAGCAGTTTCTCGCGTTCGCCCTCCTGGAGGCGGGCGACGGGGATGCCTGTCCAGGCGGCGACGATCTCGGCGATCTCCTCCTCGGTGACGACCTCGCGCAGCAGCCGGTTCTGCCCTTGTTTGGCGGCCAGTTGGTCCTCCTCAGCGGCGAGTCGGCGCTCCAGGTCCCGGAGGCGGCCGTAGCGGAGTTCGGCGGCGCGGTTGAGGTCGTAGGCGCGTTCGGCCTCCTCCGCCTCGTGACGGACCTGCTCCAGTTCCTGGCGCAGTTCCTGCACGCGGCGGATCGCCTGCCGTTCGGCCTCCCACTGTGCGTGTTTGGCGTCGGCCTCGCCGCGCAGGTCGGCCAACTCCCTGCGCAGCTCCTCCAGGCGGGTTTCGCTGGCGGGGTCGGTCTCCTTGGACAGGGCCGCTTCCTCGATCTCCAGGCGGGTGACGCGGCGGGTGATCTCGTCGAGTTCGGCTAGGCGGGCACCGTGATGACCGCCTCCGTGACCTTCTCCCCGAGCTGCTTGGAGGCGTCGTCGGCGAGTTTGCGCAGCACCTGTGCGCTGATCTCCTCAGGCGCATAGAGCTTGTCGCGCACCTTGAAGCGGGCCGCCCCGCCGTCGCCTTCGACGACGTCGTACGTCACCGCCCTGGCCTCCTCGGAGATCTCGTCGAAGTGCCGGCCGATGAACCGCTTGGCCGAGTAGATGGTGCCCTTCGGGTTGAGGATCGCCTGGCGCCGGGCCAGCTGGCCCACCAGACGTTCCCCGGTGTCGGTGAAGGCCACCACGGACGGTGTCGTGCGGTTGCCCTCGCTGTTGGGCACGACGGACGGCTCGCCGCCCTCCCACACGGCGATCACCGAATTGGTGGTGCCCAGGTCGATGCCCACTGCCTTGGCCATGAGGAACTCCTCCCGGTACGGCGCCTGCGCCGACTCTCCGGATCACATTCGTTCAGCTAGGGGTGGGACCTCCGCCGGTTTCCCACCCGTGCGCACGGAGGGTCTCGAGCACTCCCCAGGGTGACGAACCGGGTGGCTCCACGCCTGCGCCTGGCGAGTCAGGAATGCACGGGTCCGGTCGCCCCGCGAGTACGAGAGGAAGAATCCGAACATCTCGGACGAGCCGGACGGGAGCGGGTTACCACCGCTCGCCTGTAGGCTCGATGGGAACGGAGTGATCCGATGGCCAGCAGCCGGGCGCACCACCTGTACCGCCGCTGCTCCGACCGGGAGGACAGCCCCCCACGGGGCAGCGTCCGGCAGCCCGCGGCCGCGCGGAGAGTGCCTCGCCGACCCGCCCCAACCCCGGCCGATCATGCCCTCCGCGAACTGATGGCGCTCTCCCGCACCCTGTTCGACACCCCGGACGAAGGCGAGATCCTGCGCCTGGCCATGGACCACATAGCCGCCGCGGGGCCATACAGAGCCGAGGCCGGATACCTCAAGGTGGACGGCGACCTGGTCCCCAGCCCGAGGAACGGGCAGACGCATGCCTCGGCCGTGGGCCGGAGGGTGCGGGAGCTGGCCGGGCGGGACGGCCCCGTGACCGTACCCGGCAGGCCCTGGGGTCGGGCCCTGGGGCTACGCGGGCTTGAGGGACTCCACGGATACCTCGTGGTGACGTCCCGCTCCCGGCCGTCCGAGGCCGAGCGGTCCCTGCTCGCCACGCTCGTCCGGCACACCGCTGCCGCACTGTCAGTCGCCTTCGCACACCGCCGCCAACGCGAGGACGCGCTGGAACTGCACCGACTGAGAGACGAACGCACAGCCCTCCAGCGGCAGCTGATCTCCGTCGTGGCTGAGACGAGGTACCAGCGGGCCGTTCACGCGCTCATGGCCGACATCGCTGCCTCGGGCGGTGGTGAGGAGGCCATCACCCGCGCACTGCACAGGCTCACTGGACTCCCCGCGCTGGCCGAGGACCGCTTCGGTCGGCTGAGGTCCTGGACCGGCCCCAGCCGACCCGACCCCTATCCCGAACCGGACCCCGCGCGCCAGGACGAAATGCTGCACGCCGTCGCCCGTCAGGCCGGGCCGGTGCGGATAAAGGACCGGCTGATCACCCTTGTCCGCCCGCACGGCGAGATCCTGGGCGTGCTGGCGCTGGTCGATGCCCGGGACGAGGTCGACGAGCACACCGTACTCGCGCTGGAACACGCCGCCGCGTCGCTCGCCCCTGAGCTGGCGCACCTGCGCCATCTGGCCGTAGTGGAGCTGAGGCTGCACCGCGAGCTGGTCGACGACCTCCTGGCGGGGACGGACGAGGCGAGCGCCTACGCACGGTCCGAGGCAGTCGGACACGATCTGCACCGCAGCCACTACATCGTCGTGGTGCAGTGGCCGAGCCGGACTGCGGACGATTCCTTCGCGCAGACCGTGGGACGGACGGCCGCTGCCGTGGGCATGCGCTCGCTGCTGACCCGGCGTTCCGACCACGTGGTCCTGGTCGCCGACGACAGGCCGCACGCCCGCGCGTTGTACGAGGCGCTCGCCCGGGAGACCGGGACACGGTCCGGGACGATCGGGGTGAGCGCCCCTTGCGACTCCCTGGACGACATCCCCCACCACTACGAGGAGGCGCAGCGCGCCCTGGACGTGCGCCGCCACTCCCGCGAGCGCTACGGCACGACGTTCTTCGACGAGCTCGGCCTCTACCGCATCCTGGGACCTGGCAACGATTACCGGGAACTGGAGACGTTCGTCCAGGAGTGGCTCGGGCAGCTCATCGACTACGACTCCCGGCACCACACGGCCATGGTGGAGACCCTGTCCCGGTACTTCGACTGCGGCGGCAACTACGACGAGACCGCGGACTCCCTCGCGATCCACCGCAGCACGCTGCGCTATAGGCTCCAGCGCATCCGCGACATCAGCGGCAACGACCTCGCGAACGTCGAGGACCGGCTGAACCTCCAGGTGGCGACCCGAGTGTGGAAGATCGTGCTGGGCGGCCCCGGCTGATGCCTCGCCAGAACTCTTGCGCGATCGGCGTCAGCATCAGTAGGGCGAGCTGCCCAAGATGTCGCGGCCGGAGCGAGGCGGGCGCAGGGGCCCGGACACACCACCGACGCGAGACGCCTGGGCCGCGGCCCGGGCGTCACAGGGCGATGACGTGGTGGTCGACCAGGTCGAGCAGCGCCCGCAGGGCCGAGCTGGGCCGCCGGGTCGACGACGTGCCGAGATGCATGCTCCAGCGGAGCTGGGTGCCGTGGACGTCCAGGACGTGCAGGCCGGGCGTGCGGGCAACGGAGAACGCGGGCAGGAAGGCGATGCCCAGACCGTGCCGGACCAGTGCCGCCCCCATGTCGATGTCGGGCACCTCCAGAGCCACCCGGCGTACGACGCCCGCCACCGCGAACGCCCGGTCGACCACCTCGCGGTTGCCGTAGCCCGGCGGGAAGTCCACGAAGGGCTCCCCCGCGAGGTCCGCAAGTGCCACCTCCCCCCGCTGGGCGAGCGGATGGGCGGCGCTCACCACCAGGACGAGCGGCACGGTGGCCAGCTCCCGTGCGTCGATCCCGGCGGGTTTGTGCTCGGGGAGCGACAGGAAGGCCACGTCCAGGTCGCCGCTGAGCAGCGCGTGCGCCAGTCCCGCCGATCCGGTCGTCGCCAGCCGCAGCCGGACGTCGATCGCCGGATGCCGCGCGTGCAACTGTCCGAGGAGCGCAGGCAGGTCCACCACCTCGACCGAGGCCATGGCGCCCACGTTCACCGTGCCGCGCAGCGTGTCCTGTGCCTCGCGCACGGCGTCCTGGGCCGCCTGGGCGGCGTGCAGGGTGGCCCGAGCCTCCGGCAGGAGCGCCGCGCCCGCCCCGGTGAGCCGGACCTGCTGCGACGTGCGCTCGAACAGCGCGCAGCCGAGCTCGTGCTCCAGGGAGCGGATCGCGGCGGACACCCCGGACTGCACCACGTGCAGCCGACGTGCGGCACGCGTGAAACTCAGCTCCTCGGCGACCGCGATGAAGTGCTCCAGCTGGCGTAGCTCCACACGAGAAGTATCACTCGCACTGCTCGAGCCCAGCAAAAACATTCGTTGGCATTGATCCCCGCTGGTGAGGAGGATGGAAAACGCCATCCACTTCCGCCCGAGGAGGGGTACCCCTGCCTGCCGTACCGACGCCGCTCAGCCGTCCCACAGCCCACGCTCCCGGCGACCCGACCCACCGGATACCAGCACCCGCTCCCGCCGACCTGCCGCCCCGCGCCCCCGCCCGGCGCCGTACCTCGCACACGACCGGCTTCTGGTTCGTGGCGGTGGCCTTCACCGTGCTGATGGCCTTCGGCACCGCGCCGACCCCGCTGTGGCCGCTGTACGAGGCCCGGGACCACTTCGGCGCGACCACGGTCACGGTGGCGTACGCCTCGATGGTCGTGGGCGCGGCGGCCGCCTTCCTCGGACTGGGACACCTGTCGGACCGGCTCGGCCGGCGGCGCATCATCGTCCCGGCGCTGCTGGTCGGCATCGTCGCGTCGGTCGTACTGATCGTGTGGCGGGACCTGCCGGGGCTGATCGCGGGCAGAATCCTGAACGGCGTCGGACTGGGGCTGATGGCCTCGACCGCGACGACGTACCTGCACGACCTCCACCACGAGGCCCACCCGGAACGGACGGGTTCGGTGCTGCCCGGCATCGTGGCCACCGCCGCCAACCTCGGCGGCCTGGCCTCAGGCCCCCTGATCGCCGGAGCCGCCGCCGAGTGGCTTCCCACGCCCCTGATCACCACCCAGGCGATCTTCACGCTCGCCATGGCAGTGTGCCTGGCGCTGGTGCTGTCCACCCCGGAGACCGTGGACCTGGAGCTGCCCGCGGCCGAACCGCCCAGCAGGTTCGTCCTGCGCCCCGGCGGCCGGCGGACGTTCGGCGCGGCCGGCGCGCTGGGCGCCTTCGCCTTCGCGATCCTCGGCCTGATCTCCTCCCTCGGGGCGAGCGTGCTCCACGGCACCCTGCACACCGACTCGCACCTCGTGGTCGGCCTGGCCGCCTTCCTCATGTTCGGTTCCGCGGCGGCCGCCCAGCTGGTGCTGGGCCGCCTCCCGCTGCCCCGGGTCCTGACCGTGGGGGCAGTGGTCTTCCCGGTCGGCCTGGTCCTGTGCGTCGTCGCCCTCTACCACCCGGCGCTCTGGCTCTACCTGGTCGCCGTGTCCCTGTCGGGAGCCGGCTCCGGGCTGCTGTTCAAGGGAGGCGTCGAACGTGCCGTTTCAGGGGCCGAGCCCGCCTCACGCGCGGGGGTCCTCGCCGTGTTCTTCGTCGTCGCGTACCTGGGAATGGGCCTGCCCTCCATCCTGTTCAGCATCGCCCTGAGGCATTTCGCCGTGCAGACCGCGATGATCGGCTTCGCGGCGGTCCTCTCCTGCGGCGCCGTCGTGTCGGTCGCCGTCGCGTTGCGCGACCGCGCACCCGGTCCCGGCACGCTCCCGGCGCGCTCCGCTCGCCCCTCCTGACCTCCCTGCGCCGCATGCGACCCCGGTTGTCTGGGAGGCGCGGACCTGGGCACTCGGTGCGGGCGCGCGTGACACGGATCCGCGGCAGACGGGAGACCCGAGATGTCTGTGGAATCGGCCAGAACGATCGCGCTCCCCTCCGGTGAAGAGATCGCGGCACTTGGGCAGGGCACGTGGTACCTGGGCGAGGAACCGGCCCGGCGTGAACAGGAGATCGCCGCGCTGCGGCTGGGCGTGGACCTGGGCATGACCGTCGTCGACACAGCGGAGATGTACGGCGACGGCGCAGCCGAGGAGCTCGTCGGGGAGGCCCTCCGGGGACGCCTGGAGGAGGTCTTCCTCGTCAGCAAGGTGCTGCCCGGCCACGCCGACCGGAAGGGCACCGTCGCCGCCTGCGAGGGCAGCCTGCGGCGGCTCCGTGCGGAACGGCTGGACCTCTACCTGCTGCACTGGCGGGGACGGTGGCCCCTCGAGGAGACTCTTGCGGGCTTCACCGACCTGATGGAGGCGGGGAAGATCCGCTACTGGGGCGTGAGCAATCTGGACGTCGCCGACATGGTCGAGCTGACCACCCTCCCCGGTGGCGACGCCGTGGCCGTCGACCAGGTGCTGTACAACCTTTCCCGGCGCGGCATCGAGTGGGATCTGCTCCCCTGGTGCCGCGAGGCCGGGGTGACGGTCATGGCCTACTCACCGGTCGAGCAGGGGCGGCTGCTGAAGGTCGAGGCACTGGATGCCGTGGCCCGGGCCCTCGGAGCCACGCCGGCCCAGGTGGCACTCGCCTGGGTGCTGGAAAAGGGAATGGCCGCGATCCCGCGTTCCGCATCGCCCGACCACGTGCGGGAGAACCGCGGCGCGGTGGACCTCCACCTTCCCACCGAGGCGGTCGAGGCCCTCGACGAGGCGTTCCCGCCGCCCAGCGGGCCCACGCCCCTGGAGATGCTCTGAAGCTGGAACGCAGCATCGACGCGCGCGATCCTGCGCCCCGGACCCGGCTGACCGGTGCTCAGCCCCTCGCCCCGTCGTCATGAGCGCGCGAGCCGGGCCGCGAGATAGGGCGCGGTGGCGCTGCGGCGGGCCCTCGCCACCTTGGCCGGCGGGCCCGCCGCGACCACCCGCCCGCCCGCGTCGCCGCCGCCCGGCCCGAGGTCGATGACCCAGTCGGCGGTGGCGATCGTGTCCAGGTCGTGCTCGACGAGGACGACCGTGTTGCCGGCTTCGACGAGCCGGTGCAACTGTCGCAGCAGCAGCGCGATGTCCGAGGGGTGCAGCCCCGCCGTCGGCTCGTCGAGCAGGTAGAGCGCGTGACCGCGGCGGGCTCGCTGGAGTTCGGTGGCCAGTTTGATGCGCTGCGCCTCACCACCGCTGAGTTCCGTCGCGGGCTGCCCCAGCCGCAGATACCCCAGTCCCACCTCGCGCAACGTCTCCAGACTGCGGGAGGCGGCCGGGACGGCGGACAGGAACTCGGCGGCGGCGTCGACGGACAGCGCCAGCACTTCCGCGATGTTCTTGTCGCGGTAGGTGACTTCCAGCGTTTCGGCGTTGTACCGGGCGCCCTGGCAGGTCGGGCACGGCGCGTAGGTGCCGGGCAGGAACAGCAGTTCCACCGCGACGAATCCTTCGCCCTGGCAGGTCTCGCAGCGCCCTTCGGGCACGTTGAAGGAGAACCGTCCGGCCGAGTAGCCGCGCGCCCTGGCCTCGTCCGTCGCCGCGTACAGCTTGCGCACCGCGTCGAACATCCCCGTGTACGTGGCCAGGTTGGACCGGGGAGTTCGGCCGATGGGCCGTTGGTCGACCCGGACCAGCCGGTCGAACGACTCGACCCCCGACGCGTCCAGGACGTCGACCTCCAGCTGCGCCTCGTCGGGCTCCTCGGGTACGAGTCCGAGGTGGCCGCGGACGACCTCGGCGAGCACCTGCGTGACCAGCGTCGACTTTCCGGAACCGGACACGCCCGTCACCGCCGTCAGTACGCAGAGCGGTACGTCGACGGACACGTCGTGCAGATTGTGGCGGGAGACGCCGCTCAGGCGCAGCCAGCCGTGCGGTGTGCGCGGGCGGTGATCGAGCGGCTGGGCGCGCCCGAACAGGTACTGGCCCGTGGCCGACTCCCGGACCTGCTCAAGACCGGCGACCGGGCCGCTGTACAGCACGCGTCCACCGCCCTCACCCGCGCCGGGGCCGATGTCGACCACCCAATCCGCCCGCCGTACGACGTCCATGTCGTGCTCCACGACGAACAGGGAGTTGCCCGCCGCCTTGAGGCGGTCCAGCACGTCCAGCAGCGGTTCCGCGTCAGCCGGGTGCAGGCCGGCGGAGGGTTCGTCGAGGACGTAGACGACGCCGAACAGCCCCGAGCGCAGCTGGGTGGCGATCCGCAGGCGCTGCGCCTCGCCGGGCGACAGGGTCGTCGAGCGGCGCCCGAGGCTGAGATATCCGAGGCCCAGGTCGAGCAGTACGTCGACCCGCGCGACCAGATCGCCGCAGATCCGGACCGCGACCTCGGTCGTCTCCCCGGATCGGGCGGTCGACGTGGTGGCGTCGGCCTCGGACCGCCCCGCGACGGGCCGCAGCAGCGCCACGACCTCGGTGAGCGGCATCGCGTTGATCTCGGCGATGGAGCGTCCGGCGAAGGTCACGGCGAGTGCCTCGGGCCGCAGTCCGCTGCCGTGACACTCGGGGCAGGGCACACTCCTGACGAACCGGAGCGCCCGTTCGCGCATCCTCTCGCTCTTGGAATCGGCGAGGACGTGCATGACGTGCTTGCGGGCGCTCCAGAACTTGCCCTGGTAGCCGTAGTCGACGCGGTCCTCCTCCGGCTCGATGTACACGGAGGGCTGCTCGTCCGTGTACAGCAGCCAGTCCCGGTCCTTCTTCCTGAGCCTGCGCCACGGTCGGTCGATGTCGATCCCCAGGCCGCTCACGACACTGCGCAGGTTGGCGCCCTGCCAGGCGCCCGGCCAGGCGGCGATCGCCCCCTCGCGGATGCTCAGCGAGGGGTCCGGGACGAGCAGGTCCTCGGCGACGTCGTGCACGACGCCCAGTCCGTGGCACTCCGGGCAGGCGCCGGCCGCGGTGTTGGGTGAGAACGACTCGGCCTCCAGCCGTGCGGCCCCGGGCGGATAGGTGCCGGCGCGGGAGTACAGCATGCGCAGCAGATTGGACAGCGTGGTGATGGTGCCGACCGTCGAGCGCGAGCTGGGCGACCCGCGTCGCTGCTGCAGGGCCACGGCGGGTGGCAGCCCGGTGATTTCCTGCACGTGCGGTGCCCCGACCTGTTGCAACAGCCTTCGGGCGTACGGTGCTACGGACTCGAAGTAGCGCCGCTGGGCCTCCGCGTAGAGCGTGCCGAACGCGAGCGAGGACTTGCCCGAACCGGAGACGCCGGTGAAGGCGACCATCGCGTCCCGCGGAACGTCGACATCGATGTTCTTCAGGTTGTTCTCACTGGCGCCCCGGACATGCACGAAGGAATCGGTCGCGTCCTTGTTCACCGTTCCTGATTACCTGATCGAGCCGGGAACCGCGCGACAGGCGCCGTCACGGGGTCCCGCTCACACGGGCGTCTGGAGTATCCCGGATCCATTTTCGATACACGGCCTTGGGCGGCGCACACTCCGCGGTTGGCGGACGTAGAGGAAGCGATGCCCATGAAGGTGATCACGGTGACGAGGTTGAACAGGAGGCGGGCCTGTTGCCGATCGATCTCGTCGCGGTGCCCGGGGTGACGCGGAGCGGGTATGCACGGTGGCGCACACAACCGTGGCCCGATAGTGGAACAAGCGCCCTGTGCCGGGAGGACGTGCCGCCTGCACCTGCCGGCAGGGGCCAGCGTGTCACGCGGCGTCGGCGATACCTCGGGGGCATCCTGGGGGCACGGGCGATCGCGGGGGCAGCCGACGCGAAGGAGTCATGCGGGTGTCGTCTCAGGGCGTTACGGTCGTGGCTCTCCTGTCGGATCCTGACGCGCCCACGGAGATCGCGCAGCGCATGGCACGGACACTTCCCGCTCGGCTCGCCGACAAGTCAGGCCAGGGGCGACGGTTCGACGTCGAGGTGGTCAGTGAGCCCTTCACCGCAGGAACCGAGGACCAGCCCACCTTGATGCGCCGGATCATGGACCGCGGAAGAGCGGAGAGTTGGGACATCGTCGTGGCCCTCACCGACCTTCCGCTGCACTCACACGGACGCAAGCTCGTTCTGGATCTGAGTCACGAACACGGCTTGGCCCTGCTGTCCCTTCCCCCGCTGGGGGGCTTGCGTCTGCAGACGCGTGCCCGGCGGGCCGTGGAAGAAGCCGTGCTCAGCTTGGCGGGCCCCCTGGCCACCGGGGCTGAGGGACCTCCGCGGAGTCAGCCGCTTCTGGGGCCCTTCGTCAGTCGCCTCGCGCCTATTCACCCGGGCCAGGTCGGTGAGGAGGAGACCGCTGATCTTCGGTACGTCGTCAGCGGACCGCGCGGTTACCTGAGGGTGCTCGTCGGTATGGTCCGCGCCAACCGGCCGTGGCGACTGGTGCCGGGCTTGTCGAAAGCCCTGGCGGCCGCACTCGCCACGGGAGCAGTCGCCACGGTGAACTCCACCATCTGGAACCTGGCCGAGTCCCTGAGCGCGCCACGCCTCGTGATCGCCACGGTCGGGTCCGTCGCGCTCATGATCGGCTGGCTGATCGTGGACGCGCAGCTGTGGCATCGATCAGCGGAGGCCTCGAGGGAGGCGAGGCAGAAGGCGAGGCTCTACAACGCCTCGACGGTCATGACCGTGGGTATCGGGGTGCTCGTCTGCTACGCGGGTCTGATCGTCATCAACTTGGTGTGGGCCCTGTTCATCCTCAACGGCCAGGTGTTCGCCTCCACGACACGAACCCCGCTGAACGCCTCGGCATACTGGACGTTGTCCTGGTTCGTCGCTTCGGTCGCCACGGTGGGCGGGGCGCTGGGATCAGGCCTGGAGAGCGACGAGGCGATCCGGGCAGCCGCCTACTCCAAGCGCGAGCAGGACCGCCGTCGAGTGCTCCAAGACGACGGCGACTAGGGAGACGATATCCAGCTGAACGTGACGCCGATCATCCGGCTCATGCCCGCGATGGAAAAGGGAGTGCCGTCGGGGGTTTCCCAGAGCGTACAGCGCTTGTCGGCGAAGCACGTGTCGGCCCAGGATCGGCGTCTATGGTGACTGGCTCCCCGACGGCCTTGGCGACTCGCCGCACCAGAACGCATCGCACGCGTGGAGCGCAGGGCACGGCGCCCCGCGCGGTACGCGGCGACGAGTCCGGCCGCCTGCTCGCTGCGTCATCTCTCATGTCCTGCCGATCCGTCCTGGGTCATGTCGGGAGCTTCGATGCGAGTACGTCGACGTTCTCGATCGCGGGCGACACGGTGAACAGCTCCGCTGCCCGCTCCCCGAGCGCCGCGCCCACGCCTCCGGCCAGGTGCGCCTGCCGACCCGCGTCGTCAGGGAACACGTCGAAGATGCCGAACGTGGACACGTCGAACTGGATGGCGAACCAGGCGCGGGTGTCGGGCTCCTGGTCGACGATCGCCTGCGCGTCTGCCAGGAATTGCGCTACTTCCGCTTCCTTGCCCGGTTTCGCCTGTACCCGGACCAACAGCCCGACCCGCACCATGGCTCCTCCTTCGATGGGTACCTTCATGTCAACTCTTCTGCGAATATCGCAGCGTGTGTGGCAGTTCGATCTTCGGGACACGCCGATCGGGCAGCCGTCCGGGGGGCGGGTCCTGCTCGGATGGGTCAGCCCATGCCGCCGCTCGTACTGCCGGGGCCCCGCGTCGGGATGCTGGGGAGTGTGCAACGAAGCGCTCAGCCGCCCCGCCGTCATACCCCTTCAGGAGCCGACTTCTCATATCCCGGGCATGACCACCCGCCCATCAACGTTGGCGATCGGAGTCGCTGCCACGATCCGGCGTGCCACCTCGATGTCGACCTCGGCCTCCTTGGCCGCGAGTTCGGCGCCGACCTCGGTGTCGCCGTCGACCTGGTCGACCAGCCGCGTGGCCACCGTCTGCCGCGCGAAGGCGAGTGCCTGCGGGAGCCCGAGCTGCACCGCGCCGCGCGAGGCGTTGGAACAGTCACATGATCGGCCGGACACCTCCTCTGGCTGGTGACCCGAGTCGGAGACTCGCTGGTCACTGATGGTTGCTGGTCGTCGGTGGTATGTGGTCGTCCGTCTACGCAGATTCCGCTGATCGATCGGCGCGTGGTCGTTTCGCGTCAAGGGCCGGTGGGGACTCGGAAGGCACGCCGCCGGAGCGCCGAAGCTCCGCCGGACAGGCCCAGGGCGGCACCACCGTTCACCTGGACCGGGTGAACGGCCCACAGAGGCATGCCGGAGCCACGGACCCCGTCGCACCAACTCCGGGAGTCAGGCTCGGTAGGCCGTCCCCATCGCACCCGTGCTGCGGTCGTGCCGCGGCACCGAAGGAAGCGATCATGAAAGCAGCGGTATATGAAGGCCCGCGAACCGTCACGGTGAAGGACGTACCGGACGCGAAGATCGAACACCCCTGCGACATCATCGTCAAGATCACCACTACCAACATCTGCGGTTCGGACCTGCACATGTACGAGGGCCGCACCTCGTTCGAGTCCGGCCGCACCCTGGGACACGAGAACATGGGTCAGGTCGTGGAGGTCGGCCCGGCCGTCCGCAAGGTCCAGGTCGGCGAGTATGTGGTCCTGCCCTTCAACATCGCCTGCGGCTTCTGCAAGCAGTGCGAGCAGGGTCTGACCAGCTACTGCCTGACCATGCAGCCGGAACCGGCGCTCGCCGGAGCCGCCTACGGATTCGCCGAAATGGGCCCCTACCAGGGCGGCCAGGCGGAACTGCTGCGCGTGCCCTACGGCGACTTCAACGCGCTGCGTCTGGGTGAGGACGCCGCCGACCGGCAGACCGACTACGTGATGCTCGCCGACATCTTCCCCACCGGGTATCACGCCACCGAGATGGCCCACGTCAAACCGGGCGACCAGACGATCGTCTTCGGGGCCGGTCCCGTCGGGCTGATGGCGGCCTACTCCGCCCTCCTCAAGGGCGCCGGCCGCGTGTGGGTGGCCGACCACCAGCCCGACCGGCTGCGCAAGGCGGAGGAGATCGGGGCCATCCCGATCAATACCGCCGAGCAGAATCCGGCGGAGGTCGTCAAGGAGGCCACCCTCGGTCTGGGCGCCGACAACGGCTGTGAGTGCGTCGGCTACCAGGCACACGACCCCGAGGGGCACGAGGACGCCAGCCTCACGCTCAACGGACTGATCGACTCGGTCAGGTTCACGGGCGACATCGGCGTGGTGGGCGTGTTCCTGCCCCAGGACCCCGGCGGCGCTGAGGCCCAGGGGGAGCTGGAGGCACAAGGCAAGGTCCCGATCGACTTCGGCATGATGTGGTTCAAGGGCCAGCGCATGGGCACCGGGCAGGCGCCCGTGAAGAAGTACAACCGGGCGCTGCGGGATCTGATCGCCGGTGGGAAGGCAACGCCGAGCTTCGTCGTCTCCCACGAACTCCGTCTGGACGAGGCCCCCGCCGCCTACCAGCACTTCGACGCCCGTGACGAGGGCTGGATCAAGGTGGTCCTGCACCCGAACGGACACGGGAACGGCCACAAGCGGTAGGCGACCCGGAGCCGCCGCCCCGCCCGTCCTCCGGCCGGGGCTGGGGACAATCGCCCGCGCTCCGGTCGGACCTGAACCAACGGCGATTGCCCGCGCTCCGGCCCGGTGGGACGGACGGCGGACGCTCAGCAGTGTCCGCACAGGCTGCACCCCGTCCAGCGGCTGCGGCCGACGGCCTGTTCGCGGGGCGGGTGGGAGGCTTCCCTGCCCGACGATGCCCGACGGTTGCCGCACCTCAATCGGACCGATGCGACCCGGCAGGGTGTTCCGGCTAGGCTCACACCCGTGACGTGGCTGCGGGCCTTCGGAGAGGTCGTGCGATCCGGGCTCACGATCGAGGAGACGCGGCTGGAGCCCCTGCTCGCGCTGCGCACGGCCGCTGGGGTGGCGATCGTCGTCGGGCCGGCGCTGTGGCTCGTCTCCCCTGCGTATGCCGCGTCCGCCGCCCTCGGCGCCTACTCCGCGGGGGGGGCCACCTTCCAGCGCACCTGGCGTCCACGCAAGGTGATCGCGCTCGGCGCGGGCGCGGGTCTGGCGCTCAGCACCTTCGTGGGCTACCTGGCGGCGGGACGACTCGTGACGTTCCTCCCCCTGCTGGCCGTATGGGCCTTCGCCGCGGGGATGGCGTGGGCCGTCGGATCGACCGCAGGGATCGTCGCAGCGACGACGGTCGGCAGCATGCTGGTGACCGTCACCCTGCCCACGAGCGTCGGGCGAGCCCTGGAGCACGCCGGGGTCATCGCGCTCGGGGGCGTGGTGCAAGCCGTGCTGATCTTACTGTTCCCGATCCGCCGTTGGGGGGCGCATCGCGACGCGCTCGCCGACGCCCTGGCCGCAGTGGCGGACTACGCCCGCCGACTACGGCACGACCCGACGGCCCCGTTCGACCCGGAGCCGTTGATGACGGCCCGGGACGCGGCCGCCGTGACGCCGTCACAGGCCCGTACCCGTCCCTCCGTCCTCCACGGCCCCCGAGGACTCGCCGAGCGCATTCGGCCGGTCGTCGCCGCGCTCGCCGACCCGGACGTCGGCGCCCCGGCGGAGGGACCCGGGAGGGACCGCGCGCGGGAGCTGCTCGACGCGGCCGCCGACGTCCTGGATGCGGCCGCCCGTTCGATCCGCCGCGGCAGTCCCGCCGAGGTACGGCCCGGGATCACGGCCGTCCTGCGTGTCGACGAGGAGCACGAGGTGCTGGAGGGCCCCGCGCGGCAGGCCGCCGAGCGGCTCGTGGAGCTGCTCGGCGAGGCGTTGGAGATCGCCGGGAGCGGCGGCGCACGCGGGAGGACGCCCACGCCGCCCGGCTCGACGAGCGCCCAGTTCCTGGTGCGCCCGACCATGTTCCGGCTGGTCCCGGTCGTCGTCCGGGCGGTCCGCCGTGAGCTACGCCGGGACTCGCCCGTGTTCCGGCACGCCGTCCGCCTGGCGGCGGTGGCCACGCTCGGCTATCTGATCGCCGCCCGGCTGCCCCTGGGTCACAGCTACTGGGCGCCCATCGCCTCGGTGATGGTGATGCGGCCGGACTTCCACCGGACGTACGCGCGCGCGGTGGCCCGTTTCGCCGGGACCCTGGCGGGGGTCGCGCTCGCCACCGGGATGGTGCGGGCCCTGGGCCCGGACGCCCATGTGTTCGGCGCGCTGGCGGTGGTCTCGGCGGGCCTGTCGTACACGCTGATCCGTACCGGCTACGCCTTCTCCCAGTGCTTCACTGCCGCGTACGTCGTCTTCCTGCTCGGCATGGGCGGCCAGACGTGGGAGCAGACGGTCCCGGAGCGGGTGGTGCTCACCCTGCTCGGCGGGGCCCTGGCCATGCTGGCCTACGTGGTGTTCCCCGCGTGGGAGACGCCCCGGCTGCCGGGCCGGCTTGCGGACTGGCTCGCCGCCAACGGCCGCTACGCGGCCGCGGTGCTCCGCAGCTACGCCGAACCGACCCAGGAGCGTCACGCCGACCTGCGCAGGGCACTGCTGGCGAGCAGGGATGCACGTGCCGCCTGGCAGGAGACATACGACCGGGCAAGGCAGGAACCGGTCCGCCCCAGAGGTCTGACCTCGCGTGAGGCGGAGGAGGCGCAAGAGGCACTGAAGGGGTTCGGCCGGGCGGTGATGCTCATGGAGAGCCACGTCCCGCGGGCCGACAGCCGTTTCGTCCCCGAGGCGGAGCGGTTCGCCGAGGCCCTGGAGACGGACACCGCGAAGGCAGCAGTCGACGTGCGCGAGCACAGGAATCCGGACTGGGGGCGTGTGGAGGAGGCGCTCCACGCGTGGGAGGACGCTGCCGCCGGCAACCGGAGCCCGGTCGTGCGGCGCGAGGCGGAACTGCAAAAACGCGCCTTGGAAGACCTCGCGACGGCCGTGAGTCGCACACCCCTGGAGCGGGACGTCGGCTCTGCTCGCGAGGAGCAGCGGGTGCGGGCTGCCGTGGCGGCGGAAGGTGACGGATCAGGCACCGCGCACCGGGGTGGGTGACGAAGTCGGCCATGGGGAGCGCCGCGCCTCCTGGAGCGGCAAAGCACTTTTCCGGCCGCGCCGGGCGCCGCCACACGTACACCGCTGTCGCCCGTGGCCCAGCTCTACGCCCGCGACGTCCCTCTCCCGGCCAGCCCTCCCGGAGCCGACCTTCTCCAGGTCCTGTGGTGCCCTTGCGACCACGAGGAGTTTGCACACCCCCGAACCGCCCTCTTCTGGCGTTCCTGTAGAACTCCTGCGGGTCCAACGCGCCGGTGCGGGCGGCTCGGGCGGGGCCTCGAGGACGTCGGTGACGGAGGCGGAGCATCGCCGGCGCCTACAGCCTGCAACTCCACGCCTGCCCAGCGTCCCCGGACCATCCGCACATCGAACTGGTCCAGTGAGCCCTCACGGAAGTCCTCCGTGCCGACGTGTACGCCGCAATCGGCACTGCGATCGACTCTGCGGTCAGCGGCCTTGGCCAACTACCAGGCGATCCAAACCACGGGCCCTAGCGGCTCGAGTGCCGCGTGCTACTCGGCGGCGTCCTCGCGTCGCTGGAAGGCGAACAGGGACAGGTCGCCGAGCGGGCCGCTGTCTGGTTCGAACACCATGAACAGGGCGTGCGACCCGGTCACGGCGGCCGTGGTCACCCTGAGGGTGCGCCATCCCGCGCCGACGGCGCTCGCCGGCACCGGCACGGTCGCGATGTGCGAGCCGGTGTGCGGCGCGTCGACGTACACCTGGATCCGGCCGGCGCTGCGTGCGTCGATCTCGACGAGGAGAGTGTGCGGGACGCGGTCCGGTCCGAAGTCCAGGTACTTGAATCCGATCGAGCCGCCGCGGTGGGTGTCGCTGACGACCTGGAGGGTGCGTCGCCCGGACTCGTCCTCGGTGCCGCGCGGGGCCTCTCGCAGCACGATCGACGGGCGCCGGGAGCGGCCTGGCAGGCTGCGCGGTCCGACCAGGTGGCAGGCGATCGAGGCCGGCCAGGCCCGGAACGCGTCGAGGTCGCGGGTATCCAGGCCCCGGGAGGTGTATTCGGCGTGCTCGAACCCGCCGTGCGGGGCGCGGGTGAGCGGGGTGGCGCAGGCCTGCCGTCCGTCCGCGGTGTGGCGGTGGTAGACCTGGTACCAGGTGCCGTTCGCCTCGAACATTCCGCCGTGGGTGTTGCCCACCCGGTCCGTGGGCCCCGGTGGGGTGTCCTTCCACGCATTGCCCAGCGAGACCAGCGGGCCCACGGGCTGGAAGGGGCCGAGCGGGTGGTCGGCGACGGCGTGGTACATCCCGAAGAACCCGCCACCGCCGACTGCCCAGTAGGACAGCCAGAACCGGCCGTCGATCTCTCGGATGGAGGGGCCGTTCATGAACGCCGTCCTGCGTCGCCGGCCCGAGGCCAGGGCGAGTGCGGGGGCGATCGCGCTGGTGCGGAAGATCGGCGTCACGTACTGGCCGGTCGTAGCGTTGCGCACGACGGTGCGCTTGTCGGCCGGGTCCAGCTCGATCACCGAGCAGTTGGCCAGGCCGAAGTAGAGGAAGAGCCGCCCCTGGTGGTGCAGCAGGGCCGGGTCGTAGGGGTATTCCTTCGACATCCGGCCGTTGCGGAACAGCCCGACGTTCTTGCCGAAGGGCAGGTCTTCGTCGTCGATACCGTCCTGGTCGTCGTGCCATCCGGCCGACTGGTCCGCCGCCGGGTAGCGGACCCGCCCCACGTACTCGAACGGTCCCGTCGGCGATGTCGCTGTCGCGACGCCGAACCCGGATTTGGACATCCCGACGCCGTAGTACAGGTAGTAGGTGTCGTCGATGCGGATGACGTCCGGCGCGAACAGGCCGGACACCAAACCGTTCGGGTCCGGCCTGTCTGCGACGCTGCGCACGTACGGGTCCTGCAGCCGCCGGTAGATGACGCCCTCGTAGCGCCAGTGCGCGAGGTCGTCGAGGGCCGCCGACCAGCAGACGTAGTCCCCCGCGCACATGCGCGTCGCGGCGCCCGCCACGTCGTGCGACCCGTAGAGGTAGACGCGGTCGCCGAACACGCGCGGCTCCCCGTCCGGGATGAACTCGTTGCCGGGCAGGAACGGGTTGACGGACCGGTCCCTGGTGCCCAGGGGAACGTCCTCGATCGTGGTACTCACGGCAGCAGGCCCTTTCGTGGGTGCGGCGCGGCCTTCGCGCCGGCGTGGCGGGATGTCCGGGTCAGCGGGCGTTCTTGATCGGGAAGATGCGGGCGGCGGCGAGCACGCACGCGAGGTACATGTTCTGGAACAGCTGGAGCACGCACCACACGAGCAGCAGGACCGGGAACGTCGGCGCGGCTCCCAGGGCGAGCAACGACAGTCCCAGACCGACGGCACCGGCGAGGATGCACGGCGAGCGGGCGCCGAAGCGCGACCGCGTCCGGTCCGAGAACGCCCCGAAGACGATGTTGGCCACGAGCGCGACAACCGACCCGGCGACGGTGACGGTGGCGAAGTCCGTGACCTTGTGCGCCTCGTCGAGCTGGTCGAGACGCGCGGGCAGGAGCACGATGAGCGACGCCATGAACGGCACCGTCCACGCCTCGCAAGGAGTCTGACGCGGGGTGCTCCGCCGTCTGCGGAGACAGGGGAGATCAGTGGGGTGGAACTGGTTGAGACGCACCGTGGTCCTGCGGGCCCCCGCGCCCCGCAGGACCAGGGAAGCCCGGCGAGGACCTTCGCGCCACACCGTGGTGACCACCCCCACGGTCCTGCGCGAAGGTCTTCGCCAGTCACGCGGCGCGCTTCGCGGGAAGCGCGCCCGCTCAGGACGTCACAAGGGAGAACGAGCGGCGTCGAGAGCGGAATGTCGCGCGAATCAGCCGACCCTCGATTCCGACAGGAACGAGCGCGCGCGACCGAGCCGGACCGTCGGACCGACGACCTCGAAGGCCCCTCGTGCGCGGATGTCGTCGGAAGCGGACCCGAGGAGTACGTCGATGGGTCCCGGCTCGATGATGAAGCCGCTGCGGTCGAGTCCGAGGTAGCCGAGCTGGTCCATCCGCACCGAGAAGGTCACCGTCTTGACCTCCGCGGGTGCGAGCGTGATCCGGCGGAATCCGACGAGCTCCTGTGCCGGTCGCGCGAGGCCGGTCGCCGTGTCGCTGACGTACAGCTGCACCACTTCGTCGCCGCTCACGGTCCCGGTGTTCTCGACGGCGACGCTGATCTCGACGGAGCCGCCACTCTCGACGGTGGTGCCGCTCAGGGTCAGGGCGCTGTAGGCGAACGACGTGTAGCTGAGACCGTGGCCGAAGGCGAACAGCGGTGTCGCGGGTAGGTCGCGGTAGCCCTTGTGCATGTCGGAGGCCGTGCGGCGGTAGCCGCTGCCGTTGTGCTGCCCCGCGTAGAGGGGGACCTGGCCGGTGTGCCGGGGCATGCTGTAGGGGAGCTTGCCGCCGGGGTTCGTGATGCCGAACAGCGCCTTCGCGACCGCACGCGTTCCCTGCTGGCCGCCGTAGTACGCGTGCACCAGGGCGGACAGCGACGGGAGGGACTCGGTGAGGGCCATCGGCCGTCCGGTGGAGAGAACGCCCACGACGGGAGTGCCCGTCGCCGCGACAGCATCGAGCAACGCGCGCTGGGTACGCGGCAGTTCGATGTCGGCCGAGTCGGAACCCTCGCCCTCCGTGGTCGCGCCGAAGAACCAGCCGCCACGGCCGCCGATCGCGGCGATCACGACGTCGGCGACCGCGGCGGCCGCGATCGCGGCGTCGATGTCCTGCGGCTCCGAGTCGAGCACGCCGCAGCCGGGCACGACCGTGACCTCGGCGTCGGGCGCCAGTTCCCGGATCGCCTCCGCGAGACTGATGGCGTTGTACCGCTGGCGGATGTAGTCCTCCGGGCCCACCGCCAGTGCCGGACCGAACTCGGCACCGGCGGCGGCCATCGCCTCGGGCGGCACTTCGCCGCCGAGAGCGTCGAGACCCGCCATGGCACCGTCGCCGCCGCCCATCATGGCCCCGAGCATCCCGAGCGCGACCGGATAGGTGTAGCCCGGGAAGGCGAATCCGACTTCGTCCGCATGAGGGCCGACGATCGCGATCCGCCGCACCCCGGTGGACAGTGGCAGGACCGCTCCCTCGTTCTTCAGCAGGGTCAGCGATTCGCCGGCGAGGCGGTCGGCGAGGTCGCCGCCTTGGTGGGCGGTCTCCGTCAGGACGACCGGGTCCTCGTCGACGTAGGGACGGTCGAACAGTCCCAGTGCGAACTTGTCGCGCAGTACGCGCCGTACCGCGGCGTCGAGGACCTCCTCGGCGACCGCCCCGGAGCGCACCTGGTCGGCCAGGTTGGAGCCGTAGCCCACCACCGCGGGCAGCTCGACGTCCAGGCCCGCTGTCAGGGCCAACGCACCGGCCTCGGCGAAGTCCCGCGCGACGCTCTGCCGCGCGTGCAGCATCCCGACGGTCTGGTAGTCCGAGACGACGGTGCCCTCGAAGCCCAGTTCGTCGCGAAGCAGCCCGGTGAGGATCTCCTTGGACGCGCCGACCGGGATTCCGTCGACCTCGGAATAGGAGTTCATGATCGAGCCGAGGCCCGCGAGCTCGATCGCCGCGGCGAACGGCCGTGCGTACACTTCGCGCAACTCGCGGGCGGTGGCCTGGGTCGCGGCCATGTTCTGCCCGCCCTCGGTCATCGCGTAGCCCAGGAAGTGCTTCGCCGTGGCGATGACACCGTCGCGCAGATCGGCTCCCTGCAGCCCCTTCGTGAACGCCACGCTCAGCGCCGAGACCAGGTAGGGGTCCTCACCGTACGTCTCGTGGACGCGACCCCAGCGGGCGTCGCGGGCGACATCCATCACCGGTGACAGTGCCTGCAGCAGCCCGACGCTGCGCATCTGCCGGCGCGTCAGGTCCGCCATCTCCTCGACCGCTTCGGGATCCCAGGTGGCGGCGAGACCGATCGCGGTCGGGAAGACCGTGAAGTCCGGCGCCAGGACCCCGTTGAGGGCCTCGTTGTGGAAGATGGCCGGGATGCCCAGACGCGTGCGTTCGACCAGGAAGCGCTGAATCGAGTTGACCGCGTGGGCGATCGTCCCGGGCGACTTGTGTCCGAACAGCCCGATGGCCGACACGTGTCCGATGCCGGATCCCAGCAGCTTGGCCGCCTGCGGCTCGATCAGGCCCTCGACGCCGAGCAGCGGGATCGGAATCGTCGCGGACAACTGCATCGCCTTCTCGTCGAGGGTCATCTGCGAGAGCAGGGCGTCCGCACGCCGCTCGGGGGATGCGCCGCTGTTCCAGGGCCTGTCCGTGCTCATGGTCTGCTTTCCCTGTCTGGATCGGTCGTTCAGTGTCTGGTTTGGTGTCGGTCGCTCGACACCTTTCGTGCGGTACGCGAGTCCCGCGTCGGGGACCCGCCGCCCGCGGGTGTCCGGTCCGGCGGACGGCGGGTCCTCAGCGGGCGAGCGGGGGTCACGTACGCACCCGGGTCCGCTCCCGTTCCGATTCGGGGCGTCGGGTCAGCGGACCGAGCGGATCGGCTTCACGCTCAGCGCCGCGGCCACGATCAGGACGATCGCGACGGCGAACAGCGAGCGGTACCCGCCGAGCAGGGTGACGGCGACAGCGGCCAGGGCCGGGGCCAGCGCCTGGGGTCCGGCGTTGGCGATGTTGAGGACACCCATGTCCTTGGCGGCATCGTCCGGATTGGGCAGGACCTGGGTCATCAGGGCGGTGTCCACGGCCATGTAGGTGCCGAAGGAGAGGCCCACGAGCACCGAGTAGGCGAACATGGCGCCTTCGGACGGGACGGCCAGCGGTACGGCGACCGCGAGGGCCATACCCAGGGAGGCGGCGACGACGAACGGCTTGCGGCGGCCGATGCGGTCCGACAGCGGGCCCATCACCACGATCATGATGATCATGCCGGGCAGCATGGCGAGGCTGAGCAGCGGGACCAGGTGGTTGGCACTGCTGTGGCTCAGACCTATGTAGTCCTCCAGGATGTAGAGCTGGTAGGACGCGACGCTGAAGTAGCCCAGGACCATCAGGAAGCGGCCGAGGAAGGCCCACGCGAAGTCCGGGTGACGGCGCGGGCTGACCCAGAACCCGGCCAGGAACGACTTCAGGTGGAACGGGGCGACCTGGGCGCCGGCCGTGGAAGGTTCCCGGTTGAGCAGGACGAACACGGCGGTGCCGGCGATGACCAGCAGGCCGAAGACGGTGAAGCCCAGCCCCAGTGCGTTGGCGAAGCCGGCGGCCAGTGCGGTGCCGAGCCCTCCGCCGAGCATCTGCGCCAGTCCCGCCGCCGAGGAGAAGAATCCGCGCCGGCGCACGGGGGTGCGATCGGGGACGACAGCGGTCAGCGGTGCCTGCAGGACGTTGAGGGACATCTGCGCGAGGGTCCAGGCGACGGCGACCCACACCAGGCTGTTGCCCGACCCGACCGCGATCAGCGACAGGCCGCCGAGCAGCGCGCCGCCCGCCATCCACGGCGCGCGCCGTCCGAAGCGGCTGCGGGTGCGGTCGGACAGCGCCCCGGCGATGGGGTTGGCCAGCGCGGAGCCGACCGCCGAGATCGCGCTGATGACGCCCAGGGCGGTGGCCTTGCCACCAGGGTCGATCTCGCCGACCAGATTCGCGAGCAGCACGGTCGGCACCGCACCGTAGACGGCGAACAGGGTGATGCTGTTGGCCATGAGGCCGCCCAGCAGGCGGCGCTCGCCGGGCGTGCGTCCGGGTCTGGCACCGGACTCGTCCAAGGGCGCGCCACCGGAGACGGCAGTGCGCTCGGAACTCGAAGTGATCATGGTGACCTCGTTGTCAGTACACACGCAGGGCATCTGACGTCCTGGCATGGTCCGTGCTCGGCTCGTACAGCTCCGACAAGTGGTGACACGTGTGACCACTTGCCCGGAGCGATGGTCACACGTGTCACCATGTTTGTGAAGACCCCGCTAGGATTCGGGAGCGAAGCCACAGAACCGCAGGAGACGCCGTGAACTCAGCCGCCGGACGGGCGCCGACCAGCGCGGACGTCGCACGACTGGCACGCGTGTCGCGTTCCACGGTCTCGCTCGTCGTCAACGACGTCCCCACCGCGCGCATCCCCGAGGCCACCCGCGAACGGGTTCTGGCCGCCGTGCGTGAGCTCGGCTACGCGCCCGACGTCTCGGCGCGCCGGCTACGGGCGGGGACCAGTCGACTGGTGCTGATGCCGCTGCCCCAGATCCCGCTCAACCCCTCGATCGACACCGTGATCGAACATCTCTCCGAAAAGCTCCGCCAGAGCGGCCTGACCCTGCTCGTCCACGGGGACCGTACGACCACCGGCACCTCGGCGGCCCGCGCGTGGGCGGAGCTGCGCCCGGCGGCGGTCCTGGTGCCGGCAGACCGATGCACCAAGTCCTCCGTCGCCCTGCTGCGCCGCGCCGGGATCGAGGTCCTGATGATCTCCGAGCGGCCCGTGCCCTGGACCGACGCCCTGGTGTTCGACCAGGGGCGGGTCGGGGCCGAAGCGGCCGAGCACCTGCTCGATGTCGGCCACCGGCACATCGCGGCGATCGTCCCCTCCGGCCCCCTTCAGGGCCTGGGCCGCGACCGCGCCGAAGGACTGAGGGACACGGTTCACGCGGCTGGTGCGCGTAGTGAGGAAATCCCCATGGACGCGACCCATGATTCCGCCGCCGCAGCAGCCGCAGCCGTACGACGCCCGGGCGGCCCGACCGCGGTGTTCACCTACAACGACGAGTACGGGGCGCTGCTGCACCGCGCGCTTGACGACATGGGTGCGGCGATGCCGGACGACGTCGCCCTGGTGGGCGCCGACAACCTGCCCATCGCCACATTCCTGAGACCGGCCCTCTCCTCGATCGCGCTCAATCCGGTCGAGATAGCCGACCGTATGGGTGCCGCGATCAGCTCCCTACTGGAACGGGCTGGCCACACCGAACCCATAGAGGCCGGGGTACTGGCGCCCCCTGTCCTGATGCGCCGCGAGACGTCCTGATCCTGTACCGCACGAAGCACTGCCGCCACCGACCCCGTGCACTACGTATCCGAGGCGACCTGACGCCCGGCATGCTCGACGAGACGCCCTGACCTCGGGCGCGCCGCCCTCGGGTTGAACACCAACACCAGGAAGCCACGACCGAGTGACTTCCTCGGCGCGGAAGTCCGCCAGAAACAGATGCCGTCCTCAGCACCCACCGCGAGCAACGGCCCAGCAGGAGCTGAATCCTCGCCCGACAGGTGCAACAAAAAACGAGCGGCGGAGCATCCGGCGGACCCGACATCCGACAGGCCAGCAGGACCCCTCCGACGTCGACCGAGCGTTGATCAACCATGTCCGGAGGAGAGGCGGACGGATCCTGCCGCAGGATCGGCGTTCACCAGTGGCCGAACCACCATCCTCAGCCGGCATCAGCACCCCGGGCCCTCAGCCACACGGTTCTGGCCCTGATCTTCAATTGCCGACAACTCCGTAAGAACCTTCCTGGCCACACGACACGCTCCACCATCGGTTGTCCCGGCAGATCCGCCAGGCGGTCCGGTCCGCCATGCCGGCTCCCATGCTGCGGGCTTCGTCGGCCAGGAAGCGGTAGCCGAACTCCGGATCCTCACGGTGGGCGTCGAACAACGCGTTCGCGCGAGCGGCCTGCTCGAACTCGGCATCGGTCACCGGCCGCTCCAGCCAGCGGTAGTAGGGCTGTCTGGCGAGCTTCAGGACCCGACACGTCACCGTGACGGGCACACCGTCCCCGGCCAACTCTTTCACGAGCGGGTAGATCCTTTTCCCGGCAGATGCGCCTGCGACAGGTAGGCCGCGGCCCGGCGCAGGACCTCGTTCTCCTGCTCCAGCAGCTTGATCCGCCGACGTGCTTCCCGCAGTTCCGCGCTCTCCTGGCTGGTCGTCCCGGGCTTTGTCCCGTCGTCGATGTCCGCGCGGCGCATCCATTTCCACAGCGTCATCGCGTGGACTCCGAAGTCGGCGGCCACCTGCTCCACCGTCACGCCCGGGCCGCGGTTCCTCGCGACCCGCACGACGTCCTGACGGAACTCTTCCGGATAAGGCTTGGGCACAGCGACATCCTTCCCACCCGCCCCACAGGGCAAGCCACTTCAGACGTCACCCGATCGTGCATCAGACCCGCGCCGAAGTGCACGATGCCGCTGGACCGACGGCAGCGGCTCGTTACGGTTTCGTGGTCGCTGGATGTGTGCAGTGGTGTTCGCTGCGTCCGGGAGGTGGGCCGGGTACCGTTACGCCAGCGGATCGAGGAAGGTCAGCACGGAGGCATCCTCTTCGACCAACGGGCTGAGGGCGGCGTTGAAAGGGCCGCCGTACGGGGCGTTCAGGTGCGCCTGGAAGGCGTCCTCGTCCTGGTACACCTCAAAGATCCAGAAAGCGCGCGGGTCGGCTTCCTTCGTGTAGACGTCGAAGGCGATGTTTCCTTCTTCCTCGCGCACCTTCAGGGCGTAGTCGCCGATCAGGCTGACGATCTCGTCCTGGGCTCCCTCGCGGGCGGTGAACTCGGCGAGCAGGGTTTTCCTCACGGTGTCGTGTCCTTGTCGGTCGTGGGCGGGATCAGTTGTGGATGGAGTCGAGGTGCCAGACGACGGCCCTGTCCAGCTTCACCGAGCCGTTCTCGGCGAAGACCTGCACGCCCTGGCTGGCAGGGTCCGGGAAGATCTGGTCGGTGATCGCGGCCTCGCCTCTGCCGCCGAAGACCTCGACGGACGACCAGTCGACGAGGATCCGCATTTTCACCTTGCCGTTCTTGGCCTTCAGCGGTGCGGTCTGGACGCCGGGGAAGCTGGTGTTGAAGTCGACGGCGCCGGAGTGGGTGCGGTCGACGTACAGCTCTTGTGCCATGGCGTCGTAGCCGATGACGGTCTCCTCGCCGCCTGCGCCGGTGCGTACCTTCAGGCCGAAGCGTTCGGCGTCCTTGAGGGAGAACGTCGCCTCGATGTCGAGGGCCTTGCCCTTGGCCGCGGGACCGATCAGGTTCTTGGAGGTGTTCTTGACGGTGCCGTCGGCCGCGGACGCCGGATGCTTCTGCCGCAGGGACGTCACGCTGTTCACGGGCTTGCTGGTCAGCCGGATGCGGCCGTCGATGGTGCGCAGGGCCATCTCCCGGGGGATGCTCTGCGCGCCGCGCCAGGGGGACGTGGGGGTGGCTCCGCTGTAGTCCCAGTTGTTCATCCAGCCGATCATGTAGCGCTTGCCGCCCGGCGCGTTCTCCCAGGACACCGCCGCGTAGTAGTCCTTGCCGTAGTCGGCCCAGTCGGCGCGCTGCACGACGGACTGCGCGGCCGTGTCGGCGGCGGTGAACTGGTCGGCCAGGATGTGACCCCAGCCGGCGGTGTTCATGTCGACGATCTGGATCTGCGCTTCCTTGCCGGCGTAGGGGCGCATGTCGAAGGAGGCCCGGTCCAGGGTCTCGCTGTTGGAGCCGGTGGCGCTACGGACGACCTTGCCGTCGACGATCAGGTTGACGGACGTCTCCTGGGAGACGGGCTGGGCCTGTGTGTCGGAGAGCATGATGTGGTCGACGTCGAGGTGGCCCCAGCCGCTGTTGTTGTCGTCGACGATCTTGATCTGTGCCTTCTTGCCCGCCAGGTCACGGACGTCCCATGAGGCCCAGTTGAGTGCCTCGCCGTCCTGTCCGGTGGTGCTGCTGACCACCTTGCCGTCGACGAGGAGCTCGACCGCGGTGGGGTTGTCGGAGTCGGCAGGGTGGTTGCCGCCGCCGATGAGGAAGTTGACGTAGTCCTTGTCGATGGTGAATTCGGGCGAGGTGAGGGTGCCGGTGGTGGAGTCGCCGTTCAGGAAGCTGTCGACCAGACCGCTCCCCAGGAAGCCGGAGACTTCCATCTGGTTGGGGAGCGTGCCGGCGGCCGGTGTGGTGCCGAAGGCGTCCCCGGTGGTCGTCCAGTCGCCGTACGTGCCGCCCTCGAAGTCGGCGATGACCGTGCCGGCCGGCGGCGGGCCCTGCTCCATGGCGGTTCCCGGCATGTGCGGGTGCCGGCCGCCGCCGACCCTGAAGTTGAGGTACTTGCTGTCGACAGTGAAAGGGGGCGAGGTCAGCGTGCCGGTGGTGGCATCACCCGAGTGGAAGCTGTTGGCGAGACCCCTGCCGTCGAACCCGGCGACCGTGCCCTGCCCCTCCACTGCCCCGGCTGTCGGCGCCTGGCCGAACGCGGTGCCCGTACTCGTCCACGAACCGAAGTCCGTGCCTTCGAAGTCCTGCATCACGTTGCCGGGTGGCGGGGTGTAGGTGCCCTTGTCATCTGCGGTGAACTTCTTGCCGTCGAAGTCGCCGATGAAGTACTGGGAGGCCGAACCTCCGGCGATACCGCCGGGGTTGATGTTGACGACCAGGACCCACTTGATCTTCTTCTTGTCGCCGTCGACCGCGAGGGGGAACAGGTCGGGGCACTCCCATACGCCGCCCGTGGCGCCGGACGGTCCGAAGTCGCTCAACAGGCTCCAGTCCTTGAGGTTCTTGGACGAGTAGAACCGCACCTTGTGCTCGGTGGACAGCGACACCGTCATCAGCCAGCTCTTGGTGGGCGCGTACCACTGGACCTTGGGGTCGCGGAATTCCTTGGAGCCGATGTCCAGGACGGGATTGCCCTGGTACTTCGTCCAGGTGCGGCCGCGGTCGGTGCTGTAGGCGAGCGACTGGGCCTGGATGCCGGTGGACTTGGAGTAGCTGGTGTAGATCGCAACCATGGCCGGGTTCTTCTTGGTGCCGAATCCGGTGGTGTTGTCCCAGTCGACGACCGCGCTGCCGGAGAACACCATCTCCTTGTCGTCGTGCGCCAGGGCGAGCGGGAGCTGCTTCCAGTGCACGAGGTCCTTGCTCACCGCGTGGCCCCAGGACATGTCACCCCAGGAGTTTCCGTTGGGGTTGTACTGGTAGAAGAGGTGGTATTCGCCCTGGTAGTACACGAGGCCGTTGGGGTCGTTCATCCAGTTCTTCTCGGGCGTGAAGTGGAACTGGGGCCGGTAGGTCTCCGTGTTGGGCGGGGTGTCCGCGGCTACGGCACGGGGGGCGAGCGGGGCAGCGGACAGTGCGCAGACGGTCGCTACCGCCGCGATCATCCGTGTGCGGGCATGCCGGGATACACGTCCAGAGCTCATGGTGTCTCCTGTGGTGTGGCCATCCGCTGGGCAGAGCCCGGGGGCTCTGGCCGAGACCGGCTGAAAGGTGATGCCCGGGTCGCCGTCCTCGCCCATGCCGTCGGCCCAGGAATGTCATCGTTGACTTGTGTCATCGATGACATCGAGTGGCCCGATGATGAGCGCGATCCGGCCGATGCGTCAACGGGTCGGGCGGGATTGCCCGGCGCCGCTCCCCCGGCCGTCAGACGCCTCCGGTGGTCGCGAGCTGTTCCAGTTGGTTGCGCCAGGGAGGGTTGGGGCCGGCGACCGAGCAGGTCAGGGCCGCGACCTGGGCACCGAACCGGCAGGCTTCCGCGACATCGTCGAGACCGAGAGCGTCCAGCCGGCCGCCGAGGAGTCCGCGGGCACCGAGATGGTGCAGCAGCCCGGCCGTGAAGGAGTCTCCGGCGCCCACCGTGTCGACCACCCGCGTGGCCGCCCCGGACACCAGCAGTCGCCGGCCGTCGAGTGAGGCCAGGGCGCCGTCGGCGCCGAGGGTGATCACGACGAGCCGCGCTCCCGCAGCGTGCCAGAGGTCGCATGCCCGCTCGGGCGCGGTGCCTGGCAGGAGGATGCCCAGGTCGTCCTCGCTCAGGCGCAGGATGTCGGCAAGGCGGCACCAGTGTGCGAGCTTTGCGCGGTAGACCTCGGGATCGACCAGCAGGGGCCGGACGTTGGGATCGATACTGATGGTGACCCGGGGGGAGGCCGCTGCCAGGAACTCCTCGACCGCAGCCGCGCCAGGCTCGCTGACCAGGGCCAGTGAGCCGCTGTGCACGCAGGCCGTTTCGGTCAGGTCCACTCCGGCCAGTTCCCCGGGGGCCCACTGCCAGTCCGCCGTGTTCTGCGCGTGGAAGGAGAACGCGGCCTGCCCAGCGGCATCCAGTTCAGCCACGGCCAGCGTGCTGGGCTCGGCTGCGGCGACGGCGTCCGACAGGTCCACGCCGGACGCCTCCAGGTGAGCCCGGAACATGCGGCCGAACACGTCTCCGGACAGGCGCGCGAGGAATCGGGTCGGCACGCCCAGCCGGGCCAGGGCCACGGCCGTATTCGCAGGCCCGCCGCCGGGCAGCACTCGCAGGGCGAGTTCGTTCGCGGTGTTTGCCGGCTCGGTGAAGGCGTCCGCGACGCACTCTCCCAGAACGGTGATCTGACGCGGGCTCATGGGCTGCTGCTCTCTCTCGGAACGGTTCAAGACCGGGAAGGGGGCCGTGCGGCGGCACGGCGGCCGACCGACTGTGCGGAGGCGACAGGCGCGGACGTTGCCGATTTATGACGAGCGGAAGGCATTGACGTTGCCGGGATCCGCAGTCCATCATCCTCGCCAGGCAGTGTCAACGATGACATAAGTCAACGATGACACCCAGGCGGCCTGCTCTGATCCCATCCCCGTGCCTCTCGCTATCCCACAGGAGTCGATCGTGTCTCGCACCACTCGTCTGTCTTCCTCCCTCCTCAGAGCCGCCGCGGTCACCGGCGTTGCGGCCCTCACCCTCACGGCCTGCGGGTCCGGCTCCGGCTCGGGCTCCACCGGCTCCGGCTCGGGCAGCGTCAAGGTCGGCCTGATCACCAAGACCGACACCAACCCGTTCTTCGTGAAGATGAAGGAGGGTGCGGAGAAGGCCGCGAAGGAGAACGGCGCCCAGTTGTCCACCGCGGCAGGCAAGTTCGACGGGGACAACGCCGGTCAGGTCACAGCCATCGAGAACATGGTCGCCTCCGGCGTGAAGGGCATCCTGATCACCCCGAGCGACTCCAAGGCGATCGTGCCCGCCATCCAGAAGGCCCGCGCCAAGGGCGTCCTGGTGATCGCCCTCGACACCCCGACCGACCCGCAAAACGCGGTCGACGCGCTCTTCGCCACCGACAACCTCAAGGCCGGCGAACTGATCGGCGAGTACGCCAAGGCCGCCATGAAGGGCAAGACGGCGAAGATAGCCACCCTCGACCTGGCGCCGGGTGTCTCCGTCGGCGTCCAGCGGCACAACGGCTTCCTGAAGGGCTTCGGCGCCACCGACAAGGACGTCGTGTGCGCCCAGGACACCGGTGGCGACCAGGCCAAGGGCCAGACCGCGATGGAGAACTGCCTGCAGAAGGCACCCGGCATCAACGTCGTCTACACCATCAACGAACCGGCTGCCCTGGGCGCCTACACCGCGCTCAAGGCGAAGGGCCGGGAGAAGGACGTCCTGATCGTGTCCGTCGACGGCGGCTGCACCGGGACCCAGGCCGTCAAGGACGGCAAGATCGCCGCCACGTCCCAGCAGTACCCCCTGAAGATGGCCGCCGAGGGCGTCAAGGCCGTCGTGACGTACGCCAAGGACGGCAAGAAGGCGTCCGGTTACACCGACACCGGCGTCACGCTGATCACCGACAAGGCGCAGGACGGGGCCACGTCGAAGGACACCGGCAGGACACCGGCTACGGCCTGGAGAACTGCTGGGGCTGAGCCGCCCCACCCACGCCACTCCCCTCAGGGGGGCGGCCGGCCCCCCTCCCCGCCCAGGCCGACCGCCCGCTGTCCCGGCAGCGAGGGTTTCGCCCTCGCTGCCGGCCACAAGGACTTCTGTCTTCCACCAAGGACTTCGCATGACAGCCACGACAACGCCCTACTCGGAGCTCAAAGCACCGACCACGGCGCGCAGACTGCTCGCCGCACCGACCACCGGACCCCTGGTCGCCCTCCTCCTGGCCTGTGCCTTCTTCTCCCTCTCGACCGACCAGTTCCTGACCGGCGGGAACTTCTCGCTGATCGTGCAGCAGGTCATGGTCGTGGGCACCCTCGCCATCGGCCAGACCCTGATCATCCTCACGGCGGGGATCGACCTGTCGAACGGAGCGGTGATGGCGTTCGGCAGCATCGTGATCGCCAAGATGGCGGCCGAGGGCTCCGTCCCCCCGCTCGTCGCGATCGCGCTGGGCCTGGCCGTCTGCGGTGGCTTCGGCCTGCTCAACGGGTTGCTGGTGCAGAAGATCCCGCTGCCCCCGTTCATCGTGACCCTCGGCATGCTCAACGTGGCGTTCGCACTGACCCACATCTACTCCGCGGAGCAGACGGTCACCAACCTGCCCGGCCCGCTGACGGCCCTCGGCGAGACCTTCCCGCTCGGCCACACCGACATCACCTACGGCTCCCTGGTCACCATCGCCCTGTTCCTGCTCCTCGCCTACGCGCTGAGCAGCACCGGCTGGGGGCGGCACGTCTACGCCCTGGGCAACAGCGCCGAGGCCGCCCGGCTCAACGGCATCCGCACCTCCCGCCTGACCATCGGCATCTACACCGTGGCCGGCCTGCTGTACGGCATCGCCGCCCTGCTGCTCATATCCCGCACCGGAGTCGGCGACCCCCAGGCCGGGCAGACCGACAACCTCGACAGCATCACCGCCGTGGTCCTCGGCGGCACCAGCCTCTTCGGCGGCCGCGGCTCGGTCCTTGGCACCTTCGTCGGCGTCCTCATCGTCGGCGTGTTCCGCAACGGCCTTCAGCTGATGGGCGTCGCCTCCATCTATCAGACCCTGATCACCGGCGTTCTGGTGATCCTCGCGGTGACCGTCGACCAGATCTCCCGGAAGAAGGTCCGATGACCGCCACCTCCTCCTCCCCCACGCCCGTTCTGCAGGCCCGCGGTCTGGTCAAGCGGTACGGCCAGGTCACCGCCATCGACGGCGCCGACTTCGACCTGCTGCCCGGCGAGGTCCTCGCCGTCATCGGCGACAACGGCGCCGGCAAGACCAGCCTGATCAAGGCCCTCACCGGTGCGGTGGCCCCGGACGCCGGCGAGATCCGCCTCAACGGCGAGCCCATCGCCTTCTCCGGCCCGCAGAGCGCGCGCGCCCACGGCATCGAGACGGTCTACCAGGACCTGGCCGTGGCCGCCTCGATGGACATTGCCTCGAACATGTTCCTCGGCCGCGAGCTGCGCCGCCCCGGCGTCCTCGGCAATGTGTTCCGCATGCTCGACAAGAAACGGATGCGCCAGGAGGCCGCTGAGCACATGGCCGATCTGAAGATCGGTCTGCGGTCGCTGACGCAGTCGGTCGAGACGCTGTCCGGCGGGCAGCGGCAGGCCGTCGCGGTCGCCCGTTCCGTCGCCTGGGCCCGCTCCGTCGTCGTCATGGACGAACCCACCGCAGCCCTCGGCGTCAAGGAGTCCGGCCAGGTCCTCGACCTCATCCGCCGGGTCCGCGACAAGGGCATGCCGGTCGTCCTGATCAGCCACAACATGCCCCACGTCTTCGAGATCGCCGACCGGATCCACGTACACCGGCTGGGACGGCGAGCCGCCCTGATCAGGCCCTCCGACTACTCCATGGCCGAGGTCGTCTCCATCATGACCGGCGCGCTTACCGTCGACGAGGCCGGAGATACTGTCGTAGCGGATTCGGAGGCCGCGAAGGCCGCCGGAGTCCAAGCGCACTGACTTCAGCATTCCAGGGTTCCGGCCGCCACCGCGGCCGGAACCAACGAGCCCACCAGGAACGGTCATTTGATGGCAGCAAGCCGCCGACCCACTCTGGCCGACGTCGCCCAAGAGGTAGGCGTCAGCGCCAAGACGGTGTCCCGTGTCCTCAACGAGGACGGCCCCGTTTCGGCGCAGACCAGAGAACAGGTGCTCGCCGCCGTGGCCAGACTCGGCTTCCAGCCGAACCTCATGGCGCGCAACATCCGCGTCGGCGGCCCGGACACCACCATCGGCCTGGTCATTCCCGACCTCGCCAACCCCTTCTTCGGGGCCGTGGCCAGAAGCATCGAGGACACCGTCCGCGAGCGCGGACTGACTCTCCTCATGGGCTCCTCCACGGACGATCCTCACCGCGAACGCGTCCTGACGGACAAGTTCCTCGGCCGCCGCGTCAGCATCCTGATGGTCGTGCCGTCCGTCGGCGCCGACCACTCCCACCTCAAGACCCATCGCGCGGCGGGCCTGCCCGTGATCTTTCTCGACCGCCCGGGAGTGGACCTCGCCACGGACAGCATCGTCAGCTCCAACCGGGCCGGAGCCCATGACGGTGTCGCCCACCTCATCACCCACGGACACCGGCGGATCGGCTTCGTCGGAGACCTTCCCGAGAAGCTGTACACCCGCCGTGAACGCCTGGCCGGATATCGCTCGGCCTTGCAGAAAGCCGGACTCCCCTACGACCGCTCACTGGTCACCAACGCCCACGACCAGCAGGGCGCCGCGACCGCGACCTCCCAGCTCCTCGACCAGGCCGACCCCCCCACCGCCCTGTTCGCCGGCAACAACATCATGGCGCTCGGCATCGTCGCCGAACTGGCCCGCACCAAACGCAAGCACGTGGCCATCGTCGCCTTCGACGACCTGGTACTGGCCGAAGCCCTTGAACCGGCCCTGACTGTCGTTGCCCAGGACCCCGAAGAGATCGGCAGAACGGCAGCGACCACCGCCCTGAACCGACTCGACGGCGACCGCTCCCGCGCCCGCACCGTCACCGTCCCCACCAGACTGATCATTCGAGGCTCGGGCGAGCAACTCGCCCCAAGGCCGTAGGCGGCTCAGTGCAGTGCCTGATCACCACCCACGCAGGTCGCACGTCCGTACGTGCCACTCGAACGTGCGGCTACGGCCGGGCCACGACCGTCACAGCCTGATGACCGCTGCCCCGGCCGGCTGCCTCTCCCCGGCCGTCCGGTTCATGATCCGTGCAGCGGTGCCGGTGTGCCGGACGTAGAGGTACCGACTCCGCATGCTGGAGCCAGATGCGAAGTGGGTTCGGGTGACGGCCATGTAGGCGGGCCTCCCTTCGGCGCCAAGGAAGGAGATCTCCGGGCCGGGCACGATCGAACGAGGGCTTCACGCTACGGTGAGTGACCGCGTGCGGACACGGGGTACGAGGGTGACTCTTTGAGAATCCGTCGTGAATGCAGGACGCAGGCATGACCACCGTCCCATGCCATGGCCGCCTCACGGTCGCTTCGTCGTACCAGAACCGGCACGGCAGGCTCTCCTGCGGCAAGTGGACGGCGTGAGCTGAACTCGATGATGCGCGGGCCGTGAGCGCTCGGAGGGGCGCCGATTGCCAGGTGGCGGACTCTGTGGGCAAATGGGGGTATCTCTGTCGTTCCGGGACCGGAGGTGCGGCCATGGCACAGCCTCTGGCGGCACTCGCCCCATGACTGCACGCCCGCGCTCCGCCCATCTCGTGGTCGACGAGCGAGCCACCGTCGTGGAGTGGAGCCCAGAGGCCGAAAAGCTTCTCGGCTACTCCGAGAAGGAGGCGCTGGGCCGGCACGTCTCCCTGTTCCTGGACCAGGAACAGGGCGGCACGGAAGCCGGCGAACAGATTGCCGCGCAGCACCGGGAGGGGCGGCGGGTGGTGGTCCGCGCAGCGGTCGACACCCTGGCCCGGCCCGGCGAGCCCCCGCACTGGACTGTGCGGTTGAGCACGGCGTCGGACACCGCCCAGGACGAGATCGACACCGCACTGCTGCGGGCACTGTTGACCGACTCCCCGCTGGGCGTCCAGGCCGTCGACGGGGACCTGCGCCTGCTGCGCCTGAATCTGTCCGGGCCGGGTGTCCGCGGTGCCGTGGGGCACGAGGCCATCGGCCGGCATGTCCGCGACATCGCGCCAGGCCTGATAGACGAAACGGTCGAGCAGAAGCTGCGCCATACGGTCGAGAGCGGTCAGCCCCTGAGTTTTCTGCACAGGGGCCGCCCTCCCTCCGATCCCGCCCACGAACACGTCTACTCCGTGACCCTGCTGCCGCTCAGGGACTCGGCCGGCCGCGCCGTCGGGGCTCTCGTGGCTTCCCAGGACGTGTCCGAAGGGGAACAGGCCCGGGCCCGCCTGGACCTCATGGTGGAAGCAGGCGCCCGGATCGGCACCACGCTCGACGTCCGCACCACGGCGCGGGAACTGGCCGCCGCCACGGTTCCAGCCATCGCGGACATCGCCACGATCGAGGTCCTGGACGGAGTCCTCCACGGCGAGGCGTACACACCCGGGCCGGTGGGCAAGCAGACCCGACTGCGACGCGTGGCCTTGAAAAGCGCCCGGGAACTCGCCGCCCGGGCGGCCTATGACACCGGAGAAATGGTCGAATACCTGCTCCCCTCCCACATCGCCGGCCTGACCGAGCTGCACCCCACCCTGGTGCCGCACCTTCGGCACGGCGAGGCGCCCGCCGACGACCCTCGCACAGCACGCATCCGCGCCGAGGGCGCCCACTCCCTGATGGTCGTCCCGCTCGCCGCCCGCGGTGTGCTCCTCGGCCTGGCCAGCTTCTACCGGGTCCAAGAACCCGATCCGTACGACGAGAGCGACCTGGTCCTGGCCTCCGAACTCTGCGCCCGAGCGGCCGTGTGCCTCGACAACGCGCGTCAGTACACCCGTGAGCACAACGCGGCCCAGGCCCTGCAGCGCACCCTCCTGCCCCGATCCGCGCCGTCACAGAGCGCAGTGGAGGTGGCCTGGCGGCATGAACCGGCGCAGAGCCCGGGCGACTGGTTCGACGTCATTCCCCTCTCCGGCGCGCGGGTCGCGCTGGTCGTGGGCCGTATGGCCGGCCAAGGGATCGACGCCGCCGCCGCGATGGGGCAACTGTGCATGGCCACCAACACACTCGCCGCCCAGGACCTCGCCCCCGACGAACTTCTCGGCCGACTGCACGACATGGTGACCGGACGCAGTCACGAATCCACCGACGATCCCCGCGCGGCATCCGCCAGGAACCACATGCAGGGAGCCTCCTGCCTGTACGCGGTCTACGACCCCGTCTCACGCCGCTGCACGCTCGCCCGAGCCGGCCACTCGGCGGCGGTGGTCGTCGACCCGCAGGGCAAGCCCGAGGTCCCCGACATCCCCGAGGGCCCTTTGCTGGGCACAGACCACCCGCCGTACCGGAGCGTGGACCTGCAACTGCGGGAGGGGACCACCCTGGGACTGTTCAACGCCGCTCCGGCACCACCCAAGAGCGCCGGCCCGCCACCTGCTGCCCAGATCCTGGGCCAGATCCTGGGCAGCGATCCCCGTCGCGACCTGGCGGACAGCTGCGAGGCGTTCATCCGTGCCGGCAAACCCACCGAAGACGAGGGCTCCCTCGTGCTGCTGGCCCGCACGCGGGCGCTGGCCACGGACCGGGTGGCGACCTGGACCCTCCCCCCGGACCCGGCGGTCGTCGCCGAGGCCCGGACCATGAGCCTGCGACAACTCGCCGACTGGGGCCTGGAAGACCTGGACTTCTCCACCGAACTCATCGTCAGCGAACTCGTCACCAACGCCATCCGCTACGGGACCGGACCCGTCGGCCTTCGCCTGATCCGTGACCGAGCGCTGATCTGCGAGGTCAGCGACGGCAGCAGCACCACTCCTCATCTGCGGTACGCCTACGAGACCGACGAAGGCGGCCGCGGTCTCTTCCTGATCGCTCAGATCGCCCACCGCTGGGGCACCCGCTACTCCGCCCGCGGAAAGACCATCTGGGCCGAACAGGTCATCTCCGGCCCGGACACGACCGGGCCGGAGAAGATGCCGTAGGAGGACGCGCAACCGACTGCCTTCCGCAAGGACGCCCCGGCGTGCGCACCCGCAGATGCGTACCACCGGACTGGCCGACTGTGTCGACCTCGCGCTCCTACTGGGGGCGATCCGTCGGCAGTGGCGGGCTGGGCCCGAACTGCTCATTCATGACGGTTGCACGCCACGCGCAACATCCACCGTGAGGCAGCCATCCATCTCCAGCGGTTCGATGGTGCCGATGAGCACAAGCCACAGTGCCGACAGCGCCACCTGCCAGACGAGGGTCTCAGCCACGACGGCCGTCCGTCCCACCCTGATGCCAGGGTCACGGCGCCGTCGGCCGGAAGGGATGTGGTTGTCGCGCGCAAGGTGACCTCCGCGTGGTCGTGGTTCGCTATCCCCGTCGTCGTGGCGCGCGAGCCCGGCGATCCAGTGCCCTGCGGGGCTGCGGGAATGCACCGCGCCGGACGGGCGCGGCCCGCGGGAAGCGGCAGCGGGGTGGTCCCCGCGCGGAACCGTCGGCGTCGGACGGACGCGGGACGGTCCGACGATCACCTGCACCATCACGAACGAGAGGGGTACGTGCGCGTCACTCCACACCCGCGCGAGGAAACGAGGACGTCGTGAGCGAGCCCCGCCCGCAAGGCCCCGGGACCGGTGAGGGGCCGATGCCGAAGCCCATACCGAAGGACATCTGAGCCGTGTACCACCAGCAGACGAAGAACCTGCCGGTGGCCGCCCCTGGCCCTCGGGTTCTGCAGCCACTCACGCGACCCTGGCGTGATGACATCTGATCATGCTATTGACCTGCAACAACCCACCGAACGGGGCGACTGGAAGGCGATTCGACCCGGATTCGACCCCGGCTCCCTTCCGGCACGGCAACGACGAGCTTTGATCTACAGCTATGGAAATTCTGCCGCTGTACCAGCTTTATGTCGCCTGAGAATCGCCAGGGGTGCACCAATAAGGCCATACCTCGCAAATCATTGATCACAGGCCAACGCCGGTCGGCCACACAAGTCCAAGGCGTGACTGCCATCCTCTTTGCCGGCGGGCATCAGCACCACTCCCCTCGTCCCACCTCTCACCAGGCCTTTTCCGACTGGTCTTCCGTGACACGGAAGTCTTCTTGCGCACCCCCGGAGCCCTTCCCGACGATGTCGCCACGACCCAATGACGGGAGCCGACACCATGCCGCACAGCACCGCCTTCGCCAGGAACCAGTGGTACGTCGCCGCCTATACGTACGAAGTGGGGCGGGAGTTGCTCGGACGGACGGTGCTCGGGGAATCGATCGTTCTGTACCGGACCGAGGAGGACGGGACGGCCGTCGCCCTGTCCGACCGGTGTGTGCACCGGCGTTTCCCGCTCTCGGAGAGCCGGCTCGACGGTGACCGGATCGTCTGCGGCTACCACGGGTTCACGTACGACACGACGGGAACCTGCGTGTCCGTGCCGGGACAGAAACGAATACCGCGCACCGCCCGCGTCGCCTCCTACCCGGTCGTCGAGCAGGACCTGTTCGTCTGGATCTGGATCGGCGACCCGGCGCTCGCCGACCCGGCGGCCGTCCCGCGTGCCCCGCACATGGACTCGCCGGACTGGACGACGGTCAGCGGCATGGAACCCATCGACGCGGACTACGGACTGCTCGTCGACAATCTCCTCGACCTCTCGCACGAGACGTATCTGCACGGCGGGTACATCGGTACGCCCGAGGTCGCCGAGACGCCGATCGCCACCGAGGTGGACGAGGGCGCCGGGATCGTGCGCGTCTCCCGGCACATGGACGACGCCGAGTGCCCGCCGTTCTACGCACGTTCGACCGGTATCGAGGGCCGCATCACGCGCTGGCAGGACATCGAATACCACGCGCCGTGCCTCTATCTGCTGCACAGCAGGATCGCTCCGGTCGGTGTGCTGCCCGAGGCGGACGGCAGCGATCCGAACGCCTTCCACACCGAGATCACGTACGCCATCACGCCGTCCGGCGACGGCAGGGTGTACGACTTCTGGGCGGTCTCCCGCGACTTCGCCCGTTCGGACGACGAAGTCACCACCTTCCTCAGGGACTTCAACCACACGGTCGTCATGCAGGACGTCGACGCGCTCAACCTTCTCCACAAGACCCTCGCCGCCGAACGCGCCGGCTACCAGGAGCTGAGCATCAACATCGACACCGGTGGTCTCGCGGCCCGGCGCATCCTGGCCCGCCTGGTCGAGGAGGGCGACAAGCCGATGGAGAGGGTGCGGTGACCGGCCCGACCGGCGAGATCTACCGCGTCCACTGGCTCCCGGGCACCGACGCGCTGCACGGCACCTGCCACTGCGGCGCCGAACACACCGCCCAGGACCCGGCCGCGATGTGGGAGTGGATGCTCGCCCACCCCGAGGGACACGAGCCACGGGCCGGCGGCCAGGGGCAACAGCGGAGCGGGCACGGGAGCGGGAGCGTTCTCGGCTCGCGAGGAAAGAGGTCATGAGCATGTACGAAGCCGAACTCGTCGTCGAGCGGCGGGACTTCGTCGCCGACGGCGTCCTCGCCCTGACCCTGCGCCATCCGCTCGGTGCCGAACTCCCCTCCTGGGAGCCGGGCGCCCACATCGATGTCGTACTCGGGCCGGAACTGGAGCGGCAGTACTCCCTGTGCGGCGATCCGGCGGACCGCGGGGCCTGGCGGATCGCGGTGTTGCGCGAGCCGGACGGACGCGGCGGATCGGCCCACGTGCACGGGCAGTTGGGCGAGGGCGACAAGGTCCACGTCCGGGGTCCGCGCAATCACTTCGCGCTCGCCCCCGCCCCGCGCTACCGCTTCGTCGCGGGCGGTGTCGGCATCACCCCGATCCTGCCGATGCTCGCCGCGGCCGAGGCGGCGGGCGCCGAGTGGACACTGCTGTACGGCGGCCGGACCCGCGGATCCATGGCCTTCACCGAGGAGTTGGGGCGATACGGGGACCGGGTCACCCTCGCTCCGCAGGACGAGACCGGACTGCTGGACCTCGCCTTCGTGCTCGACGAGGTTCCCGAGGGCACCCTCGTCTACTGCTGCGGTCCCGGGCCGCTGCTCGACGCGATGGAGGAGCGCTGTCCGGCCGGAGCGCTCCATGTCGAGCGGTTCCGGCCGAAGACCCAGGAGGCGGGCGGGGAGACGGAGTTCGAGGTCGTTCTCGAACGGTCGGGACACCGTCTGACCGTCGCGCCCGGCGTCTCCGTCCTCGACGCCGTACGCGCCGCCGGGGTCGAGGCGCTCTTCTCCTGCACCAAGGGCACCTGCGGGACCTGCGAGACGGACGTACTCGAAGGAACCCCGGACCACCGGGACTCGGTACTCACGGAATGGGAGCGCGAGGCGGGCGAGACGATGCTCATCTGCGTGTCCCGTTGTCGGGGGAGCCGCCTCGTACTGGACCTGTGACCGCGAGGTCCCCCTCGATCCGAACAACCGTCTCCAGCAGGTGGGGAAGCAGATCGCGGCGGACCGATTCGAGGCTGTTGCGGCTGGCGTGCACGGGAATGTTCACGGCGGCGACCACGGTGCCGTCCCGGTCCCGCACCGGGGCGGCCACCGAGCGCAGGCCCGCTTCCAACTCCTGGTCGACGATGGCGTATCCCTGGCGCCGCGCCCGAGCGAGTTCCGCCCTGAGAAGGTCCGGCGAGACGATCGTGCGCGCCGCCCAGGGGCGCAGATCGGCCCGCTTAAGCCGGGCGTCGATCTCCTGATCCGTGAGGTGCGCGAGGATCACCCGTCCCACGGAGGTGACATGGGCCGGGAAGCGGGTTCCGACGGTGATCGTCGCCGTCATGATGCGCCGGGTGGGGACCCGCGCCACGTACACGATGTCGTCGCCGTCGAGGACACAGAGCGAGCTCGACTCCCCCACCTGTTCGGCGAGTTGCTTCAGATGCGGCAGAGCGATCTCCGGGAGGGTGAAGCCGGAGAGATAGGCGTAGCCGAGTTCCAGCACGCGCGGGGTGAGCCGGAAGACCCGGCCGTCCGTGTGGACGTATCCGAGATCGACCAGGGTGAGCAGGAAGCGGCGGGCCGCCGCGCGGGTCAGGTCGCAGCCGCGCGCGACCTCACTGAGTGTCAGTTCCGGCCGCTCGGCGCCGAAGACGCGGATGACGGCGAGTCCGCGTTCGAAGGACCGGACGAAATACGGCGCTCGGTCTGCTGCAGGCATCGTCGCCTCCAGAGGGACTCACGGAGCGCTCTCCGCGCGAGTCGAGAGCGCACTTCGATAACTGTCAACAATATTGTCAGCCAAGGCCATTGACCCGGCACGGACGGGGTTCTACCTTCGCGCTGAGCACCATTGTGCGGTGTGCGCACAACCTGTCGGAACCCTTTCGTCTGCACAGGAGGAGCCATGCGTCGTCTGCTCGCCGGTATCGCGGTCGGAGCCTTCCTGGTCGCCGCGTCGGCCTGCGGTTCGTCCGGCGGCGGTGGCGCCTCGGACAAGAACTCTTCGTCCGGCGGTACCACCACCGTCAAACTCGGGGTCATCCCCATCGTCGATGTCGCCCCGGTCTATCTGGGCCAGCAGAAGGGCTTCTACGGCAAGCACGGTCTGAAACTGTCGATGACGCTCGCGCAGGGCGGCGCCGCGATCGTGCCGGGTGTCGTCTCGGGCCAGTTCCAGTTCGGGTTCTCGAACGTGACCTCGCTGATGATCGCCCAGTCCAACGGCGTTCCGGTGAAGGCCATCGCGAACGGTGTCGCATCGACGGGCGTGGCGGGCAAGGACTTCGGCGCCATCACGGTGAAGAAGGGCAGCGCCATCACGTCGGCGAAGGACCTGGAGGGCAAGAAGGTCGCCGTCAACACGCTGAAGAACATCAATGAGACGGCCGTGCGCGAGTCGGTGCGCAAGGCGGGCGGCGATCCGTCCAAGGTGAAGTTCGTCGAGCTCGCCTTCGACCAGATGCCCGCGGCCCTCGACAGCGGCCAGATCGACGCCGCCATGGTGGTCGAGCCCGCGCTCGCCACGGTCAAGAGCCAGGGCGCGACCGAGATCGCCTCGTCCCTGGTCGATGTGGCGAAGGACCTCACCGTCGCCATGTACTTCACCTCGAACCAGTACGCGACGCAGCACCCCGACGTGGTCAAGAAGTTCCAGGAGGCCACCGCGGAGTCCCTCGCCTACGCCGACGCCCACCCGGACGAGGTCCGGCAGATCGTCACCACGTACACGAAGATCCCGGCGGCCGTCCTGGCGAAGGTGACCCTGCCCAAGTGGCCGGCCGAGCCGAACCGGACCTCGATCGAGGCGCTGGAGAAGCTGGGCGAGCAGGACGGCCTCTTCAAGGCGACGCCCGATCTGGACAAGCTGCTGCCGTGACGCCGAAGCAAGCGCGTGGCGGCGGCTCCGCCGGACGGGCCGTGAACGCCGCATTGGGCGCCGCCGGACTCGCGGCCTTCCTCGTCCTCGGCGAGGTGGTGCCGCGGGTCGGCATCGTCAAGGAGCGGTACTTCCCGCCGACCAGCCGGATCGCGCGGGCGTTCGGCGCCGAGATCACCGACGGCACCTTCTGGACGGATCTCGGCGACACCCTCACCGGCTGGGCGCTGGGCCTGGTGATCGCGGTCGGCGCGGGCATCGTGGTGGGCGTGGTCGTCTCCGTGGTGCCGTATCTGCGCGAGGCGACCGCCTCGACGATCGAGTTCCTGCGCCCGATCCCCTCCGTGGCCCTGATCCCGCTCGCCGTCCTCCTCTACGGAACCGAGCTGCGGTCGGTGCTCCTCCTCGTCGTGTACGCGTCCTTCTGGCAGGTCCTCGTCCAGGTCATGTACGGGGTGCGGGATGTCGACCCGGTGGCCGAGGAGACGGCGCGCTCGTACGGTCTCGGCGCCTGGGCCCGGGTCCGTCATGTGCTGTGGCCCACGGCGCTCCCGTACGTCATGACAGGGGTCCGGCTCGCCGCGGCCGTCGCGCTCATCCTCACCGTGACGGCCGAACTCGTCATCGGGGCACCGGGGTTGGGCGCGCGCATCGCGGTCGCCCAGACCTCGCAGGCCGTGCCCGAGATGTACGCGCTGATCGTGGTCACGGGCCTGCTCGGGCTGCTGATCAACGTGGGCGCGCGGTCGGTGGAGCGGCATGCGCTGGCCTGGCACCAGTCGGTCCGCGGGGAGGTGGCGGTGTGACGGACATCCCGGCCGGCCGGACGAGGCCGAGCGCCTGGGGCGGCCTGTTGCTGAAGGCGCTGTTCGTCGTCGCGCTCCCCGCGCTGCTGGTCGTCGTCTGGTGGCTCGCCTCGGACGGCAGCACCGATGTCTACTGGCCACCGCTGCGGACGATCCTGCGCACGTTCCCCGACGTCTGGACACGCGCGCGGCTCCGCGCCGATCTGGTGCCCAGCCTGCTGCGGCTGCTCGCCGGCTACGCGTCGGCGGCGGTCGTGGGGGTCGCGCTCGGCACGGTCATCGGCTCGTACCGGAAGGTGCGGGCGGTGTGCGAACCGGTCCTTGAGTTCCTGCGGGCGGTCCCGCCGCCCGTCCTCGTGCCGGTCATCATGCTGTTCGCGGGCATCGGGGACACGATGAAGATCCTGGTGATCGCGAGCGGCTGCGTCTGGCCGGTCCTGCTCAACACGGTCGAGGGCGTACGCGCCGTCGACTCGGTGATGTCCGAGACGGCCCGCTCGTACGGCATCACGGGAACGGCACGGATGCGCGCCGTCGTCCTGCCGTCGGCGAGCCCGCAGATCTTCGCGGGCCTGCGCCAGGCGCTGTCCATCGGGATCATCCTGATGGTCATCAGCGAGATGTTCGCGGCCAGCAACGGACTCGGCTTCACCATCGTGCAGTTCCAGCGCGGCTTCGCGATCCCCGACATGTGGACCGGGATCCTCGTCCTCGGCCTGCTCGGCTTTCTCCTCTCGGTCGTCTTCCAACTGGTCGAGCGCCGGGTGCTCGGCTGGTACCACGGTCTGCGCGACTCCTCCCGGCGGTCCCCGTGACGCTCGCGAAAGGGCGGTCCATGCACGCGTCTTTGGTCGTATCCGGCCTGCGGAAGGTCTACGAGGGGTCGGGGCGCCGGGTGGAGGCGATCCGCGATCTCACGTTCACCGTGGACGCGGGTGAACTCGTCTGCCTGGTGGGCCCGTCGGGCTGCGGCAAGACCACGCTGCTGAAATGTATGGGCGGCCTGCTCACGCCGACCTCCGGCGAGGTGCTGCTCGGGGGCCGGCGGGTGAGCGGGCCGCCGCCCGGCATGGCGTTCGTGTTCCAGGAGTACGGGCGCAGCCTGTTCCCCTGGATGCGGGTGGGCGCGAACGTCGAACTGCCGCTGAAGCAGAAGGATCTGAGCAAGGCGCGACGGCGCGAGCTGGTCGTCGACGCACTCGAGTCCGTCGGCCTGGCCGATGCCGCCGGGGCCTATCCGTGGCAGCTCTCCGGCGGGATGCAGCAGCGGGTCGCCATCGCACGGGCCCTGGCCTACGAGCCCGAAGTCCTGCTCATGGACGAGCCGTTCGCGGCGGTCGACGCGCAGACCCGCGCCGATCTGGAGGATCTGGTGCGCCGGCTGTGGCGGCAGCGCGGGATCACCATCCTGTTCGTGACGCATGACATCGACGAGGCGGTCTACCTGGGTGAGCGGGTACTGATCCTCTCGGCCTCCCCCACCGTCGTACAGGAGCAGCTGAAGGTCGATCTCCCGGAGGAGCGGGACCAGTTGCACACCCGGGTCGCCCCGCGCTTCGCCGAGCTGCGGACCCATGTGTACGAGCAGATCCAGGCGGCGAAGCGCGGGGAGCAGGGCACGAGGACGGATACGCCTCCACTTCACTGAACTGGTGCGCGTCGGCAGGTGCGCGGGCTGCGCGCTGCGGTGTGCTCTCAGGCGCGCAGCCAGACCGCCGTGTCCGGCGGAATGAACCCGTCGGCGTCCAACGGGCCGCTACCGAGGAGGAGTTCGGAGTGCTCCGGGAGCTCGACCGGTTCGTCGGCCAGATTGACGACGCAGAGCAGACCGTCCGTGCGGGCGAAGGCGAGGACGCCCTCCGGCGCGGGCAGCCAGCTCAGCGGACCGTCGCCGAAGCCCGGTTCGCTGCGGCGGATACGGAGCGCGGCACGGTAGAGGCTGAGCATCGAGGCGGGGCCCTCCGCCTGGCGGTCGGCCGCGTACGTGGACCAGTCCGCGGGCTGCGGAAGCCAGGGGTCGCCGCCGAATCCGGCGTCCGGGGCCTCGGCGGCCCAGGGCAGCGGGACCCGGCAGCCGTCGCGGCCCGGGTCCGTTCCGCCGGACCGGAAGTGCATCGGGTCCTGGATGCTGTCGAGCGGCAACTCCACCTCGGGAAGGCCGAGTTCCTCACCCTGATAGACGTACACGGAGCCGGGCAGGGCGAGCGAGAGCAGGGCGGCGGCGCGGGCCCTGCGGGTGCCGAGAGCCAGGTCGGTGGGGGTGCCGAAGGCCTTGGCGGTGAAGTCGAAGCCGGTGTCCGTGCGGCCGTAGCGGGTGACCGTGCGGGTCACGTCGTGGTTGCACAGCACCCAGGTGGCGGGGGCTCCGACGGGGGCGTGCTCGGCCAGGGTCTCGTCGATGGAGGTGCGCAGCCGTCCCGCGTCCCAGGGGCAGGACAGGAAGGAGAAGTTGAAGGCGGTGTGCAGTTCGTCGGGGCGCAGATAGCGGGCGAAGCGCTCGGAGTCGGGGAGCCAGACCTCGCCGACGAAGATGCCGTCGTAGGCGTCGGCGACCGCCCGCCAGGAGCGGTAGATGTCATGGAGCTCGTCGCGGTCGACGTACGGGTTCGGGTCGCGGCCCTCGACGAAGTCGGGCAGGTCGGGGTCCTTGGCGAGCAGCGCGGCCGAGTCGATGCGCACGCCGGCCACCCCGCGCTCGAACCAGAAGCGCAGGATCTCCTCGTGTTCGCGGCGGACCGTCGGGTGGGCCCAGTTGAGGTCGGGCTGCTCGGGGGTGAAGAGGTGGAGGTACCAGTCGCCGTCGGGCAGCCGGGTCCACACCGGTTCGGCGGAGCCCGCGAACTGGGACGGCCAGTCGTTGGGCGGGATCTCACCGTGTTCGCCGCGTCCGGGGCGGAAGTGGAAGAGGTCGCGCTCCGGGCCGCCGGCCAGCGCCGCCCGGAACCAGGGGTGCCGGTCGGAGACATGGTTCGGCACGATGTCGACCAGGGTACGGATGCCCAGTTCGCGGGCCTCGCCGATGAGTTTCTCCGCCTCCGCGAGGGTGCCGAAGGCCGGGTCGATGGCGCGGTAGTCGGCGACGTCGTAGCCGCCGTCGGCCAGGGGTGAGAGATACCAGGGGGTGAACCACAGGGCGTCCACGCCGAGTTCGGCGAGGTACGGGAGTCTGGCGCGGACGCCCGCGAGGTCGCCGGTGCCGTCGCCGTCGCCGTCCGCGAAGCTGCGGACGTACACCTGGTAGATGACGGCGGAGCGCCACCACGCGGACTGATTTCGGGCAGGGCGAGGCTGTCCCACGGTGCGTTGCCTTTCGTTCGAGGAGGTCGAGAACAGGCGTCAGCCCTTGGTGCTGCCCGCGCTGATTCCGGCGATGATGTGCCGCTGGAACACCAGGAACATCACGACCATGGGGATGCTGGCGATCACCATCGCGGCGATGAGCACGGTCAGTTGGATGTTCTGCGAGAGCTGGACGAGGGCCACGCTGATGGGCTGTTTGTCGGTGTCGGAGAAGACCATCAGCGGCCAGAGGAAGTCCTGCCAGACGGCGACCAGGGCGAAGATCGACACGACTCCGAGGACGGGCCGGGACATCGGCAGCACGATCGACCACAGAGTGCGCAGCCGTCCGGCGCCGTCGATCTCGGCGGCCTCCAGGACATCGCGCGGGATCTGGTCGAAGAAGCGCTTGAGGAGATAGAGGTTGAAGGCGTTGGCGACGGCGGGCAGCCAGATGCCGAGCGGCGAGTTGAGCAGGCTGGTGTGCAGGACGGGCAGGTCGGCGACCGTCAGGTACTTGGGGACCACCAGGGCCTGCGCGGGGACCATCAGGGTGGCGAGGATGCCGCCGAGGATCACCTTGCCGAAGGCCGGCTTCAGCTTGGACAGGGCGTAGGCGGCGGCCGTGCAGAAGACGAGCTGGAGGATCCAGGCGCCCGCCGCCTGGACGACCGTGTTCCACAGGTGCGTGGGCAGGTCCATCAGGTCCCACGCGTCGGTGTAACCGCTGAGGTGCCAGTGGTCCGGCACGAGGGTGGGAGGGGTGCGCGTCACCTCGTCCGGCGACTTCATGGCGCCTGTCACCATCCAGTAGACGGGGAAGAGGAAGGCCAGCGCGAAGAGCACGACGACACCGCTGAAGACCGTCCAGTAGACCGCTCTGCCGCGCGGGCGGGCCAGGGCGAGCGGGGAGACCAGGGTGCGGGTGCTCATGCGTCCTCCCCTTCCGAGCGAGTCAGCCGCAGGTAGAAGGCGGAGAAGACGCTGAGCAGGACGAGCAGCATGACGCTCAACGCGCACGCTCCTCCGAAGTCGTTGTAGAGGAAGGCGTACTTGTAGATCAGGTAGAGCACCGTGACGGTCTTGTCCTCGGGGCCGCCGCCGGTGATCACGAACGGCTCCGTGAACACCTGCATGGTGGCGATGATCTGAAGCAGCATCAACATGAGGATGATGAACCGGGTCTGAGGGATCGTCACATACCGGATCCGCTGCAGGATGTTCGCGCCGTCCAGTTCGGCCGCCTCGTACAGCTCGCCGGGGATGCTCTGGAGCGCGGCGAGGTAGATGAGGACGGTGCCGCCGAGGTTGGCCCAGGTGGCGACGATGACGAGCGAGACGAGGGCGGTGTCGGCGCCGTTGGACCAGTTCGAGGTCGGCAGGTGGAGAAAGCGCAGCGCCTCGTTGGCGAGGCCCGCTCCGGGGTCGTAGAACCACTTCCACAGCAGGGCGCTGACGACCGGCGGGATCATCACCGGCAGATAGACCACGACTCTGAAGAACGCCTTCGCGTGCCGCAGTTCATTGAGCACCAGCGCCATCACGAAGGGGACGGCGAAGCCGATGAGCAGGGCGAGGAACGTGAAGGTGAGGGTGTTGCGCCAGGCCGCGGTGAACTCCGGGTCGTGGAAGACCCGGGTGAAGTTGGCCGTGCCGACCCACTCGCCGCCGCTGCCCGGCGTGTACTTCTGGAAGGCGATCACGACCGCGCGGATCGCCGGGTACCAGGAGAACAGGGCGAAGCAGAGCAGGCCGCCGATCAGGAAGGCGTACGCACGGGATTGGTCGGCCAGGCGCCGGCGCCATGATCCCCCGGTCCGGCGCCCGGCCGACCGCGGCACCTCCGGCACGCCGACGGCGGCCGGAGGGAGCGCTGCGGGGGGCTTCGATGCGGTCTTCATGAACGGTGTCAGCCTCGGGCCAGGATGGAGTCGATCTTGCCGGAGGCGTCCTTGAGGAGCTGGTCGATGTCGGCGTCCTTCTTGGTGAGGACCGCGGACACGGCGGCGTCGAGGACGGAGTAGATCTGCTGGGCCTGCGGGGGCTCGATCTTCATCTGCAGGCTCTGGTTGCCGTCGAGGAAGGCCTGGTAATTGTCCACGGGCACGTTGGCGTTGGCCTTCTTGACCTGCTGGTCCTTGGCGTCCGCGGCACCGGTGAACAGACGCGGTTCGGGCAGGCCGACCGGGGCGTTGTTCTGCTTGGCGCGGGCGTAGTCACCGAGGAAGCCGGCTCCGGGCGTCAGGAACATGTGGTCGAGCCACTTGAGGCCGGCCTTGATCTGCTCCGGGGTGTCCTTCTTGTTGAACATGTAGCCGTCGCCGCCGATGAGCGTGCCCTTGCCGCCGGGCATGGGCGCGAGGGCGAGGTCGTTGTAGTTGCCGCCCTTCTCCTTGACGAGGATCGGGATGTTGTCGGGCGCGGAGAGGTACATGCCGAGCTTGCCGGAGCCCATCATCTGCTGGACGTCGTTGATGACCAACAGCTGCTTGCTGCCCATGGAGTTGTCGCCCCAGCGCATGTCCTTCAGGTTCTGCAGGACCGCCTTGCCCTCGGGGGTGTCGATGGTCGCCGTCTTGCCGTCCGGGGCGACGACGTTCCCGCCCTGCGAGTACAGCTCGGCGGTGAAGTGCCAACCGCCCTGGTTCTGGGCGCTGTAGTCGGCGTATCCGACCGTGCCCTTGCCGAGCGCGGCGATCTTCTTGGCGTCCGCGCGCACCTCGTCCCAGGTGGCCGGGGGCTTGTCGGGGTCGAGGCCGGCCTGCTGGAAGAGCTTCTTGTTGTAGATGAGGCCCATCGAGTAGCCGGTGCGGGGGACTCCGTAGATCTTGCCGTCCACGGTGTAGATGTCGCGGAGTTGCTGCTGGATGGTGCTGTAGCTCTTGAGGTCCTTGACGTAACTCGTAATGTCCGCGGCCTGGTTGACGTCGACGACGTGCTTGGCGTCGGTGAAGTACGTGTAGAACACGTCCTCCATCTGGCCGCCGGCCAGCTTGGCGTCGAAGGTCTTGGGGTCCTGACACGGGAACGCGTCGTGCGCGACGACGTCGATGCCCGGGTTGGCCTTCTCGAACGCCTTGATGTCGGCGTCGAAGAACGTGCGGTCGACCTTGGCGCTCTTCGGCGGCTCGCAGTTGACCGTGATGCGGGTCTTTCCGTTGGCCGCGTCGTCGCCGCTCGAACCGCAGCCGGCGGCGGTGAGCGCGACGGAGGACGCCATGAGCATGACGAAGGTACGGCGGAACCCGGTACTTCTCATTGGTGGACCCCTTCGGGCTGGAGCGAGGAAGGCCCACGGCGGGCGTGCCGCCGTGTTCTGGCGCCGCACACTCAAGCACCGCCGACATCGGTCCGCAAGATGTCGCGCAGAATCTGTAATTATTTGACAGCGATCGGGGTCTCTGTGGCAGGTGATTGCAGGCCCCCGGTCGGGAACCTGCGCTCCGCGTCTCAGCCGCGTGGTGCTTGAGCGGTCGACCCGCGCACCACCAACTCCGGTTCGAACAGAAGCTCTTCGGCGGTCACGCTGCTGCCGCCGATCTGCGCGCTCAGCAGTTCCACCGCGGCACGCCCCATGGCCTCGATCGGTTGGCGGACCGTGGTCAGCGGGGGTTCGGTGCAGTTCATGAACGCCGAGTCGTCGTACCCGACGACGGAGATCTCGCCGGGGACACTGAGCCCCTTGCGGCGGGCGGCCCTCACGGCGCCGAGCGCGAGCGGGTCGCTGGCGCAGATGATGCCGGTGACTCCCCGGTCGAGCAGCCGGGTGGCCGCGGCCTGTCCGCCCTCCAGCGAGAACATCGCCCGTGCCACGTACTCGTCGGGCAGCTCCGGCGAGAGGGCGCGGGCCGCCGCGAGCTTGCGGCCGGAGGGCATGTGGTCGCCGGGGCCGAGGACGAGCCCGATCCGCTCGTGGCCGAGCGAGTCGAGATGACGCCAGGCCTGCTCGACGGCGACGGCGTCGTCGCAGGAGACACAGGGGAAGCCGAGGTGTTCGATGGCCGCGTTGACCAGCACCACCGGAATGTTGCGGTCCGCGAGCTGGCGGTAGTGGCCGTGCGGCGCGTCGGCCTGCGCGTACAGACCGCCGGCGAAGACCACGCCGGACACCTGCTGCTGAAGCAGCAGCTCCACATAGTCGGCCTCGGAGACACCGCCCTTGGTCTGGGTGCACAGCACCGGGGTGAGGCCGAGCTGCGCGAGCGCCGCGCCGATCACTTCGGCGAAGGCCGGGAAGATCGGGTTCTGCAGCTCGGGCAGGACGAGACCGACGAGCCGCGCGCGTTCGCCGCGCAACTGGGTCGGCCGCTCGTAGCCGAGGACGTCGAGGGCGGAGAGGACCGCCTGCCGGGTGGAGTCGGAGACACCGGGCTTGCCGTTGAGCACCCGGCTGACCGTGGCCTCGCTGACCCCGACCTTCTTCGCCACCTGAGCAAGTCGTCGCGTCATGCACGCAAGAATAGCGCAAGAAATGCAAGTCGCTTGCGTAAAATTCGGCCTCTTCACGCCCGCGCCGGCGGACCCCACAGGGCGCCACCCCTTCCTCAGGGCGCCGCCCACAGTCCGCGGACATGCCCCAGGTGACGCGTCATCACCGCGTGCACGGCGCGCTCGTCGCGCTCCAGGAGGGCGTCGAGGAGTTCCAGGTGCTCCCGGGCCGAGGCCTCCAGCCGGCCGGCCTCGACCAGGGCGGTGAGCCCGTACAGACGCGAGCGCTTGCGCAGGTCGCCGACGACCTCGACGAGATGGGCGTTGCCCGCGAGGGCCAGCAGACCGAGGTGGAAGCGGATGTCCGCCTCCACGTAGGCGATGAGGTCACCGGCGGCCGCCGCAGTCACGATCTCCCGGGCGGCCGGACGCAGCGCCTCCAGCGAGACGGGGTCCGCCGTGGCGGCCAGCCGCACGACGGTCGGGATCTCGATGAGCGAGCGGATGTGGGTGTACTCGTCGAGCTGCTTCTCGGAGACCGCCGTGACCCGGAACCCCTTGTTGGGGACCGTGTCGACCAGACCCTCCTTGGCCAGGTCGAGCATGGCCTCACGGACCGGCGTCGCCGAGACTCCGAAGCGGGCCGCCAGGGTGGGCGCGGAATAGACCTCGCCGGGCCGCAGTTCGCCCGCGATCAGCGCGGCGCGCAGCGCGTCGGCCACGCGCTCGCGAAAGCTGCTCCGCCTGCCGCCCAGCGCGGGCAGGTCGGGAGCGGCTGAGGGTGCGCTGCTGCGCCGGTCGGCCATCGGGGTCTCCTCGGACGGGTCGTACGGGCCGGTGCGCGGTCGTCCTGGCGCATCGGCCTTGTGCCATATCACGTGTTACTCGGACGACCAGTATCTACGGCCTGGAGCGGGGCCGCTCACAGGACGAACCCGGCCGGGAACGGGTCCGAGGGGTCGAGCAGGTACTGGGCGGTTCCGGTGATCCAGGCGCGGCCGGTGAAGCTGGGCAGCACGGCGGGCATTCCGGCCACCTCGGTGGTGCCGAGCAGCCGCCCGGTGAACCGTGTCCCGATGAAGGACTCGTTCACGAACTCGGTGTCCAGCGGGAGTTGTCCGCGCGCGTGCAGTTGGGCCATGCGCGCGCTGGTGCCCGTACCGCAGGGTGAGCGGTCGAACCAGCCCGGATGGATCGCCATCGCGTGCCGCGAGAAGCGGGCCGTCGCCCCGGGCGCGTACAGATGGACGTGGTGACAGCCACGGATGGACGGGTCCTCGGGGTGCACCGGCTCGCCCTCGGCGTTGACCGCGTCCATCAGGGCCAGTCCCGCCGCGAGGATCTCGTCCTTGCGGGAGCGGTCGAAGGGCAGGCCGAACTGCTCCAGCGGCAGGATCGCGTAGAAGTTCCCGCCGTAGGCCAGGTCGTACGTCACCGTGCGCCCGTCGGCGAGCGTGGCCTCGCGGTCGAGGCCGACGGCGAAGGACGGCACGTTCCTGAGCGTGACCGCCTTCGCCGCTCCGTCCTCGACGGCGACCTCCGCGACGACGAGACCCGCCGGGGTGTCGAGCCGGATCGTGGTGACGGGCTCGACGACCTCGACCATGCCGGTCTCCACCAGCACGGTGGCCACGCCGATCGTGCCGTGTCCGCACATCGGCAGATAGCCCGACACTTCGATGTAGATCACCCCGTAGTCGCAGTCCGGGCGGGTGGGCGGCTGGAGGATCGCGCCGCTCATCGCCGCGTGCCCGCGCGGCTCGTTCATCAGGAGCCGCTTGATGTCGTCGCGGTGGTCGCGGAAGTACAGCCGCCGCTCGTTCATGGTGGCGCCCGGGACCGTGCCGATCCCGCCGGTGATCACCCGGGTGGGCATGCCCTCGGTGTGCGAGTCGACGGCGTGCAGGACGAGTTTGCTGCGCATGGGGCTCCTCGGTGGTGTCGGCGGGCGGCCACGCTGCCGGCGGGCGGCCGGTGACGGCTCAGGCGAGACCGGCGGCGACGGCCCGGTCCGTGGCCAGGCGTACGGCGGCCTCCTGCTCCGGCAGCAGCGGGACGCGCGGCGGCCGGACCGGACCTCCGTGACGGCCGACGATGTCCATGGACAGCTTGATCGCCTGGACGAACTCGACCTGGGAGTCCCAGCGCAGCAGCGGGTGCAGTTGACGGTAGAGCTTGCCCGCCGTGTCGAGGTCACCGGCGACGGCGGCGCGGTAGAGCTCGACGCTCGCGCGGGGCAGCGCGTTCGGGTAGCCGGCCACCCAGCCCTTGGCGCCCGCGACGGCGAGTTCGAGCAGGACGTCGTCGGCGCCGATCAACAGGTCGAGTTCCGGGGCGAGTTCGGCGATACGGTAGGCGCGGCGCACATCTCCGGAGAACTCCTTGACCCCCTGGATGAGACCGGCGGCGTGCAGCTTCGCGAGGAGTTCGGGCACCAGGTCGACCTTGGTGTCGATCGGGTTGTTGTACGCGACGACCGGGACGCCCGCCCGGGAGACCTCTTCGTAGTGGGCGAGGACGGAACGCTCGTCCGCGCGGTACGCGTTGGGCGGCAGCAGCATCACGGCGCCGCAGCCCGCGTCCCTCGCCTGCTCGGCCCAGCGGCGGGCCTCGGCGGAGCCGTACGCGGCGACGCCCGGCATCACCCGGGACCCGCCGATCGCCGTGACGGCGGTCTCGACGACCTTGGCGCGCTCTCCGGGCGTGAGCACCTGGTACTCGCCGAGCGAACCGTTCGGTACGACGCCGTCGCAGCCGTTCTCGACGAGCCAGGCGCAGTGTTCGGCGTACCGGTCGTGGTCCACGGAGAGGTCGTCGTTCAGCGGGAGCGCGGTGGCGACGAGGACACCGCGCCAGGGACGGCTGTCGGGGGTGACGGTCATGAGGTACTCATCCTCTCGATACGGTGTGACATTTCACTGTCGGCCGAGGTGCGACGCCAAGGTGCGGCAGGGGTCGAGGTGCGGTGGGAGCGGGCCCCGCCGCCCTTGTGGCGTGTCGGCACGGCCCGCATCGACGAGGGAGCGCGTCGGTACGGGGACGGCGAGGCGGGTCGGCGCGGGTCACCGCGGGGCCGGGGGACGGTCCGGACCCGGTGGCGGGTCGGCGCGGGTCACCGCGGGGCCGGGGGACGGTCCGGACCCGGTGGCGGGTCGTCGTCCGCACCGGTGCCGGCGAGTACGCCGAGCGGTACCGGGCGCGCCAACAGCCTTCGTACGGGGGTCTGTTCGCAGCCGACGAGACCGGCGACCGCGGGTTCGCACATCCGACCCTGGCACCACCCCATCCCGGCACGGGTGAGCAGTTTGACCGTCCGTACGTCGCCCGCGCCGAGGTCGGCGACGGCCTCGCGGACGCGGCGGGCCGTGACCTCCTCGCAGCGGCACACGAGGGTGTCGTCGGTGATCTGGTCCGTCCAGTGCGCCGGGGGCGCGTACACCGCGTCGAGTGCCGAGGCGAACGACCGCATTCCCGTACGGGACTTGGCGGCTCGGGCCGCCCCGTGCGGGTCGGGTTCGGTGCCGGAGAGCCGGGCCGCGATCGACCGGCCCGCGAGATGCCCCTCGGCCAGGGAGAGCGCGGCGCCGCCGATACCGGTGGTCTCCCCCGCGGCCCAGACGCCCGGCACGTCGGTGCGCTGCTCGTCGTCCACGGCGACCTTCGACCCGTCGAGACGGCAGCCGAGGGCTCCGGCGAGATCGGTGTGCGGGATCATCCCGTGCCCGACGGCGAGCGTGTCGCAGGGGATGCGGCGCCCGGTTCCGGACCGCACCCGCCCGTCGGGGCCGAGTGCGGCGACGGTGACGGCTTCGAGCCGTTCCTCTCCATGGGCTTCGACGACGGTGTGCAGGGGAACGAACGGTACCCGGTGGCGCAGGAGTTGGGCCGCGTACCGGATTCCCTCGACGACCTTGCCGGGCTGGGACGCCAGTACCCCGGCCCTGCGGATGAACCCTCTTGGATCGGCGGACTCCACGAGCGCGGCGACCTCGACCCCGGCGGTGGCCAGTCCGGTCGCCACGGGCATCAGCAGGGGTCCGGTCCCCGCGACGACGGCTCTTCGGCCCGGCACGACGAGACCGCCCTTGAGCATGGCCTGGGCCCCGCCCGCCGTGACGACTCCGGGCAGGGTCCAGCCGGGGAAGGGCAGCACCTTCTCGTATCCACCGGTGGCGAGGAGCACGGCGTCGGCGCGCACGGCGACGGAACGCTCCTGGAGGGGGCCGATGAGGGCGTGGACGGTGAATCCGAGCCGTGCGACGGGGGCGGTGTGCGCGCGCTCGGCGGAGGCGCCGTGACGGGTGGCCCCGGGCCCGGCCTCAACCTCCTCACCGTCACGAGCACCGGTATCGGCGCCCGCACTAGCACCGGCACCCGCACCGACGAACGTCGCTTCGGGCCGTTCCACCAGCCATGCATGATGGTCCGTCAAGTGCTCGACGGTGCCCCCTTCCAGGTGTTCGGCGAGCCCCCGCTCCAGCCGTTCCCAGGTGCGCCACTCGTGGTGCAACGCCCAGGGCCGCCGGGCGCCGAGACCGCTCGCGGGCCGGCGGTAGAACTGCCCGCCCGCCGCCGCTGCCGAGTCGATCAGCGTCACGTGGATGCCGCGTGCCGCCGCGGCGAGGGAGGCGGCGAGGCCGGCCGGACCGGCACCGATCACCGCGAGGTGGTGGCGTCCGTCAGACATCGTGACCGCTGCCCTCCTGTGTGCGGATCGTGTCGCCCGGAGCCAGCGGAACCAGACAGGCCCGCTGGTTGGGGCGGTCGTTGACGGTGACGAGACAGTCGAAGCAGACGCCGATGCCGCAGAAGACACCGCGAGGCCGGCCCGCGTCCCGGGTGGTGCGCCAGGAGGTGACGCCCTCGGCCCACAGCGCGGCGGCGACGGTCCGGCCGGGCAGCACTTGGATGTCCCGGCCGTCGAGCGTGACGGTGAACTCGGGGCCGGGCTCGGCCCGTACGAGGTCCAAAGGGTTCACGCGGCCTCCTCGGAGAAGCGGTCGGGGCGGAACGGCGCGAGGTCGAGGTCGGGTGTCCTGCCCGCCAGGACCTGCGCGATGAGGTGTCCGGTCCCGGTGGACAGTCCGATGCCGGCCCCCTCGTGCCCGCAGGCGTGGAAGAGACCCGGTGCCCGGGGGTCGGGGCCGATGGCGGGCAGATGGTCGGGAAGGTAGGGCCGGAACCCGAGGTAGGTCCGCAGGGCGCGCACCTGCGCCAGGAAAGGGAAGAGCCGCGTGGCACCGGCGGCCAGTTGCCGTACGACGGGCAGCGAGAACGACCGGTCGAAGCCCACCCGTTCCCTGCTCGCGCCGATCAGGATCGGGCCGGCCGCGGTCCCCTCCACCACCGGCGACGTCTGGAGAGCGGCCGAGTCGCTGGCGACGTCGGCGACGTAGTCCGCGGCGTAGACCTTGTGCCGCACCCGGCGCGGCAGGGGCTCGGTGACGAGGACGAATCCCCGGCGCGGCAGGACGGGGAGGGTGACGCCGGAGAGGGAGGCCACCTCTGCGCCCCAGGTGCCGGCCGCGTTGACGACGGCGGGCGCGTGCAGCTCGCCCCGGTCGGTGCGTACGCCGCGGACCGAGCCGTCCCTCGCTCGCAGCACCTCGGTCACGGTGTGCCCGGTCAGCAGCCGCGCCCCCGAATCCCGTAGCAGACGCGCCGCGGCCAGGGCGGGCATCACCTGGGTGTCCTGCGGATAGTGGACGGCCCCCGCGAGCCCCGGGGCCAAGTACGGTTCCAGGTCGTGCAGTTGATCGGCCGCTACCGGTTCGGTCAGGACACCGGCCGTCCGCTGGCCCGCCGCGAAGGTCTCCAGCGCGGCCAGGCCCTCGGGCGTGGAGGCCACGACGACGCCGCCCTTGGCCTCGTACTCGATCGCCTCCGCGCACTCCTCGGCGAGGTCGGCCCACAGGCGTCCGGACAGCAGGGCGAGGTCGAGTTCGGGTCCGGGTTCCTTGTCCGAGACGAGCAGATTCCCCTCACCCGCGCCGGTCGTGCCGCCGGCCACCGGGCCGCGGTCCACCACGGCGACGTCGAGGCCCGCGCGAGCCGCGTACAGGGCGCAGGCGGCGCCCACCATTCCGGCTCCGACGACTACTACATCGCAGGTATAGGGCTGGCTCACGTCAGTACTATGTCACATACCTCTCTCGCACATCCGAAGACTGCAGGAGGAGCGCCGGAAGAATGTCGGAAGCCTGGCGGACTCGACCTTGCCGCGGGACAACAGGCGGGGGCGGGCGACCTCTTTGCGGCATCGCAGGGCGCGCGCGGCGCCACATGAGGCAGCACGAGGGCGTCAGACGACACCCGGTGGCACCAGATGGCACCACCCGGCGCCACTCAGGGCCATCCGGCGCCATCCAGCGCCGCTGCGCACCCTCGAATGGCACATGAGCGCACATGGCACCACCGTGACCCAGATTGGCACACTCACGTTCTCGCAGCTCAGATGGGTCACTTACGAAACCGTTCCCCACGAAGCGCCAGTCGGGCTTGCGAATGGCGCCATAGTGGTGCCACCATGTCGTCATGGACCTCACTCCGTATGTCGACACCCTCCGCCGCGAACTCGCGGTGGCCGCCGAAGCCGGCGGGGAAGAAGCCCGTGAGCTGGCCGAGCGCCTCACCGCTCCCCTGGAGTCGGCGACGCGTCTGACCCTGCTCAATGTGCTCTCCGCCGCGATGGACGAGATCACCCGCGAACTCGCCCCCGGCTCGGTCGACGTACGGCTGCGCGGACTGGACCCCGACTTCGTGGTGACGCTGCCGCCCTCCTACGGCGGCCCCGCGGAAACGGCCGACGCGCCCGTCGAACCCTTCAGGGCGCAGGCTCCCGCGGACGGCGATGCGGGCGGCACCGCCCGCGTCAATCTGCGCCTGCCGACCCATCTCAAGGCGCGCGCCGAGGAGGCCGCGAACCAGGAGGGCCTGTCGGTCAACGCGTGGCTGGTGCGGGCCGTGTCGGCCGCGGTCGACGGCGGCGCGCGGCCGCGCACGACGGAGAAGGCCCGCACGATCGGACAGAGCTTCACGGGCTGGGTGCGCTGACCGCGCCCGCGCCCTCACCACTTCACCCACACCGAGCCCCACCTGCGGGGACGGCTCAAGGACTCACGAGGACGGGACAGCCATGCCTTCTTTCGACACTCCCCAGCCGATCTCGGTCACCGCCGAGGTGGCCGCCGGTTCCATCCGGCTCACCGCGGGCGACCGCGCCGACACGGTCGTCGAGGTGCTGCCACGCGACCCGAAGCGGGACAAGGACGTGCGGGCCGCCGAGCAGACCGAGGTGGTGTACGCGAGCGGTGTCCTGACGGTCAGGACCAAGCACCGGCCCCTGGTCGGCCCCAGCGGTCTCGTCGATGTGACGGTCGACCTGCCCACGGGCTCCCAGGTCGACATGACCGGCTCCTGGGCCCAGTTGCTCGGCGAGGGCCGGCTCGGCGAGGTCCGGGTGAAGACCTCGGCCGGCGATGTCCGCCTCGACACCACCGGCCCGCTGAAGCTGACCGTGTCGCACGGCCTGGTCACCGTGGACCGGGTCGAGGGCATGGCCGAGATCACCAGCAGCACCGGCAACGTACGGGTCGGCACGGTCGAGGGTCCCGCCGTCCTGAAGAACGCGCACGGCGCCACAACCGTCGGCACGGTCACCGGCGAGACGCGGGTGAGCAGCACGAACGGCGGCATCGACATCACACGCGCCGGGGCGTCGGTCAGCGGCACCACGACGAACGGGCACCTGCGCCTCACCGAAGTCAGCGGCGGCGAGATCCGGTTGGAGACGTCCAACGGCTCCATCGAGGTCGGCATCCGCGAGGGCGTCGCCGCCTGGCTCGACGTCAGTTCCAACCGCGGCCAGGTTCGCAACAGGCTCGCCGCGTCCGAGGCTCCGGAGCAGACCGAGGGAACCGTCACGGTCCGCGCACGGAGCAACTGGGGGAACATCGACGTCCTCCGCGCCAGGTCCTGAGCCCTCCCGCCCCCGCGCCGTCGCCGTTCCCGCTCCCGCCTTCTCTCTTCCGGCCCCATTTCCTCATCTCTTCCGGACCCTCATTCACTTCTCTTCCGGACCCTCATTCACTCAGCCTTCGAACGGGAGAACTCCATGCCTTCTTCTGTCATGCCCATGCCTAGGCAGGGTGTCGATCCGGCGCCCCCCGCCGTCTCCACCATCGGTCTGCGCAAGTCGTACGGCGACAAGACCGTGCTCGACGGCATCGATCTGCGTATCCCGGCCGGTTCCGTTTTCGCGCTGCTCGGGCCCAACGGCGCCGGCAAGACCACCACCGTGCAGATCCTCTCCACGCTCATCGCCCCCGACGGCGGGCAGGCCCAGGTCGCGGGCCACGACATCGCCACCTCCCCGGACGGGGTACGCGCCGCGATCGGGGTCACCGGGCAGTTCTCCGCGCTCGACGACCTGCTCACCGCCGAGGAGAACCTGCTCCTCATGGCCGATCTGCTGCGCCTCGGCAAACGCGAAGGCCGGTCCCGTACCAAGGAGTTGCTTCAGCGGTTCGACATCGCGGACGTCGCGGGCAAGCGGGCCGCGACCTTCTCCGGCGGTATGCGGCGCCGGCTGGACCTCGCCATGACGCTGGTCGGCGACCCTCAGGTGATCTTCCTGGACGAGCCGACGACCGGGCTCGATCCGCGCAGCCGTCGCACCATGTGGGACACGGTCCGCTCGCTCGTCGCGGGCGGCACCACCGTCTTCCTCACCACCCAATACCTCGAAGAGGCCGATCAGTTGGCCGACCGGATCGCCGTGCTCGACGGCGGCCGGATCGTCGCCGAGGGCACCGCCGACGAGCTCAAGGCGCAGATCCCCGGCAGCCACGTGCGGCTGCGGTTCAACGAGCCCGCGGAGTACGAGCGCGCGGCCGGCGCGTTCCCCGGCGCGGCCCGCGACGACGAGGACCTCGCGCTGCGGGTGGCGGGCGACGGCGGCCTCGACGCGCTGCGCGCCCTGATCGACCGGCTCGACGCCGCCGGCATCCGGGCCGCCGACTTCTCCGTGCACACCCCCGACCTCGACGACGTGTTCCTCGCCCTGACCGGCGAGGGCGCTACCGGGTCCGGCAGCCCACTTCACGTCAAGGAGACCCTGCGATGAGCACCCTCACCTACGCCGTGCACGACTCGATGACGATGCTGCGGCGCAATCTCAAGCACGCGCTCCGCTATCCGAGCGTGTCGCTCGGCTCCGCCCTGATGCCGATCCTGATGCTGCTGCTGTTCGTGTACGCCTTCGGGGACTCGATCGGCGCCGGTATGGGCGGCGGCCGGGACGCCTACCTGGAGTATCTGACACCCGGCATCATCGTCATGGGTGTGGCGGCCGGGGCGATGTCGACCTCGATCGCGGTCTGCTCCGACATGACCGAGGGCATCATCAACCGCTTCCGCACCATGAACATCACCCGTTCGTCGTTCATGACGGGCCATGTCGTCGGCAGTGTCATCCAGACGATGGTGAGCATCGTCCTGGTCGTGGGGTTCGCGCTCGCCGTCGGTTTCCGCTCGGACGCGAGCCCGCTCGAATGGCTGGCCGCCGCGGGCCTGCTCGCGGCCATCGCGTTCGCGGTGACCTGGCTGTCGGCGGCGCTCGGCCTGATCTCCAAGACCGTGGAGTCCGCGAGCAACAAACCGCTCCTGGTCCAGTTCCTGCCGTTCCTCGGCTCCGCGTTCGTACCGGCCGGCTCGATGTCCCCGGGCCTGCGCTGGTTCGCGGAGAACCAGCCGTTCACCCCGATGACCGAGACGCTGCGCGGTCTGCTCTCCGGCTCGGCGATCGGCGACAGCGGCTGGATCTCGCTCGCCTGGTGCGCCGGGATCAGCCTGGTCGGCTATCTCTGGTCGCGCTCGCTGTTCAACAGCACCACCAAGCGCTGAGAAACCGCCGTACAACCTGCCGGTGAGGGGCGCCCGGAGTCCGTGTGCAACGGACCCGGGCGCCTCTTACTCAGTTCAACCAGTAGCCCGGCACAGGCGGTTCGTCAGATCCGGCTCTCGGTGGCCGTGTCCGCGGACAGCCGCTGCGCCGCGTAGATCGGGATCACCGAGAGCAGGACGAGCACGGCGGCCACCACGTTCACGACCGGTGCCTGCCGCGGTCTGGTCATGTTGTTGAAGATCCAGATCGGCAGCGTCTCGATGCCGGGCCCCGCCGTGAACGTCGTCACGACGATCTCGTCGAAGGACAGCGCGAAGGCGAGGAGTCCACCGGCCAGCAGCGCCGAGCGCACCAGCGGGAAGGTGACGTCGACGAAGGCCCGGAAGGTGTCCGCGCCGAGATCCATCGCGGCCTCCTCGTACGTGCCGGACGTACGGCGCAGTCGCGCGACCACGTTGTTGAAGACGACGACGATGCAGAAGGTCGCGTGACCGACGATCACGGTGAACATGCCGAGTCCGACGCCGAGCGGTTCGAGCACCGTACTGAACGCCGAGTTGAGCGCGATGCCCGTGACGATGCCGGGCAGCGCGATCGGCAGGACGACCACGAAGGAGATGGCGTCCCGGCCGAAGAACCGGTGACGGGCGACCGCGAACGCGATCAGCGTGCCCAGCACCAGCGCGATGGCCGTGGCGCCGAGACCGGCCTTGACCGAGACCCACAGCGCCGCGCGGGCACCCTCGTTCTCCCAGGCGGTCGACCACCAGTGGAAGGTGAGCCCGGACGGCGGCCAGCTCGCGCTGCGGTCCCGGTTGAAGGAGTTGACCAGGACGAGCGCGAGCGGCACGTAGATGAAGGCGAAGCCGAGCCCGGCGGCGGCGCGCAGCGCGATGCGCGCGGAACGGGAGAGTTGCACAGCGGGCTCCTCAGAGACTGCTCAGGGCGCCCGTGCGGCGCATCGCGAGGAGGTACACCACGATGACCACGACGGGGACCGTGCCGAGCGCGGCGGCCATGGGCAGGTTCAGTTCGATGTTGGAGTAGACGACGTTGCCGATGAGCTGGGTCTTGCCGCCGACGATCTGCACGGTGATGTAGTCGCCGAGGCTGAGCGAGAAGGTGAAGACCGAGCCGGCGGCCACGGACGGCAGGACCATCGGCAGCACCACCGATCGGAAGGTGCGGCTCGCCCCGGCCCCCAAGTCCGCTGACGCGTCGAGCAGGTTGGCGGGAAGCTGCTCCAGCGCGGTGTGGATCGGCAGGATCATGTACGGCAGCCAGAGGTAGGTCAGCGCGATGATCGCCGCCACCGGTCCGTACCCGGGTCCGCTCAGTCCGAGGGGCTTCAACACCCAGTCGGCGAGGCCGCCTTGGGAGAGGATCAGCCGCCAGGCGTACACCTTGACGAGGTAACTCGCCCACAGGGGCGTGAGGATGGCCACGACGAGCAGCGGGCGCCGCTCGGGCCGGGCGATCCGTGCCGTGTAGAAGGCGACCGGGAAGGCGATCACCGCGCACAGGGCGGTGACCGCGAGGGCGACGCCGATGCTGCGCAGGATCACCTGCCGGTACACGGGCGTGGTCAACAGTGTGTGGAAGTTGTCGGTCGACCAGACCTTCACGACCTCGGAGGTGAAGGAGTCCGTCGTCCAGAACGCCGAGACGAACAGCACGGCCAGTGAGCCGAGATAGAGCACCGCCAGCCAGAGCAGGGGTGCGGTCAGCAGCAGGGACAGCCGCAGCCGGGAGTGCCGGTGCAGGGTCCCCGCGAGCCGCCGGACGGGGGAGCGTCCGGCGGCCTGCGAGGTGGAGGTCATCGTTCGGTCAGCCCTTGATCTCGGTCCAGGCCTGGACCCACTTCGCGTACGGGACGCACTTGACGTCGGTGCGGCCGTCGAGGCACTGCTCGATGGGCGTGTTCCAGAACGCGATGTTCTTCCAGTAGCTCTCGTCGGTGGCGTGGAAGGTGTCGCAGAAGGTCTTGTCGCTGGTGTACTGACAGGCCTGGGAGTTGGCGGGCGCCTCACCGAAGTACTCGGCCACCTGGGCGTTCACCTTCGGCGAGATGATCCAGTCCATCCACTTGTAGGCGCAGTTGGGGTGCTTGGCCTTGGCGGAGACCATCCAGGTGTCGGACCAGCCCGTGGAACCCTCCTTGGGCACGAAGGCCTTCACCTTGGCGCCCTCGTCGGCCGTGAGGTTCGCGATGACCTGCCAGGTGGTACCGACCACGGAGTCACCGCTCTTGAAGGCGGAGATCTCCTTGAGGTAGTCGCTCCAGTACTCCCCCACGTTCGCGCTCTGCTTCTTCAGCAGGGCGACGGCCGCGTCGAACTGCTTCTGGTCGAGCGCGTAGGGGTCCTTGATCTTCAACTCGGGCCTGGCCGACTTCAGATAGAGCGCCGCGTCGGCGATGTAGATCGGCGAGTCGTACGCGGTGACGTGGCCCTTGTTCGCCGAGGCGTCGTCGAAGACCGCGGACCAGGACGTGGGGGCGGGGGTGACCTTCTGGGTGTTGTACATCAGGAGGTTGGCGCCCCGGCCGTGCGGGATGCCGTACATCTGGCCGTGGACGGAGTTCCAGGCGCCCTTCTTCAGGCCGCTGAAGACGTTCTTGTAGTTCGGTACGAGGCCGGTGTTGACCGGGGCCGCGTCACCCGAGGCGATGAGGCGCAGGGAGGCGTCTCCCGAAGCGGAGACCGCGTCGTACTGGCCGGTCTTCATCAGCTTGACCATCTCGTCCGAGCTGGCGGCCACCTTGGAGTTGACCTGGCAGCCGGTCTGCTTCTCGAAGTCGCTGACCCAGTCGACCTTGGGGTCGTTGGAGCCGTCCTCGACGTAGCCGGCCCAGGCGATCAGGTTGACCTGGCCTTCGGCCTTGCCGAGCTTCGACTGCGCCTTGAGGTCCGGCGGGTTGAGGCCGCCGGACGCGGAGGAGCCCGTACCGGACGATCCGCAGGCGGTGGCCGCGAGGAGCACCGCGACGGCGGCGGCGGCCTTGAGGGTTGGGGTGAGGCGCACGGCGTACTCCATACGTGACGGGTGACGGGGAGGGAGGGTCAGCGGGGGTCGGGGACCTGGAAGGTGTGGCGGCGCTGCCACTGGAGCCGGACCCGGGTGCCGCGGAGGGCGGCGACGTCCTCGGAGGAGGTCTCCAGGTTCTGCTGGAGCGCGGTGAGGCGGCCGCCGACGTCGAGGTCCACCAGGAAGCGGGTGGCGTCGCCCAGGTAGACGACCTCGGCGACGGTGCCGGTGGCGGTGGAGTACTCCGGCCCGGCGGACTCGGCAGGCCCGTCGGACGCGGCGGAGTCGGCAGGCCCGTCGGACGCGGCGGAGTCGGCAGGCCCGTCGGACTCGGCGGACTCCTTGAGGACCCGGATCTTCTCGGGCCGGATGCTGTACGTGCCCGGGGCGCCGACGATCTGCTGCGCCGACTGCCCGTCGAGCAGGTTCGATGTTCCGACGAAGCCCGCGACGAACGGGGTGGCGGGGCGTTCGTAGATCTCGGCCGGGGTGCCGACCTGTTCGATGCGGCCCTGGTGGAAGACGGCGATGCGGTCGCTCATCGTCAGGGCCTCCTCCTGGTCGTGGGTGACGAACACGAAGGTGATGCCGACCTCGCGCTGGATCGCCTTGAGCTCGACCTGCATCTGCTCGCGCAGCTTGAGGTCGAGGGCGCCGAGGGGCTCGTCGAGGAGCAGGACGCGGGGGCGGCCGACCAGGGCCCTGGCGAGGGCGACGCGCTGGCGCTGGCCTCCGGAGAGCTGGCTCGGACGGCGTCGGCCGAACCCTTCCAGACGTACGTCGGCGAGCGCCTTGCGGGCCCGGACCAGTCGCTCGGCCTTGGGTACCTTGCGGACCTTCAGGCCGTAGGCGACGTTCTCCTCGACGGTCATGTGCGGGAACAGGGCGTAGTCCTGGAAGACGGTGTGGACGTCCCGTTCGAAGGGGGCGAGACCCGTGACCTCCTGGCCGGCCAGTTCGATCCGGCCCGCCGTCGGGCTCTCGAAGCCGGCGATCATCCGCAGCACGGTCGTCTTGCCCGAGCCGGACGGGCCGAGCATCGAGAAGAACTCGCCGTCGGCTATCTCCAGATCGACTCCGGCCACGGCGGTCGTCTCACCGAACGCCTTTCGCAGGCCCTGGAGCCGGATCGCCTTTGCCTCCATGGGCGGGGAACCTTTCTGGTGCAGAGGTGCGTTGCAACACTGACCGGAAAGATATGAAGCCATAGTTCAAATCTCAAGACCCCATTAGAGTAAAGGTTGAGTCAACGCACAAGGTGGTGACCGTGAAGCAACACAGGGGCGACGGCGTTCGCAGAGCCGTCTTCACTCCCGTGGACAACCGCGCGCGCGTCGAGACGGTCGTACACCGGATCGGCGACGCCATCGAACTCGGGCTGCTCGCCGACGGCGAGCAGCTTCCCGGAGAGATGGAGCTGGCCGGGCAGCTCGGCGTGTCCACGGTCACCCTGCGCGAGGCCCTCATGGCCCTGCGGCAGCAGGGACTGGTCACCACGCGCCGGGGGCGTGGCGGCGGCAGCTTCGTGTCGCTGCCCGAAGTGCCGGGCGAGGAGCGACTGCTGGCCCGGCTGGCCGGCTGGAGCACCGAGGAACTGCGCGACCTGGGCGACCACTGGGCCGCCCTGTCCGGGGCGGCCGCCCGGCTCGCGGCGCAGCGGACGGAGCCGGACGACCTCAAGGCACTGCGGCGCACCCTGGCCGACCTGGCGTCGGCCGAGGACGCCGCCGCCCGCAGCCGCGTCTACGGCCGCTTCCACGTCGAGCTCGCCGCGGCGGCACAGTCCGCCCGGCTGACCCGCGAGCAGGTCGTGCTCCAGACGGAGGTGGGCGCCCTCATGTGCCTGGTCCTCGGGGACGACGAATATCGTGAAGAAGTCGCAGACCGTCACCGCTCCGTAATCTCGGCCGTGCAAGATGGGGCCCACGATTCGGCCAGAACGCTGGCCGAGCGGTGCGTACAGGACTCGACGGCGCGGCTCATCACCCTCCGCCTCTCGATGCCGCGCGCCATGTCAGGTCCGCGTCCACTGGAGGGCACCCATGAGCAGGAGCCCCGGCCCGGTCGGCGCTACGGCGACGCTTGACGCCACCGCCGAGGCGGCCGTCGCCGCGCAGGTCCGCTGCACGCTGGAGGCCGTCTTCGACGCGGTCGCCGACACGCGGGCCGATACGACCGCGCTGCTCACCCGCGTCGCCGCGCAGGGCCGCCGCCCCGCGACGGTGGACCTCGCTGCACTGCGCCCGGGGCTGCATCTGCGGCTCACCCGGCAGGAGTTGGTGTCGGGCGCCGGCTTCGTGGCGGCACCGGGCCTGCTCGCCGACGTACCGGCGTGGCTGGAATGGTGGCAGCAGGGCTCCGACGGGGGCGTACGACCGCTGCTGCTCGACCTCGATCCGGCGCACTCCGCGTACTCGGACTACACGCACTGGGACTGGTTCGCCCTCCCCCGTGACACCGGACAGCGCGCGGTCGCCGGGCCCTACGTCGACTACCTCTGCTCCGACGAGTACAGCCTGACCCTGTCCGCGCCGGTCCATGTGGAGGGCCGGTTCGTGGGGGTCGCGGCGGCCGACGTGTATCTGCGGCACTTCGAGGGCGCGGTCGTTCCGCTCCTCCAACGGCTTCCCGGAGCCGCCTACTTGGTGAACGCGCGGGGGCGGGTGGCCGCCTCCGCCGACCCGGCCCATCTGGCCGGATCACTCACCAAGGGACCGGACTTCGCGGCCGTGCTGGCGGCGGCCCGGCCCACCCGCCACGAGGACCTGCGGCTCGTCCCCTGCGCCAGTGTGCCGCTCGTCCTGGTGATGCCGGCCGCCTGCTGAACGGTCCCTTTCGCGGGGTCCCCGGGAGGTCGCGGAAACCTTCGGCGACGGGGCATGGCGGGGGCGGGGACGTGCACCCGCGACACAGGCGGGTCGAGCCCGGCGCGGACCCGCGCCGGCGACACGGCAGGACGAGTCAGGCCGGGCGCGGGCGGGCACCAGCGACACAGGCGGGGCGCCCGCGACGGCTCGTACCAGCGCCGGGGAGCGGGTGGGGTCACCGGCTCACACCGGCGCCGGGGGTCACACCGCTCGCAGCTCCGCCGCGCCGTTGCGTGTCTTGCGGGCCTTGCGCGGTCCGCCCGTGACCGGCCGGGCCGCCTCGCGCAACACCAGCGTCATCCGCGCATAGCCCATGTCCTGAAGGGCTTTGGGGGTGTCGTCGACGATCCGGCAGTCCGTCCTGCCCCAGCGCGGATCGGGGTGCACCAGCGGGCGGACGGCACCGTCGTGCTCGACCGCGCGCGGACCGACCGCCTCGATCCAGTGCGGCAGGCCGTGCCGGTACGCGGCGTCCATGATCGGGTCCTGGGCGATGTCCCGGCGGATCGCCTGGAGTCCGCGGTCCTGGCCGTTCCGCTCCACCGCCGCCGCGAAGTGCGCGAGCATCGGCAGGCACCAACTCGACTCGTGCTCACCGAGAATCGACCCCGCGTCCGGATGGAACAGCACGAAGCGCAGGAAATTGTCACCCGGCATGGCGGTGGGATGCGCACCGACGCCGTCGAAAAGTGTCTCGAACGCGGCGTTGGACAGAACGACGTCCCAGCGGTGGTCGAAGACGACGGAGGGGAAGGGGACGGCCTCGACCAGCGCGGCGTAGTCCTGGAGGTACGCCTGCGCTTCGAGACTCTCGGGGACAGGTCGCGGCTGGGACCGCTGCCTTCCTGCCTGGTACGCCATCGGGAGGTCCACCCCTCTTGCCTCTGCGGCCTTCACGCGGCGCCCCGATCCTGCTGCCCGGGGACGAGCGTGTCAACTATCGTGGCATTTGGCGCTTGTTGACGGCTGAATCTCGCCACAGTTGTGGCGAGACCTGGATGTGAGTTCGAGGGACGGGCTACGCTCCGGTTGGCTCCCCGGTCTTGCCGCCGGGATGGTTTCTGACCTTCGTGTCCACATGGTTCCCGAACTTCGTGAGAGCCACCTGAGAGAGACGTAGGAGATCTGTCGGTGACGGATGGCTTCGAGGTTCCGTGCGCCACGGCGACGGTTCTGCTGCAGGCCGTCGTGGCCAGGGTCACCGCCCTCGCCGACCGGCTCGGCGTGCCGCACGCCGAAGTCTTCGACGTCCGGCGGCTGTCGGCCGAGTCCGGCGTCCCCGAACCCGTGGTGAAGGCCCTGCTCAACGGCCGCCCCGCAGGGGAACCCGACCTGCAGGCACGGTTCCTGCAACGTCTGGACCTGCTGCGCCGTACCCGGCTCAAGCCCAACGGCCGCCGCTACACCCAGCAGGAGATCGCCGACGGCGCCGCCATGTCGCGCCAGCAGGCGGGCGCCCTCATCAACGGCGACCGGCGCCCCACCATGGAGCACTGCGACGCCATCCAGCGCTTCTTCCGGGTGCACGCCGGATTCCTCACGGCCGAGGACTCCGAAGCGCTCGTAGGCGCCCTCCAACGCTCGGAACAGGAACTCCTGCAGCGGCTCGCCGACCGCGAACGCGCGGCGGCCTCCGTCGGCCGCGATCCGCTGGAGCGGCTGCTGCTCGACCACGGCGTCCGCGGAATCGCCTGGCGGGCCGCGCAGTTGCCCACCGACCAGCACCGGGACAAGGTCGCGGAATGGCTGGACATGCTCCTGGAGAGCGTCAAACGGCCAGAGTCGTGAGCCGGGGGAGAGCAGTGGGCATCGGAAGGGAAATGCGCCGCCTGTGCGGCGAGTTGGTCTCGGAGCTGTCGCTCCCGGCGCCGGCCGCACCCGCCGACCTCTACACCGCGCTGTGCTGCGCGATGAGCAGACGCCGCGGCCGTCCCGTCCAGTTCCGTACGGCCGCCTTCCCTCCCGGCACCGCCAGCGGTCTGTGGCTCGACATGGCCGAACAGGACCTGGTCGTCATCGAGGAACGCACGGCTCCCGACCACCAGTTGGTCATCCTCGGCCACGAGCTGTGGCACATGAAGGCCGGGCACTGCAGCCACCACGTCGACGGCGCCGCCGTCGCGGCGCGCTTACTCAGCGACAGGGCGGACCTCCAGGCCACCGTCCTGAGAGTGGCCGCGCGTACCCGCTTCGACCTGGCCGACGAGAAGGAGGCCGAGAGCTTCGGGCTCCTTCTCGCCAGCAAGTGCCGTACCTGGCTGGCCGGTTCCTCGCTGCGCGGCCCGGTGCAGCGGCACGGTCTGGCCGGCCGCATCGAAGCGTCCCTGGGCTGTCGCGGGCCGCGGGGCTGAAGGTCCCGACGCCATGGACGGATCCAGCTACTACACCCCGGCCATCGCCATGGGCGCCGCGATCGCTTTCAAGGGACCCGCGCTGCTGCGCGGCTGGCGCGACCCGCTGCTGCGCTCCGTGGGCGTGCTGCTCGCCCTCGCGGGCCTGGTGTTCCTCTTCGCCGCCCCGCCGACCATCGCGGCCGTCAACGACATCACCGGGATACCCAACGTCTCCGCCCCATTGGTCTACTGCCTGCTGAGCGCGTACAGCGCCTCCTGTCTGGTGCTGATCATCAACTGGCGCGGCGGGCCGCCCGAGGTGACCCGTCGGCTGTCACGCCGCTGGATCCTCGGGTACACGGCGGTCGGCGTGGCGCTGATCGTCCTGTTCGTCCTCGGGGACGCCCCCGAGGAGCGGCTGCGGGACCTCGACACCTACTACGCCAACACCCCGTTCATCCGCGAGATGATCGTGCTCTACCTCGCGTCGCTCACCGTCGCCGGTGTCGCGATGAACTTCGTGTGCTGGCGCTGGGCGATACAGGTGCGCGGCCGGCTGCGCGCCGGGCTGGTGATCATCGCCTTCGGGTCCCTGTGCAACATCCCTTACTCCGCCGCCAAGTTCACCGCCGTGGTGGCCCGTTGGAACGGCGCGAACCTCGACGGCCTCAGCACCGATGTGGCACCGATGCTGGCCTCCGCGGGGGCCCAGATCACCGCCGTCGGATTCTGCCTTCCGCTGGCCTGGCGGCGCATCGGGGACAGCTGGAACACCTGGTCGACCTATCGCAGACTCGGGCCGTTGTGGCGCGAGCTGAGGCCGGTCTCCGTACCGGAGGACCGCGCGGTGCGGATCTCCTGGTGGTCGCCCGCCGAACTCCAGGTCACCCAGCGGGAGTCCGACATCCATGACGGGATGCTGAGCCTCTACCCCTACTTCGACTCCGGGGTCCGCTCCCGGGCGTACGGCGCCGCGGTCGCGGCGGGCTCGTCCTCCGCCGAGGCGCATGCCCAGGCGGACGCCGCGATGGTGACGGTCGCGGTGCGGGCCAGGGCCGCCGACCCGGAGGGCCGCGTCATCAGCGCGGCGGAGGCGGCCGCGGAACCGCCCGCGACCGGATCTCCGTTCGCGCACACCGACGGCCCGCGCGACCTCGTGCGCATGTCCATCGCCCTGCGCCGGTCGCCCGTCGTCGCGGCCGCCCGGGGACGGGTGACGACCAGATCGGGGAACGACGCCCGCGAACCGGCGGGTTAGCAGGCGAGGGCACCGTCCGTCGGCACGGCGTGCCGGCATCGGACGGCGCCCCGCGTCAGGACCTCAGGTCGCACTGCGTTCGCTCGCCTCGCGCAGGTTCTTTTCCACCGTGCGGTTGTGGACGGTGTCCGGTTGCCCGGCCGCCGTACCCGGGCGCCCGGCGCGCAGCAGTTCCCGCCAGTGCTCGCGGCTCCAGTCGGCCGGACTGGTGGTGGTCGTGAACTCCCTGACCAGGGCGAGGAAGCGCGCCGGATCGCTGTGGAAGGGGAAGTGACCGGCCCCCTCGAAGATCTCCAGGCGGCTGCCCGGCATGGCCTCGTGCGCCCCATGGGCGTGCCGTACCGGCACCACGCTGTCCCGGTCTCCCCAGAGCAGCATGGTGGGCATGCCCTCGGTGAGATAGCAGCGGTCGAGCATGGTGACCGCCTGGCCGCGCCAGTCGACCACGGCCCGCAGCGTCCGGATGAACGCGCTGCGGGAGGTCGTGTCGGGCAGCGCGTCCACCAGGTTCAACAACTCCGGTGCGTCCTGGGCCAGATCGGTGTCGAGCAGACGCATCAGACGTAAGAAGAGGCCGACTTGGAGTCGCATTCCGGGCAGTCGCAGCGTGGAGAGCATCAGATGGGCGCCCGGCAGCGACACGGCCCGCAGGACGGGGTTGACCTCACCCCCGACGCCGCCCGCGCTGACCAGGATCAACCGCTCGGTGCGCTCGGGGAACTGGTAGGCGAACTGCATCGCCACTCCCCCGCCCAGCGAGTGCCCGACCAGGGTGGCGGACTCGATGTCGAGGGTGGCCAGCAGATCGCGCACGCCGTTGGCGTAGGCGGCCACCGAGTAGTCGGCGCGCGGTTTGTCGGATGCGCCGTGGCCGAGCAGATCGGGGGCGATCACGGTGTGCGTGCGGGCGAGGTCGGGGATCAGGTCCGCCCAGGTCGCGGAGGAGTCGCCTATGCCGTGGATCAGGACGAGCGCCGGACCCTCACCGGCCATCCGGTAGGCGCGCCGATAACCGTGCACCACGCGGTGGTGCAGGCGCAGTTCTCCGTCACCGACCGAACGCAGCCGCGGGGTGCGCCGCGGTTGCCGAGGCTGTACGTCGACCACGGACCGACCTCCGTTCCCAGGCCGCCGCGAGGGCGGCTCCCGAGCCGCCGGAATGACGACTCCGGGGCCGCCCGGCAGGCGGCCCCAGCTCTCGTCTCCAGCGTAGGGCCCCTGTCCCACAAGGGATTTCCGTGAGGTTTCGCCTCCGCTAAGCGGGCGAACCTCCTCGGACGGAAACCGGATTGTCAGTGGCGGGCGGCAAGCTGGGGTCAGCACCAGTGTCACGACAAGCCGACCCGGGAGAGCCGTCCGATGCCGACCGCCGTACTGACCGAACACGAACGCGCCGCCGTGCAGGCCTACCTCCGCCTCCTCCAGACGGTACGAGCAGCCTTCGACGGCCCGCCGGACGGAGGCCGACCACCCATGGTCCCGCCCGCCGTACTCGCCGAGGCGGAGCGGGCCCTGAAGGCGGCGGGCCTCGCGGGCAACGAGGAGGCGTTCTTCGAACTGCTGCACTCCTGGTGCCCGGAGCCGGACTGGACGTGAGCGGGGCCCGGGGAGCGGGTCGCGAGGAGCTCTGCGGGCGTCCGGCCCGCCGAGCGGACGGCAGCGGTCTTCAACCGGCCGTTCGCATGGACGCACCGCGAAGGGCCCTCTGTCGTACCGGGGCCCCGAAGGGATCTGATCACGGCGGAGCGCGCCCCTGACCGCGCCGGGATCACTCCTCGGGCGAGCGTTTCCGGGCGGTTGCCTCCTTGGCGATGGCCGCAGGAAGGCGGCTCAAGACAGGCGATCGTCGATGTCTGTCGGTTCCTGGTGCTCCGCGTCGGCCGAACTCTCCGCGTGTGCGCTCGGTACCGCGGGTCCGGCAGCGCGGCAGCGGGAGGTCGGCCCCGGGGCCGTGTGCCGCAGCCAGCGGGCGTCGATCTCGCGGCCGTCCTCCAGGGTGTGACGCGGCGGCCCGTCGTCCGCGACGAAGCCGGCCCCCGCCAGCGCCCGCGCGCTGCGCGTGTTCGCCGACTCGTGTCCCGCCCGCACCACCTGAAGCCCCAGGTGGGTATGGCCGAGCAGCGCGGCGGCCGCGAACAGCTCTGCTCCGAGCCCTTGGCCACGCGCATGCGGAGCCAGCGATCCGCCGATCCGCCCGGTGCCGGGATGCAGTTGAGCGGACCCGGCGTATCTGCCGTCGTCCAGACGCACGGCGACCAGTATCTCTGCCGCTCGGTCGGGGCGGATCTCGACGGGACGGGCCGGCAGGCTTCGGACCCCCGGGGACGAACGGAGGGCGTCGGTGTCACCGGGGCGCAGCTCCAGGAGGGTCTCGCGAGCCTGCGCGTCGGTTATGACGTCTGTTCCCCCGAGCCATCGCTGGGCCTCGGGGTCCGAGCCGGCGGCCATGGCAGCCGCCAGGTCCGGCCACGTCTCCGGGGTGTGGAGCAGGAGACGCTCCGTGCGCAACGTATGCCGCCGATGCGCGCATACGCCGGGCAGCGGGAGCCTGGGCTTCGCCCGCCCGCGACGCAACAGAGACCAGACCATGTGCCCCCTTGGAGAACATCAGGCCGACGCGGCCGGGCTCGACATCGACCGGAGTCCAGTGCCCCCGACACCGGCATCCGTCGCCACCTCGACGGCCGAAGTGCCCTTCGTGGACTGTGGGTCCATCGCCCCCGCCGTCGGCTCCGCGTCCCGGCCCTCCGTTTCGCGGATCAGGGCGCGGAGCCGGCGGCGGAACTCGCCGGAGGTCTCGGCGAGGACCGCGGCCGGCGGGGAGCGCACAGCGGCGCACGTGGCGGGTGCCCAGGTGCCGCGCCCGCCGTGGTGGCCGCCCTTCGTACCTCCGTCAGCAGGACGCCGGTGGGATGCTCTGCTCGTACTGGAAGACGTTGCGGGGGTCGTACGTGGCCTTGACCCTGCGCAGGCGGTCGAGCCACGGCGAGTCGGGCTCGGGCCGCGATCAGCGCCCGGTAGATCCCGCGGCCCCGCCAGGCCGGCAGGGTCGTGCCGCCCCGGAGTCCGGCGAAGGCCGTTCCGGGGCTGAGGACCAGCCACGCGGCGGAGACGACCTCGCCGTCGGCCTCGGCGACCAGGACGGCGATGTCGTCCGCGGCCGCCGCGATCTGGCCGCTCAGGAACCCGTGGAGCCGGCGCCAGTCCATGCCCCACACGGTGGACTCCATCATGGCGATCCGGCGGATGTCTGCATCCTCCGCCACCCGGCGCAGCACCACGCCGGCCGGTACCACCGGCTCTGTCGCCGTGTCGGCGGCCCGTCCGAACAGCACGGTCTGCGGGTCCCCGGGGACGAATCCCGCCGCCCGGAGACGGTCGGTGAGGTCCGTCGGCATGTCATGGCTGCGGGTCTTCCACTCGACCGCCTCCCCCCGCGCCGCGAAGTAGTCACGCTGCCGGACGATCAGGCGGTCCAGGTCGGCACCGCTCAGCCCGGGGTCGCGCGGGGCGATGACGAACCCGCAGAAGTGTCCGACGACCCGCAGGAGCGGCCCGTCGCGTTCAATTCCGACCCCGGCCGGGAGGGCGGGGAGAACTCCACGCATCTGTGCGTCGTACGCGGCCAGCAGCTCGTCGAGGTCGTTCGCGTTGCCGTTCATGTCATCGTGCGGAATGTCTGCCGCGCTGTCGTCCGTCACTGTGTCGAGGGTACGCAACCGGGCGCCAACAGCCTTGATTTCTGGGCCTGTTCAGTCGTCAGACCGGGCGATGGACCGGACCGCGCGGCACCGTGACCGCCGTCGCGACCAGCCCGCTCTGGACGGTCCAGCGTCCGTCGAAGGCCTGGACGGTAACGCCGTCCACCACCGGCCCCGGGACCAGGAGTTGGGCGCGGAAGCCTCCCGACAGGGTGCGGGTGGAGGGTGTCGGTTCGAGGGAGATGTCGATGTCCGCCTCGAAGAAGTCGAGCCACTTGCCGGTGAGCGGGAACCAGGCCTTGTAGACCGACTCCTTCGCGCTGAACAGCAGCCGGTCCCAGTGGACGACGGGTGACCGGGCACCGAGGCGGTCCAGGCGGGCCGACTCGCCGGGCAGGGCCACGGCTTCCAGGACATCGTCGGGAAGGGCCAGGTGGGGTTCGGCGTCGATGCCGAGGGAGGCCAGATCGGTGGCGCGGGCGAGGGCGGCGGCTCCGTAGCCCTCGCAGTGCGTCATGCTGCCGATGACCCCCGACGGCCACTGCGGCGCTCCCCGCTCCCCCGGCAGCACGGGGCTCGGGGCCACGCCCAGCTTCTCCATGGCACGCCGTGCGCAGACACGCACGGTGGTGAACTCACGGCGCCGCTTCCCCACGGCGCGCGTCAGGACCGCCAGTTCCTCGGGGTACAGGGTCGCGCCCTCGGCCGCGTCGTCACCGTGGCTCTCCACGGCCACGACCGACTCCGGAAGCAGCTCCTCCATCACCGGCTTTGACCTCCATCGGCAGAATGCGGCGCAGCGTGCCCGGCGGTCCGGGGCGCTTACGCCATTCTCGCGGATAGCCCACCGACACCTCTTCGAAGCGGACACCCTCGTGCCAGGTGGTCCGTGGGATGTGCAGATGCCCGTAGACCATGGTCTCGACGCGGAACCTGCGGTGCCAGTCGGCCGTCGCCAGGGTGCCGCACCACATGGCGAACTCGGGGTGCCACAGGACGTCCATCGGATGACGGTCCAGCGGATAGTGGTTCACCGGGATGACGGGCAGGTCGTCGGGAATCTCGGCGAGTCTGCGCTCGGTCGCGGCCACCCGGGCCCGGCACCAGGCCTCGCGGCTCGGGTAGGGGTCGGGATGGAGCAGGTACTCGTCCGTGCAGACGATGCCGGTCCCGTGGGCGTACGCCAGCCCCTCTTCCTTGGTGGCACAGCCCCGCGGCAGGAGCGAGTAGTCGTAGAGCAGGAAGAGCGGCGCGACGACGGCGGGGCCTCCCGGGCCGTTCCAGACAGGGTAGGGGTCCTCGGGCGTCGTGACGCCCAACTCCCGGCACAGCGCCACCAGATGCTCGTAGCGGGCCACTCCCCGGAGCTGGACGGGGTCCTTGGAGTGGGTCCACAGTTCGTGGTTGCCCGGCACCCAGACGACCTTGCGGAAGCGGGCGCCGAGCGTCTCCAGGGTCCACCTGACGTCGTCGACGATCTCGCCGATGTCACCGGCCACCAGAAGCCAGTCCTCGTCCGTCTCGGGGCGCATGTTCTCGACGAGGGCGCGGTTCTCGGCGTAGCCGATGTGCAGGTCGCTGATGGCCAGCAGGTTCCCGCCACCGCCGTCTGTCGGCCGCACGCGCCACCCCCGTAGAAAGGCGAATGCCCACACAAGAACACACGCGCCGGGCGCCGGACAAGGAGGCCCGGGCGGGCAGGTCGGTGAATCCGTAACATCCCTGTAGCAGCACCAGGGTCCCCCGACCCTTATGATCGCCCCAACACCGCCGCTCGAATCTGCTTTGGCGTGCGACGGCTCGGTGTACCTCCCCTACCCCTGGCCGGGCCCGGCCCGCTCCGCCGTGCCCGCGAACCGTGAAAGGTGGCTTGCATGGGCTCTCGCGTACGCGTCTGGCTCAACCGCACGTACGCGGAGAACGTGTTCTTCATGGATCAGCTGCGAAGTAATCCGCAGCACCGCGCGGTCGAGATCCATGCCACCCACGGCGACGCCGACTCTCCCGTACTGGCCGCCGCCGACACCGCCGAGCCGGAGCCCGAGGGCCTGTCGCCACGCGCTTACGTCGAGTACGCCCTCGACATGTGCGCGCGCCGTTCCGTCGACGTGTTCGTGCCGGTCCTGCACCAGGCGGCGATCGTGGCGCAGCGCGCCGAGTTCGCCGCGCTCGGTACGGCGCTGCTTGCGCCGCCGGCGGAGGCGGAGGCGGTCTTCCACGACAAGGCCACCGCGTACCAGGCCGTCGAGGCCGTGGGCATTCCGGTGCCTCCGTGGTGGCGGGTGCGCACCGAGGAGGAACTGGTCGCGGCGGTCGAGGAGCTGGAGGCCGCGGGTCAGCGGGCCTGCTTCAAGCCCGCTGCCGGAGCCGGCGGTGTGGGCTTCCGGGTGATCACCCGCACCCCCTTCTCGATGATGCACCTCAACGGGTTCCCGAGCGCGTACGTGCCGCTGGAGCTGGTCGTGCAGGCGCTGCGCGCGGCCGACGAGCCGGTCGACTGGCTGGTGATGCCGCACCTCGGACAGCCGGAGGTGTCGGTGGACTGCCTCACCGGTCCTGACGGCCGGGTCCGTATGGCGATCGGCCGCACCAAGAACGGCCGGCGCCGCGGCTTCACCCTCGACGACGCGTGGATCGAGCCCGCCCGGCTGCTCGCGGAGGCGTTCGGGCTGCACTATCTGTCGAACATCCAGTTCCGTATGTACGGCGACGAGCCGGTCCTGATGGACGTGAACACCCGTCCCGCGGGCGGGCTGCACCAGCTCTCCCAGTGCGGGGTGAACGCCCCTTGGGCGGCTGTGCAGTTGGCGCTCGGCGAGGAGACGGGCGAGGTGGTCCCGCCGTTCCTCGGACAGGACTACACGGTGGTCTCCGGGCCGCGTCCGGTGCGTCCGGTGTCGCTGCCGCCGCAGCGGACCGACGCGCCCGTGCCGACGCTGCCCGCCGTGCCCGCGCCGATCGTGGAGTCCGCGTCCGTGCTGTCCGCCCCGGTCGAGGCGGCCGCCAACGCCGTTTCCGCCCAGGCCACCACGGCCGCGACGGCGGCCATCGCGCCCGCCTAGCCCTCGCCTGGCCCACCCCCACACGTTTACCGGTCTGGACCAATTCCGCTCAGTGTCTTGACAGCGGGATTGGTCCATACCAACTTGGTTGCGCACCTCTCTGCACTCCCGAACACCCCCATATCTCCAGGGAGATCGCGTGCGCATGACCATGCTCAGACGTTCCAGACACCGCCTCCTCGCCCTGCTGGGCACGGCCGCGCTGGCGCTCGCCGGCGCGGTCGCCCTGCCGAGTACGGCAGAAGCGGCCAACATCCTGTCCAACCCCGGCTTCGAAACGGGCAGCCTCTCCCCCTGGTCCTGCTCCGGCAACCTGGGTTCGATCGTCTCCAGCCCCGTGCACGGCGGCTCCAAAGCCCTTGCGGGCGCGGCGAGTTCGAGCGACAACGCCCAGTGCACCCAGACCGTCTCGGTCCAGCCGAACACGACGTACAACCTCACGGGCTGGGTCCGCGGCAGCTACGTCTACCTCGGTGTGGACGGCGGTGCCTCGAACTGGACGACGTCCACGTCGGCGTACAGCCAGCTCACCGTGCCCTTCACCACCGGCGCCTCGCAGACCAGCGTCAAGATCTACGTCCACGGCTGGTACGCGCAGGGCACCTACTACGCCGACGACATCAGCCTGGACGGTCCCGGCGGCGGCGGTGGCGGTTCCGACACCCAGGCGCCGACCGCGCCCACCAACCTGACCTCCACCGGCAAGAGTTCCTCCAGCGTGTCACTGTCATGGGGCGCGTCGAGCGACAACGTCGGCGTGGCCGCGTACGACATCTACAGCGGATCGAACCAGCTCCTGAGCGTGTCGGGCACGAGTGCCACGGTCAGCGGGCTGTCCGCGAGCACGGCCTACTCGTTCACCGTCAAGGCGCGGGACGCGGCCGGGAACACCTCCGCGGCCTCCAACTCCGTGAGCGTGACGACGGACGCGGGCGGCGGGGGCGGCGGCACCGGCTTCAAGCAGGCCGCTCCCTATCTGTACGAGGGCTGGGGCGATCCCCCGAACCCGACCACGGTGATGAGCGCGACCGGGATCAAGTGGTTCACGATGGCGTTCGTGCTGGACTCCGGCGGCTGCACCCCGGCCTGGGACGGCAGCCGCGCGCTGACCGGTGGCGTCGACCAGACCGCCATCAACCAGATCCGTTCCGCGGGCGGTGACATCGTTCCGTCGTTCGGTGGCTGGCAGGGCAGCAAGCTCGGCGCCAACTGCTCCTCGGCGAGCGCGCTCGCCGGTGCTCTGCAGAAGGTGATCGACGCCTACGGCCTCAAGGCGATCGACATGGACATCGAGAACACCGACGAGTTCGAGAACGAAGCCGTCCAGGCGAAGATCCTGACCGCCCTGAAGACCGTCAAGGCCAACAACCCCGGCCTGAAGACGATCGTCACCTTCGGCACCTCGACGACCGGCCCGACCTACTACGGCAACCGGCTCATCGAGCAGGCGCAGTCCCTGAACGCCAACATCGACGTCTTCACCATCATGCCGTTCGACTTCGGCGGCGGCTCCGACATGTACGGCAACACGGTCAACGCCGCCGAGGGGCTGAAGACCAAGCTGAAGTCGACCTTCGGCTGGGACGACGCCACGGCCTACTCGCACATCGGTATCTCCGGCATGAACGGCCTGTCCGACCAGCAGGAGAACACCACCCCGGCGATCTGGACCTCGATCCGTGACTGGTCGAACTCCCACCACATCGCCCGGCTCGCCTACTGGGCGGTCAACCGCGACCGGTCCTGCCCCGGCGGCGGCGTCGTGAGCAACTGCTCCGGCATCAGCCAGAGCACCTGGCAGTTCACGTCGATCACGGCCGGCTTCACGGGCTGAGGACGACGACAGCAGGACAACGCGTGGCACACCACGATGGGCCGTCCGGAGGATCCGGGCGGCCCATCGTGTCACGCAGGTGGTTCAGCCGTCACACGTCGTACGTCAGCCATCAGCCGTCGCACGTCGTGAGTCAGCCGTCAGCCGTCAGCCGTCGGACTCCGACGACGGGAGGTAGGCGCCCGGCACGTCCTGCGGCGCGAAGATCCGGTGCTCACCGGGGTACGGCTTGGTCCACCCGTGCGTCTGGTACCACGTGAAGTGGTTCATCTGCGCGGGGTTGGCGAAGTCCGGAATGGCGTTGGGTCCGGTCAGCCGCTGGTGCGACTTCCAGGTGTCCCACTTCGCCGCGAGCGGCCGCTCGGCCGCCGGCACCTTCGCCGAGGGCACCGGCGCCGCGCTGGGGTCCTGCGGAGCCGGGGTGTCCACACCGCAGGAGGGCGGGGTCTTGAGGCCGTCGGTCAGCGAGGTCCGGTTGGGCAGCGCGGTGAACGGCGTGTAGTCCGCGTGCCGGGTGAAGGCCGCGCTCATCGGGGTGGCGGCGCTGTCCTTCTGGTTCATCGGGTGGACCCCGAGGATCTGCTCGATGGTCCGGATCAGCGTGATCTGCGAGTAGTAGTGGCTGTCGACGACGCCGTGCCGGGCCCAGGGGCTGATGATCTGGATCGGGGCACGGTGGCCGTCCACGTGGTCGAGACCGGCCTGGGAGTCGTCCTCGACGACGAAGATCGCCGAGTCCTTCCAGTACTTGCTGTGCGAGATCTCGTCGACGATCCGGCCGGTCGCGAGGTCGTTGTCCGCGACCTGGGCGGCCGCGTTCGCCGGACCGCCGGTGTGGTCGCTGGAGAGCCAGAACATGTTCAGGTTCGCCGGACCGTTCTTCTCGAAGTCCTGCTTCCAGATCTGCTCCCGGTAGATGTCCGGGACGCTGGTGTCGAACTTCGGGAAGCCGTGCACGGAGACGTCGTTGAGCGACGGGATCGGCGAGGACGAGTTGAGTGTGTACCCGGTGTCCTGCCCGGTCGAGGCCATGTTCTTGGAGTCGCAGTACAGGTTCTGCCAGCTCGCGGCCGCCGGCTTGGTCAGGAACTGCTGGAACTCGCCGAAGTCCCGTGCCGACTTGCCCGTCGCCTGCGTGCCGGTCCACAGGAAGCCGGTCCGCTGGTGGCCGAGGGCGTCGTCCTCGGTGTCGTAACTGCGCAGGTACTCACCGGCCGAGGACTCGGTGTACTCCGGATCGTCCGCCTGCATCAGCCAGTTGTGGCCCTCGGCGGAGTTCGTGCCGATGTCGTACGTGTTGTCGTACAGCCCGAACTGCCGGGCCAGGGCGTGCTGGTTCGGCGTCACGTTCTCGCCGAACTGCGCAAGCGACGGGTCGCCGTTGCCCTCCGGGACATCCCCGAAGACCTGGTCGTAGGTCCGGTTCTCCTTGACGAGCAGGAAGACGTGCTTGATCGTCGAGGGCTCGCCGAGCCGCAGCGGGACGGGCACGGGCTTCGCGTGGCTCCTGCCCCTGGACTGGGTGACCGACCCGTGGGTCCAGCCGTTCTGCCGGAAGACCTTGGACGTCTGGGCCCTGATCACGCTGTCGTCCGGCAGCGTGAACCGCTGCACGCTCGACGTCGTGTCGTGGGTGCCGTGCCCGGTGCCGCTGATGGTCCGACGGGCGTCGATACCACGGGTGTTGGAGACGACCACGTCCTTGCCGACGGCGGCGATCTCCGCGGGGAAGTAGTCCGTCGGGAGCAGACCGATGTACCGGACCGGATCCTGCGGGGACCGGTACCGGTAGACGGCCACCGCGTTGGCGCGGCCGAGCGTCACCAGCAGATGACCGTCGTCGGTGAGCGTCACCGCGTCGGGCTCGTAGCCGACCGACGCCTCCGGCCACGGCTGGGTCGCGATGGTCTGTACGACCTTGTTCTTGACGGTGTCGATGACGGACACGTCGTTGGTGGCGGTGTTGGTGACGAACAGCGCCTTGTCCTTGGCGTACAGGGCGGTCGGGTGCAGACCGACGGGAATGCTCGCGACGGCGGCGGCCGGGTCCGCCAGGTCGATGACGCTGACGGTTCCGGTGGTGGCGGCCGCGGTGATCGGGTCGGCCGGCACCTGGGTGTTGTAGGAGTTGATCGTGGTGTCGCCGGCCTGCGCCGGGCGCCCGCCCTCGTTGCTGACGTAGAGCTTGGTGCCCACCTCGACCATGTCACGCGGGGCGTTGCCCACGTTCCAGCCCTGCCGGACGGTCCCGGTCGCCGCGTCGATGGCGACCACCCGGTTCTGTCCGTTGACCGCGGAGTACACGGTGGAGCCGTCGGGCGAGAACACCGCCGCGCCGACCAGCGCGTGCTTGGGCCCGTCCGCCGCGATCGGGACGAACACCGGGCTCGTGACGCTGCCGTCCGGGTTCACGGTGAACCGGGTGTAGCCGTCGGTCTGGCCCAGCCAGAGCTGCGAACCGTCGGGTGAGTACGTGGGGCCTTCCTGGCCCACGCTGTTGCCGCTGATGCGCGGAACCGACGACGCGGCGCTGCTGACGAGCTGCTGCACCTTCCAGTTCTTCAGGTCGACGATCGACAGGGCGCTCCCGCCGTCGGTGACCGAGGCCGCGAGGTGCGTGCCGTCCGGGCTGACCGAGGACGACATGATCTTTCCGTTGTCGACGACGAGCCGCTGGCCGTACGGGGCGATGTACTGGTCGCTGGAGACGACCTGACCCCGGTCGGTGACCTGGCCGACCTGGTCGGTACCGAACTGGCGCGTCTGGGCGAATGCGGCCCCGGCGGCGACCAGGGCGAGGACGGTGGTGCCTGCCGTCACCAGAGGTATCCGTCTGCCGGTGTGTCTGCCGAGAAGGCCCTTGAGCCCTTTCTCGTCATGCCGGCGGCGGCGCGTTACCTGCATGGAGTCATCCCTTCGAGGTGGCCAGCAGGTCGACATTGCCGTCGAACTGCCACAGCGGGTTCGGTGCGTCTCCGGTCGGTGTGCGGACGAGGAAGTAGCCGTTCACCTCCTTCGGTCCGTCGCCGTCGGCCATGTATCGGCCGTCCGGGGTGACATCGAGCTGGTAGACGGCCGTTCCCACGGCGTCGACGCCGGGAAGATGCCAGGAGACGACACAGCGCCAGTCGTTGCCCGGCCCCTCGGCCGCGACCTTGACACTGCCCTTGTCGCAGCTCGCCGTGACCTTGAGCTGCGCCTCCGTGACGGCGGGGCGGTTGAGCTGCCGGGTCTGCAGCCGGTAGAGGTGGGCGAAGGCCGTGGCGGCCGAACGCTGCACCTTGTCCTGCTCGATGCCGGAGCCCGTGGCCCCGGTGGCGGCGCCGACGACCACGACCGTCACGGCGGCCAGCGCGACGAGCGGCAGGACTCCGGCGGTGACCGCGCTGCGGCCCGAACCGTCGTGCGCCACGTCGGTGAAGTCGCGCCGCATGAACAGCGCGTAGGCCGCCACGGTCGCCGTCACGGCCCACAGCAGGCTGACCGCGATGCCGATGAGGAGCGGCCCGAGCTGTGCCGGGCTGGTGAACAGACCGCTCCAGGCGATGAACGCGTAACTGGGCAGCGCGAGACGCACGGCGACGGGGAGCGGCATCATCTGGGCGAGCTGCATCGCGAGCGCGACGAGCGCGGGCAGCAGCAGTCCCATCGGGGACCGTCCCAGAGTGATGGACCCGAGCAGGCCGATCGCGGCGAGGGCCAGGGTCGGGGCGAGGACGCAGACCCAGGCGAGCAGGACCTTGCCGGCGGCGTCCGCCGGTGTCAGGAGGTGGCCGTCCAGGCCGACCAGCGGCTGGTTGCCGACCGCCACGACCCCGCCGGCCGAGCTGGAGGCGACCAGTCCGGCCACGAGCAGCAGAATCACGGTGAGTCCGGCCAGCGCCTTCGCCGCGAAGATCCGGCGCGGCGACCTGACGGCCACGAGGAGATGGCGCCAGGTACCGAGCCGGTCCTCGGAGGCGAACACGTCGCCGGCGACGACCGAGGTCAGCAGCGGGAGCGCCCAGGTGCCCGCGAAGCCGAGCATCACCAGCGCTCCGGCCCACCCCGTGGCGTGCATCCAGCGGCCGAAGAGGGTGTCGACGGGGAGCGTGCTCTGTTGGCTCACCGCGGCGACGAAGAGCGCCGGCACGATCCAGCAGGCGAGGACCAGCAGTCGGATCCGCCACTGCGAGACGAGCTTGAGCAGCTCGAAGCGGTAGACACGCGCGACCGAGACACGGGGGGCGGCGGCGACGGCTTCCTCCAGACCCTGTGCTCCGAGGTCACCGTCCTCGGCGACGGTCGCTGTCATGTGCCGGTCTCCTTCTGCTCGGTGAGGGCGAGGAACGCGGCTTCGAGAGGCGACACCACGGGGGCGAGCTCGCGCAGCGCGATGCCCGCGCCCACGAGCCCGACGACCAGTTCGTCGACGGCGGGGACCAGGGCGCGCACGACGAGCGCGTCGGCGTCGTGCCGTGGTGTGGCGTCGTCGACGACCCGGATCCCGGCCGTGTCGAGGGCCAGCAGACGGGCGGCCCCGGGGTCGGAGGTGAGGACCCGGTAGTCGAGTTCACGGCTCTCGGAGGCCAGCTTGCTCAGCGGGCCGGTGAAGACGACCCGTCCGGTCGCGAGGATGGTGACCTCGGAACACAGGGCCTGGAGGTCGTCCATGCGGTGGCTGGAGAGAACGACCGCGGTCCCGTTCGCCGCGAGCCGGTCGAGGACACCGTGCACATGGCGTTTTCCGGCCGGGTCGAGGCCGTTCGACGGTTCGTCGAGGACCAGCAGCCGGGGCTCGGTGAGCAGGGCGGCCGCCAGGCCGAGCCGCTGACGCATGCCGAGGGAGTAGCCGCGGGCCGGGTCGTCGGCGACATCGGTGAGCCCGACCTGGTCGAGCACGTCCCCGACCCCGGCCGCCCGCGCGCCCTGGCCGCGGAGTGCGGCCAGGGCGGCGAGGTTCTGCCGGGCGGTGAGCGAGGGGTAGAGACCGGGCCCGTCCACGAAGCCGGCGACACCGTCGGGGGCGGCGAGCGCCCGCCGGAGCGGCGTGCCGAGGATCTCGAGGCGGCCTTCGTCCGCGACGGCCAGGCCCAGCAGGAGACCGAGCAGGGTCGTCTTGCCGGCACCGTTCGGTCCGACCAGTCCGTGGATCTGACCTCGTGCCACATCGAGATCGACGCCGTCGAGTGCGACGGTGTCGCCGAAGCACTTGGTGATCCCGCGAGCCCGGACGGCGAGGGGTCTGTCCATGAGTCCCTTGAGTCCCTTCCTTCGAAGCACTCGACGCACTCGAAGCACTCAGGGACCTTAGGGACGCTACACAACGCGGGCACAGGCGGCTGGTTGAACACGCAGGAAACGGATCGTCAAGGCGTCGGCAAGTCCCGTGCGCAAAGCGGGTGTCATCGAGACGGACCCGGGCAACACCTGCGGGCCCGGGCAACGTCCGCGGGCAACGTCCGTGGGCGCCGGGTCCGTACGAAGGCCGGGTCCGTACGGAGGCCGGCGGAAGCCGGGGGGCTCAGGCGTCCGCCGGGCCGGGCACCGGAGGCGGGCATCCCGTGCCCGGGCCTCCCCGGTGCCTCGGGCCCTCGCCGATCACGGGCACACGCGGTCCCGCACCGTAAGTCCACGGCGATCGAGGCCTACTTCAGGTAAGCGAGGCCCGGGTGTACGGCGGTGTAGCCGTCGACCAGGGCGCGTGCCACGTTCACGGAGTCGACGAGCGGGTGCAGGGCGAAGGCCTTCACCGCGGTCGCACGGGACCCCGACTCGGCGGCCGAGAGCACCTCCCGCTCCACCGCCTTGACCGCGCACACCAGTCCGGTGGCGTGACCGGGCAGCGGGTCGACGGCGACGGGGTGCGCGCCGTTGGCGTCGACCAGGCAGGGCACCTCGATGACGGCCTCGGCGTCGAGGACGCTCAGCGTGCCGCGGTTGCGGACGTTGAGGATCAGTGTGGCGCGTTCGTCCCGGGCGATGGCGCGCATCAGGGCGAGCGCCACCTTCTCGTAGCCGCCGGAGAGGTCGTCGTCGTCGCGCTCTCCGGCACCGGCCGCGTCCCGGTTCTCCGCCATGTAGGTGGCCTCGCGCTCGGCCCGGGTCCGGTCCCAGGCGGTCAGGGCCGCGGCGTCGGACTGCTTCATCTCGTCGTAGAACCGGGCCTGTTGGTCGCGCAGGAACGCGCCGCGTGTCATGTCGGCCCGCTGGTAGGCGCGGACGGTCTCGCGGTTGAAGTAGTAGTAGTGCAGGTACTCGTTGGGAACGGCGCCGAGCGACTGGAGCCATTCCGGGCCGAAGAGCTTGCCCTCCTCGAAGGAGCCGAGCAGCCCGGGGTCGGCGAGCAGCCGCGGGAGTTCGTCGCGGCCCGCGACGCGCAGTCCCCGTACCCAGCCGAGGTGGTTGAGCCCGACGTAGTCGATCCACGCCTCGCGCGGGTTCGCCCCGAGGACCTTGGCGATCCGGCGCCCGAGGCCGACCGGCGAGTCACAGATGCCGATCACGCGGTCGCCGAGGTGGCGGGACATGGCCTCGGTGACCAGTCCGGCCGGGTTGGTGAAGTTGATGACCCAGGCGTCGGGGGCGAGCCGGGCCACCCGCCGCGCGATGTCCACGGCGACGGGCACCGTGCGCAGGCCGTACGCGATGCCGCCGGCGCCGACCGTCTCCTGGCCGAGGACGTCCTGGGCGAGGGCGACGCGCTCGTCCGCAGCACGCCCCTCCAGACCGCCGACGCGGATCGCGGAGAAGACGAAGTCGGCGCCGCGCAGGGCCTCGTCGAGGTCGGTGGTGACGGTCACCTCCGGCGCGTCCGGGTCCCCGGCCGCCTGCTCGGCGAGGACACGGGCCACGGCGGAGAGCCGTCCCGCGTCCAGGTCGTGCAGCACGACCCGGGTGACGCGGCCCTCGGCGCGGTCCCCGAGCAGCGCCCCGTACACGAGCGGGACGCGGAATCCGCCGCCGCCCAGAATGGTCAGCCTCACGCAAGTACCACCTTCACAGTTCGTGCGGGGAGGCAGGTCGCGCGGCGAGGGAACGCGCCACGACCACCTGTCTCACCCACGTCTTCCAGGAAGCAGCGTGCCACCACGGCCACGGGCTCGGCCGTCACCACCACATCGAATCCCACCGGGCCGAGGACTCCCTTCCTCGCCGTGCCGCACACGACGGGCGCCGGCGAGGTCGAGCCCGCCGCCCACTGCGCCGCCATCGAGTCGACCCCAGGGCTTCAGTGCGGTGTCATCCGGGGGTCCTGGGAGCGCGCCATTCTCCAACGCGTGGACGACGGAAGATCGGCCGGGCGCGGTGGCACGCGGCCGTACGACGAGGGTGGCGCGGCAAGGGGCCGCCGCCGGGCGTACGGCGGCGACCGCGCGCCGGATACGGCCGCCACCCCTCGCGCGACGAACACGCCTTCCCCTTAACGTCGTTCATGACCCTCTGACCTAGGGACCGACACGACCATGACCGAGCAGCGACTGCCCACCTGGGCCGATCCGACCGTCTCCCCCGCCGCGCTCGATCCGCAGGGCCTGTCGCGGCGCGGACTGCTGCGCGGTGCCGGCCTGTTCGGGGCGGCCTTCGCGGCCGGCTCGCTCGCGACGCCCGCGGCGGCGTCCGGGAGAGGCCACGGCGGCAGCGACCCGCGCCTCGCGTATCTCGTGGGCGACCATCACGTCCACTCCGTCTACAGCCACGACGCGAAGTACACGTTCTCCCAACTCGCCCGCGCCGGGGCCGAGTACGGCCTCGACTGGATGGTCTTCAACGAGCACTCCAACTTCGGGCACGCCTCCTACGGCGCCCGGCTGGAGCACCAGGAGATCCTGAAGGCGCGCGCCGCGAACCCGCGCCAGCTGATCTTCCAGGGTCTGGAGTGGTACATCCCGGCGGCCGAGCACGCCACCGTCTTCGCCGCCCCGGGCCCGCACGAGGTGGACCTGCTCACCCAGTTCGAACTCGCCTACGACGGGAAGCTGTTGGGCTACACGGCGGGCTCGCCGACCAGCCCCGACACGGCCCGCAACGAGGCGCACGCGGTCAAGGCCGTCCAGTGGCTGGCCGAGCGGCGCCGCACCGGGTACGTCGACGACGTGCTGGTCCTCGCCAACCACCCGTCACGCCTGGGGATCGACTCCCCGCACGAGATACGCAACTGGCGCGACGCGGCCCCCGAGATCGTGATCGGTATGGAGGGCGCGCCCGGCGCCCAGGGCGGCGGTATCCCCGGCTGGGTCGGCTCGGGCCAGCAGCGCGGCGAGTACGTCAACAAGCCCTCGGAGAGCTCCTTCGCCGGCTATCCCGAGGACGCGTACGTCCTCTACGGCGGCTTCGACTGGATGACGGCGACGGTCGGCGGCATGTGGGACGCGATGCTCGCCGAGGGCCGGCTGTTCACCATCACCACCAACTCCGATGTGCACCGCGTCGTCTTCGACACCTGGAAGAACGGCGACTGGGCGCCCGGACAGAACTTCGACAACACCGGGCACGTCCCCGACCCGGTGAACACCGACGCCCAGCAGCCGGGCGGCGACTTCTGGCCCGGCCAGTTCAGCCGCACCCACGTCGGCGTGACCCACTACGGCTACCGCTCGGTGATGGCGGGCCTGCGCGCCGGCCGGGTCTGGCTGGACCACGGGCATCTGCTGGACGGGCTCGACGTCCGCCTGAAGCGGGACCACGACCACGGGGCGGGTGTCACCCTGGGCGGCCGCCTGCGCGTCCGCAAGGGCGACCGGCTCACCCTGTCGGTCACCGTGACGACGGCATCACGCCCCAACCCGCGGGGAATCCTTCCGGAGTTGGCGCATGTCGACGTGATCCGCGGCGCGGTGCGCGGCCGGGCGGAGGACCGCGATGTCTGGCGGGCTCCCGACACCAAGGTGGTCCGGACCGAGGACGTGAGCGGCCGCAAGGGCACGTACACCCTGCGCGTTCCGCTGGTCGCCGGCGACGAGCCGTTCTACGTCCGGCTGCGCGGCAGCGACGGCAACAGGAACGGCGCCGGTTACCTCGGTGCGGCGATCGACCCGCACGGCCCGATTCCGCACGTGCCCGGAAACGGTGACCCGTGGGTCGACACATGGTTCTACTCCAACCCGGTGTTCGTCGATGTGGAAGGCTGCTGATGAAGCGTCACTTACTTTCCCTCACCTGCCTGTTGGGCGCTCTCACGGTCGGCGTGAGTACGTCCTCCGCGATGGCCGGCGAACCCGTGTGGACCGAGACCGGCACGTCGTACGTCGACTCGCTGACCGGTGGACAGGGGCTGGCGAGCCGGGCGGACGGCTCGCTGCTGCACCGCGGGCTCGCCTCCATTCCGCTCGTCCTGCGCATCAAGGGCTGGAACCATGTGGGCGACCCGGACATCGCCCAGGGCTATGTGTTCGACGCCTACCAGGGGCCCGACACGGCGCCCTCGAAGATGTTCGCCGTCACCACACCCGCGGGCAGGCGCTTCGAGTACGTCCACCAGCTCGACGCGGGCGAGAAGCTGAACAACTCCTTCGCGACCGTGTCGCCCGACGGGCAGTGGCTGGTGTCCGGCGAATGGGGGGACCAGAACCGGCTCCAGGTCTTCCCCGCCCCGCTGCTCAACCCCTCGACCCCGCCCACCGGCGGCGCGCTGCCGCAGGCCGGGCAGATCACCTTCGACAGGCCCGTCCGTGACATCCAGGGCTGCGACTTCGTCGACGACACCCGGCTGCTGTGCGCCTCGGACGACAGCTCGCGCGCGCTCTTCCCCGAGGACCGGCCGCTGCTCCAGGTCGACCTGGACCGGAAGGTGGACGGCCGGCCGGTCACGGGGCATGTCACCAGCCTCTTCGCCCTGCCGCAGCGCAGCCTGTGCACGGACGGGACGTACGAGGCGGAGGGCGTCGACTACGACACGGCGAGCGGGACGCTGCGCGCCGCGGTGGTCCAGCCCGGTACGTGCAGCGTCGCGACCTCCGTGTACGCGTACCGGCTCAGGTAGGGGGCGCGGCCGCTGCGGAGGGGCCCCGGAGCACCGCCGCGACCCCCGGGTCTCAGACGGAGAACCGCGACAGGCTCCGCAGGACGGCGGCGGGTTTTCCGCCGCCGTCGATCTCCACCGTGCCGTCGACGGCGATCTGCACTCCGCCCGGCACGTCCTCGACGGAGGCGAGCCGCGCGACCAGCCGGATGCGGGAGCCGGCCTTCACGGGGGCGGGGAAACGCACCTTGTCGAGGCCGTAGTTGACCTTCGTGGTCACCCCCTCGACCTCAAGGAGCTCGGTGAAGAGCGGGATGAAGAGGGAGAGGGTCAGGTAGCCGTGGGCGATGGGCGCGCCGAACGGTCCCTCGGCCGCCCGCCGCGGGTCGACGTGGATCCACTGGTGGTCGCCCGTGGCCTCGGCGAAGGTGTCGATCCGCTCCTGGGTGACCTCGGTCCACTCACTGGTGCCGAGGTCGGCGCCCGCGAGCTTCCTGAGTTCGTCGAGGCCGTTCACGATGAGGGTCATGCGTTTCCCTGCCTGATGCGGTAGCCGGTGCCGTAGCGGGTACGGACGCGGGATTTGAGGAGCTTTCCGGAGGCGGTGCGCGGCAGTTCGTCCACGACGACCACCGACTTGGGGATCTTGTACTTGGCGAGACGGCCGGAGAGCGTGGCGAGGACCTCGTCCGGGTCCAGTTCGACGCCCTCACGGGCCACGACCACCGCGCGCGGGACCTCGCCCCAGGTGTCGTCGGCGACACCGATCACGGCGCACTCGACGATGCCGGGGTGGGCGAGGAGGAGGTCCTCGATCTCGGCGGGGTAGACGTTCTCGCCGCCCGAGATGATCATGTCCTTGATGCGGTCCACGATGAACACATAGCCGTCGTCGTCGACGCGGGCTGCGTCCCCGCTGCGGAACCAGCCGTCGGTGAACGCCGCGGCCGTCTCCTCGGGCAGCCCCCAGTAGCCGGGCATGACATGGGGTCCGCGGACGACGACCTCCCCCGTCTCCCCCGCGTCCACCGGGGTGAGGTCCGGCCGGACCACCCGGACATCGCTGAAGAAGTGGGGAACGCCCGCCGAACCGGCCTTGGCGACCGCGTGTCCGGCGTCCAGGAAGAGGGTGCCGGGCGCGGCCTCGGTCATCCCGTAGCCCTGGAGGAAGGTGAGCCCGCGTTCCTGGTAGGCGGCGATGAGCGGGTTCGGCACGGGTGAGCCACCGCAGGTGAGGATGCGCAGGGAGGACAGGTCGGCGTCGGCCCAGCGGGGGTGGCGGGCCACCCGGTCGAACATGGTGGGAACACCGAACATGAAGGTGATCCGGTGCCGTTCGATCAGGTCGAAGGTGGCCGCCGGGTCGAAGGACTCGGTCAGGACGCAGGTGCCGCCCTTGAGGAGCACCGGCAGGGTGAGCATGTTCAGGCCCGCTGTGTGGAACAACGGCGCCGAGACCAGGGCGCGTTCGTCGGCGGTCAGGTCGTGGTCGACGAGGACGTTGACGGCGTTCCAGGTGAGGTTGCCGTGGGTGAGCATCGCTCCCTTGGGGCGGCCCGTGGTACCCGAGGTGTACATGATGATGCAGAGGTCGTCGGCGGCGACCGGCCGGTCGATCGGCTCGTCGGGCGCGTCGGCGATCAACTCCTCGTAGGAAGTCCCCACTTCGATGACGGTACGGACTTCGGTGCCGTCCGGGGGTCCGACGGCGAGCCCGGCCTGGGCCGACGCGTGGATCAGGACCTCGGCGCCCGAATCGGCGAGCTGGTAGGCGATCTCGGGACCGGCGAGGCGCGGGTTGAGCGGCACGAAGACGGCGCCGAGCAGACCCGCGGCGAACAACGTCTCCAGATACGAAGGGTGGTTGGGGCCCAGATAGGCGATCCGGTCCCCGCGCCCGATGCCCAGGGTGCGCAGGGCGTGCGCGAGTCTCGTGGTGCGGGTGTGCAGTTCGGCGTAACCGAGCATGTCGTCGCCGTGGATCAGGGCGGTGCGGTGCGGGGTCTTGCGGGCCCGGCGTGCGGGCCACGACCCCAGTCCCTCGTTGCGCATCGGGCGCCCCTTACGGTGTGAGCCCGAGGAGCCGGGCGGCGTTGTCCTTGAGGATCTTCGGCCTGACCTCGTCCTTGATCGGAAGCTTCTCGAAGTCGGCGAGCCAGCGGTCCGGGGTGAGCACGGGGTAGTCGGAGCCGAAGAGGACCTTGTCCTTGAGCAAGGTGTTGGCGTACCGCACCAGTTGGGGCGGAAAGTACTTCGGCGACCAGCCCGACAGGTCGATGTGCACGCCCGGCTTGTGCGTGGCCACGGCGAGCGCCTCGTCCTGCCAGGGGAAGGACGGATGCGCCAGGATGATCTTCAGGTGCGGGAAGTCGGCGGCCACGTCGTCCACATGGAGCGGATTCGAGTACTTGAGCCGGATCCCGCCGCCGCCGGGCACTCCGGCGCCGATCCCCGTCTGCCCCGTGTGGAAGAGGGCGATGGTGCCGGTCTCCTCGATGACCTCGTAGAGGCCGTACGCCACGGAACGGTCATCGGGGAAGAAGCGCTGGATGCTGGGGTGGAACTTGAAGCCCTTCACCCCGAACTCCTCGACCAGGCGCCGGGCCTGGCGCACCCCCGCCTTCCCCCGGAAGGGGTCGATGGAGGCGAAGGGGATCAGCACGTCCGGGTTGGCGGCGGCCGCTTCGGCGACCTCCTCGTTCGGGACGGGTTCGGTGCCGGTGGCGGACTCGGCGTCCACCGTGAAGATCACGGCGGCCATCCTCCGCTCGCGGTAGTACGCCGCCGTCTCCTCCAGGGTCGGCCTCCGCTCGCCCTCGACCTTGAAGTAGGCGCTGGAGGCGTCGTGCAGACGGTCGTCGAGCGAGGAGTGGCCCTTGGAGGACACCTCGGCGTGGGTGTGGACGTCGATGGCGACGAGTTCGTCCGGGTTCATGGGAGGAGTCATCACGCCTCCGCCGTCTTCGGCGCGGGAGTCCCGACGGTCTGCGGTTCGGCGCCCAGGGAGGCCGCCCAGACGTCGGCGAGCGTCTGCGGGGTCCAACCACCGTCCGCGTAGGCCGTCTTGATCTCCTGCGGATGCGACCAGAGGGCGACCTTGTCGCCGCCGATGCCGATGGCCTGCCCGGTGATCCCGCGGGCGGCCTCGGAGGCGAGGAAGGGGACCAGGGCCGCGCAGTCCTCGGGGGTGCCGAAGCCCTCGCCCTTGCGCAGGAAGTCCGGAAGCGGTGTGCCGTCGCGCAGTGCCTCGACGTACGGGGCGAACGCCGGGATCGTCTCGGTCATCGCGGTGGCGGCGACGGGAACGATCGCGTTGACGGTGATGCCCGCGCGGCCCAGTTCCATCGACCAGGTCCGGGCCATGGCGGCGATGCCCGCCTTCGCGGCGGCGTAGTTCGTCTGCCCGAAGTTGCCGCGCTGTCCGGCGGGCGAGCCGACCAGGACCATGGTGCCGCCCTCACCCTGTGCGCGCATCCGCACGGCGGCGGCCCGGGCGCAGGTGAAGGTGCCCCTCAGATGGGTGGTGATCACCGCGTCGAAGTCGTCGTCGGTCATCTTCCAGAGCACCTTGTCGCGCAGGATGCCCGCGTTGGTGACGAGGATGTCGAGTCGGCCGAACTCCCGTACGGCGCGGGCGACGAGCCGGTCGGCGGCCTCGGCGGTGCCGACCGCGACCACCTCCGCGACGGCCTGCCCGCCGGACTCCTCGATGGACTTCACGGCCTGCTCGGCGACGTCCTCGTCGATGTCGTTGACGACGACGCGGGCGCCGACGGCCGCGAGGGCACGGGCGTAGGCCAGTCCGAGGCCACGGCCGCCGCCGGTGACGACGGCGGCCTTTCCGGTGAGATCGATGGGAGGCAACGAGGGGTCCCTTCACGTGGTGCGGGCGCCGGCCCGGAGCGCGGCTGCCCGCTGGAGGTGACGTCGAGATCGAAGCTAAGAGCAATAGTTGTCGACGTCAATAGTTGTTGCCGTCCGGTCGATACGGCATGCTGGGTCCGTACGTCCGAACCGCCCCCGCCCGGGGCCAGGCCCCAGGGAGCCCGTCATCGCAGGTCAGCAGCGCGCCGCAGAACACACCGGGGGCCCCGTCAGCATCGACGCCGAGGAGCCGTGGATGCGCGGCCTGCACGCGGACACCGGCTATCTGCTGTACCGGCTGGGCCTGCGCTCGGGACAGTTGTTCAACGCGTTCCTCCAGGAGTCCGGGCTGCGGCTGCGCCACTACGCGCTGCTGCGGTTCCTCGCCACCTCCAAGGGCGCGTTGCAGCGGGAGCTCAGCTCGCGGCTCGGCTACGACCCGAGCGCGATCGTCGGGCTCGTCGACGACCTGGAGAAGCTCGGTTTCGCGGAGCGCAGACCCTCTCCCGACGACCGCCGCAGCCGGATCGTCGTTCTCACCGCGGACGGCCGTGCCTTCCTGCGGGACACGGACGAGGCAGGACTGCGCGTGACGAACGACCTGCTCCAGCCGCTGGATCCCGCCGAGCGGGAGACCCTGCACGCGCTGCTGCAACGGATCGCGGACGCCGAACTGAACTCATGACCGCCCTGTCCGCCCCCGCTCGCCTCCTCGCCGTGCTCGCCGCCTTCGACCACGAGCACACGGCGCTGTCCCTGACGGACATCAGCCGCCGGGCCGGCCTCAGCCTCACCACCGCCCACCGGCTGGTGGCCGCGCTCACCGAGTGGGGCGCGCTGGAGCGGGACGCGGACGGCGTGTACCACGTGGGCCTGCGCCTGTGGGAGGTCGCGGCGCTCGCCCCGCGCGGTCTCGCGCTGCGGCAGATCGCCCTTCCGTACCTGGAGGACCTGTACGAAGCGACGCACGAGAACGTGCAGTTGGCGGTCCGTGACGGCTCCGAGGTCGTCTACATCGAGTGGATCGCCGGGCGCTCGTCGGTCGGCGTACGCATTCAGGTGGGCGCCCGCTGGCCGCTGCACGCGACGGGCGTCGGGCTCGCGCTGCTCGCCCACGCGCAGTCCGCGTTCCAGGACGCCTACTGCTCAGGACCGTTGGCCTCCTACACGCCGTACACGATCACCGAACCGGCCCGTCTGCGACGCGCCCTGGCCGAAGTCCGGCGTACCGGCGTGGCGGTGAGCACCCGTCAGGTGACCGATGACGCCCTGTCGGTGGCCGCGCCGGTGCGCGACGCGGACGGTACGGTCGTCGCGGCCGTGTCGCTCGTCGTGCCCCAGGCCGACGCGCAGGTACCGGCGTTGATCCCGGCGGTGCGACTGGCGGCCCGCGGAATCTCCCGGGCCCTGGGCTGGCGCCCGACGACGAGGACGGAACCGCACGCCTGACGCGAGCGTGCGCGGACTCACCTTGCGGGAGCGCGGGCACGGGTGGTGCTGCCGTCCCGCGACGGCGACACCGCCGGGCAGAGCACGCGCCCGCCCCGCCTCACTCGGGCAGCGCTGCCAGCAGGCGGCGGTCCCGGGGTGCGTGGCCTCGGTCGAGGCGGGTGTCCAGGAGGCGGCGGGCCGCATCACAGCGGCCCGCCGCGACCAGGGCGTACAGCAGCGTCTCCTCGACGACCTCGCGCTGGGCCGCGCTGCCGCCGACCCTGCCGAGAACGGGCAGGAGCGCGTCCAGTCCCCGGGCGGCCTCGTGGAAGCGCTCCTCGACGAGGGCGGCGAACGCCTCACAGAGGGGGACGACGACCTCGCGCTGCACGGGGTCGGCCCCGGCGGCGTGGTCGCGCAGCCGGCGCAGCGCCGCGAGGTCACCGGCGGCGGTGAGGGCGACCGCCGCGTGCAGCGCGGTGAAGGCGGTCGCGGGCCGTTCCACGATCTCACGGGCGACGCTGTCGAGGACGTCCGCCGCCGGTACCCGCCCCTGCCAGCTGTCGCTGAGCCGGGCCCGCCACAGCAGCGACCCGGAGTCGACCAGGGCCCGTACGCCGGTCACCCGCCCCGGCGCGAGCTGGGCGAACCAGCGTCTGCGGACGGCGGCGGGGTCGTCCAGGGCCAGTTCGTGCAGCGCGATGTGCCAGGAGAAGTGGGCCCGGTGGACGGCGCCCCGTCCGTGCCCCGAGACCCAGGCGTCCAGCCAGTCGCGGCCCCGCTCGTGGGCCCCGGACTCGTAGTGGACGTGGGCGAGTGCGTGCACGGCGTGTCCGGAGGCGGGCTCGACGGCCAGCGCGCGCCCGGCCAGCTCGGCGGCCTCGTCGTAGCGGCCCTGCTCCTGGCGCAGGAAGGCGAGGAGCGAGGCCGGGAACCAATGCCCGTCGTAGGCGGGCGAGGTGCGCTCGACCAGGCTCGACGCGTACGCCGTGTCGAGGTCGTTGAGGCCGGAGAAGGCGATGGTGGGGACGGCGGCGGCGAGCGCCAGCGCGTCGGCGGGGTGTGCGGCGAGGTGCCCGAGCAGGGCACCGGCGCCCGCGTCCGGAGTGTCGCCGTGCACGCGGCGGGTCACCACGTCGACGAACGAGCGCTCGCGTTCGTCGGCCCGTTCCCGGGCGCAGCGCTGCGCGTCGGCCAGCGCCCTCGGTACGTCGACGTCGGCGCCGCACTCGTGGCCGAGCAGGGCGAGGGCCGCGTGCCCGAGCGCGAAGCCGGGGTCGAGGGCGACGGCACGCGCGAAGGCGTCCTCGGCGCCGGCCCTGACCTTGAGGACGCGTTCGAGGCCGGTGCGGTGGGCTGCCGCCGCCTCGGCGTGGGTGGACAGATGAAGCCCGTGCGCGTCGAGGGGCCGTCGGCGGGCGGGGCGCCGGAGCGGAGTCAGCGGCGCGAGCAACTGCTCGGCCAGGTCGGCGGCTTGGACGCGGATCTCGGGGACGGCGGTCGTCTCCCACAGTTCGCCGCGGCGCGGGGCACCGAGGGTGAAGACCGGCGGCCCGGTCCGGCCCTCCGCGTCGAGGAGCCGTCCGTCGCGGGTCGCGACGCCGAGGCCCAGCGGGCCGGGCACGGCGGCACCCGTGTCGAACAGCGAGCGCCACAGGGGGTCTTCGGGGCGCGGTCCGGGTCCGGTGCAGTCGATCACCCAACCGGCCGTGAGGTGAAGGCCGTTGGAGAGCGTGACCAGCACGGAGCCGTCGGGCCGCGCGACGGCGTCGGTGATCCCGCCCGTGTGGACGCGCAGCCGCCGGGCCGTGCGGGCGCGGGCCAGCGACTCGGCCGTCGTCGGTGCCATCCGGTGGCGGTGGGTGTTCCACAGCGCGCCCTCGCGCCGCAGGAACGCGGCACGTTCCTCGGGTGTGAGGCTGCGCCACAGGCGCGCGGTGTGCGGGCGCAGACTGTCGAGCGCGGGACGCCAGTCGCCATGGGCGCGCACGGCGTGGCCGATGTGGCGGTAGACCGTCCGGCGCAGCGTGGACAGGGTCGGAGCGTCGAGCCCTTCGGGGGCGGCCATCGCCGGAGCGGGACTCAGGGCGTGCGCCTGCGGCAGCAGCCCGGTGCGGGACAGGGCGTGCACGGTGCGTCCGGGACGGTCGAGGCTGAGCGCGAGGTCGACCGCGGTGAGCCCGGTGCCCACCAGCAGCACGTCCGCGCCGGCACCGTCCCTCACCCTGTCCCTCACCCCGTCCTCCGCGCGGCCCTCCGCGCCGTCCTTCGCGCGGGCGTCCGGTCCGGCGAGCAGTCCGTCGAGGGCCCCCGGTGCCCAGGGTGACCCGATGAACCGTTCGGAGGTACGGAGTCCGGGCGGGGCCCAGTCGCCGGTCGTGGCCGCCGGTCCGGTGGCGAGGACCACGCTGTCGGCGAGCAGGCTTTCCCCGTCGGCGAGCCGGAGTTCCAGCCGGCCGTCCGGAGTCCGCGCGCAGCCCTCCGCCCGGGTCCGCAGCCGCTGTACGGCGACGGTGCCGTGGGCGTGGACGATCGCCTGCCCCAGGGTGTCGGCGAGGTAGGCGCCGTAGCGGTAGCGGGTGGCGAAGTCGCCTCCCCTGACGGTGGGTTCGCCGTGCCGGCACAGCCAGCGGGTGAAGTGGCCGGGGTCGTCGGGGTAGCAACTCATGCCGCCGGCGGGCACGTTCAGCCGGTGCCGGGGGTCGGTGGTGGCGTACGCGGTGCCGCGTCCGGCTTCGGGGGCGGGATCGACCAGGACGAGGTCGAGGGGGGTGCGGCGGCGGGCGGCCGTCTCGCACAGCTGCACGGCGGTGAGCGTGCCGGCGGCGCCCGCCCCGACGATGGCCACGGTGTGCCGCTCAGGGGCTGGATTCACGGATACCTCCGGCGTGGTCTGGTGCGGAACCGGCAAGCGGAACTTCTCCTTCACTCTCGCGACCGGAGAGGCCGAAAGGGGCTCCCGGAGGGGTTCTCACGGAAAACTCAGGGTTCCGGTAGGGCACTTCATACTCTGTTCACAATCCAGGGCGGCCCGGCAACCGTGGATTCAGGCCGTCTCTTCCGGCGTCTTCACCGGAATCTCAGGCAGGAGTAGCCGGATTCAAAGAATCAACCCATGGAAGTCGCGCAGGATGCACCCGCAGTGATGGTGAGCGAAGAACCGAGGAAAGGCGTTCCGTGGGCGTCCCTGAGATATCGAATCGGCCCGAGTACGCACCGGGGGACCCGGGACGGGCGCGGCCTCGTCCGGGGCGTCCGGCCTGGTCACGGCGGGGAGTCCTCGCGGCCCTCGGCACGGCCGTACCGGCTGTCGCGTTGAGCGGATGCGGTGACGCGGCGGACGCCACCGAAGGGAAGGGCGCCACGGCGACCGGCCGCACCGGGGCCGGGAGCACGACGAAAGCCCAGGTGAAATCGCCGAGGGTCACCGTCTCGCCGGCCGACGGCACGAAGAAGGCCGACTTCACCAGACCGGTCGAGGTCTCCGTGGCGTACGGCACGCTGTCGACGGTCGAGGTGACCGGCAACGACGGTTCCGCTCTGGCCGGATCCTTCAACGACGACCGTACGCGGTGGACCTCCGCCAGGAATCCGTACTCCGGCACCAAATACACGGTCACGGCGAAAGCAGCCGGCGCCCCGGAACACACCGCCGCCTTCGTCACGAAGTCCCCGGGAGAGACATTCGCGGGCTATTTCACGCCCGAGGCGAATTCGACCTCCGGTGTCGGCATGCCCGTGTCGATCAACTTCACGAACCCCGTGACGGACCGGGCGGCCGTCGAGAAGGCCATCACGGTGACGGCGGAGCCCGCGGTCGAGGTGGTCGGTCACTGGTTCGGGAACACCCGGCTCGACTTCCGTCCCGAGCGGTACTGGGCGGCCGGCACGAAGATCACACTGAGCCTGCGCCTGAAGGACGTCGAGAGCGCGAACGGCGTCTACGGCGTCCAGTCCAAGGACGTCACCTTCCACATCGGCCGCCGCCAGGTGAGCACCGTCGACCTCGCGAAGAAGACCATGACGGTGGAGCGGGACGGGGCGGCGCTCGCCACCTACCCGGTCAGCGGCGGCGCTGCGGACCACACCACCTGGTCCGGGATCATGGTGATCAGCGAGCGGTTCAAGCAGACCCGGATGGAGTCCTCGACGGTCGGGCTCGGCGACGAGTACGACATCGCGGATGTGCCGCACGCCCAGCGCCTGACCACCTCCGGCACCTTCATCCACGGCAACTACTGGGCTTCCGGCTCGGTCTTCGGCAGCAGCAACACCAGCCACGGCTGTGTCGGCCTGCACGACGCGAAGGGCGCGAACGACAGCTCCGTGCCGGGCTACCGGTTCTACGAGAGCTCGATGCTCGGTGACGTGGTGATCGTCGAGAACTCGGGCGAGCGGACCGTCGAAGCGTCGAACGGCCTCAACGGCTGGAACCTGTCCTGGTCCGACTGGAGGGCCGGGAGCGCCCTTTGACAGTCGCGTCCGAGATGCGGGCCCCAACTGGGCGCACCAGCAGGCCTCTTCGGAACACCGGCTTCTTTCACGGCGTGAACTCCCTTACGGGGAAAGGACTTTCTCGGCTTCACCTCTTGACGACCGGAGTGACAGAGAGCACATTGGCCGCGCAGCTGCTGTGAGAGCGCTCTCAACTGGCCATGGGAGCGCTCTCACCCCCCCACCCGCGCACCCCACACTCCGTACGCGAAGAGGCACCCATGAGTGAAACTTCCGGCACACCCAGACGCGGCTCCGTCCGGCGCGTGCTCATCGCCGTGTTCAGCACGCTGAGCCTGGCGGCGGCCGCCGCCACCGCGGCCACCCTCCCCGCGAACGCGTCCGCCCCCACACCCCCCACCGGCTGGTCCCAGGTCTTCCTCGACGACTTCAACGGGGCCGCCGGAAGCGGCGTCAACACCGCCAACTGGCAGTACACGACGGGCACCAGCTACCCGGGCGGACCCGCCAACTTCGGTACCGGCGAGGTCGAGACGATGACCTCCAGCACCAACAACGTCGCCCTGGACGGCAGCGGCAACCTGCTGATCACCCCGCGCCGCGACGCCGCGGGCAACTGGACCTCGGGCCGTATCGAGACCACGCGCACCGACTTCCAGCCGCCCGCCGGAGGCAAGCTGCGCATCGAGTCCCGGCTGCAGATGCCGAACGTGACCGGCGCCGCCGCCAAGGGCTACTGGCCCGCCTTCTGGGCGCTGGGAGCGCCCTACCGCGGCAACTACCAGAACTGGCCGAGCGTCGGTGAACTGGACATCATGGAGAACGTCCAGGGCCTCAACACCGAGTGGGCCACGATGCACTGCGGCACCAACCCGGGCGGTCCGTGCAACGAGACCAGCGGCATCGGCAACAACACCCCCTGTACCGGCACGACCTGCCAGGCCGGTTTCCACACGTACGCGATGGAGTGGGACAGGTCGACGAGCCCCGAGGAGATCCGTTTCTACCTCGACGGTGTCAACTTCCACACGGTGAAGGCCAACCAGGTCGACGCGACCACCTGGGCGAACGCCACCAACCACGGCTACTTCATGATCCTGAACGTCGCCATGGGCGGCGGCTTCCCGGGCGCCTTCGGCGGCGGCCCGGACAGCGGCACGGTCCCCGGCCACCCGCTCGTCGTCGACTACGTGCAGGTGCTCCAGTCGGCCGGCAGCGGCGGCGGCACCACTCCGCCGCCCACGGGCAACCGTGACGCGTACAGCGCCATCCAGGCGGAGTCGTACGACGGGCAGTCGGGCGTCGTCAGCGAGACCACCACCGACACCGGTGGCGGCCAGGACATCGGCACGATCGCGAACGGCGACTACGCGCTCTACAAGGGCGTCAACTTCGGCTCCACGGCGGCCACCCAGTTCTACGGCCGGGTCGCCAGCGGCGCGGGGAGCGGGGTCAGCGGCCTGGTCGAGGTGCGCCTCGACAGCCGTACGAGCACTCCGGTCGCCAGCTTCGCGCTGGGCAACACCGGTGGCTGGCAGTCCTGGAGGACCGTACCGGCGAACATGAGCTCCGTCACCGGGACCCACGACGTCTATCTGACCTTCACCAGCGGCCAGCCCGCGGACTTCGTGAACGTCAACTGGTTCGACTTCGGGCACTGAGAGTTCGGACCCCGTCCGCCCGGCACCGGGCGGCGGTGAGCCCCCGGCCGTACGGCCGGCTGAGCGGGGCGGACCCACGAGGTCCGCCCCGCTCAGCGCAGTTCGGCCCGGAAGACTATCGGGGTCGCCCCCGTGTGCTGGTGGAAGAACTTCGAGAAGTTGGCCGCGTCCGGGAAGCCGACGGCGACTCCGATGCGCCCGATCGGCATGTCCGTGTGGGCGAGGAGCCGTTTGGCCTCCAGGACGACCCGCTTGTCGATGAACCCCTTGGGTGTCTCGCCGGTGGCGGCGCGGACCGCGCGGACCAGGGTGCGGCGCGAGTATCCGAGCGTGTCCGCGTAGGCGCTGACACTGTGGTTGACGGCGAAGTCCTTCTCGACCGCGTCCCGGAAGCGGGTGAAGGTGGTGTCCGTGTGCTCGCGGGCCGCCTCGGCGGAGCTCGCCGCGAGATGGGCGAGGCGCAGCAGGAACGCGGTGAGCGAGTGCCGCAGCACCGAGGTGTGCAGGCTGAGCGGCAGCGTGGTCGTGTCGACGTACTCGCGCTCCAGCTGGGTCAGCGAGTGCTCCAGGGCGGCCAGCCGGGCGGAGTCGGGGCGCAGCAGCGGGGGCAGGTCGTAGCGGTAGAGGCCGGTCGCCTCGACGGTGGCGCGGGGAAGGAAGCCGGGCTGCATGGTGAGCACGGTGCCGCGGTAGCGGTCGGTGCTGGAGAAGCGGTGCACCTGACCGGGCCGGATCCACAGGATGTCGCCCGCGTCCGCCTCGTACTCGGCGAAGTCGATCATGTGCCGGACAGGACCATCGTGGAAGAGCATCACGACGTGGAAGTCGATGCGGTGCACGCGTTCCAGCGAGGCGTCCGCGTGCCAGGTGCGGCCGGTCCCCATCGCTCCGACCTGCATGCCCACACCGGACAGGCTCAGATCGGCCGGGAACGGAAACGTCCTGATCCCGTCCTGGCCGCCTGAACGCCCGGCGCCGCCTTGGGTGGTTCTGTCTGTCATGTCCTTCTCGCGTCGGCTCGCCACGACTCTTCGTGTCCCACTTTCACCGAAGGCTGACACACGGGCACCTTCCCCAGCAAAAGTCTGACTTTTAGGTTTGAACACAAAGACCTGGTCACCGCCCATTCCGTGAGGACTTCTTGAAGATGAGTACGCAGAGCTCTGACCGCTTCACCTGGACCGAGCTCGACCGCCGCGCCGTCGACACCGCCCGCGTTCTGGCCGCCGACGCCGTCCAGAAGGTCGGCAACGGTCACCCCGGCACGGCGATGAGCCTGGCCCCGGCGGCATACACGCTCTTTCAGAAGGTGATGCGTCACGACCCGGCCGATCCGGAGTGGACCGGCCGCGACCGCTTCGTCCTCTCCCCCGGCCACACCTCGCTGACCCTCTACACCCAGCTCTTCCTGTCGGGTTATGAAATCGGCCTCGACGATCTGAAGGCGTTCCGCACCCACGGGTCCAAGACGCCGGGTCACCCCGAGTACGGCCACACCGCGGGCGTGGAGACGACGACAGGGCCGCTCGGCCAGGGCGCCGCCAACGCGGTGGGCATGGCCATGGCCGCCCGCTACGAGCGCGGCCTCTTCGATCCCGAGGCCCCCGAGGGCGAGTCCCCCTTCGACCACACCGTCTGGGCGATCGTCTCCGACGGCGACCTGGAGGAGGGCATCTCCGCCGAGGCGTCCTCGCTCGCCGGCCATCAGAAGCTCGGCAACCTCGTCTTCCTCTACGACGACAACCACATCTCCATCGAGGGCGACACGGCGACGGCCTTCTCCGAGGACGTACTCAAGCGCTACGAGGCGTACGGCTGGCATGTGCAGCGGATCGAGCCCTCGTCCGAAGGCGACATCGACGTCCACGCCCTGTACACGGCGCTCAAGGCGGCGCAGGCCGAGACCGGACGCCCCTCCATCATCGCGATGCGCACGATCATCGCCTGGCCCGCACCCAACGCGCGGAACACCGAGGCCTCGCACGGCTCGGCGCTGGGTGCCGAGGAGATCGCCGCCACCAAGCGGATCCTGGGCTTCGACCCGGAGCGGACCTTCCAGGTCGACGCGGAGGTGCTGGCCCACGCGCGCCAGGCTCTCGACCGGGGCGCCGAGGCGCACGCAGCCTGGGACAAGCGGATCGGCGCCTGGCGCACCGAGCGGCCCGAGAACGCGAAGCTCTTCGACCGGATCGTCGCGGGCCAGCTCCCCGAGGGCTGGGAGAGCGCGCTGCCGGTGTTCGAGGAGGGCACGTCCGTCGCCACCCGCGCCGCCTCCGGCCAGGTCCTCCAGGCGCTCGGCGCCGTGCTCCCCGAACTGTGGGGCGGCTCCGCCGACCTGGCCGGCTCGAACAACACCACGATCGACAAGACCAGCTCGTTCCTCCCGAAGGGCAACCCGCTGCCGGAGGCCGACCCGTACGGCCGCACGATCCACTTCGGCATCCGCGAGCACTCCATGGCCGCGGAGATGAACGGCATCGCGCTGCACGGCAACACCCGTATCTACGGCGGCACCTTCCTGGTGTTCTCCGACTACATGCGCAACGCCGTCCGTCTCTCCGCCCTGATGCAGCTCCCGGTGACGTACGTCTGGACGCACGACTCGATCGGCCTCGGCGAGGACGGCCCCACCCACCAGCCCGTCGAGCACCTCGCCTCGCTGCGCGCCATCCCCGGCCTGAACATCGTCCGCCCGGCCGACGCCAACGAGACGGCCATCGCCTGGCGCGAGATCCTCAAGCGGCACGCCACGAACCCGGCCCCGCACGGTCTGGCCCTCACCCGTCAGGGCGTGCCGACCTACCCGGCCAACCCCGACGCGGCGCGCGGCGGTTACGTCCTGCGGGACTCCTCCACGGGAACCCCGGAGGTCCTCCTGATCGCGACCGGCTCCGAGGTCCGGCTCGCCGTCGCGGCGCGCGAGCTGCTGGAGGCCGAAGGGGTGGGCACCCGCGTGGTGTCGATGCCGTCCGTCGAGTGGTTCGAGGAGCAGTCCCCGGAGTACCGGGCAAGCGTCCTTCCGCCGTCCGTGAAGGCCCGCGTGGCGGTCGAGGCCGGAATCGGCCTGACCTGGTACCGGTACGTCGGTGACGCGGGGCGCATCGTCTCGCTGGAGCGCTTCGGCGCCTCGGCCGACGCCGGGACCCTGTTCGCCGAGTTCGGCTTCACTCCTGACCACGTGGCCGCCGCCGCGCGGGAATCTCTTACCGCAGTCCGCGGTTGATCCGATCGCACAAAGGAAGATGATCACTGTGACCGAAGCAGCCGCTCCCGCGGTAACCCTGAAGCGCCTCTCCGACGAAGGCGTCTCCATCTGGCTCGACGACCTGTCCCGCAAGCGGATCGAGTCCGGCAACCTGGCCGAACTCGTCGCCACGCGGCACGTGGTGGGCGTGACCACCAACCCGTCCATCTTCCAGGCCGCCATCGGCTCCGGCGAGGGGTACGAGCGGCAGCTCGCCGACCTGGCCCTGCGCGGAGTGACGGTCGACGAGGCCGTCCGCATGATGACGACCGCCGACGTGCGGGCCGCCGCGGACATCCTGCGCCCGGTGTTCGAGGCGACCGACGGCCGTGACGGCCGCGTCTCCATCGAGGTCGACCCCCGGCTCGCCCACCACACCGCCGCGACGATCGCCGAGGCCCGGCAGCTCGCCTGGCTGGTCGACCGCCCGAACGTGATGATCAAGATCCCGGCGACGAAGGCCGGACTCCCGGCGATCACCGAGGTCATCGGCCTCGGCATCAGCGTCAACGTCACGCTGATCTTCTCCCTGGAGCGCTACCGCGAGGTCATCGACGCCTACCTCGCGGGCCTGGAGCGGGCGCTGGCCGCGGGCATCGACCTCGCCGGCATCCATTCCGTCGCCTCCTTCTTCGTCTCCCGGGTCGACAGCGAGATCGACAAGCGGCTCGCGAAGGCCGGCACCGACGAGGCCCTCGCGCTCAAGGGCAGGGCGGCGCTCGCCAACGCCCGACTGGCCTACGAGGCGTACGAGAACGTGTTCGGCTCCGCCGACGGCTCGGCGGAGGGCGTCGCCCGCTGGACGGCCCTCGCCTCCTCCGGCGCCCAGAAGCAGCGCCCCCTGTGGGCCTCGACGGGCGTCAAGGACCCCGCGTACAAGGACACCCTGTACGTCGACGAACTGGTCGCGCCGGGCACGGTCAACACCATGCCGGAGGGGACGCTGAACGCCACCGCCGACCACGGCGACATCCACGGTGACGCGGTGACCGGCGGCTACGACCGGGCCCGTGCCGATCTGGCCGCGGTCGAGGCGCTCGGGATCTCCTACGACGAGGTCGTGGGACAACTGGAGGACGAAGGGGTCTCGAAGTTCGAGGCGGCCTGGGAAGATCTTCTCGACGCGGTGGCGACCTCGCTGCGCGGCAAGGGAGTTGAGGGGGAATGACCAAGGGTGAGGCGCTTTCCGACGGCAACCCGCAGGGTGCGGCCACCGCGCCGCAGGGATCTGGTGACCCGGCCGTGGAACCGGGTGGCCTGACCCCCGAGGCCCTCGCCGAGGCGCTCGGCGTCCCGGCCGCGAACTGGGACAACCCGCTGCGCGACCCGCGCGACCGCCGGCTGCCCCGGATCGCGGGACCCTCCGGTCTGGTCATCTTCGGCGTCACCGGTGACCTGTCCCGCAAGAAGCTGATGCCGGCCGTGTACGACCTCGCCAACCGCGGTCTGCTGCCGCCTGGCTTCTCGCTCCTCGGGTTCGCCCGTCGCGAGTGGGAGGACCAGGACTTCGCGCAGGTGGTGCACGATTCGGTGCGCGAACACGCGCGGACCGAGTTCCGCGAAGAGGTCTGGCAGCAGCTCGCCGAGGGCATGCGGTTCATCCCGGGCGACTTCGACGACGATGCGGCGTTCAAGCAACTGCGCTCCTCCGTCGATGAGTTGGACGCGTCCCGGGGCACCAGCGGCAACTACGCCTTCTACCTCTCCGTACCGCCGAAGTTCTTCCCCAAGGTCGTCCAGCAGCTCAAGAAGCACGGCCTGGCCGACGCTCCGGAGGGTTCCTGGCGGCGCGCGGTCATCGAGAAGCCCTTCGGCCGCGACCTGGCGAGCGCGCGCGAGCTGAACCGGATCGTGCACGACGTGTTCGACCCGGACCAGGTGTTCCGGATCGACCACTACCTCGGCAAGGAGACCGTCCAGAACATTCTGGCGCTCCGCTTCGCCAACCAGATGTACGAGCCCGTCTGGAACCGGTCGTACGTCGACCACGTCCAGATCACGATGGCCGAGGACATCGGAATCGGCGGCCGGGCCGGTTACTACGACGGCATCGGCTCCGCCCGGGACGTGATCCAGAATCACCTCCTCCAGCTCATGGCGCTGACCGCCATGGAGGAACCGGCCGCCTTCGACGCCGAGTCGCTGCTCGCCGAGAAGCTCAAGGTCCTCAAGGCGGTGAAGCTGCCGGAGAACCTGGGCGAGCACACCGTGCGCGGCCAGTACGCGGCCGGCTGGCAGGGCGGCGGGAAGGTGCGCGGCTACCTGCAGGAGGACGGCATCGACCCCCGGTCGACGACCGACACCTACGCGGCCGTCAAACTCCAGGTGGACAACCGCCGTTGGGCGGGCGTCCCGTTCTATCTCAGGACCGGCAAACGGCTCGGCCGACGGGTCACGGAGATCGCGGTGGTCTTCCAGCGCGCCCCGCACTCCCCGTTCGACTCCACCGCCACAGAGGAACTCGGCGCGAACGCGATCGTCATCCGCGTCCAGCCCGACGAGGGCATGACGGTGCGCTTCGGATCGAAGGTGCCGGGTACCTCGATGGAGATCCGGGACGTCACCATGGACTTCGCGTACGGCGAGTCGTTCACCGAGTCCAGCCCGGAGGCGTACGAGCGGCTGATCCTGGATGTCCTGCTCGGCGACGCCAATCTCTTCCCCCGTCACCAGGAGGTGGAAGAGTCCTGGAAGATCCTCGACCCGATCGAGGGGTACTGGGACGCGCACGGCAAGCCCGCGCAGTACCCCTCGGGCGGTTGGGGCCCGAAGGAAGCCGACGAGATGCTCGCACGAGATGGACGGAGCTGGCGCAGGCCATGAAGATCGACCTGACCGACACCACGGCAAGCAAGATCAACAAGGCACTCGTACGGGGGCGCCGTGCCATCGGCACCCCGGCCGTGGGCATGGTCCTGACGATGGTCATCGTCACCGACGAGGAGAACGCGTACGACGCGATCAAGGCGGCCGAGGAGGCCTCCCGCGAACACCCCTCGCGCACCCTGGTGGTCATCAGGCGCGTGGCCCGCAGCCCGCGTGACCGCACCAACTCCCGTCTGGACGCCGAGGTGCGCGTCGGTTCCGACGCGGGCACCGGCGAGACGGTCGTCCTGCGGACGTACGGCGACGTGTCCGACCACGCCGACTCGGTGGTCCTGCCGCTGCTGCTGCCGGACGCCCCGGTCGTCGTCTGGTGGCCGGTGGACGCGCCCGACACCCCGGTCAAGGACCCGCTGGGCGCCCTCGCGCAGCGCCGGATCACCGACATGTACGCCGTCGAGACCCCGCTCCAGGCGCTGGACGCCCGCGCCGCCTCCTACGCGCCGGGCGACACCGACCTGGCGTGGACCCGGCTCACACCGTGGCGCTCGATGCTGGCGGCGGCCCTCGACCAGGCCCGTACGAAGGTGATCTCGGCGACCGTCGAGAGCGAGGCGCAGAACCCGAGCGCCGAACTGCTGGCCCGCTGGCTGGAGGCCCGCCTCAAGGTCAAGGCCGAGCGCGTCGTCACCGCCGGCCCCGTGGTGACCGCCGTCCGGCTCGGCACCGACAACGGCGAGATCGTGATCGACCGCCCCGAAGGCCCGCTGGCGACCCTGTCCCTGCCCGGCCAGCCCTCCCGCACCCTCGCGCTGAAGGTGCGCTCCACCTCCGAGCTGATCGCCGAGGAACTGCGCCGCCTCGACGCGGACGAGATGTACGCCATCGCCCTGCGCGGCGAGGCCACCGAGGAGACCCCCCGTCATGTCTGACTACCCCAAGCCCACCCGGCGTCCGGAGTGGGTGGCCCTGGAGGACCACCGCGCGACCGCGCTGCTCCACCCGCGACTGCGTGACCTGTTCGCCGCCGACCCGGCCCGCGCCGAGCGCTATGCCGTACAGGTCGGTGACCTGCGGATCGACTACTCCAAGCACCTGATCACCGACGAGACCCTGGCGCTGCTCCAGGAACTGGCCGCCGCCACCGATGTGTTCGGGCTGCGGGACGCGATGTTCCGGGGCGAGAAGATCAACGTGACCGAGGACCGGGCGGTGCTGCACACCGCGCTGCGGGCGCCGCGGGACGCGGTCGTGGAGGTCGACGGGGAGAACGTGGTGCCGGCCGTGCACGCCGTGCTCGACCGGATGGCGGGCTTCGCCGAGCGGGTCCGCTCGGGCGAGTGGACCGGGCACACCGGCAAGCGCATCAAGAACGTCGTCAACATCGGTATCGGCGGCTCGGACCTCGGTCCGGCGATGGCGTACGAGGTACTGCGCTCGTTCACCGACCGCTCGCTGACCGTGCGGTTCGTGTCGAACGTGGACGGCGCGGACCTGCACGAGGCCGTGCGGGACCTGGACCCGGCGGAGACGCTGTTCATCGTCGCCTCGAAGACGTTCACCACGATCGAGACGATCAGCAACGCCACCTCCGCGCGCGCCTGGCTGCTGGCCGGGCTCGGCGAGGAGAAGGCGGTGGCGCGGCACTTCGTGGCGCTGTCGACGAACGCCGAGAAGGTCTCCGGCTTCGGGATCGACACCGCCAACATGTTCGAGTTCTGGGACTGGGTCGGCGGCCGCTACTCCTACGACTCGGCGATCGGCCTCTCGCTGATGATCGCGATCGGCCCGGACCGCTTCCGCGAGATGCTCGACGGCTTCCATCTCGTCGACCAGCACTTCCGCACGGCCCCCGCCGAGGCCAACGCGCCTCTTCTGCTGGGTCTGTTGGGTGTCTGGTACGGCAACTTCCACGACGCGCAGTCGCACGCCGTGCTGCCGTACTCGCACTACCTGTCGAAGTTCACGGCCTATCTCCAGCAGCTCGACATGGAGTCCAACGGCAAGTCCGTGGACCGTGACGGGCATCCGGTCGAGTGGCAGACAGGACCGGTGGTGTGGGGCACGCCCGGCACCAACGGCCAGCACGCGTACTACCAGTTGATCCACCAGGGCACGAAGCTGATCCCCGCCGACTTCATCGGCTTCGTCAACCCGGTCGGCGAACTGAGCGACGAACTGGCGGCGCAGCACGACCTGTTGATGGCGAACTTCTTCGCGCAGACGCAGGCGCTGGCCTTCGGCAAGACCCCGGACGAGGTACGCGCCGAGGGAGTGCCCGAGGAACTGGTGCCGCACAAGACGTTCGAGGGCAACCACCCCACGACCACGATCCTCGCGGCCGAACTCACCCCGTCCGTCCTCGGCCAGCTGATCGCCCTCTACGAGCACAAGGTGTTCGTCCAGGGCGCGATCTGGAACATCGACTCCTTCGACCAGTGGGGCGTCGAGCTCGGCAAGGTGCTCGCCAAGCGCGTCGAGCCCGCCCTGACCGAGGGCGCGGACGTACCCGGCCTCGACCCCTCCACGGCCGCTCTGGTGGCCGCCTACCGCACTCTGCGAAAGAAGTGAACTGACATGCAGCTCGGACTCATCGGTCTCGGCAAGATGGGTGGCAACATGCGCGAGCGGATACGCCGCGCGGGGCACACCGTCATCGGCTACGACCGCAACCCGGACCTCGCCGACGTGCACAGCCTCACCGAACTCGTGGGCAAGCTCGAAGGCCCTCGCGTGGTCTGGGTGATGGTGCCGGCCGGCGCCGCCACCCAGTCCGTCATCGACGAACTCGGCGACCTGCTGGAGGCCGGCGACACGGTCGTCGACGGCGGCAACTCCCGCTGGACGGACGACGAGAAGCACGCCGAGGAGCTGGCGGCCAAGGGCATCGGCTTCGTCGACGCGGGTGTCTCGGGCGGTGTGTGGGGCCTGCAGAACGGCTACGCCCTGATGGTCGGCGGCGACGCCGAGAACATCGAGAAGGTCCGGCCGGTCTTCGACGCGCTCAAGCCCGAGGGCGACTTCGGCTTCGTGCACGCCGGGAAGGTGGGCGCGGGCCACTTCTCCAAGATGGTCCACAACGGCATCGAGTACGCCATGATGCAGGCGTACGCCGAGGGCTGGGAGCTCCTGGAGAAGGTCGACTCCGTCACCGATGTACGTGAGGTGTTCCGCTCCTGGCAGGAGGGCACCGTCATCCGCTCCTGGTTGCTCGACCTCGCCGTCAACGCCCTGGACGGCGACGAGCACCTGGACAAGCTGCGCGGCCACGCGGACGACTCCGGCGAGGGCCGCTGGACCGTCGAGGCGGCCATCGACAACGCCGTTCCGCTGCCCGCCATCACGGCGTCCCTCTTCGCGCGTTTCGCGTCCCGGCAGGACGACTCGCCGCAGATGAAGATGATCGCGGCGCTGCGCAACCAGTTCGGCGGCCACGCCGTCGAGTCGGCGAAGTAGGCCGGACCATGGGCGATCTCATCCTGGTCCGCCACGGAGAGACCGAGTGGACCCTGACGGGACAGCACACCAGCTGGACCGATCTTCCGCTCACCGGGCACGGCGAGGAGCAGGCCAAGTCCCTTGCGCCGTTCTTCGCCGGGCACTCCTTCGCCCAGGTCCTCACCAGTCCCCTGGGCCGCGCGGTCCGGACGGCCGAACTCGCGGGTCTGTCCGGCGCGCGGATCGACCCCGATCTGCACGAGTGGGACTACGGCGGCTACGAGGGGGTCACCACCATCGCCATCCACCGGGCCCGGCCCGACTGGGTCCTGTGGAACGACGGAGTGCCGCCCGGCCCGGACGGCCACCCCGGCGAGTCGCCCCGCGAGGTGGGGGTGCGCGCCGACCGGGTGCTCTCCCGGGTGGACGCCGCGCTCTGCAACCACCCCGGTGACGTGGTGCTGGTGGCGCACGCACACTTCCTGCGTGTCCTCACGGCCCGCCGGCTGGGGCTGCCGCCCGAGTCGGGGCGGCTGTTCCAGCTCTCGACCGGTACCGTCAGCCGGCTCTCCACCGAGCACGGCGATCCGGTGATCGCCACGTGGAACGAACCGGGAACTTCCGTCGCGGTCCACTAGGTTCTACCGTGCTGTGGAAGCCGAAGAGGTTTCCGGTCCGTGGAGCCGAAAGGGTTTCCGGCCCGCGGAAGCCGAAGAGGTATCCGGTCCGCCCGCTCGACACCTCCGGTGGGGCGGGCCGGCCGACCCGGTGGCCGGGGCTCCGGCGCGTCCGAGGACGCCGGGTCGTCGCAGTGGTTCGCGAGTGTCGCCGCCAGACGGCCGGCCGCCGCGCGAAAGCGCCGGACGGCCCCGGTCACGTCGCCGGTGGCGAGGACGACGCGCGGAGGGGGAACCTGGACGATCCCCCGTCGGCCCGCCCTGCTTCTACAATCGCGGGCACCGACCGTCCCGCCCGAAGGAACCCCGATGACCAGTGCCGAAGAGCCGGCACGACCTGGCGGGCGCATCCCTGACGCCGCCCGCACCAAGGCCGAGATTCTCGACGTGGCGACCCAGGAGTTCTCCCGCGCCGGTTTCGGCGGCGCCCGGGTCGACGAGATCGCCGCCCGCACCAGCACCACGAAGCGGATGATCTACTACTACTTCGGCGGCAAGGAGCAGCTCTTCACGGCGGTCCTGGAGCGCGCCTACTCGGTGATCCGGCACGCCGAACAGGAACTGGACGTCGAACATCTGGACCCGGTCGCGGCCATCCGCCGGCTCGCCGAGCTGACCTTCGACCACCATGAGGCACACCCCGACTTCATCCGCCTGGTGACCATCGAGAACATCCACGAGGCCGAACACATCGTCACCTCGGAGGAGTTGGGCAGCATCGGCTCGCCCGCGCTCGACGTGATCGGCCGGATCCTGGCGACCGGCCGGAAGTCGGGTCTGTTCACCGCCGAGGTCGACGCCGTGGACCTGCACGCGATGATCAGCGCCTTCTGCTTCTTCCGGGTCTCGAACCGCCATACGTTCGGCGCCCTGTTCGGCCGCGATCTGATCGCGCCCGACCAGCGGGAGCACTATCGCACGATGCTCGGCGACATGGTCATCGCCTATCTGACCGCCGACCGCACGGCGGACTGAGCACGGGAAGATCCTTCGGTGGCACCCATGCGACACCCCGGAAACGTGGGCGCACGGTCCCCGCCCACCCGCTGACCATTCGGGTGAACCGGTAGGGCTTGGTCAGGTCCGTAGCGGTGTGGACATGTCGCGGTGGCAGGTGGGGCAGGCGCCGGTCCAGAGGGGGCAGGAACAGCCGCCGGTCGACCGCCGCCGAGGCGGTGAAGCCGGACGCCGGCCTGGCAGGATCCTTGCGCGCTAACGGCTCGAACACCTCCGCCGCGAACGCCTCCGGCTCACGACGCGCCACAGCAATCTCGTCCGGAGTCGCGCACCCTCCGCCCGGGCCTGGACGGGCTGGAGGATCTGGGCGGACAGGGCCCGCACAACGACGGATCACCGAGGCCGAACGCCCGAGGAGCGTCGGCCTGATCCAGCAGCACCCACCCGTCCCGAGGACCTCCTCGGCCCGCCGGCAGGCCTGGTCGACACGACAAGGCCTGCGCTATGGGTTGACGTACTCACAGCTCCTGCATAACTTGCGTCTTGCAGAATTGAATTGAATCGTTTCAAACATTGCGAGCCGTCATCCACCCGCCCTGGCCTGCGCATTCCTCGGCGGAGCATCGTCGCGTCCGGATCATCAAGGGAAGCACCCGCAACCTCGGAGTACGCATGATCATTTACGGCAGAAGGCATCCACCCCGCAGACGCAGCTCGGCCGGCGCGGCCATCTCGCTGGGCCTCGCCCTCGTCCTCGCCATGCTCGCCCAGCCGATGGCACCGTCCGCCACAGCAGCGACGCCTGCTCTCCTCTCCGCAGGGCACGCAGCCCGCTCCAAGGCGCCCCGGGTCCCCAGTGACTGGCGCGAGTACGTCCAGACTCCGAAGCGTTCCGATGTGTGCCCGGTGTCCGTGGTCAGCACGTCAGGCGCTGTCGAAGGCGCCCGGAACCTTCTGTGCGGCGGGTCGGGCGGAGCGACGCTGACCTACGTGGACGGCGGAGAAGCACCGACCATCCTTCTCGACTATGCCCAAGAGGTAGGCGGTCTGCCCTACTTCAACGTCTCCGCCAAGTCCGGGTCCCCGGCACTGAAGGCCGCGTACAGCGAGGGCCTGCAGTACATGAGCCCGTCCGGTGACGGGTCGCCACCCTGGGCCGACGGCGACAGTTCTCGGTCCGACACCTACCAGGTCTCCGGGCCGGGCACGATCACCAACCGCTCCGCGCAGGGAGGCGAGCGGTACCAGCAGATCACGCTCTCCGCGCCAGGCCGCCTGACACTGAGCAAGGTCGGAATCAACTACATCGCCGACCGCACCCAGGCAGACGGGTACGGGGGCCACTTCCTCTCCAGTTCGGACGAGCTGAACAAGATCTGGTACGCCGGTGCCTACACCTTGCAGACCGATCTCGTTCCGGCCAACTCCCTTCCCGGGTCCTGGTCCGTCCAGGACGGCGCTCTGAATGCCGGCGGTTCGAAGATCAATGACGGTGCCGGGGTCCTGAATCGTGGAGCCTCCTGGAGCGACTACACGACGACCTTCCGGACGAAGATTCTCCACAACCAGGCCGGGTGGATGGTCCGCGCGCAGAACTCCCAGAACGGCTACCTGTTCATTCTCGACGACAGCACCGACACCGGCGGTGCCCCGAATACGCTGCAGAAGTTCAACGTCCATGACGGGGCCTACACCAGCCTCGGCTCCGTGGCACTGCCCTCCCCCATGGACGAGGGGACCTGGCACACAGTGGCCACCACGGCGTCCGGAACCGGCATGACGATCTCGCTGGACGGCAGGCAGATCGACCGCGTCGACACGTCGGCCCTGCCCTCCGGCGCCGTCGCCGATCCCGCTGGGACCATAGGGTTTCGCGAGTTCGGCGACGAGAAGGCGGCCTTCAAGGACCTCACTGTCGTCAGCGGTACAGGCACGACGCTCTACAGCACCCCTCTGACCACTCCCACCGCGCTCGCCGACTTCACTCCACCGGGGTCCAACGCGCTGGCGTCGGTCCTCGACGGAGCCAGGCGCGACCGTGCGATCTGGAGCGGCGACATCCTGGTCGAGGGCCTCACCGACTACTACTCCGTGAACAACCCCGAGTACATCAAGCAGTCCCTGAACCTGCTGGGCAGCCGGCAGCTTTCCAGCGGGTTCGTTCCCGGTGCCCTTCACCCGGCGACCGTTCCGCACCTCGGACCGCTCACCCCGGGCGACACGACCACCTACTCGGCCACGTACTCCATGTACTTCGTCGCGGGCCTGGCGAGCTACTACCTTCACACCGGCGACAAGGATTTCGTCGCCGAGCAATGGCCCGTCGTCAAGCGTGAGCTCGCCTGGAACGCGACGCGGCTCGACGGGAACGGCTTGTTCTCGACCAGAGCCGGAGTCGACGGCGCGGACTGGAACTTCTACGACAGTGACAAGGGCGGCGAGGTCTCCGCCTACAACATCCTTTACTACAAGACGCTGCTTGACGGTGCGGCACTGGCGACCGCCGCGGGAGAGGCCTCACAAGCCGCTGCCTACAGGGCGGACGCCGAGGCGCTGAAGACGCGGATCAACGAGCGTCTCTACGACTCGACGAGCGGCCTCTACAAGATCAGTGACACCCAGTCAGGGGTCGCTCAGGACGCCAACGCCCTGGCCGTTCTGTACGGAGTCGCGCCGTCCTCGAAGCACGAGGAGATCCTGGCCAAGCTCAAGTCGGCCCTGTGGAGCTCCCCTTACGGACCGCTCCCCTTCTCTTCCGACGCAGGCAACAAAGACCTGGTCAGCCCCTTCATCAGCGGGTTCGAACTCCAGGCACGCCTGGCGGCCGGCGACACAGCGAACGCGCAGGAGCTCTTGCACGATGTGTGGGGTCACATGATCGCTCCGGGCCCGAACCGCACCGGGACCATGTGGGAGAACATATCCGGCCGCGACGGGACACCTGGTCTGGGGTCGGGGACGAGCCTGTCCCACGGGTGGTCCACAGCCCCGACATCCGCATTGTCGAGCTACGTCCTGGGCGTACGTCCGGATACGGCGGGATACACGAGCTGGACAGTCCAGCCCCACCCCGGAGACCTCACCTGGACGCGGGGAAGTGTTCCTACCCCGCGCGGCGACATCGACGTCCGCTGGACTGCCGGGACTGGCACTGATCGGTTCACTCTGACCGTCCATGCCCCCAAGGCCACCAGTGGCACCATCGCGATCCCGGTCTCCGGCCGGTCCCACACCGTCGCCGTCAACGGCAAGGTGGTGTGGCGCCACGGGACCTTCACCGCTGCGACCGGAGTCACGGGCGGCCACTTCGAATCCGGCTACGTCTACCTGAAAGTGAAGCAGCACGGCAGCTACAAGGTCACCTCACAGTAATAGGGCTTGGTTGGTCAGGTCGGTTGCGGTGACGCGCGTCCTGTCGGTCCGGTGTGGCGCCGAGGGTGTGCGACTCCGGACGAGATCGCCGTGCTGCGTGGCGAGTTGGAGAGGATCGCGGCGGAGGCGTTCGAGCCGTTCGCGCGCAAGGACCGGGAAGCCGGTGGGACACCGGCTTCCCGGTCCGAGCGGAACAACCGCACTCTGTGGGGCATTTGGCACACCGCCACGCCGGACCCGACGATCACCGGCCCCCGAAAGGCCCGCGTCTGCGGCACCCTTGAGTCGTGACTCCGCGCACCCCGGCCGAATTCAGGGACGGCCGGTGTGCGCGGAGCCCTCGCCGACCACCGTCGCCGGGGCACCGGGCATGCCGACCGACCGGCGGACCGGCGCGTCACGGCTCCGGCTCCGGCTCCGGCTCCGGCTCCGGGGGATCTCGTATCAGCGTCCGGGGATCCCGTACGCCCGCTCCACGCGCAGCCGCAGCACGAGCCGACCGTCGCGGACCATGGCGGCACGGTATTCGTCCCAGTCGGGGTGCTCGCCGAGGACGTCCCGGTAGACCCGGATGAGCTCCTCGACGGTGTCGTCGTGCGGATCCCCGGCGACGGGCGTCAGCTCGGCCGTGCCCTCGACCACCGTGTACGCCCACCGGTCCGCGCTGGTCACGTGGTACGAGGCCCGCGGGTCCCGGCGCAGGTTGCGGGTCTTGGCGCGGTCGTCGGTGAGCGACACACGGATGACCCCCTCGTCGGGGTAGTAGTGGTGGCTGACGTTCGAGAGCTGGGGCCGGCCGTCCTTCTTGAGGGTGACGAGCACCCCGCCCTTGTACTCGCCGAGCAGCTTGAGCAGTGCGTCCTGGGTCGCTTCCTCAGTCATATCGACGTCAACGCTCCGGATCCGGCACGTCATCCCGCGCCGAAGGTCTCTTTGGCTCCGGCCACCATCCCGTTTACGAGTAGACAGTGTCTACTCGGCCTGGTAGACAGTGTCTATGAGTGAGCTGGAGGCCACCGACCTGAGAACACGCCTGATCGACGTCGGAGTCGATCTCGTGACGACGGAGGGCGCGCAGGCGCTGACACTGCGGGAGATCGCCCGCCGGGCCGGCGTCTCGCACGGTGCCCCGCGCCGCTACTTCCCGACCCATCTGGAGCTGCTGTCCGCCATCGCCCGCCGCGGCTTCACCGACCTCCAGGACCGGGCGGCACGGGCCGTCGGCGACGGCGGGACCGGCCCCCGTGCCCAGCTCACCGCCCTGGCGAAGGTCTACCTGGACTTCGCGCTGACCCAGCGCGGAATGTACGAGCTGATGTTCCGTCACGACCTGTTGGAGAGCAACCGGTTGGGACTCCGGGAGACCAGCCTGCCGATGTTCGGGGTGCTGGTGGACCTCGTCGGCCTGGTGCGCCCGGAGGCAGACGCCCGGATCCTCGCCGGTGCCCTGTGGGCGAACCTGCACGGCATCGCCCAACTGTGGTGCTGGGGAAGCCTGAAGCTCACGACGGGCGCCGACGACTACGAACCGCTGCTGCACGCGACGCTCGACGCGCACCTCGGACCGGAGGAACGGTGAACACACCCGACTCGGGCGGCACGGCCCGACGTCCCACCACCGCTGCCACTGGTGCCAGTGGTACCACTGGTGCCACTGGTGCCACGCAGTGTGCCGCTCCCGCGGTCGCGCACCGCCGGATCACCCTCGCGAGCAGCGTCGTCGGGGCCGTGATCGTCGCCCTCGACGGCACGGTCCTCACCGTCGCGCAGCCCACGATGCAACGCGACCTGGGCGCCTCGTTCGCGCGGGTCCAGTGGACCAGCACCGGATATCTCATCGCGGTGGCGGGCCTGTTGGTGTTCTCGGGACGCCTCGGGGACCGCTACGGGCACCAACGGGTCTTCGCCCTCGGCATCCTGGGCTTCGGAGCGGCGTCGGCGGGGATCGGCCTCGCGCCCGGGATCGGCTGTGTGATCGCGCTGCGGGTCGCCCAGGGCGTCTTCGGCGCGCTCCTGCAGCCGGCCACGCTCGGCATGCTGCGCGCCGCGTACCCGCCCGACCGGCTCGGAATGCCCATCGCGCTGCGGACGAGCGCCATCGGTCTCGCCGCTGTCGCCGGTCCGCTGGTCGGCGGCGTGCTGGTCGGCCACTTCGGATGGCGGTCCGTCTTCTTCCTCAATGTGCCGCCCGCGCTGGTGATGGGCGCGGCGGCGCTCACCGTCCGGGCGCCGGCCGACCCGGAGACCGCGGCCGTCCGCCCCGCGGCGGCCGACGGTCTCGACGTGCCGGGCGCCTGTCTGCTCACCGTGGCCCTGGCCGCCCTCGTGCACACGCTGGTCGCCGCACCCGACACCGGCCGGCCGGCGACGATGGCCGGACTGGCCGTGGTGGCCGCCTCGGGCGCCGCGTTCGTCCACCGGGAACGCCGTACCGCGAGCCCCCTGGTGCCGTCCGAGGTCCTCGGCTCGGCGACCATCGGCGCGGCGCTCGGCATCCTGGTGGCCGCGTCCGCCGCCATGCTCGGCACGCTGTTCGTCGCCAGCTACTTCCTCCAGCGGACCCTGGGCCTCGACCCGCTGGAGACCGGCCTACGGGCCCTGCCGGGCGGCGTGATGATGGTGCTCGGCGCTCCCGTCGCCGCCGTCCTTCTGCGCAGACTCGGCCCGCGGCGGACGACCGTGGCCGGAACGCTCGTCCTCACGCTCGGTGTCCTGCTCCTGGCCCGGCTCGACGAGACGTCGACGGCCCTGCCCGTCGCGGCGGGCTTCCTGCTGCTGGGGGCCGGTTTCGCCACGGTGATGGTGACCGCGACGGCGGTCGTCGTACGGCAGGTGTCGGCCACGTCGGCCGGTGTGGCGGGCGGGTTGCAGCAGACGGCGATGAACATCGGACCCACGTTGGGGATCACGGTGGCGGCCACGCTGATGGCGGTGACGCCCGGCGCCGGTGTCGGTCCCCCGCTGGCCACGCTCGCGGCCATCTCCGCGACGGGAATACTGCTCGCCCTGCGACTTCCGGGGCACAAGGGCACCATGAGCACCGTGAGCACCGTCCAGGGGAGCCCGGACGACGTGTCGCCGGCCCGTGCGGGACGATAGAAGGTCACGAGCCGCAGCCCGGAGGAGAACCATGGGACACCTGCGACAGGAGGTCGAGCCGGAATCGGTCGGCCTCGACGCCGAGGCGCTGGACCGACTCGACCGGCACTTCGCCCGGTTGGTCGACGACGGCCGGCTGCCCGGCTACCTGGTCGCCGTCGCCCGGCACGGACAGGTCGCCCACCTCACCACGTACGGCCGGCGCGACCGTGCGGCCGGACTCCCGGTGGAGAGCGACACGTTGTGGCGGATCTACTCCATGACCAAGCCGGTCACCTCGGTCGCCGCGCTGATGCTCCTCGAAGAGGGCCGCCTCGGACTCGACGACCGGGTGGCCGACTTCCTGCCGGCCTTCGCCGAGCCGCGGGTGTACGTCGGCGGAACGGGACCCGGCACGAGGACGAGACCGGCCGAACAGCCCCTACTGATGCGCCACTTGCTGACCCACACCGCGGGCCTGACCTTCGGCTTCTACCACGCGCATCCCGTCGACGAGCTCTACCGGGACGCAGGTCTGGAGTCCTCGGTGGCACCGGGCGCCGACCTGGCCGAGACCTGCGAGGTGTACGCCCGGCTGCCGCTCCAGTTCGAGCCGGGCACGCGGTGGAACTACTCGGTCGCCACCAATGTGCTCGGCCGCGTCATCGAGGTGGTGTCCGGACAGGACCTCGACGCCTTCCTCCACCAGCGCGTCCTCGGCCCGCTCGGGATGACGGACGCCGGTTTCCAGGTCACCGACGAACAGGCGGGCCGACTGGCCGAGTTGTACGGAGAGGACGGCGATGGAGAGCTCACGCCGATCGCCGGGCTCCCGCTGCGTGGCCGGCCCCGCTTCCTGTCCGGCAGCGGAGGGATGGTCGCCACGGCCCACGACTACCACCGCTTCATGGAGATGCTCCGGCGGCGCGGCGAACTCGACGGAACACGTCTGCTCCGCCCCGGGACCGTGGACCTGATGGCGTCCAACCACCTTCCCGGCGGCGCCGACCGCCGCTCCTTCGGCAGCCCCGTCCACCAGGAACCCGGCAACGCGGGCCTCGGTTTCGGCCTGGGCGTCTCCGTCGTGGTGGACGCGTCGCTCACCCGGGCCCCTTCCAGCGAGGGCGCGTTCGGCTGGAGCGGAGTGGCCACCACGACCTTCTGGGTCGACCCCCGGCGCGACCTGACCGTGCAGTTCCTGAGCCAACTCCGGCCGACGGCCTCCCACTCGGTCTTCCCCGAGCTCAAACGGCTGGTGCACGAGGCGGTGCGGGCCTGACCGCCGCCTGTTCAACCGGGTTTCCGGTCCGTCCGGTTGATGCGGTACACGTCTCGTACGAACAGGTTGAGCACGGTGGCGGCCACGATCACGCCCGCGCACACCAGGAGCACCTCACGGTCGGACCAGGCGCCGGCGGCCAGGGCGGCGAGCAGGTAGCCGAGCGGAACCGCGCAGCGCTCCCCGACACTGTTGAAAGAAGTGGCCCGTCCCAATTCGTTCTCAGGAATGTGCAGTTGGAGGATGGTGGTCCACGCGACGATCGCGACGTCCAGACCGATACCCGCGAGAAGCGCGGCCAACAGGACGGCAGGCAGGGGCAGTCCGAGCCCCAGCGCCGTCAGCGGCAGAAAGAGCAGGGAGGCGGAGGTCACGGCGACGACGAGCAGCCGGTACGGCTTCCACCACAGGCACACCAGCGCCCCCGCCAGCAGCCCGAGCGCGAACGCCCCCTGCACCAGGCCCCAGGAGCTCGCGCCGGAGTACAGGCGGGCGGCGAGGACCGGTCCGAGCATCTGGAATCCGGCCAGCCAGGCGGCGACCACGACCATCCCGGCCACCGTGTACGTCCACAGCCAGGTGCGGGAACGGAATCCGGTCCAGCCGGCCCGCAGATCGCTCAGGGCGCTGTCCGCGGTGACGGGGGCGTCCAGGCGCAGCCCGTGCAGCAGGAGGGCCGCGATCAGGAAGGTGAGGGCGTCCCAGGCCAGCGCCCACCCCGGTCCGCAGAGCGCGACGACAAGACCGCCCACCACGGGCCCGAGCACCCGTACGGCGTTGCTCGGCAGCCTGACCAGGGCGTTGGCCCGCTGCAGATGCTCCGGCGCCACCAACTGGTTCACCACGCCCTGAGCGGCCGGCCCGGCGAGCGCCACGGCGACGCCCGAGAGGAAGCCGCAGGCGGCGACGGAGCCGGTCGAGGCCGTTCCGCTCAGCACGATCACGGCGAGCGCCCCTTGCGCCGCCGCCGCGATCAGGTTGCCCACCAACAGGATCCGGCTGCGGGACATGCGGTCCGCGAGCACCCCGCCCACCAGCAGGAAGGCGATCGTCGGAACCGTGTTCACGGCCAGCACCACACCGAGGGATCCGGCTCCGCCGCCCTCGCCGATCACCGCGTAGGCGAGCGCGAGCGGCGCCATCGCCGATCCCGTCGCCGAGATCAGATTGGCCAGCACGAACCGCCGGAAGGCGGCGCTGCGCCAGGGTGCCGTCCGGGTCGCGGGCACCTGCACCGCCGTCTTCATGGTCCTCCCTCGCCACCTGGAGTGGGATCCGTCCGAGCCCGTCGAGCGGCTCCAAGTGCGCGGCGATCCTAGAGGGCTGAGGTCGAGGCGCGAGGATTCCGGGGCGCTCCGGCCGGCCGAGTGGCCGGAAATTTCCGTGCCCCCTGGCCGCATGCGGTCAGGGGAACGAAGGTCACGACCGGTGTTCCGCCGCCTCGGCCGCGCGGATGACGGCCCAGGCCGCGGCGGCGTCCCGGATGCCCGGCCACGGCCTCCTCCGCCGAGCCGACGGCCTCGACGGTGACACCGAGTTCTGCCGCGAGGCTCCGCGCGGCCCGGGCGCATCGGCCGGGGTGCGGACTCCGCAGCCGCACGGACCGCAGCCCGCGCACCCGGGCGAGGGCCCGCACGTGGGCAAGAGCCCGCACGTGGGCAAGAGCCCGCACGTGGGCAAGAGCCCGCACGTGGGCAAGAGCCCGCACGTGGGCGACGGGCCGCTCGTGCGCAAAGGCCCGCACGTAGGCAAGGCCCGCACGTGGGCGACGGCACGCGCCCCGGGCGACGGCCCGCGTGTCGGAGCCGAGCAGGCCCAGTTCCGCGCTGTCGGCGCCGGTCGGCGCGTCGAAGCCCAGCGCGCCGGCCGCGGCGGTGCGCAGGGTCGTCACCGCGGTGCCGTCCATGACGGCCACGAGCCACCCGGTGACCGGGTCGAGCACGTTGATCACCGCGCCGACGGACAGCGCCCGGCCGCCGCGGTGCCGCGACGGACGCTGCCGGTCTCGGCGACCGCCCCGGTTGTCCGCGGACAGGCGTGCCCGGTGCGCGAACACGACACTGTCGTCGGAGCGGCCGGCAGGCAGGCATGATCTCGCCGGGCATGTCCGCGGTGCCGTCACCGAACGCGGTGACGGCACCCCGCTGCGAGACGATCACCGTGTCGATGTCCAGCGGCCGCGTCACCTGCTCGCGCGCGCGGAACAGCCGGCCAGGTCGTCTTCCGTCACTCCTCGGTGATGACCGTCTTCTCCGATTCGCAGAAGATCGCTTTGGCCCATTCCTCGCTGTCCAGGTGGGGCAGGTAGTGGTCGAGGCGCTCCCGCTTGGTCAGCAGGTAGGTGAGGTTGTCCTCGCACGGCGGTATCAGGAGCGGCACCTGCTCGGCGACCTTGATGCCGTGGCGCAGCAGCGACTCGCGCTTGCGCGGGTTGTTGGACAGCAGCCGGACGGACCGTACGCCGAGGTCGTGCAGCATCTCCGCCGCCACCCGGTAGTCGCGGGCGTCCACCGGCAGTCCGAGCGCGAGGTTCGCCTCGACGGTGTCGAGCCCCTCCGCCTGGAGCTTCATCGCCTTCAGCTTGGCCAGCAGGCCGATGCCCCGGCCCTCGTGGCCCCGGAGGTAGACGAGGACGCCGCGGCCCTCGGCCACGATGGCGCGCAGCGAGGCGGTGAGCTGGGGGCCGCACTCGCAGTGCTGCGACCCGAAGGAGTCGCCGGTCAGGCATTCGGAATGCAGCCGGGTGAGGACGTCCCCTTCCCGGAGGGTGTCCAAGTCGCCGTACACGAGGACGACTTGTTCCTCGCCGCGATCGTGGTCGAGGTAGCCGACGGCGTGGAAATCGCCGTACACGGTGGGCAGCGGGGCAATCACGACTCGTTCGACACCTGTGAGGTGGGCATTCCCGCCGAGTACGCCAAAGTTATCTGTCATGATCTGGTTCCTAAGCAGAGTCGAAAGGGCCGTGAAAACATGAGTAGTTCGGGAACGCGAGCGACGTTGTCCGGTGTGCTGTCACTGGACACCACGGAGGATGTCCGCGAGCGGGGGGCCGGTGTTGCCCGCCAGGTCGCCGTCCTTCCCGTCGGCAGCCTCGAACAGCACGGCGCTTACCTGCCCTTGACGACCGACACACTCGTGGCGTGCGCCATCGCGCGGGAGATCGCGGACACCTATCCGGTGCATCTTCTTCCTCCGGTGACGATCTCCTGCTCGCACGAGCACGCCGCCTGGCCGGGCACCGTCAGCATTTCCTCCGTCACCCTGTACGCCGTGGTCCGGGACATCGCCGCCTCGTTGCGGCGATCGGGTGTCGACACCCTGGTGGTGGTCAACGGGCACGGAGGGAATTACGTACTGGGCAACGTGGTCCAGGAATCCGCGGGCACCGGTACGCGCATGGCGCTTTTCCCGGCCATGGAGGACTGGGAAGGCGCGTGTGAACGGGCCGGTGTGCAGACGTCGTTGCTCACTGATATGCACGCGGGAGAAATCGAGACATCCATTCTCCTGCATGCCCATCCGGAATACGTCAAAGACGGTTATGAGACCTCCGATTTCGTCGCCGACGACCGTCGGCATCTGCTCACCCTCGGCATGTCCGCCTATACCGAGTCCGGGGTCATCGGCCGTCCCTCGATGGCCGGCGCCGAGAAGGGGAAGGAACTCCTCGCCGGGCTTGCCGAGGCCTTCGGAGCGTATTTCTCCTTGGTGACGTCCGAGACGCTGCACTGACCGGGCCCTCCCGCGTTCTCCTCGCCGGTGCGCCGGAGCGCGGCACCCCAGCGGACGATCAGGACCACGGCCCCGGGCAGGCTCGCCGCGAAGCTGAGCACTCCGTAGATCACCGCGACGGTGAGGCCCATCCCGGCGCCGAGCCCGGCGGCGCCGAACGCCCAGGCCGTGGCGCCCTCGCGGGGACCCCAGCCTCCGACGTTCAGCGGCAGCCCCATGGCGAGCAGCGCGAGCAGCGCCAGCGGCATCAACCGGACGACGGACGCGGTGGATCCGGCGGCCCGCGCGGCGAGGACGAACATCGCCAGGTGACCGGCGAGCACCATCACCGACGCCAGCGTCACGCCCGGCCAGCTGCGCCGGGCCAGCAGGGCGCCCCTCGCCTCGACGAGCGCGCCACGGAGGGCGGCGCCGTAGCGGCCGGAGCCGGAGGGGGCCCGGCGCTTGCGGACGACGGCGAAGGCCACCGCGCAGCACACCGAGACGATCGCGAGGATCAGCGCGACCTCGCGGGACTGCGCGAGGGCGGGTGACGGCTGGGTGAGCAGCACCGCCGCGCCGACGGCCACCAACACGGCTTGTCCCGCGGTGCGTTCGAGCACCACGGCGCGCACCCCGCGGCCGATGTCACCGGTGCTCTGCCCGTGTCGCACGGCCCGGTGCACATCGCCGAGGACTCCGCCGGGCAGCGCGGCGTTCAGGAACAGCGCGCGGTAGTAGTCCGCGACGGCCGCGCCCAGCGGAAGCCGGATGCGCAGCTCGCGCGCGACCAGGCACCACCGCCAGGCGCTGAACACCGTGGTGAGCAGCCCGATCCCGATCGCCGCCGTCAGCGTGGTCCCGTCGATCCGCCGCAGCCCGTCCACGAACACCCCGGTACCCAGCCGCCAGAGCAGCACACCGAGGATGAGGACGCCGGCGACGGTGCCGACGTGCTTGCGGACACGGCGGAGGGCGAGCCGGGCCCGGGAACCCCTGGAGGTCTCCGCGGCGGGGTTCGCGGAGTCCCCGGCCGGGGACTCCGGCCCGGCGCCCGCGGGGCCCGGTGCCTGAGAGGCAGGTGCACCGGACTCCGCGGGGCTGTTCGGGTGCGGGCCGTCGAGGGGCGGGGTCGCGGCCGTCGGCGCGGTGTCCGCGACCACCGTCTCCAGGCCCGCGCTCACACCGCACCTCCGGACGGGTGGGGCAGGGCCAGCACATCGCTGTGGTGGACGACCACCCGCAGCTCGCCCGCGGCACACGCCGCCAGGCGGGACGCGAGATACGACTCCGCCTGGGCCGCCAGCTCGGGGCGCTCTTCCACCGCCGCGCCGACCCAGCCGCGCAGCCACTCCGCGGTGAGGTCGGCCTCGTCGGGGCCGAGCCGCCAGGGGCTCGGGTGCACCCGCACGGTCGCGCCGTAGCGGGCGAACGCCTCGCAGGTGGCCGTGACGGCGTCCGGGCCGAGCAGTTCACCGCGCCGCTGGTGGGTGTTGAAGGCCTCGGCGATCTCGGTGTCCAGCGGGTCGGCGGGGCTGAGTTCGACCCGGCCGGCGACGGACAGGGTCAGCAGGGCCGGCACACCGGCGCCGGCGCAGGCCGCCGCGAGCCGGTCGATCTCCTCGGTGGTGAGCACGTCGAGCAGCGCCGACGCGGTCACCAGGGCGGCGCCGGCCAGGGCGTCCGCGGTCAGCCTGCCGATGTCACCGCGCTGGGTGGTGACGGCGACATGGCTGCCGTCGGCCGCCGCCTTGGGCGCCCCGACGGTGGCGAAGTGCAGCAGGTACGGGTCCCGGTCGTGCAGGATCCAGTGCTGGGCGCCGTCGAGCCGGGGCGCCAGCCAGCGGCCCATGGAACCGGTGCCGCACCCGAGGTCGTGGATGACCAGGTCGCCGCCGCGCACCGGGCGGTTGGCCAGCCGGATGCGCAGCGGGTCGAGCAGGTCGACCGCCCGCGCTGCGGCGTCGGCGGGCTCGCGCAACTGGAGCCACTGGGGCGCGTAGCGCACCTCGTCGGCGTCCGGGTCCCCGACTCGCTGACCGGGCACGCCCGACCTCACCTTCTCCTCCGGGATGCCGGAGTCCGGCCCGCTCGCGGGAGTCGTCGCGGTACTCATGCCGCCCTCCGGGGTTCCTGGGGCAGTCGGCCGAGCACGCCGGCCAGGCTGCGGGCCGTGGTCGCCCAGCCGTCGAGCGCGGCGCGCCGTCCGCGGGCGGCGGCCTTCAGACGGCGGCGCACGTCGGCTTCGCCGAACCAGCCGCGCAGTTCGGTGGCGAGCGCCGCCGGGTCCTCCGGGGGGACGAGGATGCCGGGCACCCCGCCGTCGGGGGCGCGTCCGACCGCCTCGGGCAGACCGCCGACGTCCGTGGCGAGCACGGGGATGCCGCGGGCCAGGGCCTCGGTGACGGCCATGCCGTAGGTCTCCGCGTACGAGGTGAGGACCATGAGGTCGGCGGCCGCGTAGCTGGCGTCCAGTTCGGCGCCGGCCTGCGGTCCGGCCAGGTGCAGCCGGTCGCCGAGGCCGTACTTCGCGATCAGGGAGCGCAGGTGGTCGACGTAGGCCGGGTCCTGGCCGAGTCCGCCGACGCAGACGCAGCTCCAGGGCAGGTCGGTGACGTTCGCGAGGGCTTCGACGAGCCGGTGCTGGCCCTTGCGCGGGGTCACCGCGGCGACGCACAGCAGCCGGGAGACACCGTCGGTGCCGGAGGCGAGCGGTGCGATGTCGGCGCCGGGCGCGGCGGCGTGGACCCGGTCGGGGGCCAGGCCGTGGTGGGCGACGAGCCGGCGGACGGCCCATTCGCTGGTGGCCACGACGGCCGACACGGCCCGCAGGGTCGTCCGTTCCAGGGCGTCCAGCTCGGCGGCCACGGCGGGCTCGAGTCCGGTCTCGTCGCCGAGCGGCAGGTGGACGAGGACGACGAGACGCAGCCGGTCGGCCTCGGGGGCGACGATCTCGGGGACTCCGCAGGCGACGATCCCGTCGAGGAGGACGACGGTGCCGTCGGGCAGGTCGGCCAGCGTCCGGGCGAGTTCCGTCCGGGCGGCCACGCCGGGGCGGGGCCACTCACCGGGGACGACGTGCCGGTGGACCTGCCAGCCGAAGCCGGGCAGATCCAGGCAGAGCCGGCGGTCGTAGGCGTTGCCGCCGCTCGGCGCGGCCGGGTCGTCGACACCGCCCGGCATCACGAAGTGCACGGAGCGCAGGGACATGGGAATGATCTCGGCGTTCTTGAGAGCCGCGTTCTGCACGGGCACGTAGTTCAGGGCACCCGGTCCGGCGGCCGTGGCGGCACGGCCGGACGTCGGGGACGCCTTGTCCAGGGTCACGTCGGTCACAGCGCACGCTCGTAACTCGCCCAGGCGATGTGCGACTCGTGCAGGGTGACGGTGATGCCGGTGAGGCCACGGGCGCCTTCGCCGAGGCCTCCGGCGTGCACCCGGTCGGCGAGCCGGTCGGCGATGACCTTGGCCAGGAACTCGGTCGAGGTGTTGGTGTCCTTGAAGTCCGGCTCGCTGTCGAGATTGCGATAGTTCAACTCGCTCACGACGGCGCCGAGCTCCTGCGTGGCCAGTCCGATGTCGACGACGATGTTGTCGTCGTCCAGCTCGGGGCGGCGGAAGGTGGCGTCCACCAGGAACGTCGCCCCGTGCAGGCGCTGCGCGGGTCCGAAGACCTCGCCACGGAAGCTGTGGGCGATCATCAGGTGATCGCGGACGGTGATGCTGAACAACGGACGACCCTCCAGGTGCGGTGCGTCTGATCCCCTGCCGGGATCACGTCGTGTAGTACGGCTGTCCGGTTCACCTTGTTCAGCCGCCTGTCGCCCTTTCTTCGGAGTCCGTAGAGGTCAGGCCGGTTCTCGTCGGCTCAAACGTCTTCGTAGGCGACGCGGTGGCACAGGGCGGGTATCGAGCCGGAGGCCAGTTTCCCCATCACGCCGGGGAGTACACCGAAGGAGCACTCGCCGGTGATCAGGGCGTCGAAGGCGGGTTCGGCGAGGAGTTCGAGGGCGAGGGCCAGCCGGTCGGCGTACGTCCGGCCCGCCCGCCCGGAGGGGGAGACGGAACCCACCTGGCTGCTGCGCAGCGTCAGCCGGCGGGAGTGGAAGGCCTCCCCGAGCGGCAGGGCGACCCGGCGGTCTCCGTACCAGCTCAGCTCGATGACGGTCCCCTCGCGGGCGAGCAGGTCCAGGGAGCGGACGAGTCCGGCCTCGGTGGCGCTGGCGTGCACGACGAGGTCGAGTTCGCCCTCCGCGTCCTCGGGGAGCGCGAAGTCGATGCCGAGCGCGCGGGCGACATCGCCGCGCGCCGGGTCGGCGTCGACGAGCTGGACCCGTACTCCGGGGAAGCGGGCGAGCAGCGCGGCGACCGAGCAGCCGACCATGCCGCCGCCGACCACGGCGATCCGGTCGCCGATCAGCGGGGCCGCGTCCCACAGGGCGTTCACGGCGGTCTCGACGGTGCCGGCGAGGATGGCGCGGGAGGCGGGCACGGACTCGGGTACGACCGTCACGGCGCTCGCCGGGACGACGTAGCGCGTCTGGTGCGGATAGAGGCAGAAGACCGTGCGCCCGAGGAGATGCCCGGGCCCTTCCTCCACCCGGCCGACGTTCAGATAGCCGTATTTCACGGGCGCGGGGAAATCCCCGTCCTGGAACGGCGCGCGCATCGAGGCGTGCTGGTTCTCCGGGACTCCCCCACGGAACACGAGCGTCTCGGTACCTCTGCTGACTCCTGAGTACAGCGTACGGACCAGCACCTCGCCCTCCGCGGGTACGGAGAGGGTGACATCCCGGATCTCACCGTGGCCCGGCGACGCGAGCCAGAAGGCGCGAGCTGTGAGTTCCATGAGGGTCCCCCTGAACGATTCAGCAGATCTTCACGTACGGAGCAGTGACAAGTCGCGCACACGGTACGCGGCGTTGATCGAATCTGTCATTCGGCCGGAGGATCTGCGGTGGCCCTGAACAACATGTACGGCGCGAGGCTCCCCCAGCAGGAGACCACGGTGGGAGCCGGCGTGCAGCTCCTGCTGCTGGCCCTGCTGGGCACGGCGATCGGGATGGGGCCCGCGGGCTGGCTGACCGGTCTCGCATTCGCGATCGCCACGTGGGCGGTGCTCACCCGCGCCCTGCGGCGCTCGCAGCCCCGCTCCTTCGGACCCGCCAACCGGGTCACGCTCGGCCGCGCGATCCTGGTGGGCGGAGTCACCGCGCTGGTCGCGGACTCCTTCCAGAGCTCGCCGCCGGTGAGTCTGCTCGTCGGCCTGACGGCGGTCGCCCTGATCCTGGACGGCGTCGACGGCAAGGTCGCCCGGCGGACCGGCACGTCCTCCGCCCTGGGCGCGCGCTTCGACATGGAGGTGGACGCGTTCCTGATCCTCGTGCTCAGCGTGTACGTCGGGATGTCGCTCGGTCCGTGGGTGCTGCTGATCGGCACCATGCGGTACGCGTTCGTCGCGGCGGCCCGGGTGCTGCCCTGGCTGAACGGCGAACTGCCGCCCAGCATGGCGCGCAAGACGGTGGCGGCCCTGCAGGGTGTCATCCTGCTGGTCGCGGGCGCCGGGGTCCTGCCCTACGACGCGCAGCTCGCGGCCGTGCTGACGGCCCTCGCGCTGCTCGTGTGGTCGTTCGGCCGCGACATCGCGTGGCTGTGGCGGCAAGGCGGACAGGGGCCCGTGGTGCGGACCCCGGAGATCGGGCGGACGCGGGAACTGGTCGGCGCGGGCTCGGCCCCCGCTGGTTCCGAGGGCTGATCATTCGCCCGTTCGGGTTCCCCGCCTCGGCGGGGTGACACGCGGCGAGTGCCTCCGACACCCCGCGTCACGCGGTCGCCGCGTTCCCTCCTTCCCCACCGGTAACCCTTTCCCCGCTGGTCACCCGGACACAGAACCGTCGGAATAGTTGACGGAAACTGTCAGGTATTGCCTCCACAGTGGTGCGCACAGACACGGTGAACGGGTCCTGAGCGGGAGGTTGGACATGGCACGGCACACGGTCGAGTTCGAGGTGGCGGGTCCCTGGTCCCTGGAGAACAGCAGGGAGTTCTGGGAGGAGATGGCACCCGTGCCACCGGCCGAGGCCGGGGGCGAGGGCGCGGCGCTGCGCACGGTCTTCCACGCCGACGCCGACTGGCTCCAGGTCGCGGCGGAGGTGACGCAGAGCGGGTCCACCGCCCGGGTGACGGTCACGGGGGACGGCGATCTGGACGCCGCCGCCGAGCAGGTGCGCCGCTTCCTGTCCCTGGACGTCGACGCCCGCGGCTGGCCCGCCGTCGGCGACCGCGACCCGGTGATCGGCCGGATCCAGGCGCGTCGGCCGGGACTTCGCCCGTGCGGCTTCCATTCCCCGTACGAGGCGGCCGGCTGGGCCGTGCTGACCCAGCGCACCGGGATGAAGGCGGCCCATGGCATGCGCGACGACATCATCTCCGGCCACGGCACGGGCGGTGCGTTCCCGGAGCCCGAGGCGTTGCTCCGGCTGGACGCCGAACTGCCCTGGCGCAAGACCGAATACCTGCACGCCGTCGCACAGGCCGCTCTCGACGGAGTGCTGGACGGCGCCCGACTGCGGTTCCTGGAACCGCAGGACGCCATGCGCGAGGTCCAACAGGTCAAGGGCCTGGGCGCCTTCGCCGCCGAACTCGTCGTCGTCCGCGGCGCGAACCATCCCGACGTCCTGCCGACCCAGGAAGGCAGGCTCACCGCGGAGATCGCCGAACAGTACGGGCCCGAGCGCGAACCGGCCGAGATCGCGGAGAACTGGCGGCCGTACCGCACCTGGGCCGCGCTCCATCTGCGGGTCCAGCGCGGCGAACGCCTGGGTACCGTGGGGACGCGTACGACCGGGACGCCCACAGGATGACGGACGTCCGTACCGATGTCCGCCCCCACCGGGCCGCGCCGAGGAAATCGGACGTCCGCCCGACATTCACGACCTGTCATGACCGGGAACGAACATCAACTGGCTAGACTACGCACCCTCGTGCACGTGATCGCGCCACGCGCGAGCAAAGCCGTTCCCGAAGGGTTTCGACGCTTGATAGCCATCGAAGATGTCAGCAAGCGATACGCCGACGGCACGGTGGCCGTCGATCGCCTGTCCCTCCAGATACCGGACCACTCCATCACCGTTCTCGTCGGACCTTCGGGCTGCGGCAAGACCACCACCCTCCGCATGATCAACCGCATGGTCGAGCCGAGCGGCGGCACGATCCGCGTCAACGGCGAGGACATCCGGAGCAAGCCGGTCAACGCCCTGCGCCGGTCCATGGGTTACGTCATCCAGAACGCCGGCCTCTTCCAGCACCGGACGATCCTCGACAACATCGCCACGGTGCCCCGGCTGCTCGGCTGGTCCAAGCAGCGTGCCCGGGACCGCGCGGCGGAACTGATGGAACGGGTCGGCCTCGACCCGGCCATGGCCCGCCGCTACCCGTACCAGCTCTCCGGCGGCCAGCAGCAACGGGTGGGCGTCGCCCGCGCGTTGGCGGCGGACCCGCCCATTCTCCTCATGGACGAGCCGTTCTCGGCGGTCGACCCGGTCGTACGCCGGGGTCTGCAGGAGGAGTTGCTGCGCATCCAGGGCGAACTGGGCAAGGCCATCGTCTTCGTCACCCACGACATGGACGAGGCGATCACCATCGGCGACCGTATCGCCGTACTGCGCACCGGCGGCAAGCTCGCCCAGTTCGCGACCCCCGACGAGATCCTCTCGGCGCCGGCCGATCCGTTCGTCGAGCAGTTCCTCGGCGCCGACCGGGGCATCCGCGGACTGTCGTTCCTCTCCACCCGCGATCTCGAACTCGACCGCTCCCGGGTCTTCCCCGTCGGCTCCGACTGGCAGGAGATCGCCGGACGCGCCCCGGAGGGGACGCCCGTGCTGGTGACCGACGCCGACGGCAAGCCGCTCGGCTGGGCAGAGCCGGGCACCTGGGGCGGAGACGTCAAGGACCTCGAACCGTACGGCCCCTGCTTCGAGGTGGGCCGTGACTCGCTGCGGGTCGCCCTGGACCGGACCGTACTGTCGCCGACGGGTCTGGCGGTCGGCGTCGACGGTTCCGGGCAGGTGCTCGGGGTCGCCGGACAGGAGACGATCGCCGCCGCGATCCGGGTGGCCCGTCAGCGGCCGGCGGCGGACGCCTCCCCGCAGCAGACGTCGACGGCGAAGGCCGGGCGATGAACGGGTTCTTCGACATACCGAGCGACCTCCAGCACAGCTATGGCGGCCTGATCGCCATCCATCTGCAGGAGGCGCTCGTCCCGGTCCTGTTCGGTCTCCTGCTGGCGCTGCCCATCGGCCTGTTGTGCGTCCACTACGGCTGGCTCTACGGGCCGGTGCTGTGGACCTCGACGGTGCTCTACGCGATCCCGTCGATCGCCTTCTTCGTGGTGCTCATCGACTACACCGGGCTGTCCCAGGTCACCGTGATGATCCCGCTGTGCCTGTACAGCCTGGTCGTACTCGTGCCCGCGGTCGTCGACGGCATCAGCTCGGTGCCCGAGGAGACGAACGCCGCCGCCTCGGCCATGGGCATCGGCCTCGCGCGCCGCTACGTCCAGGTCCAACTGCCCATCGCCGTACCGGCGATCATGGCGGGGCTCCGGGTGGCCGTCGCGTCCAGCATCAGCCTGGTGAGCGTCGGCGCGCTGATCGGCAACCAAGGAGGGCTCGGCAATCTGCTGACCACCGCGCAGCTGTACGGCCGTCCCCGGCTCGCGGTGACCTCGGTGGTCACCACCGCCGTCCTCGCGATCGTGATCGACGCCCTGCTGGTCCTGCTGCGCCGGGTCCTCACCCCCTGGGAACCGCCGTCCGGCGGCGCGGCCGGACGCTCCGGGGCCAGGGCCTCGGACGCCACCGCCCCCACCCCGGAGGGCGTGTCGTGAACGTCCTCCACTTCATGCAGTCCTTCTTCAGCGACGGCTCCCACTGGCAGGGCTACGACGGCATCCCGCAACGGGTGTGGGAACACATCCAGTACACGGCCGGGGCCCTCGCGATCGCCGCCGCCATCGGTCTGCCGATCGGTCTGATCACCGGGCACACCGGGCGCGGCGGCAACGCGCTGGCCTTCCTGGCCACCGGCGCCCGCGCGCTGCCGACCTTCGGGCTGCTGGTCCTGATGTTCGTCTGGCTGGGGCTCGGCATCGTGCCCGTGATGATCCCGCTCGTGGTGCTGGCGATCCCGCCGGTCCTCATCACCACCTACGAGGCGATCCGCACCGTGGACCCCTCCCCCGTCGACGCCGCCCGCGGCATGGGCATGCCGGAGACCCAGGTCCTGTTCCAGGTCGAGGTCCCGGCGGCGCTGCCGCTGATCCTCAGCGGGCTGCGTTCGGCGACGATCCAGATCGTCTCGACGGCCACGATCGCGGCCTATGTGTCCCTCGGCGGGGTCGGCCGCTACATCCTGGACGGCCTGTACCAGCACAACTACGAGAAGGTGGTCGGCGGAGCGGCCCTCACGGCGCTCCTCGCGCTGCTCGTCCTCCTGCTGTTCTGGGGCGTCGGCAAGGTGACGGTCTCCCCCGGCGTCCGCAGACGCCGGGCGGCGTAGCGACACCACCGAGCAGCGGCACCACCACAACGGGGACGGCCTTCGGGCCGTCCCCGTCTCCGTCTCACCCTTCGTTCCGCAGAGCCGGCGCCGCTCAGCCCCGGCGGACGGAGACCAGGCGAGCCACCACAGCCGGCACGAGCCCGACCGCGACGAGGTACAGGCCAATGCGCTCGTCGGGCACGGCCCGCGACCACACGCGCCAGGCCGACGGGGTGTAACCGTCGGCAGCCAAGGAGTCCGCGTAGCGCCTGGGCGGCGCGCTGGTCCCGCCGCGCACCCACAGCAGGGCGCCGATGGCCGCGCAGGTCGCGGATATCGCGTACAGGACGGGTGCGTGGCGCGGGGCCGGTAGGTTCATGTCTTCTCTTCTCCCGTGGAGCTCCGCCGTTCACCGGGGCGACCGGCGGACTCCGAGGGCGTCTCCTCCGCCCGGCGTCAGCGTTCGGCTCTCGCCAGGGCGTGTTCGAGGACGACGAGCAGGGCGTCGCGTACGGAACCCCGGTCGCGGGCGTCGAACACGGTGAGCGGCACGTGGTCGGCGACGTCGAGGGCCCACCGGACGTCGTCCAGATCGTGTTCGAGTTTGCCGTCGAAGGCGTTCACGGCCACGGCGAAGGGGATCTGGCGGTGCTCGAAGTAGTCGACGGCCGCGTAGCAGTCGTCGAGGCGTCGGGTGTCGACGATGACGAGCCCGCCGAGCGCGCCCTCGACGAGGTCGTCCCACATGAACCCGAACCGCTCCTGTCCTGGGGTGCCGAACAGGTAGAGCTTCAGGGTCGGGTCGAGGGTCACACAGCCGAAGTCCATGGCGACGGTCGTCGTCACCTTCTCCGGAGTGTGGGTGAGGTCGTCGACACCGGCGGCGACCGAGGTGATGGACGCCTCGGTGGTCAGCGGCTCGATCTCCGAAATGGCCCCCACCGTCGTGGTCTTGCCCACGCCGAAGCCGCCCGCGATCACCATCTTCACCGGCAGCGGCGGCCTGGGCCGCTCGTCGTCAGCCCTCACGGATCGCGCCCCGGGAGTCGGGGATAGCTCGGAGACCATCGATAACCCTTCGAAGAACAGTGACATCGCGGTGGGAGTGCACCTGCGGTGCGTACAGGGCCAGTTGCCCGTCGGCGCGCAGATCGTCGGCGAGTACCCGGATCACATTCAAGTGCATCCGGAGTTTCGCCGCGATCTCCGCGAGCGACTGCGGTTCACGGCAGACCGTGATGATGTCGCGGTGCTGGTCGAAGACGAAGGCGTTCAGCGCCGCCAGTCCCACGTCGGTGGCCACCACCTGCGTCTCGATGGGGATCGGCGGTACGAGACTGTCTCCGCCCGCGATCCGCCCCGCGGTCAGCAGGAACGGCCGGACGACCGAGGCGGGGCGTTCCACTCCCCATTCGGCGTCGCCGCCGGCCAATGGCTCGCCGGACGTCATCACATCCTCCCCCTTCACCTCGCCGGGCGTCACCGGTCATGTGACGCACCGTCGGACGTCAACCGGTCGGTGCGATACCCACGGTGTTCTTCAGCTCCATCACCAGTTGCGGACTCAGCACCGCGCCGGCCCGGTTGGCGAAGAGGGTCATCTCGTACGCGATGTTGCCGAGCTTCGCCTCCTTCGAGGCGACCACCCCGAGCACCGCTCCGGCGCCGAGGGCGGACACCAGGACGTGCCCTTCCTCCAGGTCGATGATGACCTTGTTGAGGCTGCCGAGGCCGTAGTTGCCGGAGGCGCCCATGGCGAGGCTGGTGATGCCGGAGACGATCGCCGCGAGCCGCTCGGAGTCGGCCTGGCCGCGCAGTTGGGAGACCGCGATGAGCAGTCCGTCGGAGGAGACACCGATGACGTCGACGACCCCGGCTGTCTCGGTGGCGAATCGATTGAGCAGCCAGTTGAAGTCGGCGGCGGCAGTCTTGACGTCCGCCGCGGGTGCCGCTGTCCGGGACTCCGGCTCGCCTGTCCACATGGTCACGTGCTCATGCCTTCCGGGGAAGAGGGTCTTCTGTTCTGGTTGTTGGGTCCGGCCAGGCCGTCGGGCCTGCCGCCCGGTCGGGTCACCCCGGCCGGATAGTCCTCGTTCGCGCTCTCGCGCTCGGCCCGCAGGACGGCGGCCTCGAACTCGTCGAGCTCGGAGCGCGCCGCCTCGGCGTCCGTGGGCTGCCAGGAGGGCGGCCGCCGGTGCGTGGGAGGCTCCGTGGGCCTGGGCAGCCGGCTCGACGCCGTGCCGGCCGACAGGGTCGCCCCGCGCACCCGGCGGCGCAACGGACCGGCGGCACCGGACCGCGCCGGGCCCGTGGGTCCCGGGTCGGCTCCGGCGCCCGGCCGGGTGCCACCGTGGGTCGTCGCGCGCTCGGCGCCGGTGTCCGTCACCGGTTCCGTGCGGCGGGCGTGGCCGGGGGAATCGTCCGTCCGGGACCACGCGGGCACCCTGCGGGGCAGGCCCGCGGGTCCGGGCGGCGCCTCGACCCGCGCCGGGCGCGGCTCGCTCGGGCCGGAGCGGCGCGCGGGCGGCTGGATACGCGAGGCGCGCGGCGCGGGCCCGGGGTCGCCGAGCACGAGGTGGGACGTGGGGACCGCGACGGTGGCGGTGACGCCGCCGCCCGGTGTGCGGGACAGGACGACCTCGATGCCCCAGCGCCGGGACAGGCCGCCGACCACGAACAGCCCGAGGACCTCCGTCGGCGCCAGGTCGAGGCGTTCGCGCCGGATCAACCGGGCGTTCTCCTGCTCCAGCCGCTCGGGGCTCATACCGAGTCCGTGGTCGATGATCTCGACGAGGGCGCCGCCCCCGCCGTGCCGTGGCCGCAGGACCACTTCGACGCCACTGGTCGCCGGGGAGAACATCACGGCGTTCTCCAGGAGTTCGGCGAGCATCAGCGTGAGGTCGCCGACGATGTCGGGGACGACGGTGACATCGCCCTCGGCGTGCGGGGTGACGCGCTGGTAGCCCTCGATCTGGCCGAGCGCGGCACGGACGATGTTGCTGAGCCGCATCGGTTCGGTGTTGAGGCCGGTCTCGCTGATGCCGGCGAGCAGCATGAGGCTGTCGGCGTTGCGCTGGAGACGGACGGCGATGTGGTCGATGCGGTAGAGCCGGTCCAGCACCTCGGGGTCGGTCTCGCCGCGCTCCACGGAGTCGATCAGGGCGAGTTGACGGGCGGTCAGGTTGCTGACCCGGCGGCCGACGTTGCCGAACATCTCGGCGATGTTGCGCCGGCTGACGACCTGGCGCTCCAGCAGCGCGCTCGCGGTGACCTGAACCTGGTTGAAGGCTTCGGCCAGTTCACCGATCTCGTCGCGCACCGGCACGGGGACGGCTTCCAGTCGCGGCGGGCTCGCGTCGTCGGCGTCGTCGTCGGCGACACGGGCCAGCTCGCTCTCGGCGGCGCCGGCCACGTGCTGGGCCGCCGCCGTGAGGGTGCGTACGGTCCGCACCACGGAGCGGCGGGTCAGCACGGAGAAGAGCAGCCAGGCGGCGAAGGCGAGGAGGATGCCGACGATCAGCCAGACCACCCGCCACCAGGCGGTGTTCGACGCGGACTGGGCGTCGGCGGCGATCCCGCCGATGAGCGACTGGACGACCTTCAGCCGGTTCTCGGCCTGCCGCTCGTAGGTGGGACCGGCGCGCAGCGCCTCGTCGAGCGCGGTACGCAGCTGCGTCGCGTTCTCGGCGACCAGCGCTCCGGTGTCGACCTGGAGCGCGGCCCACTGCTGGGTGATGACGCTCTGGTACGGGCTGTGCTCGATCTCGGCGAGGTCCGTGCCCTGTTCCGAGCCGGCGAACCGGGTGAACCGCTCGGCCTGGTAGGTGTACTGGTCGTAGTCGCCGACGGCGCCGGTGAACTCGATCAGCGCGTTGGCGTCGCGGGTACGGGCGGCGAAGACGCTGGTCTCGAAGGAGGCGTGGGCGGTGTCGGCGCGCAGCAGCGCGTCGAGCAGGTTGCCCGCGGACGCGGAGGACTCGCTGCCCGACTGGCCGAGAGCGAGGCCGTCGATGAGGCCCTCGATCACCGATCCGTACGCCGGGTCGATGTTGTCGGCGGGGATCGGCCCCTGCTCGACCGTATTGCGGAGGCTGTCCAGGCCTTCCAGTTCCTTCAGCGCCTCTGCCTCGCCCTCGGGCAGCCGGTCGCTGTAGGCGGCCCGGACGGCTTCGACGCGGGTGCCGACCTTGTCCTGCGCGGCGAGATAGGCGGCGGTGTCGGGCGGGCTCTCCCCCGGGCGGGCCGCCTCGTAGCGCAGGGAGACCAGGAGTGCCTGCCGGTGCTCGGTCTGCACGGCGTCGATGAGCTTGGTCACCTGCGCGCTGTCCCGCACGAGTTGGGCGGTGTCGGCAGCGGACCGGGCCCGGTCCATTTCACCGGAGACGACATAGGCGAGCATCGCGGAAATGACGGCGAGCGGCACGATCACCAGAACATTGAGTTTCCGGCGGAAAGGCCAACGGTCCAGCAGAGATGGTGTCCGGCCGGTCCGAAGAGCCGTGGACGGCTGCTCCGAGGCGGCTTTTCTGTGCGCGGGCACCCAACCTCCTTGACTTCATTCCCCGTTGGAAAGCCCATGGGCAGGCCTGCGTGGATCAATGGTCACGAACAGCGCGATCGGGCCGACAAGTGGAAGGGGGCCCTCGACGCGGCCAACACTAGCGGCTGCCGTAAGAGTACGGCCATGATCAACCGAAAAGTGGCACGCGGAGACGCCTGGTTCGCTCCCGTTTCGGTCACGTTGCGCCTACGGGCTGAAGCTGTACGGTCCCCTTCAGTGATCTATTCGTGTCTTGACGGTAGTTGAGGCGGCTCGATTGGATCGTCAGGACCGTCACCACCCGTGCCCACCGGCCACCAATGCCCCACCGATTGCCAAGTCTGGATGACCAACGTGACCATCGTCAGAAGCACTCGAACCACCGCAACCTACGCTGTTTCCTTGCTGGTTGTGGCCGCCGCCGCACTGACGGGCTGCGGTTCCTCCAACGACTCGGGCAGCAAGGACCCGCTGACGGGCGACTCCGCCAAGGGCGGCACGGTCGTCGTCGGTTCCAACAACTTCGCCGAGAGCATCCTGCTCGCCGACATCTACGGCGAGGCCCTCAAGTCCAAGGGCATCAAGGTCAGTTACAAGCTGAACATCGGCAGTCGCGAAACCTCGTACGGCCTGATCAAGAACGGTACTATCACGGTCCTTCCGGAGTACAACGGCGCACTGCTCGCCTACTTGGACGCCAAGGCCGCTCCGACTTCCGTCGACGAGACCAGCCAGGCCATATCGGCCAAACTCGACCCGAAGCTCTCCCTGTTGATTCCGTCCCCTGCCGAGGACAAGGACGCGATCGCCGTCAACGAGGGCACGGCCAAGAAGTACAGCCTCACGGGCAAGTCGTCCATCACGGACCTCACCGCGGCGGCGAAGGACCTGGTCATCGGCGGGTCCCCGGAGTTCCAGACCCGGCAGCAGGGCCTCAAGGGCCTGAAGTCCGTATACGGCCTCGATTTCAAGAGCTTCAAGGCACTGGACGCCGGTGGTCCGCTCACCGTGGCGGCTCTGAAGGGCAACAACATTCAGGCCGCGGATATCTTCACGACGGACCCGGGAATCAGCAAGAACAAGTTTGTCGTGCTGCAGGATCCCAAGAACCTTTTCGGATTCGAGAACGTAACTCCGCTGACATACAAGAGCGATCTGCCGGCGGCCGGAGTCGCGGTCCTCAATGACGTCTCGGGGAAGCTCGACACGGAAACCCTGGTGAAGCTCAACAGCGACGTGCAGGTCGGCAGCAAGGACCCCCTCGACGTGGCGAAGAACTGGCTGGCGTCGGCGGGTCTCAGCTGACGTCGGCACCGGCAGCCGGTCGACGGGTGCCTGCGGGCCGGGGGGGCCCTCCTCCCCGGCCCGGCCTTCCGATGGCGTACGGCCAAGGAGTGAACGTCCGTCATGCTCAAGCGCACGGCCGACGCGGCCACCGTCGGCCCGGCCGGCGGCACCGCAGCGCCCGGTGCGGCCCTCCACGGCCGCGGTCTCGATGCCGCCACGGTGACCCGGATCGCCGATGGAGCGACGCCACCCGTCCTGCATCCGGCGGCACTTGAGGCGATGGAGCGCACCCGGCGCGCCGCACACCGCTTGTCGGCGGAAGGCGCCCGGGTCTACGGGCGCAGCACCGGCGTCGGAGCGCACCGGGGCCTCACCGTCGAGGAACACGACGGCTCGGGCCACGACCTGAGGCTCCTGCTGAGTCACGCGGGCGGTGCCGGCGAGCCGCTGCCCGCGCGGCAGGTCCGCGCGATGATGGTGGTGCGTGTCAACCAACTCCTCGCCGGGGGCTCGGGGTTGGGTCCCGAGATCGCGGTGGCCGTCGCGGACGCGCTGCGGGCGGGAGTGCATCCCCTGGTACCCGAGTACGGGTCGGTGGGCACCGGTGATCTGACGGCACTGGCCCAGTTGGGGCTCGCCCTCTTCGGCCACGGCACCTGGCTGCGGGACCGGGCGGGCTCGGACAATCCCTTCCTCGAGCGCCCGTTCTCCACAAGTCCGCTCACCGAAAGTCCGCTCACCGAGGGTCCGTTGCCCGAGAGTCCGTTCCCCGCCCTTCTGCCTCTTCGACGCGGGGACGCGCTGGCCCTGCTGAGCAGCAACGCTCTCACCCTCGGACAGTCCTCCCTCGCCTCTCACGACCTCGGCATCCCGCTCCGCGCCGCTCATACGGTGGCGGCACTCTCCTTGCACGCGGTGAACGGCTCCCTGGAGCCGTACGCGCCGGAGGTCCACGAGGCCCATCCGCACCCGGCGATCGCGCGGGTGGCGGCCCGTGTCCTGAAGCTGCTCGGCGTGCCGTCCGGGAACGGCACAGCCGTGCCGGGGCCGCCGGACGGAGCGCCGGCCCGGGTGCAGGATCCCTTCGGCTTCCGCTGCTTCCCTCAGGTTCACGGCCCCGCGATGGAGGCGTGGTCGGGCCTGGAGCGGGTGCTGTCGATCGATCTCAACTCCGCCACCGAGAACCCCCTCATCGGCTGGGACGAGACCACGGGCGCTCCCGTCGCACGGCATCACGGCGGCTTCTTCACCGCGCCGCTCGCGCTCGCGCTCGACCAGTTGGGCCTCGCCGTGCTCGGCACGGCCCGGCTCTCGGCAGCCCGGCTGTCCGGCCTCGGCCGCCCCGAACTGACCGGACAACGCTCCTACTTGGCCGACGCGTCCTCGGCCGGGTCGGGAATGATGATCCTGGAGTACAGCGCCGCCTCCGCCCTCGCCGAAATACAGGCGTGCGCCGCTCCGGCCGCGCTCGGGCATGTGGTGCTGTCCCAGGGGATGGAGGAGGCGGCGACCTTCGCGACCCAGGCGGCCCGCAAGTCGCTGCGGACGGCACAGGCGTACCGGCTGGTCCTCGCCTGCGAACTCGTGGCCGCCGTACGGGCGTTGCGGCTGCGCGGCACTCCGCCCGCTCCGGACACCCCGGCGGGCCGCGCCTACGCCCGCGCGGCGGCGGCCCTGGACCCGGACATGCGGGACCGCCCCCTCACGGACGACGTGACGGGGGCGGCGGCGCTGCTCGACGAGTTCACGGAACTGGGCGGCGACGGCTGAGGCCCGGCCGCCGCGGGTCGGGCGGGCCTGCCCTGGGGCCCGGACCCGTGCAGGGCCCCAGGGCAGGCCGAGGTGACCCCGGCACACGGGGCAGGTCCGGCACTCGGGTGGGTCCGAAACCGGTACCGGACCCACCCCGAGTGCTGAGCGCCCCCGCCTCCTGCCGCCCGCGTCCGGCCGGTGTGACGTCCGTGCGCCTTCCGTGTGGTGTCAGTTCCGCGTACCCGGCAGGACGGCCTCGCCGTCGCTCGTCGCGGCGGAACGGGAAGCGGCACCGGCTTCGGCATCGGCACCGTCGCTCACGGTCCGCCCCGAGGCCCGGGGCGCGTCGGACAGTCGTACCGCCCGCCGGCCGGGCACGAGGAGTGCGGCGAGTGCGGCGGCCAGGCAGAGCAGGGCGAGCAGGGTGAACCCGTGGGTGTACCCGGACTCGTACGGCAGTCCCGAGGACTGGAGCCGGCCGGTCACCAGGACGCTGGTCACCGCGGCGCCGATGGACCCGCCGATGGTGCGGATGTTGGCGTTCATCCCGGTCGCGGCGCCGGTCTGTCCGGGCGGGACGCTGCCGACGATGAGGTTGGCCATCGCGGAGAAGGCGAGGCCGATGCCGAGACCGAAGACACCCGCCGCGAAGGCGACCTGCCACGGCCGGTCGTGCCAGAGCGCGAGGAAACCGCAGGCCACCGCGCCGAGCGCGGCACCGGCGACCAGCAGCTTCTTGGCACCGAGGACGGGCTCCAGCCGGCCGCTCAGCACGCCCGAGCAGAACATCGCGATCAGCATCGGCAGCATGAGCAGCCCGGCCCCGGTCACGCTCGCGCCGAAGCCGTAGCCGGCCGAGCCCGGGGTCTGGACGAACCCGGGCAGGAAGGACCAGATCGCGTACATGCCCGCGCCGAACAGCAGCGCGGCGGTGTTGGTGGTCCACACGGCGGGCAGCCGCATGATGCGCAGATCGATGAGCGGGCTGCGGGAGCGTGCCTCGGAGCGCAGCCAGAGGGCGAAGAGCAGCAGGGCCACGGCGAACAGGCCGATCACCTTGCCCGATCCCCAGCCCCAGTGGCTCGCCTGGCTGAGGGGCAGGAGCAAGGCCACGAGCCAGCCGGAAAGCAGCACGGCACCCAGCCAATTGACGTTCCCCTGGGCGCGGTTGGGCGACTCAGGAACGTAGCGCAGGGCGATCAGCGCGGTGACCGCGACGACGCCGACGGGGATCCAGAAGAGCCAGCGGTAGTCGAGCGCGGTCACGATCGGACCGGCCGCCACCATGCCCACTCCTCCTCCGGCGGCGATCACGGCGGACAGGTTGCTGATGCTGCCGCTCACCCGGGACGCGGCGAACTCGTCCCGGATGATGCCGAAGGAGAGCGGGAACAGTGCTCCGCCGATGCCCTGCACGACCCGGGCGACGATCAGTACGCCGATGGTGGGCGCGAGCGCGGCGAGCAGACAGCCGGCGAGGACGGCCAGGAGAACGGCGACGAGGGTGCGCTTCTTGCCGACCAGGTCGCCGACCCGGCCGAGGATGGGCGTGAAGATCGAGGCGGACAGCAGATAGGCGGTCATCACCCAGGTCGCGGTGGACTGAGAGGTGTGCATCGCGTGCTGGACGGTCGGCAGGGCCGGCGCGATCAGCGACTGCAGCATCGCGAACACACCGGCACCGGTCGCGAGGACCGCGAAGGTGAGACGGGTGGACGAGCGGGGCATGAAAAGCCTCTCCGGACAGGAATGCGGCCGACGTCGTCGGGCCGCGGTCGTACGGGACGGGCGGGATGGACGGAACGCGTGGACGGCGCGGCGACGTCGGGCACACCGACGGCCGCGAGGGCGCTGACGGAGCGGACGGTCACCGGACGGACCGCCGCCGAAGGGACGGTCGCCGAACGGACGGTCAGGGGTGGAGCCGCGCGGATCGGTCGCCGCACGGCGCGCCGAAGGTCGAGGACGGGGTACGAGCGCGTCGGCTGTGCGTGCGGCCGCACGCGTCCACGCCGAACGCACCCCGACTGGTAAAGTGGAGGTACCCCTCCACTGTAGCGGAGGCATACCTCCGCTTCAACCTCGATCCAGCCGGGAGGCAGCAGTGACGGCACAGCCGTTCCCCGTCAGCGAGATCGTCGCGTCCCGGCGCCCGCACCGTAAGGACGCGGCCCGCAACTACGACGCACTGCTGGCGGCCGCCCGCGAGGCGTTCTCGGAGAACGGCGCCGAGGCCTCCCTCGAGGACGTGGCCCGGCGCGCGGGCGTCGGCATCGGCACGCTGTACCGGAACTTCCCGACCCGCCGCCATCTCTTCGAGAGCGTCTACGCGGGCGAGGTGGACGATCTGTGCCGGGCCGCCGGGGAGGTCGCCGACCAGGAGCCGTGGGCGGCACTGACCTCGTGGCTGCGCCGCTTCGTGGACTACACGGTCACCAAGCGGGCCATCCGTGAGGCCCTCAACGACGAGTCGGAGATCTTCCTCGCCTGCCGGGAGTCGATGTTCGCGGCGGGCGGCCCGCTCTTCGAGCGTGCGCAGAAGGCGGGCGAGGCGCGGGCCGACATGACCTTCGACGACCTGCTGCGCATGGTCTCGGGCATCACCGCGACGAACTTCCTGGACGACGCCCAGCGCGACCGCGTCCTCTCGGTGGCGCTGGACGGGGTCCGCGCCTCGCGCTGACGCCGGCCAACACGCCCCACAGGGACCGGACTTCGCCACGACCGGGCATGGGCCACCAGGGTCTGGATTCTGTATACTGTCGCCACTACATGGCCCCGGTTCGGAGGCGACATGGACAAGCTGGATCCCGAAGTGGTCCTGGGCATGACCGCCCACGCGCCCGACGGCGTCGTGATCATCGACAGTGAAGGTCTGATCCGCTACTGGAACCGGGGCGCCGAGCGCATCTTCGGGTTCTCGGCGGCCGAGGCGGACGGCCGCAGCCTGGACGTCATCATCCCGGAGAAGCATCGCCGCCGTCACTGGGACGGCTTCCGCACAGCCGTGGAGAAGGGCGCCACCAAGTACGGCGAGGCCGATCTCCTGACGGTTCCGGCGCTGGCGGCGGACGGCAGGACGCTGTCCATCGAGTTCAGCGTGGTGCTGCTGGCCGGGAGCGACGGCGGTTCCTACGTGGGGGCCGTCATCCGGGATGTCACCGCGCGGCGCGCCCGGGAGCGGGAGCTGATGCGGCGGCGCTCCGAGGCCGCCGCGGACCGCGCCACCGTCTGATCTTCGTCGGAAGAAGGGGCGCCCGTCGCCCGCTCGACGCCCGAGTGCCCTGCGAACGGCGTCCGTTCGCAGGGCACTCGGGTGTGCGGGCGTCAGGCGACGACCTTCCCCTCGTGCAGCCCGCGAATGGCGTCCGCGTCGTAGCCGAGGTCCGCGAGCACCTCGTCGGTGTGCTCGCCGAGCAGCGGGGCACCGGTGATCTCGGGCTTGAATCCGGAGAACTTGATCGGGCTGCCCACCGTCAGATAGGTGCCGCGCTCCTTCTGCTCGACCTCGACGATCGTGCCGCTCCTGCGCATGTCGGGATCCTCGGCGAGCTCCTTCATGCTGAGCACCGGCGCGCACGGCACCTCGAAGGTGCGCAGGATGTCGACCGCCTCGTACTTGGTCTTGTCCGCCAGCCACTTCTCGATCTCGCCGAAGATGTCCATGATGTGCGGCTGGCGCGCCAGGGCGGTGTCGTACTCCGGGTCCTCGGCCCACTCCGGCCGGCCGATGGCCTCGCAGGTGCGGACCCAGTTCTGTTCCTGGACGGTGAAGTAGATGTAGGCGTTGGGGTCGGTCTCCCAGCCCTTGCACTTCAGGACCCAGCCGGGTTGTCCGCCGCCGCCCGCGTTGCCACCGCGCGGCACCGCGTCGCCGAACTCGCCGTTCGGGTACTGCGGATACTCCTCCAGGTAGCCGACGCGTTCCAGGCGCTGCTGGTCGCGCAGCTTGACCCGGGTCAGGTTGAGCACGGCGTCCTGCATGGACACCGAGACCTTCTGTCCGAGCCCGGTCGCGTTGCGCTGGATGATCGCGGTCAGCAGGCCGATCATCAGATGCATACCGCTGTTGCTGTCGCCGAGCGCCGAGCCGCTGATCGTGGGCGGTCCGTCCCAGAAACCGGTGGTGGACGCGGCGCCGCCGGCGGCCTGGGCGACGTTCTCGTAGACCTTGAGGTCGTTCCACTGGGAGTCGTCGTTGAAGCCCTTGACGGAGCCGAAGATCAGGCGCGGGTTGAGCGCGTGGATGTGGTCCCAGCCGAGGCCCATCCGGTCCATGGCACCCGGCGCGAAGTTCTCCACCAGGAGGTCGGCCTCACGGATCAGCTTCTCCATGACCTCCTTTCCCTCGCGGGACTTGGTGTCGATGGCCAGGGACCGCTTGTTGCTGTTCAGCATGGTGAAGTAGAGGGCGTCGAGGTCGGGGATGTCCCGGAGTTGACGGCGTGTCACATCACCCCCGGCGACGCGCTCGACCTTGATGACGTCGGCGCCGAACCAGGCGAGCATCTGCGTGCACGCGGGACCGGCCTGGACGCCGGTGAAGTCGATCACCTTGATTCCGGCGAGCGGCTTTTCACTCATGGTGGATTCCTTCTCGTGAATGATCTCGGTGCGGAAGTCGGCCGTGCGGGAGGCGAGTTCGGGCGGTGAGTTCGGGCTCACTTCCCGGCCGGCGCGATGTTGCCGACCGTGATGCCCTTCGGGTTCAGGTGCGCGATGTGGCCGCTCTCGGTCCCGGCGGAGGGGTCGATCACGCAGTCGATGAGCGCCGGGCCGCCTGAGGCCAGCGCCTCGGTGAGCGCGGCGGTGACCTCGGCGGGGGTGGTGGCGCGGTAGCCCTTGCCACCGAAAGCCTCGATCATCCGGTCGTGGCGGGCCGCGCGCATGAGGGTGGTCGGCGAAGGGGCGTCGTCGAGGGGATTGACGTCGTCGCCGCGGTAGACACCGCCGTTGTTCATGACGACCGTGACGACGGGCAGCTTGTAGCGGCAGACGGTCTCCAGTTCCATGCCGCTGAACCCGAAGGCGCTGTCGCCCTCGACGGCCACGACCGGGGCGCCGCTCTCGACGGCGGCGGCGATCGCGTAGCCCATTCCGATGCCCATGACACCCCAGGTACCGCTGTCGAGGCGGTGGCGCGGCACGTGCATGTCGATGACATTGCGCGCGATGTCGAGCGCGTTCGCGCCCTCGTTGACGATGTACGTCTCCGGACGCTCGCGCACGACATCACGTACGGCCTTCAGAGCTCCCATGAACTGCATGGGGTGCGGATCCGCCTTCAGCCGCTCGGCCATCTTCGCCACGTTCCGCGCCGAACGCGCGGCCAGTTCCTCGCGCCAGGCGGCGGGTGCCGCGATCCGGCCGGGCTTGGCCCGCTCGGCGATGGCGTCGAGCACCGACTCGATGTCTCCGACGAGCGGGGCCGCGATGGGCTGGTTGCTGTCCATCTCCCTTGCCTCGATGTCCACTTGGATGAACCGGGCGCCGGGGTTCCACTGCGGTGCCTCGCCGTGGTTCAGCAGCCAGTTGAGGCGGGCGCCGACGAGCATGACGACATCGGCCTTCTTCAGGGCCAGCGAACGGGCGGTGGCCGCCGACTGCGGGTGGTCGTCGGGCAGCAGGCCCTTGGCCATCGACATCGGGATGTAGGGGATGCCGGTGGACTCGACGAACTCGCGGACGCGGTCGTCCGCCCGCGCGTACGCGGCGCCCTTGCCGAGGACCACCAACGGCCGCTCGGCGCCCGCGAGCAGGTCGATCGCGCGGTCGACCGCCTCGGGTGCCGGCAGTTGGCGCGGCGCGGGGTCGACGAGGCGGCTCAGCGTCCTCGCGCCCGCCTCCGCGTCCATGATGGAGCCGAGCACCGCGGCGGGGATGTCGAGATACACACCGCCGGGGCGCCCGGAGACCGCGGTGCGCAGCGCGCGGGCGATCCCCCGGCCGATGTCCTCCACGCGGCCCACCCGGTAGGCGGCCTTGCAGAACGGCTGCGCGGCGGCGAGCTGGTCCATCTCCTCGTAGTCGCCCTGCCTGAGGTCGACCAGGTGCCGTTCGCTGGAGCCGGAGATCTGGACCATGGGAAAGCAGTTGGTGGTGGCGTTGGCCAGCGCGACCAGACCGTTGAGGAAGCCCGGCGCGGACACGGTCAGACAGATGCCGGGCCTCTTCGTGAGGTAGCCGGCCGCCGCCGCGGCGTGGCCCGCGTTGCTCTCGTGCCGGAAGCCGATGTAGCGGATGCCCCGCGCCTGCGCGAGACGGGCCAGGTCGGTGATCGGAATGCCGACGACCCCGTAGATGGTGTCGACGTCGTTCATCCTCAGCGCGTCGACGACCAGGTGGTACCCGTCGGTGAGCTCGGTCTGCACGTCGGCGTTCGCCGCGGTCTCCGGTGTCGAGGGGGCGGTCATGGTCCGAGGTCCTCCTTGGGCAGGTCCTGTCGGTGCGGCTGCTCCTCCCACCTTCCGCAGCCCGCTCGCCCGCGTCCAAGACCCATCGGCGACCAGCCGATAACCAGCGTCTATCGACGGCAGGTCCGGGCCCCGCAACTCCCTTGATAGACGGCTGCTATCGGCCGTTCGCCGTTACGTATTGGACGTGGGCCGGGCAGCGCCGCAGGCTCGCAGAGGACCGCTTCGCCGAGGCGGTGGACCGCCGTGACGGGCGGACGACGCTTCATCGGACCTGGCGGCGAGGGGGTGCGGTCATGGCCGTTCCGGCTGCGGCCCCGGTGCGCGACTCGGACGGCTACCGGCCCCCTGAGGTCACGGGACTCGCGGGTCTCCTGGACCGGCCGGTCCGCGAACGCCCGTACGCCCGTGCCCTGATCGTCGGTCCGGACCGGGTGCATCTCTCGTACCGGGCTCTCGACGCCCTGGCGGACGCCGTGGCCGCGCGGCTCGGCGTCTCGGGGCTGCGCCGGGGCGAGGCGATCGGCCTGATCGGCGCCAACACCGCGGAGTTCGTGGTGGCGTTGCTGGGTGCGGCGCGGGCCGGGCTGGTGGTCGCGCCGCTGGACCCCGCGCTGCCGGCAAGGGAGTTGTCCGCCCGGCTCGAAGCTCTCGGCGTGTCCGCCGCGATGATCGGTCCGCCGGCGGTCGACGCCCCGCCGGTTGTGGCGCCGTGGGTTCCCGCCTGGCCGCTGCGGGTGCACGCCTCCCGGGCCGGAACGGCGTCGGTGGTGCTCGACACGTCCGCGCCGCTACGTCGAGTGCGCGGCGCGGCAAGGGAGTTGCTGCCGGGCGACGCTCTGGTCCTGTACACCGCCGGAACCACCGGCCCGGCCAGGACGGTCCCGCTGTCGAACGCGAACGTCGCCGCGTCGGTGCGGGCCATCTGCGCCACGTACGCGCTGGGTCCCGGCGACGCGACGGTGGCCGTGATGCCGCTCTTCCACGGCCACGGGCTGTTCACGGCCCTGTTGGCGTCCTTGGCCGGCGGGGGGTGTGTCCTGCTGCCCGCGCGGGGGCGGTTCTGCGCCCGGACGTTCTGGGACGACATGAGGGTCGCCTGCGCCACCTGGTTCACGGCGGTCCCGGCCGTCCACGAAATTCTGCTGGAACGGGCGGAGTTGGAGCATCCGGTCCCGCAGGTACCGCCCCTGCGTTTCGTACGCGGTTGCGGCGCGCCGCTGAACCCGGCCACACAGCGGGCCCTGGAGCGCGTGTTCGGCGCGCCGCTCCTCTCGGCGTACGGCATGACCGAGTCCACCCACCAGGCGACCAGTGAGCCGCTTCCGGAGCACGGCGTCCTCGATCAGGGGTCGGTCGGCGGACCCACCGGGGTGGAGGTGCGGGTGGCGGACCGGACCGGGCGGCCGTGCCCGGCCGGGGTCCAGGGCGAGGTCTGGCTGCGCGGGCCCACGGTCGCCCGCGGATACCTCGCCGAACCGGCACGAACCGCACGCCGGTTCGCGGACGGCTGGCTGCGCACCAGCGACCTGGGGACCCTGGACGCGGGCGGCTTCCTCTCCCTCGCCGGGCGGCTGGACAACATCATCGACCGTGGCGGCGAGAAGATCTCCCCCGAGCATGTCGAGGACGTCCTCGCCGGATGTCCGGGGGTCGCCGAGGCCGCGGTGTTCGCCTTCCCGGATGCCGTGTACGGGCAACGGGTCGGCGCCGCCGTGGCCGTCCGGGAGGGCGAGACCGTCGCACCGGAGGAGATCCTGCGGCACTGCCGTGACCGGCTGGCGGCCTTCGAGGTGCCCGAGCGGCTGGAGTTCGTCGCCGCACTGCCCCACACGGCGCAGGGCGGACTCGACCGGAGTGCGGTGGACGCCCGGTACGGTCGCTGACGGCCGCGGCCTTCCCCGCTGTCCGCCGGGCCGGCGCCCGCGACGCCCGCTCGGCCGGACCACCGCCCGCCCGGCTGGCCGGCTGGCCGCCCGGCTCCGCGGTCCAGCGCACCCTGCGTCGTTCACCTCACGCGACGCTCGTGCGGCAGGGGCTGCCCGAAGAACTCGTCCAGCGCCAGGCCCGTCGCCGCGTTCACGAAGGCCCGCGCGGCGACCGAACCCGGGGTCGCCGCGTGGATCGCCACCGAGACCTGGGCGCCCGCCTCCGGGTCGACCAGCGGCAGCGCGCGCGTCCTGCCGACCACCGGCATCGCGCGCAGCCAGGTGTGCGGAACGATGCTGGCCCAGTCGCCGCCGCCGACATGGGCGTAGAGCGCGGCGATGGAGTCCGTCTCCACCTGTGGCGTCACCACGAAGCCCTTGTCCGCGAAGACGCCGTCGATGATCTGCCGGATGCGCATGTCGGGGGTCAGCAGTGCGAGCGGCAGTTGGGCCGCGTCCGCCCACGTCATCGTGGAGGACTGGGACATGAGCTGGTCGTCGGAGACCAGCAGCATGTACCTCTCCTGGTACAGGGGAACCACCTGAAGGCCCTCCTGGTCGCCCGGGTCGAAATGGGCGATGGCCACATCCAGCTCGAAGTCGCGCAGTTGGCGGTGGAGTTCCTTCGTCGACAGACGCGAGCGGACCTGCACCTTGGCCAGCGGATGCGCCGCGCAGAACGCGGCCACGGGCATCGCCAGGGTCGTCGAGGCCGTGGGGTCCGTCCCGAGCCGGAGCGTCCCGGTGATGCCCGACTGCACAGCGGCCACCTCGGCCTTGAACGCGTCCTGCTCGGCGAGGATCCGCTTGGCCCATACGACGAGCCGTTCGCCTTCGGGGGTGAGGCCCTGGTAGTTGTGCCCGCGGTTGATGAGCGTGACGTTCAACTCCCGCTCCAGTTTGGCGATCGCCGCCGAGAGAGCGGGCTGCGAGACGTAGCAGGATTCCGCGGCCCGTGCGAAGTGCCGCTCCCTGGCCACCGCCACGAAGTACTCGAGCTGCCGGAACAGCATGAACGACTCCTCTCCCGCCACCGTCACGCACCGGCACCGGCACCGGCACCACCGACGGACCGGCCTGCCGCCCCGTGATCATCCCGAGCGTATCGAGCCGGCCTCGTCCCGCCCCCTGCCGTGCGCGGCCGGGCTCAGCGCAGGAGCCGTACCGCCGCGATCACCAGCGGATGCAGCCCGTCGGCTCCCGCGTCGACGTACGCGAGGAGCCGGGAGCGCATACGGGGGTCCCAGAAGCGGCCGATGTGACCCGCGACCGCCTCGGCGGCCGACTCCCCCGGCAGGTGGCCGAGGTTCACCGCGATGTCGTTCGCCATCCGGCGTTCCGGTGGCACGGTCGCCGTCATCTCAGTCCACCGCCGTGAGGACGTCGTCCGCGGCCCGCTCCGGGGACTCGTCCTCTGCGGGCTCCGGCGTCCGGTCGCCGTGTCCCAGCGGATGGGCGAGCCCCACCTGTACGGCGGTCACCTTGTACTCGGGACAGTTGGTCGCCCAGTCCGAGTTCTCGGTGGTCACCACGTTGGCACCGGTCACGGGATGGTGGAACGTGGTGTAGACGACACCGGCCGGCATCCGGTCGGAGATCTCCGCCCGCAGGGTCGTCCGCCCGACCCGGCTGGCCAGCGTCACGAGCGCGCCGTCGGTGATGCCCCGCACCTCGGCGTCGTGCGGGTGCAGTTCCAGGATGTCCTCGGGATGCCAGGCGACGTTGCCGGTGCGCCGGGTCTGCGCGCCGACGTTGTACTGGCTGAGGATGCGCCCGGTGGTGAGCACCAGCGGGAAGCGCCGGGTACTGCGCTCATTGGTCGGCACATACGCGGTGACGACGAACCTGCCCTTGCCGCGCACGAATTCGTCCACGTGCATCACCGGTGTCCCTTCGGGCGCCGAGGCGTTGCACGGCCACTGCACGCTGCCCAGCTTGTCGAGCAGGTCGAAGGACACGCCGGTGAACGTCGGGGTGACGGAGGCGATCTCCTCCATGATCCGGCTCGGATGGCCGTACGCCATCGGGTAGCCCATGGCGGTGGCGATCTCGCACACGATCTGCCACTCGTGCTTGCCCGTCTTCGGCTTCATCACCGCCCGCACCCGATTGATCCGGCGCTCCGCGTTGGTGAACGTGCCGTCCTTCTCCAGGAAGGAGGCGCCGGGCAGGAAGACATGCGCGAACTTGGCGGTCTCGTTGAGGAACAGGTCCTGCACGACGACGAGTTCCATGGCTTCGAGCGCGGCGGTGACGTGCTGGAGGTTCGGGTCGGACTGGGCGATGTCCTCACCGTGCACGAACAGGCCCCGGAAGGTGCCGTCGATCGCCGCGTCGAACATGTTGGGGATGCGCAGTCCCGGTTCGGCGAGGAGTGTGCCGCCCCACAGGTTCTCGAACACCTCGCGGACGGCGTCGTCGGAGACATGGCGGTAGCCGGGCAGTTCGTGCGGGAAGGAGCCCATGTCGCAGGAGCCCTGCACGTTGTTCTGCCCGCGCAGCGGGTTGACCCCGACACCGTCGCGGCCGATGTTGCCGCACGCCATGGCCAGGTTGGCCATTCCCATGACCATGGTCGAGCCCTGGCTGTGTTCGGTGACGCCGAGGCCGTAGTAGATGGCCCCGTTCGGTGCGGTCGCGTACAGCCGCGCGGCGGCCCGCAGTTGAGCGGCGGGGATACCACTGATCCCCTCGGTGGCCTCAGGACTGTTCTCGGGCCGGGCGATGAACCGGGCCCACTCGTCGAACCCTTCGCATCTGCGGTCCACGAAGGAACGGTCGACCAGGCCCTCGGTGACGACGACATGGGCCATGGCGTTGACGACGGCGACGTTGGTGCTGGGCCTGAGCTGGAGGTGGTGCGCGGCCTCGATGTGCGGGGAGCGCACCAGATCGATGCGGCGCGGGTCGACGACGATCAGCTCCGCGCCCTCGCGCAGGCGCCGCTTCATCCGGGAGGCGAACACCGGGTGCCCGTCGGTGGGGTTGGCGCCGATCACCATGATGACGTCGGCCTCCGCCACGGAACGGAAGTCCTGGGTGCCGGCCGACTCGCCGAAGGTCTGCTTGAGTCCGTATCCCGTCGGGGAGTGGCAGACGCGGGCGCAGGTGTCCACGTTGTTGTTGCCGAACGCGGCGCGCACCATCTTCTGGACGACGTAGACCTCTTCGTTGGTGCACCGCGACGAGGAGATCGCGCCGATCGAACTCGGCCCGTACCGGCTCTGGATGTCCCGCATCCGCCGGGCGACGGTGCCGATCGCCTCCTCCCACTCGACCTCGCGCCAAGGATCGGTGATCCTGTCGCGGACCATGGGCCGCAGCACCCGGTCGGGGTGGGTGGCGTAGCCGAAGGCGAAGCGGCCCTTCACACAGGAGTGGCCCTCGTTCGCGCCGCCGTCCTTGTACGGCACCATCCGGACGAGTTCGTCGCCGCGCAGCTCGGCCTTGAAGGAGCAGCCGACCCCGCAGTAGGCGCAGGTGGTGACCACCGAGCGGGTCGGCATGCCGAGTTCGACCACCGACTTCTCCTGGAGGGTGGAGGTCGGGCAGGCCTGGACGCAGGCCCCGCAGGAGACGCACTCGGAGTCCATGAACGTCTCGGCGGCGCCGGGCGAGACCTTGGAGTCGAAGCCGCGCCCCTCGATGGTCAGCGCGAACGTGCCCTGCACCTCGCCGCAGGCCCGCACGCAGCGGGAGCAGGCGATGCACTTGGAGGGGTCGAAGTCGAAGTACGGGTTGGACGTGTCCTTCTCGGCGTCGAGGTGGTTCTCGCCCTCGTAGCCGTACCGCACCTGCCTCAGCCCCACCACGCCCGCCATGTCCTGCAGTTCGCAGTCGCCGTTGGCCGGGCACGTCAGACAGTCGAGCGGGTGGTCGGAGATGTACAGCTCCATGACGCCCTGACGGAGCTTCTCCACCTTCGGTGTCTGGGTGCGTACCGTCATCCCGTCCGCCACCGGCGTGGTGCAGGACGCGGGGGTGCCCCGCCTGCCGTCGATCTCCACGACGCACAGCCGGCAGGAGCCGAACGGCTCAAGGCTGTCGGTGGCGCACAGCTTGGGTATGTCGATGCCGGCCTCCGCGGCGGCGCGCAGCACGGAGGTGCCCTCGGGGACGGTCACCGGCAGTCCGTCGACCTCCACCGACACCGTGGCCTCGCCGGGGCGTTCGGGGGTTCCGAAGTCGGGTTCCTTGAGCAGGGTCATGCCGTGCCCTCCGTCCTCGCGCCGGTCGCCTGTACGGGCTGGATCTCCAGGCTGCGACGGCCGCCGAGGAAATCGTCGGGAAAATGGGTGAGGGCGCTGCGTACGGGCATCGGTGTCAGCCCGCCCATCGCGCACAGCGAACCGTCGGTCATCAGGTCGCACAGATCATCGAGGAGCGCCAGGTTCTCGTCCCGGTGCCGGCCGGCCACGATCTTGTCGATGACCTCGACACCACGTACCGAACCGATCCTGCACGGAGTGCACTTGCCGCAGGACTCCGCGGCGCAGAACTCCATCGCGAAGCGTGCCTGGGCGGCCATGTCGACGGTGTCGTCGAAGACCACGACGCCACCGTGGCCGACCATCGCCCCGGCCGCCGCGAAGGCCTCGTAGTCCATCGGCAGGTCGAACATCGATGTCGGCAGATAGGCGCCGAGCGGCCCGCCGACCTGCACCGTGCGCACCGGGCGCCCGGAGAACGTACCGCCGCCGTAGTCCTCGACCAGTTCGCGCAGGGTGACGCCGAACGCGGTCTCGACGATGCCGCCGCGGGCGATGTTCCCGCCGAGCTGGAAGACCTGGGTGCCGCGCGAGCGTTCGACGCCGAGTTCCTCGTAGGCCCGCGCGCCGGACGCGAGCACGACGGGGACCGTCGCGAGGGTGAGGACGTTGTTCACCACGGTCGGTCTGCCGAACAGCCCCTCGATCGCGGGGATCGGGGGCTTGGCGCGCACCGTGCCGCGTCTGCCCTCCAGGCTCTCCAGCATGGAGGTCTCCTCGCCGCAGATGTACGCGCCACCCCCGACACGGACGTGCAGGTCCAAGTCGAGCGCGGAGCCGAGAATGCCTTTGCCGAGCCAGCCGTGCTCACGCGCGATGCCGATCGCGGCCCGCATGGTGGCCACCGCGTCCGGATACTCCGAGCGGATGTAGAGGTAGCCCTCGCTCGCGCCGACCGCGTGCGCGGCGATGGTCATGCCTTCGATCAGCAGGAACGGGTCGCCCTCCATGACCATCCGGTCGGCGAAAGTGCCGCTGTCCCCCTCGTCGGCGTTGCAGCACACGAACTTGAGCCCGTCCGCGCAGTCGAGCACGGTCTTCCACTTGATGCCCGCCGGGAATCCCGCGCCGCCCCTGCCGCGCAGTCCGGACGCGGTGACCTCGGCGACCACGTCGGCGGGCGCGCGCTCCAGAGCGGCGCGCAGCCCCACGAGGCCGCCGTGTGCCGTGTAGTCGTCCGTGGACAGCGGGTCGGTGACGCCGACCCGGGCGAAGGTGACCCGGTTCTGCCGCGCCAGCCACGGGAGTTCGTCCACGACGCCGAGCCGCAGGGGATGCTCGGCGCCGTCGAGCATGCCGGACGCGAGCAGGTCCTCGACGTCGGACGGGGCCACGGGACCGTACCCGACGCGGCCGTGCGGGGTCACGACCTCGACGAGGGGTTCCAGCCAGAGCATGCCGCGTGATCCGTTGCGTACGACGTCGATGGCGAAGTCGCCTCGTGCGGCGGCCTGTTGAAGGACCTGCGCGACCTGGTCCGCGCCGACGGACCGGGCCGCCGAGTCGCGGGGGACGTAGACCGTCGCCGCGGGATACCCGGTGTCGTTCATGAGGAGACCGCCCCTTCGATTATCGAGCCCAGCCGGGCCGGGCCGACCCGTCCGTGCAGCCGGCCGTTCACCTCCACCGAGGGGCCGAGGGCGCAGTTGCCGAGGCAGAAGACCTGCTCGACGGTCACGGCACCGTCCGCGGTCGTCTCGCCCAGTGCCAGTCCGGCCTCGCGGGCGTAGGCCACCAGGCCGTCGGCGCCGAGCGCCTGGCAGGCCTCGGCGCGGCAGATGCGTACGGTGGTGCGGCCGGCGGGTTCGCGGCGGAAGTCGTGGTAGAAGGTCACCACTCCGTGGACGTCCGCCCGGGAGAGGTTGAACTCATCGGCGAGTACCGGAATCGCCTCTTGCGGAACATGGCCCAACTCGGCCTGTACGGCGTGCAGTACGGGCAACAGCGCACCGCGTTGACCGCGATGGCCGGCGGCCGCCCTCCGGACCACGCTCTCGACCGTCACGTCACTCGCGCTGGTCGTCATGATCGCTCCGCCTTCCGTCACGCGGGTCCCCGGCGATGCTTGCGGGAGACTGAGAGACTACCCCATACAGGCTTCTGTATACAGACCTCAATCGAGCTCGATTCCGGTCGCGGGAGCGCGACTTGGCCGCGCGGGAACACGGACGGCCAAGCCGGCGTCCGGGCCGCGCACGCCCGGGACCTGCCCGAAGGCCGACACGGGGAGACGGGTCGGCGCCCCGGCCGGCCCGGATCCACCTCCGCAACGGCCCGCCATCCTGCATACCAAAACCTGTATGCTGACGCAGCCGTCGGCGACTCTCTCGGCGGCCACCACTTGGCAGAGCCGTCGGCCCCGCGGGCGCGGTGGCAGAACGGGGCTCCCATGCGTGAGGCACTCACCGCCGCCGCGTCCCGGCGCGTCACCCGCCCGGCACCGCTGCGGCAGGCCGTGTACGACGCCCTGACCGAGCTGATCGTCAACGGCTCCCTCAAACCCGGCCAGCACCTCGTCGAGGCCGAACTCGCCGAACACCTCGGGGTCAGCCGCCAGCCCGTACGCGAAGCGCTGCAACGGCTCCAGACCGACGGGTGGGTCGATCTGCGCCCCGCCCAGGGCGCCTTCGTCCACTCCCCCACCGAGGAGGAGGCCGCCCAACTCCTCGGAGTTCGTGCGGTCCTTGAGACCTACTCGGCCCAACTGGCCGCCCAGCACGCCAAGCCCGAGGACATCGAACGGCTCTGGGGGTTGCACCAGGAGGGCGTCGACGCTCTCGCCGCGAGCGATGTCGAGCGGCTGGTCGCGGCCAACACCGCCCTGCACACCTTCATCACCTCCATCGCCGACAACGCCGTACTGGCGGAACTGATCGCGGGCGTGAGCCAGAAGGTGCGCTGGTACTACACACCGATCGCCCGGCCCCGCGGCAAGGAGGCCTGGAACGAGCACGCCCAGCTCATCCGTGCCATCGCCAAGGGCGACGCGGACCGCGCCGGCGAGGTCATGCGCAAGCACACCGAGCGCACCACCGGCTTCTACCGCAGGCAACTCGCCGCCGGAGCGAACCAGGACTGACCGAACAGGCCCTCGCGCAGGGCTCATCACGTTGTCCGCCGGATCACGTCGTGGGCCGGGCCGGGTTCAGTTCGAGGTGAGGGCGTCCGCGGGACGGCGGGCAGAGCCGAGGGCGAGGGCCCCGACGCCGGTCCGGCGGGCGTCACCCCCGGGTTCGAGGACGTCAGCGCCGCGCCCGCTGACATCAGGGCCAGGGACAATGACATCGGCGCCGGGCCAGATGACGTCATCGCCGAGGGCGGCCCTCAGTTCCAGCAGCCACGGCCGCACCGTGCCCTCCAGGATGTCGAGTCCTCCGCCGTCGCGTCCGAGCATCACGTCCGCGGGGACCAGCACCGGATCCGCGCACAGGGTGGACGTCGCGCCGCCGCCGGGCCCTCCCCCGCCGGGTCTCGCGGGGACGAACAGGTCCGGAGCCTGCGCCGGAACCACCCACAGCGTCAGGCCGTCCGCCCCGGCGAGCGGCCGGGAGGACCAGAGGTAGCTGTCGGCCTCGCCCGCCGCGACCACCTGCCGCTTGCGGCCCCGCAGGGCGACCACGTCGGCGAAGCGGTTCGCGGCCGAGCACGACGTTCCGTACGGGACCTCCGCCCCTTGCTCGCCGGTTCCGCCCTCGAAAAGGGCGAGACCGGCGAGGTGTCGACCGGCGGCGACCTCGCCCCGTACCCAGGAACCGCCGCGGGATTCGACTGCGGCCACCGCGGCGAAGTGGGACATGAGCACGATGGCGGTCGCCGGGCAGACGCGCGCGGTCCGCGCGACCACCTCGGCGGCCTCCGACAGCCCGAGACCGCCACCACCGGAGTCCGCGGAGACGGTGAGCCCGAGCAGCCCGGCGCGGCCGAGCGCGGTCACGGCGGCACGGGGGAACCGGCCTTCCCCGGCGGTCACTTCGGCGGCGGGCGCGACGACTTCGGCCAGGACCACGGAGAGAGAAGAGCGGTAGGACACGGGGTGACCCCTCCTCGGGAACGACCTCCCACGGGAATTGCATACAGTATGCAGCTTTTACTCGGAGAGCACCAGTGAAGACCGGGGACGAATCCCGAGGGGACTTCTGGGACGTCGATCAGGACGTACGGCCGGTCCGACGGTCGGTAGGCTGCGGGAGATCGATCCCCGAGCCTGAGTTCTGCTTGTGCGGCGGTGTGGTGACTCCGTACGGTGCTGGAACGCCTCGCGTCCTGGGCGGCCAGACCCACTGCCCCCTGGCACTCCATCTGCTGGACCTCGTCGACGCGGGACGCGCAGACCCCGTGGCCGGCCACCGCCTACGTTCCCGGACCGACCCTGAATCAGCACGTCCTCGCTCACGGACCGCTCACGGCGGAAAGCCTGTACGCCTTCGCGACGGCCACCGCACAGGAGCTGGCCGCCATTCACTCCGTCGGAGTGGTCCACCGTGCCGTGAAACCGCAGAACGTCCTGCTCACACCTGCCGGACCCCGCATGCTGGACTTCGGCATCGCACACGCTGCTGACGGCACCAGCGTCACCCACACCGGGATCATGACCGGCACCCCCGGCTGGATCAGCCCCGAGCAGTACCGTCAGGGGCGGCGGGTACGGCGGGCGACATGTTCGCGTGAGGAGCGCTGCCTGGCCGGAGGAGTGGCCGCCCTGCTGCCCGGCGACACCGGGGGCGCCCGTCACACACACTCGTCCGCGGCCTCGGCGTCCCCCTGGTCTCGGCCGGATCCGGGCAGCCTGCGGCGAGCGCCGCGAGCTGGAACCAGGCGCGAAACGGCTCAGGGAGCGGGCGAGCACGACGTGGCGCGCGCGGTCCTGCACGACGAGGGCGTGGAGCCGGCAAGCCGATCCTCTGGTCCGGATCGACCAGAACGACTTCCTGCACCAGGAGTTGACCGCCGACGGCCGCTACGACGAGACGCCGGGTGGCCGCCCGCACGCCTACGAGGGCCGCTACTGGATCGACGGCGACCGCATCGACCACCTGGACGACCTCGGCTTCCGGACCTTCGGCAAGTTCAGGGGCGAGGAGTTGCATCACGCGGGGTATGCGATGCGGCTCGGGGAGCGGGCGTAGTTCGGTGCGGAGCGTGGACGGTCGTAGCGGAGCAGGGGCCGCCGCTCGTCAGGGACCAGACGCGGAGCCCGGCTCCGGCCGCTGGGTCCGGTGTCGGGTGGAGGGCGGCCGGTGCCGCGACGGTGAGGCGACGCCCTGCGCGGCGCGGTCGTGTCGGACCACGAGCCACCAGTCCCCGGAACCCTGCCCGCAGCCGGCTGTCGGCCGCCGGACCCGGACCCGGTCGCGGCCGCGGGTCCGGAGCAACAGCAGCGCATCCGCGCACACCACCGGACGGACCCCGGCACCCTCGCGGTACCGGGCCCCGTCCGGTCATGCGGGATCACTGCCCGCCACTCCCCCGGAACCCGGCGCGCAACCGCGTCTCGGCCCCGGGTTCCCGTCCCGGGTGCAGGTCCAGAGCGGCCAGGGCCGCGCCGAGCAGCGGCGGGTCCGTGCACACCACCGGACGGACGCTCGGGACCGCTGCCCTGAGGCGGTGTTCGACGTCGTCGAGAAGCGCCGCGTGGCCGGCGGCCAACACGCTTCCGCCCAGGACCACTTCGGGGTCCGGGGCGACAGCGAGTTGGAGGCGGCACAGGACCGTCAGGGCCATTCTCGCTATCTCCGACGCGAGGCGCTCGATCAGTTCGGTGGCGATCTCGTCGCCCTCGTCACGGGCCGCGAAGACCGCCGGGCAGAGTTCGCTGAGACGGATGGCGGGGAGGTCGCCGTTGTGCAGGGCCGCGGTGACGTCGGCGATCGTGGGGAGGGCGAAGTGGTCAATCACCGCCTTTCGAAGAGCCGTTCGCGGGCCGCGGCCGTCCTCCGCCCGCGCCGCGTGCCACAGCGCCGACGTGCCCACATCGATGCCGCCGCCCCAGTCCCCGGAGATCCGGCCGAGCGCGGCGAAGCCGGTGGTGCGGCCGTCGGGGGCGACGCCGACGCAGTTGATGCCGGTGCCGCAGACCACTCCGACACCCCAGGGGCGGCTGGCGCCGGCGCGCAGGACGGCGTAGGAGTCGTTGTCGACGCGTTGGGTGACCGCCCAGCGGCGGGCACCGACGGCCTCGCGCAACGCCTTGATCTCGTACGGCAGATCGGCCCCGGCGAGGAAGGCCGTGATGCCGTCCGCCTCGACGTCGTCCGCCACACCCGCCGACGCCATCGCCTCGGCGCGCAACGCGGCCAATACGTCCATCGCCGCGTCGACACCGACCGCCTGCGGGCGGAAGCCACCGCCCCTTGCGCGGCCCAGGATCGTGCCGTCCTTCCTCAACACGGCAACGTCCGTCTTGGAGTTGCCGCCGTCGACGGCCAGAAGCAGACCTGTGGTCATCAGGCCCACCACAGGTGTGCGCGGTTGGCGGCGACCAGCTTCGCCGCCAACTCCTCGGCGACCTTGACCTGTCCGATGAGCGGATGCGCCAGCAGCGCCGTCGCGACCCGGTCGACACCGCCGTGCAGGGCTGCTTCCAGGGCCAGTTCCTCGTAGGCCGTCACATGGGCGATGAGTCCGGCGAAGAGTGGTTCTACGGCCTTGACGGGCAGAGGAGTTGCGCCCTGGGCGTCGATGCGGGACGGGACCTCGATGACGGCGTCGTCGGGGAGGAAGGGCAGGGTGCCGTTGTTGCGGACGTTGGCGACGCGGATGTCGCCCGTGCCGGCGGTGAGGGCGTGCACCAACTGGACGGCGGCCTCGGAGTAGTAGGCGCCGCCGCGCCTGTCCAGCAGGGCGGGCTTCTCCGTCAGGGCCGGGTCGGCGTACATCTTGAGCAAGTCGCTCTCCATGCGCGCGACTTGTTCGGCGCGGGAGGGTTCACTGAGCTGCTCGCGCAGAACCTCGTCGTGGGCGTAGTAGTAGCGCAGGTAGTAGGAGGGGACGACGCCCAGTCTGCGGACCACGTCCAGCGGCATGCGCAGCCGGTCCGCGAGGGCCTGACCGTGTTCGTCGAAGATGCGCGGCAGGACGTCCACGCCGTCGAGCCGCACCGCCCGTTCCCAGGTCAGGTGGTTGAGGCCGACGTGGTCGAGGACGACGCGCTCGTGGTCGACGCCGAGCCAGTCGGCGAAGGTGCGTTGGAAGCCGATGGCGACGTTGCAGAGCCCAACTGCCTTGTGGCCGGCGTCGAGGAGGGCGCGGGTGACGATGCCGACGGGATTGGTGAAGTCGACGATCCAGGCGTTCGGGGCGCGCTTGGCGACCCGTTCGGCGAGGTCGAGGACGACCGGGACGGTGCGCAGGGCCTTGGCCAATCCCCCGGCGCCGGTCGTCTCCTGGCCGATGCAGCCGCACTCGTGCGGGAAGGTCTCGTCGATGTGCCGGGCGGCCTGGCCGCCGATGCGGAGCTGGAACAGCACGGCATCGGTCCCGTCGATGCCGGCGTCCGGGTCGGCGGTGGTGGTGATTTTCGCGGGGCTGCCCTGGCGGGCCAGGATGCGGCGGGCGAACGGGGCGATGACGTCCAGCCGCTCCGGGTCGGGGTCGACCAGGGCGATCTCGCTGACGGGGAGGCCCAACCGGGCGAATCCGTCGACCAGTTCGGGGGTGTACGTGGATCCGCCGCCGACAACGGTGATCTTCAACCTTTGACTCCTGTCAGCGTGACGCCCTCGACGAAGGCCTTTTGTGCGAAAAGGAAGACGATGATCACCGGCGCCATCGCGATGAGGGTCGCCGCCATGGTGAGGTTCCACTGCACCGCATGGGAGGTCTTGAAGGTCGCCAGGCCCAGGGCCAGGGTCCAGTGTGCGGGCGTCTCGCCGGTATAGATGAGCGGGCCGTAGTAGTCGTTCCAGGCGTTGAAGAAGGAGAAGAGGCCGACCGCGACGAGCGCCGGACGCATCATCGGCAGCACCACCCGGGTGAGGACCCGGAGTTCGCCGGGTTGTAGTACAGGCCGAAGGTGTCGGCGAGCCACGGCATGGTGCAGCGCTTGCCGCCGAAGACGGTGTACGACTGGACGGCCTTCGGGATCTGGCTCATGTCCACGTGGTCGGCCTTGATGTCCGGGGTGAGGTCCTGGAAGGCCCCGCTGGAACACCAGCCGCCGACGTTCGCGGCGTTGAACGAGGACGCGACGTCGGGGGCGGTGCCGCCGCGGATGGCCTGGTTGACCTTGTCGTCGGTCTGGGCGGCCACGGCCTTGACGGTGATGTACGGGTATTTCTTGCGGAACTTGGCCAGCACCGCGTCGACCGAGGCGATCTCGTGCGGGGAGCTGAGACCGTGCCAGAAGGTGATGGTGACCGGAGTGGTGTCGTCGGCGCCGGTGTCCGCCTTCGACGTGGCGCCGCCGGTGGTGCATGCTGCGGCCAGCAGCGCCGTCACCGCCAGCAGCGACGCGGCGACGGTACGGCGGGCGGTACGGGTGACGGGTCCGCCACGGGACTCGGACATGGAACCTCCGGCGAATTCGCTTACCACTTATTGACCAGTGGGCACATGCTGGGGCACCATTTGGTCAGTGTCAAGCGCGTCCGTTGCACGAAGCCGCGCGAGTAAAGCCATCAAAGTGTTACGTTGCGCCAGCTCAAATTGAACCACTGGTAAAGAAAGTTGGTAGGAATGGTCAGCGGTGAGAGCCGTTGGGAGAAGCGGGAACGCATCCGCACCCGCCTCCTCGACCTGGTCGAGGAGACCGGGCCGGGCCGCCCCCTCCCGGGCGAGCGGCAGCTGTGCGAGGAACTCGGGGTCTCGCGCCCCACCCTGCGCGCGGTGGTCGACGACTTCGTCCGTGACGGTCTGCTGGTGCGGGAGCACGGGCGCGGTGTCTTCGTCGCCCGCGCCAAGGTCGCCCAGCACCTCAGCGGCAGCGCCCCCGGGCAGGCACCGGGCCTGGGCGTCGGCGGCGTGGACGGCACCTGGGCCAGCCGCACCCTGGACTTCAAGACCGTCGCCGCCGGACCCCGGATCGGCCGCAGGCTGGGCATCGCGCCCAGCGAGCAGATCCTGCGGATCACCCGGCTGCGGACGGTGGACGGCGACCCGATGTGTGTGGAGACCCTCCACGTGCCGCACGCGCTGGTCCCCGGGCTGACCGCCCGCGACCTGGAGACCGACTCCTTCTACCGACTGCTGGGCCGGCGCTACGAGATCCTGCTGAGCGACGCCACGCAGAGCATCGAGCCGACCGTGGTCGACGAGTGGGAGGCGGAACTCCTCGGCGTCTCCGTGCACACTCCCGCCCTGCTCTTCGAACGGGCGGCCAGGGACGCGGCGGGGCGGATCGTCGAATTCACCCGCTCCGTCTACCGAGGAGACCGCTACCGCATCTTCACCAGGCTGTCGTTGGCCGCCCGGCCGGACGGCGGACGCGTCGTCGACGGCTCCTGGTCGGCGGCCACCACCGTCCCCGGCGCCGACACCCTGGTCTTCGACCCCTACTGGAGCAACTAGCCACCTCAGCGCACCAGTTCACCGCGCCGACTCTCGGGCCGACGCGGCGATCCCGCACGCCCTCCCCACCCGAAAGGCACGCCTCTCCCCACCAGAAAGGACCGATCATGTTCCGCTACGCACTCACCGTGACCGGCGTCGTGGCCTCCACGGTCACCACGCTGCTCGCCTGTACGGCCTCGGTCCCGGCCGACACCACCGCCTCAGGCTCCGCGACCACCGCCGCCTCCGGCACCTCGGGCGTCCAGCTCCAGACCTGGCTCTACCCCGGGTCGACCGGCAACTCCACCTGCACCGCCAAGAGCGAGTACGCCGACAACAGGGTGAAGAACGGCGCCCTCAACCCCGAGTACTGGTCGGTCCAGAGCAACGGCTCGGTGAAACTGGAGACCACCGCCGACGGCAGCTGCAACAGCTACAGCGCGGCCAACGTCGCCGACCTCAAGGCACACTCGACGTACCAGTACCCGACGCTCTCCGGCATGACCACCGCCGACGTCCACGCCCTGGTCAGCAGCAACAGCACCCGTACGGCGGCCGTCACCAAGGTCACCTCCCTCGTCAGCGACGCCGGGCTCAGCGGCGTCGACGTCGACCTGGAGGACTACTGGTCCTGGAGCTCGGCCGACTTCACCAACTACAAGACGTTTCTCAAGCAGTTGGCCACTGCCCTGCACGCCAAGGGCAAGCGCCTCCAGGTCGACGCACCGGCGATGACCGAGGACGCCTCGTTCTACGACTACGCGGCCGTGGCCGCCACCGGCGCCGACGACGTGGTGATCATGGCCTACGACGAGGAGTTCGACACCGCCGACGGCGCCCGTTGCCTGCCCATCAGCCCCTACGACTGGCTGAAGAAGGTCACCCAGTACGCGCAGGGCAAGATCCCCGACTCCAACCGCCTGATCATCGGCGTGCCCTCCTACGGCTACAGCGCGCCCGACCCGTGCGACCTCAACTCCGTGACGGGCAACATCCAGTTCAGCGACATGAAGAAGAGCCCCGGCTTCTCCAGCAACCCGGCGACCATAGAGAGCCGCCGGGACGCCTCGTCCGGCGAGATCCGCTGGACCTCCGGCGGCGTCCTGTACGACTACGTCGACAGCGTCGCCATGGACCGCAAGCTCGCGGTCCTCAAGGGCCTCGGCGTCACCAAGGTCTCGGTGTGGTCGCTGGGCGGCGGCAACCCCTGGTTCTCCAACTGACCCATCTGATCCACCCACGGCACTGATGTGGCGGGCACCCTCGGGTTCGGGTTCCCGCCACATCAACTCCCGTCAGAACGCGGTGCGAGATGCGCGGCTACGGGACGCCGTCGCGCGGGCACCGACGACCAGGCACGACGGGCTTCGCACGCGGGCCGTCGTGTCGACGACCGATCCGTCCGCCGCCGGTCTGCTCCACGGCGACCAGCAGACCGACACGGTCCGGGACGGAAAGCGGCTCTTCCCGGTCGGGGCTGCGGCCCGGCTGGGCACACGGCTGACGATCGGCGCCCACTCAGCCTTTCTCGCCGCGTTCCTCCTCGTCCCCGAACAGACGGCGCGCTCGCTCGGCGATACCTACCGGTCCAACCGGCGGATCAACTCCTGTGGAGTGTCGTCGGGGTGGACTCGCCGCAGGCGTTCGACGTTCTTCATCGCCAGCGGCTGCTGGGCGACCAACGCCTTGTCGAGAGCCTGCTGGATCAGGTTCTTGGCGTCATCGGCCTTGCTCATGGGGGTTTCTGGTCCTCTCGGATGGCGAGCGCCTTTTGGGCATCGATGTACGGCCAAGTCTCGGGCCAACCCCGGCTGTACGGGTGGGTACGTCGATTCTGTGATGCGGGTCCGCCACTTCTTCGACGAGTCGACCGGGGGCGGGCGAGGATCCACACGACCACGGGTCGGGGACCGAACACTCACTCAGGTCATCGGTCGCGGACAGTCCTGCCCGCCGGTTCACGGGGCTTCGCATGTGGTGAGCCTGTCTCGGCACGCTCGAATCACCCATACTTGAGCTTCGTCGCCGCCAACGCCGTCGCCATTCCATGCAGTTGGGCCCGAAGCTCGGCAGCGCTCGTCCTGAGCACCTGGTTCTCCAGCGGCGAGGGGTCGACGCCGTTCCTCGCAGGCTGTCTGCGCGCACCCGTCAACCGACGCCAGGCGGGCACCCACGCCTCCAGTTCGGCCAGGGTCGACATCCGGCGCCTTCAGGTACTCCAACTCCCCCTGGAGGAGCAGGCCGTGTACGCCGAAATCTTCCGCCGCCCAGGGCTCAGGGGCTTCGAGACGCCTCTGACCCGGGCGGGCTCCCTCGGCACGGGGGTGGTGGGGGACGTGAGCGATCGGCTCGCGGCAGGCGTGCTGACCGCCTGACGCGTGGCCGGGTCCGGCACCGGCCCGTCGCCGTCGCCGAATCGCGGTCCGAAACCCCAAAGTTGCCGCGTCCGGCCGGTCCCCGACGGCCGTGCCGGCGCAACACTCCTCGACGTCGACCGTCACATCGGAGCAGGCACCGGTGATCCGGACCGCGGCGCAGTCAGCCGCCCGTCATCTCCGCCTGTTCGACCGGTCCCTGATCGGCTGCCCCCAGAACCCGACCGGCTCTCTCGCGCGGGCTGGGTGGAAGAGCCGCTCCAGGTGCGGCCTCCGCCTCCGGCCGCGACCGTGGCCATAGCCCGAGGAAGACACCACCACCCTGTTCGACTTCCGAGCGCCACCGGGTGGACAGTGCCCAGCCGATGCAGGCCACCGCCGACAGCGCGAGGGCGGCCAGCATCAGTGTGGTGTGGGATCCGGCGCTGTCGGCCGTCCGGGCGACCGGGTTGGGCAGGCCGAGCCGGTCGGCCAGCCAGCCGACGGCCGCCGTGGCGGTGAGCAGCGCCCCGCCCACCCGGAGCGCGGGCTGCACCCTCAGCCGCGCCGTCACCAGCAGCGCGGGCAGCGCCAGGCAGACCAGCAGCAACTGGACCAGTTCGATGCCCAGGTTGAAGCCGAAGAGGCTGAACACGAGTTGTCCGGTGGACAGATGCATCTCGGCGAGCACGAAGGAGAACGCCATGCCGTGGCCGAGGCCGAAGACGCCCGCGACCACCGCTTCCCGGCCCGGGAACAGAGGGCGGATCGCGTGGACGGCGCCGACGAGGATGCTGACGGCGATGAACGCCTCGACCGGTCGGCCGGGGATCTCCAGGCGACCGAGGGCGGTGGCGGCCAGAGCGACGGAATGGCCGACGGTGAAGGCGATCGTGACGCGGCCTATGCGTCCGAGGGCGGCGCGGGCGCCGACCAGACCGTGCCAGCGTCGCCCGGTGGCCCGCAGCGGTGCGGGCAGGAGCAGGATGAGCAGGAACAACAGGTGGTCGGCACCGGTGAGGATGTGCTCGCCGCCGAGTTCGGTCATGGCCAGGAAGCCGCGCCAGGTGCTGCCGTTCCCGAGGTCGACGGTCAGGGGCGGGACCTTCATGTGCCGGATGTCGAGGCTGACGGTGCCGACCTGGGTGGCGCCTCCGCCGCCGACCCGACCGGCGGCCCAGTCCTGTCGTACGGAGACCAGCGCCACGTGGGTGACGACCTGGTGGACGATCACGTCGTAGTTCAGGGTGAAGTGCCGCACGTCACCGCCGGGCGGAGGCGTGAGCACCGCCTTGGCGACCAGCTCGCGGTAGGGGCCGGTGGAGGTCTGCTCGGCGCGGCTCAGACTCAGCGCGCCGATGGCGACCCGCCACGTTTTCCCCTGGAGGGTGACCGGGCGGATGTGCCGGCCGAGGTAGGCACGGATGGCCGTCGCGTCGGCGGGCAGAGCGGCCGGTTCGACGCTGTTCAGGTCGATCCCGCTCGCCCGGGAGAAGTCGTCGACCGGCAGTTCCAGCCGCGCGGTGACCGATGCCTTGTACACGTCGAGCTGGACCACCGAGTGCGGCATCGGGTGCGCGGCGGCCGGCGACGCCCCGAGCAGGAGCGCCGCCGGTGCCGCGATCGCGATCCCGGCCACCAGGCGTAGTGCTGTGGTCAGCCAGTTCCGCGGTCGGGTCATGAGAAGCTGAACTCGCTTCCGTAGTCGCGGGTGTGGTCCCGGTACACGGAGTGGTAGTGGATCTGGCCCCGGAAGACGACTCCGCTCTGGCAGACGAACTCGATCCAGAGGCCGGGGCCGTCGATCCGCACGTAGTCGCCCTGGGTGTCCAGGCCGGTGCCGCCGGAGTAGCCGACGTAGGTCTGGTTCAGCTCGTGTTCGTACGTCTTCATGAGCCGCTTCGCGGTGGCGTCGTCCACGTTGGCGACCCAGGGATGGATCGCCCGCAGGACCAACTGCTTCTGCTTGGGCGTGAGCGAGCTGACCGGGATGCCCTCCTTGGTCTCCGGGAACTGGCCGTCCTTGCCCGGTCCGAGGAGCACGTCACTGAACGATTCGGACAGCTTGGCCTTCGTCAACTGCTCCGTGTTCAGGCTGCCGGTCAGCGCGAGCAGGCCGTTTCGCTGCTCGGCCAGGGGCGTGTACGTGGTGCCGTCGTCCGCGGTCCAGGTGGTGGGCTCGACGCCGATGAAGAACGGGCTGCCGCTCACCGGCTTGCCGTCCCGGTAGGTGATGTTCACGGCGAGGTGGTGGCCACCGAAGTGCAACTGCCAGGTGCCGTCCGCCGAGGGGGTGCCCAGGAACGCCATGAAGTAGACGCCGCTGCCGTAGCCGAACGCGCCACCGCCACCGCCGCCAGGACCGCCGGACGGCGGGGTGCCCGTCGGAGCGTCGCTGCCGGTCGGAGCGTCCGTGGCCGTCGGGGCGTCGGTGGCCGACGAGCTCGGGTCCGCGGAGGCGGACGGGTCGGCCGAGGTCGTACCGGACGCGCTGTCCGTAGGCGCCGGCGCGGAGGCGGAGCTGGAGTTCTGTGCCGCGTCGAGTACGTCGTCAGCCTTGATGACCTGCGTCATCTGGTCGTACCCGGTGCCCTTGCCGCCGCCCGTGGCGACCTTCAACACCTTGATGGCGGCAGCGAGTTGAGTGTCGGTCAGGGAACCGAGCCGAATCCCGGGCCGGCAGGACGAGCCGCACGGCAGGTTCGACCACGCCGTCGCGTTCGCCTCGGAGAAGTCCAGCAGCACCTCCGCCTGCTGGTCGGCGTCCAGTGTGTTCAGGAACGCGTTGGCGGCGCTGACCACGGCCTTCGCGCCGGTGGCATGCTGGTCGACAGGGCGCTTGACGCCTGCGGCCGATGTACCGGCCCGCACATCCGTCGAGGCATTTGCCACAGCAAATCCCCCGCCGACCAGCGCGATTGCGGCGACGACGCCGCCTATACCTCGCCAAGTCCGTCGCGTGCGCACTCGACGGGTTCTTTCTCTGCTCACGAACCACTCCTTTGAACCTGGAATGACGTCCCGGCCGTACGGGCAAGCACCCATGGGCCGGCTTCGAGATGACTCCGTCCGGGTGGATACCGGACAATGCCTCACATCCGCGAGCCGCTCGTCAGCGGTTGCGGGCAGGGCCGAAACACACGAAAGGCCTCCGGCCGCCTCCGTGCGATTGTTGACAACATTATCAACGAACTTACTGAAATCTCAACGCACCGTCAGATGGACAGGGCATTCTTGAGTCACACACAGAAAGGCGTGAACTCGCGGAATTTGCTTATGTATTTGACAGGCTGCTCTTATCGCGCAAATAGAGTTTCCTGTTAGGCGGGCAATCCGTGCGCGGCAGGTCGGGCGGACACCGTGCGGCCCGACGCGGGGCCGGCATGGGAAGCGACCCGGGGATGGCCGCGCATGGGAAGCGACCCGGGGATGGCCGCGCATGGGGCGGCGCGGGGATGGCCGCGCGTGGGGCGGCGCGGCCACCTCGTCCCGTGCGGTCAGCCGACGTCGACCTTGAAAGGGCTTCCGTTACGCACGCCCAGGACCGCCCTCACGACCAAGGGATCCGACGAACCGTCCACCGTGAACTCGGCGCTCCCGATACCCAGGCGGGCGGATTTCTGCCCGCGGTAGCGGAAGTACACGCCCATTTCGTGCGCACCCGGGGCGACCGGAATTTCCGTCGTCCCCCACTGCGCCCGCGATTCGGTCCCGTCGATGTCCACGAATGGGCGGGTGAAGGCCAGATGGAAAAGGCGGGCTATCCACGAGGGGCGAATCTCGACGCTCAGTCGGGTCATTGCTCGATCCTTGTCGTTGTATCCCCCAGCAACGCGCAGCGCGGCGAGGCCGGTTCGTCACTCGTCGGCGACGCGCCCGTCCGGCAGGACCTGGTTCCGGCCGCGCCCGGGGCGGCGACCCACTGGTGGCGAGAGTTCCCCGGCCCGAGCGGATCGAGCACCCCTCGATCCGCTCCTCGACGCGTTCCTCGGCGGTGCTGGACGACATACCGCGGTCTCGGCCCATCGTTGTCCTGCCCTGCCAGGCCGGCCAACGCTCCTAATTTCGGCGCGCGTTGTAAACACGGATCCTGCGGCAGAACTGGATGGACCGCCCGCGCCGACTCACTGTTCCGGCTCACTGTTCCGGCTCACCGATGAGGACGATGCCGCGGGCGAAGGCATCGAGATCGGGGAGGGCTCCGTAGAGCCGGCCCAGTTCGTTGGTGAAGGCGACGAGGCGGATGTCGGCGGGGCGGGTGGTGGTGCGCCAGTAGTAGGTGAGGACGCCGACCAGCCCGTCAGGCAACGCGACCCACTCGGGTCCCGGATCGCCGACCTCCAGCCCGTAGACGGAGGAGGCGTGCGGCCAGTCGCCGGGCTCGGGCAGCAACGAGGGCATGCTGGAAGGGAAGTCGGTCATCGGACACCCCGGAGGTTCTTGACTGGTTGAGACATCTCGGCGTCACCGGCCGAACGCCAGCGGAACGTGGTCATCACGGCGTCGAAGAGATCGACGAGCAGCAGGGACAGCTCACCATTCACGTCCTCCGCGCCGACGGTCGAGAAGGCGACGGTCAGCCATCGCGACGCCTGCCCCGGTACCGGCACCTGGTAGTCGACGCTTCGGGAGGGGAACTCGACGCCACGCCCGGGGTCGGCCTCTGCGGTCCGCTCAGTACGCACGGCGGGCGCACCGTCGAGGTCCACGACCTCCCGCCCGTCCCCGGAGCCTGCCAGAAGCAGGGCCCTCTCCTCCGCACCGGAGTCATCGGCTTCGGCCAGGCGGGTCTCCGACACCAGGATCGAGGCGGGAACGGATATGCCGTGCATCAACTCGACCGGCAGGTAGAGGTCGAGCCCGTCGGCCTCCCGGGCATCCGCGATGCGCTGCCACAGCCGTGCCTCGAGATCCCGCCGGTAGGTGAACACCTCGTCGCGGGGCATGCCCTCGAAGGCATGGTCGAGAACGCGCTTCAGGCCTCGCTCGGTGCCGCGGCGGAGCGGGATCTGACGCCAGCCCGGTGGAAGGACAAGGGCGTACGACGTCGGGGACGCCGGCGCTTCCTGAGCGGCGCTCACCGTACGGTCCCCGACTTCTCAGGCTTGTTCCGGGCTGCTTGCCCGCGCGCGGTTCGGCGGGTGAGGGCGCCGTGGACGAGAATGCCGACGGAGGCGGCGCAGGCCACGAAGGCCACCCAATAGGCGATCGCCCAAGCGCCGCCCATCGCGCCGGACACGGACGCGGCCACGCACCCGCTGATCAGCGTGAACAGCCCCCCGACCAGCCAGAAGTGCGGCGGCGGCGCGTCGGCGTCAAGCGTGAGCGGCAGGGAGCCGTCGAACACACCCTTGCGCGAGTTGCGCAGCAGATAGCCGACGAAGCCCTTGGCCGTCTTCGGCCTGGGGCCCGGCTTTCGCTTGAGCAGTTCGGGTGCGTGCCAGAGGAAGGTGGCCGGGAGCGTCAGGAGCCAGCAGATGACCCATCCGGCGAGGAGCATGCTCTCGGCGGCTCGGCTGCGGTGGTCCGCCCCCAGCAGCCACAGCCCGAGCGCCAACACGCCGGCCCATATCCAGAACCCGAGGAAGCTGCACGTCAGAAGGACATACGCATACTCACGGATGAGCGGTGGCAGGGGGCGCCCTGTCCCTCCTCTCGCCATGTCCTGCTCCGCCGCACGCCTCGAAAGCTCGGCCTCGATGGGCGAGCGCTGGGTATTACCGGCTTCTCGTCCTGCCATCCTGACGATCCTCACCACGTTGGTCCGGTCTCGACTGTTGCCCAACTCTTGGCGTCCGTCCAGAAGTTGTTGGCTCCGAAGTACGGACCGACCATCCCGAACGCCTTGTCGAACGTGTCCACTGCCGTCCCCGCGAAGAACGCGCCCTGACTGAGCCGAATCGCCCCCACGCCCTTCGCGATCTCCCCCGTGATCCGCGAGGACTCCGGGAACCGCGACGCCGCCCCGCCGAGATACGCCTTCAGCGAGGCGGCCTCCGGGCCGCCTCCGGCGAGGTTCCTCAACGCGTCCGCCTTCGGCAGCGCCTGACCGGACAGTGCCTTCGCATCCGCCAGCGCGCCCTTCTTCGCCGCCCACATGGCCTTCATGCCATCGCTCATCGTCTTCCGGGCCGCATTGAACTCCTCGCTCCCGCGCACGCCGGTCTTGAGGATGCGCCCGGCCTTGGACACACCGCGAGTGTCTCCTGAAGCGCGTGGCCCTGCGCGGTCTTGGCCGGGAGCACGGAGACGTGGATACGCAGGAGAAGACGGCGGCTGCCCCGGTTCCCGGAGTTCTCGCGGATCACGGGACCCGCGGAGTGGGACGGGGGTCGGGGGGATCGCATACGCTGCGACCGTACGACGAGCCCCCACGGGGACCCGGCGCCGCCCGGCGACCGTGCGCATCGGAGGCGATGGCCCTGCTCACCCTGGATCTGCACCCGATCTTCCGCAACGATCGCGACATCGATGTGGCTCTGCGGCAGACCCTTTTCAAGGCCGCCGCCACCGGGGTCGGCATCGTCCAGATCATCCCGGGCAAGGGGACAGGCCAGTTGAAGAAGCGGGTGCTGGCCGTGCTGGCGCAGAAGCACATCAAGAAGCTCTACGCCCGCGTGGAGACGGATCCGACCAACGCCGGCCGGATCCTGGTCCACCTCCGATGACCTCGGCCGACCGACGCGCCGGCAGCAGCCCTCCGGGCGGACATCGGCATCTTCTGCATCGGTTGACCCGTCTCCATCACAAGGCGGGTGTGGGCGAGGACATCGGCATCCCGCCACGGACGACCATCTTGTGACCGATTGGGCCCGCAATCGGATTCCCTGCTCCTCCCCCGGCGGCATGCCGCCGGCCAGTGGGCTGCGGTTTGCGTTCTGCGGGCGGGTGTCGGCCGAGGGCCGCCAGGACCCGGTCCGGGCTCGCACGCCCGGCCGGGCCGGTTCCCGGGCGTGAGCCCGGGAACCGCCCCTTTTCGTCAGTGCCTGCAGTGCCTTTTACTGGCCGAAGCCGTACGAGAACAGGTGGTCGGTGCCCGTCGAGCCCGTCACCGGCAGCGTGACCGACGCCACCTGCTTGGACGAATCCAGCGGGACCTTCGTGGCGAAGACGTAGGTCTTCACGCTGTCCCGGCCCCCACTCCCGGTGTTCCGGTAGGCCGTCGCGGCGGCCGTCGTGTCACCCGGAAGCGGCTTGCTCGACCCGGCGTTGAGTGTCCAGTCCGAGAAGCCGACCGTCGCCTGGGAGGTGGTGCCGTCGGTGTAGGTGACGGTCACCGTGCCCGAGACCCCGCTGCTCGGCGCGTTGGTCGCCGTGCCCAGCAGACCCAGCGACCCACCCGACGTGCCGGCTGGCATCGAGATGGTCTGGCCGGCCATCTCCAGGTTGTCCAGCTGACCGGAGGTCACCGTCGGCCAGGTGTAGGAGATGCCGTCGACCGTGAAGGTGGAGCCACTCGTGATGCCCGCCGCCGCCAGCGCGTTCTGAGAGAAGGCCCAGCCGCCGCTGTCGAAGCCGCCCGAGAAGCCGGCGCCGTCGGGGTAGATGCCCTCATTGGTGTCGTACGGCCACAGCGCCCCGGCCTTGGCCACGGCCACGCGGAGGGTCGCCCCGGTCAGCGCCGCACCGGTGCCGTGGTCGGTCAGTGCGAAGGTGACCGGGAACGTCCCCTCGTTCGCGCCCGCCGTCACATGGACCTTCGCCTCGGCGCTGCCCGAAGCGGGCAGCGTCAGCGAGCCGGACGCCGTGTCCAGCGTGACGCCGGAGGGCACTGTCGCCTTCCAGTCGACCGTGACGGCCTCGCTGCCGAGGTTGGTCAGGTCGAGTGTGCCGTCACCGGTCGTGCCCGGCTGGAGCACCAGACCGTCGCTTGAGGGACCGGTCGCGGCCAGCACCCGGCCGCCGCCCGTGGTGTCCGACGGCGGCGCCGCCGACGGGTCGGACGCCCAGGACGTGTTGGGCTGGGTGCCGAGCGTGAAGTCGATGGTGCCCGCGCCCTGGAACTTCTGGTAGGTCAGCCAGGAGGTCTTCCACTCTTTGCCCTTGACGTCGAGCGACTGCACGTACGGCGCGTCGGGCGCGGCCTGCGGCGCGTTGATCCGCACCGTCTTGCCGCCTGCGAAGGTCACCTTGGCCACCGGGAACGCCGGGCTGCCGAGCGCCAGTGTGTCCGTGCCCGGGGTCTCCGGGTACATGCCGAGCTCGGACCAGACGTACCAGGAGCTCATCGCGCCGAGGTCGTCGTTGCCGAACGAGCCGACCGGAGCGTTGAAGTACAGGTGCTGCTGGGCCTCGCGGACGGCCGCCTGAGTCTTCCACGGCTGGCCCGTGTAGTCGTACTCCCAAGGGATCTCCACGCTGGGCTCGTTGCTCAGGTCGGCATTGGTGTTGCCGGGGTCCGTGATGTTGTCGAGCAGACTGTCCAGGTAGGACGAGTACGCCTTGTCACCGCCGCGCGCCTGGATGAGCTGTTGCAGATTGAACGGGACCATCGGCGTGTACTGGGCAGACGTGCCCTCCACGAAGCCGTTGGAGGTGCCAGCGGTGAAACCGCCCGCGAACTGCCCGTCCTTGTTCTTGCCCTGCATGTAGCCGGTCTGCGGGTTGAAGACGTTCATCCAGTCCTGGGCGCGGGTGGCGAACTTCTCGTGGACGGCCGTCTCGCCCAGCGACTTCGCGAAGGCGGCGATGGCGTAGTCGGCGGAGTCGTACTCCAACTGCGTGGAGACCGGGCCGTAGAAATTGCAGCAGCCGTAGTCGTTCTCGTCCAGCGGGAGGTAGCCCTTCGCGTCCCGCACCGACTCGCCGGGGCGGTCGTTGTTCGGGACGGTGGCCTCGTGTTGCAGGGCGGCCAGCGCCTTGTCCGTGTCGAAGCCCTTCGCGCCGAAGGCGTACGCGTCGGCGATGATGCCGGCGGCCGGGTCACCGACCATCACGTAGCTCTCGCCGTTGTTCGAGGCCCACTTGGGCAGCAGGCCCGTCTGGTCGTAGCCGTTGAGCATCGAGGTGACGACGTCACCCGCGACCTTGGGTTCGGCCATCGCCATCAACTGGGTCTGGGAGCGGTAGGTGTCCCAGCCGGAGTAGTTGGCGTACTGGGCCTTCTGCCCCTTGGCCAGCTTGTGGACCTGGTTGTCCATACCCATGTACTGGCCGTTGTCGTCCGAGAAGACGTTCGGGTGCAGCAGCGCGTGGTAGAGCGCCGTGTAGAACTGCACCTGCTGGTCGGAGGACCCGCCGCCCACCTGGATCTTGTTCAGCACCGCGTTCCAGGCGTCATGGTTGGCCTGCTCGACGGCGTCGACGTTCCAGTTCCTGATCTCGGTGGTGAGGTTGTCCGCCGCACCTGCGTCACTCGTATACGAGATGCCGACCTTTGCGCTCACCGTGGGGTTCGAGGAGGTGTCGAAGGTCAGGTACATGCCGTTCGCGCCGGTCGTGGGAGGCTGGGCGGTCTTGCCCGCGGCGGGCGACCGGGGTGCCGCGCCGGCGCTCGATGACGGGGACGGCGTGCCGGAGGCCTTGTCACCGCTCCCGTGGATCGTCGGGGCCGGCTTCGCCGGGACCGTGAAGTGCTTCTCCTTCAGCGGCGCGGACTTGGGCGCCTGAAGGGTCTGTTGGACCTTGCCCGCCTTCAGCGACGTCGCATCGGGGTTGACGGTGCCGCCGACCCAGGTACCGCTCGCGGTGAACGGCTGGTCGAACTTGATGTCGAAGTGCAGCGTGTACCTGTTGCTCGCGCCGCAGAAGTGACCGCTGTCGATCGCGCCGCTGATCTCCTTGCTGTTCACCACCTGGACGCGGGTTCCGTCCACCTGCGTGGCGCCCCCGCTCAGCTTGAACAGCAGGTTCGCCTGCTGGCCCGCGGGAAAGGTGAAGGTGCCCAGCCCGGCGCGGGTGGTGTCGGTCAACTGGGTCTTGACCCCGTTCGCGTCGGTGACCTTGTAGTGCCCGATGCCGGCCTGCTCGTCGTCGTGGCTGAAGCCGACAGACGCGCTGCCGAGGTTGCCCGACAGCGCGCCGGTCACCGGCAGGACGGGCAGGTCGCCCGCGACCGGGCAGCCGGGTCCCGAAAGGTGGGTGAGGCTGAAGCCGGAGATCTTGTTGTCGTTGTACTCGTAGCCGCCGCCCTCAGCACGGTTGGGCGTCGTGTCGGGACCCCACTGCACCATGCCGGCCGGCATGTCGGGGCCGGGGAAGGTGTCCACCGCACCGGAGGTGCCGATGAGGGGGTTGACGAGGGAGGCGGGGTCCGTCACTAAGGCCGGCGTCGGGGTGCTCGCGGCATGGGCGCTCCCGATCGCCGGAAGCGGAAGGGCGGTCATGCCCAAGACGCAGATCACGGCGAGGCGTTGACGGAGTCTCTTTCGGTCACGTGGCACAGCTGAGCGTCGGGGTCTCACCATCGTTTGCCTCCGCAGCAGTTCGTGCTTCGCACATCAGGTGGCGGCGCGCCGGAGAAAGCCGGAACGCCGGCGACAGGCAGCAGTTCCGGTCGCTCCCGCGGCCTGACAACGTTGCCATCCACGAGTGTCGAGTGAAACGCGTGCGCTTGTGGCATGTCAACGAGGCCAGCAAGACTTTCTGAGCGCGAAGTTCACAGACGGGCACGTTCGGCGCCACCACCCCGGGCCCCGAGCGCCGCGGGCGGGACCGGCGAGCGGCTCCGCGCCCCTGGCGGACCCTGCGGCCGAACTCGGCCAGCCGTTCGACACGAGCCCGTGCCGTCGAGGACGCAGGCCGGCCCCGTGCGTTGGAGTTCCAGCGGTAGCCGATCGACAAGCCGTGGCCGTGGGCTCTCCGGTCCGACGGCGGTGCCATCGCGATCCGGACAAGGTCCGCGATGGCGAACCCGGCTTCCCGGTCCCGGGGGGTGAGGGCTTCCGGGGCCGGGACGTCGGCGATCACATAGAGGTCGACGGCGTGGAACCCGAGCGCGAGGGCAAGGCCGTCGAGCCGCGAATCCAGCGGCGGCGTGCCCGATACCACCGAACGGAGCTCGGTCTCCGAGTGCTGGAAGGACAACTGGGCAACTTCGGGGCCCCGTTCACTCCGAGCGACCGTGCGCTCGCGGCGGGGTCGCGGCACGAGCTACCGTCGCAGGTGCGTGCCTGGTACGGGCAACCAGCGCACCGGGTGCTCCAACTCGGCCGGCGTCTCCCCTCCGGCAGGCGCGAACCCTGCCGCATGGCGAGATCCGAGCCGTCCCGCAGACCCGCTCAGTGCGGGGATCAGGCGGTGCAGGCCACTACCCCGAGGCAGGCGATCATGTCGGGCGGCACGGGGGCCCGGCGTTTCGGCCGGCGCGGACCGGTGAGGTGCCGGCACCGGGCGGCCCGGCAAGGGTGTGCAGCCGCTACGGCCTTCCACCCACGCGGAGTTGACCCGGGCCGACCCGAATGAACTCAGTTGGTCTAGTTCTCTTGACGGAGGATCCCGCGGGCTGTTTGGTATGCACCAAAGCCCTTCGCGGCCCACCCCCACCACTCCCTCCGATGGGCACCCCCGAAAGGGTGACCCGGGCCTTGCACGCCTACCTGCGCTGGCGCAACGCCAATGCCCGCCACCGCGACGTCCTGGCCGCCGAACGACGTGAACGCGCCCGCATCCGCAGCGAGAAAGGCATCCGCTGGGGTGGTCGGCCCCTGTCAGCGGCGGCCTGATCCGGCTGGAAGGTGAGTCACCAAGACTGTTTGGCGGCGTTTGCCCGATAGCGTTCCAGTACGCCAATGGACAGTGCCAATGCGGCCATCAGCCCGAACTCGATCGAGTTCGAACCACCGCTGTGCTCTCGCTCCCAGATACGGAATCCGACCAGCAGGACAACGACTCCGAACAGCACGATCTGTATCCACCTGATGGCCACGGCCCGCTGGCCGTGGCCATCAGCGTTGCTGTCTCTTTTGCGCACCGGGGCTCCTCTGCTTCTGTAGTGCGCCGACTGTACTGGTATAGGAAGCCATCGAAACGACCCAACCCGGTGAACCTTCGCGGTCACAGCACTAGTAGGACTCCGTTAGGTCTTCCTATCAGTGCTGATCAAGAGCATGTTGGGTGTGTGGACGCACATGAAGTGAACCGTGTCCGGGCGACGTTGG